>NZ_JAPPRN010000001.1:0-1407500 GCF_026672675.1 Ensifer sp. SL37 | reverse complement strand
TTGCGGTAGCCGGAGATGCGGCTGTTGACGACGAACTCCTCGCGCCAGAACTGGGCGCCCTCCTCCGGGCGCTCGCGGCCGCTCTCATAGATCATTCGGATATCACCGCCGGCGCAAAGCCCGCGCTCGCCCTCGCCGGTGACAAGCACGGCAGCGACCGCCGGATCGTTCTCGAATTCGGTCAGGGCCGCCGCGATTAACCGGATCATCGGCACGTTGAGGCTGTTCAGCGCGCGCGTGCGGTTCAACCGGATCCGGCCGACCGCGCCCTGGCGCTCGACGATCACTTCCGGTGCTGGCGTCTGCATTTCCATGAGCGGTCTTTCCCGTTTCTGGCCTATTTCCGGCCGATAAGCGAACGCGCCACGATGAGGCGCATGATCTCGTTGGTGCCTTCCAGGATCTGGTGCACCCGAAGGTCCCTGACAATCTTCTCGACGCCATAATCGGCGAGATAGCCATAGCCGCCATGAAGCTGCAGCGCGTCGTTGGCGACGGCGAAGCAGCGGTCGGTGACGAAGCGCTTGGCCATGGCGCAGAGCTTCGTCGCTTCCGGGTCGCCCGCATCGAGCGCCGAAGCGGCACGCCAAAGGAAAGTGCGGGCGATTTCGAGATCGGTCGCCATGTCGGCGAGACGGAACTGTAGCGCCTGGAATTCGCCGATCGCCTTGCCAAAGGCGCGCCGCTCCTGAACGTAGGCCAGCGCCCTTTCGAAGGCCGATTGAGCACCGCCGAGCGACGCGGCGGCGATGTTCAAGCGACCGCCATCGAGCCCGCCCATGGCGATCTTGAAGCCGTCGCCTTCGCCGCCGAGGCGATTTTCAGCGGGTACGCGCACGCCGTCGAGCATGACGGCGCGGGTCGGCTGCACGTGCCAGCCCATCTTCTTCTCGTTGGCGCCGAAGGTCAGGCCCGGCGCATCCTTCTCGACGATGAAGGTCGAGATCCCCTTGGGGCCGTCTTCGCCGGTGCGCGCCATGATCACATAGAGGCCGGATTCACCGGCGCCGGAGATGAACTGTTTCTGGCCGGTCAGCACATAGCTGTCGCCTTCCTTGACCGCCTTTGTCTTCAGCGCCGCCGCATCCGAACCGGAACCGGGCTCGGTCAGGCAGTAGCTCGCGAGCACGTCCATAGTCAAAAGCTTGGGCAGCAGCCGCTGGCGCTGCTCGTCGGTGCCATAACGGTCGATCATGCCGGCGCACATATTGTGGATCGACATGAAGGAGGCGACGGCGGGGCAGCCGGTCGCCAACGCCTCGATGATGATCGCAGCGTCTAGCCGGGTCAGGCCCGTGCCGCCGACATCGTCACGGACGTAGATGCCGGCCATGCCGAGTGCGGCGGCGCCGCGCAACGTGTCGACCGGAAAATGCTTCTGCTGATCCCAGTCGATCGCGTGAGGGGCAATCTCGTCGCGGGCGAAATCGAGCGCCATCTGACGAATGGCCTCCTGTTCCTCCGACAGGCGAAAATCCATATGCATGTCCTCCCTGACCGCATAGTCGAGCAATTAGGGCCTAGTTACACCAAACCTCCGGCAGGCCCATATGCAACTTCTCACAGGGTCTGTTCAAAAATGAACAGACAAGCCCAATCAGTTCTCACTTAGACGATACGGCAGAGCGCCGCGTAAGTCATGATCCACAATCAGGCGACGCTTCAATGGCGGTACGGCGCGGCTGGCGCATTTCGTGCGCTCGCAGATGCGACAGGAAATGCCGATCGGATCGAAGGCGGCGCGGTTGCCGAGATCCATGTCGTCGGCATAGACGAAAGCATCGGCGTAGGAGATCTCGCAGCCGAGTGCCAGCGCATAACGCGGCTGCGCGGCGCGGAAACCGCCTCCACCCTTGGTGATCTGGGTGGCGAGACACAGGTAGCGCACGCCGTCAGGCGTTTCGGCGAGTTGCCGGATGATCCTGCCCGGAGTCTCGAAGGCCTGGTGCACGTTCCAGAGGGGACAGGCGGCACCGAAGCGGGCGAATTGCAGCTTCGCGGCGCTGTGGCGCTTGGTGATGTTGCCGGCACGGTCGATGCGGGCAAAGAAGATCGGAATGCCCTTCTGTCCCGGCCGTTGCAAGGTCGAAAGACGATGACAGACCTGCTCCAGCGAGGCGCCGAAACGGGCGGCGAGCAGCTCGATATCGTGCCGCAAGTCGCGGGCGGCCTTTGAGAACGCCTGATAGGGCAAGATGAGCGCACCGGCGAAATAGTTCTGCAGGCCGATGCGGCAGATCTCATAGGCCTCTTCGGTGCGGAAACCGGCGCTGCCGGCCACCCGGTCGATCTCCTCGCGGGCATGAAGCTGGGCGATCTGCAGGGCGATCTGAAAGTCGCGCGTCGCCGGCGGCGCGTAAGGATTGAGCGTCAGGATACGGGCACGCGGATCGAAGCGACGGATCGCCTCGTCGCCGGCAGCACCGCGCACAACACGGACGCCATGTCGTTGCTCCAGATAGCTTGCAAGCGCTGCATGATTGTCGCCTTCGCCGAGCCCGAGTTCGCTCGCCAGCCGCTCCGCGAGTATATCAATCTCGTGGATGTAGTTGTCGACGAAATGGAAGAAGTCGCGCACTTCCTCATAGGGCGTCGTTTCGACGAAGGGGCCGCCGCGGCCGATGGTGTCGTCGATGCTCGCAAGCTGTTCGCTGTTGCGGCGGTAGGCCTGGTGGCAGGTGATCAGTGCATGCGCCAGGCCTGGCGCGTTCTGGGCAACGAGCTTCAGCTCCTGCAGGCTCGCCGAATAGGTCTCGAACAGGGGGTCGCTGAGCGCTTCGGAGAGCGCCGAAAGCAGGCGATCGCCCTCCCCGGTCGAAAGCTCGGCGATGTCGATCTGGAATTTTTCGGCGAGCGCCAAAAGCACCGCCGCCGAAACCGGCCGCTGGTTGTTTTCGATCTGGTTGAGATAGCTGGTGGAAATACCGATGCGTTCAGCGAACTGACCTTGCGTCGCCTTGTTCGCTTCCCGCAATTCCCTGACCTTGCGGCCGATGTAGAGCTTGCCGATCGCCATGTTTGCAACTTTGCAATTTACGTTTCACAAAATACTCTATTTCACATTTGCACATGAAGAGACGTTTTTCCATGCCGTCTTCGACGCTATTGCGAAGCTCGAAGCGCCTCTGCACAATCGTTGAAAAAGCCGGGCATCAAAAAATCGGGAGGGCACCATGCGCGCCATACTAGAACAGGTCGAAGCCCGCAGGGCGGAAGCAAGAGCCGGCGGCGGCCAGCGGCGGATCGATGCCCAGCACGGCAAAGGCAAGCTGACGGCGCGCGAACGCATCGAGGTGCTGCTCGATGAAGGCTCCTTCGAAGAATACGACATGTACGTCACGCACCGCTGCGTCGACTTCGGGATGGAAGGCCAGAAGGTCGCGGGCGACGGCGTCGTCACCGGCTGGGGCACAATCAATGGCCGCCAGGTCTATGTCTTCTCCCAGGACTTTACGGTGCTCGGCGGTTCGCTGTCGGAAACGCATGCGCAGAAGATCTGCAAGATCATGGATATGGCTGTTCGCAACGGCGCGCCGGTCATCGGCCTCAACGACTCGGGCGGCGCCCGCATCCAGGAAGGCGTGGCTTCCCTTGCCGGCTATGCCGAGGTCTTCCGCCGCAATGCCGAAGCCTCGGGCGTCATCCCGCAGATTTCGGTCATCATGGGGCCCTGCGCCGGCGGCGCCGTCTATTCGCCGGCCATGACCGACTTCATCTTCATGGTGCGTGACTCGTCCTACATGTTCGTGACCGGGCCCGACGTCGTAAAGACCGTGACCAACGAGATCGTCACGGCCGAAGAACTCGGCGGTGCGGGCACGCACACGAAAAAGTCCTCCGTCGCCGACGCAGCCTACGAGAACGACATCGAAACGCTTGAGCACGTGCGCCTGCTCTTCGATTTCCTGCCGCTCAACAACCGAGAGAAACCGCCGGTCCGTCCCTTCCACGACGACCCGGCGCGGCTCGAAATGCGTTTGGACAGCCTGATCCCCGATAGCGCCACCAAGCCCTACGACATGAAGGAACTGATCCTTGCGCTCGCCGACGAAGGTGATTTCTTCGAGCTGCAGCAGAGCTTTGCCCGCAACATCATCACCGGCTTCATCCGCATGGAGGGCCAGACAGTCGGCGTCGTCGCCAACCAGCCGATGGTGCTTGCCGGCTGCCTCGATATCGACAGCTCGCGCAAGGCCGCGCGTTTCGTACGCTTCTGCGACGCCTTCTCAATCCCGCTCCTGACGTTGGTCGACGTGCCCGGCTTCCTGCCTGGCACCGCGCAGGAGTATGGCGGCGTCATCAAGCACGGCGCCAAGCTGCTCTTCGCCTATAGCCAAGCGACCGTGCCAATGGTGACGCTGATCACCCGTAAGGCCTATGGGGGCGCCTACGACGTCATGGCCTCCAAGCACATCGGCGCCGACGTCAACTATGCCTGGCCGACCGCCGAGATCGCCGTGATGGGCGCCAAGGGCGCAACCGAGATCCTCTACCGCTCGGAACTCGGCGATGCCGAGAAGATTGCCGCGCGCACCAAAGAATACGAGGAGCGCTTCGCCAATCCGTTCGTCGCCGCCGAGCGTGGCTTCATCGACGAAGTGATCATGCCGCATTCGTCGCGTCGCCGCATCGCTCGTGCCTTCGCATCCTTGCGCAACAAGCAGGTCGATGTCCGCTGGCGCAAGCACGACACGATCCCGCTCTGATGGAGGCGACGATGGAACGGGAGCCGGAACGCGTAATGACACCGGAAGAGGCCCGACGCGACCACTGGCAGATGCTGCGCTACATGACCGTCAACGCGCTGATCGGCGTTGCGATCGGGGCCATAACGGCCGGCGTGCTGATCTGGCTCAATATCGGCGCGGTCGGCACGCACATCATCCGCTCGACGAGCCCGGTGCTCGCAACCCTTATGGTCGTCGTGCCTTTCGCGTTGCTCTTTGGAGGTGCTGCTGCAGCATCCTCGATCGCGCTTCTGCCCTATCGCCGCAAGTTCAAACGCTGACGCGCAGTCTGGATTTGAAAGAGAAACAAGATGTTCAAGAAAATCCTCATCGCCAACCGTGGTGAAATCGCCTGCCGCGTCATCAAGACTGCGAAGAAGCTCGGCATCGCGACGGTCGCGGTCTATTCCGACGCCGATCGCGACGCGATGCATGTGCGCATGGCGGATGAGGCGGTGCATATCGGCCCCTCGCCCTCGGCGCAGTCCTATATCGTCATCGACAAAATTATCGATGCGATCCGCAAGACCGGCGCCGATGCCGTTCATCCGGGCTATGGCTTCCTTTCGGAAAATGCCGCCTTTGCGCAAGCCCTGGAAAAGGAAGGCGTTGCCTTCATCGGCCCTCCGGTTGGAGCCATCCAGGCGATGGGCGACAAGATCACCTCGAAGAAGCTCGCGGCCGAAGCGGGTGTCTCCACGGTTCCGGGCCATATGGGTCTGATCGAGGATGCCGACGAGGCGGTTCGGATCGCCGGTTCGATCGGCTATCCCGTCATGATCAAGGCTTCGGCCGGTGGCGGCGGCAAGGGCATGCGCATCGCCTGGAACGACCAGGAGGCACGCGAAGGCTTCCAGTCGTCGAAGAACGAAGCGAAGAACGCCTTTGGCGATGACCGCATCTTCATTGAGAAATTCGTGACCGAGCCACGCCATATCGAAATCCAGGTGCTCGGTGACAAGCACGGCAATACGCTTTACCTGGGCGAACGCGAATGCTCGATCCAGCGACGCAACCAGAAGGTCATCGAAGAAGCCCCCTCGCCCTTCCTTGATGCCGAGACCCGCAAGGCCATGGGCGAACAGGCGGTCGCGCTCTCCAAGGCCGTCGGCTATCATTCGGCCGGTACCGTCGAGTTCATCGTCGACGGCAAGCGCAATTTCTACTTCCTCGAAATGAACACCCGCCTGCAGGTGGAGCATCCGGTGACCGAGCTCATCACCGGGCTCGATCTCGTCGAGCAGATGATCCGTGTTGCGAGCGGCGAAAAACTGGCCTTCGGCCAGGACGACGTAAAGCTCAATGGCTGGGCGATCGAAAGCCGGCTCTATGCGGAAGACCCCTACCGCAATTTCCTGCCGTCGATCGGTCGGCTGACGCGCTATCGTCCCCCGGTCGAGGGCAGACGCGAAGATGGCACGGTGACACGCAACGATACCGGCGTCTTCGAGGGCGGCGAGATCTCGATGTATTACGACCCGATGATCGCCAAGCTCTGCACCTGGGGGCCGGATCGCAAGACGGCAGTCGATGCCATGGCCGATGCGCTCGATCAGTTCGAGGTGGAAGGCATCGGTCACAACCTGCCGTTCCTTGCAGCCGTCATGCAGCAGCAGCGGTTCCGAGAGGGCCGGCTGACCACGGCCTATATCGCCGAGGAATTCGCCGACGGCTTCCACGGCGTTGCGGCCGACGAGCAGTCGCTTCGCAAGATCGCAGCCGTCGCCGTATCGATCAATCAGGTGCTGCAGGAGCGCGCCAGCCAGATCTCCGGCACGATCGGCAATCACCGTCGCATCGTCGGTCACGACTGGGTGGTCAGCCTCGGCGATCACAACTTCGCAGTCACCGCCGGCGCGTCTGCCGATGGTGCCTATGTCCGATTTGCCGACGGCGCCTCGGTTACGATCGCCGGTGACTGGGCTCCCGGCCGCACCCTTGCCACCTTCAACATCGACAATGAGCCCTTGAGCGTCAAAGTCGATCGGGTTGGAACCGCCATCCGGCTCCGCTGGCGCGGCATCGACACCATTGCCCACGTCAGAAGCCCGCGGGTTGCGGAGCTGGCGCGGCTGATGCCGAAAAAGCTGCCCCCGGACACGTCGCGCATGCTGCTCTGCCCGATGCCGGGTGTCATCACCTCGGTCACGGTCAAGGCCGGCGACACCGTCGAGGCCGGGCAGGCTCTTGCCGTGGTCGAAGCGATGAAGATGGAAAACATTCTGCGCGCCGAAAAGAAGGCCGTGGTCAAGCGCGTGGCGGTCGCCGCCGGCGCCAGCCTCGCGGTCGACGAACTGATCATGGAATTCGAATGATGGCGACGGCTGTCGACGCCATCATCCAGGAGAACATCCGATGACCGAAAAGACCACCAAGGACTGGGAAACGCTCGCCGAGCGTGAACTGAAGGCAGCGCCGGAAAGCCTCACCTGGCAGACGCCCGAGGGCATTGCGGTGAAGCCGCTCTATACGGCCGGCGACCTCGACGGCATCGATCATTTGGATTCGCTGCCGGGCTTCGAGCCTTTCGTGCGTGGTCCGCGCGCGACCATGTATGCCGGGCGTCCCTGGACGATCCGCCAATATGCCGGATTTTCCACGGCCGAAGCTTCGAACGCCTTCTATCGGAAGAATCTCGCGGCCGGACAAAAGGGCCTTTCCGTCGCCTTCGACCTTGCGACCCATCGGGGCTACGACAGCGATCATCCGCGCGTCGAAGGCGATGTCGGCAAGGCAGGGGTTGCGATCGACTCGGTCGAGGACATGAAAATCCTGTTCGACGGCATCCCGCTCGACGAGATGTCGGTCTCGATGACCATGAACGGCGCGGTCATTCCGATCCTCGCCTCCTTCATCGTCGCCGGCGAGGAACAGGGCGTTTCGCGCGACAAGCTCTCGGGGACCATCCAGAACGACATCCTCAAGGAGTTCATGGTCCGCAACACCTACATCTACCCGCCGGAACCCTCGATGCGCATCGTCGCGGATATCATCGAGTATACGGCGAAGGAGATGCCGAAGTTCAATTCGATCTCGATTTCCGGCTACCACATGCAGGAAGCCGGCGCGACGCTGGTGCAGGAGCTTGCCTTCACGCTCGCCGACGGGCGCGAATATGTGCGGGCTGCCCTTGCCAAGGGGCTGAACGTCGACGAGTTCGCCGGGCGGCTTTCGTTCTTCTTCGCCATCGGCATGAATTTCTTTATGGAAGCGGCGAAGCTTCGGGCGGCGCGGCTGCTCTGGACCCGGATCATGAAGGAGTTCGAGCCGAAGAAGCCGTCTTCGCTGATGCTGCGTACCCATTGCCAGACCTCGGGCGTCTCGCTGCAGGAGCAGGATCCCTATAACAACATCATCCGCACCGCTTTCGAGGCGATGTCGGCCGCCCTTGGCGGCACGCAATCGCTGCACACCAACTCCTTCGACGAGGCGATCGCACTGCCGACGGAGTTTTCAGCGCGCATCGCCCGCAACACGCAGCTGATCCTGCAGCACGAGACCGGTGTCACCAAGGTCGTCGATCCGCTTGCCGGCTCCTACTATGTCGAGAGCCTGACCAATGAACTCGCGGAAAAGGCCTGGGCGCTGATCGAAGAGGTCGAGGCGATGGGCGGCATGACCCGTGCGGTCAACGCCGGCCTGCCGAAGCGACTGATCGAAGAGGCCGCGACCCGCCGCCAGGCCGCGGTCGACAAGGGCGAGGAAATCATCGTCGGCGTCAACAAGTACCGGCTCGACAACGAGGAGCCGATCGACATCCTGGAAATTGACAACAGCGCCGTGCGCGCCGCGCAGATCCGTCGCATCGAGGAGACGAAGCGGCGGCGCGACAGCGCAAAGGTGAAAGAGACCCTGGCCGCGGTTTCAAAGGTCGCCTCGACCGGCGAAGGCAACCTCTTGGCGGCCGCCGTCGAAGCGGCGCGGTCGCGCGCGACCGTCGGCGAAATCTCCGATGCGATGCGCGGCGCCTTTGGTGACCATGCCGCAACGCCCAAGGTCGTCAGCAAGATCTATGGCAAGGCCTATGAGGGCGAGCCTGAACTCGAGGTGCTCTCCGGCCGCCTCGACGAAGTTTCGGCGAAACTCGGCCGCAAGCCGAAAATCATGGTCGCCAAGCTCGGCCAGGACGGCCACGACCGGGGCGCCAAGGTGATCGCGTCGGCCTTTGGCGACATCGGCTTCGACGTGCTTGCCGGCCCGTTGTTCCAGACACCGGAGGAAGCGGCCGACATGGCGCTTGCGAGCAAGGTCAATGTCATTGGCGTCTCTTCGCTCGCAGCCGGCCATAAGACGCTGATGCCGCAATTGGCCGAAGCGCTGAAAAAGCGTGGCGGCGAGGATGTCATCGTCATCTGTGGGGGTGTCATCCCTCGCCAGGACTATGACTATCTCATGGAGAACGGCGTGTCGGCGGTCTTCGGCCCCGGCACCAACGTGCTCGATGCGGCACGCGCGGTGCTCGACCTGATCGAGGGCAAGCGCCGCAACATCTGACGCCGGGCGACGCGGAGGACATTGTCTCTCCGCCCGCCCGAGCGGTTGTCGTTACCGGCCGACGCAACTATGGTGTCGGCATGACGTCGATCGCCGAAGTGTTCGGACCCTTTGCCCTGATGGCGCGCCTTCTCGCCCGCTTCTGGCCGCAGCTCCTGCTGATCGGCGCCTGCGGCGCCATTGTGCACGATCTCCTGATGCGGGCAGCCGTCTGGATCGGGATGCAGCATCCGCTCGGCGGCATGGTCACGCTCTCCCTCGTCGTGTTGGCGAAGCTCGTCGTCATCGTGCTGATGTTCATGGTCCTTCGCCCGGGCTTGCCGGCGCTCGAAGCGCTCCGGCAGCAACCGGCTGCGGCGCCTGTCGAGAGCAAGGTGCCGAAGGCCGAGCGCAGGCTGCTCGCCGTCACCGCCGCCGCCCTGCTGCCGTTCTTTGCCTACTACGCCGCCTGGGGTTTTCTCGGCGATACCGTGCGCGAATATTCGCGATCAGCGCTTGCTGCCGTCGCTTTCGGCGAAAAAGCCAACTTCTTTGATATTCTGGGGTCGCGCGGCGTTCTCGTGTCGATCGCGCTCTGCTGGCTTGTACGCTGGGGCGCAAAACGCATGAGCAAGCTGAGCGAAGCGCCCGTCTGGCGTCTTCTGATTGTAGCCGCAGATGCAAGCTGGATCTTCATCGGTCTCTACGGCCTGTCGGTCTGGAAGGACCAGGTGATCACCTGGCTAGGCGCCGGCAAGCTTCTGAGCATGAACGGCTTCGCCTTCGCCGGCATTGCGCATGCCGCCGAGACCTTCGTGCCGGTGGAATTGAGAAAACCTGACTGGGATAGCCAGGCCACAGGCCTGTTCTTCTATGCGCTCCTTCCGGTCGTCTGGCTGGTCATGGCGGCCATCATCAACGGCTACGAGCTTTCGAGCGCAACACCGCGCACCCGGCCGGCATCGCCAAAGCCGCGCCGTGCCCGCACGCTGCGCAAATGGGTCGCCGATTTTCTCGACCACTTCATCGGCGATTATCGTTCCCGCTATGCGCCGATCTGGACCTGCCTGAAGCTGACGCTCGGCTCGGGGCTGGCGGCACTTTTCGCCTTTATCATCGCCTACAATGCCATTGCCTGGCTCGGCGCCTGGGCCTGGTACGCGGCAACACGGACGCTGGACGTGGGAGATCTTGCGCGCTGGCGGCTCGTTTTCGATGCCGTGAGCCTTTTCATCGGCAGCCCCAGCGATCTCAATGGCGGCATCGTGCTCGATGCCCTGCGCATCACCCTGCTGGCGGCGATGCTCGAACACGCCGTTTCCCGTCAGGCCGATAAGGCCGAGATCAACTACGCGTCCACTTGAACACCAGCGTCTCGTCACTGGCGCCGGGAAATTCGATCCGCAGCGAAAGGTCCCGCGCCTCCGCCGGAACGATGAAGCTCTCGGCCATGCGGACGGGGCTGCCGGCCTTGGCATCCGTAAAGGCCAGGACACTGCAGCGCGGACGCTCGGCCACCTCCGGATACATCTCTCGCACGATCGGCTCGGTCAGGGTGACCGGTTCGAAGCGGCGCCCTTTGTCGTCGATCAGTCGAACGCGGCAGGCGCCCTTCGACAAAGCGGCGAGATCGGTCGGCGATGCCTCGAATTCGGTAAGAATGACGCGTGCGTCATCGGTGCGCGGCAGGCGTCGCATATCCATAAGCTTCCATTGCCCGCCGGCGAAGGCCTGCGCCGCTCCATCCGCAACGACGACTTCCGGGCTACCGCCGGCGAGCCATTGGCTCTCACCAAGGCTTTCCCATGCGCGGGCAACGAAGGCGAGCGGCAGCGCGACGATCAACGCGAACAGGCAGGTCCAGAAGGTGCGTTTCTCGCTCATGACTGCCTCCCTCAGTGCGCGGCCAGTGTCCAGGGCGCGCCGCTGCCGCTGCGCGCAATGGTGACGGACGGCTTGATCTCGGCCGGCTTCTTGTCGCCGAGCGCAATCGACAGTTCCTCGGCGAGCGGCGACACACGACTGCGTGCGACGAGCAGCGTGCCCTGGTCGACGGCCGCCTCGGGAAGCTCGAAGGCAAGAAGCACCGGCCTTGGCAGGCCGGGTTCGAGCCGCTCCGTCGGCAGATAGCCCGGCACGGTCGAGAACCGCTGGCTCAACGCGTAGCGCAAACCATTGCTCGCCAGCCATTCCGCAGACATCAACGTCATCGTTTCCGTCTTGGAAACGGCCGCGCCCTCGATGACCAGCCAGATGCCGGATGTGGAGAAGTCCTTGACCCGGCCAAAACTTTCGACCTTGAGCTGTCGTGCCAGATGCACATTGGCTGCGCCGAAAGCGAAGTCGCGTGTCTCCACCCGCTCGCCGACAGCACCGCGAATGGCGATCGGCGCGGTGATGTCGCCGTAGCCGGGGGTACTGTTTCGCATCCCATAGAGCGCCGCGATTGCAAGGCCGCAAAGCAGCAGCGTACGGAAAGCCGACATCATTGCTCCGTCGTCTCCACAGCATGCGTCACCGGCAACTCGACGACCGCGGCCTCGCCGTCATCGAACCAATTCGGCGCGCCGTAGAGATTGTCACGTGGCTTGTAGATCTGTTTGCCGATCGCCAGCGAAAGCGTTTGCGGTTCCGGGCGGTCCGCTGGCCACTCCCAGGCCGCGACCAGTTTTTCCGGCATGTTCGGATTGATCGCACTGGCGATCCACTTGTCCCTCGCCAGGTAATAGGTGGGCTTGGGCTGCAGCGGAGCGACGTCATCCTTGATCGTGATCAGGTTCATGAAGACGTTGCTGCTGGCCACGGACCGGTTGTCGAGTTCGAGATCCACAAGGAGGAACCTCTTCGGCTCGAACGGTTTGGTGCCGGTTGGCGGCCGAGACGACATATAAGCGCCATTGATGGTCACCCGCCAACGGCCCGTGTCGACGACCTGGTCTTTACCTATGACCGGAACAGGAACCGGATTGGCTGCATCATAAACCGCCGAAGTAAAGGAAATCGCAGCCGCCGCCATGCCGCCGATACCGGTGACAAGCATGATCAGCAGGCGCTGCCTGATCTTCGACCGCCGCATGACCGGCATCTGTCCTCCATCCACCCTGCGGATACTGCAACCGGAAGATAGGAAAGTTTGCCGGGGAAATCAAAACACGCGTGTCGGAAACGGTTTCTTCGGCAGACACAACCTCAGAACGAAGGTCGGGTGGGCTAAAAGCTGTGCATTGCCCAGCCACAACGCGTTTGCCGCCCACCGATCCACCCGTGATTGGCGCTTGCCTTCTGCCCGCGACGGGCGACAATTGCATGCGGTGGAAAGCGGTGCCAGGAGCCATTCGGCCCACATTCTCCGCCGAACCCGGGAGGCCGGCTATGCGCAAACTGCAATCGCAAGGCGTTCACCACATCACGCTTGTCGGGGCGGACCGTCAGACGTCGATCGATTTCTGGGAGGGGCTGCTCGGCATGCCCTTCATTTTCGAGCAACCGAACCTCGACCGGGCGAGCGAAAGCCACCTCTATTTCGATCCGGGCGACGGCCGCCTGATCACCGTCTTCACCGACGAGAACCGCACGCCGGATCCCGAGCGCACCCCGACCGACATGGGCTGTGTGCATCACATCGCCTTTGCTGTTTCGCGCGCGACATTCAACCAGGCGGTGGAGCGGCTCGACGAGCGAAAGATCCGCCACAGTGGCGTCAAGGATCGCGGCTTCATGGATTCGATCTACTTCGAAGATCCGCTTGGGCTGCTGGTTGAACTTGCCTCCTATCGCTTCGAGCCGCCGGCCAGTCACAGCCATGCCGCAGTCCTGATGGAAGCGCATAGGATCAGGACTGAACGCGGCGACTATAACATCGCCGAGGTCCATCTCGCCGATGCGATCGAAGCCCTGACCGAACGCTCTCGGCCGACGCTGTCGCTCGATCGCCAACCGAAGAACCCATACGGACCGCGATAGGGTCGCGCTTGGTGAGATCTGTAGCCAAATGGCGGTGTCCGCCGCGAGCGAGCCGCCGCCAGTTCAACGACGATCAACCGGGAGGAATGCCATGTCCGCAGTCCAGCTCAACGTGATCAAGCCCAGCGTCAACAACATGACCGCGCGCGTGTTCCTGCGCGCAGCCAAGCTCGATTTTAGTGAAAACGATGTCTACGGCCAGACGCGCTCGCCCGAATATCTGGCACGAGCGCCGTCGCATCTGACACCGATGATCGAGACAGCGGACCTGCCCAGGGGCGCGCTTTGGGAAAGCTGCGCGATCATGCAGTACCTTTGCAACAAACATGGGCTTGATGACTTCTACCCGAGGGAACCCGAGGCACGCGCGATGATCGACAGCGCCATGTTCTACCTGATCGGCACCTTCTATCCCTACCTTGCCCGCGCAACCTATCCGGCGCTGAACTTTCCGCTCTACGCGGGCGAAGTCGGCTGCAGCGATGCCGATGCGGCGACGAAGGAGATCGCCCGGAAGGCAGCGGTTGCAGCCCTTGCCGAACCGCTCGACGTATTCCGCGCTTTCTACATTGGCGACAAGCCGTTCATCGGTGGCGCCAAGCCCTCGATCGCCGATATCCGGCTCGCAGCAACGCTCGAGTTCCTGGCCGCGATCGACTATGACCTGCCGGACTGGGCAAAGACCTACATGGCAAGCATCGAAAGAACGCTCGGGGCCGCCTATGCGGAGCCCGCCGCCGATGTCCGCGGCTATATCGCTTATGTAAAATCGCAGCGGCAATAGCCTGGCGGCTGCGATGCGGATCATTGAATGAGGAGTGCGACGCCGGTTGCCCCGAGTGCGAGCGTCCAGAGGCGGTCGAAATTGATCCAGGCGGAACGCAGGACCGCAAGGTCGAACCAGGTGAAGACGGCGAGCGCCAGCACCGCGGTCACCGTCAGCATTGCGATGCTATGCACTGCAACGGCGGCGAGCGAGACCGGCAGCGAACTTGCCATCGCCAGTTCGCCGGCGTGACCTGCAAGACAGAGACTGAGCACCGCCGGCACCAGCATCAGGCCGGCCCCATGGCTCGTCGCCATCAGGAATGACCAGACCGCAAGTCCCGCCATGCCGGTCCGCATTCCGATCCGGACGCGGTGGCGATGGCCATGAATGGCGGTGTAGCCGGCGGCCCCCAGAATGAGCACGGCGGCCGCGATCCTGAATGTGTTCGGATCCAGCACCGAGCCGAATGCTGCGACCACCGCCAGCACGGTCGCGACCGAGATCGCGTGACCAACCGCAATGGGTGCGAGGGACAGCCAGACGACCCGGCTGCTCTGGCGATGAAGTCCGAGCGCAACCGCAAACAACCAGCCCATTGCCGGGTTGAGGCCGTGAAAGGCACCGAGGCCGGCGAGCGAGAGCCATGGCCAGACCGTCGTCATTCGCCGTGACCCGGCTGCACCGCGGCTCCCTCCTCACGGATAACAATAGGAATCGGACGAGCAGTCGCCGCCTTCGAGGCGAACCTGATGCGGTCGATGACCCTTTGGCCAGTCGACGAAGAAGTTTTCGTCGAAGGCGATCCCGCCACCATCGGCGACATCGAGCTTGACCATCCAACCGTCGATGCCTTCGGGATAGAACTGCGGGTCGATGGCGCCATAGAGCGAGTTGGTGAAATAGACCCGCTTGCCGTCGCGGCTGATTTCCACCATCTGCGGCCCACCGTTGAGCGCACCGTTCTTCGCCTTCGGATGGCTCGCACGCGAAACGATGCCGCCGATCCTGACCCGCCCCGTTTCCTTCGGTGCGAAGGGGTCGGACACGTCGTACTGGATCATGTCGCCGGTGCCCCAGCAGGAAACGTAAAGGAAGCGATCGTCCATCGACAGGTCGATGTCGGTGACGAGCGGAGCGACCGCGCTGAAGCCTTTCAGCACCGGTGGCAACAGATCCGGATCGGCCGGTTCTGCCGGAATCTCGATCACCTTCTTCACGGCCCATCGGTCGCCGTCGCGATACCAGGTCCAGATCGACGCCGAGAGGTCCTTGAGGCTGATGACGCAGCCGACGAAGCCGTAGGCCTTGGTCGGATCGTGGGCCGGGCGCAGTTCGAAAACGAGCTGGTGTTCCTCGCCGAAGTCGATCTCCTGCACGTGCTTGCGTTTGTGCAGGTCCCAGAAATGCAGGCGGCGGCCGTATTTCGAGCCAAGCAGCACCTCCGGCACCAGCCCGTTCTCGAAAGTATCGGGCGTGCCCCATTCGCTGGTGATCATCGTGTCGTGGCCGAGGTGCCACCAGAAATCATAGGCGAGCTTCTGCGGCCCACGGTCCATTTCCCACTGTCCGAGCACATCGAAGCTCTGATGGTCGAGCAGGAAAATGCCGCCGGGCGCCTTGCCGTCTCGATCCGCAAGCGCGTTGACGTAAATGCCTTCAGGTCCGCAATGGGTTGTGTGCAACCGCGAATAATTCGCCTTCTCGGCGATTTCCGCGGGCTCGATCACCCGCACGATCTTCGGATTGCGGGGGTCCGGCTTGGTGTCGATGATATGGAGACGGGAGGAGCGCAGGCCCGGCACCACCAGGTAGCGACGCTCGACATGTGGATGCGGTGCGTTGGGACACAGGCACGAGGAGCACGCGTTCCAGCCGAAATGGTGCAACTCGTCCCCGACATTCGGCATCTCGACCTGCCCGACGATCTGCGAATAGCTTTGCGACGCCGGATCCACATCGACGACGGCGATCGCGTCCGGCCTTCTTCGGTCCGGATCGAAAGCCGCCACGTAGGCGAGCGTCTCCTTTGGAGCCTTGGCCGCCATGCGCGGTGATGGATAGAAGGAAGGATCGGGTCGCCACGTCGCCATTGCCATTCTCCCCCTTAGAGAATTCCCGAATGCGCGGTCCTGATGCAGGCTCCGGTCATGCGGCAAAAACGCGTCGGAAATACGGCCTTTGCCTTATTTCCTGACAGGGATCGGAACGCTTCTGGTTGAGCGAGACGTCATCGCGACCGGCAGAGGCGGCCTCATGGCCTCAAGTCTCGATCCGCAGCTTCATCCGGTCAGCGGCAAAGCGGCTACGGGAATATTCGATCGGCTTGCCGTCGAGATCGGCGTTGATCGACTGGGCTTCGAGCACGATTGCGCCCGGCGAGAGCTTCAGCATCGCAAGCTCGTCGGCGTCAGCGTGCCGGGCGACGATCTCCGTTGAGGCGCGTACATAATCATCCAGACCGTGGGCTGCGAAGGCCTTGGTGACGGAGTGCAGCTGTTCGAATTCTTCGGCCATGCGCGGGAAGCGATGCGCCGGATAGTAGCTCGAGGAAACCGAGAGCGGTCGACCATCGCCGCTGCTGACGGTTCTGAGTTCGATCACCGGATCACCGGGCCTGATGGCAAGCGCGCTCGCCACTTCGCCCCTTGCCGGCAATTCCGTGTGGCCGAGCAGCCGCGAGCCAATTTCCTTCACCTGGTGGCCAAGACCTTGCGAGAAGCGCGTGCGCTTTGAAATCGGATAACTCACCCGCTCCTTGCGCTCGATCATTGTGCCGCGCCCTTGGACGGGACGCACCAGCCCTTCTTCGGCCAGCGCCGCCAGCGCGCTTCTGACCGTGTGCCGGTTGACGCCGAACTCGCCCGCAAGCACCGTTTCCGGTGGCACCATGCCGGTCGCGTCATAGTCGCCATTGCTGATTGCCAGGCGGATCCGGTCGGCAATCTGCCGCCAGAGAGCGACGCCGGTCTGGCGCTCCACCACTTTTCGCGCTGCCGTGTCTTTTCGCATTGGCATGTCACAAGCCTGTCATTTGCCGACGTTATGAAAAAGTATAAGATGTATAGTTGTCTAGATCAATAGACATTTGAGGTGAAAATGATGGACGCGAAAGTGAAGCAGGAAAGCCCGCCGGACCCGGCGCGCAAGGAGGCCATGCGGTTGCTCGCCCAGGCAACGCTCGCCGAACTCAAGGACGCCTGGAAAGCGCTCGCAGACCAGCCCGAGGTTCACCCGGTCCGAGGCCCCGAGACCGGCCTCGTCATGGTGCGCGGCCGCATCGGCGGCGGCGGCGATCCCTTCAATCTCGGCGAGGCTACGGTGTCGCGCGCCACCGTCCGCCTTTCGACCGGCGAAATCGGCCACGGGCAGTTGCTCGGAACCGACAAGGAACGCGCCCGGCTTGCCGCCATCTTCGACGCCCTTGCCCAGCGTGACGGCGACAGGGCTAAGGTCGAGGCCCTACTTGGAAGCGTGGCCGACCGGCTTGCCCAGGAAGAACGCCGCAAGGCGGAAGAAACCGCGGCCACCCGCGTGGACTTTTTCACCATGGTTCGGGGAGACGACTGATGGCCAGCCAATCGCAGATTTACGCCGGCGCCTTTGCCGATCCAGTCTTTGCCGCTCAGTCCGTCTTCCGCGACCTGATGGACGGCTTTGCCCGTCCGGGTACGATCAAGCGCCTCGAAGCGACGAGCACGCCTCCGGCTCCGCTCGCTACGGCCGCAGGCGCCGTAGCGCTGACTCTGTGCGACCATGACACGCCCGTCTGGCTGACGCCGGCACTTTCCAAATCGGCCGTTCCGCAGTGGATCGCTTTCCACACCGGTGCTCCGCTCACCACCAGCAAGACCGACGCGCGCTTCGCCTTCATCGAAAAGGGCGCCGCCTTCCCCGGCTTCGACCAGTTCTCGCTTGGCACGCAGGACTATCCGGATCGCTCGACGACACTCGTCATCGAAGTCGAAGCGCTGAGCGGCGGCCCTGCGCTGACCGCCAAAGGCCCCGGCATCAAGGACGTGACGGAGATTGCGGTGAAGGGGCTGCCGGACGTCTTCCTCGAATTCTGGACCGCCAATCGCGCGATCTTTCCGCGCGGCGTCGATCTCGTGCTGACGGCCGGCGACAAGCTCATCTGCCTGCCGCGCACCACCCGTCTTTCGCTCAAGGAGGCGTGAGCCATGTATGTAGCCGTCAAGGGCGGGGAAGCCGCCATTGCCAATGCCCACCGCCTTCTCGCCGATCGCCGCCGTGGCGACCGTAGCCTTCCCTCCATCACCATCGACCAGGTGGTCGAGCAGCTCGGCCTTGCGGTCGATAGAGTGATGGCGGAAGCCTCGCTCTATGACCGTGCGCTCGCAGCCCTTGCCGTCCGCCAGGCGCGCGGCGACATGATCGAGGCGATCTTCATCCTGCGCGCCTATCGCACGACGTTACCGCGCTTCGGCTACTCCGAGCCGGTCGATACCGCCGACATGAAGGTCGAGCGCCGCGTGTCGGCGACCTACAAGGATCTGCCCGGCGGACAGCTTCTGGGCCCGACCTTCGATTACACCCACCGCCTGCTCGACCCATCACTGATCGCCGACGAAGCGGTCGAAGAACCGGCAGTCAAGGAGCCCGGTGAGCATGTGATGCGCGTCTCCGACATTCTCGACGGCGAAGGCCTGATCGAGGGTGATGGCCAGATGCCCGAGGGCCATGTTATGGGCGACCTTACCCGCGAGCCGATGGAGTTTCCGATGGCCCGGGACCTGCGACTGCAGGCGCTTGCCCGCGGCGACGAAGGCTTCCTCTTGGCGCTCGCCTACTCCACCCAGCGCGGCTACGGCCGCACCCACCCATTCGTCGGCGAAGTCCGCATCGGAGAAGTGGAAGTCGAACTCGATCTGCCGGAACTCGGCTTTGCCGTCTCACTCGGCGCGATCCGCGTCACTGAATGCCAGATGGTCAACCAGTTCATGGGCTCGGCCAAGCAGCCGCCGCAATTCACCCGCGGCTACGGCCTCGTCTTTGGCCAGAGTGAACGCAAAGCGATGTCGATGTCGCTGGTCGACCGGGCACTGCGCACTGACGAGTTCAGCGAGGACATCGTCGCACCCGCCCAGGATCAGGAATTTGTCATCTCGCATGCAGATAACGTTCAGGCTACCGGCTTCGTCGAGCACCTGAAGCTGCCGCACTATGTCGACTTCCAGGCCGAACTCGATCTCGTGCGCCGCATGCGCCGCGATTACGAGGCCGCGAATTCAGGTGAAGCACCGAAGGTACAACGGGAGGCGGCCGAATGATCGGGCATACCGCCAGCCCTAGCGGTTCAATCGCCGCCGCCATCCCCGCCACCACAATCGCCGCCGTCACCGGCATAGACACCACCGGCGTCGCCACCTCCGTCGTTCTTGCGCGCCCTGCTCTCCGTCTCGCGCTGCGGCCGGCGGGCAATGCCGAACAGGCCGGCAACCGCCGAACACAGCACGAAGATCCCAATCACCCAGACGAAAATCTCGCTCAAATCCTGGCCTCATCAGCGGTCGACACACTCAAGGGTAATCAGCGATGAACGACCTTGCTACCTATAATTTCGCCTATCTGGACGAACAAACCAAGCGCATGATCCGCCGCGCGATCCTGAAGGCGATCGCCATTCCCGGCTACCAGGTTCCATTTGCGTCGCGCGAAATGCCGATGCCCTACGGCTGGGGCACCGGCGGCGTCCAGGTCACCGCCTCGATCCTCGGTCCGCAGGACGTCTTGAAGGTCATCGACCAGGGCGCCGACGACACAACCAACGCGGTTTCCATCCGCGCCTTTTTCCAGAAGGTCGCCGACGTTGCCGTCACCACCCGGACGAAAGACGCGACGATCATCCAGACGCGCCACCGCATTCCGGAGGAAAAACTCTCGGAGGGACAGACGCTCGTCTACCAGGTGCCGATCCCGGAACCCTTGCGCTTCCTCGAGCCGCGCGAGACCGAGACGCGGAAGATGCATGCGCTCGAGGAATACGGGCTGATGCATGTGAAGCTCTACGAGGACATCGCCCGCAACGGCCATATCGCCACGACCTACGCCTATCCGGTCAAGGTCGAGGGACGTTACGTGATGGACCCGTCGCCGACGCCTAAGTTCGACAATCCGAAGATGCATATGTCGGAAGCGCTGCAGCTCTTCGGCGCCGGTCGCGAAAAGCGGATCTACGCTGTCCCGCCCTATACCGAAGTCGTCAGCCTCGATTTCGACGACCATCCCTTCGAGATCCAGAGCTTCGACAAGCCCTGCGCGCTCTGCGGCGCCGAGGACGTCTATCTCGACGAGGTGATCCTCGACGACAAGGGCGGACGCATGTTCGTCTGCTCCGATACCGATCATTGCGAAGACCGCCGCGCCTGCGGCCATGCAGGTCACATGCTTGCCCGAAAGGAAGCCGCAGAATGAGTACGCTCCCGCTTTTGAAAGTGAACGACGTCTCGAAGTTCTACGGAAGCCGCATCGGCTGCCGCAACGTTTCCTTCGAGCTCTATGCGGGCGAAGTGCTCGCCATCGTCGGCGAATCCGGCTCGGGCAAGACGACACTTCTGTCGTGCCTCTCGACCCGTCTGATGCCGACCTCCGGTATCGTCGAGTACCACATGCGCGACGGTCAGTACCGTGACCTCGCTCGCATGGGCGAAGCCGAGCGCCGCTTCCTGATGCGTACCGACTGGGGCTTCGTGCACCAGAACCCGGCCGACGGCCTGCGCATGACCGTGTCTGCCGGCGCCAATGTCGGCGAGCGGTTGATGGCCGTCGGCGATCGCCACTACGGCAACATCCGCGCCACCGCCAGCGACTGGCTGGAGCGGGTGGAAATCGGCATCGACCGCATCGACGACCAGCCGCGCGCCTTTTCGGGCGGCATGCGTCAGCGCCTCCAGATCGCCCGCAACCTCGTCACTTCCCCGCGCCTCGTCTTCATGGACGAGCCGACCGGCGGCCTCGACGTCTCGGTTCAGGCGCGCCTGCTCGATCTCGTGCGCGGCCTCGTGCATGACCTCGGGCTTGCCGCCATCATCGTCACCCACGATCTCGCCGTCGCCCGCCTTCTTTCACACCGCATGATGGTGATGAAGGACGGAGCCGTCATCGAACAGGGGCTGACCGACCGCGTGCTCGACGATCCGCGCGAGCCCTATACCCAGCTCCTCGTCTCCTCGATCCTGCAGGTGTAAACCATGGCCACGCCCCTTGTTGTTTCCGAAGTCGCAAAAAGCTTCACCATGCATCTGCGTGACGGTATCCGCCGGCCGGTCGTCGCCAACGTCTCCTTCTCGGTGAAGGCCGGCGAATGCGTCGTTCTCGGCGGCCCCTCCGGCGTCGGCAAGAGCTCGATCCTGAAAATGCTCTACGGCAATTACGGCGTCGACGAAGGCCAGATCCTGATGGATCACGACGGCAAGCTGGTCAATCTGGCAACGGCCGAGCCGCGCACGGTGCTCGAAGTCCGGCGCACGACGCTCGGCTATGTCAGCCAGTTCCTGCGGGTGGTGCCGCGCGTCTCCTCCCTCGACATCGTCGCCGAGCCGCTGCAGGCCCGCGGCATGCCGCTCGAAGAGGCCCGCACCCATGCGGCCGAACTGTTGAACAAGCTGAACCTGCCGCGCGAACTCTGGAGCCTGCCACCGGCGACCTTCTCCGGCGGCGAACAGCAGCGCGTCAACATCGCCCGCGGTTTCATCACCGACCACAAGATCCTTCTGCTCGACGAGCCGACCGCGTCGCTCGACGCGAAGAACCGGGCGGTCGTTGTCGAACTGATTGCCGAGAAGAAGGCCAAGGGCACCGCGCTGATCGGCATTTTCCACGACGAGGAAGTGCGCGACGCCGTTGCCGATCGCATTCTCGACGTCTCGGCCTTCTCGCCGCGAAAGGCTGCCGCATGAGCCAGAAGCTCGGGCTCGAGCCCTTTATCCACCCAACGGCGAGCGTCAACAATTCGACGCTCGGCCGCTACACCGAAGTGCAGGAGCGCTCAAGGCTCGACGAGGTCGAGTTCGGCGACTACTCCTACATCATGCAGGACGGCTCGATCTGGTGCGCAACGATCGGCAAGTTCGTCAACATCGCAGCCGCCGTGCGCATCAACGCCACCAACCACCCGACCTGGCGGGCGACGCTGCATCACTTCACCTATCGCGCGCCGAACTATTGGGACGATACCCAACTCGACCACGACCTTTTCGCCTGGCGGCGCTCGAACCGGGTGACGATCGGCCATGATGTGTGGATCGGCCACGGCGCCACCATCCTGCCGGGCGTCACTGTCGGCAACGGTGCTGTTATCGGCGCCGGCGCAGTCGTCTCGAAGGACGTCGAGCCCTACACCATCGTCGGCGGCGTGCCCGCCAAGCTCATCCGCGCCCGTTTCAACGAGGGCGTCGGCGAGCGGATGGACGCGCTCTCGTGGTGGGACTGGGACCACCAGCGCCTGCGCCGCGCGCTCGACGATTTCCGCGAGCTGACGGCCGAAGAGTTTTTGGTGCGTTATGCGTGAGTGATACGGCGCCGGGCAGAGGTTCGGCGCCTTTCCGAGCTGAGAACGAGCCGGTTACGGCCCGTTGACCAACTTCAGAATCAACTGGTGAATATTGCCGCCATCGGTCAACTCGACCTGGTCGAAGTCGCGGCTGCGCTGGCGCTGCGTCTGCGAGAGCGCGCCGAGGCGCTCGGTCATGACGGTCCTGATCTTGCGGCACTTCGGATCGTCGGGAACAGTGAGGCCCAGCGTCGCCTGCTCGATCGCGCGGACCATCTCCTTGATGAAATCGCCGTGCACGAGTTCGTGCTTGCGCACGCCGTCGATGAAGATGTCCCAGTTTTCGCGCGTGCCTGAAGGCAGCGGCCTTGCCGGTTTCGGCAGGGTGTAGGTGATGATCAGTTTCGGCTTTGCCACCGCCAGCACGCAGGCACCGCCTTGCTCTTCATATTTTCGCGTCCAGGTCAGCTTGAAGTTGGTGTGTGCGATCGCCCTGCCGATTCCGGCTTTCGGACCTCGTTCGCCGATCGAGGCGTAGAGCTCGGCACCCGTCTGCCCGGTGATTGTGTAGAGCGCTTCCTTTTCGACCGGCTGCCATTCGGCAGAGGCGAACCGCGGCCCAGACGCAAGGCAAAGGGCAACGACGCCCAGGCAAAGGCTTTTGTTCAATACAACCCCTCGAAGTTCGCGCTGTCGGCGCACGATTCCTGGCCGCATTCCTTAAACGCGAATCGGCCAATGGCAACAGGCCAAAAAACAAAGGCACCGCGCGCCGTCTCCAGCGTGCGGTGCCTTTGCGTCTTACCCGGTCTTTTGACGCCCCGTTGTGGGAGGTGCAACGGGCCGCCCAAACGACGTTAGTTGACGGCCGTCAGCGTCATCGACGTGCCGGTGGCCGCGAGGTTCAGGCCGATCTGGCCGGTCACGCTGATCGTCTGCAGGTGGATCGAACCGGAGGTGCCGCCGACGAGGATGTTGGCACCGATACCGGCGCCGACGGTCGCTTCCGCCGTTGCCCCCTGGTAGAGACCGCCGAGCGAACCGCGGTGGTAGCCGGCGGTCGGTGCGAACACGGCCCAAATCAGGCGGCTCTGCGTCGTGAAGCCGACATCGACGCCCATCTTGCGGATGGCCCCGGAATAGTGGTCGGAGGCTTCAGCACCCATGGTCGAGCGGAAGACGCAATCGACTTCCTTGGCCGAGCCGAGCGCATAGCCGACACCGCCAGCGATGTTGCAATCGAGGTAACCAATCTTGACGCCGTTGCTTGTGTCGGGCTCGGGCTGCGGTTGAACTGTCGCGAGATCGGCTGCGTTTGCGGCGATCGCGCCCGCGAGAACCAGAGACGCTGCGGACACCTTTACGGCAAAACTCTTTTTCATTCTTGTCTCCTTCTCGGAACGTCAGAAATGATTGTCATTTGACCGGCGGCACACGAACTCAAGCACATAGCGCACGCTGCAGGAAACCAAAGCCATAGCCCGCGATCGGGCAATTCCGTGGCAAGCTTTTAGCAGACGATAAAATTGGTCGGGTTTCCCCAACAATGACTGCAGATTGTGTTGAAAAAGCCACGGAATGGCCGGGCCCGGGCAGTCTGCGACGCTCATGCGCGGCAGCGTGTGGCGGCGCCGATTGGCGCGGGGCAATGCAGCGGTTACACGGGGGGAGGTTCCGATCGGGCGACGGCGCCGCCCGATCGGAGGAGATATCGTTTCTTAGGCCTTTGCGGCCTGCGCCAGGACACCGGCGGCAACGCGTGCCGTCAGCGCCAGAGAAACGGCGCCGGCGTCCGGATGACCGATGCTCTTTTCCGCAAGCGGCCGTGCCCGGCCGAGCTTCGGCGTCAGCCTCGAAGTGGCTTCGGCCGCTTCGGTCGCAGCCTTTGCCGCCGCCTGCCATGCCTCGATCAACGGCTTTCCGGCGGCAAACGCGCGCTCCAGGGTCTCGACGAAAGGCACCAATGCATCGACAAGGGTCTTGTCGCCGACACGGGCGCGGCCGAGGCGGGTCACGCCATCGAGTGCACGGCGGGCACCGTCGACAATCGCGGCATCGGTCGGGGCTGCATCATCGTTGAAGGCATTGCTCCAGGCGCGCAACAGCAGGCCCCAGATCGCGCCCGACGTGCCGCCGGCCCGGTCCGCCCAGGCATCGCCCGCCACCGCCAGAACGCTGGCGGCGCCTGCACCCGCTTCAACCGCCGCCTTCGCGGCATCGTTGGCCGCGGCCGAACCGCGGCGCATGCCCTGTCCGTGGTCGCCGTCGCCGGCAAAGGCGTCGATGCGACCGAGTTCGTCTTCCGCCTGCTTCAGCGCCTCGGCCATTTCGCCGATCAGCCGCGCAATGCACGCGCCGCTCTGACGGGAGGTCTCGGAAGCCGCTGCGAAGGAAATGGCGTCCTCGTCATCCTTGAGCGTGTCCGTCGCGGGCTCGGTGGCGATGATCGCCCCCTTGCGCAGGGCCGGCGCATCGCAAGCCGCGCGCCAGTAGGTCTCGAGCTCGTCGTTCAGCCACATCAGCGTCAGCGAGCAGCCCTGCATGTCGAGGCTGGTGACGAATTCGCCGCATTCCGGATCGACGATCTCCAGGCCAGCCGCCTTCAGTTCCTTTTCGATCGCAACCCAAAGCACGAAGAGTTCTTCATACTTGGTCGAGCCGAGGCCGTTCAGAAGCGGTGCGACCTTGCGCACATCCGCCGGCCGCTCGGCGAGCAGTTTGCCGACGAGCAGCTTCGCGAACTCAGTTGCCGAAACCATCTTTTCTTCGCGGATACCCGGCTCGCCGTGGATGCCGAGACCAAGGGCCATCTCGCCCTTTGGAACGGTGAAGAGCGGACCCTTGGCGCCCGGAAGCGTGCAGCCGCCGAAAGCCACACCGAAGGAGACGGTGCGGTCGTTGGCAAGACGGGTGACGCGCTCAACTTCGTCGAGATTGAGGCCCGCTTCCGCAGCGGCTCCAGCAACCTTGAAGACCACGAGGTCGCCGGCGATGCCGCGGCGCTTGGCCGGGGTTTCGGCAGAGGCGCTCGCCACGTCGTCCGTCACCGGCACGATCCGCACGTCGATGCCTTCGGCGCGCAGCCGCTCGGCGGCAACGCCGAAGTTCAAGACGTCGCCGGCATAGTTGCCGAAGCCAAGCAGCACGCCGCCGCCCTGGTCAGCCACCCGGCAGACGCGGGCAACTGCCGCGGTCGAAGGTGAGGCGAAGACGTCACCGGCCACGGCCGCATCCGCCATGCCCGGGCCAACATAGCCGGCAAAGGCCGGGTAGTGGCCGGAGCCGCCGCCGACGACGACGGCGACCTTGCCCTTCGGCACTTTGGTCGAGCGCACGACGCCGCCCTTCACGAGACGGACGTTGCGCGCGTAGATCGAGCTGAATCCGGCAAGCGCGGTCGTCGCAAATTCTTCCGGTGCGTCAAAGATTGTGGTCATCGCGTCTCTTCCCTTAGTCGCGAGGCAGAATGCGCCTCAGATAGTCCCGGTTGGCGGCGCTGACGGAGAGCCCGTCGCCACCGTAATGCTCGCAGAGAAACGGGCTGTCGAAGCCATGCGCCAAGGCCATACGGATCGCCGCCCGATAGTTGATGACGCCGAATTCGAGCGGCGCCGGATGGGTGACCACCAGCCCCGAGGTCTCATCCTCGGTGCGGTAGTAATTCTTGACGTGCCAGTATTTGGCGAAGGGTGCAACCTTGGCCATCATCGGCTGCCAGTGCTCGACCGGGCGGTGAAGGCGCACGAGATTGCCGAGATCGGCATTGATGCCGACGTTCGGCAGGCCGACATCGGTAACGAAGCGCACGGCGCTGTCGGCCGAGCCGATATAGGTGTCCTCGTACATCTCGAGCGCCAGCTCGATGCCGAGTTCCTCGGCATGGCGACCAAGTTCGCGAATGCGCTGAACCGCTTGTCTCCAGACCGCGGGGTCTTCCGGGTTCTTGACGCCGTCGACGGTCCAGAACCAGAGCGCTTTCTTCTGCGCGTCGGTCAAAGGCCCGAAGAAGCCGAAGGAAACGGAGCCGGCGCCGATGGCCGCAGCCGTGTCGATGACCCGATGTCCGTAGGCGAGATATTCGTCGCCATGCTCCGGATCAATGACGCTACGCCGTGAAGTCGAGATCGCCGGCATGGAAAGGCCAAGGTCACGCGTCAGCTTGACGAAGTCATCGCGCCGCGCGGCCGGGAGGTCGGCGAGCCGGATCCAGCTGTCGGTCGGGTCGAGCTCGGTGAAGCCGGCGTCGACGACATCGGCGAGTGTCTCGGCCCATTGCTCGACCGACTGATCCTGCACGGAGCTGCCGTCTGCTAGCACGTTCGGATACTGGATCATCGCGGCCGCGATCTGCCAGGTTTCACGGGTCCATTTGCGCGATGGGTTCGCCATGGTTTTCCTCACTTATTTTGCGACGCAGCCTATAAGCAGACCGCGCCGCGCTTTTCCGATGCGCTTGTTTTGAGGTGCGGCGGCTCCGTCAAGCCGCCGCGCTGCCGTCGCCATGCGGCGTGGCCGCATCTTGCTTGCGCTTGCGGACCAGGCCGACCAGCCCGAAGACAAGCGGCGACAGCAGAAGGGCAAGAGCAAGCGCCATCAGAGAGGAAACCAGCGGGTTTGACCAGAAGATGTTCAGGGTACCGCCGGAAAGAAGCATCGACTGGCGGAAGGCGTCCTCAGCCTTGTCGCCGAGCACCATGGCCAGAACCAGTGGCGCAAGCGGGTAGTCGAGCTTCTTGAAGACGTAGCCGAGTACGCCAAAGCCGATGACCATGAAGATGTCGGAGACCGAGTTTGCCACCTGATAGGCGCCGGAGAAGATGACGGCGACGATGATCGGGCCGATGATCGCAAAAGGCACGCGCAGGATCGAGGCGTAGAGCGGCACGGTGGCGATCACCAGGAAGACGGCGACGACGTTGCCGAGATACATGGACGCGATCAGGCCCCAGACGAAGTCCGGCCGCTCGGTAAAAAGCATCGGTCCGGGGGTCAGGCCCCAGATCATCAGGCCGCCCATCATGACAGCCGCCGTTGCCGAGCCGGGAACGCCGAGCGCCAGCATCGGCAGCAGCGCCGAGGTACCGGCCGAGTGGTCGGCGGTCTCGGGTGCGACGACGCCGCGCGGGTCGCCCTTGCCGAACTTCGACTTGTCGCGGGCCGAGCGACGGGCAACGCCGTAGCTCATGAAGGAAGCCGCGGTCGGGCCAGCGGGCGTGATGCCCATCCAGATGCCGATGATCGTCGAGCGCAGGATCGTGAACCAGTAGCGCGGGATCTCGACCAGCGTGCGACCGATCTCGACGAGCTTGACGCGCGCCTTAATGCCTTCGAAGCGCAGGCCCTCTTCCGTCGTCAGCAGCAGTTCACCGATGCCGAAGAGCCCCATGACCGCGATCAGGAAGCTGACGCCCTTGATCAGCGTCGGGATATCGAAGGTCAGGCGCAGGTCGCCGGAGATCGTGTCCATGCCGACGGAAGCAAGCGCGAAGCCGAGCATCATCGAGACGAGCGTCTTGAAGGGCGATTGCGCGCCCATCGAGATGAAACTTGCAAACGCAAGGAAGTAGACCGCGAAATATTCCGGCGACGAGAAACGCAGTGCGAAGTTCGCGACCCAGCCGGAAAGCAGTGTGATCATCACGACGCCGGCCAGCGCGCCGATGCCGGCGGATACGAAGGCGAGCGTCAGCGCTCGGCTCGCCTGCCCGGCTTTCGCCATCGGATAGCCGTCGAACGTGGTCGCCACCGACGAGGGTTCGCCGGGAATGTTGAACAGGATCGATGTGGTCGATCCGCCGAAGAGCGCCCCCCAGTACATGCAGGAGAGCAGGATGATGGCGGAGATCGGGTCCATCGAGAAAGTCAGTGGCAAGAGCAGCGAAACGCCGTTCGGCGCGCCAAGGCCGGGCAGCACCCCGACCAGAATGCCGAGCGTGACGCCGATCATCATCAGCAGGATATGGTTCCAGCTGAGGATGTGGCCGAAGCCATCGATCAGAAGACCGATATTTTCCATGTCATTCCTCCCGGGGCTTAAAGCACGTCACGATCCTTGAGGCTCGCTCCCCGCGCTTTAAGTCTTTAATTTTTTTGCTTGTCGTTAGCGCAAGACCGCTGTGCGCGCTTACGCGACATGCCCTTGAGCGGTCGGGATCAATAGATCCCGAACCAGGCCTCGATCGGTCCCTTGAGCAGGGGAACCTTGAAACCGAACTCGAATACGATGAAGAAAAACAGCGAAACAGCGATGCCCGACGGCAGCGCGATCCACCATTTGTAGCGCCCCTGGAAGAGCATGGTTCCGGCGATATAGAGCGCCGTCCCGACATAAAGGCCGAGCCAGGCGGATACGCCGGCAAAGACAACCAGCGGCAGCAGGAACGATGCCACCACCTTGGCGCGGTGACCGTCGATGAAGATTTCACCGGACCCGCGATGTTTCACGAAGGCGTGGATCGCATTGGCGACGCTTCCGAGAAGGATCAGAAGCCCGACATAGAAGGGAAAATAGCCGGCTTCGGGACCGAATTCCGTCCAGCCCGCGCCGATATCGAGAGATCCGTAGCAGACCGCAGCACCGAAGGCGCCGGTCAGTGCGGCAACACCAAGCTCAACCGCGAAGCGGGAGACCCCATTCGCACCGTTCTCGCTCATGATCGTGACCTTTCAAAGCGAATGACGGGCGCCGGATGGCACCCGTCCCGATCGTCGCCTGTTAGTTGGCGAGCCAACCTTCGCGCTTCAGCACTTCGCCGACAGCAGCGCCATCCATTTCGATGGCGGCCTTGAAGTCGTCGCCGGCGATGTAGGCGGGCGACTGCGACGTGTCGGCCAGGTACTTCGCCCATTCCGGCGTTTCCGAAACCTTGCGCATCAGGTCCGCATAGAACTTGACCACATCCTGGTCAACGCCAGCCGGCAGCCAGACGGTGCGCGGCATGGAGTAGTTGTCGATGGCGATGCCCGATTCCTTGCAGGTGGGGATGTCGCTCCAGGCCTTGTCGCCGGCAACCTTGGTTTCGTTCGAAAGCTTGACGCTCTTGAAGACGCAAAGCGGCTTGACCATGCCGGCCTGCCACTGGCCAAGGTTTTCGCTCGGGTTGTTGACGTTGGCATCGAGGTGCTCGCCGGCGAGCTGAACGGCCGCTTCGCCGCCGCTCTTGAACGGGATGTAGTTGATCGTCGAGCCGGTCGTCTCGTTGATCATCGAGGTCAGGATCTGGTCGACGTCCTTCGACTGGCTGCCGCCGATCTTGAGGCCGCCTTCCTTCGCCTTGGCGGCAAAGTCGGCAGCGGTGTTGTAGGAGGCCTTGCCGTTGACCCAGAGAACGAACTCGTCGGAAGCAAGCGCCGCAACCGGCGTCAGGTCTTCAGCCTTGTAGGGAACCTTGGCGCGGACCGGCAGCAGGTAGGCGTTGTTGGTGCCGAATGCCAGCTTGTAGGCGTCGCCCTTGTTGGTCGCCGTGTAGACGAAGCCTTCGGCGCCGCCGGCGCTGCCCTTGTTGGTGACGACGACCGGAGCCTTCATCAGCTCGTACTTGCCGATGATCGCCTGGATCGTGCGGGCGAAGATGTCGGTGCCGCCGCCGGGGCCGGCGGTGACGACGAATTCAACCGGACGATCGGGCTCGAAAGCGGCGGCCGGAGCAGCAACGCCGAAAACGGCTGCCATGATGCATGCGATGGAGACGGTATTCTTCATGCGGGTCCTCCCGTTTTTGTGGTTCTGCGGCGCAAGACCTCCTCCTGCGCCGTTATTGCTTGAAAGCGTGCGAAATCAGGCAGCAGCCTTGAGAGCCGCCTTTTTCTTCGCCATGCGCACTGCCAGAAGCAGCGCTTCGCGGCTGGCGCCGACGTCGGCAATCCCCTTGCCGGCGATGTCGTAGGCCGTGCCGTGGGCCGGCGTGCAGAGCGGGAACGGCAGGCCGCCCATCATCGTCACGCCCTTGTCGAAGCCGATCAGCTTCATCGCGATCTGGCCCTGGTCGTGGTACATGGTCATGACGGCGTTGTAGCCTTCCTTCAGGGCGCGGCCGAAGACTGTGTCCGCCGGGAACGGGCCGTCGACGTTGAAGCCGCGCGCCTTGGCCTTTTCGACGGCCGGCTCGATGATGTCGATCTCTTCCATGCCGAAGCTGCCGCCGTCTCCGGCGTGCGGGTTGAGCCCGGCAACAGCAATCTTCGCCTCGCTGTAACCGGCTTCCTTGAGGCAGCTCTGGGTCAGCTCGAGCTCGGCAAGGATCGCCTCGACCGACAGGCTGTCGGCCACTTCCTTGATCGGAATGTGCGAGGTGACGCGGGCGTTCCAGACCTTCTCGAGAACGTTGAATTCCCGGACCTTGCCCGTGAAGTTGAGAACGTCGGAGACGAAACGGATCTCGTCGTCGTAGCCCGGATAGGCAAAGCGCATCGCCTTCTTGTTGAAGGGCGTGAAGCAGACTGCTTCCGCCTTGCCGGCATGCGCCAGCTCGAGTGCTACGCGAAAGTTGCGGGTCGCAAAGGTGCCGCCCGCAAGCGTCGCCTCGCCGCGAACGACGTCGGCCGGATCGAGATGGCCAAGGTCGACGAACACGTGGCGCTCGGTCCCGACAGCGTCGAGGTCCTCCAGGGTCGAGGATGCAAGGTCGAGCGTGACGCCGGCAATGCGGGCGCCTTCATCGAGGATGCGACGATCGCCGATCGTGATGATGTGGGCAGCCTCACGAATATCGGAAAGCGCCAGCAGCTTTGCCGTGAGCTCCGGGCTGATGCCGGCCGGATCGCCCATAGCGAGCGCGATGACAGGACGCGCGCCGTTAGCGGCTACACCGTTGGTCGTCATGAGAGATGTCCTCCACTTCATTCTTTCGAGAGCCGTCATACGTTATTCAAAATTCTGCATCAAGTCTTTTGTATTCTGTATGCAGCATTTTCTGTTGACGATATCGGGAGCCGTCTCCATGCTTTAATGAGACAGCGCTGATTCAATTGGCGCGAACGGGAACAGACGGCCGACACTTCAGTCGCCAGATGCAGAAGCGAAACGATGAACGAAATTACCTCTCTGGAGAAACGCCCCGAGGGCGGCCCCGGCCCGATCCGACGCACTGCGCTGCACGACACGCTGGTCACGCATCTGCGCGACATGATCATCGAGGGTGATCTCTCGCCCGGCACGCGTCTGCATGAAGGTCAACTCGGCGAGCAGCTCGGCGTCTCGCGCACGCCGCTGCGCGAAGCCATCAAGTATCTGGCGAGCGAAGGACTGGTGGAGCTCGTTCCGAGCCGCGGCGCCGTCGTCAAGCGTTTCAGCGCCAAGGACGTGCGTGACATGCTGACGGTCTTGCAGACGCTGGAAGAGCTTGCCGGCAAGCTCGCCTGTGAAGCCGCCAGCGACGCCGGCATCGCCGAAGTGCGCGCGCTCCACGACGAAATGGTCTCGCGCTACAAGGCCGGTGACCGGCTGCAGTATTACAAGCTCAATCAGCAGATCCATTCGGCCATCGCCCAACTGGCGGCAAACGCCGCCTTGGCGGATATGCATGCGATCTTGCAGACGCGGCTGAAGCGCATTCGCTTCATCGGCCACGAGGGGCCCGAAAAATGGGCAGCGGCCGTTGCCGAGCATGAGGAGATGATCGTCGCGCTCGAAGCCCGCGACAAGGCAAGGCTTTCCGAAGTTCTCGGTCGGCACCTCATGAATGCCTGGGAACGGGTGCGCGCCGCGGTGTAGGCGACGCTCCAGCTTCGGCGTAAGTGAGCGAGGCTGGCTCACCCGGTCGTGGCTTCCGTCAGAACTTCGCATTAGCGTTGATAACGGCCGCGGCATGTCCCGCGCCGCCCGCTTTGGCCACGCGATATTTGCGTCAAGATTTGAGCGCTTGGAAAGTAAGCGTTGCAGCCCCAGCGGAGTCGCCGGACCACCTGATGGAGCCGGCAGGCAGCCGGTGCAGGGATGCCAAATCGTGGGCCAAAACCACCCACGCGAATGCTCTAATTCGGATAAGCCTTCCTCACCGACTGTCCGACAACAAGGAGCGGCAGACGAGGCCCCTTGCTCTCGCCCTGGCGTTACAGATTTGCCTCGCGAACTAGCCATATCACTTGGAACGCAATTAAGAATATTCGAATTCTATTGACTTTATCCTGATCGAAATTCACTGAATCCACGGTGGGACGGAGACGGGAACGAAGATGGGGCGGCATCAGCTTCGGGGACTGCTTGCGACAGTGGCAATCCTCTGTCCAAGCGCAGGCTTGGCAGAACCGGTTCAAAGAACACCGCCCGTGGCCGGATCGGTGATTGCCCGAAAATCCGGTGAGGAAGTGCGCTTCGTCGACGTTTCGAGCTGGCGCTTCGTCGATCTCGCACAGGACCTTTTGTCCGGCGATATCCTGCGCACCAATGCGACCGGGGCGCTGGCGGTGCTTTTCTCCGACCACACCCAGATCCGGCTCGGCCGCAACACGGCGTTGCGCGTCAAACGGATGGGCACAGGCAGCGATACCAATCTCGAACTGCAGTCAGGCACGATCTGGGCACGGGCGGAGCGTGGCGGCCAGGGCCTGACGATCGACACGCCGGCGGCAACCGCTGCCATTCGTGGCACCGATTGGACCCTGACGGTCGCCGGCGACACGACCTCGCTGACCGTGCTTGAAGGCGTGGTCGAACTCGCCAACGAACTTGGAAGCGTCACCGTGAAGCAGGGTGAAGGCGCCGTTGCCGCGATCGGGAAAGCGCCGACCAAGATCGTGATCGTGACGCCGAAGGACCGCGAACAGATGCTCTTCCATCTGTCTTTACGCGACGCCTTCGCGCTCATGCCGTCAACCCCGCTTAAGGTGCGCGACATGCGCGATGAGCGCGAACGGATCGAAGTCCGGCCGGAAGTGTCGCGCTCGGCCGAAGATTGGCTGACACTCGCCGAAATCCAGCTGCGGTTCGACGGGCGAGCCCAGGCCACAGCCGCCCTTCAACAGGCCCGACGCCTCGGCCTCAACCGATCTCAAGCCGCGCGCGCCTATCTCGTCGAAGCGCTGATTGCCGGTTCTGAAAACCGCTACGGCGATGCGGCACAGCTGTTCGAAAAGGCAACCCCCGGGCTCGACGCCGACCGCCGCTCCGTCGCGGCCTTCGGCGGCTATTTCGCACGCGCTCTCGCCGACCCGGACCGGATCGAGCAGCCGCCGTCTCAGGCGACAGGTGCCTATGGCGCCTTCGCTGCGGCCTGGACCGCGGGCTTTCGCACCGATATCCGCGCAGCGATCGAAACGATCAAGAAGGCGGAAAGGCGATATCCGGACGATCCGTTCCTCCCAGCGGCCCGCGCGCAATTTGCAATGCTGCTCGACGATCGAGACGAAACGCGCGCCGGTATCGAAAAGGCGCTTGCGAACGATCCCGACGACCCGACCGCGCTGGAATCGCGCGCCAAATACCGTTTGCTCATTGAAAACGATCGAATAGGCGCGCTGGCGGATCTCGAGCGCGCCTTGGAAATCACGCCGGGCGACCCGTCTCTCTGGAACTGGGTGGGCCTGGCAAAAAGCGAGCGGGGCGACAATCGCGGCGCCGAGAGAGCATTCCAGAAGGCCGTGGAACTCGATCCGGCCGATCCGCTTTACCACGCCAACCTGGCCTATCAGTACCTCGATGAAATGCGGCTTGCGGAAGCAAAGCGCGAGATCGATACGGCGCTCGCGATCGATCCTTCCTTCGACCTCGTGCTCGTCGCCCGCGGTCGGTACCATTTGCAGAACGGCAACCTGGACAAGGCGATCGACGACCTCTTGGCCGGTTCGACGGCCAACCCCGCCTATTCCAACGCGCAATTGCTGCTCTCGGCGGCGCATTATGAAAAGGGAGACCGCCTTCCGGCGGCACAGGCCCTCGACAATGCCGACCGGCTCGACCCGAACGACCCCGTTGTCGCGACCGTGCGGACCGCGATTGCGATCGACGAATACGATTCCGATGCGGCGATCCGCTACGCGCAGGAACTGATGCGGCGGACGCGGGCGCGCGGCGGCGAAAGTGCTCCGCTCGGCGCCAACCAGGATGCCGGATCGACGCTCAACGACGCCTTCCGCCTGCAAGGCCTGAACGCCTGGGGGCAATATTACGGCGATGTGGTCTTCGATCCGTTCACGGGATCGAGCTATGTCGACCAGGCGATCCGCGGCAGCGTCAATCCGCTGTTCAACACCTATGATTTCGATGGCAGCCCCGTCGTCAACACCGCCAATCCGCAGAGCTTCTCCGCCTTCTTCCAGGGGCTGCTGATCGAGCCGCACATGCTGGCAAGCCGCGAGCGCACGGCCAATCTCGTCCAACGGCCGTTCTTCGAGGCCGCGGTCGCAGGCGGCATCATCGCCGACAGCGACCATGAGGGCGGGATCGGCGAAGCGGAACTGCGCGGGCTGACGTTCTCGCCCTTCCCAATCAGCGTCTACGGCAATCTGCATTGGGAGAAGCCGCGCGATTCGATCGATATCGGCAATGGCCTGGCGATCGAGCGTGAAGCACGCCTGCTTGGCGGCAATGGCTATGTGACAGCCTCCCCGACGCCGGATGACAGGATCGTGGCCTATGCCAACTACGGCGATCTTGATGATAAACGCAGTATTTTCGATATCCCGCCTCCGCCTCTCATCCCCTTCAATCTCGATGGGATAAACGACAACGACTCGACGCGCCTTTTGTCGGGGGTGGCATGGAGCCACACCTTCGGCTACCGCAACATCGCCAATGCCGCGTTCTTCTTCTCCGATGAGAACAGCACGGACAACGAGCGGGTTCGCTTTTCGGACACCAGATTTCCCGACCTTGCCACGAGCCGAAACGAGGACAAGCAGAGAACATATATCGCCGCCATCAATCACCTTTACGGTGACGGCGATTTCACCTGGCGCTACGGCGTCGAAGGCGGTGTGGTAAAGTCATCGAGCGCGTTCGACATTTTTGACCCGCTGGGCGTCAGCACCGGCAGCAGCAATGCGCCCGTCATCGCGTCCGGTTCGACGTCCGCCACACAGACCGTCGCCAAGGCTTACATCGACACGATCTACGAAATCACGCCGGACCTGAAGACGGAAGGCGCCCTCTTTGCCCGCTATATCGAAGGCGTCAACGACGGCGATGTCAGGCTCGAACCGAAAATCGGCATCGCCTGGGCGCCGGCCGAAGGGCATTGGCTGCGGGCGGCAGCCATGCGCGATGGCCTCAACTTCGACGTCGCCACCCTTGCGCCGATCGGCATCGTCGGGCTGCAGCCGAACCAGCTGCGCTTCGGCGCCGAAGGCTATGCCGATACGCTGGCACTGCGTTGGGACGCGGAGTGGAACAGCTGGTTCTTCACCGCGCTCGACTACCAGCACCAGGAGGTGCGGCAACTCGCGCTCGACATTCCGCTTTCGACCACCAGCCTTGCGTATGCCAAGGTCGGGCTCGACCGGGTTGCGGCAACGGCGAACTTTGCCATCGGCCACGGCTTCGGCCTCTCCCTGACCGCGGCCCACACGGAAGCCGACGTTAAGGAACACACCGGCAGCCAGCCCGGCGAACTGCTGTTCGTGCCGGAAAACACCGGCCAAGCGGCGCTGACTTGGGTCAGCACGGCGAACGTCAAGACGACCGTTGCCGCCAACTATGTCGGTTCACGACCCGGCGGGTTAATGACGCTCGATGACTTCTGGACGCTCGACGCCGCCTTGCAATGGGAACCGTTCGACAAGCAGATCGAGGTCGATCTGGCAGCCTTCAATCTGCTCGATGAAGATTTCGAGCTGGGCAATGGCCTGCCGGGTTGGGGACGAACGTTCAAAGGCACGATCAAAGTGCGGTTCTGATGGAGGAGCGCGTCGCCGTGCAGGCATCGAGCGGTCGGTCCGGACAATGGGACAGCCCCCGCTTCCTGCAACGGCGGTTAAAACTTCTTGCGCTTGCGGTTTTCGTCGCCATCGCGCTGTCGCTGGCGACCTTGACCAATGCCTGGCGGCTGAACGAGTTGCGCAGCTTCGACTACCTGTCGACCGTCGACGGCCCGCCGCTTCCTGAGGACAGCCCGATCATCGTCGCGATCGACGAACCGTCGATGGCCGAAATCGGGCGCCAATGGCCCTGGCCGCGCGCCCTGCATGCGCGCCTCATCGAGGCGCTGCGCAAGGCCGGCGCACGCGCCATCGGCATCGACGTGATTTTCGCTGAGCCTTCGGCCGATGCCGCCAACGACGAGGCGCTGGAAAAGGCGCTCGGCGCGGACGTGGTTCTTGCCGGAGACCAGACGCTGGTGGAGGCGCCGCAGGCCGACCAGTTCGTGCGCACCGAGCCGCTCGCCCGCTTCATCGCAAAGGGCGCCTGGACCGGGATCGCCTCCGTCAGCCTCAGCGGCGACGGAACCTTGCGCGCCGTTCCCGACTATCCGGACGGATTTGCCGCCGTGCTCGCGGCAATCGCCGGCGCAAAATCGCACGCACCGCCAAAGGACGCGCTGATCCAGGTCTTCGGACCGGCGCGGACCTATCCCACCGTCTCCTATTACCAGGCGCTCGATCCCGACAATTTCCTGCCAGAAGGCATGTTCGAGGACCGTGTCGTGCTCGTCGGTCTCAGCCTGCAAAATGCGCCATCGATCGCCGATGGCGGGGCCGATGCCTTCACGACATCGGATACCGTACATTCGAACAAGCTCGTTTCCGGCGTTGAGATGCAGGCTACCATCTACGACAATCTGGCCCATGAGCTTTTCATTCAGCGCGCTGCAAGACCGTATGTGGTTGCCGCCATTGCGCTGGCCGCGATGCTTGCGGCCTTTTCGGTGCTGCGGACGACCGGCTGGCGCACGCTTGCCTATGGCGCCGTCGCCATCGGCCTGATCATCGCCGCCAGCTATGCCGCGATGCGTCTTGGCCACGTCTTTCTGTCGCCGCTTGGGCCTGGGCTTGCGTTCCTTGCCGTGACTGCCGGCCAGGCCGGGCTCGACTATGCGGAAGAACGCAAGAAGCGCCGCGAAATCACCCGCGCCTTCCAGCAGTACCTCTCCCCTGCCCTTGTCGAGCGCCTGGCGAAAGACCCGTCACACCTGAGGCTCGGCGGCGAACGGCGCACGCTGTCGATCCTCTTTTGCGACATCCGGGGCTTTACCACCATCGCCGAGGAAATGAAGGAGGATCCGGAGCGTTTGACGGCACTGGTCAACCGGCTGCTGACGCCGCTTTCAGAAGCTGTTCTCGAACAGGGCGGTACCATCGACAAATATATCGGCGACTGCCTGATGGCCTTCTGGAACGCGCCGCTCGACGACCCCGACCATGCCGTGCATGCAGTCGGGGCGGCGCTCGACATGCTTGCGCGGCTTGAACGGGTGAACCGGGAACTCGAAAGCGAGGCGAAACGGGAACGCCGACCGGCCCAAACCTTGAGGATCGGCATCGGCATCAACACCGGCGAATGCGTCGTCGGCAACATGGGCTCGCACCAGCGGTTCGACTATTCGGCCCTTGGCGACGCCGTCAATCTGGCCTCGCGCCTCGAAGGCGCATCGAAGGACTACGGCATCTCCCTGCTCCTCGGCGAGGAGACCGCGCGTCTCGTCGAAAAGACCTTCCCGATCGCCGAACTCGATCGCATCACCGTCAAGGGCCGCACCGCCGTGTCGCCGGTCTTCACCGTCGCCGTCGGCGCCAGGAAGGACGCGATCGAACGCCACCAGGCCTTCGTACAGGCCAAATATGACGGCACGCTTCGAGCTCATGACGCGGTGTTCGACCAGTTGAAGAGCGCCCTGCCGCCACTCGCGCGCTACTACGAAAGGGAGCGTTCCCGCCTCGATACGTCGCGACGGGAACCGAAGTGAGCAGCCACAACCGACCGCGTGGTCAGTGGAGCCCGCCGACGCCGAGCAGCCGCTCGACGGCATCGTGATCTCCCGCCAGCGCTTCCGGCGTTCCGGTCCAGGCGATCCGGCCGCGTTCGAGCACGATCACCCGGTCGGCAAAGTCGAGCGCGCTCTGAATGCGCTGTTCGACCAAGACGATCGTCATGTCGCCGGTCTTTGCCAGTTCGGCAAACGCCTTCATCAGCTCTTCGCAGATAACGGGCGCCAGGCCCTCCAGCGGTTCGTCGAGCAACAGGATCGACGGACGGCCGAGGATGGAGCGTGCCGTCGACAGCATCTGCTGTTCGCCGCCTGAGAGCTGGCTGCCGAGATTGCGCCGACGCTCGAAGAGACGCGGGAACATGTCGTAGGCTTCCTGGATCGCGCTTTTCGGGCGGTTCTTGAGGCCGACGAACAGGTTTTCCTCCACGGTCAGCGTCGGGAAGACGCAGCGCGCCTGCGGCACGAAGCCGAGCCCCTGCATGGCGCGGGCAGCGCTCGGCAACACGGTCACGTCCGTCCCGCCCATGCGGATGCGCCCGTCATAACGTCGCGTCTGGCCGGCAAGCGTTGCAAGCAGGGTCGTCTTGCCCATGCCGTTGCGACCGAGCACGGCAAGCCGGGCACCTGCCGGAACGGCAAAGGACACGCCTTCGAGCACCCGCGTCGGCCCATAGCCGGCGGACAGGTTTTCCACCTCAAGCGGCGTGGCTGGCATTGGCATAGCTCCCCAGATAGGCTTCCCGCACGCGCGGATCCTTCGTCACGTCAGACGGCGAACCGTCGAAGATGATCGCGCCGGCGGCCAGCACGACGACGCGCTTGGCAAAGCGGAAGACGAGATCCATGTCGTGCTCAATCATCAAGACGGCGAGATCGGCTGGCAGGTCGGCCAGTGCCTGCTCGATCCGGCCGGTGTCGCTCTGCGGCACGCCGGCGGCGGGCTCGTCGAGCAGCAGCACCCGCGGCTTCAGCGCCAGCGCAACGGCGATTTCCAGCAAGCGTTGCTGACCGTAGGCGATCTCGCTCACCTTGCGGTGCATCAGTTCCCGAAGCCCGAGCTTGCCGAGAAGGTCTGCCACCTCGGCCATGACGTCCGGCATGCCCAGAAAATTGCCGAACAGACGACCGGCGCGGCCAGTGCGTTGCAGGACAGCGAGCGCAACATGTTCGGAAGGTGTCATATCGGCAAAGAGCCGCGTCACCTGAAACGAGCGAACGAGTCCCCTTCGCACCCGACCGATGGCGTCGATACCGGTCACCACCTCGCCACCGATACGCACCTCGCCGGAATCCGGCTTGAGATTGCCGGTCACGAGATTGACGAACGTCGTCTTGCCGGCGCCGTTCGGCCCAATCAGCGCGACCCGGTCGCCCGGCGCCATGCTGAGGCTGACGTCATTGGTGACCGCGAGCCCGCCGAAGGCGCGCTTCAAGTTGCGGACTTCGAAGATCGGCTGCATCACTGTGCCTCCTTGCGGCGGGCAAAGAACGCAGCCGCGGTGCCATAGATGCCCTTCGGCGCGAAGAGCACGACGGCGATCAACAGCGCGCCCACCATCGTCAGCCAGTGGAAGGGATTGGCCGCCGAGACCACGTCCTCGAAAAACATGAAGACGACAGTGCCCGTGAGCGCACCGAACAACGAGCCCGTACCCCCGAGCACCAGCATGACGAGGCTTTCGGCAGACATCGTAAAGGAGAGGCTGTCGAGGCCGACGACCTGGGTGGAGATCGCATTCAGCGCGCCGCCGACGCCGGCAACGGCACCGGAGATGACATACATTTTCGTGAGCGCGAACTTCGGCGACGCCCCCATCGAGCGGATGCGGACAGGGTCTTCCTTGATGCCGCGGCACAACATGCCGAAGGGCGAGCGCACGATCAGTCGCAGCACGACGAAGACGATGGCAAGCAGCGCCACGCCGAAGACATAGGCCGTGCGGCCCCAGAGATCGAACTCGTAGAGTCCGAGAAGTGCCGTCGGCGCAATGCCGGAGAGCCCGTCGCTGCCACCGGTCCAGGAGGAGGCCTTGTTGGCGAACTCGTGGAAGAGATGGATGAGCGCGATCGACAGCACCAGTTGCGGCAGCCCGTGCGCACGCAGAATGACGACCCCGCAGATAAGTCCCGCCACCGCCCCGGCAACAATGCCGAAGGCCAGCATCGCCAGCGGATCGTTGATGCCGTAATGCGCCGAGGCGATGCCCGCGGCATAGGCGCCGGCGCCGAAGAGGGCCGCGTGCCCGAGCGTCGCGACACCGCAATAGCCGGTGACGAGATCGAGCGACAGCACCAACAGAGCGGCTGCGATGATCCGGGTCAGAAGAGCCAGATTGTTGGGAAAGAGGAAGTAGCCGACCACCGCGACCAGCAGGATAACGGCCAGACCTATGAGGTCCCCACCGCCAAACCGTCGGCGCACCGGAGCGGTCGCGATCAAGTCGTTCGTCGTCGTCATGGTCATCCCTTGGCCCTCCCGGCGAGCCCGCGCGGGAACACGCAGATGATCGCGATCACGGCCAGATAGAAGAAGAATTCACCGAATTCCGGCATGAGATAACGGCCGGTCGTATCGATCGCGCCGAGCAGCAGGCAGGCAACGAGCGCGCCCGGGATAGACCCGGCGCCGCCGACGGAGACGACGACCAGGAACGTCACCATGTAACGCAACGCGTAATAGGGTTCGACCGGAAGAAGTTCCGCCCCCACCACGCCGCCGAAGGCGGCAAGTCCGACGGCAACCGCAAAGCTCACCGCATAGACGATTTCCGTGCGCACACCGAGGGCGGCCGCCATTGCCGCGTTGTCAACCGAGGCCCGCAGCTTGACGCCGAAGGCGGTCTTTTCGATCGCGTACCAGAGACCGGCTGCAACCACGAGGCCGCAGACGATCGCAAAGATGCGATGGGTGGCGATTGCCCGGAAGCCGAGGTCGACGGATCCCTGCAATTCGCCAGGCAGCGGCACCGTCTTCAGCGTCGGGCCGAAGACATAGTTGGCGATGCCGATGATGCAGAATGTGATACCAATGGTCATCAGCACCTGGGTCAGTTCCGGTGCGCCGTAGATCCGCCTATAGAGCAGCCGCTCGATCGGCACGGCGATGATGATGGTGCCGAAGATCGCGAGCAGCACGGCAAAGCCGTAGGCAAGACCCAAATCGCGCGCTGCATAGGAGGCGATGTAACCGCCGATCATGGCAAAGGCGCCATGCGCCAGGTTGACCACGCGCATCAGGCCCATGGTGACCGAAAGGCCGATGGAGATGACGAAGAGCACCATGCCATAGGCAAGGGCGTCGATCGCAATGCTGAGGACGGTTTGCATGGGGCTATCCGTTGCCCTTTCTTCCAAATTTGGCTGCGCCGGATTCGGTGCGCACTATGCGCGGAGCGGCAGTCAGGCGCCAGCATTCGCGGCGCCGCAGGCGCGCCGGTCGCTCAAAAGCAACCGGTCAACGCATCATCAGTGTCGGTGGGCGCTCAGCACCCGCCCAAGTCGACTACTTCAGCGCAGCGAGACCGGGGTCGTCCTGCTTCTCGAAGGTCTGGATTTCCTTGTTGTAATAGGTGCCGTCATCGGCCTTGGCGACCTCGCGCAGATAGATGTTCTGGGTGATGTGACGCGATTCCGGATCGATCGTCACCGGACCACGCGGGCTGACCCAAGAGAGGCCTTTCACGGCTTCCACGGCCTTGGCCGCATCCTGCTCGCCGCCGGTCGCCTCGATCATCTTGTAAATCACATGCATGCCGTCATAGGCTCCGACCGAGGGGAACGAGAGTTCCACCGGGTTGCCGATCGCCTTGCTCGCCGCTTCGACAAAGGCCTTGTTCTCCGGCGAGTCGTGCGAGACGGCGTAGTGGAAGGTCGTCTGAATGCCGAGCGCCGCCTCACCGAGAGCAGGCAAATCGGATTCCTGCGTGAGGTCGCCGGGCGCAAAGAACTTGATGCCGCCGTCCTTCAGGCCGTTTTCCTTGAAGGCCTTGACGAAGCCGAGCGTCGTCGGGCCGGACGGCAGGAAGGCGAAGACGCCTTCCGCGCCCGAATCCTTGATGCGCTGCATGATTGGGGAAAAGTCGTTGGTCGCAAGCGGCATGCGGATCGCTTCGACCACCTGGCCGCCGGCCGCTTCGAAGCCCGTCTTGAAGGCGTTCTCGGCGTCCACGCCCGGGCCGTAGTCGCTGACGACGGAGATCACCTTGGAAACACCCGCGTCCTTGGCAACCTTGGCGATCGGCGTCGAGGTCTGCCAGGTGGTGAACGAGGTGCGCACGACGAGCGGGCTTTTGGTGACGATCGCCGAGGTCGCCGCGTTCATGATGACGAGCGGCACATTCGCCTGGGTGAGCAGCGGCGTGACCGCCATGGCATCCGGGGTGAAGTAGAAGCCGGCGAGGTACTGCACGCCTTCTTTGACCACCAGTTCCTGGGCCAGCGCCTTTGACTGGGCGGGATCGGCCTGCGGCACGTCGCGGTAGATGATCTCGATATCGTCGTCGCCGACCTTGCTGCCGTTCAGCACCATATAGGCGTCGATGCCAGCCTTGAAGTTCTTGCCCTGCAGCGCGAAGGGGCCGGAGAACGGTCCGACGACACCGATCTTGATCGTGTCGGCATAGGCAGCACTGCTCATTGCCAAAGCCGCAACCGCAGCCAGAATCATCCGCTTCATATTTCCTCCCTGAGATGCCGGCCACTCCCGAGCCCGCATCCTCGTCGCAAACGACTGTCGATTTGATGGTTGTCAGCTTGCCATGCCAAACGGTGATGTAAAAATGAAATATGGGGTGCCAATCATAATTTAGGGGTTATGTTTTGACACAGGCAGCGCGCCTCGGCCAGCCGAGTGCACCGAAATCCTCAGCCCATGACACGCACCTTCCGGTGCCCGCGCCAGCCCACTGCGATCAACAGGGGAGCAGCAAACGACACGGTGGCGGCGCAATCGCAGGTTCGGGGCGTATCGCCGCCGCTGACCTAGATCGGCGGCAGATTTTCCGGCTGCGCCATGTCGATGAAGACCTGAACGCGTTTGGCTCGCAGCTTGCCGGGCTTGTACTTCTTCAGCCACTCGCCAGTTTCATCGAGGAACAGACTGGCCGCGGCTCCCTCGGATGTCCCCACGCGCGCCGCCTTGTCCCGGTCGGACTTCTTCATTGCTGTCGCCTCCCGGACAGAGCGGAAATAATAGTGGTTGAACAGCCGATTGAACTCCGTGAAGTAGATGTCGGCCGCGCGCCGATCGCCACGGATGAGCAGCATGTTCTCGTCGTTGTCGTTGGTCGACGCGTCCGAGAAGTTCGCCGAACCGGTGACGACCATTGGATCCGCGCCAAGGGGATCGGCGAGCAGAAACTTGGAATGCACATAGGCGACGTGATTGTTGAGCCCGAGCGCCCGCGCATTGGTTTCCCGCGCCCACTGATAGACCGGATCGCGCAGATAGGATCCCCAGGCCTGATAGACGTTCTGTCGCGCCGTCAGCGGAATGAACGGCTTCTTCGCCTTGGCCTTAGGCTGGTCGCGCTTTTCCAGGAGGAGGAAGAGCACCGGATGCACGCCGGACTGGGCACTATTGTCGAGAAACGCCTGCTTGAAGCGATCGTTGATCCCGAAGGCGAGCGTCACGCCGCCATAGGACCGCGCCTCGTCCAGCGCCCTCACATACATGTCCAGAACGGCGCTTCCGGCACGCGGACTGAAGATCGAGGTCACGCCGCTTGAAACATCCGCGGGCGCATGCGGCACCTCGGCAAGGTCAGAGACCGCCTTGCGAAAGGCTTTTCGCTTTGACCTGCTCGCGGCAGGATTGTCGGTTTTTGCCGCACCAGGGTCGCCGGCAAGCAGTGTCCAGTATGTTTCAAATGCCTTAGCGAGATCGGCGTCGCGGACCCAATGCCCGACATTGGTCTGGCCATGCACGCCGCCCATCGACAGGTTCGTCGAGCCTGTCCAAACCTGCGCCTTTCGGCCCGGATCCTTGGGGAGCAGCACCATGAACTTGTTGTGCTGTATGTCGGCGGGATTGTTCTCCCGCCACCGCGCGATCGCCGCCTTCGGAAGCCCTACGGTGCGGACGATTTCCTTGTTCTCCTCGCGCGGAAAGCTCTCGTGGAACTTGCCCTTCTTGTCGGTATAGGCATTTTCCTTCGCGTCGAGCACGAGCCTCACGACGACGCCGCGCTCGAAGGCGGCCTTCAGCCTTTCCACGACGGGGCGATATCTGAATTCATAGAAGCAGCCGAGCAGCGTGTCCCCCGCTTCCGCCTGGTCGATGAAACGCAGCAGTGCTTCGTCAAGGTCCCGGCTCAGCCACTGCAGCGCCTCGAGCGTCTTTTCCGGCGTTTCCAGCTTGTCCGGCGGCTTGTTTCCGAAACGGCGTCGGTAGGCCTGGCTGCTCGCGACACCGCGGTTGAAGAAAACGTCGTGCATCTCCTCACTGAAGAGCGGTTCGGTTTTGATACCGATTCTGATGGCAGGTGCTGACCGGTCGATGTTCTTCGCCATACCCGTCAGCGGATGGAAGTAATAGTCGTAACGCCGACCGGGCTTGGCCGTGAAGTCATCCCAGACGAAACTCTGAACGGGATGGTCGTAGGTCAGAACGACGGTATCCTCATTGGGATGGGAGATCACCGTTTCGAAGACCTTGAAGCCGTACATGTAGTACCGCTCGCCTTCCGTTGGATCATGCCGCTCGACCGCAAAACCGAGAAGCCCCGCGGTGTCGGCGTTGCGATAGTCTATCGCGAACGAAACCGTATTGACCCCCGACACGGCGAAGACCTTGTACCCGCCAACCGCATCCGAAACGAAATGCATGCCGTCCTCCCGCGCGTGGTTGCGACAAACATACTCGCTCAACTTCGAGGAATTACAACAGCGACAACTAAAAAGGAGCTTGATCGGCGAACTCCCGCGCCGCTGCCCAGTCGCAACGGTTCCGGCTCGAAAACACCGCCACACTTGTTACTCCCGCCGATCCTCTTGCGGTGTCAAGCTGCTCAGGACTGCAAGGCATCGGCCTTGCGTTGAGAAGTTTTGCTGAAACGAGGAGACACAGCACCATGACCCAGACGATCGAGAAACGCGAGAACGGACGCGCGGACGCCCAGTCGACGATGCAGAAGCCGCCGGTGGTTTCGGCACAGGCATGGGAAGCGGCCCGGCAGGAAATGCTGGTAAAGGAAAAGGCGCACACCCGCGCCCGCGATGCGTTGGCTGCCGAGCGTCGGCGGATGCCCTGGACGGCCGTGACCAAGAACTACGTGTTCGAGGGCTCCGACGGCAAGGCGAGCCTGCTTGACCTCTTTGCCGGCCGGCGCCAGTTGATCGTCTACCGCGCCTTCTACGAACCGGGCGTGCATGGCTGGCCCGATCACGGCTGCCGGGGCTGCTCGATGGTCGCCGATCAGGTTGCGCATCTGTCGCACCTTAACGCCCGTGACACGACCCTGGTCTTTGCCTCGCGCGCCCCGCAGGCGGATATTGCCAGGCTGAAGGCACGGATGGGCTGGACCATGCCCTGGTACACCATCACCGACAGCTTCGATGCTGATTTCGACGTGGGCGAGTGGCACGGCCACAATGTCTTCTTCCGCGACGGCGAAGAGCTGTTTCGCACCTACCTCGTCAACAGCCGCGGCGACGAACAGATGGGTAGCACCTGGAACTATCTCGACATCACCCCGCTCGGCCGACAGGAAGTGTGGGAGGATTCGCCGGCCGGATATCCGCAGACCCCGACCTACAAGTGGTGGAACTGGAACGACAGCTACGTCGAAGGCGCTGCCCCCGACAAAAGATGGGTCGAAGTATCGGATGCCGGCGAGGCCGCGATGCGCGCCTCCGACACGAGCGCGAAGCCATGAGCATCGGCGCCCGCTCCGGTGAGCGCGACGGGCGGGCGCCCTCCCTCGCCCGTTTGGTAGCTGCGGGGTTGGCGCTTGCCGCCGCCCCCACCTTCGCCCTGATGGCGGTTCTTTCCAACATGGGAACCGCCGGGGCCGATCCGATGCTGTGTAGCGGCGCCGGACAAACTGTGATCGGCGGGATGACCGCCATGTATCTGCTGATGGGCGCCTTTCACCTTCAGCCCTGGCTGAAACTGATCGACATCAGAAAGGGCTGAGGGATCGGCCTCGCCCCCGGCGCCTGTCAGTTGCGGGCGTCGGGAGCTGAAAAATCATCCGGCGACATGCTATTGTCGCACGGCACGCAAAAGATGTGGAAACGCCGATGGGCATATGTCCCTGAAATCGGCGAGTGGGCATGCTGTCGAGTCGGAGAAGCAAGTGACTTCTCAGCTTGAAGTACGGAACGGTTCCACTAGGTAGATTTGGCAAGATCTCCGGCCCTTGTGTCGGCAGGAGAAATCAGTCGCTTTCCACCTGTGGCCGGATCCGTTCGGAAAATACAGCGAATCAGGAAGTTGACCTTGAGTGTTGCCGCCTCTAAACCGAACCCGACACGTTTCAAGAGCCGCCCGTTGCCTTTGGCGGGCGCCCTGCTGCTTTTCGTTATAGCCGCTGCGGCATCGCTCTACTATTTGAGTGGAGCGAAAGAGCCTTCGTCGGAGATCGCAGCGATTGCCCCGGCTGTGACCGGCGCTGAAGTCGACGCCGCGATGATGCAGTCGCCGAATTTCCAGATCCTGTTCAGTGACGGCGATCGCGGGCTGATGGTCTACGAGGGTTACGTCTATGTCGTGCGACTCGGCGACAAATTGCCGAATGGCCGCCGCATGATCGGATTCCAAAAACGGGACGGAAACTGGGCCGCGGTGACGCTTTGACAGCTTTCACCGCCTCCGAATTGTGGATGTTAACGCTTTGTTAACGCTCGCTTGCAAGGCACGGGGAACCCCCATTTAGCCACGGTTGCTACCCAGGGCGAACTGGCGCAACTCTTTGTTAAAGAGTCGTGAATCAGTGCTTTGGATGGTGCAGAATGATTAACAAGAAGCTACAGGATGAGCTGGTCGAGCTCGACGAAAGCCCTGCGTTCGAAGGCCGTTCTGTCATGAGCGAGCGCGCAGTCCAGGGAATTCCTCTCGCGATCGAAGCGGTGATCGGGCGCGCCAAGCTGACGGTGTCGCAGATCTCGAAACTCCATCAGGACGACACGATCCATCTCGATCGCAACTTCGGCGAACCGGTGGAACTCAAGGTCAACGGCATGGTGATCGGCCGCGGCGAAATCGTGTTCGACGAAGCCACCAACGCCATCGGCATCAAGATCATCGAAATCTCCCCGATCGGCGCCCAATAGGCTCCGACGCGTAAGGCCGCCGTCGTCAGCCGAACTTGGCTTCCACAGCCAGCAAGGCTATGTCGATAGTTCAACGACACGATCCGGTACGGGAGGAGCCTCATATGCTGATCGATGGAAAAGTCTTTATCGTTACCGGTGGCGGTTCGGGTCTGGGTGCGGCCGTCGCGCGGCAGCTGCATGGCGAGGGTGCCCGCGTGGTTCTCGCCGACGTCAACGCCGCAGCCGGCCAGCAGATGGCCGAGGAGCTTGGCGGCAACGCGCTCTTCCAGAAGACGGATGTCACCAGTGAGGCCGATGGCGCCGCCGCAGTAGCAGCGGCTCTCGATCGCTTCGGACATCTGCACGGCCTGGTGAACTGCGCCGGCATCGCGCCGGGGGAAAAGGTGCTCGGGCGCGACGGTCCGCACCGGCTTGAAAGCTTTTCGCGCGCGGTCGCGATCAACCTCATCGGCACCTTCAACATGCTGCGGCTCGCCTCAGAGGCGATCCAGCGGGAAGAGCCCGGCGAGGATGGTGAGCGCGGGGTGATCGTCAATACCGCATCGGTCGCCGCCTTCGATGGCCAGATCGGCCAGGCGGCCTATGCCGCTTCCAAGGGCGGCGTCGTCTCGATGACCCTACCGATTGCGCGCGAACTCGCGCGCCACGGCATTCGCGTCGTCGCCATTGCGCCGGGCATCTTCGAAACACCTATGATGGCCGGCATGCCGCAGGAAGTGCAGGATTCGCTCGGCAAGAGCGTGCCCTTCCCGCAGCGCCTTGGCAAACCGGACGAATTCGCGGCACTCGTGCAGCACATCTGCGAAAACCGCATGCTGAACGGCGAAGTCATCCGCCTCGACGGCGCCCTGCGCATGGGCGCGCGCTGACACGATCGGAGCTGGTGGCGCCCGACGACCGGGCGCGTGCCAGAGCGTTCCTTTGGCACGATCAGGCGGCCCGGTCGGCCGACTTGACCACATAGGCACAACGTCGCGCGCCGGCCAGAATGTGCTCGGCGCGCTCGACCTCGACACCGGGGCCGAGCACCGCCCGAAACACGCTCAATTCTGCCCTGCAGAAGCCCTGGCAGTTGGTCGCGGCGGCACAGATCGGACAATGGTTCTCGACGAACAGCAGCGTGCCGTCGCCCGGATCCTCGCAGGCGGCCATATAGCCTTCCTGTGACCGCAATCGAACGAGCACGTCCACCCGTTCGCGCAGGCTCTCTTTCTCCACCATCGCCGCACGATAGTTCTGGCGCGTCTCGTCCTCACGCGCGGCGATCAGCCGGTCGATCGCGTCCTCGCCAAGCGTCTGCCGGATGGTGCGCAACAACTGGACGGTCAGCTCTGCATGCGTATCCGGAAACTCCGCGTGGCCGGCAGCCGTCAGCCCCCAGAACTGCGACGGACGACCGACGCCTTTTGCCTCGGACCACGACGTGGCCAGCCCCTCCTCGGCGAGACGCACCAACTGCTGGCGCACGGCCTCGCCGGTGATCGCCAGACGTTTGCCGAGCGCTGTCGCGGTCTGCGGTCCGTGTAGCTTGAGTGCAAGCATGATGCGCTCGCCCGGGGTGCGGCCGGCGCTTTGCTCTGGATTTAACAAGGGATCGCTTGACATATTCCCGCGCGCAGATTTACAAAGAATTGTCTTGCTAAATACACTCTCCTCCGTTCGCAGACAAGTGATCCGAGAGTGCCCCGCCCGCAAAGGATTTGACCATGGCCTTCGAACTTCCCGCCCTTCCCTACGCCGCCGCAGCACTTGCCGAAAACGGCATGAGCGCCGAGACGATCGAGTTTCACCACGGCAAGCATCACCAGGCCTATGTCACGGCGCTCAACGGCTTCGTCGAGAAGGACGCCTCGCTTGCAGGCCTGTCGCTGGAAGAGATCATTCGCCTCAGCCACGGCAACGCGGAACTCGCCCCGGTCTTCAACAATGCCGGCCAGCACTGGAACCACATCCTGTTCTGGAACAACCTTTCGCCGAAGGGCGGTCAGATCCCCGGCGTGCTCGATAAGAAGATCACCGAAGATTTCGGCAGCGTCGATGCCTTCAAGGATGCCTTCAAGGCAGCCGCCACCGGCCAGTTCGGTTCGGGCTGGGCCTGGCTGGTGCTCGGCCAGGACGGCAAGCTGAAGGTGACGAAGACCGCCAATGGCTCCAACCCGGTTGCCACCAATGAAGGCAAGGCGCTGCTCGGCCTCGATGTCTGGGAGCACGCCTATTACATCGACTACCGCAACCGTCGCCCGGACTACGCGTCGAACTTCCTCGACAAGCTCGCCAACTACGAGTTTGCCGAAGCGGAACTCAAGTCCGCCTGACCGACTGAAGGCGGTGCGGGCTGGAAAGAGTTCGCGAGCCGATCGGTCGAAGAGTTGCAGCAGCCGCTCGCCCCCGCCTGAGCTCAGGCTTCTGCAAATCCCGTGGCGTCTCCCCGCCGCCACGGGCTATTTCATCTCGGAACGAGCCCCATGCGCCAGACACCTCCGCCCTCCCTCGCCATCGACGCCCATGCCGACCTGGCGGTGTCGAAACCGGAGTTCGCCGACACCCTGTCGCATCTCGCCGCCACCGTCTGCGTGGCGAGCGCCGGCAATGGCCCCGACAGTCTCGGCCGGACGGTGACGGCGACCTTCTCGCTCTCTGCCAACCCGCCGTCGATCGTCATTTCGATCAAGGCGGACAGTCCGCTTGCCGCGCTGATCGCCGCCGAGCGAGGGTTTTCGCTCGCCATGCTCGCTGAGGGCCAGGAGCTGATCGCAGATGCCTTTGCCGGCAAGATCGAAGCGTCGAAGCGCTATCTCGTCGGCATCTGGGCTGAGTGGCCGAGCGGACGGCCAAGGCTGCTCGGCGCGGCTGCCACGCTCGACTGCCTGCTCAGCGCTTCGATCGAGGTGGGCGACCATATGCTGTTCGTGGGAACAATTGTCGCAACCGAGACGTCTGCTCATGCTGACCCCTTGATCTGGGGCCGCCGCCAGTATCAGTCTCTCGACAGGACGAGATCGCTGACGCTGGCGAGCAATGGGCATGCGCCCCTTACCCCAAGCAAGCCTGCGGCCTGAACCGGCGATCGCGGAGGAGGAAGCCATGCGGCAAGTGCTCGAAAAGCTCTTACAGGACGGCAAGGACGACGCCCTCTTGCGGTTCACGCTCGGCAGCATCTGCCTCCAGGAGGCGGACTTCGATACCGCCTTGGCCCATGTGGAGCGGGCGATCGCCTTTGACCCGGACTATTCGGCAGCATGGAAACTGCGTGGCGCGATCCTCCTCAAGCTGGGTCGCCACCAGGAGGCAATTCAGGTCTGGCGCGAAGGCCGTACGGTCGCCGAGCGGAAGGGCGATCTGCAGGCAGCAAAGGAAATCGGCGTCTTCCTGAAACGCCTGGAGCGGCAGTGTCTCGCCGCCAACGGGAACGAGTAGCCAGCCCTGAAAAAGGCCGGGCCCGGCGGATATGCCGAGCCCGGAGATATCGCGAACGGTTAGTTCACTTGAAGACCGAAGGCAGCCACAGCGACAGCGCCGGTATGTAGGTGACCGCCATCAGCACTGCGATGCTGGCGCCGAAGAACGGCCAGATCGTGCGCATCGCCTCGCGGATGGATATCCCGCCGACGGCGCAGCCGACGAAGAGTACGGTTCCGACCGGCGGCGTGTTGAGGCCGATGCCGGCATTGAGGATCATCACCACACCGAAATGCACCGGATCGATGCCGAAGGCCTTGACCACGGGCAGCAGCACTGGCGTGCAGATGATCACCATCGGCGCCATGTCCATGAAGGTGCCGAGGATCAAAAGGATGATGTTGATGACGAGCAGCACGATGATCGGGTTTTCCGAGATCGCGCCGATCGCACTGATCATCAATGCCTGCACCTGCAGGAACGCCATCAGCCAGCCGAAGGACGCCGCCATGCCGATGACGAGCAGCACCATGGCCGTCGTGCGCACCGCCCCCATCACCGCCTCGACGAAGCCCGTCCAATCCAGCTCGCGATAAACAAGCATGGCGACGAGGAAGGCATAGAGCACGGCAATGCACGAGCTTTCCGTGGCGGTGAAGACGCCGGAGCGCACGCCGCCGAAGATGATGCCGATCAGCACGATGCCGGGGAACGAGGCGAGCAGGTAGTAGAAGACCTTGGCAAAGCCCGGAAACGGTTCGGACGGATAGCCCCGGCGCCTGGCAACGACATAGGCCGTCACCATCAGCGCAAGCGCGAGCAAGAGCCCCGGGATGATGCCGGCGGTAAAGAGATCGGCAACCGAAACATTACCGCCGGCGGCGATCGAATAGAGGATCATGTTGTGCGACGGCGGAACCATCAGCGCGATAATCGCCGCATTGACGGTGACGTTGACGGCATAGTCGCGGTCGTAGCCGCGCTTGGCCATCTGCGGGATCATCAGACCGCCGACCGCAGAGGCGTCAGCCACCGCCGAGCCGGAGATGCCTCCGAAGAGCGTCGAGGCGACGATATTGACCTGGCCGAGGCCGCCGCGCAGGTGGCCGACGAGGCCGGCCGCAAACTGGATCAGCCGGTTGGCGATGCCGCCGCGCACCATCAGGTCACCGGCAAAGATGAAGAACGGGATCGCCATCATGGCAAAGACGTTCATGCCCGAATTCAGCTGCTGAAACACCACCACCGGCGGCAGGCCGAGATAGAGCACGGTCGCGAACGAAGCGATGCCGAGGCAGAAGGCGATCGGCGTGCCGATGAGCATCAGGAGGGTGAAGACCCCAAAGAGGATAGTGTAAGCCATTCAGGCCATCTCCTGCACGACGACATCGGCTGCGAGTTCGACGCCGAGAAACTGGTCGATAAATCGCTCCGCGGCAAAAAGGGCGATCATGGCGCCACCGACGATCAGCGGGAAAAAGTCGACGCCGCCGGGCCATCCGAGAACCGGAATGGTCGCCGTCCAGGTGCCGGCCGAAAGGAGCAGGCCGTAATAGGCCATCGCTAAGCCGAACACGACGATCAGCCCGAGGCTCGCCAGATCCATGGCAAGCTGCACCGACGGCTTCATCACGTGTCGGACGACATCGAGGCCGAGATGCACGCTTTCGCGTACACCGACGGCGGCGCCGAGCATGATGAACCAGGCCATGAGATGAAGAGCCAAGGGCTCCGACCAGCTCGGAGAGTCGTTGAGCACGTAGCGGGCAAAGACCTGCCAGCCGACGATCAGGGTCATGGCGACCATGCCGATGCCGGCGATGTAGAGCGAAGCGCGGCTCAGCGCGCCTAGAAGCGGACGTATCGTCCGCATGAAACGACGCATGTTTCTTCCTCCTCCGCAAAGGCGATCCGGTAAACAGTTGAAAAGGCCGGCCCCGATCCCGGAGCCGGCCTCACCGCTGTCACTTGACCGCCTTTACCCTTTCGAGAAGGTCCTTCAGCTTCGGGTCGCTGACGAACTGGTCGTAGACCGGCCCCATCGCGGCTGCGAACTCCTCCTTGTTGACCTTGATCACGTTCGCACCGGCAGCGCGGACCTTCTCCTCGGAAGCCTTTTCGCGCGCGCTCCAAAGCTCGCGCATCTTGCCGACGCTGTCCTTGGCCGCTTGGCGAAGCAGCGTCTGATCCTCAGGCGAGAGCTTGTCCCAGCTCGTCTTGGAAATGACGAGGATCTCCGGATTGAGCGAATGTTCGGTCAGCGAATAGTTCTTGGCCACCTCGAAATGGCGGGCAGATTCGTAGGACGGCCAGTTGTTCTCGGCACCATCGACGACGCCCGTCTCGAGCGAGGAATAGACTTCGCCCATCGGCATCGGCGTCGGGTTGGCGCCGAAGGCCTGCATCATCGCGATCCAGAGATCGGATTGCTGCACGCGGATCTTCAGACCCTTCAAGTCAGCCAGTTTCTCGATCGGCTTCTTGGTCGTGTAGAAGGAACGCGCGCCGCTATCGTAGAAGGCAAGACCGATCAAGCCATGCGGTTCGAAGGCTGCGAGGATTTCGTCGCCGATCGGGCCGTCGACTGTGTTGTGCATATGTTCCGTCGAGCGGAACAGGAAAGGCATGCCGAGGACCATCGTCTCCTTGACGAGGTTGTTGAAGGGTGCTGCGTTGACGCGGTTCATGTCGATGACGCCGAAGCGGGTCTGTTCGATCGTGTCCTTCTCGCCGCCGAGAACGCCGTTGTTCATGACCTCGATCTTGATGCGACCGTTGGTGCGCTCGGAGAGCAATTGCCCCATGTATTTGACCGCATCGACGGTCGGGTAGCCATCCGGATGGATGTCGGCCGAACGCAGGGTGATTTCCTGCGCCTGCGCCGCTGTGCCGGCAAACGCCAGCCCCATGGCGACGCAAAGCATGCTTGCAATTTTCTTCATGTTTTCCTCCTCCTATAGTCGTGCTTCGGCCTCTCCCAAGACCGGGTTGCTGCCCATCCGGGCCGGCATGCGAAATCTCCATGTTGTGGGTTCCACGGGCGCCTCCCAGCACCCGCGGCAACTACACCGCGGCGAAGGCAGGCAGCTTGAACAGGCGTTCCGGGTTCTCGACGAGAGCCAGATGTCTGGCCCGTTCGGCCGGAAGCCAGCCGAGCACGAGGTCTGCCAGCCGTGCATCGTCGGGATAGTCTTCTGTCTTGCGGATCATGTTGTGCGGCCAGTTCGAGCCCCATACGATGCGCTCTGGCGCATGCGCGGCGATCTTCCTGGAGACGGCTGCGACATCCCCATAGGGCCACCCGTCGCGCGAACTCTCGTAGACGCCGGCGAACTTGAACCAGACATTGTCGCGATCGATCATCTTCAAGAGAGCCGCGATCTCCGGTCCATCCGGATCGACGCCGGCAAAGAACTTGCCGTGGTGATCGAGCACCCAGCGTGACCGGATGCGCGCCAGCCGCGGCAGATGGTCGAGCAGCCGGTTGCCGTCGAACTGCACGGCTATCATCCAATCTGCCGCATGTGCCCGCGCATCGACCGCTTCCAACGCATCGAGCCCCACCGCCCCTCCAGGCAGATCCATGATACGGGCACCGACAACGCCCGCGTCGCTGAGCGCGCCGATGTCCGCATCGGACGTGGTTTCGTCGATGACGGTGACGCCGCGCGCGACATCGCCCATCTCGGCCAGGCAGGCGCGCAGATTGGCGTTATCCTTCTGATGGGCGTTGCCCTGGGTGATGATCACCCGGTCGATGCCGAGCCAGTCCATGACCTGGCGGTAGGCGGCAGCATCCGGCAACGGCTCAACCGGCAAAGGCGGGCCGCCGGGAAGCGATGGATAACCCGGCAGATACATGTGCATCTGCGCGTCGACCGTGCCCGTCGGCAAGCGCGGTTCAGGCGGGCGGCCGGTGAGGGTTCGCTCGATCATTGCGCGCTCTCGGGCATCTTGAACCTGGCGAGCGCGTCACGGTCGATCTCGATGCCAAGGCCGGGCGCATCGGGGATGGCAACGACACCGTCGACCGCCTCGATCGGCGCCTTCAGCACCGCCTGCCGGAACGGATTTTCCGTCCGGTCGAACTCCAGGATCGGCTCGATCGGGTTGACCCGCACCGGATCCGGCGTCATCGCCGCCATGAACTGCAGCGCGGCAGCGATATGCACGCCCGTGCCCCAGACATGCGGCACGATGCGAACGCCGTGCAGCGTCGCAAGGCTCGTGATCTTCGCCATCTCGGAAAAGCCGCCGCAGCCGCAGAGATCCGGCTGCAGGATGTCGACGGCACGGCTTTCGATCGCCGGCCACATGCCATAGCGGCCATGCCAGGTCTCGCCGCCGGCAACCGGGATTGGTTGGCCGGCCCTGACCGCGCGATAGGCGGAAAGCTGTTCCGGCACGACCGGCTCCTCGAACCAGTCGATGTCGTAGTCGGCCGCCGCCTTGCCAAGCCGGATCGCCTCGGTGACGGTGTAGCCATGGTTGGCGTCAATCATCAGCCGCATCTCGTCGCCGATCGCCTCGCGCACGGCACGGATGACACGCAGGTCTTCCTCGATGCCGAAGCCGATCTTGATCTTGCAGGCATGGAAGCCTTGCGCCCGGCGCTCGGCCATCTCCAGCGCATTGTCGGAGACCCGGTCGACGCCATCGCGCTTGAAGCTGCCGGTCGCATAGGCGCGCACGCTCTCGCGCCAGCGCCCGCCAAGCAGCATGGAAACTGAGGCACGATAGTGTTTGCCCTTGATATCCCAGAGCGCGATATCGATGCCGGAAAGGGCGGTGACCGCAAGCCCGCGCTGCCCCTGATCGCGCAGCGCGTTGTAGAGGATCGCCCAGAGCTTTTCCGTCTGGCGCGGGTCCTGGCCGATCAGCCAGGTCGTGTACGCCGCAACCACCGCCGCATTCGGCCGCGCCGGGCCGAGGCACTCGCCCCAGCCGATCGTGCCGTCGTCGCACTCGATCTCGACCAGCACATGGGCGCGACGGTCAAAACGCATGGAGGCGCTTTCGAACGGCACGGCCAGCCGATGTTCGAGAAGGTGGGTGCGGACGGCGACGATCTTCATGGGCTATCCTCGCAAAACACTCATTTCTGACGCTTGTTCGCACCGATGAGCGCGTCGAGCATGGCGACTTCCTCCTCGGTCAAGTCTTTCAGCGGCGCACGCACCGGACCGGCATCAAAACCCTGCAGCCGCACGCCGGCCTTGATCGCCGACACCGCATAGCCCTTGGCGCGGTTGCGGATGGCCATGAACGGATAGAAGAAGTCGTTGAGGATGCGCTCGCAGGTGGCGCGCTCGCCGGCGCGAAGGGCGGCATAGAACTCATTGGCAAGGCCCGGCACGAAGTTGAAGACGGCCGAGGAATAGGTGGTGAAGCCGGCACCGAGATAGGCCTCGGCAAACAGTTCCGCCGTCGGCATGCCGCCGAGATACATAAGCCGGTCGCCCATCTTGGCGGTGACCTGGCGCACCAGCCCGATGTCGCCGGTGCCATCCTTGAAGCCGATCAGGTTCGGGCATTCGTCGCACAACCGGGCAAGCGTGTCGGCCTGCAGCACCGCGTTGTCGCGATTATAGACCATGACGCCGATGCCGACCGACTGGCAGATCTTCTTCACATGGGCATAAAGCCCTTCCTGCGGCGCATCGATCAGATAGTGCGGCAGAAGCAGGATGCCGTCGGCACCGACGCGCTCGACCGAACGAGCGATGTCGACCGCCATCTCCGTGCCATAGCCGCAGCCCGATACGATCGCCGTGTCGCCGGAAACGTCCTTGGCCGCCCTGACGATGCCGGGGATCTCGTCCGGCTTCAGCGAAAAGAACTCGCCGGTGCCACCGGCCGCAAACAGAACCGGCGCCTTGTAGCCGGCCAGCCACTCGACATGCGCCCGATAGCTGTCCGGCGCAAACCGACCCTCCGCATCGAAATGCGTCACCGGGAACGAAAGCAGGCCCGATCCAAGCGCGGCCTTGATCTGCTCAGGGTTCATTTCGTGCGGGTCCTCCCTAAAACTCGACGCGCCTACTAAGCAAGTCATCACACACATGTCAATATGTCGTAATACAAGTCATCATATAAGATCTGTGGGTCGCCTTTGTGCTTCGAAAGCAACGTGACGCCATAAGGCCGAAATTCGGCGCCAAACGCCGCCAAGAGATCGCTCCTTAACAAAATCGCCTCCTCGCGAAAGCATTGCAATAGAGATGTATTATATGTTAGCGGATATCATATGATATGTGGGCGCATCGATCGCGGTGAGCGCCTGCACCGGCTTGGGGGGACAGGCGATGGAACGACTTCTGATCACCGGCGCGGCGGGGCAATTGGGCCGCGTCATGCGCGAAAGGCTGGCGCCATTGGCAAGGACGATCCGTCTAGCAGATCGCGCGCCGCTCGATCCGCCGGGTGAAAACGAGGAATGCGTTCAGTGCGACCTGGCCGACCGGGGCGCCGTCAACGAGCTTGTCGTCGGATGCGATGCGATCGTGCATCTGGGCGGCATTTCGGTCGAACGTCCGTTCTCGGAAATCCTCGACGGCAATATTCTCGGCCTCTACAATCTCTATGAGGCGGCGCGCGCCAACAACAAGCCGCGCATCCTCTTTGCCAGCACCAACCACACGATCGGCTACTATCCGCAAGGCGAACGGCTCGGCCCGAACGCGCCCTACCGGCCCGACGGGCTCTACGGCGTATCGAAGTGCTTCGGCGAAGCGCTGGCGCGCATGTATTTCGAGAAGTTCGGCCAGGAGACCGCCCTGGTCCGCATCGGCTCCTGCCTGCCCGAGCCCGTCAACTATCGAATGCTCTCCACCTGGTTTTCCCATGACGACTTCGTATCCTTGACGGAGGCCGTCTTCCGTGTGCCGGTTCTCGGTTGCCCGGTCATCTGGGGCGCCTCGGCCAACGACGCCGGCTGGTGGGACAATTCGCATGTTTCCTGGCTCGGCTGGCGCCCGAAGGACAATGCCGAAGTTTTCCGTCAGAAAGTCGCCGAAAACACCCCCACGCCGCAGCCGGGCGACTCTCTCGTGCGCTATCAGGGCGGCGCCTTCGTCGATGATCCGATTTATTGAGACATCACCCTTGGTTCCCGCGCATTGCAGCCAGCCATGGATTGCGCCCTTGATCGGCAATGGCGTATCCAGACACAAAGCACCCAAGTCGCAGAAACGGCCATTCCCATGAGCAACGTCACCGCCTCCGACCCCCCCGCCTCTCAAGGCAAGACGCTGGTGGCCAAGGTAACGGACGCCCTCAGCGGCCAGATCGGCGCCGGGCATTACAAGCCTGGCGACCGCCTGCCTTCGGAAGCGCAGCTGACGCAGGAATTCGGCGTGAGCCGCACGGTCGTGCGCGAAGCGATCGCGGCGCTGCGCTCCGGCGGGCTTGTCGAGGCGCGGCACGGTATCGGTGTCTTCGTGCTGGAGCCTGCGCCTTCGACCCCGCTGCCGTTCCACGGCATCGATCTTGCGCGCGTCTCTTCGCTGATCGAAATGCTGGAACTGAGGACCGCCGTCGAAGGCGATGCCGCAGCGCTTGCCGCCCTTCGCCGTTCGCCGGCCCAGGAAGAAAAGATCGCCGAAGCGTTCGACAGTTTCTGCGAGAGCGCCGCGCAGGGGCGGCCGACGGCGGAGGCCGACTTCAACTTCCATCTGGCGATCGCCCAGGCGACCAACAACCCGCGCTTCAGCGAGTTCCTGCAGATGCTCGGCACGGCGCTCATTCCCCGCCGAGCGGTTTCGGAGAGCGGCGAGGAAACCGTGCTGGCGTCTGCGGAGCTGTCGCGATTGATCGCCGAGCACGAGGCGATCCTCATCGCCATCCAGGATGGAGACGAGGAGCAGGCGCGCAGCGCCATGCGCCAGCACCTCAAGAACAGCCAGGTGCGCTACCGCTCGATGTTGCGCGCGGCCCGCTGAGGGATCGCGTCACCAGCCCGCTCAGGCGCGGCCAAGCCGGCGTATGTTGCCCACGATTTCGCCGGCCAGACGAAGCGCTGCCGCCGTCGCACCAGCCATCTGCGGCATGATCAGCCATTCCAGCGTCCAGGCGGCGCCGGAACGCTCCTGTTCGTGGATCAGCGCATGGTGCATGCCGGAAAGCTGGGTCGCGTTGAACCGCGCGAGCGCCACCAGAACTTCGGCTGCCACCGGGTTCTGCTTGTGCGGCATTACCGAGGATCCGCCGCCACCCGCAAGCTCGATCTCGTCGCCCTGCTGCGCCATCAAGGCGATGTCCTGGCCGAACTTGCCGAGGCTGCCCGTGACCAGCGACAGGGCATTGGCGAAGTCCGCCACCTCCGAGCGCTGGCTGTGCCATTGCGGAAAGTCGGCGAGATCGAGTTCTTCGGCAAGCGTCGCGCGCACGTCGTCCGCCCGGTCACCGAGCTTCTCCAGCGTCCCGGCGGCGCCGCCGAACTGAACGGCGAAGAGATCGCGATCCATGGCTTCCAGCCGGTCCTTGTGATCGAGCAGCGGCTCGATCCAGCTGCGCAGCCGGTCCGACACGGTGATCGGGATCGCCGCCTGCATACGGGTGCGCCCCATCAGTCCGCGCTCGCCCCATTCGTTGTCGCACTCCTCGAGCACCGTGACGATGTTGCCGAGCCGGACGGCGAAAAGCTCGGCCACCGCCTTCATCCTGAGCATCAGGCTGGTGTCGATGACATCCTGGCTGGTGGCGCCGTAATGCACATAGTCTGCCGCCTCGCCGCCGACGATCAATCGCAACTGTCGCACGAGTTCCGGAACCACCACCCCGTCGGCCGCCACGGCCCGCCTCAGCGCGCTGACGTCGGGCGAAAAGGCGCGGCACGCCTCGGTGATCCGGTCGGCAGCCTTGGCCGGGATGATGCCGTGCACGGCCTCGGCCCGCGCAAGCGCCGCCTCGAAGGCGAGCATCGCATGGATATCGGCGGAAGCCGAGAACTCGGCGGCAACCGCCTCATCCCCCAGCAACCCGGAAAGATAAGGGTGGTCGAAGGCGGAATAGGTCATGATTTCCCCGTTTCTGGTCGCGGATGCGGCTCGCCGAACGAAATGCCACCTGCTGCCCTGAATGCCGCCCATGCGGCACTCCATGTCCAGGCGTGACATTCCTGTTCAGATGTCGAGGAAGACCGTTTCCTTCTCACCCTGCAGGTGAATGTCGAAGACATAATTAGGCGCCGTTCCGGTCGCGACAAGCGTCGCGACGCGATGGCGATGTTCGATGCGCGCAAGCAGCGGATCGGCAGCGTTGGCTGCCGCCTCGTCCGGGAAATACATTCGGGTGTGAAGCCCTATGTTGATGCCCCGCGCGACGATCCAGAAGGTGATGTGCGGCGCCATTTTCCGGTCGTGGCTGTAGGGAACCTGCCCCGGCTTGATGGTCTCGAAGGAAAAGACCCCGTCTTCGGCGCCCGTTGCGCAGCGCCCCCAGCCGGTGAAGTTTGCGTCCGCAGCACCGCGTATCTCGGTCGGCGAATTGTAGAGCCCGGCGGCATCCGCCTGCCAGATCTCGACGAGCGCGTCTTTCAACGGCGCGCCGGCGCCGTCGATCACCCGTCCGGTGATAGTAATGCGCTCGCCACGCGTCTCAGCGTTCACCATCCGCGATCCGAGGTCAGCCTCGTAGACGCCGGTGATGCCGCAGAAGTTCGGGGTGAGGCCGATATGCACGTAGGGACCGGCCGTTTGCGAGGGCGTCTCCTTGAGGTAGCCGAGTTGCTGAACCATCAGTTGCCCTCCAGCCGGTTCTCGAACAGTGTCGAGCGGCGTCCCCGCAGCACGATATCGAACTTGTAGGCCCGTGCATCGAAGGGAATGGTGTTTGCCCAATCGAGCGGGGCGATCAATTGTTCTACCGCCTGGCGGTCCGGGATGGTGTTGACGATCGGACACTTCCAGATCATCGGGTCGCCCTCGAAATACATCTGGGTGATCAGCCGCTGCGCGAAACCATGGCCGAAGACCGAGAAATGGATATGCGCCGGACGCCAGTCGTTGACGCCGTTCGGCCAGGGATAGGGACCGGGCTTGATCGTCCGGAAAGCGTAGCCCCCTTCCGCGTCGGTGACCGTGCGGCCGCAGCCGCCGAAGTTCGGATCGAGCGGCGCGAGATAGCTTTCCTTCTTGTGGCGGTAGCGGCCGCCGGCATTGGCCTGCCAGAATTCGAGCAGCGCCCCAGGCACGGCGCGGCCACGCTCGTCGAGCACGCGGCCATGCACGATGATGCGCTCGCCAATGGCGCTCTCACCGGGCTTGGCGAAATTGTGGATGAGGTCGTTGTCGCGTTCGCCGATGACCGAGTGCCCGAAGACCGGGCCGGTAATTTCCGAAATCGTGCCGTCGAGTGAAAGCAGCGCCTTTTGAGGCGAGCGCAGCACCGAGGTCTTGTAGCCCGGCGTCAGCGCCGGCGCATGCCATCCACGGTCGCGCGCGAAAAAGGCGCCCGTCTCCGGCTTTCCATTGGTTCTGTCGGACATCGCTTCCTCCCGTCAGGCCGCCGTGCCGGCATCGATCTCGGCAAAGACCTGCTTGGCGATCTTGATCGCGTGGTTGGCCGCCGGCACGCCGGCATAGATCGCCACGTGCAGCAGCGCCTCGCAGATATCCTCGCGGGTCGCACCGGTATTGGCGGTCGCCCGCACATGCATGGCAACCTCGTCGTCCTGGCCGAGGGCGGCGAGCAACGCGATCGTCACGATCGAGCGCTCACGCTTCGTCCAGGTCGGCCGCGACCAGACATGGCCCCACGCCGCTTCGGTGATCAGCTCCTGGAAGGGGCGGTCGAATTCGGTGGAAACCGACTGCGTCCGATCCACGTGATTGTCGCCGAGCACCGCACGGCGCGTGGCCATGCCCTGGCGATAGCGGTCGGAGGGCGCAGAAGCGTCACTCATGGGTCCTGTCTCCATGCATTGCAATTTCGAAGAAGGCGCGAAGCACCGCGGTCAAGGCTTCCGGGTTTTCGACGCAGGGAATGTGACCGGCATCGCGGATGACTTCGTAGCGCGCACCGGGAATGAGGCGGGCGGTGGCAAGCACGACATCCGGCGGCGTCGAGCCGTCCTGATCGCCGACGACGCAAAGCGTCGGCACGGCGATGCGGGCTGCCGCCTCGGTATAGTCGGCGTCGCGGATGGCGGCGCAGGTGGCGACGTATCCGGTTACAGGCTGACGGACGAGCATGTTGCGATAGCCGGCATAGGCGATGTTTTCCGGGCGGCGAAACGCCGGCGTGAACCAGCGCTCGAGCACGCTATCGGCAATCGCCTCGATGCCGTGTTCCTCTACCGCCGCGATGCGTGCGGCCCAGGTCTCGGCCGTGCCGATCTTGTGCGCCGTGTCGCAAAGGACGAGCGCCCGCACCAGATCGGGCCGTCGCTGGTAGAGCGACTGCGCAATCAGGCCGCCGACCGAGAGGCCGCAGATGATCGCCTGCTTGACGGAGAGCATGTCGAGCAGGCCGGCAAGGTCGTTCGCATGGTCCTCGATCGCATAGGGTGTGGGCCCGATATCCGAGAGGCCATGGCCGCGTTTGTCGTAGAGGACGATGGCAAAATCGCCGGCAAGACGGACGATGACATCGCGCCAGATGCGAAAATCCGTGCCGAGCGAATTGGCGAAAACCAGCACCGGCCGGTCGCCGGTGGCGCCGATCACCTGATAGTGGATCGTAATGTCGTTGATACGGGCAAACTGCACGGGCTCTCTCCTCCGCCACCAAATTGGATATTTAATCTGGTTAGGTAAAATGATATTTCATGGCATTTCATTAACTTGAGGGTTATGAATTCCATGATCGACGCCCGGGTCAAGTTTCGCCATCTACAGACATTTGTCGAGGTCTCCCGGCAGAAGAGCGTGATGAAGGCGGCCGAGCTGCTGCATGTCAGCCAGCCGGCCGTGACCAAGACGATCCGCGAACTCGAAGAGGTGCTTGGCGTCGCGGTCTTCGAGCGCGACGGGCGCGGCATCAAGATAACACGCTATGGCGAGGTGTTCCTGCGCCACGCCGGTGCGGCGCTGACGGCGCTTCGGCAAGGGCTCGATTCGGTCTCGCAGGAACGGTCCGGCGACGGCGTTCCGGTCCGCATCGGAGCGCTGCCGACCGTCTCGACACGCATCATGCCGCACGCCATGACGCTGTTTCTCAAGGAGGAGACCGGCGCCCGCATCAAGATCGTCACCGGCGAGAATGCAGTCCTCCTCGAACAGCTGCGCGTCGGCGATCTCGATCTGGTCGTCGGGCGGCTTGCGGCACCGGAAAAGATGACCGGCTTTTCCTTCGAGCATCTCTACTCGGAACAGGTGGTCTTTGCCGTCAGGGCTGGACATCCGCTGCTTGCCGGCGCCCATTCCACCTTTGCGCGGCTCGCCGACTTCCCGGTCCTGATGCCGACACGCGCCTCGATCATCCGCCCCTTCGTCGAGCGCTTCCTGATCACAAATGGTATTGCCAGTCTGCCGAACCAGATCGAGACAGTGTCCGACGCCTTCGGCCGGGCCTTCGTGCGGGCGAGCGATGCGATCTGGATCATCTCCGCCGGCGTCGTCGCCGCCGATGTCGACGATGGCACGATCGCAATCCTGCCGATCGACACAAGCGAAACGAAAGGTCCTGTTGGCCTGACCATGCGCGCCGACGCGGTGCCGCCGCTCGCCCTTTCTCTGCTGATGCAGACTATCCGAGAGGCGGCGACAGCGGTCTCAGCCAAGCTCTAGCAGCGCCTGGCCGATCGACATCGCCTTTGCGATCATCTCGCACCGGCAACCGCTCCGACGTTGAGAATTCGGCTGCTGCTCAACAGGCCTGCGGCCTGCACCAGCGGATAACCGGCGGCTGCGATATCGGAATTGATCCGGTGGAGGTCGCGCACGAGGTCGATGAATAGGGCATTGTCTCTCGCACCGGCCGCCGTCTCCACATGCTCGCCGCCGAGATGCCGGCGCACGATTTCATCTTCGAGTTCACGGAAGCGGTCCTTTTGGGCCGCGAGCCGCGATGCGGCCGCGACGTCGCGGGAGGAGAGGGCCGCAGGCAACAATCGCAACGAGGCCACGATCACCTCCGAGAGCGCCTCGATCGCCGCACGCTGGCTGACGGTGAACTGAATGTTCTGCTTGATTTTCGCCCTGATGCGATCGGCAAGGCTTAGCTTGATGACGTCGCCCGCATGTTCGAGATTGCTCGCAAACAACATGATCTCATGGGCTCTGCTCGTCTCTCCGGCCGGCAACCCGTCCTGTGTCAATTGTCCGAGATAGGCGTGCACCGACGCCATGTAATTGCCGAGCCGTGCATCCACGGGCAGCAGTTCCTTCAGATTTTCGAGCCTGCCGGCCTGTAACGACGTCAGCGCCATCCGGAACATGCGCTCCAGCAATTCGCTCATGCGGATCGTTTCGGTCGTTGCATTGCTGAGCGCGATTGCCGGCGTCTCCAGCGACATGCTGTCGAGATAGCGCGGAGACGTCAAGGGATCGCCAACGACCGGCGCTGGCGGGACAAGCCGTTCCACAAGGTTCACGACGAACGACGACAGCGGCAGGAACACGGCCGCAACGACCAGGTTGAAGGTGACGTGAAGACCGACCGCGACATGCAACGGATCGGTGGGTAGACGGCCGGCAATATCGACGATCTGCCGCGCGAAGGGCAGCAGCGACACGGCCAGAAGCCCGCGGCAGAAGAGATTGGCGACCGGCAGCTTGCGGGCAGATGGCGGCTGGTCGAGCGTGGCGCTGACCGCCGGAAGTCCGCCGCCGAAATTGATTCCGAGGATAAGCGGGACGGCGCCGGCGACTTCGAGGCTGCCGTTCATCAGGAGCGAGGCGACGAGCAGGATGACGGCAAGCGTCGAGTGGAACAGCCATGCAAGCATTGCACCGACGAGGAAGCCAAGCACGGGCTCCGTCGCGACCGCCTGCAGGACATCGTGGAAAAGCGTGGCTTCGCGCAGTGGCGCGGTCGCCGACACGATCACCTTCAAGGCCATCAGCATCAGCCCGAGGCCCATCAGGATGCGGCCGGCGTTACGCGGTCGGAATTCGCCGGATACGCTGAATGCGATGTATCCGGTCAGGAGAAACAGCGGAGCGAGCACGCCGGCAAGCGACGAGCCGGAGGCAAAGAGGCCGGAGACGAGCGCGGAGCCGATATCCGCCCCGAGCAGGACGGCGAGCCCGGTCTGGGCCGAAATCGCGCCGGCGCCTGCAAGCCCGGCAACGATCAGCGCCATGGCCGTGGCGCTGCCGAGCACGGCGGTCGCAAGGACCCCGCCGCCGAAGGCGGTAAGCCGGTTCGACAGGCGTTCTTCGACAAAGCGCTGCAGCCGGTCGCCCCAGCCGCGCATGACGCCAGTGCGCACCATGCGCACGCCCCATAGAAGCAGCGCCACGCCACCCAGAAGTTCCAGGATAACCAATGTTCCGGAGTTCATCTCATGCCCCTCGCCGCAAGTATCAGTCGGCGACGAAGTCGTCGGGTGCGACAGATCCGATGTTGTAGCCCTCCAGCTGCGCGGTCATGCTGCCGCGCCGCGGGAAATGCAGGATGGTCGCCGTCCCCGGCGTGACGGGGACGACGCGCGACGGGGGAAGATCGAGGAATTCGTGGCAGGCGGCGCGCACCACGCCGCCATGGGCAACCACGAGCAGGTCCCCTTCGGTGCGCGACATCCAGTCATGCACACCTTCGGCCACGCGGCCGCGAAAGGCGCCCCAGGTTTCGCCGTTGGCCGGCGTGAACGTACCGGCGCGCCATGCGGCATATTCTTCCGGCCGCTCGGCGATCAGATCCGGCTTGCGCCGTCCCGTCCATTCGCCCATGTCCAATTCGCGGAAGCGCTCGTCGGTCGGCGCGTCCGGGTGACCGATGAGGGCGACCGTCTGCCGGGTGCGGCCGAGATCGGAGGCGATAATGCGAACCGGCTTCAACGCCTTGGCGTAGGGGCGGAACCGCCTCACCTGCGCCACCCCACGCTCGGACAGGAGCGAGTTGTCCTGTCCCTGGAGCCGTTGTTCGGCGTTCCACTGGGTTTCGCCGTGGCGCATGAGGATGAGCCTCATTGTTGGATCCTTTCTCCGGTGGCGGCGAAAACCGCATCGGGGGTGCGAATGAAGGAAAGGGGGATCGGCTCCCCCGGTGTGGCGGTGAAGTAGCTGTCGGCCATGGCCGTAACGCGCAGGTCGCCGACCATGGCGGTCACCATGGTTCGCCCCGCGATCGGTGCTGCTTCGGCAAAGCGGGCCATAAGCGACGGTGCTCCGGCGACCGCGCCGACGCTGACGTCTTCGGCACGGTAGAGCAGTTGCGCATCGTCGCGGCCGGCCGCCACGGAAGCCGGCGCGAGCACCATATCGCCGAAGACGAGGCCGTCGCCGGCGCGGTGCACCGGTATCAGGTTTGCCGGCGGCGTGCCGAGGAAGGTCGCAACGAAGGTGGTCTGCGGATTGCGCAGGAGATCGATCGGCTTGCCAAACTGTTCGACGCGGCCGTTGTTGAGCACGGCGACATGGGTCGCCATGGTCATCGCCTCGACCTGGTCGTGCGTGACGTAGACCGATGTCGCCCCCGTCGCCCGGTGGATGCGCATCAGCTCGCTGCGCATCTCGATGCGCAGCTTGGCATCGAGGTTCGACAGCGGCTCGTCGAACAAAAGAATGCTCGGCTGTGGCGCGATCGTGCGGGCGATCGCCACGCGCTGCTGCTGGCCGCCGGAGATCTCGGCCGGATACCGTTCGGCAAGCGTGTCGATGCCGAGAAGCGAAAGCACTTCCCGCACACGCTGCTCGCGCTTGTCGCGCGGCCATCTGGCGACCTTCAGCGGCCAGGCGATGTTGCCGGCGACCGTCATGTGCGGCCAGAGCGCATAGCTCTGGAACACGAGCCCGGCGTTGCGCTTGCCGGCGTCGGCAATGACGCCGCCCGCGCCGCTCGATACGGTCTGCCCGACGAAGGCGATTTCGCCTTCGCTCGGGCTTTCAAGCCCGGCCAGCATGCGCAGAAGGGTCGACTTGCCGCAGCCCGAGGGGCCGACGAGCACGAGAAAGGATCCCGCCGGTACCGAGATGTTGACGTCCTTGACGGCGGTAAAGGCGCCAAAGCGTTTGACGAGGCTGCGGATCTTGATGGCGTCCGCAGTGCCGGTTGCTAAAGCATTCATGGTGCTTTCCATTTCTGGACACGGTTCTGCAGGCTGTGGGCCACGAAGGAGGCAGCCAGGCAGACGACGAGGATGACGAGGGTGATGGCATTGGCGAACTGCAGGAAGCCTTCCGCAGCATAGCGATAGGCGACCATGCTCAAGACCGGCGAGGTGGCGGTGAACAGCAGCACGACCAGCGAGAGATCCCGCACCATCTTGACGAAGACGAGGATCGCGCCGGCAAAGAGGCCCCGGATCGCGAGGGGAAAGATGATCGCGAACAGGCGACGGATCAGTCCCGCACCCGTCAGCCGGGCGCTTTCCTCGATGTCGGCGGAGATCTGGCCGAGCACCGACCGCCCCGACTGCACGGCAAAGGGCAGATTGTGCGCCGATGCCGCGATGACCAGCAGGGCGAAGGTGCCGTAGAGCGAAGGCAGCGGCCCGATCGGCGCGCCGAAGAGCGCGATATAGGCCGCGGCAAAGGCGATGCTCGGCACCAGAAGCGGCAGGAAAGCAAGCTGGCTCAGCAGCGTCGCGAGCAGGCTGCCGCGGCGCTGGACGATGGTATAGGCCAGCCCAAGACCGAGCAGCATCGTGGTGAAGGCGACGACCAGCCCGAGACGGATCGTGTTCCAGATCGCGTCGATCAGCACAGGATTGCGGAAGATACCCGCCTGCCCCTGCGCCATCTCGCCGCCACCTTCGCCGATCCAGAAGTGCAGCGTCCAGTTGGAAAACAGCGCGCCGCTCTGCGGTGCCAGGCTCGACGCGGCCAGCACGAGGACCGGCAGCACCGTTGTCAGAAACCCGATGATGACGGCGATGGCAAAGAATGGCCAGCGCCAGGCGCCAAGCGGGAAGCGTTTGGTCCGCCCGCCTTTGCCGGTCACCGTGATGAAGGCCTTGCGACCGGAGACGATACGATCGGAGAGCCACAGGAACAGTGCCGACACTGCAATGAGCAGCAGCGCAAGCACGAAGCCGCGTTCGTTCTGCCCGGTCTCGATCATGCCGAAGAGACGGGTAGAAAGCGTCTGCATCCGCACCGGCAGGCCGAGCAAAGCGGGTGCCGCGAAATTGGCGACGGCACCGGCGAAGGTCAGCGATGCCGCGGCAATCAGCGCCGGCGTGACCACCGGCAGGATGATGCCGAAGAAGATGCGCGGGCGCTTGGCGCCGGCCATCTGGCCTGCCTCGACGAGATCGGCGCCGACCGAACTCAAGGCCGCGGCGATGATCGTATAGGCGAGCGAATAATAGTGCGCGATCAGCACGATCGCCGTCGGGATGAGTCCCCAGGCGAGCCAGTCGGGAATGGCAAGGCCGCTGGTCTCGAAGAAGCCGGCCGAACCGCCGAGACGCGAGTTGCGAAACAGCGTGCCCCAGGCAAGGGCTGCGGCAAAGCTCGGGATCATGTAGGGCAGCGACGCCATCAGGCCGAGGAAGCGGCGGCCCGGCACGTCCGTCAGCACCACAAGCCAGGCAAGGAAGCCGCCGATGAGCAGGCAGCCGGCGCCGACGCTGAAGCCGAGGATCATGGTATTGAGGAGCGGCCGCCACCAGAGGTTGGCCGAGAGCGGGCTGGCGAGCACGGCCTTCCAGGCCGCGATGCCCTCAGGCGTCAGCGTCGTGAAGAGGATGCGCAAGAGCGGAGCGACGACCAGGATCGCGACGATGGCGACGAGAATTGCCGGCAAGAGGAAGCCCGATCGGAGCAGCCGGCTGCCCGATGGTGCGGATATTGATAGGGATGTCATGTCAGAGCCTCGGCGTCTGTCGGCACGCGTTTTTGGAAAAGCGTGCCGACAGACGGTTTCCGTTACTGGAGCGTGATGATCAGGTCGGCAATGCGCCCGCGCGCGGCGGCCGTCTTTGCCGGGTCGATCGTCCAGGCCTTTAAGTCATCGAGCTTCACCGAGTCCGGATGGTGGGCGATGGTCTTGCGGGTCGCGTAGTCGCCGGGAACGTTGAAGGGCTCGAAGCCCGCCCCGCCGGTCGGCGTATCGTCGCCGAACATGAAGTCGATCAGCAACCGAGCGGCCGCCGGATGCGGCGCCTTGTCGGCGACCGTCAGTACCGCCGGAAACAGGATGCCGTTGGCCGGCTCGACATTGTTGGCGATCTGCAGCGCCCAGCCCTCCTTCTCGTTGTCACGACGGTCGGAATAGGTGCCGAAACCGACCGGCGGGCTCTTGGCGTTGACGTCACCCACCGACTTGTTGAGCACGTCGCTGTTGGGAACCAGGATCAGGTCGTTGGCGAAGAGGTCCTTGATGAACTGCTCACCGGCGCCCTGAAGATCACCTTCAACTTCGATATCCTTGCCGAAATGCGCCTTGTAGGCGGCGGCCATTTCGTCCGGATGCAGCGCGATCTCGGTCAGGAGATCGAGAAGTTCGCCACGCTGGCTCGGGTCGACCATCAGCACCCTTCCCTGCCATTCCGGCTGGGTGAGCTGCCAGAGATTACTGACGGGCGAACCATCAGGAAACGCCTTCTCGTTGTACATCAGCACCTTCGTCGAGAGGCGCTGGGTCAGGAGCGGCGCCTTGTAGCGATCCTCCAGTTCGTTCGCGACCCGCGGCGGGACATAGTTCACGATCCGCTTCCCCTCCAGAAGCTTGGTGAACACGACAGGTGTGTCTGCAATATAGAGCACGTCGACAGCATGCACGCCGGCCTGTTGCTCCGCTTCGACACGCGCGATCTGCTTGGTCGAACTCATGTCGAGGCCGATGAGGTCGATGCCCGGATAGGTCTCTTCGAAGGCCTTCTCGATCTTGGCTATGCGGCTCGAAAGCGAGAAGACTGTAACGCTTCCCTCCTTCTGTGCGAGCGGCAGCAGTTGCTGCGGCGTCAGCCCGTCGAGATCGGACGCCATCGTCAAGGATGGCAGTGCAAAGCATGCGGCAAGTGCGGCACTGGTCAGTTTTTTCAGCATTTCGTTCTCCTCCCTTTATAGTTCCCCGCTAGAGCATTCTGCCTTCAAGTGGGATCACTTGCGGGCGGAAAGATGCTCTAGAATCAAAGTATTAGAACGTCCCTTGTGCGTTCCTGTGAACGCAGGCGCTCTAGTCGAAGTCGTTGAACAACTCCGACAGCTTCTCCAGCCTGCCGATCACCTGCCCCTGGTGGCGGCCGGCGATCGTCAGCACGATGGCGTTGACGATCGCAAACGGGATCGTCGGTGTCTGAAATTCGCTGCCCGAGCGTCCCCTCGGCGCTGCAAGCATCAGATCGGCAGCGGGCTCCATCAGCGGCCCGACCAGATCGGAAACGAGGATCGAGGGCGCACCGACCCGTGTCGCATGCCGCATCAGCGGGGCGTAGCTTTGCGGCTGTTTACGAAAGGCAAGCGCCACGATGAGGTCGCCTGCCTCCATGCTGACCAGGCGCTCGGCGATGTCCCGGCCGCGCCCCGTCAGCTGGATCGTGGTCATGCCGAAGCGATCGAGGCGACGCTGCAGGAAGCCGGCCACGGATTGCGCATGCCCCTGCCCGAAGATGAAGACGCGACGTGCGGAAAAAATCATGTCCGCGGCCCTGTCGATATCCGTCTGCTCGACGGACCGGGCGAGCGTTTCGAGCGCGCTGATCTCGGCCGCAATCAGATCTGTCAGGTAGTCGCCATGCTCGACCTTCGAGACCGAGCGGCGCATGCGGTTGGCCGCGTCCTGGTCGTCCAGCACCTCGCGCTGCAGCTGCGCGCGAAGATCCGGAAAGCCCTTGTAGCCAAGCTTCTGCGCCAGCCGGGTGGCGGTGGCCTCATGAACGGAGGCGCGCTGGGAAAGCTGCGGGCCCGACAGGAACGCGGCCTCCGCCCGGTTTTCCAGCATGGTGGTGATCAGCTTCTGATCCGCATCGGTAAGCCGCCTGGAATGCGTCTTAATGCGATCGAGTATCGTCATGACGTCCCCGCAAGTTCATTTGCAGGATCCATCGTTCCTGCAATTTTCCGTGCCGTCAATAATGGCAATGCAAGAATCTTTGCAAGGGTCTGCAATGGGTGATGCCTCCTGTCTGCAGATGGGGTCCCGGCCCTGCAGGTTACCGGCTAGACGCCCCAACAAACCTACCTGCGCGTGCTCCATGCAGGACAACCTGCAACCTGTGCGTTTGCCCAACAGATTCTTTGCAAAGCACCGCAAACCGATGCCGCCGGCCGTGATTGCGCCGGACGAGCTAAGTCCCTCGAACGATTGCTCCTCCGATTTCGGCGCTCTCTCCACGCAACCCACACACGGCCTCAACGAATCCTGTGCCTGCCGGTTGCACCGCTGATTGCAGAGAAACTCCGAGAACCACCATGAGCGATCCCCAAACGACAGACCTTACCTTCGGCCCAACCCCGGGCAGCCGTCCCAGGAAACGGGAATGGGCGATCGGAGGCTTCAGCTGGCTTCTGACGAAACACATGTTTCTGGCGGTGACGGCCACCATTGGGGTGCTGACGTCGGGATCGTTCATTTAAATGTACGTCCTCTATCTGACGCACCCCGACGCGGTCCTCGAGCCGGTCACCCTGGTCGAGCTCCTGGTTATGGCCGCAGTGCTCACCGTCAGCCTCATCATCGCTGCCATCATTGGCGGTCGCCTCAGCCACCGGATCGTGAACGCACTGGTGCTCATCCGCGATGCCGCAAAGGCGATCGCGATGGGAAATTTCTCCACCCGCGTGCCCGTTCGATCAAGACGACTGGGGGAGGTCGACGATGTGATCGACCATTTCAACCGGATGGCTGAACTGCTGGAGAACGCAGAGAAGGAGTTGCAGTACCAGAACAACGCCATTGCCCATGAGCTGCGAACGCCGCTGACGGTGCTGCGGGGCCGCCTGCAGGGAATGCGCGACGGCGTCTTCAAGCCAACCACCGAGCTTTACGATGGCTTGATCGGTCAGATCGATCACCTGACCGGCATCGTCGAGGATCTCCGCATCCTGGCGCTCTCGAATGTAGGGCGGCTGGAGCTCCGGTTGGAGCCAGGCGACATGGGCGAAGAGGTCGAGACCGCCGTAGCCGCGATGCTCGGCGAGTTCGACAAGGCCGGGATGCCGGTATCGCTCAACCTCAGTCGGGCGCCGATGATGCTTGATCGCGGCAAAGTGCGACAGGCCTTGCTTGCGATCATGCACAATGCCACCCGCTATGCGTCTGGAAGCCGGCTCTCCATCGTGGCGAAGATGAGAGGTTCGGAGGCAATCTTCCAATGCCAGGATTCCGGCCCTGGTATGTCCGACATCGACATCGAGCACGCGTTTGATCGGTTTTGGCGCGCGGATGACTCCCGATCCCGGGCGAGCGGCGGCAGCGGTCTCGGCCTGTCGGTGGTTCGCGCGATCGCCGAGGCCCATGGAGGTTCGACCAGCGCGAGGCGAAACGAGTTCGGCGGCATGACCTTCGAAATCGCCTTGCCGACAGACTGCGGGAGCAGAGGCTCGCAAAGCGTACTCTCTCCATGAAAACCGGATGAACTCTGCGCGGAACCTGCAAGCAGATGAGGCAAACCGATCGCATTGAACGGGCCGGACCGGTCCGCGACAATAAAGGAAACGATCGATGACACTCAACTTCAAGACGGCCGCGCTTGCTCTCAACGTTGCCGCAGCCGCTTCGACCGCACAGGCCGCTGATTTCAACAATTCGGGCGTCGACTTTGCCAATGTGGATCGTTGGACGGGGGCCTATGCGGGCGGCCACATCGGCACCGGCTCCTCGAACCAGAAGGGCAGCAAGAACAAGATCAACGGCGGCGTCCAGGTCGGCTACAATCAACAGTTCGGCGATTTCGTGATCGGTGGTGAGATCGAGGCGGCGCGCGCCGGCGGCTTGCAGTACCAGGTTGGCAAAGGCGGCGCCTTGCAGCAGACCTGGAGCGGTACGGCCAGGGCCAAGGCGGGCTACGCACTCGACAACGTGTTGCTTTACGGCACGGTGGGCGTCACCACCGCCCGCTTCGAGGGCAAGGGCACCGTAACCTCACGCGATCGCTGGCACACGGGCTGGACCTATGGTGCGGGCGCAGAGATGGGATTTACCGAAAACATCTCCGGCAAGGTCGAATATACCCAGACCCGCTTCAACGGCGTGGACTCCACGATCGGTGGCGTGAAGGGCTCGAACAATCTGGTCAATCACGCGATCAAGACGGGCCTGAACTTCCGCTTCTGATCTCGACACGCCCGGTTGTACTGTCCCCTAGCGCCGGTCGGGCGAGCAGCAACACTTCGCCAACCGGCGGCGCCTCGGCAGGCGCAGACTTCCTCGCTTCGGGTATTCCGCGGTTCCGTACAGGGCGCACGGCTCTGTATCCGCTGCGCTCCACACCGGGGAGTTGCAAGATCTAGTCACTCGAACACGCCGATCAACGCCCTGCCGTTGGCCGCCGCCAGCCGGGCATTGTCGCGGTCGTTCACCCGCCCCCCCGGGGACCACTGGAGAGTGAAATCTCCAGCGCCTCGGGCGGGGCGGGACGAACGCCCGCCTAAGTCACGCGAGAAAATCGAGCTCGCGCCCAGCCCGGATCGGGCGGGTTACTCCTCGATGTCGACCTTGTCGAAGCGATGCGAGCCCAGAGGCTCCATCACGTAGTTCTTCACCTTTTTCGACATCGGCAGCACGACGGTGGAATGTGCGATCGGAACCCAGGGCGCCTGATCGCTGATGATCGCCTGGGCCTCTTCGTAGAGCTTCGTCCGCTCGCCCTGGTCCGAGCTGGCGCGGGCCTTCTGGAAGATCTCATCCAGCGGCTTGTAGCACCAGTTTGCATTGTTGCTGCCGCCGACGCCTGAGCAGCTGAAGAAGTAGCTGAGCAGGTTGTCGGGGTCGCCATTGTCGCTCGTGCCGCCGAGGATGATGGCGCCGTCGCGCGCCTTGTCCCGCGACTTCTTGAGGTATTCGCCCCATTCGTAGGAGACGATCTCGACACCGATGCCGACCTTGGCAAGATCCGCCTGCATCAGTTCCGCGGCGCGGCGGGCATTCGGCATATAGGGGCGGCTGACGGGCATTGCCCAAATCTTCATCTTCAGATCCTTGACGCCGGCCTCGTCGAGAAGCTTCTTGGCCGCTTCAGGATCGTAGCCATAGCCCTCGATCCCGCCGTTATAGCCCCACATCGTCGGCGGCAGGACGCTCTTGGCGATCTGGCCCATGCCCTGATAGACGGACTCGACGATCGCCTTGCGGTCGATCGCCATGTTGATGGCGCGGCGCACCTCCAGCTTGTCGAATGGCGCCACCAGGGTGTTCATCGCCAGATAGGAAACGTTGAGGCCCGGTTGCTCCATGACGTTGAGGTCCGGATTTGCCTTTAGCTTGGCGATATCGGCCGGTGCCGGATACGGAGCGATGTGGCATTCGCCCGCCTGCAGCTTCTGCATGCGGGTGGTCGGGTCGGTGGTGATCGCGAAGATGAGATTGTCGATCTTCGGCGCGCCATCCCAATAGTCGGCATTGGCGGCAAAACGGATCGCAGCGTCCTGCTGGTAATCGACAAAGCGGAACGGTCCGGTGCCGACCGGCTTGCGATCGAGGTCCTCGCGCCGCCCGTCTGCCGCCAGCTTGTCGGCATATTCCTTCGACACGATCGAGCCGAAGTTCAGCGCGAGCTTGGACGGCAGTGACGCATCCGGCTGGTTCAGTACGAACTTGACGGTCCTGTCATCGACCTTGACGATCTCCTTGATCGCCGCCGGCATCTCCATCGCGTTGAACATTTCCCAGTTCGCGCCGGCGAAATAGCTATGCCACGGATCGTCCTTGTCCATCTGGCGGTTGAAGGTGAAGAGCACGTCGTCTGCATTGAAATCACGCGTCGGCGTGAAATCGTCCGTCGTCTGGAACTTCACGCCCGCGCGCAGTTTCAACGTGTATTCGAGATTGTCGGCGGAAATGGTCCAGCTTTCGGCAAGGCCCGGGACGACATTGGTGGTGCCGGGCTCGAATTCTGTGAGGCGGTCATAGACCGTCTCGGCCGACGCGTCCCAGGTGCTGTTAGCCGAGTACAGTGCCGCGTCGAAGCCTTCCGGCGCGCCTTCCGAGCAATAGACGAGCGTCTTTGCCATGGCCGGCGTCAGCGCGGCGCTTGAAAGCATGGTGGCAGCGAAGAGCGTTACAAGGGTGTTGCGCGTCCGCGCGAATTTCACGTTCATTGGTCTGTCCTCCCTAAAGGAATGGAATGCGAGTGCCGGCCGATGGCGCCGGAAGGATCATTCGGCCCTGCCGGCCGTGGTGCCGAGCCCGCGGCCGGGGGTCCAGACCGAATCCGGCGTGGTCCAGAGCACGTCGTTGCGGATCAGCTTCACCAGTTCGCTCGCCTGAAGATCGAGGAAACGCTCGCCCTTTGCAGCCGTTGCGCTGCGCGGATCGCCCCAGGTACCGGTAACCGGCGCGCGCTCGGAGAAGGAATAGAAGCGCGACACGTCCGCCGGGACGTCGACAGGGTGCTGCTGGTTACCGAAAGCCTGACCGAACATCTCGGTCTTTACCGCGTCCGGCACGATCGCCAGCATGACAGAGGCCTCACCTTCGCAGGCATGGTGGGCGCCGGTGTCGACTTCGAAGATCTTTGATGCCTCCTCCGTCGCCAGCATCCACGGCGTCGTCGCGACGATCGGCATGGCGAACTCGACCGCCAGTTCGCGCACGGCGACCGCCAGCGGATCCATGTTGCCGCCGTGACCATTGACAATGAACAGGCGCTGGAAGCCGAGCGTCTTCAGCGAGCGGACGATGCAGCGGAGGACGCGGCTCAGCGTATCGTAATCGAGCGTGATCGTGCCGCCGAAGGGCAGGTGATGTTCGCTCATGCCAGTCCACAAACCCGGAAGAACGGCGACCGGAATGTCATCGGCCACCAGCCGGGCAGCGCGGATCGCGGCTGCCGATGCGCTCGCGGTGTCGGTGATGACTGGCAGGTGCGGGCCGTGCTGCTCCAGCGAGCCGATCGGCAGGATTGCAAGCGCCCCCGGTTTGCCCGCAATTTCGCGCAGGCTCGGCGCGGTCATGCGCGCCCATTCAACTTCCTTGGTCATGTCAGGCCTCTTTCATGTCATCAAAGCAAATTCTGTTCGCCGCCTCGCCGGCGACCGGCGCCGTCTGGCGTCCGCGGGCATCGACCCGCAGGGTCACCGCGCGCCCATCCGATTGCCGCAGGCTGACGAAAGGCGTCGAGCAGCGTTGGGTCAGTCAATCTCATCTCCGGCAAGCGGCGGGATCGCGAAAAGGCGGTCCCGATTGGCAAGCGCCGCCCGATGGCGGCGGCTACAAATTTGCACAGTCGGAAATATCAATCAAATTATTTTTCCTATAAGAAAATTATATTTCTCAAACTATCGAAATTGCGCATCAAATGGCACAGGCCGCACCGCGCCGTTCCGGCGGCTGGGCCGGCGGGCGCGGATCTGGCGCGTCGTCTGCGCTTTCACGTCTGCGCCAGGTGACACCTGACATGGCGGGCGCTCTCGCTCAGGCGCCGCAGCACCTGGCCCGCCTCGCAGCCGCCGCCAATCCGGTCGCACCTCTGCTTGTAGAAGCAGCCGTCCGGCAGATGGCGGTTGTTGGGAAGCTCGCCCGCACGCACCTGCGCAACATCCGGCAGCGGGCTCTCGAAGCTCGGCGCCGCCGCCAGAAGCGTCTGCGTGTAGGGATGGCGGGGATTGCGCAACACTTCGTCGGCCGGGCCGGATTCGACGATCTGGCCGAGATACATCACCGCGACGTCGTCGCAGAAATGGCGCACCAGCGCGACGTCGTGCGAAATCAGGAGATAGGTGAGCCCGCGCTCTCGCTGCAGCTTCAAGAGCAGATTGATGATCTGCGCCTGTACCGAGACGTCGAGCGCCGATGTCGGCTCGTCCAGCACCAGCAGCTCCGGGTCCGTGCTGATCGCGCGGGCAATGGCGATGCGCTGGCGCTGGCCGCCTGAAAACTCGTGCGGCAGGCGATCGAGGTGTTCCGGACGGACCCCGACGGCGACGGCCAGTTCCTCGGCCTTCTCATGCAGTTCGGCCCTGCTGTGCCCACCGCGAATGTGCAGCGGCTCGCTGATCAGCCGCCAGACCGGCAGGCGCCGGTCGAGCGAGGATTGCGGATCCTGAAAGACGATCTGCATCTTCTGCCGCAAGGCGCGCTTTTGTTTGCCCTGAGCCTTCTGAAAATCCTCGCCGTCGATCGCCACCCTGCCCTGTTCAAAAGGCGCAAGCCCGATGATCGCCTGGGCGAGCGTGCTCTTGCCGCAGCCTGACTCGCCGACGATGCCGAGGCTCTTGCCGGCGCCGACCTCAAGGGTCACGCCATTGACCGCATGCACATAAGACGTGGGCCGCCCCAACCAGTTGCGGGAGGCCGGGAAGCGGACATGAAGGTCGGAAACCTCGAGCACCGGCCGCGCTATCGTACCAACGCCTTCGGTCATTGCCGGCCTCCCTGCTCTACGAGTTCGGTCGCCACACCGCGACGCCAGCAGGCGACCTGCTGGCCGCTGGCCCCCACCAGTTGCGGAGACCGGGTTCGACATTGTTCGACTGCTTCCTTGCATCGCGGCTGGAAGTAGCAACCCGCCGGTGGGTGCAGAAGGTTCGGCACAGCGCCAGGGATCGCTTCGAGTTCCTGCTTCGGCGCGACCCGCTCCGGCAGGCAGCGCAACAGCGCCTGGGTATAGGGATGCTGCGGCGTTTCAAGGACCGTCCGCGTCGCGCCGTGCTCGACGATCCGCCCGGCATACATCACGTAGAGCCGATCGCAGAGCTGCGAGACGACGGCGACATTGTGCGAGATGAAGATGACTGACGTGCCTGTCCGGCGCGCCCGGTTCTGGATCAACCGCAGGATCACCGCCTGCACGGTAACATCGAGTGCAGTCGTCGGCTCGTCGGCGATGATCAGGCCGGGGTTGCAGGAAAACGCCATGGCGATCAGCACCCGCTGCCGCATGCCGCCGGAGAGTTCGAACGGATAGAGGTTCATGACCCGCTCGGGCTCGCCGATCAGCATGTCGGCAAGAATGTCCCGCGCCACGCGCCTTGCCTCGGCGAGATCTATTTCCTCGTGGCGCATGATGACGTCGGTCAGCTGCTTGCCGATACGGATCGTCGGGTTCAGCGCGTTCATCGGTTCCTGGAAGATGGTCGAGACCACCTTGCCGCGCAGGTCCTGCAACTGATTGTCGTCCATGGAAAGCGTGCTGTGGCCAAAGAGCCTGACGGTGCCACCGGTGATGCGGTAGCGTCCCTTGGGCAGGAGCCCCGTTGCCGCCATCGTCGTCACCGACTTGCCGCAGCCGGATTCGCCGACAATACCGACGATCTCGGCCTTGCCGACGCTGATCGACACATCGTCAAGCGCCTTGACGGCGCCGCTGAAGGTTGGAAACTCCAGCGAGAGATTGTTGATGGCCAGCGCCTGGCCGCGTGGTTCTGCCGTTCCCATCGTCATCATCTGCCCCTCAAGCGCGGGTCGAGCATATCGCGTATGCCGTCGCCGACGAGATTGCACCCCATGGCCGTGATCAGGATCGCCAGGCCCGGGAAGGTCGCGTACCACCATTGGTCGAGCATGTAGCTGCGGCCGCTGCTGACGAGCGCGCCCCATTCGGCGGTCGGCGGCTGCGCGCCGAGGCCGATGAAGCTGAGGGCGGCTGCAATCAGCACGACGCCGCCGAGATCGAGGGTCGCCTGGACGATGATCGGCGACATGGCGTTTGGCAGGATATGCCAGCGCAGGATGTAGAACGGCGAGGCGCCAAAGGTGCGCGACGCCTTGACGAAGACCTGCTCGCGCAGCGACAGCGTCTGGCCGCGGGCGAGGCGCACATAGGCGGGGATGCGTACGATCGCGACCGCCAGCATGGAATTGAACAGGCTTGGGCCAAGAGCCGCGGCCAGCGCCATGGCGAGCACCAGCGCCGGCAGGGCGAGCACGACATCCATCAGCCGCATGATGGCGGTATCGACCCGACCGCCGACGACGCCCGAGAAGCAGCCGATCAGCACCCCGACCGACATCGAGATCAGGACGATCATGAAGGCGGCGCCGCAGGAGGCCCTTGCCCCAAAGATCACGCGCGAGAACAGGTCGCGGCCGACCTCGTCGGTGCCGAACCAGTGCGCCGCACTCGGTGGCAACAGGCGCGCCGTCAGCGACACCTTGTCCGGATTGTAGGGCGCGATCACGGGTGCGGCGACGATCATCACGAGGACAAGCAGGATGATCGCGACGCCGACCAGCGTCAGCGGGCTGCGGCGGCTGAGGTACCAGAAATAGCGCAGCCGCTCGGAAAAGGACTTGGTCCTGCGCATTGCTGCATTCGACGCGGCAGGCTCTGTCGGCATGACGGCGGACATGATCAGACCTCCCTGATCTGCGGGTCGGCGAGCATGTAGGCGAGATCGACCAGGAGGTTGATCAGCACGTAGCCGATGGATGCGACGATGGTGAAACCCATGATGGCGGGGAAATCGAGGGTCTGGATCGAGGTCACAACATAGGTGCCCATGCCCGGCCAGGCGAAGATCGTCTCCGTCAGCACCGCGCCATAGAGCAGATCGCCGAGCGCCAGCCCGAGCAGCGTGATCGACGGGATGAGCGCGTTTCTGAGCGCATAGTTGAAGATGATCATGCCCTTGCGCAGGCCACTGGCGCGCGCTGTCCGGATGTAATCTTCCTGCAGCACGTCGAGCATCGAGGCGCGGATCTGGCGCGTGATCACGCCCATATTGGCAAAGGCGAGCACGAAGCCCGGCAGGATGATGTGGTAAAGGGCGCTGCGGAATGCGTCGAAACGGCCCTGCAGCAGCGAGTCGATCAGCAGGAAGCCTGTGATGCGCTCGGGTGTCGCAATACCCATGGCCAGGCGCCCGCTGCCGGGCAGGATCTGGAATTTCGCATAGAAGACGTAGATCAGGATCAGGCCGAACCAGAAGACTGGCATCGAGATGCCGCAGACCGAGACCGTTCGTGCCACCTGATCAATTGGACCGTCCTTGTAGACGGCCGAGAGCACACCAAGCGGCACGCCGAGACAGATCGCGATGAAAAGCGCGACCACGCCGAGCTCCAGCGTCGCCGGCAGGAAGGTGCGGATATCGGCCGCGACGGGGCGATTGGTCCTGAGCGACGTGCCGAGATCGCCCTGAAGCAGATTGCCGATATAGATGGTGAATTGTTCGACGACCGGCCGGTCGAGACCGAGATTGCGCCTGACATTTTCAAGCGTCTCGGCGCTTGCCCTGTCGCCCGCGATCATGCGCGCCGGATCACCGGGAATGAGATGCGAGATCGTGAAGGTGATGACCGCGACCCCCAGCACGACGAAAAGCAAGAGGATCAGACGCGGAAGAATGATGCGGGTGATTGCCATGGACGTCAGCCCTTCCGGCAGGGGAACCCCGGCCTAGCTTGGGAAACGAAGAACCCTGCCGCCACGGCCAGGGGCCGGCGGCAGGCGTTCCGTGGAATGCGGTCGGCCAAGCGAAGCTTGACCGTTCCTCCTCACTCCGTCTTCGACATCGTTCCGAAGTTGTAGACCTGGATCAGCATCGGATTGTAGACATAGCCCTTCACCGCGGCGCGGCGGGCGAAGATGTCGTTCTTCTCCATGATGTAGAGATACGGCGCGTCGTCAGTCGAAAGCTTCTGCGCCTCGATGTAGAGAGCCTTGCGCTTTGCTTCGTCGACGATCGAAGCTGCCTCTTGGACGAGACCCGTCACCTTGCTGTTGTTGTAGAAGGAACGGTTGCCCGGGCCGCCCATCTTACCGGCGTCGAACCAGTAGTTCATGAACATGTAGGGGTCGGCGAAATCAGGCGTCCAGGCGCCGGGCGCCATGTCGAACTTGCCGTTGGCGACCAACTCGCGCTTCGTCGTGTCGGCGACCGCCTGCAGATCGAGCTTGACGCCGATTTCTGCGAGAGAGGCTTGCAGCGCCAGACCGACCGGTTCCCAGGCAGGATCGGCCTGAGAGAAGGTATAGGTCAAATGGATGTCGCCCTTGCCGGATTCGGCAAGCAACGCCTTGGCCTTCTCGATGTCGTAGCTGTACTGGAAACCCTGCGGATCATGGCCCCACATGCCGCTCGGCACGGCGCCGCGCATCTGCTTGGCCTGACCGAGCATGATGCCGTCGATGATGCCCTGGTAGTCGACCGCATAGGAGATCGCCTGACGCACCTTGGCGTCGTCGAGCGGCGGCTGGCGATTGTTCATGTAGATGTAGTTCACATACATGCTCGGATTGCTCTCGACGACGACGGAGGCATCCTTCTGCAGCGCTTCGGCCTGATCGAGCGGGATCTGTTCGATGATGTCGGCATCGCCGTTGGTCAGTTGAAGGCGACGCGCCGACACGTCGCCGACGATGCGGAGCACGACCTGTTTCAGCGCCGGCTTGGCGCCTGCATAATGTTCGTTGCTGTCGAGCACGATGCTCTGGTTGCGCTCCCAGGAAGCGATGCGATAGGGACCGCTGCCGGCCGTATGCTCGGCGAGCCAGGCCTTCGCCATGTCGCCGTCCTTCTCATGCTCCATCACCTTTGGATTGATGATCGCAGCGCCGGAGACGGCAAGCGTGGAAATGAACGGCGCAAACGGCGCGCTCAGGTGAAACTTTACGGTCTGCGGGTCGACGACCTCGACCTCTTTCAAGACCGGGAACGCGTCGGACGGGCCGGCCTTCAGCTTCATCAGCCGGTCGAAGCTGAATTTGACGGCGGCGGCATCGACCGGCGAGCCGTCGTCGAATTTGTGGCCGGCCGCAATCTTGAAGGTCCAGACGAGGCCGGCATCGTCGGCAGTCCAGCTTTCGGCGAGTTCCGGCCCGACTTCCGTCGAGGCGCCCTTGTAGGCGACGAGCCTTTCATAGGCGGCGTAAGTGAGCGTGTAGCCGCTGTTGCTGATCTCAATGCCTGGATCGGCCGTCGGCGGATCTTCCGCGCGCGCCAGCACCAGCACGTCCTGCGCAGCAATCGCGCCGGAAAGCGGCGTCGATGCCAGAAGCAATGCAATGCCGATCGATTTCCACTTGGAACCGTTCATCTCGTCGTCCTCCCCAGAACTGCGGCGTGCGATGCCCTCCCGGCACCCACCACGGTCCTAGACTAGGAAACGATTTTCCTAAGTGCAATATTTTTTCTTATCGTATTTGTTTTTTAGTTTCGATCAGTTTTTGAGCTTGATCGTCTGCGCGTTTGCCAGCGTGGAGACCAATTCGGTTTCCGGGGTCGAGCAAACGCATAATATCTGCGCCGGCTCCTCGCTGACGCTCAAATAGGCGTGTCCCATCATGGCGTCGAAGTAGCAGGAATCACCCTTCTTCAGCCGAAGGGGCGCGTAGATCTCGGTGTGGAGTTCCAATTCGCCGTCGAGGACGTAGAAGAATTCCTCGCCCTTGTGGCGGATGAGCGGCCCGAATTCCTCGAGCGTGCGCGCCCGTGCCATCGCCAGGATCGGGACCATCGACTTCTTGGAAATCTCCGTGCAAACATAGAGATAGTCGTAGTTCTGCGTGACGATCTCCCGACCGTCTCCGGATTTGGTATAGGTGCGCCGCCCCATCATGTTGGGCACGTCTTCCGCGCCCGTCATCGTCCCGAAAAGCTCGACGATGTCGACCTTCAGGCCCTGGGCAAGCTGGATCAAGCGGTCGTAGGTGAGCTGCATCTGGTTGTTCTCGACCTTGGAAAGGGTCGAGACCGCAAGCCCGGTCATGGAGCTGACTTCGGCCAAGGTCCAGCGGTTGCGATTGCGAATATCCTTGAGGATCTCGCCGAGGCTGGATTTCGCGTCGGTCATCGTTGGCGTCTCCATTTGCCTGCCGCCATCGAAGTGCTCGCCGGTTCTCGCCCGCCCGCAACACAGAATCCGATTGGCATGATAGGAAAACCATTTCCTATAATACGTGGCCGAAAGCAACATCGTGTTGACGGCAATCCCTGCCCCACAACCACTTGCAGCGTTTCGAAGCCCGCCTACTCCGCAAACGGGTTGGCGACCCTTGGCCAATAGGGGCGCTTCAGCTTGGTGAAAGCCAGATCCTCGAATGTCGGCTGCAAGGCGCCTGGCGCACTGACGTAATGAATGTCACGCGCGATCGGTTCGAAGCCGGCACGGAAGTGGTTGCTGGATTTCACCACGACGATCTTCTTTTGCGCGGGGTCGAGGCCAAGCGCTGTCATGCATTCCGGATGGAAGGTCTGCGTGCGCACTGTGTTGACCACGATGTCGATGCTGCCGGAAGACACCCACACGGCATCGCCGATGGCAAGCGGCGTCGGCCCGAAGCGCTGGGTGATGCCGGACGCGACGCGCCTGACCGTCACCGTCAGGTCAAGCGGGTCGCCGGATGCAGGCCCGACCTTGCCGCCGATCCTCAGTGCCAAAGTGGCCCCTTCCCCCGCCTCGCGGCACATGCGAACCGCAATCGGATCCCAATAGAGGCAGGAGGCCACGTCTTCGATGCCGCGCTCGATGATACGACGCAGGATGAAGGTCGAGTCTCCAGGCGCGCCTCCGCCGGCATTGTCCGAAACATCGGCAAGCACGATCGGACCGCTTGTCGCGGCAACGGCCCGGTCCAGCGCCGCGTCGATCCCGAGATAGTCTCCCCGCATCTGTTCGCGCGCCTCGAATATCTCGCGAGCGAAGGACCGGGCGACACGCACGGCTTTTTCCGGATCGTTGTCGGTCACAACAAGCATCTTGGCACCGACATCCTCGACATCGCCCCAGGGGAAGCCGTGACCGAAGGAGACCGAGAGCACACCGTCCTGCCCTTCCATCGCCTTCATGCGGTCAACGATGCCACGCAAGGGCGCGCGATGCGGGTGGAAGGTGTTGATCATGCGGCAATCATGCATGCCCATGGCCGGCTTCACATCGCCCGCAAGTGTTCGCTCCATCAACCGGAACAGTTGTTCCGCAACCTCTTCGATGTCGGTGTGCGGATATTCCTTGTAGGTGGCGATCATGGTCGCATTGGCCAGCATGCGTTCGGTGATATGGCAGTGCAGGTCGAGTTCGGCTGCGACCGGCACATCCGGCCCGACCACCTGCCGGACATGCGCAAGCAGATCGCCTTCGACATCGTCGTAGCCGTCGGCCACACAGGCTCCGTGCAGAGCAAGCATCACGGCGTCAACGGGCATCGCGGCCTTGAGATCGTCGAGAATGGTGGCGCGGAAACTCTCATAGACCGCTCGCGTCGTCCTGCCGCCGGGCTCGGCCACGGCGCACAAGCTCTCCACCACATCCCAGCCTTTTTCTTGCGCGGCATTGCGCCAGACGAACATTTGCGAAGAGCAGCAGTTGAGCGGCTTGCCGGTGGCATCGCCATAGGCGATCAGGTTCTCGCGGAAGGCCTCGATGCCGGTCTGCATCGGCGAAAAGGTGTTGGTCTCCGTATCCAGCCCCGCGATGAAAAGTTTCATTTTCGTCCCTCGCCATTCAAGAAAGATATTTTCTAATCATAAAACTATGTTTATCGTCGGAAAGTCAAATGCATTATCCGCGCCCTTACGCGGCTGACCGGGGAGGCAGGAATGCGCATCTATATTTCCGCTGACATCGAAGGGATCGTCGGGGTCGTGAGCCGCGACCAGCTGATGCCCGAAGGTTTCGAATACGAGAACGCGCGGCGCTGGATGACAGACACCGTGGTTCACGCCTGCGAAGCTGCGCACGAGGAAGGCGTCGAGGAGGTCATCCTCAGCGATTCCCATGGAAATGGCGAGAGCATCCTGATCGACCGCCTGCCGGACTATGTGCAGGTCGTGCGCAGCTGGCCGCGGCCGCTGATGATGATGCAGGGCGTCGAGCTAGGTTCCTTCGTCGGCGCGATGCTTCTCGGCTACCATGCCGGCGCAAGCCATGCGAGTGGCGTGCTATCCCACACGATCGGCGGCACCGCCTTTGCCGAAGTGCGCATCAACGGCACCGTCATGCCGGAGGCCGGGATCAACGCCGCCATTGCCGGACATTTTGGCGTACCGGTGCTGCTCGCATCCGGTGACAACGTTGCCCTCGACGAAATCAAGGAGCGGATCGGCGACATCGTGACGGTGCCGGTCAAGCAAGTCTACAGCACGCAATCGGCGATCACATTGACGCCCGCCGCCGCCCATCGCCGCATCCGCGAGGGCGTCAAGAAGGCATTGTCGAGGGCCGGTTCGGCAAAGCCGTTCAAGTTGGAGAACCCCGTCCTTGAGATCGTCTTCCGCAACCGCCTTCCGGCCGAATATCTTTCCTATCTCAAGGGCGTCGAACGCACCGACGGGTACACGATCCGCTACCAGGGCGACGACATGGTCGACGTCTCGCGTTTCATCCAATTCGTGGTCGGCTACAATTCCCGCCTCACCTTCTGACGAGCATTTCCGCGGAACCAATCCATGACCACCTCTATCGTCCTCGGCGCCGGCATGGTCGGCGTCTCCACAGCGCTCGCTTTGCAGGAAACCGGGCACCAGGTGGTGCTTATCGACCGCAAGGCACCGGGCCGGGAAACCAGCTACGGCAATGCCGGCATCATCCAGACCGAGGCCGTCGAACCCTATGCTTTTCCTCGCTCGCTTGCCGAGATCGTCAGGGTCGGATTGAAGCGCGGCAACGATACGGACTGGCGGCTCGGCGACATGCCGCGGCTGGCCGGACCGCTCTGGCGCTATTTCACGCAATCGGCGCCGGCGACTTATGCGAGAACCGTCGCGGCCTACTCGAAGCTGGCGCTGCGGGCAAGCGACGATCATGCGCGCTTCATCGAACCCGCCAATGCCGGCGACCTGATCGTTCGCGAGGGCTGGCGCGCGGTCTACCGTTCGCCAGGAAAGCTCGATGCGGCTGTCGCGACCGCCGAGCGTCTGAAACGGGAATACGGCGTGCCGTCGGACGTGCTTACCTCCGACGAGCTTGCGGCAAGCGAGCCTGCGCTCAAAAGCCGGCTGGCGGGCGCAGTCCATTGGACCTCACCCTGGACCTGCCGTGATCCGGGCGACCTGGTCTCGCGCTACGCCGCGCTCTTCGTCGCCCGCGGCGGCAAGGTCGCCCAGGGCGATGCCATGTCCCTGCACCAGACCGGCGCGGGCTGGCGGGTCCTGTCGGAGGGTGGCAATCTCACGGCTGAAAACGCGGTCGTCGCCCTGGGGCCGTGGTCGCCGATGCTTTTGGCGCGGTTTGGCTATCGTGTCCCCATGGTGTTCAAGCGCGGCTACCACTGGCACTTTGGCGGCAAGGAAGGCCCACGCATTTCGATGCTGGACATCGACAGCTCCGCCTTGATCGCCCCGATGAACGCGGGGTGGCGGGTTTTGACCGGCGCGCACCTGGCGCCGCTCGGCACCGCCCCGGCATCCCGACAGATACGACACGCCGTCAGCGCCGCACGAACGCTCTTTGCACTCCGCGACCCCATCGAAGCAGCGCCATGGTCGGGTACCCGTCCCTGCATGCCCGACATGCTTCCCGTCGTCGGGCCCAGTCGTCACAAGGGCCTGTGGTTCCATTTCGGCCATGGGCACCAGGGCTTCACCCTGGGGCCGACGACAGCACTTCTCCTGGCCGAGCAGGTTGACGGGGATCGCAACAATCCGCTGGCCCTGCCCCTGTTGCCGTCGAGCCGAGACTGGGCATAGCCGAACGTCAGGGCCCGGTCATTGGCGCACGGTCGAAAATGTGCGGTCGGCCAGCCGCGGCAGCATGAGCCGGAAGGCGACGCTGCGGGCGCTTTGGAACAGGATCAGCGCGATCCACAGTCCGTCATTGCCGAAGACCGGCTGCAGGATCGCCCAGGCGGTAAAGTAGATCACCAGCGAGGCGACCATCAGATTTCGCATCTGCCGCGACCAGGTGGCGCCGATATAGACGCCATCCATCTGGAAGGCGACGATACCGAAGATCGGAAGGGCGGCGACATAGGGCAGGTACGCGTGTGCAAGTGCTGACACGCTTTCCGACGGGGCGGTGATGCCGATCACCCAGTCGCCGGCCACAAAGAGACAGAGCGCGACAAGCCCGGCAAAGACGAAGCCCCATATTGTGGTCAATCCGACGGCGCGATCGAAGGCTGGCCGGTAGCGTGCGCCGACGGCTCGTCCGGCCAGTTGCTCGGCTGCCGTTGCCACCCCGTCGAGAAAGGCGACGCCGAAGAAGTAGAAGCGCAGCAGGATCGTATTGGCCGCAAGGACTTCGATGCCGAGCATGCCGCTTTGGCGGGTGAAGAAGGAAAGCCCGATCAGAAGCGCGAAGGAGCGGATCATCATGTCGCCATTGACCGAAAAGGCGCGGCGGAAGGCCGTCAAATCCGGAAGGTTCCACGCGGTCCGGTCGGTCTTTGCCCAGATGAGGTAGAGCCCCGCCAGTGCCGTGACGGCTTCGGCAACGAGAGAGGCGGCAGCAACGCCCGCCACGCCCCAGCCGAGACCGAGGACCCAGTGCACGCTCAAGCCGGCGTTCAGCGCATTGAGCAGAGTTTGCAGGATCATGCCCCAGAGCGCATCGCCACGCCCGATGATCCAGCCGAAAACCACGAAATTGAAGAGGACGAAGGGCGCCGACCAGACCCGCCAGGCGAAATAGGTGGCGGCCGCTTCGGCGACCTTGCCTTCCGCGCCCATGGCGGCAAGGCCAAGTGCGCCGATCGGCTTTTGAAGCAAAAGCAGTGCCAGCCCCGCCACGATCGCGATGATGAGGCCGCTTGCGAGCATGCGCTGCTCTTCACGCCGGTCACCGGCGCCGAGCGCCTGGGCCGTAAAACCCGTGGTCGCGCCGCGCAGGAAGTTGAAGGTGACGAAGATGACGTCGAAGATGACGGTCGAAAGCGCCACGCCGCCGATCAGGGTCTCGTCGCGCAACTGGCCGATGACGCCGGTTGCGACGAGCCCGACAAGCGGGCTCGACAGATAGGCGATCATCATCGGCAACGCAATGCGAAGCACGTCGCGATGCGCGATGTCGAAGGGACGGACCGTGACCGCAGCGTGATCGGAAGCGTGTTTCACTCAATCCAGCCGGTGTGGTTCGCCGAGCGTATGCATCAGCCGATTGGCCCAGCCGAAGATTGCAACCGCGTGGATAAGGTCGAGGATCTGCAGGTCGTCGAGGCCGATCTCGCGCAGATGGTAGAACTGGTAGGCGCCGACATTGTCGGGATGCGCCGTCAGGTCGACGCCGAAATTGAACAGCGCCTGCTCGAATTCCGGCAGGTTCGCGTCAAGGCCGCTGCCATAGATCTCGTCCACCACCTCCGGCCGCTTTTCGAGCTGGATGTAGCGCGCCGCATGAACCGAGGCGCAATAGATGCAGCGGTTGACGAAGGATGCGGCAAGCGCGCCGATCTCCCGGCCACCGCGCGACAGCCCGCCCTCGCTATACATGATGTCGTTGAAGAGCGGCGTGCGCTCCTTCAAGGTTTCCGGCTCGTTGGCGAGAACCAGCACATAGTCCGAAATCTTCTTGTTGGACGGCGTGATCTTCAGCGCGTCGAGCTGTTCGGGTGTGGCGGTCTCGACATCGACCGGCTTGACATAGGGCTTCCAGTCGAGCGCTTCGACGGTGAATTCGTGCACGGCTTGCGACATCTCAGTTGTCCCTCAGCATCTTGAGGCCGGCCGTAACCAGCACCTGATAGTTCACGAAGGCGATGAGGCCGGCGAGCGTGACGATGTCCCGGTCGTCGAGACCTGCGGCGGCGAGCTTTTCGATGTTGGTGCGCGTCGCCTCCTTCGGCGAAAGCGTGACGAGATCGACATGGGCGAGGATCGCCTGAAGGCGGGGGTCTTCGATGCCGTTGCCAGGATCGGCAATCGACGCCAACGCGGAGCCCTCGTCCTCGCGTTCGAGCAGCGCCCGGAAATGCGCGGAGAGCTCCTGCGACTTCCAGAGTGCCGCCATGCGCGCAGCAAGGGCTGCTCGGAGCGCATAGGAGAAGTTGCGCGGATCGGCAGGGCGAAGGGCGGCCTGATAGCTCGTCTGGCTCAACTGCTTCAGCTTCGCCCGCTGTTCGCGCAGCGCCTGCAGGTCGGGAAAGCGATCGAGCCCGAGCACGGTGTCAATTACGTCAGTTGTCGATGGAGAAGTCATTGGTTTTCCTGTCATCTGAAACGCGGGAGGTTCAGGCCGTCTTCTGCGCCGGCGTCGGCGCGTCGGCATCCACCCATTCGGTCCCGTCGAGCTCCGGCTTTTCGTAGGCGATTAGCGCTTCCCAATGGTAGTCGACGTCCCGAATGAAGAGCGAGGCCGCGACCCCGCGCGCCAACCAGAGCGCACCCTCGCTGATGGCGGGGATGTCGCCGCTGACCTTGCCGACGCTGACGGAGGCGCCGTAGTTGAAGCAATGGATGTCCTTCAGCCAGGGGGCTGTTCCCGGCTCCTTCTCGGTGAAGGAGAAGTCTCCGCTCAGCCAGGGGAAGCGCCCGAGCCCGGGGTTCTCTTCGCCCGGTGGCGGCGCGTATCGGTCATCCCAGCAGGCGATCTGGTCCTGATAGGGGGCAAGCTCACTGCGGCTCAGCGGATCGATCGAGAACCCAGTGCCGAGGATGACGAAGTCGGTGCGGAAGATGCGGCCGTTCGTCGTGGTGATAACGACCTCGCTGCCCTCTTCCCTCATCGACCGGATGCCGCAGTCGAAATGGAAGTAGGCGTTCGGGTGCCGGCTGACGCGCAGCGTCGAATTGTGTGGTGCCGGCGTCTGCTGCTTGGCCGCATAGTCCATCAGCCGCCAACGCCATTCCGGCGAGATCTCGGCAAAGCCTGCGGTCACACCATAAGAGCCGATGCCCATCAGCTTGTTGACCGTCGGCATTTCCTTGCGGCGGGCGAGAAGGCGGACTTCCCCGGCTCCCTGCTCCAGTGCCTCTGCGGCATTGTCGACCGCCGAAGCCCCGACACCGATGACGACGACCCGCTTGCCCTTCAGGCGATCGAAGTCGATCTCGTCGGCCGAGTGCACCCAGGACTTGTGCCGCTCCATGCCCTTGACGAAATCCGGAATGGTCGGCTCGCCGAGCCCATCGCGGCCCGTCGCCATCACCAGCTTGCGGGTGATGATCGCAGGTTTTGCGCCGCCGGCGATTTCAAGTTCCAGCAGTCCATCGGGGCGCGGCACGACGCGGGTGACATGCGTGTCGTTTTCGACCGGAATGTCCATGACATCGCGATACCAGCGCAGGTAATCCATCCACATCGGCCGCGGGATGCGAAACAGCTCCTCCCATTCCGCTTCACCATGAAGCGCCGTGAACCAGGCGCGGAAGCTGAGTGACGCAACGCCCAGTGCCGGGCCGAGGAGGATCTTCGGCGAGCGCAGCGTCTCCATGCGCGCATAGGTGACCCAAGGGCCCTCGAAACCCTTCGGAGCGCGGTCGACGATGCGCAGATTGGCAATGCCGGCACGCGTCAAGGCATGCCAGGCAACGAGCCCGCACATGCCGCCGCCGATCACGATCACATCGCTGACGTCATCGCCCGCCGCAGTCGTCACCGGCTTCGACCAGTTGGCCGGCGGATAGTTGAGGTAGCTCAGGTCCTGTCTTACCCGCGCATTGAGCGCGGCAAGCCGTTGCTGCTTTTGACTGTCGGTCATCCCAGATCTCCCTTCACTTCGCCAAAAGGACGGCATCGCGGTCGCGCCACCCCACCCAGACGTCGTCCCCTTCGATGTGCGAAAGCGCCACCGGATCGATCTGCGCCTCGAGCGTGCTGCCGTTGTCGAGCTTGACGGTCAGCGACGTGTGAGCCCCCTTGAAGACGCGCTGATCGATGCGCCCTTTGAGCGACGGCCGGTCTTCCGGCTTGCGCGACAGGCAGAAAACCGCCTCCGGTCGCAGCGCCACGGTGGCGTGGTCTCCCGGTATCGGCGAGGTGCCGTTCACATCCGCATGCACGATGTTGCCGCGCCACTCGACGGCAGCGATCTCGCCGGAGACCGAAGCAACCGTGCCTTCGAGGAAATTGCTCTGGCCGATAAAGTTTGCAACGAAGCGGCTGCGTGGCCGGGCGTAGAGCTCGTCCGGTCCTCCCATCTGCTCGATCCTGCCCTTGTTCATCACGACGATGACGTCGGACATGGTGAGCGCTTCCTCCTGGTCGTGGGTGACGAAGATGAAGGTCTTGCCGGTCTTCTTTTGGATCGACTTCAGCTCGATCTGCATCTGCTGGCGCAGCTTCGCGTCGAGCGCCGACAGCGGCTCGTCGAGCAGAAGCACGTTCGGATCCGGAGCCAGCGCCCGCATCAGCGCCACGCGCTGGCGCTGTCCGCCGGAAAGCTGTGCCGGCATGCGTTCGGCGTGATCCTGAAGGGAGACGAGGGCGAGGAGATCGCTGACCCGTCTGTGGATCGCGGCGCTCTCCATGCCCTTCAATTCCAGGCCGAAGGCGATGTTGCGGCCGACCGTCAAATGCGGAAAGAGCGCGTAGTCCTGGAAGACGATGTTGACGTTGCGCTTGTTCGGCGGCAGGTGCGAGATCGGCTTGCCCTCGAGGTAGATTTCCCCCGACGTCGGGCTGTCGAAGCCACCGAGCATGCGCAGCGTCGTCGACTTGCCGCAGCCGGATGGGCCAAGCAGCGTGACGAACTGGCCGGGCGCGATCGCAAGATCGAGATCATCGACGGCGGTCAGCGCCCCATAGGACTTGTTGACGTTCTTGAAATGGACGACAGGCTGCATTTGCGTCAGCTCCTCGATCGGCGGGTGAAATGCTCGGCATAAAGGCCGATGGCGGTGGTGACGACGAGCACGATGGTCGCCATGGCGTTGATTTCCGGCGACATACCACCTTGCACCTTGGCGAAGATCAGCATGGGCAGGGTCGGCTGGTAGCCGCCGAGGAAGAAGGTGCGGACGAAGTCGTCGATGCTGGTCAACACGCAGAAGATCATGCCGCCGAAGAGCGCCGGCATCAGATAGGGGATGGTGACGCGCAGGAAGGCGATGAAGGGATCGGCGCCGAGATCGCGCGCCGCATCCACCAGATTGGCCGGCATCGACCGCAGCCGGGTCAGAACCATGATGACGACGAAGGGCACGGCATGAACCGTATGCGCAAGGATGATCGCGAAGGTTCCGGTCGGAATGTCGACGGCGCGGATGAAGATGCGCATCGAGATCGCGTTGATCAGCCCCGGCACCACGGCCGGAAGACAGGCGAGCGCGAAGATCACTGCCTTGCCCCAGATGTTTTCCGCCGAAACGAGAAGTGCGATCCAGACGCCGATGATCGTCGCCGAAACGGTGGTCGCGAGCGCAATGCCGATCGAATAGAGCGAGGCTTCGAGGAACTGCTTGTCCTGGATCACCTTGCCGTACCAGGACAGCGTCCAGTTGCCGATCGGGAAGGCGATAAAGTTCGCGTCCTTGAAGCTCATCGCCGTCATCAGCGCCAGCGGCAGGACCAGATAGACGGCAAAGATCCAGTAGGAAGCACCGAGCGCGGTTTTCGGAAGGTCGTTGAAATAGGTTCGCATCGTTCGCCCTCACATCAGCCGGACGGAGCGACCGCCGACGACCCGCATGAAGAGCCCGACGGTCGTCAAGGACACGACAAGCATGATCATCGAGAAGGCAGCACCTTCCGGCCATTTGTCGTTTGAGCCGTGAAACAGCGTCGCGATAACTTCAGGGAAAATCACTGAATTCGGGCCGCCAAGCAGCAGCGGCGCAGCGAAGACACCGACAGCCGTCAGGTAGACGAGGCTGCAGCCCGAGACGATGCCGTCCTTCGATAGCGGCAGGATGACCCGGCGAAACCGCTGCCACGGCCCAGCCCCAAGATCGGCTGCCGCCTGGATCAGCGGCGTCGGGATCTTCTCGATCGCCGAATAGAGCGGCAGGAGCATGTAGAGCGCCAACAGATAGATGACGCCGAAGCTCAGCGAAAAGAAGGTGTAGAGCATCGGGATCGGCCGGTCGATGAAGCCGAATTCCCGCAAGAGCACGTTCAGCGCCCCGCGGTTGGCGAGCAGCATGATGACCGAGAAGGTGCGGATCAGCTCACCGGCCCAGAAGGGGATGAGCAGCAGCAACAGGGCCCGCATCCGGTTCTTCGGCTGCACAATCTTTGCGACGTAGTAGGCCACGGGATAGACGATCACCAGTGTCGAGATCGTGACCACGGCGGCAAAGATCAGGCTGCGGACAAAGGGCAGGAAATAGAGCCGATCGGAGAAGAACAGCGCGTAGTTGGCCAGCGTGTATTCGCTGCTCTTGTCCGGCTGCGGCGGATAGTTGGCAAGTAGGCTGATATTGGCCATCTGCAGGATCGGCCCGATATGCAACATGGCGATCCAGAAAAGCGGCACGCCTGCCAGCACGGCGAGACGCACGCGCCGGCTTTCGACGAGCAGGCCGATCGTATGGCGATAAAGCCCCGAACGTGCCGCCTTGCCGATCCATCCGGCATAGCGCGGCACCGTCGACAAACCGACGGATGGCGGTTGTGTTGTCGTATCCAGCATTGTCTTTGTTCCCGGCTCTGGAAGAGTCCATTTTATGACGGGCGACCGGCCTCAGCCGATCGCCCGGATTTTGATAGGTCAGGCCGACTTGATCTCGGCCGTTGCCTTGTCGATCATCTCGTTCTTCATGTCGCGGTTGACGGAGCTGAAGAACTGGATGCGTTCGACCTGCTCGGGCGGCAGCGACAGCGCGGCACGCTCCTTCTCGTCCAGCACCTTGTCGACGCCGTCGAAGGCCGACGAGAAGCCGGACTGGCGGGTCATCGCAGCACCAATCTCCGGCGAGGACAGGATGGCGTCGAGGAAGGTGTAGGCCGCGTCCGCGTTCGGCGCGTTGTTGACGATGTTGAAGGAGTAGAGGAAGCCGAATGTCCCTTCCTTCGGCACCGAAATCTCGATCGGATGGCCGTCCATGATGAGCTTGGCGGCCGGACCGGACCAGGCCTGCGCCAGGTAGATGTCCTCGTTGACCAACATCTGCTGCAGCTCGGAGCCGGCATCGTAGTACTTGCGCACCTTGTCCTTGTGCTGGATGAGGAAATCGCGGGCCTGGTTCGTTGCGGCCTGTGCGACTTCGGGCTTGTCGCCGTAGGTCACATAGTCGCCGTCGTTGCCCTGGTAGCGCATGACGATCGAGAGGAAGTCGCTGACGATGTAGGACGTCAGGTTCTTGTTCTCGTCATCGAACATGATCGCCCAGCTGTCGGAAGCCTTGGCGTATTCGGTGTTGCGCACCAGGCCCTCGAAGCCGGCAAGCAGCGGCACGCCGAAGGTCTTGCCGTCGACGGTCAGTTGCGGCGCGCCCTTGTAGGCGGCGGCGAGCTTGCCCCAGTTCTTCAGGCGCGCGGTGTCGAGCGACGAGAGCAGATTCGATTTCATGAACTGCGACAGGCGGTGGCCGGTCACGGTGACGATGTCGGTGGAAGGTGCAGCCCCTTCGGCGGTCAAAAGGTTGTACTGCTTTCCCTGGTCGTCGGTCAGCCGGATTCGCACCTCGATGCCGGTATCCTTCTGGAACTGATCGATGAAGGACTGCGGTACGAACTTGTCATAGGTCGTGATGTTGACGACCTTGCTCTGTGCGAAGGCCGGGCGGATGATCGAAGGCGCTGCGAGCACACCGGCGCCGGCCGCCAACAGCTTCATTGCCGATCGGCGGGTGACATCAAAATTGTTCATCTCGTTCTCCTCATTTTGGCAGGCTCAATTCTCGTGTGGGCGTTCAGAGCTTTTTGCTCCCCTTTATTTCGCCGCCGGGTTGTCCGGCAGCGCACCATTGCCGGCGTTCCTGCCGGCAAAGCTCCTTTCGGCGATACGCGCCATCTGCTTGGGATCATGCACTGTCAGATCCGGCATCCGCTCCGAAGCGATCCGCGCTATCCGTTGAATGAGTTCCCGAACGCCGGCCGAGAGCGGGCGCGAGCCGGCTGACAGGATCGCCCATAGGAAGGGGATCTCGACATCGAGAGGCCGAATGACGATGGGCGCCGATTGCAGACCGTAGGCCGTCGCCGGCTCGATGATCGCCACGCCAAGGCCGAGCGATGCGACCTGCACGGCGTTATTGGCCGCGTTGGTCGCGATAATGCGATTGGGCCGCACGCCGGCCGCATTGAGCGCTTCATCAACGCTATGGCGCAGCCGAAACGGATTGGACATGGTGACCAGCGTGCGCCCGGCCAGATCGGCGATCGAGATCACGTCTTTCGCAGCCAGCGGATCGTGCGGCGCAACCGCGGCGACGCAGCGCCCTTCGAAAAAACCCTGAACGTCCAGGCCGGGCTGATCGGCCGGCAGCGACGTCACGCAGAAATCCGCCGTCCGCGCAAACACCGACTGCACGGCGGCCTCGGCCGGCATGCTGCGCAGATTGATCGTGTGGGGCAGCAGATGCTCCGGCAGTTCGGCAAGTGCGATCGGGATGATGCCGCTGGCAAAGGCCGGCGTTGCGGCGATCTCGATCGGCTCGGGTTCCTTGCCGGCGATTGCCTTGGCGCGATTGCGCAGGTGCCCGATGCCGCTGACGAAACGCTCGGCATCCTCATGGAAGGCAATGCCCTTGTCGGTCGGCGCGATCCTCGGGCCATTCCGCTCGAACAGCGCAAAGCCGAGCGACGTCTCCAGGTCCTGGATCAGGCGCGTCACCTGCGACTGCGAGCGGTCGAGCAGGCGGGCGGCACCTGTGATGCTGCCCGTCGACATAACGGCGAGAAAGGCCTCGAGATCGCGTACTTCCATCGGCTATCATGCGCTCCCTGCATGGTGGACGATCAATAGTGCATAAAACGCATTCTTAGTTCTAGTGACAAAAGACAATTTTTCTCGGGTGGGCTCGACCGGGCCGGATCAGGCCCGCTCTTGCGGCCTTACCAGTCCATGACGACCTTTCCGGAATTGCCGGAGCGCATGGCCTGAAAGCCGTCGCGGAACTCGTCGATCTTGATGCGGTGGGTGATGACGGGGGCAAGGTCGAGCCCGCCCTGCACGAAGGCGATCATCTTGTACCAGGTCTCGAACATCTCGCGGCCATAGATGCCCTTGAGGTTGAGCATCTTGAAGATCACCTTGTTCCAGTCGATCTCGAAGCCGGCCGGTGCGATGCCGAGGATGGCGATCTTGCCGCCATTGTTCATCTTGTCGATCATGTCGCGGAAGGCAGGGGCCGCGCCCGACATTTCCAGCCCGACGTCAAAACCTTCGGTCATGCCGATCGCCTTCATCACGTCGGCAAGGTTTTCCTTCGAGGCATCGACGACATGGTCGATGCCGACGCTTTTGGCGAGCGCCAGCCGCGTCGGGTTGATGTCGGTGATCACCACCTTGCGCGCGCCCGAACGCTTGGCGACCAGCGCCCCCATGATGCCGATCGGACCGGCGCCGGTGACGAGAACGTCCTCGCCGACGAGATCGAAGGAGAGTGCTGTGTGCACCGCATTGCCGAACGGATCGAAGATCGCCGCGATCTCGTCGGGCACATCCTCCGGGATCGGCACGACGTTATACTCCGGCAGGCAGACGAACTCGCCGAACGAGCCCGGCCGGTTGACGCCGACGCCGAGCGTGTTGCGGCACAGATGCCCGCGGCCGGCCCGGCAGTTGCGGCACTTGCCGCAGACGATATGCCCCTCGCCCGAGACCCGCTCGCCGACATGGTACTTGGTGACGGCCGATCCGACCTCGGCGATCTCGCCCATGAACTCGTGGCCGACGACCATCGGCACCGGAATGGTTTTTTGCGCCCACTGGTCCCAGTTCCAGATGTGCACGTCGGTGCCGCAGATCGCCGATTTCTTCACCTTGATCAGCACGTCGTTCGGGCCGATCTCCGGCACCGGCACGCGCTCCATCCAGAGGCCCTCTTCCGGCTTCGACTTCACCAGCGCCTTCATCATGTTCGTCATCAGTCTCTCCCTCAGATCACGCCGAGGTCGCGGCCGACCTCTTCGAAGGCGGCGATTGCCCGCCGGACGTCCGCTTCACTATGCGCTGCCGACATCTGCGTGCGGATGCGCGCCTGGCCCTTCGGCACCACCGGGAAGGAGAAGCCGATGACATAGACGCCCTTCTTCAGCATGCGCGCCGCCATCTCCTGGGCGAGTGCGGCATCACCGAGCATCACCGGGATGATCGGATGGCCCTTGCCGGCCAGCGTGAAGCCGAGCCTGGTCATCTCGGTGCGAAACAGCGCCGCATTGGCATAGAGCCGCTCGCGCAAGGCATCGCCGTTGTCGATCAGGTCGAACACCTTCAGCGAGGCGGCGGCAATCACCGGCGCCAGGGTGTTGGAAAACAGATAGGGCCGCGAGCGCTGCCTGAGCCAGTCGACGACTTCGGCCTTGGCCGAGGTGTAGCCGCCCGAGGCACCGCCGAGCGCCTTGCCGAGCGTGCCGGTGATGATGTCGATCCGGCCCTCGACGCCACAATGTTCGGCCGAGCCACGGCCATTCTTCCCGACGAAGCCGACCGCATGGCTGTCGTCGACCATGACCATGGCGCCATATTTGTCGGCGAGGTCGCAAACGCCACCGAGATTGGCGATGATGCCGTCCATCGAGAACACGCCGTCCGTGGCGATCAGCTTGAAGCGGCTGCCTTCGGCCTTCTTCAACTCCTCCTCCAGCGCCGCCATGTCGTTGTTGGCATAGCGGAAGCGCTTCGCCTTCGACAGCCGCACGCCGTCGATGATCGAGGCGTGGTTGAGCGCATCGGAGATGATCGCGTCTTCCTCGCCGAGCAGCGTCTCGAACAGGCCGCCATTGGCATCGAAACAGGAGGAATAGAGGATGGTGTCTTCCAGCCCGAGGAAGGACGAAATGCGTGCCTCCAGCTGTTTATGCTCCTCCTGCGTGCCGCAGATGAAGCGCACCGAGGCCATGCCGTAACCGTAGCGGTCGAGCGCCTGTTTGCCGGCCTCGGCCAGTTCCGCGTTGTCGGCAAGGCCGAGATAGTTGTTGGCGCAGAAGTTGAGCACCCGCTCGCCCGAGGCGACCTTGATCTCACCCGCCTGCTTCGAGGTGATCACACGCTCCGACTTGTACAACCCGGCCGTCTTCAGGCCCTCGAGTTCTGAACGGAGATGGGTGAGGAAGCGATCGCTCATTCAGGCACGTCCCTCGGCTCGATCGACATCGACGACAGGCGGGAAGCCGGTGCGGCACAGGGCATCGAGACCTTCGAGATCCAGTCGCTCGAGGCCCAGTTCCGGAAGGAGGTCGTTCTCGCCTTCGAAGTCTCGGCCGTACATGGCCGAGAAGATGCGGATACCGGCCTCGTGCAGGTCTGCCGGGCATCCGGCAAGGCGCGCGAGCTGCGCCGTCACGACCAGACCGAAGGGGACATCCTCTGTTACATAGCGGCTGTCCGCCGTCGCAGGACCCGTGCCGTTATGTCCGGCCTCATGCATTTCCTGGTTCATCCGCGAGATCGTGCTGACCGGCACATGGAACGACAGGTGGAAATGCTGAAAAATGTCGCGTACCTTCAGCTGCAGCTTCTCGGCGACAGCCAGGCGTTCGAGGTCGAGTGTCTCCAGGAGACGACCGATATTGGGGGTGACGTTCTGGGCCTGGACCCAGGTCTCGCCGCGTTCCATGCGCGACATGTTGCCGAGCGCGATCCCGAGGTGGTTTTGCGGATTGAGGTTTGAAAGCGCGATCGCCAGAAGGCTGCCGCGATCGACAAAATGTTCGCCGAAGAGCGCCGTGCAAACCGCATGGCCGCGCGCACTTTCCGATGCCGGAACGGTCGCGAGGTCGACCTGCTTGCGGATGGTGTTCACCTGCACCAGCGCAGGGCCGAGCTTCCGGCCGCTGACGATCGTCGTGCCCCAGGCAACGATCGGCAAGGTGATGCCGCGTGCTGCCAGAAGCGACGAGAGATAAAGCGCTCCGAACGAGGTGTGCGAGCTGAAAATCACCACTTGTCCAGCGGTCAGATGCGGCGCGATTGCGTCCAGCACGAAGCGGTGACCATAGGCCGGCAGCGCGATGAGGATCGCATCGGTATCGTGGACGAGATCTTCCGCACTCTCGGCAACGGCCGGAAGGAAGGTGCCTTCGATGGCACCCTCGGCCGTCAGGCTCTTTCCGTCGGCAAGTGCCACAGTCCCGGTGCCGGACGGCGACCAGAGCGTTGCCTTGTGTCCCAGTTTTTCAAGAAGTGCAGCGGTGCCGAAGGCAATAGAGCCAGCACCTGCGATACCTACACGCATGTCGTTTTCCACTTTCATTGATATCGGGTAGCGGGCGCAGCTGGGCGCCCGCCGTCGAGGGTGTTGCGGCTAAGCCGCGTTGCGGGCGGGGATGAGCGTCGTCGCTTCGGACGACCAGCCGACCCAGATGTCGTCGCGGCTCAAGCCTTCCACCTCGCTTGGATGGACGAGTGCGTTGAGCAGATGCCCCTCGCCGATCTCGACCTTGAGCGATGTGTGGTTGCCTTTGAAAACGCGCTGGCGGATCCGTCCACGGATCCGGTTGGCGACACCCGGTTCCTGCGCCGAGCATTGGATCGCTTCCGGCCGCAGGACGACGTAGATCGCGTCGCCGGCCTTGGGCGAGAGCGCGCCGGCGGACGCCTTGATCGTCATGCCGTTCCACCGCACCGCCGCTTCGCCGGCGTCAGTACCGACGACGTCGGAATGCAACAGGTTGGTTTCGCCGAGGAAGGTCGCCACGAAGGCGGAGCCGGGGCGCTTGTAGAGGGTCGCCGGATCGCCCATCTGCTCGATCCGGCCATTGTTCATGACCACGATCGTATCCGACATGGTGAGCGCCTCTTCCTGGTCGTGGGTCACGAACATGAAGGTCTTGCCGGTCTGTTCCTGGATCGCCTTGAGCTCGATCTGCATCGTCTGGCGAAGCTTGGCGTCGAGGGCGGAAAGCGGCTCGTCCAGAAGCAGAACGTCGGGATCGGGCGCCAAGGCGCGCATCAGCGCGACGCGCTGGCGCTGGCCGCCCGACAGCTCGGACGGAAGGCGGCCGGCAAAATCCTGCAGCTGCACGAGCTCCAGAAGCTCCGATACGCGCCTCTGGATCTGGCGGTTGTCGACGCCCTTCAACTCCAGGCCGAAGGCGATGTTCTTCGCGACCGACATGTGCGGGAACAGCGCGTAATCCTGGAACACGATGTTGACGTTGCGCCGGTTCGGCGGAACCTTTGTCACGTCGCGGCCGGAGAGCAGGATGCGGCCCTCGGTCGGCGTTTCGAACCCGCCCAGCATGCGCAGCGTTGTCGACTTGCCGCAGCCGGAGGGGCCGAGCAGGGTGACGAACTTGCCGCGCTCGATGTTGAGATTGAGATTATCGACGGCGACAAAGCTGCCGAAGCTCTTGCGGATATTTTCGAACTGAACAACCGGTTGCATCAGCGGATCCTCGAACGACGTGTGAGATATTCTGCGTAGAGCCCGACCACGGCGGTCACGACCAGGACGAGCGTCGCCATGACGTTGATCTCCGGAGACATGCCGGACTGCACCCGGGCGAAGATCAGCATCGGCAGCGTCGGGCGATAGCCGCCGAGGAAGAAGGTGCGGACGAAGTCGTCGCTCGACAGCAGCAGGCAGAAGATCATGCCGCCGAAGATGGCCGGTCCCAGATAGGGAAGCGTGACTCGGAAGAAGGTTACGATACTGTCGGCACCGAGATCGCGCGCGGCATCGACCAGATTTCCCGGCATCGAGCGCAGCCGCGTCAGCACCATGACCACCACGAAAGGCACGGCGTGGACGACGTGGCCGAGGATGATGGCGACCGTGCCCGTCGGCAGGTCGATGGTGGTGATGAAGATGCGCAGCGAAATCGCCGAGATCATGCCCGGCACCACGGCCGGCAGGCAGGCCACCGCAAAGGCCACGTATTGAGCGGCCCCGCGCAGCGACCCGATCAGCATCGCGATCCAGACACCGATCACCGTTGCAATGGCCGTCGTCGCCGCGGCGATCATGATTGTGTAGAGGCAGGCGTCCAGGAACTGCTTGTCCTTTATGACCTTGGCGTACCAGTCGATCGTCAGGTTTCCGAGCGGAAACGAAATGAAGCTCGCATCCTTGAAGCTGACCGCCACCATCAGCGACAACGGCAGAAACAGGTACAGGACAAACAGCCAGTAGAAGGACTTGAGGGCCAGCCCGGGCCAATCGTGAAACAGGGCGCGCATCAGAATGTCCTTTGCTTCGAGCCGCCGACGACCCGCATGAACAGACCGACGGTGACGAGGGATGCGGCAAGCATGATCATCGCGAAGGCGGCACCGGCCGGCCAACGGCTGCTGGCGCCGTGGAAGAAACTGCTGATCGTTTCGGAGAACATGCTGGTGGTCGGCCCGCCGAGCAGAATGGGAGCGGCAAACACGCCCATGCAGGTGAGGAAGACCAGCGAGCATCCCGACACGATGCCGTCGCGCGAAAGCGGCAGGATGATGCGGCGGAAGCGCGTGAACGGCCCTGCCCCGAGATCCGCCGAGGCATCGAGCAGCGACTTCGGGATCTTCTCGATCGCCGAATAGAGCGGCAGCAGCATGTAAAGGCAGACCATGTAGACGAGGCCGAAGCTGATCGAAAACGAGGTGTAGAGCATCTGGATCGGACGCTCGGTCAGCCCGATTTCCCTGAGCAGCACGTTAACGGCACCGCGATTGGCGAGAAGCATGATGACCGAGAAGATACGGATGATTTCACCCGCCCAGAACGGGGCCAAGAGCAGGAGCAGCGCCCGTGACCTGTTGCCGGTCGCAACCACCTTCGCCACGTAATAGGCGACCGGATAGACCACGACCAGGGTGACGGCGGTTGCGATGGAGGCATAGATGAAGCTGCGCAGCAGCGGCATCCAGTAGAGCTTTTCGCTGAAGAAGAGCGCGTAGTTGTCGAACGTGAATTCGGCCTCGACGCCCGGCTGCGGCGGATAGCTGGACAGGAGGCTGATGCGCAGCATCTCGTAGATGGGGCCGATATGCATCATCAGCATCCAGACGACCGGCACGCCGGCCAAAAGCAGGATGCGTCCGTATCGCCACTCGGCAACGGCGCCCAGGGTGTAGCGATAGAGCAGTGAGTTGATCACCCTCGCGACACCGGTCGAGTATTTCATGTGCGCAGCACGGACGGGGAGACCGCCACCTGCCGTATGTGTTCCCACGGCCATTGAATTATCCCAAAGCTTGTCCGCGACCCGACGGGCGTTGGCAGAAAATGCGTCACCGTTCTGACCCCGCCGCCACGGCGAGGTCAGTCAGTCAGTCATCGCAATGCGATTGCTTAGGCCGCTTTCAGTTCGGCGACGGCGCGATCGATGATCTCGTTCTTCATCGAGCGGTTGAGCGAGCTGAAGAACGTGACGCGCTCGAGCTCGTCCTGCGGCAGGGTCGATGCCAGCCGCTCCCTCTCGTCGAGCAGCTTGTCGACACCCGATATCGTCGAGCTGAAGCCGGAGGTGCGGGTCATCGCAGCCCCGACCTCGGGGTTCGCCAGGATCGCGTCGAACAGCTTGTAGGCGTTCTCGGCGTTCGGCGCGTTGTTGACGATGTTCAGCGTGTAGCAGAAGCCGTAGGTGCCTTCCTTCGGCACGGAGAGCTTGACCGGCACGCCGTCCATGATCAGCTTGGCAGCCGGGCCCGACCAGGCCTGCGCCAGATGGATGTCCTCGTTGATGAACATCTGCTGCACTTCGCTGGCCGCATCGTAGTATTTGCGAACCATGTGCTTGTGCTTGATCAGGTGGTCGCGCGCTTGGCTGGCGGCCTTCTGGGCCTCCTCGACCTTGTCGGTGTAGGTGACGAAGTCGCCGTCATGGCCCAGATACTTCATGGTGATCGACATGAAGTCGCCCGCCATATAGGCGGTCAGGCCTTCGTACTTCTCGTCGAACATGATGCCCCAGCTGTCGGCCTCCGACACGTAGTCGGTGTTGCGCACGAGGCCTTCGTAGCCGGCAAGGATCGGCAATCCCCAAAGGTTGCCCTCGAAGCGCGCCCAGGCGGCGTCCTGATAGGCGGGGTTGAGGTTCGCCCAATTACGCAGCTTTGCCGTATCCAGCGCCTGCACCAGCTTGGAGCCGATGAACTGGCCGTAGCGGTGGCCGGCGACCGTCACGATGTCCGTGGTCGGGTTTGCGCCTTCCGCCGTCAGCAGGTTGTACTGCTTGCCCTGGTCGTCGGTCAGGCGGATGCGAACCTCGATGCCTGTGTCCTTCTGGAACTGCTCGATGAAATCCTGCGGCAGGAACTTGTCATAGGTGGTGATGTTGAGAACCGAGCTCTCAGCACGCGCCGACCGGATGAGGTAAGGCGCGGTGAGCACCGTTGCACCGCCTGCCCCCAACAGCTTGAGCGCGTTCCTGCGATTGATCTTCTGCCCGATAATCATTTGTTTCTCCTCTCGCCTCCCAGCGTGACTTGATGGCGCCAGAGCGCGCATACGCGCTTCTGATCCCGTCGCCGATCGCGCAGCCGGATCGATCCAGTTGCAGCCTGCATAAAGATTGGCGCAGCAAATTTGGTCCGTCTAATTGTTTTTGAGCCTGCATCCATTCCAAAAGGTTATAGCCCAGAATTTAAGCCGGCACGGCAAACGGCGATATTTTGCGGGGGTCTTGGTCGGCCGGATTGTCAACCTCCGCGCGCAAAGCTAGGGTATGGGCAAGTTTGCCCCGAATGAAGTTATGAAATGAAGCGCGCACCGAACCTGCGACAAATCGAGGCTCTTAAAGCCGTGATCGAATGCGGCACGGTCAGCCGTGCCGCGGAAGTGCTGCATATCTCGCAACCTGCCGTGAGCAAGCTCCTGGCGCATCTGGAAGAAGATACGGAGCTTGAACTCTTCGACCGCATCAAGGGGCGGCTCATTCCTTCGGAGCATGGCATGCGGCTCTACAAGGAGATCGATCGTGTCTTCGCCGGCATCAAGCAGATCGAGCGCGCCGTCGACCTGATCCGGCGCGAGGAACTGGGGCAGATCTCGGTCGGTGTGATGCCGGCGCTTTCCGGCCTCTTCATCAGCGACACCAACAAGCGCTTTCTTGCCGGGCATGGCGACGCCTACATCTCGGTGGTGATCCGCAGTTCGCAGTTCATCGTCGAATGGCTGCTATCCAAGCAGGTCGATATCGGCCTCATCAACCGCAATACGGACAACCCCTATATCGAGTGCGTTCCCTTGCGCGGCGGAGACCTCGTCTGCATTGCGCCGCGCGACCATCGCTTCGCTGCGAAACAGGAGATCGTGCCCGCCGATATCCACGGCGAGCCCTATATCGGCTTTGCAGCGGACAACCGCATCCGGCAAAAGATCGAAAGCACGCTCGATGTCTATGGCACGCGGTTGAACTACATCATGGATGCGACCCTTGCGCCGGCGGTATGCGAAATGGTCGCCAACGGACTGGGGATCGCCATCGTCGATCCGGTGTTCGCCTTTGGCCAGCGCGACCGGCTGACAATCAAGCCGTTTCTCCCCAGCATTGCGTCGGATCTCAGCCTCTGCTGGCTCCGCGAAACGAGAAACCGCCACCTGGTCGACGCCTATGTCGAGGCGACCCGCGCCACGGTGCAGGATATGCGGCTGGCGATGGAAGCGAACTGAGGCCCTGTCGGCGGCGCGTCGGAATTCGCGGCTTTACAAGCCCCGCTCCACAGCCGAGATTGTGGCCCCGACAGAATGGTGAACCATGCCGACCGCTCCCCTCCTCGTTGACGCATTTTCCGAAGCACACATTCCCGAGATGCTCGACTGGTTTTCGAGCCTGGAGGCGCTGGTGCAATGGGGCGGCCCCGGCCTCGCCTTTCCGCTGGAAGCGGCACAGCTCGAAGCGATGCTCGCCGGAACCAAAGGTGCCGAACCTGAGCGCTTGATGTTTGCAGGCGTCGTCGACGGCAAGCTCGCCGGCCATGCGCAGGTAGCGCTCGACTGGGCAAACGGCGTCGGCCGCCTCGCCCGGGTTGCCATCAATCCACGCATGCGCGGCCAGGGCCTCGCCCAGCCTCTCCTCAGCGAAGTGACCCGCCGCTTTTTCGCCGACCCCGCCTTCGAGCGGCTGGAGCTCAACGTCTACACGTTCAACGAGGCGGCGATCCGCACCTACCGCAGCCTCGGCTTTTACGAGGAGGGCGTTAGACGCTCTTCCGCAAAGGTCGGGGATGCCAGGTGGGACACAGCGATCTACGGCATGCTTAGAGGCGAATGGGCCGACCGCACCGCCGCCGCTCAGTAGGGCAAGCCGACATAGTTCTCCGCCAGCGCCGTTTCTGCCGCCACCGAATGGGTGAGGTAGTCGAGTTCGGCTTCCTGGATGCGCTGGTCGAAATCACCGGTATCCGGAAAACGGTGCAGCATCGTCGTCATCCACCAGGAGAAGCGCACGGCCTTCCAGACACGCGCCAGCGCCCGCGCAGAGTAAGCGTCGATGCCGGCATTCGAGCGATCCTGATAGTGTTCGAGCAGCCCCTCGAAGAGATAATGCACGTCGCTGGCGGCAAGGTTCAGACCCTTCGCGCCCGTCGGCGGCACGATATGGGCGGCATCGCCAACCAGGAACAGCCGGCCGAAACGCATCGGCTCGGCAACGAAAGAGCGCAGCGGCGCGATTGATTTTTCAAAGGACGGTCCCGTTACCATTGCTTCGGCATGATGAGACGGCAACCGCCGGCGAAGTTCGTCCCAGAAGCGCGTGTCGGACCAATCCTCGATCTTTTCGCTCACCGCGCACTGGATGTAGTAGCGGCTGCGCGTCGTCGAACGCATCGAGCAAAGCGCGAAACCGCGCGGATGGTTGGCATAGATCAGTTCGTGGTCGACCGGCGGCACGTCGGCGAGAATGCCGAGCCAACCGAAGGGATAGACCTTCTCGAAGGTCTTGAGCGCCTTTTCCGGTACCGACTTGCGGCTGATCCCGTGAAAGCCGTCGCAGCCGGCGATGAAGTCGCAGTCGATGCGCTGCGCCGTGCCATCCTTCTCAAAGGTCACATAGGGCAGATGACCGTCGAAATCATGCGGTTGGACATTGGCCGCCTCGTAGATCGTGACAGCCCCTGAGCGCTCGCGATGCTCCATCAGGTCGCGCGTCAGCTCCGTCTGGCCATAAACCATGACGCGCTTGCCCCCGGTCAGTTGCCTGAGATCGATGCGGTGATCGCGGCCGTCGAAGGCGAGCGAGAAGCCGTCATGCGGCAGGCCCTCCTGATGCATGCGCGCCCCGGCTTGAGCGCGATCCATCAGGCCGACCGTGCCTTCCTCCAGCACGCCGGCGCGCACGCGCCCGAGGATGTAGTCCTTGCTGACACGGTCGACAATGACATTGTCGATGCCCCCTTCCGTCAGCAACTGCCCGAGCAGAAGACCTGACGGGCCCGAGCCGATGATGACCACCTTGGTGCGCATGCTCTCCTCCGGAATTGCTCTTTGTCAGAATTGTCTTTTGGCAAAATCTGCGCCGGGCCGGCTTCGCTCTCAATGGACAAATCCGCCATGAAATTGCACAAATCGAACATGGCTTCAGGATGTGCGGCATGAAGAAGACGGTTCCGACCTACGAACTCTACGGCGAAAAGACCGGAGAACGGCCGGATTTCTGGCTGCATTGCGAGACTATTCCGTCACGAAGCAGCCTCTACCACTGGGAGATCGGGCTGCACCGGCACGAGAGCTTCTTTCAGATCTTGTACATTGCCGGCGGCTCCGGCGATGCGGTCTTTGGCAATGCGGTCAGCATGATCGAACCGCCGATGGTCATTACCGTTCCGCCGGCGCTCAGCCACGGCTTCCGCTTCTCGCGCGACATCGACGGCTTCGTCTTCACCATCCTTGCTTCGCACTTGAAGACGCCGCCCGGCGAGCGCAGCCGCCTTGGCGCCTGGCTCGCCGTCCCGCACCTGATCCGGCTCGACGGCGGCGAAGATGCTGCCTACATCGCAGCAACCCTCACACGTCTTGCCAGGGAATGGGAAACCAGCCGCGGCAACCGCGCCGATCTTCTGGACGCCTACCTGACCGCCGCGCTGACGCTGACGGCCCGTCTCGACGAGACGAGCGACGACCGGGATGATAGCAGCCAGAGTGAAAACGAGCGGCGGGTCCAGCGCTTCCAGGCGCTTTTGCAGCGGCACCTCCGCTCGCATTGGCCGGCCGCGGCCTATGCCCGCGAACTCGGTCTGTCGCAAACCCATCTCAACCGGATCACGCGCGCCGTCGTTGGCCTCAGCGCCCACGAAATGATCTCGCGAAAGCTCGTCGGTGAAGCAAAGCGCGAACTCGTTTTCACCCGCGCCAGCGTCCAGGAAATCAGCTTCCGCCTCGGCTTCGCCGACCCCGCCTATTTCTCCCGCTTTTTCCTGCGCCAGACGGGCGTGACGCCCCGCGCCTGGCGGCTTGCGGAACGAGACAGGCTCGGTGCGTAGGAAGGCGGGATCAGGGCGCCGCGGTCCAGTCCTCGACTCGCAAGCCGGGCACACGATCGAACTCCCGCCGGTTGTTGGTCACGAGGATCAAGCCTTGAGACCGTGCATGACCCGCGATCAACTGATCGTAAGGCCCTATCGGCGTGCCACTGCGGGCGAGTTCGGCGCGCAACTGTCCGGTATGGCTGGCTGCCGCCTGATCGTAGTTGAGAACCTCAAGACGCGCGGCAAACCCCTCTATGACCGATAGGTTGCGCTCGGGCATTGCGGATCTTTCCGCGCCGCAGATCAACTCCATCAGGCTGACCGAGCTGATGCACAGTTGGCCGTGATGCCTGTTGAACGCCTCACGAACCTGCTGCGGCCGGTTCTTGACCGTGTAGATGCAGATATTGGTGTCGAGCATGTATTTCAACATCAGAGTGGCTCGCGTTCCTGGGCCTCCGGCTGCTCTCTCTGCACCATGAAATCGGCTGTGACGAGCTCGCCGTCGAACCAACTGTCCCAGGCCTCGCCTGCGGGTGTAATGATGCGCGTTCGCCCCACCGCCACGATATCGACGCGTTTGACGTCCTCCGGAAGCGCTACGGCCCTCGGCAGCCGGATCGCCTGACTACGATTGGTGAGAAAAACTGCGCCCTGTTCAGACATTGTCGCCTCCGGGATATACCTTGAATATATCCAAGATGGTTTCAGCCACAGGATATGTCAATGGGATATACGCGACCTTTCGCGGCTGCCGATCGCAGTTTCTGCGAGGCCGCTTGGTCACGTTCGGTGCCACTGCATCCCCACCTCGACGATCCAAAAAGCTTTTTGCAACGACTCAAAACGGGAGCAGAATCAAGCTCGGGTCCGAGGGGGGCCCGGAGGAAATACGGAGGAAGACATGGCAGTACGCGATCCGTCGCCCTCGTTGTACAACGAGGATCTGGCACCGGCCGAGGAGCGCCGGTGGGGCGCTTTCAGCATCTTCAATGTGTGGACATCCGACGTGCATAGCCTGTGGGGATACTACCTCGCAGCAAGCCTGTTCCTGCTCTGCGGCAGCTTCATAAACTTCGTCATCGCGATCGGCATCGGCTCGCTGGTGATCTTCTTCCTGATGAGCCTCGTCGGCAATGCGGGCGTACGCACCGGCGTGCCCTTCCCCGTTCTCGCCCGCGCCTCCTTCGGTACCTTCGGCGCCAACGTTCCGGCGCTGGTGCGCGCCGTCGTCGCCTGTTTCTGGTACGGCGCCCAGACAGCGGCTGCCTCCGGCGCGATCGTGGCGCTTCTCATTCGCAACGAAAGCATGCTGGCCTTCCATCAAAACAGCCACATGCTCGGCCACTCGACGCTTGAGGTCATCTGCTACGTCGTCGTCTGGTCGCTGCAATTGCTTATCATCCAGCGCGGCATGGAGACCGTTCGCAAATTCCAGGATTGGGCAGGCCCGGCCGTCTGGATCATGATGCTGATCCTTGCCGTCTACCTGATCGTCAAATCAGGGACGTTCTCCTTCGGTTCGGAAATCCCGCGCGACGTGCTCGTCGAAAAGACCAAGGACGCAGGCGTTCCGTGGGAGCCCGGCAGCTTCCCGGCGCTGGCCGCGGTCGCCGCCACCTGGATCACCTACTTCGCAGCGCTCTATCTGAACTTCTGCGACTTCTCGCGCTATGCAACCGACGTGAAGACGCTACGCAAGGGCAATCTCTGGGGCCTGCCGATCAACCTGCTCGCCTTCTGCCTGGTCGCCGGCGTGACGACGACCGCCGCCTTTGCCGTCTATGGCGAAGTGCTGCTGCATCCGGACCAGATTTCGGCGAAATTCGACAGCTGGTTCCTGGCGCTGCTTGCAGCCCTTACCTTCGCCGTCGCGACGCTCGGCATCAACGTGGTGGCGAACTTCGTGTCGCCGGCCTTCGACTTTGCCAACGTCTTTCCGCGGCAGATCAACTTCAAGCGCGGCGGCTACATTGCGGCGCTGATTGCGCTCATCCTCTATCCGTTCGCCCCTTGGGAAACGGGGGCTGCGCATTTCGTCAACTTCATCGGCTCGACGATGGGGCCGATCTTCGGGGTGATGATGGTGGATTATTATTTGATCCGCCGCGGCCAGCTGAATGTCGAAGCACTCTATCACGAGGACGGCGAGTTCCGCTTCCAGGGCGGCTGGCACGGCAGCGCCTTTATTGCCTTTGCCATCGGCGCGCTGTTCTCCTCGATCCTGCCGACCTTCACCAACATCCTGCCCGCCTGGTGGGGAATCTATGGCTGGTTCTTCGGCGTCGCCATCGGCGGGGCGATCTACTACGTCTTAAGGATCGGCGCACGCAAGCCGGCCTTTGCGGCCTAGTTGTTGCGCAGCATGCCCGGTTCAACACCGGGCATGCTGTCGCATTTTCATGAGCTTTTCTTCGGGAGGCCGAGGATTTCGCGAACGCCGTTCTTTGTGAAGGGCTGCGCCAGTTGTGCCAGGAAGCCTCGGGCTATCTGGCCCTTGATGCCGATGTTAGTGGAGGACGGACGGTCAGGGTTGTAGTATGTGCCGAACAAAAGGTCCCAGACCACGACGTTCTCGCCGTAGTTCATGTTGCCCTCGCGAAGATCCTTCGAGTGATGCCAGCGGTGCAGCCGCGGCGTGCTGAAGAGATAGTCGAAGGGGCCGGTGCGCATATCGACGTTGCAATGGGTAAGAATGCCCATGAAGGCCGTGACCGCGCCGAGCCACCAGAAAACGTGCAACGGAGCGCCCAGGCAATAGAGCGGGATCTGGCTCATGGCGATCTTGAACAGTGAATCGGCCACGTGGAAGCGGCCGGTATTGATGACCCAGAGGCGAACGACGCTGTGATGCAGAGCGTGGAACCGCCAAAAGAACAGCTTTTCGTGGGCGATCCGATGCGACCAATAGAGGCCGAATTCGGCAACCACCACGGCGATAGCCACCTGAAACACCATCGGCCAATCCGATGGCCAGAGACCGAACTTGAGCGCTGCGAGCGGCTGCAGGATGTTGGCGGCATACATGGGAAAGACGGCGGCGATCAGGCCAGCCGCCTGCAGCAGGCCCTTCGTCGCCAGCGTGTGGCCGATATCGTTCACCGTTTCGCCATCCGACTGAAGCCAGCCCCGCTCGTAGGGAATGTAGCGTTCTAGAAGAAACAGGATGAAGACGGCAGCCGCATAGACCCCCACTAAACGGACCATCGGCTCTGCGCTCGCGAACGCGTAGTAGGCGCCGAGCAGTCCACCGAAAAACACCAGCGGCCAGGACAGATACCCAAGCACTAATCTGACAACCTGTCCGAGCCTCGACACGGTGGCTCTGCGCTCTGCCTTCATCAACGATGCTCCATCCACTCGAGCAGTTCCCGGCATGTGCGCGGCCGACCGTCGCTGACGCGCCCGTTGCTGCATGCATCCAGGCGATGGTCCTGCTCGGACCAGCCGCCTCGTCCATGCCGGTACATGCGTCTGATCTCGGCGCAGGTCCGCGGCGTTCCATCACTTAGCCGACCATCACGACAGGGATCGTACAAAGGCTGCACGGTCCGATACGGATTGTCCGCAATCCACATTGCCTTTTCTTCGGCATGGGTCGGGCTCGCGCTGAAGAGGATCATCCACATGGGTAAAATGGCCAGGCGCATCGACAACGTCCTTTGTTGAAACGTTGCACGAGCTTTGCGGGGGGTGGGTTGCACCAGCATTGCAGGAGACGGGAAGATGCAATCAGTCGCTTGCGGATGCAACCGCCCATTGACGATGAAAAGAGAATCTATCATTCTCTTTTCATCGTCAATGGAATCTGGACAGATGCGCGCGCCGAATCCCGAATTTTCGCAACAGGAAACGGACGACTTTTCCGCGCTGGACGCAACGGAACAGGCGCGTCTCGTCTCGACGGGCCAAGCCTCGCCGCTCGAACTCGTCGATGCCGCCATCCGGCGCATCAAGCGGATCGAGCCGCACGTCAACGCCCTTGCATCCACGGGTTTCGACCAAGCGCGCAAGTGCGCCGGAGCTCTTCGGCCGCACGCGGACATGCCGTTCCCGGGCGTACCGACCCTGCTGAAGGATCTGCTTGCCTATCCCGGCCATCCGGCCGGCTTCGGCTCTCGCCTCTTCAAGGGACAGCTCGCCCAAGGCGGATCGGATTACACGGACGCAATCGACAAGGCCGGTCTGATCGTTCTTGGAAAGACGACCACATCGGAGTTCGGTCTGCTCGGCACCACCGAAACCCTCGCCCATGGCGCGACGCGCAACCCCTGGAATTTTGCCCTTTCGACCGGCGGCTCGTCCGGCGGCGCGGTGGCGGCCGTTGCCTCCGGCATGGTGCCGATCGCCCACGCGTCCGACGGCGGCGGCTCGATCCGTGGCCCCTCCTCCTTCTGCGGGCTTTTCGGCTTCAAGCCGAGCCGGGACCGCACGGTGAATGCCGGCCTGCCGCCGGCGATACCGACGGCGCGGCTGATCAGCGACCATTGCGTCAGCCGTTCCGTGCGCGACAGCGCCTTGTGGCTGGCGGCGACCGAGCGGCAGGACCTGACGCGACCAATGCCTGCGATCGACGATATGCGCTGCGGCCCGCAGAAGAGGCTGCGCATCGGCGTCTATCGCCATGATGTTTTCGGGCGCGGCGTGTCTGAAGCGGTCGAGGACGCGCTCAACGCAGCGATCACGTTGTGCACGGTTTTGGGGCACGAGGTCGTCGAATGCGCGGGGCCTGACGTCAACGCGCAGGAAACCAGCCGCGCCTTTTTCAATCTGACCGGGATCGTTCTGTCCGGCCTGTTCGACCAGGTCGCGGCCGCAATGGGCGGCGCCTTCGACGAGACCTTGTTCGAGCCCTACACGGTCGAGCTCGTCCGCCGCGCCAGGCGGCTGCCGGAGGCGGCAATCATGGAGGCGATCGGCGCGACGAAGAGGGCCGAGGCGAGCGCAAATCAGACGATCTCCGGCTATGACGTGCTGCTTTCGCCCACCGTCCCCTTCACGGCCTTTCCGCTGGGGACGCAAGGACCGACCGAGGATGCAGTCCAACTCATCGCGTTTACGGAACGCCTCGCCGGGTTCACCAATGTGGCGTCCTTTGCCGGATGGCCCGCCATGTCGGTGCCGCTTTGCTGGTCGCGCGAGGGGCTGCCGGTCGGCTGCCATTTCGCTGCAGCAACGGGCGAGGACGCGTTGCTCTTCTCGCTCGCCTTCCAGTTGGAAGAAGCTGCCCCCTGGCAACCAAGGCTCACCGAGCTTGCAGAAAGGCTCGCATGCCCCAGCGCCTGAAGCAGGAAGTGCGCGAGCGTCTGCTTACGGCAGCGGCAGCGGTGTTTGCCGAGCAAGGGTTCGAAAAGGCGCGGCTGACCGATGTGGCGGAACGGGCGGGTACGAGTTCGAGCAACATCTACAAGTACGTCGCCGACAAGGAAGCGCTGTTTTATGAGATCGTGACACCGGCGCTCGCCGGGCGATTGTTGCGCCTGCTGCGCGCCCGTGTACGAGAACTGCGATCGATCGGCAATTGGCTGCAGGCCGATGCTTCCGGATCCGAACGTGCCGGGGCGCTGCTGTCCTTCTGGATCGAACAGCGGCTCGTGGTCCTCATCCTGCTTCGCGGCGCTGACGGCACGCGCTACGCCCATGTCCGCAAGCTGATGATCCGGGAGATGGTGCGGCTGGCTTCCGGCTACCTGACCGACAAGGGCGGCGAGCAGGCCCTGACGCCTTTGATGGGTTTCATGCTCGAGCGAACCTTCACTCGAACGCTGGACACCATTGCCGATACGCTCAGCGAATACAGCGACGCCCCATCGATCCAGTCGGCCATTTCGCTCTTCTGGCGCTACCAGCTTGCGGGGCTGCAATCGCTTCTGGACCCGGACGCGTTGGGCGGTGATCGTCAAGCCTTCACAGGCCCCGATCAGTCGTCCGAATAGCGCTCCTCGCGCCACGGGTCGCCACGCATGTGGTAGCCGTTCCGCTCCCAGAAGCCGGGCATGTCGCCTTCGCGAAAATCGATACGCGTCAGCCACTTGGCACTCTTCCACAGATAAAGATGCGGAACGACGAGCCGCATCGGTCCGCCATGGGTGCGGCCGATCGGTTGGCCCTCCCATTCGGTCGCAAGGATCGCGTCTTCGGAGGCGAAATCCGCAAGCGGCATGTTCGTGGTGTAGCCGTCATAACTCGTCAGCATGACATGGCTCGCCTCGGCCTTCGGCATCACCTGGTCGAGCAGATCACGTGTGGTCACGCCTTGCCAGCGGTTGTCGTAGCGCGACCACGTCGTCACGCAATGCATGTCGGAGAGACGGTGGCTCTGCGGCAACGCCTTGAAGGTGGCCCAGTCGAGCGACAGCGGATGCTCGACGTGGCCGGTGATATCGAGCCGCCAGCTTTCCGTCCGGATGATCGGCTGCTGGCCGAGGTCGAGCACCGGCCAGTCCTTGACCAGGTGTTGCCCGGGCGGAAGGCGCTCGTCCTCGGGGCGCACGATCCGCCCCGTCAGGAACTTGCCATCGGCGGCCCAGCGCCGCTTCGTCGTCGTGAGCTTGGTTTCCGGCGGATGCGCGTCGTCGGTCATGATGCTCTCCTCCCCAACCCCCGAATTCACTCGCCAAGCGAGAGTAAGAAGGGCGCGACGGCGGAAGGTCAAGCGCAGCTTCAAAAGTTGTTATCTCAGCACCAGCCGGAGCGCCGCTTGCGTTTCCTTGAGCAGCGGCAGGTAACGCTCAACCATCTCCGCTGCGGCCACGTGGGCTGCCGGCGCGCCGATGTTTAGCGCCGCAACGATCCGGCCGCGGTCGTTTTCGAGCGGCACTGCGATCGAACAGAGACCGAGTTCGAGTTCCTGATCAATCAACGCATAGCCCTGGTCGCGCACACGGCGAAACTCGGCGATCAGGTCCTCCGGATCGGTCTTCGTATAGGGCGTGTTTGCCTTGAGGTTCGATCGGGCAAGGATCTCTCGTGCCTCATGCTCCGGCAGTGCCGCGAGCCATACCCGCCCCATGGAGGCGCAATAGGCCGGCAGGCGCGACCCCGTCGTCAGGTTGATCGACATCACCCGCTTTTGCGAGGCGCGGGCGATGTAGACGATCTCGGTTCCATCCAAGACCGAGGCCGAGGCGCTCTGCCCGGCGCGGTCGGACAATTGGTCGAGATAAGGTTGGATGATCGTCGGCAGCGGCGTTGCCGAGAGATAGGCATGGCCAAGGCGCAGGATCTTCGGCGTCAGCGCGAAGAACTTGCCGTCATAGTCTGCATAGCCGAGCTCGGAGAGGGTCAGCAGCGACCGGCGCACCGTCGCCCGGTCAAGCCCGGTAATCTTTGACGCCTCGGCAATCGACAGTTTCGGCCGGGTTTCATCGAAGGCTTCGATCACTGCCAACCCGCGCGCAAAGCCGCTGACGAAGTCCGTTTCCCGCATCCTTGCCTCCCAAATCATCGCCAACGATTTTGTGCGATATACGAACAAAAGTCAAATATCGCACAAAATGTTTGACCGAGCGTTTCGATCGGCGCTTATTGGCATCCGGAAGAGGAAGGCGCCGGCTGCCCGTGGGGCGACGAAGGCCACGAACAGATCACTGAGACCAAGAGAGGAAACATGGCGAAGATCGTTTCGCTCGCCGAGGCTGTCGGCGACAATGTCAGGGATGGCGACACCGTCGCCATGGAAGGCTTCACCCATCTGATCCCCTATGCCGCGGGGCATGAGGTGATCCGCCAGGGTCGCAAGGACCTCTATCTGGTGCGTATGACGCCGGACATTCTCTATGACCAGCTGATCGGCGTGGGTGCGGCGCGTGGCATGAAGTTTTCCTGGGGCGGCAATCCCGGCGTCGGCTCGCTGCATCGCTTCCGCGACGCCGTCGAAAACCAATGGCCGCGGCCGCTGGAGATCGAGGAGCATTCCCACGCGGCGATGGCCAACGCCTATGAGGCGGGTGCCGCCAACCTGCCGTTTGCGACGCTGCGTGGTTACATCGGCGCCGACCTGCCGAAGGTAAACCCCAACATCAAGTCGGTCACCTGCCCGTTTACCGGCGAAGTGCTTGCGGCCGTACCGGCGATCCGCCCTGACGTCACGATCATTCATGCGCAACGCGCAGACAGGAAGGGCAACGTGCTGATCGAAGGCATCGTCGGCGTGCAGAAGGAGGCGGTTCTTGCCGCCAAGCGCTCGATCGTCACGGTGGAGGAGATCGTCGACGAGCTCAACCCACCGTCGCCCAACTCCCTCGTGCTGCCCCGCTGGGCCGTCACATCGGTTGCTCACGTTCCGGGCGGCGCCTTCCCGTCCTATGCGCACGGTTACTACCCGCGCTCCAACGCCTTCTACATCGGCTGGGACGAGATCGCCCGCGACCGCGATAGCTTCACCGCCTGGATCAAGGAAAACGTGCTCGACGCCAGGCCGGAAGATTTCGCCAAGCATGCCGGCAACAAACCGGCAAAAGCGGCCTGAGGGAGGATAGAATGAGCGACTTCACCCCTACCGAAATGATGACCATCGCCGCTTCCCGGGCGCTTTCCAACGACGACGTCTGCTTCGTTGGCATCGGCGCGCCCTCGGCCGCCTGCAACGTCGCGCGGCTGACGCATGCACCCGATATCACGCTGATCTACGAGAGCGGCACGGTCGGCACCAAGCCGGATGTGCTGCCGCTTTCGATCGGCGACGGCGAACTCTGCGACACGGCCCTTTTCACCGTGTCGGTGCCGGAGATGTTCCGCTACTGGCTGCAGGGCGGGCGTATCACGACAGGCTTCCTCGGTGGCGCCCAGATCGACAAGTTCGCCAACCTCAACACCACGGTCGTCGGCCCCTATGACCACCCGAAGGTGCGTCTGCCCGGTGGTGGCGGCGCTCCGGAGATTGCCTCCAATTGCGGCCGCATCTTCATCACCATGGCGCTCTCCAGGCGCGGCTTCGTCGAGAAGCTGCCCTTCATTACCTCCATGGGCCACGGCGACGGCGGCGACCACCGCGAACGGTTGGGCATGAAGACCAAGGGACCGACGCGCGTCATCACCGACCTCTGCATCCTGGAGCCGCATCCGCAAACCAAGGAACTGACCGTCGTTTCGATCCATCCCGGCGTCACGCGCGAGCAGATCGTCGAGAATTGCGGCTGGGCGATCAGGTTCGCCGAGGAAGTGATCGAGACGCCGGCCCCGTCCGAACTCGAACTCAAGACCCTTCGTGACATCAACGCTCGCACCAAGAAGGCGCATCAGGGCGACAAGGAGGCTGCGTGATGGCCGAGGCTTTCATCTGCGACTACATCCGCACCCCGATCGGCCGGTTCGGCGGCTCACTCTCATCGGTGCGGGCCGACGATCTCGGCGCAATTCCGCTGAAGGCACTGATGGAGCGTAATGCCGATGTCGACTGGGACGCCGTCGACGACGTGATCTTCGGCTGCGCCAACCAGGCGGGCGAGGACAACCGCAACGTCGCGCGCATGTCGCTGCTCCTGGCCGGCCTGCCGGTCGGCGTCACCGGGACGACGATCAACCGGCTTTGCGGCTCCGGCATGGATGCGGTCATCACGGCAGCCCGCGCCATCAAATCGGGCGAAGCCGAGCTGATGATCGCCGGTGGCGTCGAGAGCATGTCACGCGCGCCCTTCGTGATGCCGAAGGCCGATGCCGCCTTCTCCCGCAACGCCGAAATCTACGACACGACCATCGGCTGGCGCTTCATCAATCCCCTGATGAAGAAGCAATATGGCGTCGATTCGATGCCAGAGACGGGCGAGAACGTCGCGGCTGACTTTCACGTCAGCCGCGAAGACCAGGATGCGTTTGCTGTGCGCAGCCAGGCAAAGGCAGCGGCCGCGCAGGCCAATGGCCGGCTGGCGAAAGAGATCGTTTCGGTGACGATCCCGCAGCGCAAGGGCGAGCCCGTTATCGTCGATCGCGACGAGCACCCGCGCGCGACGACGATGGAGGCGCTTGCCAAGCTCGGCACGCCCTTCAGACAAGAAGGCGGCACGGTGACCGCCGGCAACGCCTCCGGCGTCAACGATGGCGCAACGGCCCTGATCATCGCCTCGGAAGCGGCAGCGAAGAAATACGGCCTCAGGCCGATCGCCCGCATCCTCGGTGGGACTACCGCCGGCGTACCGCCGCGCATCATGGGCTTCGGCCCGGCTCCGGCATCGAAGAAGCTGATGGCCCGCCTCGGTCTCACGCAGGCGCAATTCGACGTGATCGAACTCAACGAGGCCTTCGCCTCGCAGGGGCTCGCCACGCTTCGCGACCTCGGCATTGCCGACGACGACCCGCGCGTTAACCGCAACGGCGGCGCGATCTCACTCGGCCACCCCCTCGGCATGTCTGGCGCCCGCATCACCGGCACGGCGGCACTCGAACTGCACGAGACCGGCGGGCGCTATTCGCTGTCGACCATGTGCATTGGCGTCGGCCAGGGCATCGCCGTGGCGCTGGAACGGGTCTGACCACGGAAAAGTACCGTATGAAAAGCAAAGAGCCCGGCCTCTTTCCAAGGCCGGGCTCTTTGCTTTTGGGTGCTGCGTCGGTCGGCGGGCAATAATCTGCCTTCCCATCACTCCGACCAGATCGCGACGTCGACCGGGCCGAGCTTGCGGCCACCGACATGGAAGGTTGCGCCCGCAGACGCCCGCACGTCCACCGCCGTCTTGCCGTAGTTGAAGGCGAAAGTGAGCTTGCCGCGGCGGGTGATGCGCAGATCGCCAAGATCGGCGAGCGCCTCAACCGAAGCCCAGCCGAGCGCATCGCCAATCACCTTGTCCAGGAGCTCGCCGCGTGCACCCGTTGCCATGTAGCGTGCCTTGTCGTTGCCGACGAGCGCCGGAGCGCCATTGCGATAGTCGCCCTCGAAGGTCGCAAGCACGGTTTCGTTGGTGCGAACCGTCTCGCGCCAGACGCCGGCCGGATAGGTCTCGTTGCCGTAAAGCACACTCTCGCCGTGGAATTCCGGCAGCGACTCGACACGCGCGACGCTGACGTCGATCAGCGCGGCGAGCGGACCCGGCGGCAGCCCCTCCGGAATATGCATGTCCTCGGTCTTGCTGCCACTGCGCGGTCCGAAAAGCACCTTGGCACCCGACGCCGCAAGCTTTTGAACGAAGGCCTGTTCGGGGATCACGAGGTCGGGTGCCAGCACCAGCTGGTAGCCTTCGAGGTCCGAGTGCTGGCCGATGATGTCGACATCGACGCCGAGGCGGGCGACGGTCGAATACCAGTCGAGCGCGATCTGCGAAGCCAGATAGGTGCGGCCCTGCGGCAGCGCCCGGGTCGCCCAGCGCGAATTGTAGTCGAGCAGGATCGCGACTTTCGCCTTCTCGCGGCGCTCGCCCTTCGGCAAGCGCTTCATCTCATCGGCCACCTGCGCGACTTCGAGATAACCCTGGTCCGCCTCGCTGTTCGGAAGCAGCAGGCCGGCATGGAACTGTTCCTGCGCAAACGGCACCTGGCGCCAGCGGAAATAGGACACCATGTCGACGCCATGGGCATAGGCGAGCCACGTCCAGAGCCGGACCATGCCGTCGGCCGGCGACTGATTGTGCGAGGCCCAGTTTACCGGGCCCGGCTGCTGCTCCATCACCCAGACACGACCGTTGCCGACGGCGCGGTAGAGATCGTGGTTGAAGGCCGGCTGGTCGGGATCGCCGACGCGCAGATACCGGCCCTTGTCTTCCGACGAGAGACGACCATTGAGCAGGCCACCCATCGGATAGACGTCCCACGACGCGATATCGATGTCCTCGCCGACCTTGTAATGGTCGAAGTCGGTGTTCTGCGACATGAAGTTGTGCGTCACCGGACGGCCCGGCGAGTGCTTGCGGATGATGTCGACCTGCGCCTTGTTGAAGCTCTTCACCTGGTCTGAGGAGAAGCGGATGTAGTCGACGATATGGGTCGGGCTCGGCTCTTCGACGAGGTTGTTCGGAAGCTCGACCTCGTCGAAGCTCAGATAGTTCATCGCCCAGAAGGCCGTACCCCAGGCGCGGTTCAGTTCCTCAACCGTGCCATAGCGGGCCTCAAGCCATTCGCGGAAGGCGCGCAGCGCCTCGTCGGAATAGCTGTAGATCGTGTCGTGGTCGCCGTACTCGTTATCGGTTTGCCAGGCATGGACGAAGGCGTTTTTGCCGTAGCGCTCGGCCATGGCTTCGGAAATCCGCGCCGCCTCGATGCGGTAGCGGCGGCTGGAGAAGCAGTAGTGACGGCGGGCGCCGAACTTGCGCACCACACCCTTGACGTCGACGGGCAGGATGTCCGGGTAGCGGTCGATCAGCCACTTCGGAGGTGCGGCGGTCGGTGTTCCCAGAATGACCTTAAGACCGGCCTTGCCGAGCACCTCGATCGCGTCGTCCAGCCACTCCCAGTGGAATTCGCCCGAGCGGGGCTCGATCTTCGCCCAGGCGAATTCGCCGATGCGCACCCAGGCAAGGCCGAGCTCGACCATGCGGCGGGCATCCTCTTCCCATTTTTCGCGCGGCCACTGCTCCGGATAGTAGCAGACGCCGAGTTCCAGCATGTCCGTCTGCTGTTCTTTGGCGTCGAAGCGGTTCGATCTCGTCAGGGGCATGTGCACGGGTTCCGGTCCTTCGTCATGTCTTACGGCCGGTTGGGTCCGACCTCGGGTTTTGTCTGTGCGCCCTCGAATATAAACGTTTATATTCAAGGGCATGAATGAGCGCCCTGAGCGGGCGTGAAATTCGTCAACGGTTCGGGTTCAAGCGGTCGTCGCAACGCTCGATCAGGTTCGGCATGAGCAGCGTCTGCAGCGCTTCCGGCGGCTCACCCTCCATGCGCCTGAGGATATAGGCGCCGAGCAGGCTGCTCGGCTCGCTGATCGGCAGGTAATAGGTGGTGATCGGCGGCGCGAAATACTGGCTGACGTTGAGATCGTCGGTGGCGTTGATCACCGCATCGCGGCCATGCACCAGCCCGCGCTCGTGGAAGCCCGAGAAGGCGCCGAGCGCGGAGGCTTCATTGGCGCAGATATAGGCGGTCGGCGGGTTGCCGAGCTCCGACATGGTCAGCACGTTCTCGCGGCCGAAAGCCGGCGTCAGACGGCCATGGGCGACGAGCGCCGGATCATAGGGAAGCCCCGCGACATCAAGCGCATGCCTGTAGGCTTCGTGCCGGGTGATGCCGTAGCTTAAGTCCGAGAGCGGGTTGAGCAGCGCGATGCGGCGATGACCGCGCTCGGTGAGACGCGCCATCGACACCCGGATCATCTGCTCGTTGTCGGCATCGACATAGGCATGCGGCGCATTGTGAATGCTGGTGCCATAGGTGACGAAGGGGAAATCGGCCGCCTGCATCGTGCGGATGCGGGGATCGTCGGCGCGGGTGCCCGAGATGATGATGCCATCGGCCTTCTTCAGCGAAACGATCTGCTTGATGACCGCCTGGCTCTCCTCGAAATTGCGGACCGCATAGAGCGAGACGCGATAGGGACTGTCTTCCAGCGCCCAGGAAATGCCGCTCAGGAGCTGGGCGTATTCGACGCCTTCCCATTCGTTCTGCTTCGGACCCGGCGCGGTCATGATGGCTGCGACCTGATAGGTCTTGCCGGTGCGTAACTGCACGCCATGCATGTTCAGTTCGTAGCCGACGCGTTCCGCCGCTTCGATCACGATCGCGCGCGTCTCCGGACGAACCTGAGGCGAATGCTTCAGGGCCTTGGAAACGGTGGCGATGGAAAGCCCCGTCTCGTGCGCAATGGTCTTGATCGTCGGTCTCTGCATGGCGGTTCTGCTCGTCACGGGTTGTCAGCGCTGAGCGATGCTGCCAGCACAAGATAGACTGCGGATGTCCAGGCGAATGCGCGATCGCGAAGGCCCCTCCCCGAGCGCGCGTCGAAGTTTTCGGCCATACCGCTTTTGCTCGCAAGTGAACAGAACTTTTCCGCGACTTCGCGCGCGAGCTCAATCTTCCCTTGCCGGCGCAGTCCATCCCAGAGAAGCAGTGTGGTCGGCGCCCAAATCGGCCCGCGCCAGTAACCGTCGTCTTCGTAGAAGGAACTCTTCGGGCTTTCCGTCGCCGGGCCCCATTCGGTGATGAAACCGCCGGCGACGAGCCGCGCGACAAGCTTCTCGCGCATGTCGGGCGTCAGCCGCGAACCGAGCAGCAGCGGCATGAACTGGATGAGGTTTTCGCCCGGCAGTATCCGCTCCGGATCCGCAGCGAGCCGGGCGCCAAAGGTGTCGCCGGTCCAGAGGCGCTCGAACAGCAGCACCTGCAGGTCGTCTGCCTTCTGCCGCCACACCGCCCGGCGTTCTCGATCGTCTTCAAGAAGCTCGGCCAATGCCTCGCAGGCAAGGATCAGGAAAACCGGCAGATCCGGCGAGATCACCGGGCCGCCTTCGGCAAAGAAGGTGGCGTTGTCCCAGCCGCTGTCGTTGCCGTGGAAATAGGACGGCAGGCTCGTGGCATCTTTGCGTCCATGGGTCAGCCAGTAATCGACCTGTCGGCCGATGGCGTCGCGCAGGTAGGACTTGCGCTCCGCTGTCAGGAAGCCCGGATTGGCAGCTGCGATCAGCGACACCGCCCAACCGTGCACCGGCGGCTTGGTGAAGGCAAAGAGCACGTCGCGGTCGTTGATGTAATCCGGCAGCAGGCCGGAGGCGTCCTGGTGGTCGAAGATTGCTGCGAACTGATCGAAGGCGAGATCCTGATCGAAGGCCGCAACGCCCAGCGCCGAAAAGGCGTTGTCCCAGCTCCAGATGTTGATCATGTGGTTCTTGGACATGTAGATCGCCGGCCGCGTCAACGCGCCACCGGCCGGCACGCCGTTCGCCCAGAGCAGATAGCTTGCCAGCCGATGCGCCTCGCCCTGGCCGTCAACACCTCCGGGAACGCGCGCGTGCCACACAGAGAATTCTGCCTTCGCATCCGAAAGCGCCTCGGCGAACCGACCGGGCCGATCAGCCGGCGGCACGGTGCGGAAGAAGTCGACATTGCCCTCGAAGGCACCGGTCCCCGAAAAGGCGAAGGACACGTCTTCGGAATGATCGCGCTGCCAGGCGCCGGTGACCTTCAGGTCGCCGGTGATCGCCCGCGGGATGAACTTGACGTTTTCGACCGCAGCGACGAGGCAATCCTCTCCGTTCGGCGTGCGGTAGACATAATCGTAACGCGAGCCTTCGAGATGAAAGCGTACGCCGGCTTGTCTGCCGGATATGTGCAGCCGCTCCCCTTCGCCGATGACGAAGGTGACTTCGCCGTCACCGACGCGTGCGTCGAGTCGTTCGGGTGAAAGCACGAGCACCGGGGCCACGGCCCTGCCTTCCGCATCGAGAAATTCCACGCGGCAGAGGCGACCGAGCGATGGCCGCTCGTCGCCGCCTGCCACGTGGCGGAGATAAAGTGCCCGCTCGCCGTCGCGGCCCGGCACGCGCATCATCGAGAGCGTCAGGAACCGGCCCCTGCGGCTGAAGGGCACGGTATCGATGTCGAACAGCATGCCGTTATCCCTTCACCGACGAGCCGACTGCGCCATCCATGATGTAGCGCTGGGCGACGAAGAAGAGGGCGAGCGGCGGCAGGCAGAGGATGACCGTGATCGCGGCGATCGAGGTCACGTCCACCTCGTGCAGGCCCTTGAACATGGAGAGGCCGAGCGTGAGGGTGTATTTCGACTGGTCGTTGAGGAAGATCAACGGGCCGAGATAGTCGTTCCAGGCATTCATGAAGTGGAAGGTGCCGACCAGCACCAGGGCCGGCATCATCAGCGGCAGATGGATGCGCCAGTAGATGTCGAAAGCGTTGGCGCCATCCATGCGGGCCGCCTCGTCGATCTCCATGGGCACAGTCATGATGTACTGGCGCAAAAGGAAGACGAAGAAAGCATCGGCGAAATAGGCGGGCACGATCAAGGGCTTCAGCGTGTTGATCCAGCCGAGCAGGTTGAACTCCATGTAGAGCGGGATCATCTTCACGTCCCACGGGATCATCATGGTGGCGAGCAGCAGGATGAACAGCGGGTCGCGGCCGGGGAAGCGGAAGCGGGCAAAGCCATAGGCAACCAGCGACGACGAGATCAGCTGGCCGATCGTCGACAGCACCACGACGATCACCGAATTGGTGAGGTAGGTGCCGAAGGGCTGCTTGTCCCAGGCGGCGGCAAAGTTCTCCCAGTGCCATTCCGACGGCCAGAAGACTGGCGGGAACTGGTAGAGCTCGGCGGAGCTTTTGATCGCCGTCATGAAGGTCCAGTAGAACGGCGCGATGAACAGCGCCGAGAGCAGGATGAGCGCGGAATAGAGCAGCGTCTTACGCATTGTGCTCTCCATCGTTCTGGCGGACTTCGCCTTCGTAATAGACCCAGGCAGCCGACCAGCGCATGACGCCGAGGCTGAGCAGGAGCACGATGATGAACATCACCCAGGAGCCGGCGGCGGCATAGCCCATGTCGAAATACTTGAAGGCGTTGTCGTAGATGTACATGGCGAAGAAATAGGTGGAGCCGAGCGGTCCGCCCTTGGTCAGAAGCAGCGCGATCGTCAGCTGCTGGAAGGCCGAGATGATCGAGGTGATGAAGGTGAAGAGCAGCATCGGCCCGAGCATCGGCAGGGTGATGAAGACCATCTGCGCCCAGCCGGGAACGCCCGAAACGGTTGCGGCCTCGTAGAGCTCCTTCGGGATGGCTTTCAGGCCCGTCAAGAGGATCAGCATCGTGCCGCCGAGCCCCCAGAGGCTGGCGATGATGATGGCGACGATCGCGAGGTTGGGATCGCCGAGCCAGTTCGGCCCGTCGATTCCGACGAAGGAGAGCATGAAGTTCAAAAGCCCGTATTCCCGGCTGTAGATCCAGCTCCAGATCGTCACCAGCGCGACGCCGGAAATGACGCTCGGCAGGTAGAAGGCGGTGCGGAAGAAGCCGCTGGCGAAGGTAATGTTATGCAACATCAGCGCCAGCAGGAACGACATGACGATGTTGAACGGCACATAGATTGCCGCAAACTTGACCGTAATCCAGAGGCTTTCCCAGAACTGCGGATCCTCGAACAGCATGGAACGATAGTTTTCGAGCCCGACGAACGTGCGTTCACCGACGACGGGCCAGTCGTAGAAGCTCATTGTCAACGAGAAGACGAGCGGGCCAAGCGTGAAGAACAGAAACCCGAGGATCCACGGGGAAATGAACAGATAGGCCGCGATGTGGCGGGCGAAGGCCGAGCGCTTGCGCTTGGCCGCGGCCGGCACTGCGGCTGTTGCATAGGTCATGTCCATCTCCCCGGGCTCCCTTGTCTTACTTGATCAGCCGCTTCGAGCGGGCAACCGCCTCGTCGAGATGCTGCTTGGCATTGCCCTGGTCGATCATCGTCGCCTCGATGGCGCGAGCGAGATTGTCCTGGACCTTGCCCCAGTTGGCGTTCTTCAGGAACGCATGGGTTTCGGTGTTGGAGGTCGCGAGAATGTCGAAGAACGGCTTGTAGATCGGGTCCTTGGTCATGCCCTTTTCTTCCGCAACGCTGGTGCGCACCGGCAGGTCGTTGATGCGCATGGCAACCGCTTCCGGCGAGGAGAAGAACTTGACGAATTCCCAGGCGAGGTCCGGATGGGCCGCATCCTTGGCGATCGAGATCGCCGAAACGCCGAGCGCCGAGTGGGCGGTCTTGTCGCCGAACTTCGGCAGTGGTGCTACGCCATACTTGATGCCGGATGCATCGATGCCGGACTTCGACCACATGGCGCTCTGGAACATCGCGATCTTGCCGCCCTTGAACAGCGTGCTGCCCGACGTGTCGTCGCCGAGGTTCAGCGTGATCGCTTCCTGCTTCTTGGCCATGTCGCCGAACATGTCGAGGACTTGGGCGGCGGCGTCGCTGTTCATGTAGCCGTCGATCTTTTTGCCATCGTCGGAAATGTACTTGGTGCCGTTCGACCAGAGGAACTGCTCGAAATCATAAGGGTCGGGCTTGGCGTCGACGGCAAAGCCATAGACCTTGTTTGGCTCGTCGCGGAACTTGGCAGCCTTGGCGCGCAGGTCGTCCCAGGTCCAGCCGTCCTTCGGTTCCTCGACGCCGGCCCTGGCGAACATGTCCTTGTTGTAGAACACCACCTGGGTGGTGAAGCCCGACGGCATGCCGTAGGTCTTGCCCTCGACACGAACCGTGTTCATCAGGCCCTTCGGGAAATCGTCCGGCTTGATCTCGGCCGCATCCTTGGCGATCAGATCGTCGAGCGGCTTCAGCGACGTGTAGTATTGCGGGAAGTTCCACATATACATGACATCAGGCGGGTTGCCGGCACCGAAGGCGGCGATCAGCTTCTGATCGTAACCGTCGGCGTAGGGTTCGACCTGAACCTTCACGCCTGGATGCTTTTCCTCGAACTTCTTGGCGATTTCCTGCTGGATCGCCAGGCTTTCGTCCGTATCCCAGGTCGCAAAACGCAAGGTCTCTTCTGCGCGAGCCGTGGCGGTTCCGGCGATCGCCAGAACCATCAGCGAGCCGATGATCGACTTCCTGTTGAGCATGTTTCTCCTCCTCCTTCGGGTTACGCGACCCGCTTTGCCTTTTCCTGATTGATGAGCGCCTGCGTCTCGCCATCGAGACGTCGGGCAACCGCCTGGCCATCGCCGTCGAACAGATGGCAATGCTCGGCCGGCAGACGCAGATGCACGCGCTCGCGGGCGGAAACCGGATGCGTGCCGCGCACGACCGCGGTCATGTCGCCACCATTCTGAAGGCTGATATGGACGTGGCTTTCCGTGCCGAGCCGCTCGACGAGGCGCACGTCGCCGACGAGGTGACCCTCCTCGGCCGAAACCAGCTCGATCTTGTCCGGGCGAATGCCGAGCGTCACCGACTTGGGCTTGGCGACCGGTGCGGCCGAGAGCATTTCGAGCGTGAGCGGATGGGCGAGACCACCGCCGTTGAGCGTCACCGCCGTATCGACCTGCGACGTCACTTCGGTGGTCACGAAGTTCATGCGCGGCGAGCCGATGAAGCCGGCGACGAACAGGTTGGCCGGCTGATAGAAGAGTTCGAGCGGCGTACCGAACTGGCTGACCTTGCCCTTGTCGAGCACAACGACACGATCGGACAGCGTCATCGCTTCCACCTGGTCGTGGGTCACATAGATCATCGTCACGCCGAGACGTTCATGCAGCGCCGCAAGTTCGACGCGCATGGTGACGCGCAGGCCCGCGTCGAGGTTCGACAGCGGCTCGTCGAGCAGGAAGAGCTTTGGCTCACGCACGATCGCGCGGCCGATCGCCACCCGCTGGCGCTGGCCGCCGGAAAGCTGGCGCGGCTTGCGGGCCAGCAGTTCCTTGATGCGCAGGATGTCGGCAGCGCTCTCGACGCGGCGGTCGATCTCGTCGCGTTTCATGCCGTTCAGCGCCAGACCGAAGGACAGGTTCTTGCGCACGTTCATGTGCGGATAAAGCGCGTAGTTCTGGAAGACCATGGCGATGTCGCGCTTGGCCGAAGCGACGTCGGTGATATCGCGATCGCCGAGATGGATCGAGCCGCCGTCGAGATCCTCGAGGCCGGCGATCGAGCGCAGCAGCGTGCTCTTGCCGCAGCCGGACGGACCGAGGAAGCAGACGAACTCGCCGTCGGCGATATCGAGGTTGATACCCTTCAAGACTTCGAGCGAACCAAAGCCTTTGCGCAAATTGTCGATGCGGATCGCTGCCAACGGGCCCTCCCTGCCGGCGGAGCACTGCTGCGGCCAACGGCCGAGTTGCAGCACCAAGTTAAACGTTTATATGCACGATAAAAACGTTTAACTTTCTTGTAAAGCGGAAAATCGCATCGATCCGATTTTGCTGTTGAGAGCAGAGAGCAATGACAAAACGGCCGCCCGGAGGCGGCCGTTTTTGGTCTTTTGTCTCAGACGCTTAGACGCTGAAGCGTATCGTCCAGCGCATCGAGGAAGCGGTCGCAATCCTCGGCGCTGAAGGGCGCCGGCGGCTTCACCTTCAGCACGTTGTGGTGCGGTCCCTCGCTGCTCAAGAGAATGCGGTGCTTGCGCTTCATCTCGGCAATGACGAAATCAAGCTCGCGCGCTGCCGGCTCCAGCGTCTCGCGGTCGCGCACCAGTTCGATGCCGTTGAAGAGGCCGTGGCCTCTGACATCACCGATGATCGCGTGTTTGCCGGCGAGCGTCCGCGCCCCGTCCATCAGCCTGTCACCGACGACGCGGCAATGGTTCATTAGCCGCTCGTCGCGGATGACATCGAGCACGGCAAGGCCGATCTCGGCCGAGACCGGATTGCCGCCGAAGGTGTTGAAATACTCCATGCCGTTGGCAAAGGAGGCGGCGATCGCTTCGGTCGTGACGACGGCCGCCATCGGGTGGCCGTTGCCTATTGGCTTGCCCATGGTGACGATGTCAGGCACGACGCCCTGGAGTTCATGCGCCCACATGTGGCTGCCCACGCGGCCGAAGCCCACCTGCACCTCGTCGGCGAGGCAGAGGCCGCCGGCGGCGCGCACATGCGCATAGGCTTCGCGCAGATACCTTTCCGGAAGCGACAATTGCCCACCGGTCCCAAGAATGCCTTCGCTGAAGAACAGCGCCGGGCGGCGACCATCGGCAGCAAGAGCCGCAACCTGGTTGCGCACATCCTCGGCATATTTCCGGCCCGCATCCGCGTCACCATAGCGATAGCGCCCGCGATAAAGGTCCGGCATCTCGGCGACCTTCACATGCAACGCCTGCCCTTCCCCGCCCTTGCCGGCGAACTTGTAGGGGCTGACGTCGATCAGGCTCGACAGGTGGCCGTGATAGGCGTGGTCGACGGTGATGATGTCGCGATTGCCGGTATAGGCGCGCGCCAGCCGGATCGCCAGGTCGTTCGCCTCGCTGCCGGAATTGACGAAGAAGCAGACGTTGAGCGGATCCGGAAACTGCGCGGCGAGCCTGCGGGAATATTCGACCAGCGAATCGTGCAGGTAGCGCGAATTGGTGTTCAGCCGCTGCATCTGCGCCTGTGCGGCCTTGACGACGCGCGGGTGGCAATGGCCGACGTGGCAGACATTGTTGACCATGTCGAGCCAGCGCGTGCCGTCCTCGTCGATCAGATACGCGCCTTCGCCACCGACGATCTTCAAGGGTGTCGCGCTATAGGCGATGCTCAGCGACCGACCAATGCGACGATGGCGTTCACGCACAAGAAAGGCCTTGTCGCGCGGGACGATCACAGAGACCGGCACCGAAAGGCCAAGCACGACGCTCGGGTCCGGGCTCACTTCGCGCCAGACCTGCCATTGATCGCGCACGCCGACGCCATGCATCTGTCCGGCGAGACCGAGATGATCGGTGACGATCTGGAAATGCAGATGCGGCGCCCAGTTGCCGTTTTCGTCAGCGGAACCGAAGGCGGCAAAAACCTCGCCCTTGGCGATCGCCTGCCCCTTGGCGAGCTTGGCAACGCTGTTGCGCGAAAGATGACTGTAGAGCGTCCAGAAGCGCAGACCGCCTTCGACCTCGTGCTCGAGAAGTACGGTCGGACCGAAACCAAAGGCAACCGCGTCGTCGTGTATGTAGGCGACCTTGCCGGCGAAGGGTGCCGAGACCGGCTCGCCCGCCGGCGCGAAGATGTCGACGCCGAGATGCACCGAGCGCCGCGCGCCTTCGATCGCGGTCTCATAGGCGTCGCCCTGGTAGATCCCGCGATCCTCGCCGTAGAGGCCGATGCCGAAGGCGGCGCCTTCGCTGGCGATCTGGGCCATGATGCGGGCTTCAGCTTCCGCCGCATCGAGGCTTGACCATCGCGCGGCCTCCGGGCCGGCGGCGGAGAAATCGAACACCGTCACCTTCGGTTTTTTGACCGAGGGCCGAACGATCGGCGCGAAGTCATGCGCGTTCTTTTCGAGCCAGCGAACCACGGCAGCGGCATGCGGGATCGGCGCGAAGCCGCAGGCATCGCGGATGCGCGCGATGGCGATTGCGCGGTTTTCGCCCTGCAGGCGATTGAGCTCGCGCCAGACATCCTCCTGGCTGACGAGCAGATAGGTATTCTCAGGATTGTCCCGGATCTGCTTTGCCGCCATGCACATGCTGACGGCGTAGCGGGTCTTGACCAGATCGAAGACCAGTTCGACTTCCGCCTCGCTTAGCAGATTGACCTGATGGTAGGCGCCGGCAAGGGCTGCAACCGTGCCGACCGGATCGGGAGACCCGATCAGCGCATAGGCAGAGGCGACGGCGATCTCGATCACGCGCCAGGTCTCGACCATATCACCGAAGTCGAGCAAGCCGCTGACAACGCCATCCTTGTCGAGCAGCACGTTGTAGTCGTTGGCGTCGTTGTGAATGACCTGCTTCGGGCAGGAGGCAAGACGCGGAAGGACCGTCGAAGAAAAGTGCTCGAGGATCGCCTGAACCGCTTCCCGCTTGTCGGCGCCGTCGATCAGTTCCACATGGCAAGCGTGCATGTCGGCGCGGCCGATGTCCCAGGCATAGAGCCGCTTGGCGCCCGCATGGGAGAAATCTTCGAGGCCGCGGTCAAGACCGGCGAGCAGGCGCCCGAGGCTTTCGGCGCTCGCCATGTGGCGAAGCGGCGCCTTCGCCCAGATATCGCCGGGCAGCCAGGCGAGCAGCCGTGCGGTGCGCGGGCCTCGAAGTTCGATCTTGCTGGTGACGCCACCCGAGCGATCGCGAAACGTCCGTGAGATCGGCAGCCCCGAATCCTTGGCGGCGATGTGTTCGAGCACCGCAATCTGCATCTCGAGTTCGTCCGCATCGCCGGCGGCGTGCAGCTTCAACAGATACTCCTGACCATCGGCAGCAGAGACACGATAGTTGAGATCGTGCTCGCCCGGCAGCGGCGAGAGGCTTGCCTCGATGCCGTAGGTCTCAATGAGCCAGATCCGGATCGTTGCCAGTTCCTGCTCGGTTCTCAAATCTCTGTCTGCCATTTCACTGTCCTGTCACCACGAAACCCGGCGCCCGTCATAGGCGCGGAAACTGCCGCTATCGGCCAAACCTGTGCCGTCGATGATCGCCTTCAGCCCGGCAGCACTTGTCGCCACCGAAACGACGGCTTCGCTGCCGCCCATATCCGTCTGCACCCAACCAGGATGCAGCGAGACGACGGAAATCCCGTCGCCCTTCAGATCTTGCGCCAGCTTGACCGTCGCCATGTTCAGGGCCGCCTTGGAGCAGCGATAGGCATAGTCGCCGTCATCATCGTCGAGCGTGCCTTCGGCAAGGGAGCCGGCGCGGCTGCTGATATTGGCGACGACGCGATGTTCGCCGGCGCGCAGGTTCGCAAGGAGCGCCCGCGTCACCAGCAGCGGCGCCAGCGCATTGACGCGCATAACGTCGAGAAAATCGCCCGGTTCAAGCGTCGCGAGGCCGCCGGTATCGCCGCGCACGGCCGCATTGTTGATCAGCAGATCGATCGCGACGCCCTCGATAGACTGTCCGAGAGCGTCGATGGAAGCGGGATCGGCAACGTCCAGCGCCAACCGATCCGCCGAACCTTCGCTTGAGGCCGGTCCCCGCTGGCAGGCGATCACCCGCCAGCCGTCTTCGGCGTAAAGCCGCGCGAGTTCTGCGCCGAGCCCGCGGGAGGCGCCCGTGATCAGAACCGTGCGGAGCCTAGCGGTGCTTGATGTCATATTTCCGCTCGATCATGTTGACGAGGCTGGCCGCCGCCAACGTCAGGAAGATGTAGAAGATCGCCGCCGAGTTATAGGGCGCGAACGGCAGGAAGCTTGCCGACTGGAACTCCCGCATGCGCTGGGTGATGTCGCGGATCGACAGGATCGACAGCAGCGACGTGTCCTTGAGGATCGCGATCAGTTCGTTGCCAAGCGGCGGGATGATGATGCGGAAAGCCTGCGGCAGCACGACGAGACGCGCCGTCTGCCAACGGTTGAGGCCGATGCTGCGCGCCGCTTCGACCTGGCCGACCGGGATCGCATTGATGCCCGAGCGGAAGATTTCGGCGAGATAGGCCGAATAGGCGAGTGCCATCGCGACGATGCCGCGCATCAGGTTTGGCGGGTCGAGCACCCCTTGCGTCGCGTCCTTCAACGCCCCGCTCAAGGGCAGGCCGACATAAAGCACGATCACCAGCATCGGAATGCCGCGGATCGTATCGACGATGAACTCCGAGCCGATCGCCAGAGGATGGCGCTGGTGCAGATAGCCGCCGAAAGTGAGAAGGCCAAGGATGATGGCAAGCACGGCGACGGTGACACCGGCGGCACGGTCGCGGTCGTTGAGCGCCTCGGTCTTCCACAGGACCGGCATGTCTGCCGGAGCGGAGGCAGCCGGCAGCAAGGCCCCGGAAACGCCCTCGCCCTTGGCAATCGACGCCAGCGCCTCGGTCGGGCCGACGAAGGTGCGGACCGGCGTTTCCGTCTGCGGCGCGCCGTCATACTGACCGAAACGCACGGCGCTGATGAGCCCCGCCGGCGTATTGGTGATGATGCCGACCTTGCCGTCCAGCGTGCCGGCGAGCACGTAGGTGTCGCGCGGCTGCATGAGGAACCAGCCGGCCGCAACGGCCAGCACCAGGGTGGCGATCGCAAAATAGAGGCTGGTCCTGACGGTTGAGTGCAGTTGCAACAGCCCGACCCAGACAAGGCCCATGAGCGCCGCCAGGATATAAGCTGCGATCGCCGCGCGGATGGTGGTCGCCACACCGGCCGCAAAGGCAATATGGGCGAAGAAGAAGACGAAGACGAGACCCGCACCGTTGACGAGGCCGATGATCCAGCGCGCGACACGGCGCGCCTTTCCGTCAGGAGGAGCATCGGGACGGCTGCTCACGAAATGAAGACCAAGACCAATCAGCGTGACCCCCAGATAGGCGGGAAACAGCCAGGCCTCGACGCCCTGCACCATGAGATCCGCAGCCTCGGTCAATTGCCGTGGTGTCACGCCCTTTGCGATCAATGTCGACTTGAACGGATCGACGCCATTGGCGACGACGGACGCGATGAAGGGATGGATATCGTGGCCGATGACGAGAACGGCGGCGGCAGCGAGATTGAGCAGCGCCGCCACATTGGCAAGGCGCGGACGCGGCGCCTTGGCGCGCGAGAATACGAGCACCGCGATGCCCGAAGTAAATGCGATCGCCAGCGCCAGAAAGCCAGGCACGAAGGCCGACGAACCGTTTTCGACACCGAGGATCGCCCGCAGCGAGCGCTGATAGTCGCCGGAGGAAATAAACAGGTAGATGATGAAGGGCAGCGCGGTCAGGATGATCAGATTGCTCGGACGCACGCTTCTCAGGAACGACATTCATTCCTCCGGGGGCATAGATTAGACAGACGGAGGACCCGGAGCATGCTCCGGGTCCGATCGGCGTTGAGAACTTACTTCAGGCCCCAATACTTGCTGATCAGCTGGTCGAGCGTGCCGTCGTCCTTGATCATCTTCAGGCCTTCGTTGAAAGCCGCAACATTCTCATCGCCCTTGCGGAAGACGAGGCCGAGCGGATCGGATTCGAGTTCCTTGATGGCAACGACGAGCTCGCCGGCAAACTCGCGCTCATAGGCAGCGGCATTGGCGCCGTTGATGACGACGCCGTCGACGTCCTTATTCTTGAGCGCGATGATCGCGGCGCTGAACGTGTCGTAAGCAGCGACGTTCTCCTTGCCGACGACGCTTTCAGCGACTTGGGCGTCCGTCGTGTTTGCCTGGGCGGAAAGCTTTCTGCCGGCGTCCTTGAAGGCGTCGAGTGTGATGCCCTGGTCGTCAGCGCGCATCAGCACAGCCTGGCTGTTGACGATGTAGGGATCGGAAAAGTCCATCGCCTTCTTGCGTTCCTCGGTGATCGAGACGCCCGAGGCGACGAGGTCGAAGCTGCCCTGGTCGAGGGCTGCGAAGATGCCGTCCCAGCCGGTCGTGATGAATTCGGCCTGGCAGTTGATCTTGGCGCAGACGGCATTGACCACGTCGACATCGAAACCGACCACCTGTCCGGTTGCCGGATCGATGCTCTCCATCGGCGGCGAGGTCGTGTCGGATCCGACCTTCAGCAGTTTGCCGCCGAGATCGGCGGCGTGGGACACGCTCGAAGCAAGGGCTGCTACAGCCAGGGCAATCATCAGTTTCTTCATGGTTCTCCTCCTTGGATGATTAACTTTGGATCAGGCGGCCACCGAGATTATCGGGCTGGCGCGCGATCAGTGTCGGCCTGAAGACCTGCCGCAACGCGTCAGGGTCCTCCCCCTCCATGCGGCGCAGCAGGAATTGCCCGAGCGTGCGACCGAGCACCTCGATCGGCTGATAGAAAGTCGTGATCGGCGGCGTGAAATAGGCGCTGACGTTGATGTCGTCATAGGCGATGACGTCAACATCGACGCCGACCTGGCGTCCGAGGCTGCCGAGCCCCGAGAGCACGCCGAGCGTGGTGGATTCGTTGATGCAGACGAAGGCGGTCGGAGCGTCGTCGAGCTGCAGGAAATCGATCACCGTCTGCCGGCCGAAATGGGTCGAGAGGTCGCCTTCGGCAATCAGATCCATCGGGGCTTCCAGGCCGGCCTCGCGAAACGCCCGGACGAAACCGTCGATCCTGTCGAGCGCGTAGGAAAGCCGCCGCTCCGGATTGACGAGCGCGATCCGCCGGTGGCCGCCGGCGATCAGCCGCGCGGTCGCCGCATGCGCTGCCCATTCGTTGTCGATGTCGACATGGGCATAGTTGAGATCCCCGCGGCAGCGCCCCATCGAGACGAACGGGAAATCCTCAGCGACGAGCAGATCGATGCGCGGGTCATCGGCGAGAATACCGGAGAAGATCAGGCCATCGGCAAGCCCCTGATCGACGATGCGGCGCGCCGCGTCCGCGCCATCGGCCGCGTCGCGGATCACGTGCACCGACATGCGGTAGTCGGTGCCATCGAGTGCCTGGCTGATGCCACTCAGGGTCTGGGTGTATTCGACGCCGTCCCATTCATAGTCGCGTGCCGCGGTCACCGGCATCAGTACGGCGGCCTGAAAGCTCTTGCCGGTGCGAAGCGCCATGCCGCGGGCGTTGGCCTGATAGCCGACCTCACGGGCTGCCTTGTAGATGATGTCTCTGGTCGCCGGCGCGACCACGGGAGATTCGCGCAAGGCCTTCGAGATCGTTGCGATGGAATAGCCCGTTATCTCGGCCAGGGTCTTGATCGTCGGCGTCGGCGTGCGCCGCGCCCTGTGCATCTCAGTCGCCATGCACCCTCCCAGGCCTCGACCTCTCCTGAACATAGAGGTAACAGCCAATAAAAACGTTTTCAAGGAAAATAAAAACGTTTTTATTTTCGCGTCGCAACAAGCCGCAGCGCGATACCGGACGCGCGCATCTACGTGCCTAGAACCATAGGGAGGTGATCTAAAGAGTGAATACGCCGCCCGTTAGTGAGCGGTGTAGGCGCCATCGACGAGATGAACGCTCCCGGTGATGAAACTCGCCTTCTCAGACAACAGGAAACAGATCAGGGCAGCAACCTCATCCGGCGTACCGAGACGACCCATCGGCTGCAGAGACATCATGCGCCTGTTTTTTGCCACGTCAGCATTTTCCGCCGAGAGCGGCGTGTCGATCCAACCAGGCGCCACGGCATTGATACGAATTCCCGTTCGGGCATATTCGATTGCAGCAGCCTTCGTCAGCCCAACCACTGCATGCTTGGCGGCCGTGTAGGCGGCTGCGGCCGGCAGAGCGACAGCGCCCAGAATGGAAGAGGTATTGACGATGGCACCCCCGCCCTGAGCGACCATGGCCGCGATCTCGTACTTCATACAATAGAAGACGCCGTGCAGGTTCACATTCATCAATGCGTGCCAGCCATCAACTGGATAGTCGGCGGTCGCCTTGCGGACCCCATCGACGCCGGCATTGTTGACCGCCAGATGCAGACCGCCGCAGGTCTTAACAGCGAAGGCAACCAGCTTTTCCACGGCGGCAGCGTCAGCAACATCGACGGCAACGTCGTGGGCTGCGCCCCCCTTCGCGCGAAGCTCCGCAACGATGTTGCGCGCGCCCTCAGGGTCGACGTCGGCAGCCACCACTTCTGCCCCCTCGGCAGCGAGTTGCCGACATACGGCTGCGCCAATTCCCGAACCCGCGCCAGTCACGAGCGCTACCTTGCCAGCGAAGCCTAAATTCATGCTGCCATTCCTAATTTACACGTTTCGATTATTCTGGCGCGCACGACATCGCAAGACATTTCATCAAATGCACTTCAGGGCCTCACCTTCCAGCCCCCTGCCGCAAAAACACACAGGAATCGTAAGAATTCCTGCCTGGATTCATGCGCCGTCCCCAGAACCCGCCCCTAGTTATACAATCCATTCCATGCATTACCCTGGTACAAGGCCCCACAAAATTGCGGTGCCATTTGCCTATCCTGTCGCCAATCCACGATTGATTTATTGGAACTTGGCCGAAGACCATTGTAATGCTAAAAGCGAGTCGGGGCGTACCATTTTTCTCAGCAGGTAAAGATGGACAATCACCGCATTACACGGAGATTTCTGCTCGCCGGAAGTCTTGGCCTGTTGGCCGGGTGCAGTTCGACCTGGCAAGGCGTTTCCTTCCCATCCCTTTACGGTGGCACGCCGGGCGTTGATCGCCGTTATCGAAAGCGGCACGTCCGGTACGAGGGCAACGAGCCGGCCGGGACAATCGTTGTCAACACCACGGAACGCTACCTCTATTCGGTCGAAAGTGGCGGATGGGCGATGCGCTACGGCATCGGCGTCGGCGAGGAAGGCCTGACCCTCAAGGGGCGGGCCGTCATCGGACGAAAGGCCGAGTGGCCATCCTGGACACCGACGGCAAGCATGATCCGACGCAAGCCGGAACTGGCGCAATACGCCGGCGGCGTTACAGGCGGCCCTCACAACCCCTTGGGGGCGTCAGCCCTATACCTCTATCGCAACGGCCAGGACACCAAGTTTCGCCTCCACGGCACGAATGCGCCCTGGACGATCGGGCAGGCCGTTTCCAATGGCTGCATCCGGCTTACGAACGATGATATTGTCGATCTCTACGCCCGCACGCCGATTGGAACTCAGGTATTGATCATTTGAACACTCACTCTATCTTACTGCGGTATTGGAGTAGGGCCCACATGACTTTGATACACTGTTTGAAGTTCGGTAACGATAAACCGACCAATGGGTGTGCTCTTTCCGCACTAGGCCGAATCGCGAATTGCTACTAATACTGTGAATGTTGCCTTCACATAACCATTCCGATAACAGAGGAAAGGAAATATAGATGAGCAGAATTCTAATCGTGACAGTTGCGTTGCTTTCCGTGGCCAGTCTTGCCGCTTGCGGAACGATCGGCAAAGGCAAAGGAAAGGCGCCGCCACCGGTAGCCGAAGAACCGGCGCCCGTTTACAAGTAGTTACCGACCTTAGTTCGGGGAGGACCTCACGGTCCTCCCCGCCCTGTCTGATCGTGGTCGGCCCGGCCACATATCGCGGCGCGTGGATCGAAACGCCACCTGGAGTGGCACATGCTCGCGCCCATCAGAACTCGGGAGAGATGACGCAATAATGACGCGTTCACGAGGTCGCATTTCATTCGCTGTCCTGGCCGCAATGGCGGTTACAGCGTGCCAATCGCAAGACAAGGCCCCGCAGCCACGATTTGTCTCAAGCTATGCGGGCACCACGTCACAACAGCGCGATCAGGGCTATTTCATCGAATTCCGCTCGCGTTATGCGCTCAGTTACGGCCACTCCTACGTGGTTTTTGGCCAGCTCAGCAAATCTGGAGCAATGATCAATCCGGAAGTCGCCGGCCTTGCCCCCGCGACGAACGATACAGCGCCCTATGTCATTGGTCACGTTTTGCCGGTTCCGGCCGAAACCGGCGCCAGCGACGGTGATCTGGAGGAACAATACAGGTCCGCGAGCTGGCGCGTCATGTTGACGGAGGCGGAATATCGCGACGTCGTCGCCAAGATCCGAAAGCTCAAGGCCGAAGCAAAGTTCTGGCAGGCGTCAGTCTATAACTGCAACGCGTTCGTCGCCGACATCGCGCGCTCCATGGGCTACAAGACACCTGGTATCTGGCTCAGGCCACAGCAGTTCATCACGAGGCTGCGCGAGATGAACGGCGGCTAGGCTGAAGCGACGCACGGCACTCCTCCAGACGGTCAACACGGATCGATTGCGCCAGAACGGGCTGCCACCGACTTCCTTGGCTGCTGATCATGGCTACCGTTGGCCGCTGACGCTTCGACACCTTGTCAGGTCCAGGCGGCACGTGGCAGTCTCACCTGCGTTTGCCGTTTCGGTGACCGAATCCTGCAGCAAAAAAGCTTGGATGATACAACGTGAACATGTCTATCGCTTCCATCGGCGAAATCGTCTGGGTCGTGGGCATAATTGCCTGGTATGTGGTGCGTTACCCGTTCGAACGCCGTGCAAAGCGTGTGCGGGTGATGAGCAACCGACGATCGACGACCGATACGATTGGCCTTGCTGCTGCTTCGCTGGGCCTTGCGATTGTGCCCGCGCTTTATGTTGCGACAGGAATCCCGCGATTTGCCGACTATGGCGCCCATCTATGGCTGGTCGGACTTGGGGCGCTTGTCTTCGCCGCAGCGCTCTGGACCTTCCGTCGAACGCACAAGGAACTCGGCCGCAACTGGTCCATCTCGCTGGAAATCCGCGAAAAACACAAGCTGATTAGTACAGGCCCTTACGCCGCCGTCCGGCACCCGATGTATACGAGCTTCCTGCTTATGGGGATCGGTCAGATGCTGTTGCTGTCGAACTGGGTGGTTGGACTTGCAGGGCTTCTTGGATTCGCTGTTCTTTTCTTCCTGCGTGTGGGCAAGGAGGAGCGCCTGATGCTGGAATTCTTCGGGCCCGAATATCGCGCTTACATGGACAGGACGAAGCGAATTATACCCTATATCTACTAGAGGTGGCACTATGCGCGGCCGACCGATCAAGCTTTCCGCCGCACGACGCCTCGTCGGCGATCTGATGCGATTTTCCATCGGCGTGCCTCGGGTCACGGTGCAGCGGCAGATGGACATCAGCGCGTTGCACAAAGCCCGGGCAAGCCGCTCGGACCGGCCCTCGTGGATGGTGTTGTTTCTCAAGGGCTACGGGTTACTCTCGCAGGAGACACCTGATTTCCGCCGGGCCTATGTCAAGCTTCCGAGACCGCAACTCTATGAGTACCCCGGAAGCATCGCGTCCGTGGCGCACGAGCGCGAGTACGAAGGCGAGCGGGTCGTTCTTCTCAGCACGATCAAGCAACCCGAGAGGCGGTCCCTTGCCGAATTGAGCGCCCTGCTCCAGGAGGCCCGGTCCCGCCCCGTGCTCGAGATCAGGGAATTCCGGCGGGCGTTGAAGATTGCACGCCTGCCCGCGCCGTTGCGGCGGCTGCTGATGTGGCTCAGCCTGAACATGGGGCGCCAGCGCGGCCACCGCTTCGGCACCTTCCAATTGTCGGTCTATTCCGGCCTGGGTGCGGAGTCGCTCAATCCGCTGACGCCTTTGACGACCATCTTCAACTATGGGCCGATCGGTGACGACGGATCGGTCACGGTCAGGATCCACTATGACCACCGTGTCATGGACGGCGCCAATGTCGCGCGAGCCCTGGCTCGTTTCGAGGAAATATTGAACGGCGAAATCGCCGACGAGGTGGCAGAGCTTTCCGAACTCGACCAGCCGCCAATCGCTACGCCGGAGCCATCGGCATGACATCGCAGCAGTCACCACGACCCGCCATTGTCGTTATCGGAGCGTCCCGGGGCATAGGCAGGGCAATTGCAGAGCTTGCCGCACGAGACGGCGCGCCGGTCGTTCTGGTCGCGCGATCCATCGAAAGCTTGCACGTCGTGCAAGCCGCGATCGAACAGGCGGGCGGCGAGGCATTCTCCCAGCCGGTCGATCTTGCCGCGCCCGATGCCACGCGCATTCTCGACGAATTTCTTTCGCGCGAAGGCCTCGTCTGCGACGTTCTTGTCAACAGTGCCGGCTATGGCCTGCGGGGCGCGGCGACCGCTTTGCCGATTGCCGACCAGATTGGTATGATCGACGTCAATGTGCGTGCGCTTGCGGCCCTGACTTTGCACCTGTTGCCGGGCATGGTCGCGCGCGGCCGCGGCGGCGTCATCAATCTAGCCTCGGTCGCGAGTTTTACGCCCGGCCCGTACATGGCAATGTATTATGCGAGCAAAGCCTTCGTTCGTTCGTTCTCCGAGGCGCTATACCAGGAGACGCGAAGGACGGGCGTAACCGTGACCTGCGTTGCGCCGGGACCGGTATCGACCGAGTTCCTCGAAAAATCCGGCGCCAACAGGGCTGCCTTGTTCAAAGCGCTCCCGAAAGCCACTCCGGAATACGTGGCAAGAAGTGCCTGGCACGGCTTCAAGGCCCGGCGGCGGCTGGTCATTCCCGGCATTTCCGCCAGGCTGGCAATCCTGATGGCGGGCCTCCTTCCCTCCGCAACGCTCTTGCCGCTTGTTGGTCGTCTGCAACTGCGCGGCAACGACCCCTGCCCCTGCGGATCTGGCAAGCAACTGAAGCACTGCTGCCGCGCAGGCCACGCCAAAGGCGGAACGGCCCCGGCGTGATCCGGCTCCGCAGCCTGCTTCTCGTCACGTCCTTCGCCAAAGGGCGCAGGGAACGGACTTCGATCGATGGCCACGATCAGTGGGCTGCGGCGCCAGCGGAGAGGAAATTTGCCTCCCACTCACTTTCCGGAATTTCGTCACCAACCTGAAACTCAAATGCGGCGACGCTTTTGATATCCGGCGCCACGGCGCAGCCAAACTTGATATTGAACCAGCGACCCTTGCTGCGAAAGGCGGCGCCATCCGCACGGAGGTTCCGCCCAGCCAAAACGATATCCGACGTGGCGTAGGCGACGAGCAGGTCGGGGGTAAAGTCAACGCGCCAGCGATGAACCTGCTCCATCGCCTCGAGATTGCAGAGCTGGACAATCTGTTCATCGGCGGCGAGCTGTGACAGCCCTTCCAGCGCCTGTCTGCTGCGTGGATCAGCCAGTATCGCCGCCGAGAAGAACCGCTTCGCTTGCACCATCGGCTGGGCAGCTGGCGGCAGCGTGGCTGTTTCCGCGGCAGGCGCCGTCTCCGGGACGGAATGCGCGACGGGCGGCGCATCTTGCGGTCCGAGCACGGGCTGCACCACCTCAGGGCGTGGGAGCGGCAATTCCAGTATCTGAACGGCGATCCCCTCGTCCGGGCTCGGAACAGGTGGCCGCGGTGACGGGAGGAGGAAAAGCGCCAACACGACGAGCGCATGAAGGATGAGAGCAAGCGTCAGGCTTGGCCAGATCGGTGTCTCATTGCGACGATGCTTTACTGCTTGCACCGATCAGATCATCCCATGCGCGACATTAGGGCCGGAAGGGTCACGACCGCTCCTGGTGCAGGCGACACTACCAGCAACTTGAAGATAGAAAAGCCGCCGCCAACAACCTGTCAGCGACGGCTCGAAATCCTGGCCTGGGGCTACGCCCGGTATCAATCCATGTCGTCGTTGTCGGGCGAGCTCATATGGTCGCGGTTGCCGTAGATGATCTCGCGCTTGCCGACGTGGTTCGCCGACCCGACGAGGCCTTCCTTTTCCATGCGCTCGACCAGCGAGGCCGCACGGTTGTAGCCGACGCCAAGGCGGCGCTGGATGTAGGAGGTCGAGCACTTCTTGTCGCGCAGGACCACCTTGACGGCCTGGTCGTAGAGTTCGTTGCCGTCTTCCGACGCAAGCGCGCTCTTGTCGAAGACCGGGGTCTCTTCCTGCGGCTCTTCTTCCTCTTCTTCCGCCGTGACGGTGTCGAGATATTCCGGGCGTCCCTGCGTCTTCAGATGTGCGACGACGTGTTCAACCTCAAGATCCGAAACGAACGGGCCATGGACACGGGCGATACGTCCGCCGCCCTGCATGTGCAGCATGTCGCCCTGGCCGAGCAGCTGCTCGGCCCCCTGCTCGCCAAGGATCGTGCGGCTGTCGATCTTCGACGTCACCTGGAACGAGATGCGGGTCGGGAAGTTCGCCTTGATCGTGCCGGTGATGACATCGACCGAAGGACGCTGCGTCGCCATGATCAGGTGGATACCGGCAGCACGCGCCATCTGCGCCAGCCGCTGGATCGCGCCTTCGATTTCCTTGCCGGCGACCATCATCAGGTCGGCCATCTCGTCGACGATGACGACGATGTAAGGCATCGGCGCCAGGTCCATTTCCTGCTGTTCGAACAGCGGCTCGCCGGTGCCCTTTTCGAAACCGGTCTGCACCGTGCACATCACCGGTTCGCCCTTTTCACGGGCAGCGGCGGCGCGCTGGTTGTAGCCGTCGATATTGCGCACACCGAGCCGCGACATCTTGCGGTAGCGGTCTTCCATCTCGCGAACGGCCCACTTCAGCGCCATGACCGCCTTCTTGGGGTCGGTAACGACGGGGGTGAGCAGATGCGGGATGCCGTCATAGACGGAGAGTTCGAGCATCTTCGGATCGACCATGATCAGGCGGCACTGATCCGGGCTCAACCGATAGAGCAGCGACAGGATCATGGTGTTGATCGCGACCGACTTGCCCGAGCCGGTGGTGCCGGCGACGAGCAGATGCGGCATCTTCGCAAGCTCTGCGATGACAGGCTCGCCGCCGATCGTCTTGCCCAGGCAAAGCGCCAGCTTGTAGCCGGTCTTGCGGAAATCGACAGATTCGATCAGCTCGCGGAAATAGACGGTCTCGCGGGTGGCATTCGGCAGTTCGATACCGATGACGTTGCGGCCGGGCACGACCGCGACGCGGGCCGAAAGCGCCGACATGGAGCGGGCGATATCGTCGGCAAGGTTGATGACGCGCGACGATTTCACACCGGGCGCCGGCTCGAATTCATAGAGCGTGACGACCGGGCCGGGGCGAACATGGATGATTTCACCCTTGACGCCGAAATCTTCGAGCACGCTTTCAAGCAGGCCGGCATTCTGTTCCAGCTGCTCCTGCGTCATGAAGAAGCCCTGACCGACGGGCGCTTCCTGCAGCAGTTCCTCGGATGGGAACTCGTAGCCGTCGGCGCTCGGCGCGCGGTCGGTCGAGCCGATCGCCGGCATGTTGCTGGGCGCGCGGGTGACCTGCGCCGGCATGGTGATGGCCGCCTTCGTGGCAACCGGCGCCGGCTGTTCGATTTCGACCGGTTCGGCGTCAATGATTTCAGCGGCGGCTACAGTCACCGGTTCTTCAGCCGCGGCAACGGGTGCCGGCGCAGCGTCGGCAACGGCCTCAGCGGCGGCGGGCGGTTGCTGGGCTGGCACATCCTCCGGCTTTGCGCCGCGGACATCGACAACACGGAACAGCGAAGTGATCGCCGTCGGCGGCATACGGCGGATTTCAACCGGGCGCACGGGCGCTGGCGGCGTGACCGCAATAGGCGCAACGGCGACGGGAGCGATGGCGGGCGTCATCGCAACCGGGGCTGGCGTCTCGACAAAGGGCTTCGGATGGGTGGCTTCCGTGCCGGCAACCTCAGCATCGTCGGCCGGGCCGAATTCGAAGAAGGCGAAATCCGACAGGAAGACAGAATGCGCAGCGCCCTGATCGACGGAAGCGTCGCCTGCCTGAGCGGGCGCGGGTTGGACTTCGGCGACCGGCGCGGAAACGGCGATCTGCGTCGTCAGAACGGGCGCAAGGGCTACGCCCTCGTCGGCCGGAGCTTCGACACGCGCGAGCATGGCCGGCTCGATCGTGTTTTGCGCGGCGGTCCAAGTGGGCAACTGGTTGGTCAGCATGCGCAACAGTTCGGACGGGCTGTAGGACGGCAGCGCGACCTCGGCCAACGGCGCCTCGTCAGCAGCAACGGCCGAAGCTTCCGTCTGTACCGGCTCGACCGTGGCCGTCGCGACGGTCTCAACGGTTTCCACCAAGACCGGAGCAGGCTCCGCCGCCACCGCGACGATCGCCTCTTCGACTTCGGTTGCCGTTTCGCCTTCTTCGACCTGCGGCGCGCGTCGCTTCATGAATTCGCGCTCGGGCGTGCGGGTGAAGCGCACGTTCGGCGCCAGGAAGAAATGGCTCTCCCAGGTGGAATCGCCGTAGTGGCCGGCAATCTCCGAAAGGGTCGGCAAGGGTTCGCTCATCGTCGACGTCACCTGTGCAGGAGCGTAGGCGGAACCCTGCCCATAGAGGCGGGTCGCACGGCTCGTGGTTTCAGCCTGCTGGTTCGCCGGCCGGCGAGGCGCCGCCGGCGCCTCGTACAACTGATAGGGGTCGGCGGGTTCCGCCTCATGGGTGGGCATACCGCTCAACGCATCATCCTGCGGACCATCGAAATAATCCGCCTCGTTTGCATCATGCAAAGCAGCCTGTGAGAAGTTTGTCCTGGGAATACGCATGGGTCCTGGAAGAGCTAGAGACATCGCCGCGGGGCCTTCTAAGCGATAGGAAATGAAGGTTAACAAGTCCCTTCCAACGCCCCGTTTCGAACCGGGATCCGTGGTCGATTGCTGCCTTTCTGTGGGCTCCATGCAACGGCAATGCCCGACGCCCCAAGGCCGCCGCGACATCCCGTCGCCGGCCTCACACGGCCGAAAATATTTCTTGGATGGGGGCGACAGCGGCGATCGCACGGGGATGCTCGCGGCGGCCTACCATCGGCTCCGCCGGGAAAACGAATCGGGCCTGCGTGAGAGCGTCACGCAGGCCCGATTGGAACTTTCAGAAGGGCAGACTTCGTTCAGCCTTCGCGGCCCGCCGCGAACACCGCATGCTGCTTGGCAAGCAGTTCGACGACCTCGTCGATGAAGGCTGGATCGACATCGACTGAGAACTCGATGCGGGCATTCTTGCCGTCGCGCTTGAGCTTGGCAAAGGCGCGTCCGCCGGCGTCGACCAGCGTCTCCGGCTTGGCCGCTGCGTCCGGCTTCGGTTTGCGCGACAGGCGCGCGAAGACGATCTGGAACCGCTGGTCGCTTTCGGCTTCGAGGAAGCGGCGCGAGCGGCACTCCTCCTGCGCCAGTTCGACGGTCACCATATCCTCAAGCAGCGCGCCGAAGGCCATCCAGCGTTCGCGGCCGACCTTCGGTGCCGGGCCGATCGCGCGGGCAATCGCCGGCGGCACGCCTTCGGCCACCTGCAGGAGGCGCGACAGCTCGCTCTTCTGCACGGCGAGCGCCTCGCCGATCACCTTGCGGTCGAAGCCGCGGTCGGCGAGCGCCGACGCAAACATGGCACGCTCGATGAAGGACAGGTTGCGCCGCTCGGCGTTTTCCTTGCCCTGCGCCAGCACCAGCTCGTCGTCGGTCAGCGGCCGGACGATGGCCTTGACCTTGATGCCGAGGCTGCGCACGGCATTGAGACGACGATGGCCGTAGGCGGTCTGGTAGCGGCCTTGCTTCTGCGGGTGCGGGCGCACGAGGATCGGCGACTGCTGGCCGCTGTCGCGGATACTGTCGGCGAGCGCCAGGAATTCCGGATCGTCGGTCTCGCCGTCGGTCAGGCGGTCGCCGACGAAAGACGCATCGATCAGCTCCGGATCAAGCTCGACGACGCGCTCGCCCTGATGCAGGGCTTCGCGCAGCGCGCGGGCCTCTTCCGCCTCGCGGGTGATACTCCCAAGCGAAAGCCCCATGGCCTTGATCGCGCCGGAGGCCGCCCGCGGCACGTCGGCCTGGGCGGCGGGGACCACGACTGGCTTTGCCGGCTGCACGCTTGGTGCGGCGGGCGCCTTGTCATCCGCTTCCGCGGCAGGCGCCGCCGGGGCGACATTGCCGGAAAAGAGTGCGCGCAGTTCGTTCTTGCGGTTGCCAGCCATGTCGGTCAGCGCCCCCAGGCCGCGTGAATGAGCGTTTCGATCTCGCCGTTGACGGCGTTCAGCGATTCGATCGCGCGGTCATAGGTGGCGCGGGTAAAATTCTCGCGTCCGACCTCGTAGAGCGTCTGCTTCGTCAGGCCGGCATCGGAAACCGCGGTGGACTTCACCATGGCCGAGGTCAACACCCGGTCGCCGAAGAGCGAACGCATGAAGCCGACAATCTGGGCCTGCGGCCCGTCGTTCGGCTCGAAGCGGGTGACGAGGTAGCGCAGGAAGTCGAAGTTGAGTTCGCCACCGGCCTCGCGCACGACGCTCAGGAGGTCCGACGTCATGTAGAGAAACTGGTTCATCGAGGCGACGTCGAGCATCTGCGGATGCACGGTGACGACGACGGACGTCGAGGCGCAGAGCGCTGACAGCGTCAGATAGCCGAGCTGCGGCGGGCAGTCGATGATGACGACGTCATAGTCGTCGGCAACGCTCGCAAGGGCGGCCTGCACGCGGGCGAAGAACAGCGGGCCAGCGTCCGTGCCATTGTGACGGGCGCTCAGTGCCTGCGGCGTCGTGTGCTCGAACTCCTGCAGCTCGAGATTTCCGGGCACGAGATCGAGGCCGTCGAAATAGGTCTTGCGGATGATGTCCTTCAACGGCCGCGCCTCGGCGTCGTAGCGGATCGCGCCATAGAGCGTGTCGTTGCCGGTAAGGTCGAGTTCCGGCTGGTAACCGAAGAGTGCGGACAGCGAGGCCTGCGGGTCGAGGTCGACGGCGAGCACGCGGTGGCCGGTCAACGCCAGATATTGCGCGATATGCACCGACGATGTGGTCTTGCCGGAGCCGCCCTTGAAGTTGGTGACCGAGATCACCTGCAGGTGTTCGCCTGCTTCCGCATCGCGCCACTTGAGATAGCTGCGCGCCTTGGCGGCGTTGCCCTTGGCAAGCGCCTGTTCGGCCAAGTGCCGGCGAAGCGCATTGATGTCGGAGAGTGAATAGGAGCGGCGGCCGCCAAGCCCGGTATCGGGCTGCGGGCCTTCACCGGCAAGCGAGAGCTGGCGCAGATAGCCGTCAGAAACGCCGATCAGCTTGGCCGCCTCGCCCGAGGTGAAGCTGCGCAATGTCTTCATCGCCGTCGGCGCGAACAGGCGCTCGCGCATCGCCTTCAACTGTTCGGAAAGCGCGCGGGCATCGGCCGCGATCGCTTCGTCGGCCGGACGGCGTGCCTGGGAGTGACCCGCGTCCTGTCTTGCCTGGGTTGCCGTCATATTCATTCTGCCATACTCCTTGCGCGCGTCAGCGGCCCAACGGCGCCACATCACGCTAACAGAGATTCAATTCAAATACGGCCAATCGGCACTTATTCGGAAAACTCCGTAACAGAGATGCCGGAGCCTGCGATTCGCGTCAAGAGTCTGGCGCCATTCAAAGGCGCGTGCACTCGCCGGGCAGACGTTCCGGACGCCGACAAAACGAAACGCCCGCGGGGTGGCGCGGGCGTTTGCAGGCATCGAAAAAATGATTTCAGAGTTTCGGACCGATATGATCCGGGATCGGGCATTGGTAGGGCTTGCCCTCGGTCTTTTCACGCCACTCGGCCTTTGCCCGTGCCAAAAGATCGGCATCGAGGATCAGGTCGAGGCCGGTCGTGGCCAGTGATTTTGCCGCGTGGGCGAAAGCCTTGTGGGCGGCCGGGCTCTTGCCCTGCGCGACCACCTGCCAGGTGTGCGGCGCCGTGCCGATCGCCCAGGCGGGCGCCCAGCATTGCGCGGTCGGCGTGATCCAGCTGACGTCGCCGACATCGGTCGAGCCGGCGCGGAAATGCGACTGGCCCTCGAAATCGCGAAGGCCGAGATGCAGACCGGTCGAACCGTCCATGCGGCTGTTCGCAAAAACATCGCCCTTGATTTGGTAAAGCCGGATGCTGCTCGAGATTGCTTCCTGCGTCAGCGTCTTCTGGATGTCCTTGGCAAAGGCGATATCGGCCTCGTCGAAGGGAACCGGCCCGAGCGCCACCATGTTGTCGTGGATCGCCGTTTCCAGCGCGATGTTGGGCAGCAGGTTGGTCGCCGCCCGGTCAAAGACGATCTCGACCTCGGTTTCGGTCATCATCGCCGCCCCCTTGGCGATCTTGTCGATGCGGGCAGCGAGCGCTAAGGCCTCCGGCATCTGCGGCGCCCGCACGAGATAGAGCGCCTCGGCGCGGGCCTGGACGACGTTTGCCGCCTTGCCGCCGGCATCGGTGATCGCATAGTGCACGCGGCAATCCTGCGGCATATGCTCCCTCAGGAAGTTGACGCCGACATTCATCAGTTCCAGCGCGTCGAGCGCGCTGCGGCCGAGATGGGCACCGTTCGATGCGTGCGCGGCGACGCCCTTGAAGCGGTAATAGATTTCAAGAACGGCGAGATTGTTGGTCGAGCGTACGCCGTTGAAGGGTGCCGGGTGCCAGGTCAGCGCCGTATCGACATCCGCGAAGATGCCGGCGCGTGCCATGAAGGTCTTGCCGGAACCGCCCTCCTCGCCGGGGCAGCCGTAATAGCGCACCGTACCCGGCAAGTCGTTTTCCTTGAGGTAGCGGGCAAGCGCGACGGCAGCGAGCAGCGAACCCGTGCCGAGCAGATTGTGACCGCAACCATGGCCCGTACCGCCCTCAGTGAGCGCTTTCGCCTCGGCGACGCCGGCCACCTGGCTCAGACCCGCAAGCGCGTCGAACTCACCAAGAAAGGCGATCACCGGCAGGCCCTGCCCGCTCTCGCCGACGAAGGCGGTATCGATGTCCGCCAGTCCGCGCGACACGCGAAACCCATGCTTCTCCAGCATGGCGATCTGCGTCGCTACCGACTTTTCCTCATGAAAACTCAGTTCCGCATGGTCCCAGATCGCGTCGCTCATTTCGGCGAATTCGGGCTTCAGCGCTTCGATCGTGTCGACAAGGGCGGTCCGGGCGGCTGGATTTGGCATCAATCATCCTTTTGCGACGGCGCGGGGCGCGGTCGCATCAGCAGTTTTGTCTAAGGAGGTGCGGAGGGCGACAAACGGCCGCCATCCGCTGGAGAGAAAGGACTACGCCCGCATCAGTCGTCGAGCGTCACTTCCCAGAGGCGGGTGTTGGACTGCCAGACCGGCTGGCCGTGCAGCTTCTTGGTGGCGCCCCAGATGTCGACCATGTCGTACATGAAGATGCCGGGGACCTCGTCGAGCATCAGCTGGTGGAACTCGTCGAAGATCGCCTGGCGCTTGGCCTGGTCGGCCTCGACATAGGCTGCCTTCATCAGTTCAACCGCCTTCGGGTTGTCCCACATCAGCGAGGCGTTCTTGTCCTTGTTGCCGACATAGAAGCTGTACATCAGCGCCGGATCGAGACGCGGCGACACCGACTGCGAGATCACCTGATAGTTGCCGGAGCGGCGGCGATCGACCTGGGTCGCATAGTCGAGCACTTCGATCTGCACGTTGAGGCCCACCTGCTGCATCATCGCCTGGGCGACGACGGCAGCGGGGAAGCTCGGCACGTTGCCGCGCTTGTTGGCGATGATGGTGATCGGCTCGCCGTTGTAGCCGGCATCAGCCAGGTTCTTCTTCGCTTTTTCGAGATCCATCGGGATCTTCTTCTTCTGGACGTCGGAGTAGAAGATCGAGTCGGCCGAGACCATCGATGCGTTGGCTTCGCCGGTGCCGTTGGAAACAGCGGCGACGAGCTGGTCGAGGTCGAGCGCTTCGGCCATCGCGCGGCGAACCGCAACGTTGCTCAGGATCTTGTCGCGGGTCTGGAAGTAAAGCAGGTTCTTGCCGTTGTTGCGCTTGACGATGAGTTGCATCGTGTCGCTGTCCTTGAACTCGGCAATGAGATCGGCCGAGACTTCGGCGGTGTCGAGCGCGCCCGAAAGCAGGCCGGTCTTCACGGTCGAGGCGTCCGGGATCACCATGAACTTGATGCCGTCGACGAGCGGCCGCTTCGAGCCGACCATGCCATCGGGCTTGCCGTCATTGGCGGGTGAGACGTAGTCGGCGTTCTTTTCGAGCCGGACATATTCGCCCTTCTTCCATTCCGCCCACTTGAACGGGCCGGTGCCGATGGGCGCAGTGTAAGCGCCGTCTGCGCCGACGGAATCTTGGGAGACGATGCCGGTGTAGCCGCATTCCGGCCGGGCCATCAGGCCGAGAAAGACGGCCGAAGGCTTCTCGATACTCATGGTGACGGTGGAGGCGTCGGCTGCGGCGACGCTCGTCACCTTGATCGACTTGCTGCCGTCGAAGTCGCCGGCGCAGGTCCACTTGGTCTCCGGCTTCATGTAGCGGTTCCAGTTCCAGACCACGTCTTCCGCGGTCAGCGCCTTACCGTTGTGGAACTTCACGTCGTCTCGCAGCTTGAACGTATAGGTCAGGCCATCGGGCGAAACCTCGAAGCTTTTCGCGAGCAGCGGCTTCACTTCGCCGTTCTCGGCGTAGCCGACCAGACCTTCGACGATGTGGAAGATCACCGAGTCGGTGTTGCCGTCGCGGTTGACGCCGGGCTCGTTGCTGCGGATGTCCGAGCTCTGGGCGACCGTCAGGTCACGCGCATGGCCGAGCGCGATCGCGCTCATCAGCATGGTTCCGGCAAGAAGTATGGTTTTCATGGTTCCTCTCTCTTTTCTGATTGTTGGTGTTGTCGGTTCAAAAGGCGCGCCAGCAGACCTGTGACAGCTTGCCGATGGTTTCGAGCGCGATGGTGTAGCCGGGCGTGCCGTCGGGCATCAGCGCGGGTACGCCGTCGGTGAAGGCGGCGATCGCATAGAGCGGCTTGCCGTCGCGATAGACGACGCCGGCATCCATGCGGCCGCGTTTGCCGCGACCCCCCTTGCAGGCGACGACCGTATCGAAGGGCAGCCGCGAGCGGATGCCATAGCGCAAAACCTGGTTCTTCAGCGTCTGCACAGCGAAGGCGGCGAGCTCGACCGTGATGCCAAGCCTGGCGGCAGCAGCGGCATCGTGCTCGGCGGCGAGGATCAGTTCCAGCAGCATCACCTGGTCGGCAGCCGTCGTCGTCGTGACGTCGGCCAGCGAATGATCGGGTTTGAGCGCCAGCGGCGGAATGAGGAAGCGATGGTGCGTGCCCACCATGCCGAGCGCCTTGCAATAGCCGTCGACCTCTTCAAGCGTCAGCCGCTCGAACACCATCTTGGTGCAGACATTGTCGCTCAGAACCATCATGCCGACGATCGCGTCGCGCAGCGAAATGACGATTCCAGGCGTCAGGTAGCGGAACATGCCGCTCGCCACTTCCTGGGCGAGCCGTGCTTCGTAGGTGATGCGCTCGTCAAGATGAAGCCGGCCTTCTGCCACCGCCTTCAGCGCCGCCATCATGATCGAGGTTTTGCGGGTGCTGGCAGATGGTGTTTCCTCACCCTCGCCACGGCCGATGGTTTCACCGGTCTGGAGATTGCGCACGAGGAAGCGGGTGACGAAGGGCTCCGCGTCGGCGATCGCGTGGAGTTCGGCCGCGATCGCACCGGTCTTGATTTCCGTGCTCATCTCAGGCCTCCAGCCGCCATTTGAGGGTGACGCCACCGGTCTGGTTGAGATCGAGCGCCGGGATCGCCGAAAGCAGCTTGCGGGTATAGGCATCCTTCGGCGCATCGAAGATCCGGTCGCGGTCGCCTTCTTCGATGATGCGCCCGTCCTGCATGACGATGACGCGGTCGGCGACCTGCTCGACGACGCCGAGGTCGTGGCTGATGAACAGGCACGAGAAGCCGTAGCGCTTCTGCAGGTTCGAGAAGAGTTCCAGCACCTGAGAGCGAACGGTTACGTCGAGCGCCGACACCGGCTCGTCGGCGATCAGGAATTTTGGCCGCCGTGCGATGGCGCGGGCGATAGCCACACGCTGGCGCTGGCCGCCCGAGAGCTCATGCGGATAGCGATTGGCGAAATCGGCGCTGAGCCCGACTTCCTCAAGCGTTTCGAGCGCACGGCGACGCTTGGCCGGCGTATCGAGGTCCGGCACCAGCCGCAGCGCTTCCTCGACGAGCGCCTGAATGGTCATGCGCGGATCGAGCGACGAATAGGGATCCTGGAAGACCATCTGGCAGTTCAGCCTATAATCGCGCCAGTCGGCGCTGCGCTCGCGGCCCTGGAACAGGATGTCGCCTTCGGCCTGCTGGACGAGGCCTGCGATGGTGCGGCCGAGCGTCGTCTTGCCAGAGCCGGAACCGCCGACCAGTGCCACGACCTCGCCGACATGGATATCGACGCTGACGCCGTGCAGCGCGCGCTTCGGCTCGTGCCTGCGGAAGAGACCCTTGCGGCCGGGATACTCGACGACAATATTGCGCGCCGAAACCATCGGCGTGCGGGTCATGTCAAGCTCACGCGCAGCACCACGGAACGGCAGCGACGAAAGCAGCTTGCGGGTATAGGGATGCTGCGGTGCTTGCAGGATCTCCTCGGTCAGCCCCTGCTCGACGACGACGCCCTTTTCCATCACCACGAAACGGTTGGTGTAGCGGGCGACCATCGGCAGGTCGTGGCTGATGAGCAGCACTGCAGTGCCCTCGGCCTGGGTCAACTCGACCATCAGCTCCATGACGTCGCGCTGGACGACGGCATCGAGCGCGGTCGTCGGCTCGTCTGCGATCAGCAAGGCTGGCTTCAACAGCATCACCGAGGCGAGCATGATGCGCTGGCGCATGCCGCCGGAGAACTCGTGCGGATAGGCGGTCAACGCCCGCTCCGGCTCGCGTATGCCGACGCGACCAAGCATCGAGAGGATCGCCGTGCGGCGCTCCTCGACCGACATCTTTGTGTGCAGGATCAGCCCTTCCTCGAGCTGCCGGCCGATGGTCATCGACGGGTTGAGCGAGGTCATCGGCTCCTGGAAGACGACGCCGACCTCCCCGCCGCGAAGCTGGCGGAGATCCCGGTCCTTCATGCCGAGCACATCCTTACCCCGGTAGAGGATCGTGCCGCCGATACGGCGGACGGCCGGCGGAATGAGCCCGATGATCGCGCGTGTCGCCAGTGTCTTGCCGGAGCCGCTTTCGCCGACGATGCCGACGATTTCGCCGGGCGCGACGTCAAAGCTGACGTTCTTCACTACCTGGTTGCCGGAGTGAGTGACGGCAAGCGAAAGGCGCTGGACACTGAGAAGAGGATTGCCGGTCATTTCAGGCCTCGCATGCGGGGGTCGAGACGGTCGCGTAGCGCGTCGCCCAGAAGGTTGATGCCGAGCAAAGTGAGAGCGATGCAGAGACCGGGGAAGAAACCGAGCCAGACGGCCTGTTCTATGAAGGGGCGGCCGGCGGCGAGCATGTTTCCCCAGGTGGGTGCCGGTGGCGGCACGCCGAGACCGAGGAAGGAAAGCGCGCTTTCCGAGAGGATCGCCCAGCCGAACATCGAGGTGGCAAGCACCGTGATCGGCGCGACGCAGTTCGGCAGGATATGGCGCAGCATCGTATATATCTCGCCATTGCCCATCACCCGCGACGCCTCGATGAACTCGCGTTCGCGCAGCGACAGCACCGCTCCGCGCACCACGCGGGCCATTGACGGCGTATAGGCGATGCCGAGCGCGAAGATGATGCCGTACTGGTTGGCGCCGAAGACGGCGAGCAGGCCGAGCGCCAGCAGGATGCCGGGGAAGGCCAGGAGCGCGTTGTTGATCGCCATGATCACGCCATCGACCCAGCCGCGCGCATAGCCGCTGACGATGCCGATGAAGGTGCCGAAGACGACGGCGAAGGTGACGGTCAGGAAGCCGATCCAGACGCTGGCACGGGCGCCGACCATCAGGCGGCTGGCGACATCGCGGCCGAACTCGTCGGTGCCGAGCCAGTGCGCTGCACCGGGTGCGGCAAGCCGCGCGGTGAAGCCGAGCGCCATCGGATCATAAGGCGTCCAGAAAAGGCCGATGAGGGCGGTGATGACCAGCAGGCCGATCAGGCCGCCGCCGATGGCGCCGTTGAAAGTGAGCTTTCTCATTCTGCCACCACCCGCGGATCGAAGAGAGGATAGAGGAGGTCGACCACCAGATTGACGACGACATAGGAGAAGGCGACGAGCAGCAGGCAGCCCTGGATCACCGGATAGTCGCGCTGGAAGATCGCATCGACCATTAGACGGCCAAGACCCGGAATGGTGAACACCGTCTCGATGACGGCGATGCCGCCGAGCAGGTTGCCGAGGATCAGGCCAATCATCGTCCAGGTCGGGCCGAAGGCGTTCTTGAAGGCGTGGCGCCAGAGAACGGCACTTTCCGAAAGCCCCTTGGCACGGGCATGGGTGATGTAATCGAGCCGCAGCACTTCGAGCGTAGAGGCGCGGGCCATGCGGATGATCACGCCCATCTCGTGGATGACAAGCGTCATGACCGGCAGCACCAGATAGAGAAGGCCGGCCTTCCAGTTCTCCGAGATCGGCACGTAGCCAAGCACCGGCAGCCAGCCGAGCTTCAGGCCGAAGGCGAGCAGCAAGAGAAGACCGAGCCAGAAGGTTGGGATCGACAGAAGCACGGTCGCCGAACCGACAAGCGCCAGGTCGGTCAGGCTGTTCTGCCGCCAGGCGGCGATGACGCCGGCCGGAACCGCGATCAGGCTCGCGAGAAGCACGGCGATGACGACGATTTCGGCGCTGACGAAGAAGCGGCTGACGACCAGATGCAGCACCGGCTCGCCGGTGACGATCGAGGTGCCGAAATCGCCGGAGAGGATGTTGCCGGCCCAGATGACGAATTGCTCCGGGATGCTGCGGTCGAGACCGAGCTCCGCGCGCAACGCGGCAATCTGCTGCGGTTCGGCCATATCGCCGAGCATCAGCGCTGCCGGATCACCGGGAATGAGGCGGATAAGCGTGAAGACGGCAACCGAGACGATCACGATCGTCGGTATCGCCATCACGAGACGATTGAGAATGAATTTGATCATGGGTTCCCCGTACTGAGGCAGGCCGCACGCGTTACCGCGATTCTCCTGCCCGTCGGCTCTCTTGTTGCAGGGACTATGATCGATTGGAAAAAATCGTGCAATATTATGAGTAAATGTCATACCTCTATGAAAAGGGCATGCAACTTCATCGCGACCGGGTGGGCGCTGCCCGGCTGCTCGCTGGCGAGGAAGCCGGCGCGATCGCGCCGGCTTCCGTCAGGTCAGATGAAGAAAATCGGCCAGTTCGCGGGCGGCAGCGCCTCCTGCCCGGTTCGCACCGATGGTGGAAGCCGACGGCCCGTAGCCGACGAGATGGATGCGCGGGTCTTTTGCCACCTGAGTCGCCAGCCGACCGGTCATCAGGATACCGCCGTCAGCATTGCGCAGTTGCAGCGGCGCCAGGTGATCGAGCGCGCTTCTGAAGCCGGTGCTCCAGAGGATGACGTCGACGGCCAGTTCGCGCCCGTCGGACCAGCGCACGCCGTTTTCGGTCATTTCGGCAAACATCGGCTGGCGCTCGAGCGCGCCGCGTGCACGTGCGGCCATGATCGCAGGTGTCACCGGAATGCCCGTCACCGAGACGACCGAGCCCGGCGGCAGGCCGCGGCGAACCCGGTCCTCGACCATGGCTACGGCGGCGCGTCCAACCTCTGGCGTAAACGGTTCGTCGCGGAAGGCCGGCTCCTCCCGCGTTACCCACGTGGTCGATGTCACCTGCGATATTTCATCGAGCAGCTGGATGGCGGAGATGCCGCCGCCGACGACCAGCACATGCTGCCCCGCGAATTGCGCTGCCGACTGATAATCCTTCGTGTGCAGCTGGTGCCCCTTGAAGCGCTCCGCTCCCGGATAGGGCGGGATATAGGGGGCCTCCCAGGTGCCGGTCGCGTTGATGATGCCGCGGGCAGCATAAGCCCCGTCGTCCGTCTCGACCCTGAAGCGCTCGCCCCGGTCACACACGACCTTGACGGCCACCGGCCGGCGGACCGGCAGACCGAATGCCTTCTCATAGGCGCCGTAATACTGCGGCACGGCGACGGCCGCGTGAACCTCGCCCTTGCTGGTATCGACCGCTTCGGAAAATCTCATGCCGGGAAGATCGTGAATACCGTTGACCGTATTCAAGGTCAGCGACGGCCAGCGAAACTGCCAGGCCCCGCCCGGCTGCGGCGACCGGTCGATGACGACATATTGCCTGTGAGGCGCCAGCCCGAGCCGGCCCAGGTGATAGGCCGAAGACAATCCCGCCTGCCCGGCGCCGATGACGACGATGTCGATCTTGCGGGCCACGCGCGCATGCGTTTCGACATCGACAGGCTGAGCCGCATCCGTCATGGTGCGGCCCGAAGCAAAAGCCTGTCAGTCCTTGCCAGATCATCCACGGCGGCGGCCCTATGCAATTGCCGCTGCGAAGATCGCCGCAAGTTTTTCGATGCCGATCTGGTCGTCGCGGTCGAAGCGTGCAGGCTCCGGGCTGTCGAGATCGATGACGCCGATCACCCGGCCGTCACGCCGCACCGGAACCACGAGTTCCGAGCGCGAGGCCGCATCGCAGGCGATGTGCCCCGGAAAGGCATGGACGTCTTCCACAAGGATCGAGCGGTCTTCCTTGACGGCCGTTCCGCAGACCCCGCGGCCGACGGCGATGCGCACACAGGCAGGCTTGCCCTGGAACGGTCCCAGCACGAGTTCGTCGTCGGTTTCGAGGAAATAAAACCCCGCCCAATTGAGGCTCGGCATGGTCTGGAACATCAGCGCCGACGTATTGGCCGCGTTGGCGATCAGGTTCGGCTCGCCATGAAGCAGCGATTCGAGCTGCTGGGCCAACTCCGCATAGAAAGCGCGCTTGTCGCCTGTGTCGATGGTGGCTGCCTGAAACATGATCTTATCCGCTCTAATGTTCGTATCGGCCGGCAATGTAGTGTCGCGCCCGTCCCATTGCCAATGGCCGCAACCTTGAGGCCATTGTCTCACGGCTGCTGCGAAGCGGCGACCTGCCTTTTGAGGCAGTCAATCATGGCTTGGGCTGCAAGCGACAGCGGTACGCCAGCCGCCGTCGCGACGCCGAAATCCTGGGTGAGGTGCGGCGAAAACGGACGGATCTCGATCGGTAGGTGCCGGTGCAGATTGGCAAAGAAGCTGCTGATGATCGCGACCCCAAGGCCGTAGGCCGCGTAGGCGCAGGCCGAGCTGTTGCTGTGGGTCTCGATCTTGACCTTTTGCGGCACGCCGGCCTTGCGGAAGATCTCGTCGAGCATGACCCGCGTCGGCCGGCGGCGGCCGATCAGGATCAAGGGCACGCCGCGCAGTTCCTTCGGCGTCACGGTTTCGTGCTGCGAAAGCGTGTGCCCCTTTTCCATGACGCAGACGCTGAGGCCGGTTGCGACCGGCTGCATTTCGAGACCGGCGCTCAGCTGCCCCTCATAACGCAGGAAGCCGAAATCGATGATGCGCTGCTCGACGAGGCGGGCGATCGCAACGGTCGTGTCGAAGAAGGTTTCGACGCGCACGCCGGGAAAATCCTTGGCATAGTCGGCGAGCATCGCCGGGGCGAAGGTCTCGGACATGCTGTTCGGCAGGCCGATGCGCACGACCTCTGGGCCGACTGCGCCGCTGCGCAGGTCCTGCGCCAGATTGGTGAACCGGTCGATGCCGAGCAAGATATGCTCCGCATCCTCGGCGAGCTTCATCGCCTCGGGCGTCGCAATCAGCCGGCCCTTGTCACGGGCAAAAAGCGTCAGCGACAGCTCTTCCTCGAGCTGCTGCAACAGCCGGCTGACGCCGGACTGGCTGAGCCCCATCGTCTTGGCGGCCGCAATCGTCGATCCGGTCGCCAACAGCGTGCGCAGCACTTCCAATTGTCGAAAATTCACGCCGCCCCCGGTCCGCTCGAACATCCGCTTGCTCTCCCCTCGTGTTTACGGGAAGGCGATGCTTCAAGGAAGGGGTCGGCAAGGTGCGGGGAAATCCGTGACGGATACCCGCCGGGAACGAGGAGCGCGCACGCGCGCTCCTCTGAGGTCACCGGTCTCACGCGCTGGCGTGGACCGGATGGTTGAAGCGGTCGGCGAAGATCTCGATCGAGCCGCGACCGAAGCTGCGCAGCTGCCGCCGCGTCAGCACCGACATGACACGCGCGGCCGTCGAGACGGTCATGGCGTCGAGCGGCCCTTCACCGCTCCACGGCTTGTTCAGTCGGTCGGTTACGATGCCGATGAGGTTTGCCGGCATGATGTCGCTGCAAGGTTTCATCCAGTCGAAGACCTCGCTGATGGGAATGCGCTTGCCTTCGAACGCAACGATGGGCTCGGGCATGTTGGCGCCCCAGTCATCATAGGCCTCCAGAGCATCACGAAACAGGTTCTGCAGCGTGATGGAGGCGTGCCCTTCATGGAGAGCAGGCAGGAAATTCGTCATTTGTGTCTCCTTCAGTGGTTAAGGCCGGGAAACGCGAATGGCCAATTCTGTCAGCATATGTTTGTGTTCGTGCCGGGTGGCCGATACTCTGGGGCCACACGACGGGTCAAACTGCAGGCGATGAGGCAAATGCACAAATCGGGCGATGGTTCCGTGAGCCGCAGTCAATTTTGGCGGGAAATCGGTGAGCATACACGCCGCCGACCGTCACCAGGGTCCTCTTCCCTGACCTTCCCCCGAATCGATCTTACCCATCCCGACCCGAAGGTAAACACCAAGTCGCCATCAAGGCCGAAACGAAATACTCAAATCGATAATTTCTATAGAATATACTATCTTACCCGATCAGGCCAGATAATTCACTGATATGCACCTCAATCGACAGGGAGCAGTCACATGGGAACGATCTCGCGGCTTTCCGAGAAAACTAGAGCCCCGGCGCACCGGATCGAAAGCGAAGAGGAAGCGCTGTCGATCGCGCGTGAGCTGGCGGCGGAATTTGCAGGGAGTGCCAACGAGCGGGACACGGATCGCATTCTGCCCTTCGACGAGCTCGATGCGCTCGCCCAATCCGGCCTGCTGGCGATCACCGTGCCGCCGGAGTATGACGGCATAGACGTCTCCAATGCCGTTCTTGCCGAAGTCACCGCCATCCTTTCGGAAGCGGATTCCTCGATCGGCCAGATCCCGCAGAACCATTTCTACATTCTCGAGGCGCTGCGCACCGATGGCACCGAGGAGCAAAAGGCCTTTTTCTTCGGCCGGGCGCTTGCCGGCGACCGTTTCGGCAACGCCCTTTCGGAGCGTGGCACGAAAACCGTCGGCGACTATGAGACCCGGCTTTCCTCCGACGGCCCCGGCTTCCGTCTGAACGGGCGCAAATATTATTCGACCGGCGTGCTGTTTGCCGAATGGATCGTCATCTTCGCCCTTGATCCGAACGACAAGCTGACCATGGCCTTCGTGCCGCGCGGCGCGGAGGGCTTGCAGATCATCGACGACTGGGACGGCTTCGGCCAGCGCACGACCGGCAGCGGCACGACCGTGCTGCAGAACGTCTATGTGGCCGCCGATGCGGTGGTGCGCCATCACCGCGGCTTCGAAAGGCCGACGACGATCGGTAGCGTCGGCCAGATCATCCATGCCGGCATCGATCTCGGCATTGCCCGGGCAGCCTTTGCCGAAACCCTCGACTTTGTCCGCAATCATGCGCGCCCCTGGATGGACAGTGGCGCCGAACGGGCGGCCGACGATCCGTTGACGATCGCCCGCATCGGCCAGCTTGCCATCCGCCTGGAGGCGGCAACGGCCACGGTGGAGCGTGCCGGCAAAAAGGTCGACGTCGCCCAGATCAACGGTACCGAGGAAAGCGTGATCGAAGCGACGCTTGCCGTTGCCGCGGCAAAGGTCCTGACGACCGAAATCGCCTTGGAAGCGAGCAACACGCTCTTCGAACTCGCCGGCACCGCATCGACGAAGATCGGCCTCAACCTCGACCGCCATTGGCGAAACGCCCGCACCCACACGCTGCACGACCCGGTGCGCTGGAAGCATCACGTTGTCGGCAACTACCACCTGAACGGCATCAAGCCGCCGAAGAACGGCGCACTCTGAGCCCATCGACCGCGCGCGATCGTCCCGAGGCGTGACCGGCGCTTTGGGCAACGCCCAACCTTGCCCGAAGGAGAGCCCCATGAGCCGCGAAATCCGGCTGAATGCCTTTGACATGAACTGCGTCGGCCACCAGTCGCCAGGGCTCTGGACCCATCCGCGCGACCAGTCCTGGCGCTACAAGGATCTCGATTACTGGGTGCATCTGGCAAAAACGCTCGAGCGCGGCAAGTTCGACGGCCTGTTCATCGCCGACGTGCTGGGCGTCTATGACGTGCTGAACGGCAATGCGGATGCAGCCCTTCGGCATTCGGCCCAGGTCCCGGTCAACGACCCGCTGCAACTGGTGCCGACCATGGCCTACGAGACCGAGCATCTCGGCTTCGGGCTGACGGCGTCGCTCTCCTTCGAGCATCCCTATACCTTCGCCCGCCGCATCTCGACGCTCGACCATCTGACCCGGGGGCGTGTCGGCTGGAACATCGTCACCTCCTACCTCAACAGCGGCGCGCTCAACATCGGCCAGGCGCAGCAGGCGCGCCACGACGACCGCTATGATCTCGCCGAGGAATATCTGGAGGTCTGCTACAAGCTCTGGGAAGGAAGCTGGGAGGACGGCGCCATCGTGCGCGATCGGGCAAGCGGTATCTTCACCCATCCGGAAAAGGTGCATCCGATCAACCATCACGGCCGCCACTTCACTGTTCCCGGCATTCACCTGAGCGAACCGTCGCCGCAGCGCACGCCCGTGCTCTACCAGGCCGGCTCTTCGAGCCGCGGCAAGGACTTTGCCGGGGCGCACGCCGAATGCATCTTCGTCGCCGCGCCATCCAAAACCGTATTGAAGCGCTATGTCGCCAATGTCCGCGAGGCAGCCGCGCGCGCCGGCCGCAACCCACGCGAAATCCTCGCCTTCAATCTGCAGACGGTGATTCTCGGCGAAACCGACGCGGAGGCGAAGAAGAAGTTCGACGAATACCGCAGCCACGTGTCCTACGAGGGTGCCCTGGCGCTGATCTCCGGCTGGACAGGCATCGATTTCGGCCAGTTCGCCCCGGACGAGCCGCTTCGCCACCGTTACACCAACGCGGTGCAATCGGCCGTCGAGACCTTTACGACCATCGACCCGGACCGGGTGTGGACCGTGCGCGAAATGGCCGACTGGGTGGGTATCGGCGGCTTCGGCCCCGTCTTCGTCGGCTCGCCCTCGACGGTCGCCGATCTCCTGCAGGAATGGGTCGAGGACACCGATGTCGACGGCTTCAACCTTGCCTATGCCGTCACGCCCGGGACCTTCGAAGACGCCGTCGACCTGCTGGTGCCGGAACTGCAAAGGCGCGGCGTCTACAAGACCGGCTACCGCGAAGGCACGCTCCGCGAAAAGCTCTTCGGGGCCGGTCCGAGGCTTGCAGCGCCGCACCCGGGCGCCGGCTATCGCGACCTCGCCGGCCAGCGGCAGGCGATCGCGGCCTCCGCTTAAGCGAAGACATCAAAGAAACGCCGCCGGAACCTTTGTTCAGGCGGCGTTTTTCTACGCACAGTCACTCTGTGCGTCAGGTTCAGCTATAGAGGCTTACCGGCGGGATCCGTCCGTTGAGCGCAAAGTCGCCGACCTCGCGCGCCTTGTAGGCGACCGGGTCATGCAGCGTGTGGGTGCGGACATTGCGCCAGTAGCGGTCGAAGCGATAGTGCCCAGCCGTGGCGCGCGCGCCCATCAATTCGAACACCCTTGCCGTCACGTCGAGCGCCACGTGGGTGGAATGCACCTTGGCCGCATAGGCCTCGATCGCCGCCGCGCCCCGCCCCTCGGCCGTTACCGAGCTGCCCTCGGACAAGGCCGCTTCGACCGCTGCCGCAGCCGCATCGGCCAGCGCAACCGACGCCTTCAGGTTCGTCTGGAGCTCGCCGATCGCCTCAAGGATATAGGGGTCGTCGCCGGCACGCTCGACGCCGGACGTCACCCAGGGACGCGTTGTGCTGCGGACGTAGTCGAGCGCTGCTGCCAGCGCCCCCTGCGCCGTGCCGAGATAGAAATTGACGAAGACGAGCTGGATCAGCGGCGTGTTGAAGGTCGCCTGCACCGGTGGCGGATCTAAGGGTTCGGCAAGCGCCTGGATGAAGTCTCGCCCATAAACCGGAAAGTCGCGGAACTCGACGCTGCCGCTGTCCGACAGGCGCTGGCCGATATTGTCCCAGTCGTCGTTCGCGATATAGCCGGGACGGTCGGTGGGCACGACGAAATTGGCGATCTTGCCGTCGAGTGTGGCATTGACGTTGATGCGGTCGGAGACATGCGCGCCGGTCGAAAACGTCTTGCGGCCGTTCAAGACGTAGTGCGCGCCGCGCCGCTCGAGCGTCAGGCCGGGGTCGCGCGGGTTGACGGCTGCACCCCAGTAGAGCTGCCGCTCGACCGTTTCGGCGCCCAGCACCCAGGCTTGCCGGGGATCGGCGGCGGCCCAATAGACGTATTGGCTGTTGACGTAGTGGTAGCCCAGCAATTGCCCGATCGAGCTTTCGCCGCGCGCGACGATGCGCACCAGCCGCAGCCCGTCGATCCAGCTCAAGCCGGCCCCACCGATCTCCGGCGAATGCAACGCCGTCAACAGACCAGCCTGGCGGAGCGCCTCGATCTCCTCGCGCGGCGGCGCGCCCACCCGGTCGAGTTCGGCGCCCCGACGGGCAAGATCGGTTGACAGCGCCTCGGCACGGGCAAAAAGCTCCCGTCGCCTTTCGTCATGTTCGGCGTTCACCGGCGCCGGTTCTCTGAGGAAGTGTACGTTGCTCATCCGCCTCTCCTTGGTTGAGGCGTAATAATGAACTTATTCTATAGACAATGACAGCAAATGGATTTTGACTTGGGCGGAAGCCCGAGAAAGTCTTACCTGTCACCCGGTGCCGCCCACGCGCCGGCGGCAAACGGGGCCATCGCGCTCAGGCACTATTCCGGGAAATGCGATAGACGCTGGCAGGCGGCAGGTTGAGCGGCACCCAGCGCCGAAAGGAGGCCTTGAGCCCAAGCTCGCCCAGAACCTGGAGCGAGATCGGGCATCGCGGTCCATAGGTGAACTGGAACAGGCTTCCATCCTCGGCAAGGTGATGAAAGACCGAGGCGAGGATCGCCCGCACGGTCTGCGCCGGCATGGACAGAAGTGGCAGGCCGCTGATCGCCGCCCCGACGGACTTCACCGCCGGCAGGGCCAGGTGCTGGGCGTCGCCCTCGATCAGCGTCGCGCTCGGGAACCGCTCCCGCAACAGCATGGCGAAAGCCGGATTGCGCTCCACCAGGATGAGATTGTCCTCGTAAACGCCGTTGCGAAGCAGTGCCCGCGTGAAGGCTCCGGTGCCAGGCCCAAGTTCGAGCACATTGCCGGAGAGCGGTCCGATCTCGGTGGTCATGGCGACCGCCAGCCGTCTGCTCGAAGGCGCGATCGCCGCGACCTCCAGCGGTCTCGCCGCCCAGGATCTGAGGAAGAGCAGGAAATCCGATGCCGTTTTCTGTTTGGTCAAGTCGCGCCTCCGTTGTTGCAACGGTGCCTGGTATCGCTCCTTGTCGGATGCCGCGCATTAACCCGGGTTAACCCTGGTGTCGGCCTCCGCCCGCACTCGCTTGGCGATGCGGCTGAGGCCGACCGGGGTGATGCCGAGATAGCCGGCGAGGTCCTTCTGCGGCACCCGTGCGACCACCTCCGGTTCCTCGACGAGCAGTGCGCGATAGCGCTCCTCGGGATCAAGCGTCAGGAACTGGCGTTCACGGCGCTCCTTGCGCTCGGCAAGCATCATCAGCGCACTTCGGATCATCCGCGACCAGCCAAGGTCGGTGTCGGCCAGCGCCTGCAGCGTCACGAACGGAATTCTCTCGAGGCGGCTCTCCTCGACCGCAATTGCCGAAAAGCTCGCCCGCCCGGCGGGCACCAGCGCCGAGAGGCTCGCAAAGAACCGCCCTTCGATGGCGAAGGACTTGATCCACTCCTCGCCATTGGCACGCAGATAAGTGAGCTTCACCAGGCCGCGCTCGATCACATAGACATAGGGATGCGGCTCATCCTGATGGAAGACCGTTTCGCCAGCCCTCACGCTGCGCACCTGCATCGCCTCGGCCAGGCGCTCCGCCTGCGCCAGCGGATGCCGGGCGATGCGCTCGAACAGCGAAATCGCAGCGCCCTCTCCGCGCTTAACTTCGGTTAATGCCATCCCCGTCCTCCCGTTGCAGATTCGACTGCGCAACAACGGGAAATAGATCACATGGCACGCTACGTCGTCACCGGGGCAAGCTCGGGAATCGGCAGGGAGATCGCACTGCAACTGGCCGCGAGGGGGCACGATGTCTTAGCACTTGGCCGCGACCGGAGCGACTGGAGGACTTGACGCTGCGAAACCGGAGGATCGAAACGCGGGTGCTCGATCTCTGCGATCGGGCCGCAACCATCGCCTGCAGAGCCAAGATGGCGGGCGATCCGATCGACGGTCTCATCAACAACGCGGCCATCCAGCACAATGTCCGGTTCGACGACCCGCATTACGACGCCGGACAAATCGCGGACGAAGTCGATACCAATCTCGTCGCGCCGATGCTGTTGTCGCGGCTGCTTCTGCCGAAGACGCCCGGGCGCCCCTTCGTCATCGTCAATGTCGGCTCAGCACTCGCCCGTTATCCGAAAACGACGGCGGCGGTCTACAGCGCCACCAAGGCGGGGCTGCGCATGTTTTCGGATGCACTTTCCGTCCAGCACCAGGCAGGCGCAGTCAAAGTGGTTGATGTGGTGCTGCCGCTCGTCGATACCCCGATGACATCAGGGCGGGGAAAGGACAAGGTCAGCGCGGCCTATGCGGCGAAGGAAATCCTGCGTGCGCTCGAGCCGGGCGGGCCCCGCATCCATGTCGGCAAGGCGCGATTGCTGCGCCTGCTCGAAATCATAGCGCCGCCTGCAGCCGCCGCGATCATCAGAAAGCTGTGACGCTGCAGTTCCGCGATTGTCCCGCCGCGTCTCGCGATCTCAGGCACCCAGTAAAGAACGGATGCGCGGAGGTCAGCCGGCCTCAGCGTCCCTCAAGGCGACGATCTCGGTCGCGTTGTCGTTGGCGGCGAACTGCTCCAGCGTCATGTTGTCGAGGATCGAGGCGATCGCGTCGCGAACGTTGCTCATCGACTTGCGCACATGACAGTTGACCGGATCGGCACAGTCGTCGCAGGCCTCGAACGCGGTGCGGCTGGCGCAGCGGATCGGTGCCAGGGGACCGTCGAGCGTGCGGATGACCTGGCCGATGCGGATGTCGGAGGCTGGCCGGGAGAGCGAATAGCCGCCGCCCGGGCCCTTCTTCGAGCGCAGGATGCCGGCATTGCGCAGTTCGAGCAGGATCGCGTCCAGGAACTTTTTCGGAATATTGTTCCGCGTGGCGATCTCGGTGATGAAGGCGGTCTCTCCGGGCTCCAGTTGAGCCAGGTCGACAAGGGCCTTGAGCCCGTATTTTCCTTTTTTGGTCAACATGTCACTTCACTTTCCTGAACAAGGAAAGCAGCCACAACGCCCCTTCCCGCGGCATTTACCGGGGGTAACGGGTTGTGACGGCCGCACTCTTTCGCTTAGGATGTCCTACACCCAAACTGCACCATTCTCAATAAAATACGTCAGTTACTGCATAGATTTAGTGATTTTAGAAGGCGCTTTTATGGCAGGGGGGAGAATTTCCGCTCCCTTGAGAAGGTGGTTTTGCCTCAAGAGCCAGCAGTCGCTTGCCTCGGACGCCGCGAAACCCGACGCCGGAGCACCGCAGGTGTAACTGTTCAGGATGCGATCACACCGTCAGATGGCGGCGCGCCTCTGATGTGTCCAGTGTTTCGGCTGCGCCCTCGTGGACCACAGCGCCCCGATCGAGGATGTAGACGTGGTCGGCGAGTTCGCGGCAGAAATCGAGATACTGCTCGACCAAGAGGATCGCCATGCCGGTCGAATCCCTGAGATAGCGGATAGCCCGGCCGATATCCTTGATGATCGAGGGCTGGATGCCCTCTGTTGGCTCGTCGAGCACAAGGATCTTCGGTCGCGTCACCAGTGCGCGGCCGATCGCCAGTTGCTGTTGCTGCCCGCCAGAGAGGTCACCGCCACGGCGACCAAGCATCGAGCGCAACACCGGAAAGAGGTTGAAGACGTCCTCGGGTATCGAGCGGTCGCCGCGCTTCAGGGGCGCATAGCCGGTCTCCAGGTTCTCCTTGACCGTCAGCAGCGGGAAGATTTCACGCCCCTGGGGGACGTAGCCGATGCCTTCTTTTGCCCGCCGATAGGGCGCCATGCCGGCGAGTGCTGCGCCGTTGAAGTCGATCGCGCCGGCGCTGACCGGATGCTGACCGGTGATCGCCCGAAGCAGGCTCGACTTGCCGACGCCATTGCGCCCGAGCACGCAGGTTATCTTGCCCATCTCGGCCGTGATCGACACGTTTCGCAGCGCCTGCGCGGCGCCGTAGTGAAGATTGATGTTTTCGACGCTGAGCATGGCGCGCCCTCCTTTTGGATTTTCGGTGTGGGTCATCACCGGCCAAGGTAGTTCTCGATCACCTTCGGATCGCTGCTGACAAAGTCGATCGAGCCTTCCGCCAGCACCGCTCCTTCGGCAAGGCAGGTGACCTTGACGCCGAGTTCACGGATGAAGCCCATGTCGTGCTCGACAACCACGACCGATCGGGTCTTGGCGATCTCCTTCAGCAGGATGGCTGTCTCGGCAGTTTCCGCGTCGGTCATGCCGGCGACCGGTTCGTCGACCAGCAGCAGTTCCGGCTCCTGGGCAAGCAGCATGCCGATCTCCAGCCATTGCTTCTGCCCGTGCGAAAGGTTGGCGGCGAGATCGCTGCTGCGCGACGACATGCGGATGGTCGCAAGGATCTCCTCGATCCGAGCCTTGTCCTTTGCCGTCAGTCGGTAAAAGAGTGTCGGAAACACGCCGCGCTTGCGGTTGAGCGCCAGCTCGAGATTGTCCCAAACCGTGTGGCTTTCAAATACCGTCGGCTTCTGGAATTTGCGGCCGATGCCGAGCGAAGCGATCTCCGCTTCGTCCTTTTTCGACAGGTCGATCTCGCCCTTGAAGAACACCTGCCCCTCGTCCGGCCGCGTCTTGCCGGTGATGATGTCCATCATCGTCGTCTTGCCAGCGCCGTTCGGGCCGATGATCGCTCGTAGCTCGCCGGGTTCGATGACGAAGGAGAGCGCATTCAACGCCTTGAAGCCGTCGAAGGAGACGGAGACGCCGTCGAGATAGAGAAGGCTGGTCGGCTTGGTCTGCCCGATTGTCTGGTTCATGTCGTTACTCCGCCGCCATGGGTTCAACGGCCAGATTGTCCGGTGTTTCAGCCGCCCGCGTCTGACGCTCCGCACGCCGGCGGGCGAAGTACGCGCCAGCCGTTCCGACGACGCCCTTCGGCAGGAACAGGGTGACGAGCACGAAGAGGCCGCCGAGCGCAAAGAGCCAGAATTCCGGGAACGCTGCCGTGAAGATGCTCTTGCCGCCATTGACGAGAATGGCGCCGACGATCGGGCCGATCAGCGTGCCGCGCCCGCCGACCGCCGTCCAGATCACCACTTCGATCGAATTGCCGGGCTCGAACTCGCCGGGATTGATGATGCCGACCTGGGGCACATAGAGTGCGCCGGCAATGCCGGCCATCATCGCCGATAGGGTGAAGGCAAAGAGCTTGATGTGCTCGACCCGGTAGCCGAGGAAGCGCGTCCGGCTTTCCGCGTCGCGGACTGCCACGAGCACCTTGCCGTACTTGGAACGCACGATCGCCGACGTCAGGATCAGGCAGAGCGCCAGCATCAGCGCCGAGGCAGCGAACAAGGCGGCGCGCGTGCCGTTAGCCTGGATGTTGAAGCCGAGGATGTCCTTGAAGTCGGTGAGGCCGTTGTTGCCGCCGAAGCCCATGTCGTTGCGGAAGAACGCAAGCAGCAGCGCGTAGGTCATCGCCTGAGTGATGATCGAGAGATAGACGCCGTTGACCCGCGAGCGGAAGGCGAACCAGCCGAAGACGAAGGCGAGCAGCCCCGGGACAAGTACCACCATGAGCGCGGCAAACCAGAACATGTCGAAGCCATGCCAGAACCACGGCAGCTCCTTCCAGTTGAGGAACACCATGAAATCCGGCAGCAGCGGGTTACCATAGGAGCCGCGCGCCCCGATCTGGCGCATCAGGTACATGCCCATGGCGTAACCGCCGAGCGCGAAGAAAGCCGCATGCCCGAGAGAAAGGATGCCGCAGAAACCCCAGACGAGATCGAGCGCCAGCGCCAGCAGCGCATAGGTCAGGTACTTGCCGAACAGCGACACAAGATAGGTCGGCACGTGCAGTGGATGATCGGGCGCGGTCAAAAGGTTGAGCGCCGGGACAAGCATGGCGAGGCCGACAAGGATCGCAACGGCGATCAGAATGCTGCGGTCGAACGACCGCATCAGAAATGACGTGATCATGCTTCCACCGCCCTTCCCTTGAGCGCGAAGAGGCCGCGCGGTTTCTTCTGGATGAAGAGGATGATCAGCACCAGCACGAGGATTTTGCCGAGCACCGCGCCGGCATAGGGTTCCAGGAACTTGTTGAGGATGCCGAGCGAGAAGGCGCCGACGAGCGTGCCCCAGAGATTGCCGACGCCGCCGAAGACGACGACCATGAAGCTGTCGATGATGTAGCCCTGGCCGAGATTGGGCGAGACGTTGTCGATCTGCGAGAGCGCCACGCCCGCCATGCCGGCGATGCCGGAGCCGAGCGCGAAGGTGAGCGCGTCCACCCAGGGGGTGCGGATGCCCATCGACGACGCCATGCGCCGGTTCTGGGTTACGGCCCGCATCTTAAGGCCCATCGACGTCCTCTTGAGCAGGAACAGCAGCGCCGCAAATACCGCCAGCGCGAAAACGATGATCCACAGGCGGTTCCAGGTGATGGTCAGCCCGCCAAACTCGAAGGCGCCGGACATCCACGAGGGATTGCCGACCTCTCGATTGGTCGGCCCGAAGATCGAGCGCACCGCCTGCTGCAGGATCAGCGAGATGCCCCAGGTGGCAAGCAGCGTTTCGAGCGGTCGCCCGTAGAGAAAGCGGATGACGCCGCGCTCGATTGCAAGGCCAACCGCGCCGGTCACGAGAAAGGCGAGCGGCAGCGCGATCGCCAGCGACCAGTCGAAGAGGTCAGGATAGGAATTGCGCACCACCTCCTGCACCAGGAAGGTCGTGTAGGCGCCGAGCATGACCATCTCGCCATGGGCCATGTTGATGATGCCCATGACGCCGAAGGTGATGGCAAGGCCGATCGCCGCCAGCAAGAGGACCGAGCCGAGCGACAGGCCGTACCAAATGTTCTGGCCGGCGCTCCAGAAGGCCTGGGTCTGCTCGATCCGGGCGATCGCCGCCTCGATATCGGGTTTAAGGGAAGCATCGGCTGTGGCCAGAGCGGAGGTCAGAACGGCAAGGCCGTTTCGCCCGTTACCTTCGGCAAGCAGCGCGATCGCCTGACGCTTCTGATCGTCCGGGCGATCCGAGACGAGCAGCGTCACCGCGCGGGCCTCATCGAGAACCTTGCGCACGGTCCCGTCTTTCTCGGCCGCGATCGCCGTTTCGATCGCCTCGAGCGCATCGGCATTCGGCGTCTGCAGCATGGATTGCGCCGCCTTCATGCGCGCACTGGTATCGTCGCTGAAGAGCGTGAGACCTCCGAGCGCGCTGCGAACCGCGCGACGCACCGCATTGTTGACCTTGACCTTCTGCATCGCCGCCTTCGGTGCCGCTCCGGCGTCAGCCCCGGTCACGGGATCGACGAGCAGCAGGTCTGCGCCCTGCGCCTTGACCAGAAAGACCTTGCCGTCGGACTTGCGCTGATAAAGTTCCCCCTCGCCCAGCGCCTCAAGCACCGGAATGACCTTCGCGTCGCCGGTCTTGGCCAGCGCCGTTATGTGGTCGTCCATTTCGGAAAGCTTAGCGCTGCCCAGCTGATCGATCAGCGGGCCGAGGTCTTCGGCTGCGCGAGAACCGACCACATGGGCCGATATCACCAGACACAGCGCAACGAACAGGATCTGCAGAATTCGGTACATGGCCCCCTCATCCGGGTCGGTCATGCGGCGCATGCACAAACCCGTCATAGCCCAAGCAAGCTCCCTTCGCTCGTGCGCGCCGCCGAACGAAGGGCATGCTTGCCTCAAGTTTTCGTCATGCAATCACTGTCCGGGCGGCAAGCCGCCCGGTCTATGACTAGGTGATGAAATCAGGAACCCTTGCCGCCGCACTTGCCGGTGGCGACGTTGAAGTTGCCGCAGGACATCGGCGCGCGCCAATCGGAGATCAGGTCCTTGGAGTCCGGCAGATAATCGGACCATTCGTCGCCGACGACGAGGCCGGGTGTTTCCCAGACGGTCTCGAACTGGCCGTCGCCCTGGATCTCGCCGATCAGCACCGGCTTGGTAATGTGGTGGTTCGGCATCATCGTCGAGTAGCCGCCCGAAAGATTGGGGACGGAGACGCCGATCATCGCGTCGAGAACGGCGTCCGTATCGGTCGTGCCGGCCTTTTCGACCGCCTTCAGCCACATGTTGAAGCCGATGTAATGCGCTTCCATCGGATCGTTGGTCACGCGCTTGTCGTTCTTGGTATAGGCCTTCCAGGTCTTGATGAACTCGGCATTGGCGGGTGTGTCGACCGACTGGAAATAGTTCCAGGCCGCCAGATGCCCCACGAGCGGCGTGGTATCGAGCCCGGCGAGTTCCTCTTCGCCGACCGAGAAGGCGACGACCGGAATATCCTCCGCCTTGACGCCCTGGTTCGCCAGTTCCTTGTAGAACGGCACGTTGGCGTCGCCATTGATGGTCGAGACCACGGCGGTCTTCTTGCCGGCCGAGCCGAACTTCTTGATGTCAGAAACGATGGTCTGCCAATCGGAATGACCGAAGGGCGTGTAGTTGATCATGATGTCCTCGGGCTTCACGCCCTTGGAGATCAGATAAGCTTCGAGGATCTTGTTGGTCGTGCGCGGATAGACATAGTCGGTGCCCGCGAGCACCCAACGCTCGACGCTCTCGTTTTCCATCAGATAGTCGACGGCCGGGATCGCCTGCTGGTTCGGCGCCGCCCCGGTGTAGAAGACGTTGCGCTGGCTTTCCTCGCCCTCATACTGGACGGGATAGAAAAGGATCGAGTTCAACTCCTCGAACACCGGCAGAACCGACTTGCGCGATACCGAGGTCCAGCAGCCGAAGACCGCCGAGACTTTGTCGACCGAAACCAGTTCGCGCGCCTTTTCAGCAAAGAGCGGCCAGTCGGACGCGGGATCGACGACGACGGCCTCGAGCTTCTTGCCGAGCAGGCCGCCCTTCTTGTTCTGCTCGTCGATCAGCATCAGCATGGCGTCCTTCAGCGTCGTCTCGGAGATCGCCATGGTGCCGGAAAGCGAATGCAGGATGCCGACCTTGATCGTGTCGTCAGCGGCGAAAGCGCCGCTGAAAGCCGTCGTCGACAGGATGGCGGCTAGGAATGCGCCGGTCACGCTTGTCTTGATAGTCATCTGATGGAACCCCTCTCGTTCTGGAGCAACTGGCCTTTCGGTGCTTCTGGCCGCTGCTTAAGGGGATCATCGGACAGCCACGCTGCACTGCACATACGTCATTCTACGTAGGCGCCGGGGGCAAAGAGGAACGCGATTGATAACCTGGTCGCGGGCGGCTGCAGCGCAGCGATGGTATCTTTCTTGACCTTCCCATCGTTGGAAGCCCTAGAACCTAATCTGGCCGCAGGTCAGCGGGCTTGCGGCCACGCCACATATTCGACGCGAATCGACTGGTAGCAGAGCGGCTATCGCCGGCCGTCGACGCAGGGGGAATGCCGAAAGACATGACGTCCTCACTTCATCCGCATTGGGATACGGCCCGGGAGAAGCGTTCGCTCACCCTGCGCTTCGTTGCTTTCGCAATCCTGCTGGCAAGTCTGCTGCTCGGCGGCAACGCGGGCGCGGAACGCATGCACGCGGTCGTTGTCGTCAGCTATCTCGCCATCAGCGTGGCGTCGGTGGCAACGGCGCGCTATCTGCCCGGCCGCTCCTGGCTGACGACCCTCTTCGTCGTTCTCGATGCGCTCTTGGTCGCGCTGCTGCTCTACGCCCATATTCTGGCCGGCCCGGTGACAGCGAACCACAATCTGACGACGACCAGCCTCGTCGTCGCCTTCATCCTGCTCGTCCATGTCGGACTCAAGCTGGAGCGACGCCTGGTCCTCCTCTTTTCCGCCATCGTGCTCATAGCCTGGGTGACGATGCTGGCGATGACGGCTGCAAGGCATGATGCCTCCGGACCGCTTTCGCTGCTCGGGGCATTCTTCAATCAGGATCTCGGCCTGACCGTGAGCTTCGGCTTCACCGCCTTTGCCATCTATCTTCTTGCGCGCGACCACGACCGGACGCGCAAGGAAGCCTTGAAGGCCGACCAGCGGCGACAAAATCTCTCGCGCTTCTTCTCGCCGCTAGTCGTTTCCGCCCTGCAGGAGAAAGGCGATGTGCTCGGGCTGGAGCGACGCAGCGCCGCGATCATGTTCGTGGACCTGCGTGATTTCACCCGTTTTGCCGAGGCGGCACCGGCGCCTGAGCTCGCCTTCGTGCTCGCCGAATATCGCCAACTCGTCTCGCAGACGATCTTCGAACACGGCGGCACCGTCGACAAGTTCATCGGCGATGGGGTGATGGCGGTCTTCGGCCAGCCGAGACCGAAGGAAGACGACGCCGACAGGGCACTTGCCTGCGCGCTCGATCTCGTCGACATCCTCACGGATTGGAAGAACCACAACGCGCGCAACAACCACCCGGCCCTCGATGCCGGCATCGGCCTGCACTATGGCACGGTCGTCGGCGGCGTTCTCGACAGCGGCTGCCACAGCGAGTTCACCGTCATCGGCGACGCCGTCAACGTGGCCCAGCGCCTGGAATCCATGACCAAGACGCTGCAGGTGCCGCTTGTCGTCTCCGCCTCGTTGATGTGCCGGCTTCAAGCTCCAGCACCTGAAGCCGCATGGATATCGCACGAGGCGGTCGTGCTGCCAGGTCGTCGCCTTCCGGTCGACATCTGGTGTCTTCACCGGGAGACCGGCTCAGCCCACCCGAACGAGGACGAGCCTTCCGTCGCTCCGCAGCCGCTGACGATCACCGACCGCTGAAGCTAAGCTTGAAGCGCGTGGTGAAATCACCGCCCCACCACATGGGGAAGTTGGTGCCCCATTTGTTGTTGTGGATGTTGAAGCGGACACCGGCGGAATAGTCAGGCAGGTCCTTGCAGAAGGCCATGAACGGCCAGGACTGCGGCGCCACCAGCGCCGTGTCGAGGTTTTCGACCATCAGCTCGACGCCCGGTTCCGAGCGCCCCCTCACCGCCGTGACCGCCTGCAGCTGTGCACCGCCCGCGCGGGCGAAATTGTCGGTGGCGTGCCAGTGCCCCATCTTGCACACATCCCAGGCGGAACGTCCCTCGGGCGTGAACGACAGAAAACTCGCTTCCGGCATACGGTTGGCGTTCTTGCCATAGAGGGACAGCCGGACATCGAGCCCGTCCTTGCCGGCGGAAAATTCGATGGCGATTTCGGCAGGCGCGCCCAATTGCTCCACCGCTTCTGCCGGCATGACTGCAAGGACGGATGTTGCGGTCGTGCCGTAGAGCTTGGGCGCGTAGGCCTGCGAGCGCGCTTCCGCAACCTTCGCAAGCCCGGGCTTGTCGTGGTCGAGCACCGCCCAATCCATCCAATGTGTAAGGTACGTATCCATGTGGCGGCGAACGTCGCCGGCGTCATAGCTTTCGTAGCGATAGGCGATCAGCGAACCGTTGGCGCCACGGACCGTCCGACCGTCGGGCGCAGTCAGCGCGGAACCGTCGCCGGTTACCGGATCAAGCTCGATGATCCAGCCGCCGACATCGAGCCGCGTAGCAGCCTCGGTCGCCTCGGGCCGTGATGGAACGGCAATCTCGGCAAGGGCCGCCTCGGCGCGGACCGCATCCTCGCCGTCCAGCTCTGCAACCGCCTGGTCGAGATAGGCCCGCTGCTCCGCCCAGGACGCTTCGGTATAGTGGAAGCGAGGATCAGTCTTTCGCGCCGCCTCGAAGGCGGGGCGTGCCCAGGCCTTCTCGTCGCGCAGGAAGGATTTGATGTCGACGCCGCAGGTGTGTTCGGCGACCAGCGCCAGCTTGCGGCCGAAGGCCTGGCGGCTTGTGGTCATCCGCTCGCCGGCAAATTGGTCGTAAAGCCGCTGCAGCGCCAGATAGCGGGCGATCTTTTCCGGATCGGTGCCGCTGCCGTGGATCCAGCTGTCGCCGAGTTCCTTTTCCACCACCGGGAAACGCTCGCGCGCCTCCCAAATAAGCTTGCCGTAGTCCTCCAGTGTCGCCGCGCGCACGGCGGCACCTGGCTCGTGTTTCAGGATCTCGCGATAGGCTTCGGCCGTCTGCGACACGCTCTGCGGGCCGATGTTGTCGCTGGTATGGGCGAAGCTCAAGCCGTCGGAGAGACCCTCGGGGAAATAGGTCTCGCCATAGGAGCGCTGGTACATGACGACGATTTCCTCGCCGCCCGCCGCTCGCCAGCGAAAAATATCCGGGATTTCCGGCGGCGGCGAAGCGGAGTTCACGCCGATATGCAGGAAGCGCACGCCGGCTTCGGCCAGCAGCGGCACCATGCCGAGCGTATGGCCGGGCACATCGGTCATCTTGGCGGCGATCGTCTTCAGACCGAAGCGATGGTCCAGCTCCTGCGCATAGGAAAGCCCCGCCTTGAAAAGATCCGGCGACATCAGCTCCGTATGGGTGGTGAAGGGCAGCGCGTGCCAGCGGATCAGGCCGCGCTCGATCGCCTGCTCAAGGCGGGCGACCTCTTCCTTCGAGCGAGAATTCAGGTGATCCCAGATCAGCCAGGCGCCCGTCGTCCAGACGAACAGCGGCTCGTGCGGGTTCTCGTTGTAGAAGTGCGCGCCGGTCTCGATCGCCTGCGGGATGAAGCGCTCGTGATACTGCTTTCGGATCTTCTCGGCGTGATCGGTAAAGCCGATGTCGAGATGGGTCTTGAAGACGACGTGGATGCGTTTTTCGGTCATGTTCGCTACCTTCAGCCGACGGTGCCCCGCACGATCAGGCGGGTGTTGAGTGTCTCGGTAAACGGCTCGGCATCGGGCGCACGAAGCCGCATCAGGATGAGGCGGACGAGCGCACGCACGCGCTCTTCGAGGTCGATGCGCACGGTGGTGAGGTTGTAGCTCTTCCAGTGCGCCTGCGGGATGTCGTCGAAACCGACGACCTTGACGTCCTCAGGCACGGAAAGCCCGAGCTCGTGGCGCAGCGCGTCGATCGCGCCGAAGGCGCCGACGTCATTGGCCGCAAAGATCGCATCGGCACCTTCGCCGATGCGGAACAGATCGAGCGTCGCCTGGTAGGCGGTGTCGTAGGTGTAATCGCCGGCAAGCACGATCGGCGCATCCATGCCGCGCTCCGCGAGCGTCTCCTTTAGTGTGCGCTCTCGCTCGGCATTGGCGAGCGACTGCGCCTTGCCGCCGAGATAGGCGATGCGGCGCGCGCCATAGCCGTGAAGCAGGGCCACCGCCTGTTCGATGCCGTTTTTTTGCCGGACGAGCAGGCGGTCATAGAGCGTACCGGATGCGGCGCCTGCAAACTGCTTCACGTCGTCGTAGATCACGTAGATCGGCACCGCGCGGTCGAGAAAGCCGCAGAGCACATCGGGCAGGATGTTCTCGGTAAAGGCGATCACCGAATCCGGATTGAAGCCGCGCATGTAGGTGAGCAGGCGCGGATCCATGCTGAAATCAGCCTTGGCCTTGAAGAGCAGCGTCGCGAAGCCCTCCGCCTGCAGCGCCGTCGTCAACGCGTCGATCTCCTGGCTCTCCCAGGGGCTGCAGACGTCGGGCACGATCATGCCGACAAGATGCGAGCGACCGGTCACCAGCGAGCGTGCCGCCATGTCGGGCGTGTAGTTCAGCTCCCGCGCCACCTGCAGGATGCGGTCGCGCTTTTCCGGCTTCAGCGACGCATTCGGATTGAAGGCCCGCGAGACCGCCACACGGGAAACATTGGCCTCGCGCGCCACCTGGTCTGCGGTGGCTCGGGCAGCTTTCTTGTCGGCGCGCTCGTTCATCTATCCGTCACAAAATGAAAACGTGTTCATTCACAAAAGAGAGCAACGCGACGATTTCGTCAAGCGGAATAGGTATTCCGCCGATTTTTACCAACGGAACACATGATCCATGTTGACAAAGATGAAAGCGTGTTCATTCTTGACCGTCGTCGGGACGCCGGACCTGGAGGAGGGACGGACTGTCGCAGCCAGACACATAGGTCCTTGAGTGGATCGACCGGGAGGAGAAAACATGCGTACCAGGTTTCATTCCCTATTGCTCGGCGCAGCCGCGGCCATCGCCTTTGCAGCACCAGTGAGCGCCACCGAACTCAACATCACCTGCCGCTGCATCATCGGCGGCGTAAACAGCGGCATGGCCGAGTGGATCGAAAAGAAGGTCATTCCGGCCTTTACCGAGAAGATGAAGGCCGAAGGCAAGGACGTCACCGTCAAGCTCACCCAGTTCGGCGGCGAGGACGAGCAGCTGACGCAGCAGCTCGCGCTCGATTTCTCCACCGGCGCCGGCCCTGATGTCTCCGGCTTCGACGGCTTCCTGATCCCGAGCTTCGTCCAGGGCAATCTCCTGAAGTCGCTCGAGGAAGTGGCCGGCCCAGACGTTCCGAAGTGGGAGGGCTGGCAGCATATCTCCGACGGCACCAAGGCGCTGATGAGCTACCAGGGCAAGCCCTATGGCATCGCGCTCGGCACCGACGCCCGCATGATCTTCGTGCGCAAGGACCTCTTCAAATCGGCTGGCCTCGATGCCGACAGCTGGCAGCCGAAGTCCTGGGATGAGTTGCTCGACGCCGCCCGCAAGATCAAGGCGGCCGCCCCCGACAGCTTCCCGTTGCAGCTCAACGCCGGCGTCTCCATGGGCGAGGCGACCACGATGCAGGGCTACTGGATGGCGCTGCTCGGCACCGGCGAACAGGTCACCGACGACAGCGGCAAATATATCGTTTCGAGCCAGGGCATCCTCGACACGCTGAAGCTCTACAAGACCATCTATGTCGACGACAAGCTCGGCGACCAGCGCGCGCAGCTGCTTGCCGACGGCCGCAACCGCACCTTCGCCAATTTCCGCGATGGCAAGACGGCGATGCTCGTCGAGGGCGACTGGTTCTATCGCTCGGTCACAGCGCCCGGCGCCGAATTCGCCGTCGCCGATCGCGACAACACCATGACCTGGAAGAAGATGCCCGCCGCAGCACCCGGAAAGGGCTTACGCGGCCAGGATTTCGTCACGATGTCCGGCGGCACCGGCTTCGTCATCAATCCGCATACGGACGCGCCTGCCGAATCCTGGGCGCTGCTCTCGTTCATGAACAGCAAGGAGCAGCTCGACGCGTTCCAGGAAATCCAGCCCGCCATCCGCATCCGCGACGACGTGGCGATCCCGAACTCGCCGTTCCTGACGGAAACGGCAACGACGCTGCTGCCGATCACCACGGCCCGTCCGAACGACGCCAATTACAACAAGGTCTCGACCGAGATCCAGCGCATGACCGAAAGCGTCGTTTCCGGCGAGCTCTCGCCTGAGGATGCGATGGCCCAGTACAAGGCGGCCGTCATCGCCATCGTCGGCGAAGAAAACACCGTCAGCACGCTCTAAAGCCAATGCGGGATGCGGCCGCAACGGTGCCCTCATCCCGCTTCGATCCAACGACAGAGCGCCCGGCTGCCATCCGTGGCCGGGCTCCCGATCCAGGATATGGGCATGAAACGCGCATGAAGAAATTCTCCCTGCTTTCGACGCGCGCCGGCGCGCTTTTTCTGGCACCGGCCACGGCCCTCGTCGGGGTCTTCGTCATCGTTCCCTTCTTCTGGGTGATTTTCGTTTCCTTCACCAACCGCACACTGCTCGGCCGCACGGCCGTCGACCCCGATTTCGTCGGCCTGCAGAACTATTTCGCGCTCTTCAATCCGGCGACCTTCTTTACCCGCGGCCAGTTCGGGTTTTCGCTGATCCTGACGATCCAGTTCGTGCTGCTCTCGGCGCTGATCGGCCAGGCGCTGCTCGGGCTGCTGCTCGCCTGGCTCAGCCAGACGGTCACGCCGACGCTCAAATCCTTCCTGCAGACCGCGGTCATCGCCGCCTGGATCCTGCCGGAGGTGGTGATCGGCTTTGCCTGGTTCGCCTTCCTCGACTATGACAACGGCACGCTCAACATGATCCTGCGCGGCCTCGGTCTGCCGCCGGGCGACTGGCTGCTGCAACAACCGTTCTGGGTGATCGTGTTTTTCAACACCTGGCGGGGCGCCGCCTTCTCGATGATGCTGTTCAACTCGGCCTTCCAGTCGATCCCGCCGAGTTACTTCCAGGCAGCCGATGTCGCCGGCGCCACCTCGTGGCAGAAGCTGCGCGACATCGCGCTGCCGCTGATCCGCGGCCATGTCGTCACCGACCTCATCCTCATCACCATGTGGACCTTCAACGTCTTCACGCCGTTCCTGCTCACCCATGGCGGGCCGTCCTATCGCACCGAGATCCTGTCGATTTACACCTACCGCATCGCGTTCAAGGATTTCGAGTTCGGCAAGGGCGCTGCCGTCGGCGTGGTCATCATGCTGATCAATCTCGCCTTCGCGCTCGTCTATCTTCGCCTTGCCCACAAGAAGCCGGTGGAGGCGGAATGATGCAGAAGACTCAGAACATCTTCGTGCGGCGCGCGATCTTTGCCGCCGCCGCCACCTTCCTCGGCACGATCTTCGCACTGCCGCTCGTCTGGTTCATCTTTGCGCCCTTCAATGCCCGTGCCGAACTCGGCCTTGCCATCCCCTCGCCCTTCACGCTTTCTAATTTTGCCACCGTCTTCCAGAACACCTTCGCGATGCAGGCGCTGCTGAACAGCCTCATCCAGGCGGCGGGCGGCGTGGTGCTGGTCGGCGCGGCGGCGACGCTTGCGGCCTATGCCCTCTCGCGCTCGCCGATCCCGGGCAAAGGCGCCGTCACCTATATCCTGCTGCTCTTCTCGTCGGTCGTTTCAGGCTCGGCGGCGATGGTGCCGATTTTCCTCATCATCTCCGCGGCAGGCCTGATCGACACCCATCTTGCCGTCATTCTCGTCTTTGCCGGCGGGCTGTTGCCGACGGCGATGTTCATTCTTCGTGATTTCATCGACGCCATCCCGCGCTCCTATGAGGAGAGTGCGATGGTCGCCGGCGCCTCTCCGCTCCAGGCCTTCTTCGATGTGGCGCTGCCGGTCATCCGGCCGGGCATCGTCGTGGTTGTCGTCTGGGCCTTCGTCAACATCTGGGGCAGCTTCCTCATCCCCTTCATCCTGTTGCGCAGCGACAAGCTGATGCCGGCATCCGTCGCCATCTACTCCTTCTACTCGGAAGCCGGCACGCCGATCGTCACGCTGCTGGCCGCCTATTCGCTGATCTATTCGCTGCCGGTCATCGCCCTCTATCTCTTCGTGAATTGGAAATTCGGTTTCCGGTTCTTTGGTGGCATCAAGTCGTAATCGGAAATCTGTCATGGCCTCTGTCGAATTCCAGAACATCTCCAAGACCTTCGGCGCCTTCGTCGCCGTGCCCGACATCAGCTTCCAGATCGCCGACGGCGAATTCATCTGCCTGCTCGGCCCGTCGGGCTGCGGCAAGACGACGAGCCTGCGCATGATCGCGGGTCTCGAAACGCCAACCTCTGGCCGGGTGATGATCGGCGGCCGCGACGTCACCTACCTGCATCCGAAGGACCGCGGCATCTCCATGGTCTTTCAGGACTATGCGCTCTACCCGCACATGAACATCGCCGACAACATCGCCTATCCCTTGAAGGTGCGCGGCGAGCAGGAGACCAAGCGCCACGCCCGCGCCAAGGAAGTGGCCGACATCCTCAAGATCGGCGACCTGATGAAGCGGCTTCCGAGCCAGATCTCCGGCGGCCAGCAGCAGCGCACGTCGCTGGCACGTGCGCTCGTCTATCCGAGCGAGGTCTATCTTTTCGACGAACCGCTTTCGAACCTCGATGCCAAGCTGCGGCTCGAAGCGCGCGGCTTCCTCAACCACCTGCAGCGCGACATGGGCATGACCGCCGTCTATGTCACGCACGACCAGGCCGAAGCCATGGCGCTCGCAACCCGCATCGCCGTCATGGACAAGGGCCGGATCGTGCAGTTCGCGCCGCCGATCGAGATTTACCGCCGGCCCGCAACGACCTTCGTCGCCAACTTCGTCGGCAATCCGCCGATGAACCTCGTCCCCGTCGAAGCATCCATCGGCGATGGCGCCCTGCACCTGCGCGCCGATGGCCTGAAGCTCGCACCGATCGCGCTCACCGACGCCATCGCCAAGCCGGCGAAATCAGGCAGGATGACACTCGGTGTCCGCCCCGAACATTTGCGTATCGCGGCCGCAGGCGACCTGAACGTGGTTTCCGGCGAACTCTTCGCCAACGAGAACATGGGGCCGGAGAGCCTCGTCACGTTGGAGCGCGGCGACAACGGTCGCGTCACTGCGCGCATCTTCACCGACGACGAGATCAAGGTCGGAACTTCAGTCCATCTCGCCTTCGACGCCAGGCACATCACCCTCTTCGACGACAGCGGCGCCCGCATTCCCGCGGTAGACGAACGCTGAGGCCGCCATGCAGGAATTTTCGGTGCGCATCACCCGTAAGCATCAGGCGGCCGATCCCTATTTCTATCTGCCCTTCGAGGTGCCCGAAGGTGTAACGCGCATCGACGCGACGCTCAGCTATCCGAAGTCAGAGGCATGCATCATCGATCTCGGCGCGCTTGATCCGCGGGCGACCGAGTATCCGACCGGCCAGGGTTTTCGCGGCTGGAGCGGTGGCGCGCGTGACCGTTTCTTCATCGCTACCGACGACGCCACGCCCGGCTACATTCACGGCGAGATGCCGCCCGGCCAGTGGAAGGTGATGCTCGGCCTCTACAAGATCCCCGAAGAAGGCGCCGAGATTCGCGTGACGGTCGATTTCGACAGAAGCCCGCGCTCCATCGTGCCGCAGCCGGAAAGAACGTTCCCCGTGCGCAAACAGTCCGGATGGTATCGCGGCGATCTGCACTGCCACACCTTCCACTCGGATGCGGCTGGCTCGCCCGAACTGCTGCACGCCGCCGCCAAACAGGCGGGTCTCGATTTTCTTGCGGTCGCCGACCACAACACCATCACCCAGCGGCGCTACTTCCATCCGCATTCCTCCGCCGACCTCATCTTCATCCGCGCCATGGAAATCACCACCGCCGTCGGCCACGCCAATGTCTTCGGCGTCGACGATTGGGTCGATTTTCGCATGACGAAGCCGGAGCATGCCCGCACGCTCGCGAGCATGGTGCATGAGCGCGGCGGCCTGCTCTCGGTCAACCACGACAAGCCGACCATCCCCTGGGACTACGAACTGCCTGAGATCGACTGCATGGAGGTCTGGCAATCCCATTGGCTCGCCTGGAACTGGGTGTCGCTCGAGCGCTACCAGCAGCGCCTCGCCTCGGGCCTGAAGATCTCCGCCATCGGCGGCAGCGATTTCCACCAGCCCGCGCGGCTAATGCCGGAGGGACCGCTGGTGCTCGCCCGCCCGACGACGGTGCTCTGGCTCAATGAACTCTCCGAAGACGCCGTGCTCGCCACGATGAGATCGGGCCACGGCTACGTGACGGAAAGCCCCACCGGCCCGCATCTCGAACTGATCGCCAACGGCCAACCGATGGGATCGACCGTGGTTGGCCCAGTGACCGCAGAGGCCTTGGCTCGCGGCGCCAAGGGCGACCGGCTGCTGTGGCTAGACGCTTCCGGCATCGTCGGTGAAGAGACCATCGAAGCTGACGACTGGACCGCCCACTATGCCGGTTCGCCCGATCGGTTCCTGCGGACCGAAATCGCCGCGGCCGCCAACCGGAGCGCGATCGTCGAGACATTCCGGGAGGCCCTCCACGGCAAAAATTTGCCCTGGGCGCTCTCGGAGGACGATCTCTCGAAACAGACGATCCGCCGGGCCATCAGCAATCCGATCTATTGCCGGCCCAACTGACGGCCGCTGCACTCCGCAACTGATCTCATTCTCAAAGTATGGGGCATCCGATTTCGGCACGCTCATATTTTCCGCTTTACCGACACATTTTACGATTGCAGCAATTTTAAGCAGAAAATTTCCGTGCTAAGAAAAAAGGCAGAGACTACCGCGACAGCACGTTAGGACCCCCATGGCGGCACGCCAGCGCATCATTCCCGTCCGGCGGGAATACAATCGTTGGGTCGCCAACCAGACGCTTGAAGACTATGCGCTGCGCTTCACCGCCAAGAGCGCCCGGCGCTTCTCTTCCGAACGCATTTCCCAGACCGCCATCGGCGCGATCTCCTTTCTGGCGCTGGAAGCGATCGGTGGCGCCATCACCATGTCCTATGGCACCACCAATGCGATCGTTGCGATCGTCGTCGCCAGCCTGATGATCCTGACCGTGGGCCTGCCGATCAGCCGCTATGCGATCCGCCACGGTGTCGACATCGATCTGCTCACCCGCGGCGCCAGCTTCGGCTATATCGGCTCGACGGTGACCTCGCTGATTTATGCCAGCTTCACCTTCATCCTCTTTGCGATCGAGGCCTCGATCATGTCGGGCGCACTCGAACTGGCGCTCGGCATACCGCTCTGGATCGGCTACATCCTGAGCGCCGTCGTCGTGATCCCACTCGTCACCCATGGCGTGCGGCTGATCAGCAAGTTCCAGTTGATCACGCAGCCGTTCTGGATCGTGCTCAACGTCCTGCCCTTCGTCTTCATCGCCTTTGCCGATTGGGAGAAGGTCGGCGCCTGGCTCGCCTATGCGGGCATGCATCACGCCTCGGGTCCTCCGGGTACCTTCGCGCCTTTTGACCTCGTCGAATTCGGTGCGGCCTCTGCCGTCATCTTCGCGCTGATGGCGCAGATCGGCGAACAGGTCGACTTCCTGCGCTTCCTGCCGCCGGACGGACAGCGCAAGCTGCACCACCGCATCGCCGTCTTTCTCGCCGGTTCCGGCTGGGTGATCGTCGGCGCGCCCAAACTGCTCGCCGGCTCGTTCCTGGTGGTGCTGGCGCTTTCTGCCGGTGTGCCTTCGACCAAAGCCGCCGATCCGGCGCAGATGTACTACACCGCCTTCGGCTACATGATCCCCTCCGATACGGCAGCACTTCTCCTGATGGTCGCCTTCGTCGTCGTGTCGCAGTTGAAGATCAACGTCATGAACGCCTATGCCGGGTCGCTCGCCTGGTCGAACTTCTTCTCGCGGCTCACCCACAGCCATCCGGGCCGGGTCGTCTGGCTGGTCTTCAACGTCGCCATCGCGCTCCTTTTGATGGAGCTCGGCATCTACCGGCTGCTTGAGGAAACACTCGGCGTCTTCTCCATTATCGCCATGGCCTGGCTTTGCACGATTTCGGCCGATCTTTTCGTCAACAAGCCGCTCGGCCTGTCGCCTCCCGGCATCGAGTTCAAGCGCGCCCATCTCTACGACATCAACCCTGTGGGTCTCGGCGCGATGGCGATCTCGGCGACCGTGGCGCTGACAGCGCATTTCGGTGCCTTCGGCGAGATTGCCGCCTCGCTCGCGCCATACATCGCGCTGGTCGTCGCCTTCATCGCCTCGCCGCTGATTGCCTGGGGCACCGACGGCAAGTTCTATCTCGCGCGCAAGCCGCGCAGGAGCTGGGCCAACCGGATGGACATCACCTGCTCGATCTGCGAACATCCGTTCGAGCCGGAGGACATGGCCTGGTGCCCCGCCTATGCAGCGCCGATCTGCTCGCTCTGCTGCTCGCTCGACAGCCGCTGCCACGACATGTGCAAGCCGAAGGCCCGCTTCAACGCCCAGGTCGCGACCGTCGCGACCACGTTGCTTCCACGCACCGTCACGGAAAAGCTCGCGACGCGGCTCGGCCGCTACGCGATCTCTGCGGTGCTGTCGATCGCCGGCATCGGCCTCATCCTCGCGATGATCGCCCACCAGACCGCCGGCACATCTCCCGAGATCGCTGCGGTCGTCGAGCGCACGGTCGCCGTCGTCTTCTTCGTCTTTGCCGTGCTCGCTGGTATCGTCTCCTGGTTCTACGTGCTCGCCCATGACAGCCGCGTCGTCGCCGAAGAAGAATCCTCGCGCCAGAACACCCTGCTTCTGAAGGAAATCGCCGCCCACAAGAAGACCGACGCCGCACTCCAGCAGGCAAAGGAAACAGCGGAAGCAGCCAACCGCGCCAAGAGCCGCTATGTCGTCGGCCTCAGCCATGAGCTTCGCACGCCTCTCAACGCCGTGCTCGGCTACGCCCAGGTTCTGGAGCGCGACGAGACGATCCCCCCGGCGCGTCAGGGCGCGATCAAGGTGATCAAGCGCAGCGCCGACCATCTTTCCGGCCTGATTGACGGCCTCTTGGATATCTCGAAGATCGAGGCCGGCAAGCTGCAGGTCTATTCCAATGAGATCAACATTCACGATTTCCTCGACCAGATCGTCGAAATGTTTCGGCCGCAGGCATTGGCCAAGGGCATCAGCTTCGAGCACGAGCGCGCTAGCGGCCTGCCACGCCATGTGAAGACCGACGAAAAGCGCCTGCGGCAGATCCTCGTCAATCTCCTATCCAACGCATTGAAGTTCACCGAGCGTGGCGGCATCCGCCTGGATGTCGCCTATCGCAGCCAGGTGGCGACCTTCACGATTGCCGACAGCGGCCGCGGCATTGCCGACAAGGATTTGCCGCGCATCTTCGATCCGTTCCAGCGCGGCGAGGCCGAACATCTCGGTAGTATGCCGGGCCTCGGCCTCGGCCTGACGATCACGCGGCTCCTGACGCAGACGCTCGGCGGCGAAATCGCAGTCACCAGCACGCCTGGGCAAGGCACCACCTTCCGCGTCCGGCTGATGCTGTCGGCGGTAGATCGTCCGCTACCTCCCGCAGCCCCGCGCCGTATCACCTCCTATCTCGGCCCGCGCCGCACCATCGTCATCGTCGACGACAATGCCGACCATCGCGACCTCATGCGCGAGATCCTCGTGCCGATGGACTTCACGGTGCTGACGGCCGCGTCCGGAGCCGATTGTCTGGCGCTGCTTCAAGACCTCGGCGCCGACCTCTTCCTGATCGATATCTCGATGCCGGGCATGAGCGGCTGGGAGCTTGTCGAGCGGCTGCGCCAGGGCGGGCAGATCGCGCCGATCATCATGCTTTCGGCCAATATCGGCGATGGCTCGGCGACCGGAGCATTCCGCGGCCACAACGACACGCTCGCCAAGCCCTTCCCCGTCGGGCAACTCGCCGACAAGCTCGCCGTGCACCTTGGCCTCACTTGGGTTCACGAGGGAGAGGAGAAGCAAGCACACCCCTCGCCGGCGGCCGAACCGTTGACGCGCCCCGACGCCTATCACGTGGAAGAGCTGATCCGCCTTGGAGAGATCGGCTATGTCAGGGGCATCGAAGCCAAACTGACGGAGATTGCCCTGCAGCCCGAGCACCAGCCCTTCGCTGAGGCCGCCCGCGCCTATGTGCAGGCCTTCGACCTCTCGGGCTACGACGCTTTCCTCAAGAACAACGCAGCCAACGGAGACGACGCCCATGGCTGAGGCCAACGACCGCCGCGACATCGTGCTTCTCGTCGACGATTCCCCGGAGGCGCTTGGTTTCTTGACGGAAGCGCTGGAGCAATCCGGCTTTTCCGTGCTGATCGCGACCTCCGGCAGCGCCGCCCTTTCGATCGCCGAGCGCATCACGCCCGACGTCATTCTGCTCGATGCCGTCATGCCCGGGATCGATGGCTTCGAGACCTGCCGACGCCTCAAGGGCAACGCCGCCGTCGGCCAGACGCCGGTGCTGTTCATGACCGGGCTGACCGAGACCGAACATGTGGTGCGTGCGCTCGAGGCCGGCGGCGTCGACTATCTGACCAAGCCGATCAACATCGATGAGCTGAGGGCGCGCATTCGCGTCCATCTCTCGAACGCGCGTTCGGCCCAGAGCGCACGGGTCGCACTTGACGCGGCCGGCCGCCATCTGCTCGCGGTGCGCAGCGACGGAAGCGTCTGCTGGTCGACGCCGCAGGCGACGCGTCTCGTCAACGCCGCAACCGGCCGCGACGATGGCATGGCGATCGTCACCCGGCGCATCGCGGGCTGGATGGCAAACCGCCTGCGCACCGGAGCGCCCGACGACGGCACCTTCACGCTCGACCAGCCCGAGCAGTCGTCCCTGCAGATATCCTTCCTCGGCTCGATCGGCCCGAATGAACATCTCTTCCGCCTCACCGCCGAAAACCGCCGCTCCGACGATGCGGTGTTGCGCCAGCACTTCGCATTGACCCCAAGGGAATCGGAGGTGCTGCTGTGGATCGCCAAGGGCAAGGCGAACCGCGACATCGGCGAGATCCTCGGCTTGAGCGCGCGCACGGTCACCAAGCATCTGGAGCAGATCTATGTGAAGCTCGGCGTCGAGAACCGGGCGTCTGCCGCGGTGAAGGCGACGCAGGTTCTGCACAGTCTGTAGGCAGGCTGCGGTCCGATTTCCGTCCCGCTTCTTGCTGCCGCACGTCCAGCGTCATGGGCGGGTCAGCACCTGCTGAAAGCGACAGCCGACCGGCACGCATCGCAAGCAGCAATCTGCACGCGCTCAGGCCGCGCCCGCCGTTCACCTTGCCTGCAACGCTGCCCAGGCGAAGGCTTCATCGAGTGCGGCAAACTTGACCGCTTGCCAATGGCGGTAATCGTCGACCAGGTCACGCGAAATCCAGAGCGGACCGCGGCTGCCGGAACTCTCCCAGCCGAGAACGCCGAGATCACCGGCACGCGCGAAAACCCTTTGCGCATGGGTGCGCGAGATGATGTAGCGGCTGGAGATCTCACCTGGCTTCAGGGGCCCGATCCAAATCCGCTGATCGGGCAGGACGCCCGTCGGCAGCCGCGCCACCAGGTCGTGCAGGATGTTGCTGCCCGACTCCGTCGAGACGAAAGCGGCGATGCTTTCGGGTGGGTCGCACCAGGCGCGATCCGCGATGAGCCGCCGCATCGCACGCGGGAGCGCATGATGCATCAAGGTCGGCTCGGTTTGCGACTGCGCCAGCCTTGTTCCCTCGTCGAGCCTGTCGAGCGACGAAAGGTGCCCCTCGAACCACTGCCGGATCAGTCCCTCGGCGACATCGGAAAGGATCAGGGGCCTGATCCGCTTGTCGCCGCCCTGTTCCGCATCGAGAAGCAGTCGATAGTTGCGCATCTCGGCCAGGTGCGCCGCTGCCGTGTTCTTGCTGGCTACGTTGTTGCCGGCGATAAAGTCGATCAGCCTTGCCGCCGTCAGCTCCGGGCGGGATGGGTCGGTCAGACGCTCGAAATGCAGCGTCAGGATGGCCTGGGTGAGCAGCCATTTTCTCAGGCTGGCGGTGTAGCGCACGATGCGCGGAGCGGCGTCATGGATCGCAACCATATGAAGGGCCGCCTGACGCAACGCCTCCCCAAAGAGCGGATCGCCGACGAACCGCTCAGGCGTGAACGGCGTTTCGCCGTCCGGAGATCGGACACATTCGGATCGCGCCGTCACGGGCAGTCTCCAGACAGCGTAACCGCTGTTCGTTGCTTGCGACCGCGTGAAATGAACCGGTGGCTGGCGGGTGCCTTTAGGCGGACCCGGGCACCCGGATCGGTTGAAAAAGGCAAAAAGCGCGTAACACCGAACATAAACCAGTCCCCCTCCCGCCCCGGCGGCCAATAGCTAAATCGGACAGACAGCGCAGATCGAGGTCTATACTTACAAGGTAACGAAGTCTTTACCCGTTTTTACGGATGGGGACGACGAGACGCTGTTTCAGAGAACAACGTTAATACGGGAAATTGAAAACAGCACCGCACGTGCAGGCAAATCTGATACAACAGCGCCAGGGATCACATTTTGATGGCTGCCCGGATGCGTGCCCGATTGTTGATCGATCGTAAGATCCGGCCAGATAAAGAAGCCAATGAGGAACTTCGCCGCCACATGTTGCGTTGACGCTCATGTGCGGCAACGGGGTGTTGCAGCATCCACGCAAATGGGAGGTGCAAGGCATGTGGCGATGGCTCCTGATGGCCGCACTCATCTTGCCGTCCACGAGTGCCTCACGGGCAGACGAGGGCGCGTTCTTGAAGACCCTTGGCGGCAACTGGGCAGGCACCGGAACGGTGCGCATCCGTGCTCACATGTCGCCGATGAACATTTCCTGCAACTTCAGTTCCAAGGCGAGCGACGCGGCTCTATCGATGGAGGGCGCATGCCGCGGCATGCTGCTGATCTCGCGATCCATCGACGCGAAGCTGCGCTTTACCGGGTCCACCTATAGCGGCTCCTATCTCGGCCCCCGCGGCGGCCGCGCCGGGCTCAACGGCACACGACGCGGCGATGCGATCAACCTCACCATTCGATGGGCGAAGGAAGTCAATGGCGACCGCAGTGCCGACCTGACCTTACGCAAGGTCGGCACCAACGGGATGCAGTTGAAGACGATCGACGTCGATCCCGCTTCCGGCAAGCGGATCGTCACGAGCGAGATCAATCTCAAGCGAAAATAGCCTTGGGCCACCATGCCCCCTTCGGACCGGAACCGGGGCGGAGTTGGCGCGTTGCCGGCGCCGTCAGGCTACCGCTGCCACCCGGGCATCGAAATCCGCGGTCCATTGTAGCGACGGCCGCGCGCCACAGCGCTCGACCCAGTCCTTGATGACGGCGCTATCCGGTGTTGCCGCGGGATACCAGGCGAAGGGCGAATGCAAGAGCAGGTCGGCCGCCGAGTAGTGCTCGCCCATCAGATAGGGACTGTCCTTCAACGCGTTTTCCAGGCGTGCCGCCATCTCTGTCGGGCCGCGGAAGGTGGCGTCGAAATAGGGGTGCGAAACCCCCGCGGCTTGCGCGATCAGCACCGGCTCGACCACACCGGCATACCAGGCAAGCCAGCTGAGATAACGGCCACGCTGCGGATCGCCAACATGCGGCGCCATCCTCTTTTCCGGGAAGAGGTCGGTCAGGTATTGGATGATCGCAATGGTTTCCCAGAGCACCACACCGTCATGAACGAGCAGCGGCACCTTACCCTCCGGGTGCGGGTTCGCCGGATCCTTTCGACCGCTGCCGTCACCGCGAGTGATGTCGACGATCTCGACTTCCACCTTGTCGAGAGCATCGAGTTCGCGAAGCAGGGTGATGATGCGCGACGAGCGCGAGCGCGGGGCGTGAAAGAGTGTCAGCATAGTCTGGATCCTCGGTTGCGTTTGGCGATGCGGATCTTATACAGTCGGCCAACTGCCAGTTTTCGTCAGTAGGGTTCGTCTATCTTTCAGCCATGGCCCGTAGTGATCGTCTGTTCCGCCTGCTCCAGGCGCTGCGCACACTCCCCTCCCCGGCAACGGCGGCCCGCCTTGCCGAGGAAACCGGCGTGTCGTTGCGCTCGCTCTATCGGGACATCGACAGCCTGCGCGCCGCCGGCGCCGTCATCGATGGCGAGCGCGGCTTCGGCTACCGGCTGACGGAGGATATCGCCTTGCCGCCGCAAACCTTTACCCGCCTGGAGATCGAGGCGCTGGTGCTCGGCCTTGCCGAGGTGCAGCACATGGGCGAGCCGGATCTTGCCGCGGCGGCACGCGCCGTCCTTTCCAAGATAACGGCGACACTGCCCGATCGGTTGCAACGCCAGGCGCTTCATGCGGTCTCGCAGGTCTATCGCTTCGACAGGAGAGGGCCGCCACCCGTCGATGTCTCCCTGCTGCGCGAAGCCTCCTGGCAGGAACGCGCCGTCATCATCGGCTATGTGGATGCCTTGGGGCAGCGGACCGACCGGCAGGTTTTGCCGCTTGCCATCGTCTATCTGGAACGGGTTCTGGTGCTTCTCGCCTGGTGCTGCCTTCGAGAAGGTTACCGCAAGTTCCGCGTCGACCGCATCGTCGATGTCAGCACGACGGAGGAGAGCTTCCGTCCGCGTCGGGTGCCGATGCTCCGGGAGTTCATCGGCTTCTTGAACGCTGGCGCGCCGGACACATCGAAGATGACGCTGAGCGGCCAATAGCCGCAAACGACGACGCGGCCCGTGTTGCCACGGACCGCGTTCGGACTGCTTTTTTGCAGTCATGCCTTGGGAGGCAAACTTATTCCGCCGGCTGCAAGGCCGGCTGCGGCAGCGCCTCCGGCGCACGGCCGCCAAGGACCGCGGCCATCTGCGCTTCATCCAGTTCGCCTTCCCACTTCGCAACGACGATCGTGGCGACCGCATTGCCGACGAAGTTGGTGAGCGCGCGGCATTCCGACATGAAGCGGTCGATGCCGAGGATCAGCGCCATGCCGGCGACCGGCACCGCCGGGACGACCGAAAGCGTCGCAGCCAGCGTGATGAAACCGGCGCCGGTGATGCCGGCAGCACCCTTGGAGCTCAACATCGCGACGAGAAGCAGCAGCACCTGATCGCCGAGCGACAGCGGGATATCCATCGCCTGGGCGATGAAGAGCGCGGCCAGCGTCATGTAGATGTTGGTGCCGTCGAGGTTGAAGGAATAGCCGGTCGGGATGACCAGACCAACGACCGAGCGCTTGCAGCCGGCCTTTTCCATCTTGCTCATCAGACCCGGAAGAGCGGCTTCCGACGAGGACGTGCCGAGCACCAGGAGCAGTTCTTCCTTGATGTAACGGATCAGCGCAACGATCGAGAAGCCATTGTAGCGGGCGACCGCGCCAAGAACGACGAACACGAAGAGGAAGGACGTGATGTAGAAGGTGCCGATCAGCATCGCCAGGTTGGCGATCGAGCCGACGCCGTATTTGCCGATGGTAAACGCCATCGCGCCAAAGGCGCCGATCGGGGCGGCCTTCATCAGGATGCCGACGAGCTTGAAGACCGGCAGCGTCAGCGCGTGCAGGAAGTCGACGACGGGCTCAGCCTTCTTGCCGACCATGGCAAGCGACAGACCGAAGAGCACGGAGATGAACAACACCTGCAGGATGTCGCCATCGGCAAAGGCGCCGACGAGCGTCGTCGGGATGATGCCCATCAGGAAGCCGGTGATCGTCTGCTCATGCGCCTTTTCGGCATAGGTGGTCACCGCCTTGACGTCGAGCGAGGCCGGATCGATGTGCATGCCGGCGCCCGGCTGGACGACATTGGCGACGATCAGGCCGATGATCAGCGCGAGCGTCGAAAACGTGAGGAAATAGATCATCGCCTTGCCGGCGACGCGGCCGACCTTGGCAAGATCGGTCATGCCGGCGATGCCGGTCGCGACTGTCAGGAAGATGACCGGCGCGATGATCATCTTGACGAGACGGATGAAGGCGTCGCCGAGCGGCTTCAGCTCGGTGCCGAGCGACGGATAGAAATGGCCGAGCAGGATGCCGGCGGCGATCGCAACCAGAACCTGGACATAGAGATGGCGATAGAAAGGTGTCTTGCCGCGCGGTTCCGCGGATTGTTCGATAATCATGAGATCCTCCACTGGACCCAGTCCGGCGTCATGCCGGGCCTCCCGGGTCAATTTCCGATGCGCGACAGCGCGGGCTGTCATGAGGATGTCATTTGCAACGGTCGTGCCAGTTGGCCGCGGCAGGAACCAAAAAAAGCCTTTGAATTGATGAGGATGTTTTGTGCAGGCGGCTCGGTGCGCACAAAGAGTTGAGCGGATTTCCGCACAAGCCGTCTGGAAGACTGAGCGAAAAAATGCACAATTGGGCCATGTTCAACGCCCTGTCCGCCCCCCTCAATCCGGCAGATCTCGACCAGTCGATGCGCCGCACCTGGCTGGTCTTTGCCGGCCTTGCCGTCGCGCTGCTTGTCGCCGCGCTCCTGCTTGCCGGCGAGTACGGCCGAAGCCAGGCGCTCGAAACTGTCGATGCCCAAAGCCGGATCGATGCCAATCTGAAGGCCTCGCTGCTGCGCGCCGTACTCGAACGCCAACGCTCGACGCCGCTGGTGCTGGCCGACGATGTCGAGGTGAAGGCAGCCCTTTCGACCCGCGGCACAGAGGCGCTGCAACGGCTGAACGAGAAGCTGCAGGCGCTGGCGACCAACACGGACGCCGCTGTCATCTACGTGATCGGCCCTGATGGCGTCGCGGTCGCCGCCAGCAACTGGCGCGAGCCGACGAGTTTCGTCGGCAACGACTATGCCTTCCGCGAATATTTCCGCATGGCGATGCGCGACGGCAAGGCCGAGCATTTCGCCATGGGCAACGTCAGCAAGCGGCCGGGCCTCTACATTTCGCGTCGGGTCCAGGGTCCTGACGGCCCGATCGGCGTCGTCGTCGCCAAGCTCGAATTCGACGATGTGGAAGCCGAATGGCTCGCCTCCGGCAAGCCGGTCTACGTCACCGACCGGCGCGGCATCGTGCTGATCACCAGCTTCCCCTCCTGGCGCTTCATGACGACCAGAACAATTCCACGCGACCGCGTCGCCGCCATCCGCGACAGCCTGCAATTTGGCGATGCCTCGCTGCTGCCGCTGCCCTTCCGCGACATCGAGCCGACCAGCGATGGCTCCAGCGAGTTGCGCGCACTGTTGCCGGGCGAAAGCGAACGTCGGTTCCTCCGGGTCGAAACCATGGTTCCGACCACCAGCTGGCGGCTGGAGCAGCTAGCACCGCTCGATGGCGCGATCTCGGCGGCAACCCGCGAGGCCCGGCTGATTGCCCTGGCCCTCCTCGCACCGCTGCTCGCTTTTACCGCGGTCCTCCTGCGCCGCCGCCAGACGCTGGCACTGGTGTCTGCGCGCGATCGCGCCGCGCGCGACGAGCTGGAGACCCGCGTGGCGGAGCGCACACATGACCTCAGCCTTGCCCGCGATCATCTCGAAACGGAGATCGCCGACCACCGGCGTACCGGCGAGAAGCTGCAGGCGGTGCAGCAGGAACTGGTTCAGGCGAACCGGCTGGCGATCCTTGGCCAGGTGGCGGCCGGCGTCGCCCACGAGATCAACCAGCCGGTCGCGACCATCCGCGCCTATGCCGACAACGCCCGCACCTTCCTCGAACGCGGCCAGCAGCAGACCGCGGTCGAGAACCTTGTCAGCATCGCCGAACTGACCGATCGGGTCGGCACCATCACCGACGAACTCAGAAGCTTCGCTCGCAAGGGCCGCTTCGTCGCCGAGCCGACGCCCATGCGCGACGTGATCGAGGGGGCGATGATGCTGCTGCGCAGCCGCTTTGCCGGCCGCATGGATGCGATCGTCATCGACCTCCCGGAAAATGGCCTCAGCGTCCTCGGCAGCCGCATCCGGCTCGAGCAGGTGCTGATCAACCTTTTGCAAAATGCCTTGGAAGCGCTCGGCACGCGCAGCGACGCCGAGATCCGCGTGCGCTGCGAGGACAGCCCGTCCGGGACGGTTTTGCTCGTCGTTGCCGATAACGGCCCAGGCATTCCCCTGCACATCCACGAGGATCTGTTCACGCCGTTCAACACCTCGAAGGATGAAGGGCTCGGCCTCGGCCTTGCCATCTCCAAGGAGATCGTCGCCGACTATGGCGGCGATATCACCGTCGAAACCAGCGACAGGGGCACCGTCTTCACGGTTCGCCTGAAGAGGGCCTGAGCGATGCAGCCGACCGTCTATCTCGTCGACGACGACAACCATCTGCGCAAGGCGATGACGCAGACGCTGGAACTCGCCGGCCTCGCCGTTACCCCTTTTGCCAGCGCTGCCGAAGCGTTGAAGACGCTGGATGCGAATTTCGACGGCGTCGTCGTCAGCGATATCCGCATGCCGGGCATCGACGGCCTCGCCTTCTTCCGCCGCATCGAAGCTTTCGACGCGGATCTGCCGGTGATCCTGGTGACCGGCCATGGCGACATCCCGATGGCAGTGCAGGCGCTGCAGGATGGCGTCTACGACTTCATCCCCAAACCCTTTGCCGCCGACCGGCTGGTGCAGAGCGTGCATCGCGCGCTGGAAAAACGCCGGCTCGTGATGGAAAACCGCGCGCTGAAACGCGCCGCCGAGACGGCCGGCGACAGCCTGCCGCTGATCGGCCAGACGCCGGTCATGGAACGTTTGCGCCAGACGATCCGGCACATTGCCGATACCGATGTCGACGTGCTCGTCGCCGGCGAGACGGGCAGCGGCAAGGAGGTGGTGGCGACGCTGCTCCACAATTGGAGCCGACGCCGCAACGGCAACTTCGTGGCGCTGAATTGCGGGGCGCTGCCCGAAACGGTGATCGAAAGCGAACTCTTCGGCCACGAACAGGGCGCCTTCACCGGCGCCTTGAAGAAGCGCATCGGCCGGATCGAGCATGCGAGCGGCGGCACGCTGTTCCTCGACGAGATCGAGGCGATGCCACCGGCGACTCAAGTGAAGATGCTGCGCGTTCTGGAAGCGCGCGAAATCACGCCGCTTGGCACCAACCACGTTCGTCCGGTCGATATCCGCGTCATCGCGGCTGCCAAAATCGATCTTGGCGACCCGGCGCAGCGCGGCGATTTCCGGGAAGACCTCTACTTTAGATTGAATGTCGTAACGCTGTCGATCCCACCGCTGCGCGAACGCCGAGACGATATCCCGCTGCTCTTCTCGCACTTCCTGACCCGGGCGGCCGAGCGCTTCAAGCGCGACGCGCCTGTGGTCACATCGGCCGTGCAGAGACATCTGATGACGCATGCCTGGCCGGGCAATGTGCGCGAGCTCTCGCACTTTGCAGAACGCGTGGCGCTTGGTGTCGAAGGTCCGCTGGGACAGCCGATTGCGCCCGCCGAACAGCCTGGATTTGCGCTCCCGGAACGGCTCGAACGCTACGAGGCGGAGATCCTGAAAGAGGTGTTGCGGGCTCAGCGCGGCGACGTCAAGGCGACGATCGAGGCGCTCGGCATTCCGCGCAAGACATTCTACGACAAGCTCCAGCGCCACGGCATCAACCGTGCCGATTACGCCGAGCGGGCCGCACCGGAAAAGGCCGGCCGCTAGCGTCAAACCCGAATCCGTCACCACACGCAATAGGTGCATCTTTGTCGGCAGGCGAATTCACGCTTGACGACCCGGGCCGATCGATGGCTATGATCTAGGCATTCACCAGGGGGGTCCCGCAAGGGGCTGAGATTCTGCTGGATGGCCGGCTTGCCGGCTGTGGCGCAGTGACCCGTTGAACCTGATCCAGTTCATACTGGCGTAGGGACGGTGCAGATATCGAAGCCAGGATCCCGTGCGTCCAGCATCTGGCGGAGCGTCTTTCATCTTTCCGGCATCAGAACTGGGTCTCCAATTGCAAACTTGGAGCCTCGTCATGAATATTGCCACCAAACCCGCAGCCCTCACGGTCACGCAAGGACCGCTTCCCGCCTCCCGCAAGATCCGCAAGCCGGGCGTGCTTCATCCGGATATCCGCGTGCCGATGCGCGAGATTGCGCTCCACCCGACGTCGGGCGAGCAACCGGTTACGGTCTATGATTCCTCCGGCGCCTACACCGCCGACGACGCCGAGATCCGCATCGAGGACGGCCTGCCGCGGCTGCGCCGCAACTGGATCGTCGACCGCGGCGATGTGGAAACCTATGAGGGACGCGTGGTCCGCCCCGAGGACAACGGCTTTGTGAGCGGCGACAGGCTGACACCGACCTTCCCGTTCCAGCATGCGCCGCTGAAGGCCACGGGCGGCCGCGCAGTGACCCAGCTTGCCTATGCCCGCGCCGGCATCATCACGCCGGAAATGGAGTTCGTGGCGATCCGCGAAAATCTCGGCCGCGACGCGGCGCGTGCGAAAGTCCGCGACGGCGAGAGCTTCGGCGCCCACATCCCCGATCACGTGACACCCGAATTCGTGCGCCAGGAAATTGCCAGCGGCCGCGCGATCCTGCCTGCCAACATCAACCATCCGGAATCCGAGCCGATGATCATCGGCCGTAATTTTCTGGTGAAGATCAATGCCAATATCGGCAACTCCGCCGTCACCTCGTCGATGGCGGAAGAGGTCGAAAAGATGGTCTGGGCGACGCGCTGGGGCGCCGACACCGTCATGGACCTTTCGACCGGCCGCAACATCCACAACATCCGCGAATGGATCATCCGCAACTCACCGGTTCCGATCGGCACCGTGCCGCTTTACCAGGCGCTGGAAAAGGTCAACGGCATTGCCGAGGACCTCACCTGGGAAGTCTATCGCGACACGCTGATCGAGCAGGCTGAACAGGGCGTCGACTATTTCACCATCCATGCCGGCGTCCGGCTGCACTACATCCCGCTCACCGTCGATCGCGTCACCGGCATCGTTTCGCGCGGCGGCTCGATCATGGCCAAGTGGTGTCTGCATCACCATCGCGAGAGCTTCCTTTACGAGCATTTCGAGGAAATCTGCGACATCTGCCGCGCCTATGACGTCTCCTTCTCGCTCGGCGACGGCCTGCGCCCCGGCTCGATCGCCGATGCCAACGACGCGGCACAATTCGCCGAACTCGAAACGCTCGGCGAGCTCACCAAGATCGCCTGGGCCAAGGATTGTCAGGTGATGATCGAAGGCCCCGGCCACGTGCCGATGCACAAGATCAAGGAGAACATGGACAAGCAACTCGCCGTCTGCGGCGAGGCGCCGTTCTACACACTCGGACCGCTGACGACGGACATTGCGCCCGGCTACGACCACATCACGTCGGGCATCGGCGCGGCGATGATCGGCTGGTTCGGCACCGCCATGCTCTGCTACGTCACGCCGAAGGAGCATCTGGGTCTTCCCGATCGCAACGACGTCAAGGTCGGCGTCATCACCTACAAGATCGCCGCCCATGCCGCCGATCTCGCCAAGGGCCATCCGGCCGCCCAGGTGCGCGACGACGCGCTATCGCGCGCGCGCTTCGAATTCCGCTGGGAGGACCAGTTCAACCTCTCGCTCGACCCGGAGACGGCCCGTAACTTCCACGACGAGACACTGCCGAAGGAAGCGCACAAGGTCGCGCATTTCTGCTCCATGTGCGGCCCGAAATTCTGCTCGATGCGGATCTCGCACGACATCCGCGCAGAAGCGCAGAAGGAAGGCCTGGAGGCAATGGCCGCGAAATACCGCGAGGGCGGCGACCTCTATATGCCGGTGGAAGGGGCGGCTGGCGCGGCCGAGTAGACGACAGAGACTCGTTGAAGGGGCCAGTCACGGCCCCTTCAGTTCACTCAGGGCTGCGCCTCCCGCCTCGGAAGCGGAAGCGGCGATCGCCAAGGCTCTCCTCCTCCGTCATGCTTGGGCTTGAGCCGAGCATGACGGAGGGTGGGAGGCGCGCCAACGACCCCGTTCAATCAACAAACATGCAACGTCCTCTGTCCCTCTCGCGACGCCTCAGCGATGAGGGCGATCATCTGTATGTCGTGGCCGCCGCCAGAGGCCCGCACCTTGCGCTCCGTGTCGCCCGTCCCCCCAATAGCTTGTCCCCACATCGATTGAACGATATGCAAGGCGCACGCAAAAGTCGCTGTCGGCGAAATTCATTCGCGGCGGGCAGCCGAACTGTACCCGCGCAAAAGTCCTGCAGGACGACGCAAGAACGCCGTTTGCACAAGGAGAATGACTTGAGGACATGCCTGTTGAGACTGACGGCCTTGTCCATAGGAGCCCTTGCAGCATTCGGCGGAGATCTGCCGCGCCTCAACGGTGACCGGGGCTTTGCCGCGGGCCTTTCCTGGATTTCCGCTGCCCATGCGGACGACGCCGATGCCGGCGGCACGAATGGTGAAGGTGCCGCGGGCGGCAGCGACCAAGGTAGCGAAAACGTCGGGAGCGGCGGAAGCAACGGCACAGAGGGTGGCGGCGATTGGGGCTCCGGCGATGGTAGCGGCGTGGGCGGCGAGCCCGGCGGGACCGGGGCTGGCGGTGGAGGCGGCGTCATCGACGGAAGCGGCCTGAGCGGCGGAGACAGCGAGCGCCACTCATCCTCATCGCGCGACGGGCGGGATTACGGACCAACCGGCAGCGTATGGCACGGCGGCAGCAGTTTCCTCAATCTTTTTCGCCGGACACCGGAAGAGCCTCCCGAGGGGAGCGGGCCAGAGTCTTCCACCCGGCAGAAGAGCGATGCGGGATCCCGCAAAAGCGCGGGTCACACCAGAACAGAGCCCTGAAGAGATGTCTGCTTCGTCGCGCCGAAGGATGCCGTGTGCTGTTTATCGCAGACATAGAAGCGTCTGCGCCTGGATGCTTGGGCCAAGCCCTGGCATGACGGAGCAGCGGGAGGCGCGCTATCGATCCCGTTCGATCAACGAACGCGCAACGTCCCTATAGCCCTATAGCCCTCTAGCGACCACTCACCATCCGCTCGACCACATCGAGCAGCACGTTGGCGCCGGCGACCAGATCATCCGGCTCCGTGTGTTCGCGCGGATTATGGCTGATGCCGTCGCGGCTCGGAACGAAGATCATCGCCGTCGGCGCGATGCGGGCGATCATCTGGGCATCATGACCGGCGCCCGAGGTCATGCGCCGGCTCTTGAGGCCTCGCGCCTTCGCCGAAGCCTCGACCGCTGCGACGATGCCCTGATCGAAGGCGACCGGCTGGAAGCGTGCCAGCCGCTCGACCGAGATCGTTACCCCCTCTTCCGCGCCGATGCGCACCAGAAAGTCCGCAAGCGCCGCTTCGAGCGCCTGCAGCCGATCCTCGTCCGGATCGCGCAGATCGACGGTGAAGGCGGCACGCGATGGGATGACGTTGATCGCGTCGGGCTCGAAACGCATGGTGCCAATGGTCGCGACACTCGGCGCGTTCGACCGGGCAATATGCTCGCGCAGGAAGAGGCCGACACGGGCGGCCGCGAGACCGGCGTCGGAACGCATTGCCATCGGCGTGGTGCCGGCATGGTTGGCGACGCCATCGATCGTCACGCGCTGCCAGGAAATGCCCTGCAGGTTCTCGACGGCACCGATCGAAAAGCCCTCGCGCTGCAGCACCGGCCCCTGCTCGATATGGAGCTCGACATAGGCGTGGGGCTTGAGGAACCCCGGCTCGATGTTGCCGGCATAGCCAATCCGCTCGAGTTCCTCGCCCAGCGACGAGCCATCCGTGCCGATGGTCGCGAGCGCTGCGTCCAGCGGCAGGCCGCCGGCATAGACGAGCGAGCCGAGCATGTCGGGCGCAAAACGCACGCCCTCCTCATTGGTAAAGGCGGCAACGACGATCGGTCGGGCCGGCGTCACGCCACGGTCCTTCAGCGTCTCGATTACTTCGAGCGCGGCGAGTACGCCGTAACATCCGTCATAGATGCCGGCATTGATGACCGTATCGATGTGCGAGCCGAGCATGATCGGCGCTTCGCCGCTGTTCTCCTCGCTGCGCCAGATGCCGAAGATGTTACCAATCTGATCCACGGCCACATCGAGGCCCGCCGCCTCGATCCAGGCGACGAGGCGGTTGCGGCCGGCCTTGTCGTTGTCGGAGCCGGCCAGCCGGGTCAGTCGCCCTTCTGCATCGCGACCGATTTCGCCAAGCTCGCGGATGCGCCCGAAGAGGCGCGCGGCGTCGATGGAAGGAAATGACATGTTATTCCTGCTTTCATGCGGATTTTGGTTCATGGCCGGCTATCAGCCAACGCCAGTCTCTGCCGGATAATCTCGGCGTGATAACGCGCGCCGAAGATCAGGGCGTCGTCGTTGAAGTCGTAACGCGGATTGTGCAGCGGCGCCGATGTCTCGCCATTGCCGATGAAGACGAAGCAGCCCGGAACGTGCTCAAGGAAGCGTGCGAAATCCTCCGAGCCGGTCATCGGCTCGGCGGCCGTTGCGACATTCCCGGTCCCGAACACCGTTTCTGCTGCGGCAAAGGCGTGGCCGGTCAGGGCCGGGTCATTGATCAGTGGCACGAACTCGCGCGTGTAGTTGACCTCGACCTCGCAGCCATAGGCATCCGCCGTACCCTTGGCGATCACCCGCATCTCCGCTTCGATCTTGGCGCTGACCTCCGGGCGGAAGCTGCGGGCATCGCCGAGGATGCGGGCGAGACCGGGCAGCGCGTTGCGCGTGCCGTCGGTCAAAAGCTCGGTGACCGAAACGACACCGATATCCGTCGGCGAGAGGCGGCGCGACACGATCGTCTGCAGATTGACGACGGTGGCGCAGGCGGCGACCAGCGTCTCGTTGCCCCAGTGCGGCCGCGCCGCGTGCCCGCCGACGCCTTTGAGCACGATCTCGAAATTGTCCTCCGCCGACATGATGGCGCCGACGCGGGTTTCGAAACGGCCGACCGGCAGCCCCGGCATGTTGTGCAGGCCGTAGATTTCGTCGAAGGGAAAACGTTCCATCAGTCCGTCGTCGAGCATCGCCAGCGCGCCCTTGCCCCACTCCTCGGCCGGCTGGAAGATAAAGCATGCGGTACCATCGAAGCCGCCGTCTTCGGTGAGCATCTTGGCGGCGCCAAGCAGCATGGCCGTGTGACCGTCATGGCCGCAGGCATGCATGGTGCCGGGCTTCGTCGAGCGATAGGGAAGCTCTCCCTGTTCCGGTATCCGCAGCGCATCCATGTCGGCCCGAAGCGCTATGGCGCGGTTGCCGCTGCCGCGTTTCAGCCGACCGACGACGCCGGTACCACCGACACCTTCCACCACCTCGTCGAGCCCGAATTCCCTGAGCTTTGCCGCAACGAAGGATGAGGTGCGTTGTTCCTCGAAACCGAATTCCGGGTGCGCGTGCAGGTCGCGGCGCCAGGCGGTCATGTCCTTCACAAGCCGGTCAAAATCCATTCCCGCCATGGTCATCCTCTTTCGTTCGATGTGTTGGCGACGGTCTCGGGCGACAGGCCGACCAAGGCAGCATAACGCTCTGGGTCCGTCGCACCCTCGGTATTGATGACGAAGACGCGCGACTGCGCGGTCAGTCCGAGCGTTTCCCGCAGCGCTGGATCGCGGGCAACCGAAAGCAGCCCGGCCAGGCCGACGCCGCCGCTTTCGCCGGACACGATCGCCGGGTCAGAGCCTGTCGGCCGCGCAAGCCGGTTCATCACCGAAACGGCATCCTCCTCGTCGACGGTCATGAAGGCATCGGCGACGCGCGACAGGATACGCCAGGCGACAAGCGACGGCTCGTAGCATTCGAGCATCGCCATGATCGTCGGCTCGCCATGCGCCACCTTGACCGGATGTCCGGCTCTGGCGCTTTCGTAGAGGCAGGCGGCGCGCGCCGGATCGACGACGACGAAACGTGGACGCTCCGCGCCATAACGTAGCGCCAGATGCCCCGCGGTCGCCGCCGCAATGCCGCCAACGCCCGCCTGCACGAACACATGCGTCGGAGGCTCTTCCATCTGCCGCAGCGCCTCGCTCAGCAGCGCCGTGTAGCCCTGCATCACCAGGCCGGGAATGTATTCGTAGCCCGGCCAGGTGGTGTCCGAGACGACGGTCCAGCCATTTTCGTCACAGACCCGCGCGGCCTCCCGGACGGAATCGTCGTAGGTCCCGGCAACGCGGACGATCTCCGCGCCATAGGCCGCGATCGCCTCGATGCGCGTTTCGCTGACGCCTCCGTGCACGAAGATCACCGCTTTCGCGCCGACAAGCCGGGCGCCCATGGCAACCGAGCGGCCGTGATTGCCATCGGTGGCGCAGCCGAAGGTCTGGGCGGCGGCAATTGCCCGAACCTCTGGCCGGTCGAGATCGTCGAGATCGATGCTGCGACCGAGACGCCGTTCTGCCTCCTCGACCACCAGCCGGATCACCGCATAGGAACCGCCAAGCGCCTTGAAACTGCCGAGACCCAGGCGATGGCCTTCGTCCTTGACGAAGATGCCGGCAATACCGAGTTCGTCCGCCAAAGCGGGCAAGGCATGAAGCGGCGTCGGCCGATGGTCGGGGCGGCGCGCAAGCTGCTGCTCGACACGGGCGGTGGCGGCAAGCGACAGCATGTCGGCATCCGCGGGCAGTAGCGAGTGGCCGAAATCGGCATGGGTATTGGCGAGAAACATGGTGCAATCTCCGTAGACCACGAAAATCTATTTCATCGCTGCCGAGAAATGCGCTCTAAATAGCCGGCGCGGATGCAAGTTTGTAAAGCGAATGGGGTGCCGTGACGTGGGGTTCCACCTTCAGCGCCCGGAGAGCAGGAACCGAAAGGCACTGGATGGCCCCGTCGAAAAAGCCACAGGTCGAACTGGATCGCTTCGATCTTGCGATTCTCGCCATCCTGCAGAAGGACAATACGACGCCGCAGCGCCAGATCGGCGAGGCGGTCAATCTGTCGGCGCCCGCCGTCCAGCGGCGGATCAAGCGCATGGAAGAAACCGGCGTCATCCGCGCCAATGTCGCGCTGATCGACCCGGTCAGCGTCAATCAGGCGCTGACGATCCTGGTGGAGGTGGAGGTCGAAAGCGAGCAGATCGCCCTGCTCGATGCGGCCAAGGCGGCATTCACGGCGGCACCCGAGGTGCAGCAATGCTACTATGTCACCGGCGACGTCGACTTCATGCTCGTCGTCATCGTGCCGACCATGGCCGACTACGAGGCCTTCACCCGGCGCATGTTCTTCGGCAATGCGAACATCAAGCGCTTCCGCACCTTCGTGACGATGGATCCGGTGAAGGTCGGGCTTTCGGTTCCGCTCTAGGATAAAGCCGGAAGCGCGCAGCGATTGCCCGACAGACGTTGGAATTCACGGTCTATTTCTTGCCGGAGAGCGCCTTCTTCTCAGCGTCCGCATCGAGCGGCTGCCCGGCGCCGATCGATGTCAGAAAAGCATCGACGGTCTCAAGCGAAGAGGCGGGCGCATAGCCGTCTCCGCCTTCCGGCTTGGCGACGGCGAGCCGCGTCTGCCAGGTCGACGCCTTGCGGCAGGCGACCGACACCAGACCGGGCTCACCGGGCTGGGCGAGTTCATATTCGCGGCAGAGCTGCCCCGAGCCGAGCTCGAAGGCCGATACCAGCCGGACCGTCCCCTGCCCTTCTCCAACGGCGACTTCGTCTCCCGAAGCCGCCTTGTCGAGGATGGCGGAGAGCGCCGGGCCGACAGTGCCGGCCACCTGCATCGCGCCCGGCACCCCGCCTGGATCCGCCAGCCCACCGCCGCGAAGCAGGTAGCCGCCAGCGCCGCCGACGACCACCAGCAGCGACGCTGCCATCGCCATCAGAAACCGCGAGGGGCTACCGTTCGGCGACGCCGGCTGATCCGCAGGGCGCCGGAAGGCCACGACATTATCGCCGACTGTAGCAGGCGCATCCGCCGCGCGTTGCGCGTCGCCTGCGGCCGCCGCCATGGCTCGAACCTTGGCAACCAGTTCGTCCGGCACCGGCTCGTCGAGCACCGGCTTCAGCGCCTCGCTTGCGGCGGCGCGCGTTTCCATGAACATCGCCACGCGCGCCATCAATTCGTCGTCCGTTTCCAGCGCCGCCTCGACACGGCGCATTGTCGCCTCGTCGAGTTCGCCGTCGGCGAACGCCATCAAGATCTCATCGCTGAATTCCGTGTCGCTCATCTTGTCCCGCCTCTCATGTCCTGTGAACGCGCGACCGGCGGTTCTATTCCCGTTGCCTCCGCAAGATTTTTACGCGCCCGGGCGAGCCTGCTCATGACGGTTCCGATCGGAATGCCGAGAACCTCGGCTGCCTCCTTGTAGGAAAGCTCCTCGACGCAGGTGAGGATCAGTACCTCGCGCTGTTCGAGCACCAGGCCGTCGATCGCAGCCGCCACGCTCTTCAGCGCCATGCGCGCCTCGCTCCCGGCCTCGCCGGAAGGAACGGCGAGTTCGGCCTGCGCCTCGATCTCCTCCGTCGGGCCGGCGGTCTTCTGCCGGCGCAGCTGGTCAATCCAGAGGTTGCGCAGGATGCGGAACATCCAGGCGTCGAAGCGCGTGCCTTCCTCGAAGCGGTCCGAACCGGCAAGCGCCTTTTCGCAGGCCGCCTGCACCAGATCGTCGGCCACATCGCGCGACCGGCAAAGCGAAATGGCAAAGCGGCGCAGGTTCGGCAGAAACGCGACCAGGCGCTCGCCGAAGACGATGGTCGGATCCGTCATCGGGCGTTCCTTTTGGCGCTACCCTTCGTCACCGGTGGAATAATTTGTCCATTCATCCGTTGAGCGTTATGGGAACTACACCCGAAAGTCACCACTTATGGTCCGTCCGTTCACGGTAAGCTTTCGTTTTCGGATGCCGCTACACAAGGAGAAAACCTTGAAAAAACGCCTGTTTCGACTGACCGTCCTGTCGTTGTGCGGCCTGGCAACCGGTGCTGGGGATCTCTCCTTTGGCGGTAGTAACGATGGCAATTCAACCGTTCGCTTTGCCTCAATCAGTCAGGCCCAGGCGGACGACGACGATGACGATGGTGGCGGTGGCGGTTCGTCCCGCGGCTCAGGCGATCGCGACTCAAGCAACACCTGGCGGGGAGGCGGCAATCTGCTCGATCTCTTCCGCGGAACGCCGGAGCGCCGCGTCGTGCGCCAGCGTCCGGCAGCGCGCCGGGCAACCCATGTTCCCGGTGAAATCATCGCGCTCGGTCTCAACGATGCCGCCATCCAGCGCCTTGCGGAAAGCGGCTTCACAGTGCGTGCACGAGAGCCGTTCGGGCTTTCGACGACAGAGATCGTCAAGCTCGGCGCCCCCCGCGGCATGACGCTCGAGGATGCCCTCCGGCAGGTCGCGGATGCGACGCCCGGAGCAATCGCCGATCTCAACCATTATTTCGAGCCGAACGAAGGCACCGCCTCACCGGCTCCCTGCGCCGACGGCGGTTGCGCGCTCGTCCGCACCGCCATCGGCTGGCCCGACGCCAGCGCCGCGTGCCCGGCTGCCGGTCCGATCGGGCTGATCGACACGGCGATCAACCCCGCCCATCCCTCACTGAAAGACGTCAGGCTCGACATCGTCAGGCTGGCGGAGGAAGAGGCACCGGAATCCGGCCGCCAGCACGGAACCGCGGTCGCAGCTCTCATTGCCGGGCGGAAGGACAGTCGCGCGCCGGGCCTGCTCGGCAATGCCCACCTGATCGCCGTCGACGCCTTCCAGCGTAAGGGCGGCGAGAGCGATATCGCCGAGACCTACGATCTGGTACGCGCCATCGATCTGCTGGCCTCGCGCAAGGTCGCGGTCATCAACATGAGCCTCTCCGGGCCACACAATCTGCTGCTCGAAAAGACCGTCGCGCTTGTCGCCGAGCGAAACATCATCCAGGTGGCGGCGGCAGGTAATGACGGCCCGCGGGCTAAACCCGTCTATCCCGCCGCCTATCCGGCGATGATCGCGGTCACCGCGGTCGACCGCAACTTCAAGCCCTATCGCCGCGCCGGGCGCGGCGACCATATCGATGTCGCAGCACTCGGCACGAGTGTCTGGACGGCAGCCTCGATCGAGGGGGCAGCGCCCAAGACCGGCACATCCTTTGCCGCCCCCTTCGTCACGGCTGCCTCCGCCATTCTCAGGGCCTCGCATCCGTCGCTGTCGGCCCAGGAAGTTGCAAAACTCGTCACGGAGACGGCGCAGGACCTCGGCGCGCCGGGCAAGGATCCCGTGTTCGGCTGGGGCGTTCTCAATGCCCGCGAGCTCTGCCGCTCGTAGCAGCGTCGAGCGGGCAGCACTGAACTACGGCTTTTGCCAATCCATGACCAGGAACGGGGGGACCCTTCTAAAGAGGTCCCTTTGTTCCGGTTCGCCGCCACGCGGCAGTGGTTCGTCGAAATAGCGCAACTGCAGGCCCGCTCCCAGCAACAGCGACATGTAGGTGCTGAGCGGCCGGTGCCAGTTCATGACCCGAAGATCGCCCCAGCCGATCCAATCGGACCGTTCATCCATGTAGTGGTCGATCATGAAACTGCGCTTGCCATCGCCGCCATCGCGCCAGCCGGTCGGGTTGCTGGCGCTGTAAAAGCTGGTCAGGTTCGCGATCAGCAGATGACCGCCCGGGCGCAGAACCCGGTTCATCTCGCCAACCGCCGCATCCAGATCGGCGATGTCGATGAGGCTGAGATAGGCAACGACCAGATCGAAAGTCTTCTCCGCGAAAGGCAGTCCTTCGGCCTGTGCGATGCGATAGTCACCATCCGGATGCAGACGCCTCGCCTGACTAACGAGCGACCCGGCGGGATCGATGCCGACGGTGCTCAGCCCCTCCGCCGAAAGCAGCCGGCAGAACCGCCCCTCGCCGCACCCGACATCGAGGACAGCCCTTGCCCCGCTTTGCCGCGCCCTTTCGAGCATGGGCGCATCGAGGACGAAGCGCCGCGCAAAATCCCCCTCGGCGCCCAGCCCGGAAATCCAGGCAGCCGCCGACTCCTCCCATCCATTTGACATTTTACGTTTGGTCCTCGTGATCCGTCCTGCGTTTACGGAGACTGCGAGGACAACCTTGGCGATTGCATGACGTAGCCGCCGCGCGGCTCCGGCGGGAGACGGCAGCGCCGCCGGCCCGCCAGAGTGTGGCCGTTTTGTCAGGCAGCCAGTCCGCGTTCGTTGAGCAGCATGCCGACGCGCACCATGCGCACGGCGTCTTCCGCGGCGCGCACGAGCAGTTTCGGTGCCGCGTTGATGGCATCGTCGAGGGTGCAGGGCGCCTTCAGGATCGAGGCGAAGGCGTCGATGCCGTGCTCGAAATTGAGGGTCACGCCCTTGCCGATCGTACCGGCGAGAGCGATCACGGGGCGGCCCGCCTCCTTGGCCCTGTGCCCGACCTCGGCCGGCACCTTGCCGAACGGCGTCTGCCCGTCGAGGCTGCCTTCGGCGGTGATCACCAGATCGGCCCTGGCGATCATGCTGTCGAGATCGAGATAGCGCATCACGATGTCGTAGCGCGGATGCAGCGCGCCGCCGAGCAGCCCCATGACCGCCGCCCCGAGACCACCGGACGCGCCCGCTCCCGCTACGTCGCCGACCGCGATACCGGTTGCCGTCTCGATGGCTGCGGCATAGGTCTCCATCGCAGCCGCGAGCAGTTCCACCTGCTCCGGCGTTGCGCCCTTCTGCGGCCCGAAGACACGGGCAACGCCGCGTGCGCCGAGCAGCACATTGTGCCAGTTGACGGCCGCGTCGATGCGAACCTCGGCGAGGCGCGGATCGCGGCCCGAAATGTCGATGCGCGCCAGCGACGCCAGTGCCGCACCGCCGGGCGCAAGCGGTTTGCCCTTCCGGTCGAGCAGCTTCACGCCCAAGGCTGCGGCCATGCCGGCGCCGCCATCGTTGATGCCGCTGTCGCCGCAGCCAAGCAGGATACGGCGGGCGCCGGCGTCGAGGGCCGCCCGGATCAGCTCACCGACGCCGTAGCTGGTGGTGAGGCAGGGGTTGCGCCGATCGCGCGGGACCAGTCGCAAACCGGCGGCCGCGGCCATTTCGATGACGGCCGTGCGTTCGGACTGCCCGCCGAGGAAACCGAAATGCGAGGCGACGGGTTCGCCGAGCGGGCCGGTCACGGTCAGTTCGTGCAGGCTGCCGCCGGTGATAGCGACGAGCGCCTTGGTGAAGCCTTCACCGCCGTCGACCATGGGCACCTTGAGGACCTCGGCGCTCGGGCAGGCGCGCAGCACGCCCTTCTCGATGCAGTTGGCAGCTTCTTCCGCCGACAGGCTTTCCTTGAAACCGGACGGTGCAACCAGAATGGTAAGTGACATGTGACAATCTCCTTGCACTTTTGTGACAATGCGGATGCAAGGGAGAAACGGCAGCTCGCCACGTTTATTCCGGCCGAAATGCAGAATTCTTTCTTTTACGAAAAGAAAAAGAAAAGAGCCGAAGCGACAGACGCTTCGGCTCTTAAAATGACATTATATCAGTTGCTTATCGTCATGTTTCCAACCCGACTGCAGGCCAGATCACAAGCGCGAACAGGGCAAGCAACGCGATGAACGGGAGCGCCAGCATCAAGGCCAAGCGCAGGAGATCGGAAGGGCTGAAAGCGGGTGGTTCCATACCTCCGAACAGCGCTACGGGCTTCGCCGAAACCATCAGCGTCTGGCAAAAGCCACTACCTATGGCTGTGACCATGATGAGGCTGGCGGGGCTGACCCCGAAGCCCGCCAGTGGCAGCGCAACGGCCGGAATGAGCACTGTCGCGCGAGCCGTTCGCGAGGCAAGGACGATATGGGCAAAGGTCGCGACCGCAATGGCGAGAAGCACGACCAGCCACGCCGGCGGCTTGCCGATCTGGCCGAAGGCACCGATCAGGCGATCGGCAAGTTCCGTCGCCGTGCCGGTCGACAGCAGCGCTTCGCCGATGACGAGCGTGCCGGCAAGAAACAGAAGCAGGTTCCACTCGACACCCTTCAGCGCCTTGCGAAACGGCATGCCGGAGATCTTTTCCGACGCAAGGACAAGAGCGCCGACGAGTGCCACCACCGGCAGCGCGATGCCGTGCAGGTCCGAGGTCGCGAGTGCTGCGACGATCGCAGCGGTCACGGCAAGGATTGCCTTGTCGCGCGCCGAAAACGGACGTTTCTCCGTAGGCGCGGCCGGCAGGTCGAAGCGCGAGTTCCGGTCGGCATCGTCGAGGAAGAAGCGCAGGATCAGGCCGCAGGCAAGGAGGCTCGTCAGCAGCGCGAAGGGCGCGGCAAGCAAGGCCCAGCCGAGAAAACCCGGCGCCTCACCGCCGCTGCGGCGAATGAAATCGACGGCAACGAGATGGGCGCCAGCGCCGGTCAGCGAGGCGGCCGCCGAAAGCAGGATCACCGACGGGAACAGGAGGGCCAGCGCGCGGGTGACGCCAGGGCGGCCGATGGTCGAGGCAAGCCCCAGGAAGACCGGCATGAAGATCGCCGCCCGCGCCGAGGTCGAGGGGATGACGAAGGCAGTCACGAAGATCGTCAGCGTCACCACCCAGAACAGCCGGCTGACATCGCGGAAACGGGCAAGCAGCCGGAAGGCGAGCCGCTCAACGAGACCAGATGCCTGCAGCACCGCCGCGATCACCGATGCCGCCATCATCAGCCAGACGATGTCGTTGCCAAGCGCGGCATAAACCGCCTCTTCGCCGACGGCGCCGGTCACGGCCAAAGCCGCCGCCCCGGCAAGCGCCACCGGCGTTTCCGGCAGGTCGAAGATCGTCCAGCAGATCAGCGTCGTCGCAAACACCATCAGCGAAAGGCGCATCGGCAGCGCCAGGCCGTCGGCCGCGAGAAAGATCAGGACGGCGGCAAAGGCGACGAGCATTGCGCCGGCGAGCAGGCGCACCTGGCTCACCGGCATATGGCCGTCAATGCGTTCGGCTACCGCCGCGTTCAGGGTGACGAGGTCTTTTTCCGAAGCGATCAGCGGGCTGATGGTCATAGCTACGCTCCCTTTTTGCTGGCCCAGGCTCGCGCGGCAACCGCGCCGCACGAAAGCCACCGGGCTGATTTCGTGGGAGGGCAAACGGGGTGTCGGGCGGTTTATTCCGCTCGTGCCCGACAATTTTCGGCGCTGGAGGCCCGAAAGCCCGAATTGAGCGAGATCAATGCCTGTTCTCCTGACAGGCAGAGACTGGTGCCAGATGACCTCTTTCAAAAGGAGAGTTTCATGTTGATCAGGGAAATGTCGCGGCAGGAATGCATCGACCTCGTCGCCGAGAACCACATCGCCCGCCTCGGGTGCGTCCGGGATGGCCAGCCCTATGTCGTGCCCATCCAATATGCTTTTGCCGCCAACAGGCTCTACGGCTTTTCGATGCCCGGGCAGAAGATCGACTGGATGCGGGCCACTCCCCGCGTCTGCATTCAAATGGACACGGCAACGGACCGGAAGGACTGGCGAAGCGTCGTCATCTACGGCCGCTATCAGGAACTGCCGGATACGAAACAATGGCATCGCGAGCGCATGAACGCCTGGTCGCTTCTCGAACAGCGCGTGAACTGGTGGGAACCGGGCGGTCTGAAGCCCGGCGATCAGGCAATTACCGGCGCCTCGCCGCATCTCTTCTTCGAAATCGAGATCGATGAGGTGACCGGGCGGGCAGCCACTGTGGGTTGATGACCGTCGGCGCGCAGTCAGATGGCTGCGCGCTCGGCCGTGCCTGTCAATGGGCCATCAGCACGGGTACCACTGCGTTTTCGAGCATCGAGCGGGTGACGCCGCCGAAGACGCGTTCACGCATTCTGGAGTGGCCATAGGCGCCCATGACGATCAGATCGGCGGCCACGTCGGAAGCGAAGCGATTGATCACGTCATGGACCCGATGCCCGCCGCTCGGCAGCCGCTCGACGGAAACCGAAACGCCATGCCGGGCAAGGTAGCCGGCGATATCGGCACCGGGTTCCTCGCCGTTCTTGCCGTAGGCGGAACGCGGGTCGACCATCGTCACGTGGACGATCTTGGCGCCCTTCAGCAGGTCGAGCGCTTCGCGTACCGCACGGGCCGCTTCCAGCCGGGAGTTCCAGGCAAGCACCACCGTCCTCGGATCAAGCCGCGCGGGCTTGCCCTTGGGCAGGACGAGGACCGGTCGCGCGGAGTTGAACAGCGTCCCGTCGATGGTGCGCGACCGTAGCTCCGGGTCCAGCATCAGGCCGTCGCCCACGAGCGTCAGGTCGGCATAGCGTGCGCGCTCGCCGATCTCGTCATCGGCCCAGGCAGCCTCGGTGTATTTCGTTTCGACGCTGAACGAGATGCCTTCCCGGGTGAGAACGTCGGTTGCGCTTGCCACGCAGGATTCGAGCTTGTCGACCTCGCGCTGACGTTCGTTCAGCCAGTCAATCGAGATGGCGGCGGCAAAATCGCCGATCGGCGGAGAAGCGGCGAGCTTGACGATCAACAGGGAGAGGTGAGCGTTTGCCGAAGCGCAGACCTGTGCCGCGGCACGCAGATCGTCTGCGGAATGATCGACGCCGACCACGGCGAGAATTGTCTTGTATGTCATCGCGTTTCCTCCTCGCGACCGGACTTAAGAACTGAGTCAGCCTAGGCAAATGCGCACCCGGCGACATTGATCCCCGTCAACCGGGATCATGGAGGAAAGCGTATAATTATGGGGGGCTCTACGCGCAGGCGTCTACGCCGACCGCCCTCGTTGCGGGCGGGCCGGCGAAGACGGTCATTGCCTCCGCCGCCCAATTGCTCCGCAAACTCGGCCTCACGGCCTCGACCGCGCGGGCCTGAACTTCAGTCGTCAGGCACCCCGGCGCGCGACGACCGGCACGTAATGTTCGAGCTCCGGCGCCGGGAAGTTGAGCGTCGCGTTGATTTCTGCCGACCGGTAAAGCCCCATCAGCATCTCGACGACAGCAAGGCCGTCCTCGAAGGTTTCGAGCGGCTTTTCGCTCTTGCGGAAGCACTCGACCATGTGGCGGTTTTCGTCGGTATAGCCGTAGACGCCGGCCTCGTCCTCGAGCACCGGCATCAGGCCCTGCTCGGCATTCTGCTTTTCGACGAGATCCTCGCCCTCCGAGCCCTTGACCTCGCGCGACATGAAGATCTTCAGGCCGGTAGAGAGCGAATTGTATTCGAGCGCATATTCCGGTCCGAGCAATTCGAGCTGGATGCGCAAGCCGGCGCCGACATAGGCCCAGGAGGTGGTCGCCTCGATCATCAGCTCGTTGCCGTCCTGGTCTTCGAGCGTCACCGTGGCGCGGGCAAAATCCTCGGACGGCCGGTTGCGATAATCGACCTCGTTGCCGAAGCGATTGCGCAGTTGTTCGGCATAGTGGGGACGCGTCCATTTGAGGTTGGCGACGGTGCCGTTTACCGCCTTGATCTTCAGCGAATTGCGCGGCGCACCGGGCGCCGTCAGCAGGTAGCGCGCGACCTCGACGCTGTGGCACATCATGTCCGAAAGCACGCCGCCGCCCTGCTTGTCGCCCTGCCAGAACCAGGGTTCGTGCGGGCCGGAATGTTCCTCGGCCGCGCGCGCCAGATAGGGGCGCCCGGTGGTCGTCGCCGCGCGCCGCCAGATGATTTCCTTGCCACGCAGCACCGGCGTGCAGAAAACCTGGTTTTCCAGATAACCGTGGTTGAGGCCGGCATCCTCGGCCAGCGACAGCATCTCGCGGGCTTCGGCAACCGTGCGGGCAAGCGGCTTTTCGCAGGCAACGGCGAAGACCTTGCTGCGGCCGTCCTTGACGGCCTTGTGCAGCGAACGCATGACGTCGATGCGGGTGTAGTTGGGCGAAAGGATCCAGACCGCGTCGACGTCATCGGCAGTCAGCAGCGCTTCCAGGCTTTCATGCGTGCGGCAGCTGCCGAGACCAAGCGCCTCGACCTCATTTGCAAATTTCTCGCGGTTCTCGGCCTTGCGGCTGAAGACGCCGGTGACCTCGACATTACGCACGCCGATCATCGATTTCAGATGGAAATGGGCGATGAAGCCCGATCCGACGAAACCCACGCGCAGCGTCTGCTTCGGTAGCTGTGTCATTCTCTTCTCCCATTGATCGATTTTGGTAACGGCGGGGTGCGGGCGGAAAACCGCACGCGGCTTTCCTCGTCCCACCTCCGGCTATTTACGTGGCGGCGCGGTGCTGCCACGGATGTTGAGCGTGGTCGGCAGGACGATGGCCGGCTCTGCGGCGACGTCACCATCCGAGAGGACGTTGAGAAGCTGCGACATCGCCGTGCGACCGATGTCGGCGCGCGGCTGGCTGACGGTCGTCAGCGGCGGATAGAAGGCCTTGCTGAGATAGAGATCGTCGAAGCCGACGACCGAGACGTCGCCGGGCACCTCGCGGCCAAGCCGCCGTAGCGCATGGATTGCGCCGTAGGCCATCTCGTCGTTGGCGGCGAAAATCGCGGTCGGCGGCTCCGGCAGGGCGAAAAGGTCCGAGGCGCAGGCCTCGCCGCTTTCGAGCAGGTAGTCGCCGCGCACCTCGTACCCCTCGGGGACCGCAAGGCCGGCCGCTTTCATGGCGGCCCTATAGCCGTCGCGGCGGTGGAGCGCCATGACCTCCGGCAGGGGACCAGCGATATGGGCGATGCGGCGATGGCCGAGCGCGATCAGATGGTCGACCGCAGCCTCAGCGGCGGCGACGTTGTCGATTTGCACATGCGGGAAGCCGGACCCCTCGATCATTTCGAGCGCGATAACGACAGGCAGATGCGAGAGATCGGCGCTTTCGCCCGGCTCAGGCGGCGGCAGCTTGCCGGTCATCAGGATCATGCCGTCGGCATGGCCGTCGCGCAGCATGTTGAAATACTCGACCTCGCGGTCCGGGTCGTTCTCGGTGTTGCCCATGAGGACGGCGTAACCGGCCTCGCGCGCCGTCGCCTCCACGCCCTTCAGGATCTCGAGGTAGAAGGGGTTGCCGACGTCGCGCACGACAAGCAGTACCGACATCGACCGGCGCGTTCGCAAGTTGCGGGCGCTGACATTCGGGCGGTAGTTGAGCTCGCGCGCCAGCGCGTTGATGCGCTGGCGTGTCTCGTCCGTCACCAGCGACGAGCCGCTCAGTGCCCGCGAAACGGTCGCAACCGAGACACCGGCGCGTTCTGCGATATCCTTGATCTTCGGCCGCTCGCTCATGCGCGCATCGCCCTCCCGCGGCCGTAGAACAGCATGAGCAGCAGCAGCGTCGCGCCGAACACCATCTGACGGCCGGACTCGTCGATGTTCACCGTCGTCAGGATGCCCTGGAGGATGACAAGCAGCAGCGCGCCGGCCATGGTCCCGGTGTAACCGCCCTTGCCACCGGCAAGCGACGTGCCGCCAAAGACGACCGCGATGATCGACGACAGCATGTATTGCTCGCCGACATTGGCGAAAGACGATCCGGAATAACCGAGCAGGCAGAGCCCGGCGATCGCGGCGAACATGCCCGAGATCATGAAGAGACCGATGCGCATGAGCCGAACCGGCACGCCGGCCATATAGGCCGCGTGCTCGTTGGAGCCGATCGCGTAGATCCGATGACCGAAGACGGTGCGGTTCAGCATGAAGGCCATGAACAGGCCGATCACGATCCAGAGCCAGATGATGCCGGGAATGCCGAGCGCCAGCGGCTGGGTCACGAAGGCGGAGAGGCCGGGCGCGGCGCGACCCGAGGGAATGCCCTGGCGGATGACCACCAGCAGGCCCTGCAGCACGCCCAGCATGCCGAGTGTCATCACCAGCGGCGGGATGCGCAGAAGCGTGACGCCGAGGCCGTTCAAAAGGCCGAAGAAGGCGCCGGCCGCCAGGCAGGCGAGCACCGCCGGCAGGATGCCGCCATCGGCACCGTTCATGACATTGCCGGCGATGATCGCCGAGAGCGACACGACGCCGCCGACGGAGAGGTCGATGCCCTCGCGGCCGCCGAGAATGACGACGTTCTGGCCGGCGGCGACGATGCCGAGCAGCGAGGCGACGATCAAGAGCCGGAGGATCTGATCGGCCGAGGCAAACCCCGGCGACAGGCTTTGGCCAAGATAGAGCAGCGCGACGATGAGGATGAGCGCCACGACCAGCGGCTGTTTGAAGAACGACGTAACCGAGCTCATGCGCGTGCCCTCCGACCGGCGAGCACGCCGGCCATCAAGACGATCAGAATGGCGAGGCCCTGGACGAAGTTCTGCCATTCCGACGGCGTGCCCATGAAGAAGACCAGGGAATTGACGAGGCCGATCGTCAGGGCGCCGAGCAGAGAGCCGACCACCGTCGTCCAGCCGCCGGCAAGCGCACTGCCGCCAAGCACGACGGCGGCGACGCTGTAGAGCGTCATCTTGCCGCCGACCAGCGGATCGCCGCTCGCTGTATCACCCGTGAGGCAGAAAGCGGCAAGCGCCGAGAACAGCCCGCACAGAAGGTAGCCCTTGATGCGGACGGAGACGACCGGAAGCCCGGTCTGATAGGCGGCCTGCTGGTCGTCACCGACGGCCAGCAGTTCGGTGACGATGCGCGTGCGCGACAGGAAGTAAAGCAGGACAGCCAGCGCCGCGAGCACGTAGAAGACGAAGGGCACGCCCAAGAGGCGGCCGCCATAGGTGCGCCAGAACAGTGCCGGCGCCGGCGTACCGGCAACGGGCATGACATAGAGCGCCAGCCCGGTGAAGAAGATGCTGGTCGCAAAGGTGGCGACGATCGCCTGCAGCCGAAGTGCTGCGACGACCAGTCCGTTGACCAGCCCGCAGGCAAGTCCGATCAGGACGCCGAGCGCAAGTGCGAGCAGCACGGCACCGGCGCCGCCGCCCCAGCGCTCCATCAGGACGACGATCGCGACATTGACCAGCGACAGCGTCGCGCCGGCGGAAAGATCGATATCGCCGGCGGAGACGACATAGGTCTGCGCGATCGCCAGCATGATCAGCGCCATATAGGTGCTGAGCAGACCCGTCAGCGAGCGGTAGCTCAGGCTGTTGGGCGAAAAGAGGCCGTTCAGCGCCAGCAGCACGATGAGGATGACCAGCGCCGGCAGGAAGGGGTAGCGCTCGAGCCAGGAGCGCAGGCCGCCGCTCCTGGGAGAGGAAATGTCTGTCGCGGTCGATGTCATCATGCGGCCTCGTATGCAGCCTGGTAGAGATTGTAGCGGGTGCGATCGTCGCCGGTCAGTTCGCGCGTCACCGAGCCGCCGTTGAAGACAAGGATGCGGTTGGCATTTCCGAGCAATTCGGCGTCCTCGGACGAATAGAGCAGGATGCCGAGGCCTTCGGCCGCAAGCTGGCGAATGAGCGCAAAGAGATCGGCCTTGGCCTGGAGGTCGATGCCCTTGGTCGGGTCGTCGAGCAGCAGCACGTCGGGCCGATCGATCAGCCATCGGGCGATGATCACCTTCTGCTGGTTGCCGCCGGAAAGCGAATTGATCGGATGGAAGAGGCTCGCAAACTTGGTGTGCATCGCTTCGAGCGCCGGCATCACCTTGTTCTTGAGGCTCGAGGGCCGCGCGAGCATCAGCCGGTCGCGAAGATAATGGATCGGCGTGACGTTCTCGATGATCGGACGGCCGCTGATGACGCCGTCGCGACCGCGGTCGCCGGAGACATAGGCGCAGCCACGGCGAATGGCGTCGCGCGGGCTTTTGGCATCATAGCGTTCGCCGCCGATCGTCACCTCGCCGGATGAAACGGTGCTTGCGCCGAAGATGGCCCGCAGCAGCGCCGATTGCCCCTGCCCGTGCAGCCCGCCGAGCCCGAGGATCTCGCCCTTTGCCACCTCGAAGCTGACATCGCGAAAGCCCTTGCCCGAGAGGCTACGTACGGAGATCGCCGTCTGCGCGCCAGTTTCCACCACCGCTGGTGCCGATGACCTTGCAGCCGGCATGTCGCTGGCGCCGCCGACCATCAGCCGGATGACCGTTGCCGGGTCGGTCTCGGAGAGTTTCAACGTCTCGATGGTCTCGCCGTCGCGGATGATCGTCACGCGATCGCCGATCGCGGTGATTTCGTCCATACGGTGCGAGATGAAGATGATACCGCGACCCTGGCCTTTGAGATCGCGCAGGATCTCGAAGAAGCGATCGACCTGGGCGCGGTCAAGTGCGGAGGTCGGCTCGTCGAAGATCAGGATCGGCGCTTCGCTGGCGAGCGCCTTCATGATCTCCACCAGTTGCCGCTGGTCCGCCCGGAGGTTGCCGACCAGGGCCTCCGCGTGGAAACCTTCGCCGGAGACCTCCGAGAACAAGGCGATGTAGCGCGCCGCGCGCGCCTTCATTGCCGCCCGGTCGATGAAGAGGCCGGCCTTCACCGGCAGGGCGGAAAGGCAGATGTTTTCCTCGACCGACCGGTGGCTGGCGAGGCTGAGTTCCTGGTAGAAAATGCCGATGCCGGCGGCGCGTGCGGCTTGCGGCCCGGAGATCGTCACGCGCTTGTCGTTGATCAGGATCTGGCCGCCATCCGGCCGCACGCTGCCGGCGATGATCTTGCACAGCGTGCTCTTGCCGGAGCCGTTGGAGCCCATCAGCACATGCACTTCGCCGGCAGCGATCTCAAGGTCGCCGCGGCGTAGCGCCAGCGTTGCGCCGTAAGCCTTGCTCACGCCGTTCAGTCTCAGTTTCGACATCGGCTGTCGTCCATTTGGTTGCTTGCCGCATCTTCAGGGATGCTCGCGCTCGGCACCGGCTCCACTGCAGCAATCTTTCACGCCCGATCGGCCTTGGTCGGTGGCCATCGGCGGCATCGGTCGCCGGGCGGCTCAAGACAAGAGCCGCCCGGCGAAACCCGAACTTACTTGAACAACGCCGTGGCGTCGTCGATCGAAAGCGCGTTGGTGTAGGAGTAATAGCCCGGCTTGCCGTCGAGTTGCTTGGCGGCGTCGCCAAGGTTCTTGCTGTCGATGAACGGGATCGGCAGATACATGGCGTTCTTGTACTGGCCAGCCGTTGCCGGCTCCTTCAGTTCCTTGCCCTGCAGCATCAGCACCGCAACGTTGAGCGCGCTTGCCATGACGCCCGGCGGGTTGACGGTCGCGCCGGAATTCAGCTTGTCCTTGACCCAGAGGTCGATGAAGTCCTTGCGGATTTCGCCGGTTGCGGCGATCTGGCTGGTCTTGCCCGCATCCATGATCGACTTCCAGGCGCCGGCCGCCATGCCGTCCTGAACAACGACGCCGTTGATATCAGGATAGGTTGCAAGGATGTTCTGCATCGCCTGCTGGCCCTGGGCCTGATCCCAATTGGCGTTGACCTCGTTGACCACCTGCAGGTCCGGATAATCCTTGAAGACACTCTTGTAGCCGGCGACGCGCATTTCATTGGCCGGATGGCCGGCGACGCCGTTGATGGCGACCACCTTGCCCTTGCCGCCGAGCGTGTCAGCCAGCCACTTGGCGCCGGCAGCGCCCCAGGCCGTCTGGTCGATGCCGACATAGGTCGCATCCGGCGAGGAAACCTCGGCGTCCGTCGCGATCACCAGGATGCCGGCTTCCTTCGCCTGGGCGAAGATCGGATCGAAGGCCGTCGGGCTGTTGGGGTTGATGATGATGGCGTTCACGCCTTCGGCGATGAAGTTGCGCACATGCGCGATCTGCCCGGGTACGTCGACATTGGCGCTCTGGACGGAGACTTCGACGTCGACGCCCTTCTCCTTCCACTTCGCCGCGGCCTCCTTGGCCTCGTCGATCATCTGCGTGCGCCATTCGCTGCCGACCCAGCCGTTGGACAGGCCGATCTTGAAGGTCTCGGCATTGGCGAAAGAAGCGGAAATGGCAATGGTTGCGACAGCGCCAAGCGCTGCGGCGATAAATTTCTTCATCAGATCCTCCCAAATCTTGCGAAAACCATGAAGCCAGAAAATGTAATCGATTTCAATGGGCATTTTCAGGGAATTTTGTGCGGTTTCGTTTTCCGCCGCCGGGAGGATCAAGGAGATAACGGAAAGCGTCGGGCGCGGGCAGAATAGACTTCGGAAAGTGTCTCACCGAGAGAAGCCAATAGTGCTTGGTTCCCCCTCCCCGCTGTGCGACAGCAAGGGCAGAGGCGGTGACGATTCGTCGTTGCGCCAACTGGAATGAACTGCAGGAATGACGCCATGACATGAAGGCGCTGCGGGATTGATCCCAATGGCCGCCCGAACAGCGGCCCGCCCGTTGCTCAAATCGCAACACTTCGTTGCTTGCCGGCCGGCTAGCCGCAATTTGCCCTCACCGCCTACTCTGAACGCTGGGCAAAGAACAACAACTGGCTCCCAACCAGAGGAGAACATCATGACCGGGAAAACCGGAGCCGCCTCGGGCGCGCTCTATCTGCATATCTTTGTGCTGGCGATCGTCATCGCCTCCGAGCTGATCGGCATTCAGCGTCTGCCGATCGGTATCGGCACCGTCATCTTCCTGCCGATCCTTTACGCCTTCGCGCTTGGCATCGCCTTCAATCCGGCCATTTTCAAGGCGACCGGCAAGTTCCTGTCGCGCGATGCGGTCAAGCTTTCCGGCGCGATGATCACCGTTGCCATCATGCCGTTCATCGCCAAGTTCGGAACGACGGTCGGCCCGCAGATTTCGCAGATCATCGAGGCCGGCCCGGCGCTGGTTCTGCAGGAGCTCGGCAATCTCGGCACGATCATCGTCGCCTTCCCGGTCGCAGTGTTCCTTCTCAAGATGGGTCGTGAAGCCGTCGGCGCCACCTATTCGATCGACCGCGAGCCGAACATCGCGCTGATCGCCGACAAATATGGCCTCAACTCGCCGGAAGGTGCCGGCGCCATGGGCGTTTATGCGACCGGCACGCTGATCGGCACCTTCGTCTTCGCCATCATGCCGCCGATCGTTCACGGCCTCGGCATCTTCGACGTGCGTGCGCTCGCCATGTCCTGCGGCGTCGGCTCCGGCTCGATGCTGGCGGCCTGCACCGGCGGTCTTGTCGCGGCGGTGCCGGACCAGAAGGACATCATTCTCGCGCTCGCCGCCGCCAGCAACATCCTGACCTATGCCACCGGCCTCTATGTCGGCATGTTCGTGGCGCTGCCGTTGACGGAGTGGCTCTACAACAAGGCGCGCCCATCCGAGCGTCGCACCGCAGCCTGACCGGGAGAGAGAACCATGACCAACCAGAACACCTCCGCCAACTACGCCGACGATCTCCCGCTGACCCCCGAGGACGAACGCAAGCTCGACGTGATCGGCCATGCCGGCCTGCTGATCATCGCCTGTGCGATCGGCCTTGTCGCCAACTGGGTCGGCACCGGAACGTCGCCGCTCACCGCATTGCCGGGCATGGCGACGCTATATGCCGCCTGTATCGTCGGCCTGGCGCTCGCCCGCTTCGTGCCCTTCTACCTGCCAAGCGTCGCCTGGGTTTCGCTGATCGCGATCCTCATCACCATCCCGGGCGTTCCGGGTGCAGCCTGGGTCAGCGAACAGGTCGAGCACCTCAACTTCCTCGCATTGGCGACCCCGGCGCTTGCCTATGGCGGCCTTGCCTTGACGGCGAACGAGTTCGCGATCGCCCGCCGCTCGGGCTGGAAGATCGTCATCGTCGCGATCTGCGTGATGGTCGGCACCTATATGGGCTCGGTCGTCGTCGCCGATCTCTTCCTGCGTCTCGGCCAGTAACGCGGCACGCAATTCCAGGAAGCGGTTTTCCGTCCGGAATTGTGTAAGAGAAACAGGTCGGCCGCTCTGCGGCCGGCCATCCCCTCAAACGACAGGACGCACGCCATGACACGCCACGACATCAGCCCCGAGCGCATCGAGGAAACGATCCGCTGGCGTCATCACCTGCATGCCCATCCCGAGCTTGCCTTCGAGGAACGCCAGACCGCGGCCTTCATCGCCGGCCGGCTTGCCGAATGGGGCATTGCCGTGAAGGACGGTTATGGCGGCACCGGGCTTGTCGGCACGCTCAGGCGTGGCACATCGAACCGATCGATCGCCATTCGCGCCGACATGGACGCGCTGCCGATCATCGAGACGAGCGGCGCTGCCTACGCCTCGAAGACGACGGGCAAGATGCACGCCTGCGGCCACGACGGCCACGTCGCCATGCTGCTGGCCGCCGCCCGGCAGGCGAGCGAGATGGACTTCGACGGCACCGTGCATTTCATCTTCCAGCCGGCCGAAGAGGCCGAGGGCGGTGCCCGCGTCATGGTCGCCGATGGCCTCTTCCGTGATTTCCCGGCCGATGCCGTCTATGCGCTGCACAACTGGCCGGCGCTCGACGTCGGCTCGGTGGTGGCCCGCGACGACGCGATGATGGCCGCCTTCGGGGTCTTCGAAATCACCATCACCGGTCGCGGCGCCCATGGGGCGATGCCGCATGAGGGTGCTGACCCGCTCGTCGCTAGCGCCCAGATCGTCACGGCCTTGCAGACGATTGCCAGCCGTAACGTCTCGCCACTCGAAGCGGCCGTCGTCTCCGTCACACAGATCCACGGCGGCGACGCCTGGAACGTGATCCCGGAAAAAGCCGTGATCCGCGGCACCACGCGCTGGTTCGACAAGGCGGTCGGTGACACGCTCGAAAACCGGATGCGCTCGCTCGTTTCAGCCCTTGCCGAAGGGCTCGGCTGCACGGCCGAGCTCGATTATCAGCGCCGCTATCCGGCGACGATCAACGATCCCGCAGCCGCCGCGCTCGCACGCTCGGTCGCCACGGCAGACCCGGCCTTGACGGTCATTGACGCGCCACCAAGCATGGCGGCCGAGGACTTCGCCTTCATGCTCGACGAACGTCCCGGCTGCTATCTCTGGCTCGGCGCAAGACGCGAGGGCGTTAACCCCGGCCTGCACTCGCCGCACTACGATTTTAACGATGCGATCATCGGCCAGGGCGTAAACCTCTGGACACGCCTGATCGCGACCTCGCTTGGTCGTTGACCCCAAGGGGATTCCGTCGCATCCATGACCGCCATGGACGTACTCGACGCGAAGGCGCTCAGGATCTTTATGGCGGTTGCGCGCATCGGTTCGATCCGGGGCGCTGCGGAGCATATGGGGCTGGCGCCATCGGTCGTCAGCCGCCAGATCGCCGATACTGAACGCGACATCGGCCTGTCCCTCTTCGAGCGCACCGCCCGCGGCACGATCCTGACCGACGCCGGTGAACTGGTGCTCGAACACGGCAAACGCGTGCTCGAGGACAACGGGCTGCTTGCCGAGCAGCTCGACCAGATCCGCGGCGTGCAGCAGACCCGCATCCGCATCCGCTGCGGCGAAGGTTTCATGGCCGACCTGGTGGAGCACGGGCTCTCGTCGTTCTCAAAGGCATATTCCTATGTGCGCTACATCGTCGAACTCGGCAGCACCGAAGACGTCGTCGACGCCATCGCCAACAGCGACGCCGACATCGGCATCGCCTACAATCCCCTGACCGAACCGCGCATCCGGGCGCTGGCGATTGCGCGCCAGCCGCTCTGCGTCATCGTGCCGGCGGGCCATCCCCTGTCCGAGCGCAGCGACCTGAAACTTGCCGATTGCCTCGCCTTCCCGTGCGCGCTGCTCGGCAAGGGCAATGGCGTGACACAACTGGTGGCGCGGGTGGCGGCCGATGCGGGGCTGGCGCTGGCGCCGTTGCTCGAAACCCATTCGATCGAGGTGCTCCGCCGCTTCGTTGCAGCAAGCCTTGGCGTCACCTTCCTGCCGCGCACGTCCGTAACCGTGGAAATCGCGCGCGGGTCCATGCAGGCGATCGACCTCTCCGATCCGCTGCTGAGCGAGGCGAGCGCGCATTTGATGGTGCGGGCCCACCGCCGCCTGCCGCTGTCGGTCGAAAAACTCGGCCAGCATCTCGCGCGCGAGATGCAATCCTTCCAGACTTAGAAGACCGTCCTAGCTCGATGAAACCCGCGCGGCGCTAACGCTCGCCTTTCCCATCACCGGCGGTCGAGCAGACGTTGCCACGCCAGCAACGCATTGTACCAGGCGCGCCGTCTACCCGCTCGCCAGCCCGCATGCCACCTTCGCCGGATCATTCTGATCATACGAGGGTAAGCGGATCATGACGGCGGAACGAACGACAGTTGGCGTGGTGGGTTTGGGCGCCATGGGTCTCGGCATGGCGACGACGCTCGCCGGCAAAGGTTTTGCCGTCAAGGGCTTCGACCTCTCCGAGGCCCGGCGCACGCTTGCCGCCGAAGGCGGGGTGACCCCGGTCGAGGCTCTGACTGACGTCTTCTTCGACACCAACTTCATCGTCTTCTCGCTGCCAACCGCCAAGGACGTGGCAGCCGTCGTCGAGGCCAATCTAGAAGCGCTGAAGGCGGCCGGCCGCCGCGTCGTCATCATCGACACCTCGACCTCCGAGCCGGATGTCTCGCGTGATCTCGCCGCAGCCCTTGCCGGCCTCGGCCACGGCTTCATCGACGCGCCGGTCTCCGGCGGTCCGGCAGGTGCCGCAAGCGGCAAGCTGACGATGATGATCGGTGGCAGTGACGCGGACGTCGCCCTTGCCGGCCCGGTGATCGACGCGATGTCGGCCAAGGCCCTGCATGTCGGCCCGAGCGGCGCCGGCAACGTTGCCAAGCTCGTCAACAACCTGCTCGCCGCCGCCCATATGGTGACGACGGGCGAAGGGCTGAAGCTGGCGCTTGCCGCCGGGCTCGATGCGGACGAGGCGCTGAAGGTGCTCAACGCCGCGTCCGGCAAATCGATGATCAGCGAAGTGCATTTCCCGACCTGGGTGATGAACGGCCGCTTCGACAGCGGCTTCACCATGGGCCTGATGCGCAAGGACGTGCGGCTTGCCAGCGAGCTTGCGGCCCGCACCGGCGCCGATCTGCCGCTCTCGGGCGCGGTCGCCAAGCTCTGGGCCGAGAGCCCGCTCGAAAACGCCGAGGACTTCACCCGCATGGGCGCCTTCCGCCCGGTGGCCAACGACAACTGAGACTTGAAGGGAACGACGATGAACGACATGACCATGCCCGCCAAGGCCGAGCGCATCCGGGCGCTGTTCCACGGCATCATTCCCGGCACCGAGATCGGCAGCTATGTCGACGGCACGCTGGTGCCCGGTTCCGGCGACGAGCAGGCGCTCACCGATCCGGCGACCGGCGAAGTCTTCGCCACCTTCAAGGACGCCGGCGCTGATATCGTCGACGCCGCCATGCAGGCGGCAGCGCGCGCCCAGCGCGAATGGATCTCGATGACCGCTTCGGCGCGCGGCCGGGTGATGAACGAGATCGCCCGCAAGATCCGCGAGCGCGCCGGCGAGATTGCCGAGCTCGAAAGCCGCTCGGCCGGCCGGCCGATCCGCGACATCCGTGGCGAGGCTGTCCGGGTCGCCGAGATGTTCGAATATTATGCCGGCTGGTGCGACAAGCTGCACGGCGAGGTCATCCCGGTCCCGACCTCGCATCTGAACTATACCCGCAACGAGCCGGTTGGCGTCGTCGCCCAGATCACCCCTTGGAACGCGCCGCTCTTTACCGGCGGATGGCAGATTGCGCCTGCGATCTGCGCCGGCAACGGCGTCATCATCAAGCCGTCGGAACTGACGCCGCTCAGCACGCTCGTGCTCGGTGCGCTCTGCGAGGCGGGCGGCGCGCCCCGTGGCCTCGTCAACGTCATCGCCGGCCAGGGCGTAACGGCGGGCCAGGCGATGGTCGCCCATCCGAAAACGGCACTCGTCGTCTTCGTCGGCTCGGCGCTTGCCGGTTCGGCCATTGCGGCAGCGGCTGCGAAGAACGTCGTGCCCTGTATCCTCGAACTCGGCGGCAAGTCCGGCAACATCGTCTTTGCCGATGCCGATATCGACCGCGCCATCGTCGGCGCCCAATCGGCGATCTTCTCTGGCGCCGGCCAGAGCTGCGTTGCCGGCTCGCGCCTGCTCGTGCATCGCTCAGTGCACCAGCAGTTCGTCGAGCGTTATGCCGAGGCTGCCGCGCGCATCCCCGTCGGCGATCCCTATCTCGACAGCACGCAGATCGGCCCGATCAACAATGCACGGCAATGGGCGAAGATCGAGGAAATGGTGCGCCAGGGCGTTGCCGAAGGTGCAACGCTTGCAACCGGCGGCGCCAAGCCGGCTCCTCTTCAAGCCTCCGGCGGCTTCTATTTCGCGCCGACCATTCTCGACAACGTCAAGCCGGACATGACGATCGCCCGCGAAGAGGTCTTCGGCCCGGTCGTCGGCGTCACCGTCTTCGACGACGAGGACGAGGCGGTCACCCTCGCCAACGACAACCCGTACGGCCTGGCAGGCGCCGTTTGGACCCGTGATGTCGGCCGCGCACACCGGGTCGCTTCAAGGGTGCGGGCCGGGACCTTCTGGATCAACGGCTACAAGACGATCAGTGTCATGTCGCCCTTCGGCGGCTTCGGCCGCTCCGGCTATGGCCGCTCCTCCGGCCGTGATGCACTGATGGCCTATACACAGACGAAGAGCGTCTGGGTCGAGACCGCGGAAAACCCGGCCGTCGTCTTCGGTTATTCGCCGGAAGCCTGATCGGCACGCCCCCCGAAACGAGAAACGGCCGGCAGAATGCCGGCCGTTTCTTTTTGTGACTGAAGCTCCTCTGGCTCAGAATTCAAACGCAGTCGACACCATGAAGGTGCGCGGCGCGCCGGCGGCAAGGAAGCCACGGGCGGACGAGGCCCAGTAGTTCTCGTCGAACACGTTCTGGACGGTCGCCCGGATTTCCACCGGCTTAGCGTTTTCACGTTCGAAGGAGTAACGCGCACCGAGATCGACCCGCGTCCAGTCCGAGACCTTCTGCGTGTTCCTCTGGTCGTAGTAGGTGCTGCCGGTGTAGACGAGGCGGCCCGTCAGCGTCAGGTCCTCGATCCACGGCGTGTCGTATTCACCATAGAGGCTGATCGCGGTCGTCGGGACGCCGGGCACACGGTTGCCATCGAACCGCTCTCCTGTTCTCGAGTTCTCTGCCTTATCGAGCTTGGCGTCCATGAAGGTGATGCCACCAAGCAAGCGAACGCCGTCAACCGGTTCGCCATAGGCTGAAAGCTCGATGCCACGGTTCACCTGCAGGCCGTCGACGGCGAAGACGCCGCCGGTTGTCAAACCGTTTGGCTGCCTGATCTCGAACAGCGCTGCGCCGAGCATTACTTCGCCGAGGTCGTATTTGAAGCCGATTTCCTTCTGCTTGCTGACAACAGGAGGGAAAATCTGGTCGCTGTTCAGAGCGTTGGACGGCGCTGACGGCCCTTCGGTCAGAGCTTCCACGTAGTTGCCGTAGACAGAGAAGCTGTCGGTGACGTTTACGAGTGCCGCGACGGCAGGGCTGAACCGGCCTTCCTCGTAATAGTAGGTCTGTTGACCGAGCGGCACGGCGCCGGGACGCGTATTGTACCCTCGTACACGCATTTCCTGATAGCGCCCGCCGACCGTCAGCTGGAAACGGTCTTCGGCAAAGGAAAGCGTATCGGAGATCGCGACGCTGGTCGCGAGCAGGTCCGAAAACGCATGCAGGTCGTTCGAGCGCGGAAGCCCGCCCGTATTGACCCAATCGCTCGGCACATAGATCGGATTGTAGATGTTGGTCATGTAGCTTCTGAAGCCGAGCCTGCCCGGATGGAAGTAGCCGCGGTTATTCTCGTTGAGCGCTCGGCTCACAGAAACGCTGAGCTGGTGACCGACGGGTCCGGTATCGAACTCCGAGCGGAGACCAACCTCACCCGAGACCCCCTGGATCTCCTGCGGATTGTAGCCGAACTCGGCCAGCGCATCGCCATTGGGATTTTGAATGGTGTAGGACGTGCTCAGGAAGTCCTCGCGGTAGCGGCTGATGCCGCCGGCGGCGTAAACAGTGGTGTTCTCCAGCACGTCGAACTCGACGCGGCCAGCGACCATATTGTGTTCGCTGTCATGGTATTCGAACGGGTTGGACGTGTTGATCCGGCCGTCCGGCGCTTCCGGGATCTTGATGCCCGGCGCTGCCGCGTTGAACAGAGAGGCCGGCGCATTGATGTTCTGCTTGGAATGATTGAGGTCGAGCGAGGCACGCACCCGATCGCCGCGATAGTCGAGCCCGAGCGACAGCACGCCGATCTCGTTTTCGTTGTGGTCAAGCGCCGTGTCGCCGCCACGATAGGAACCGTTGAAACGGACGCCCCATTCGCCCTCGGGCCCGAAACGGCGACCGACATCGAGGTGCGACCACAATTGCGAGTCCGACATATAGGTGGTCGTCAGTCGCGTCAGCGGCTCGTCGGTGGCGCGCTTGGGCACCAGATTGATAGTCCCACCGACGCGGCCGACGCCGCCGTTGACCAGCGCGCTCGGGCCTTTCAGGACCTCGACGCGCTCGATACCCTCAAGGGGGCTGCGGCGCGGGTTGGTGATGTAGAAGAGGCCGTCATAGGCCGTATCCAGATTGGTGACCGAGAAGCCGCGAATGAAGAACGAATCACGCTCGCTGAACGCCGGCGCATCCATGCGTACCGAGGGATCGTTGAGGGTGACATCGGCGACCGTTCGCGCCTGCTGATCGCGGATCAGCTTATCCGTGTAGCTGGTGACGCTGAACGGGGTTTCCTTGACAGGACGGTTGCCGAGCGCGCCAAGCCGCGCACCGGTCGCCATCTGACCGCCCGCATAGGGAGCTGACGGCTGGCCGATGGTGCCGGTCTCAGGCGGCTGACCGCCCGCTTGCCCGACGGCCACGATGGGGGCCAGCTGCGTCGCGCCGCCCGAACTGCGTTCAGCCTGGGCCAGGCTTTCGACCCGGTTGGTCTTGCGTACCTCCTGGGCCGACGCCGCCACGGCGGACATTCCCAGCAGCGACACGCCCGCCAGCACGACTTTGGCTCGCCGACGCGAAACCGAATTGAACCTGCCCCTTGCCATTCTTTTACCCCTGTAACTTCGATTAAGGTGAATTCCGTATCCGCCACTGTCGCCGGCCGAACCCAGCCGCTCAGAACGCGACGCACGCGCCTTGCCCGTTGAACAACGGTGCAGGGCGAGCCCCGGACATTGCGTTCAGTTGCGGCTATTTCGACCGACAGACGGGTCTCGTGCGCAGCAGCTCGCTTCGGCAAAGCGGGTGCGTAACCGGCCCTTCGGTCACGGCGCGTTCGGTTGCGCCCATGCAGACTGGCTGCCAGACAAAGTGTCGGCGATCGCGGGTCATCCCACGCTTGGGAGCACTCTCAAAACTGGACGAGATTGCGAACATCGACATTGAAACATCAACTATAACAATAGCATAAAACTTGAATTTCTAAGTCAAGTCTGCGCACGTATAGTCGGATTCGGTCGGGCGTCCACGCTTTTTGTGCGTGAATTCAGCGGTTAACGGTAAACCGGGCGTTGTTTGCCAGATGTGGAAAGACAGGCAAATCGGGGCGTAGCGGGCCGTCAGCCCGCGTCCGGCGCAGGACAGCCTCAGCCTGGCGCCTGCGCTACGATCGGTGGGCCGCGTCATGCAAAGATCGGCGGGAAAAGGATGTTTTAATCGAGCGACGCCCGCGTCACCGAAGGGCTTGCCCTGTCGGCCGCAGCGGCTCGTTCGCGTGTCAGGCCCGGAAGCGGTCGAAAGCGGTCAAGCGCTTGATCGGCGGATCGGCTTCCTTCCAGCGATAGATCTCCGAGCGGAGGTAGCCGAGTTCGTCTTCAAGTGCGGTTTCGGCGACTTCGACCCACCAGGATTTCGGACGGCCGTCACTTCCGTCAGACCAGCGGTAGCCGCGAGCTTTCAGATGATCCTTCATGTCGAAGGGGCTGTTTTCCGCAAAAATGCGGACGCGTGATCGCTGGCTCGCCTCGCAGAGTTCGGCAAAGGGCGTGCTGCCGGAGCCGCCATCCTTGGCAAGGACTTCGAGCAAAGCGAAACAGTCGTCGACCGCCCGGTGGCCGTCGTGGAAGTAACCGGCCTGCCCGATCAGGTAACCGAGCTTGGTGCCTTCGAAGCCGCGGGAAGACCAATCGATCTCGGAGACGGAACAGGCCCATGCCTTTCCTGCAAAAACGGGCGAGAAGGCCTCGCAGAAGGGACGGTCGAAGCCGGCATTGTGGGCGATGACAAGGTCGGCCTTTTCCATCAGCGCCCGCACTTCGTCGAGGTCGATCGTCTTTCCCGCGACCATCTCGTTGGTGATGCCGGTAAGACGAGTGATTTCCGCAGGGATCGGATTGGACGGCTGGCGCAAGCCGCCGAAAACGCCAGTCACGTCTCCCAGGTTTCCCTTCTCATCGAAGGTAAAGGCGATCAGGCCGATCTCGATGATCTCATCCTTGCGATGGTTGAGCCCTGTGGTTTCGGTATCGAGAATGACGCCATGCAGGGGGAAGCCGGGACGCGCAACAGGCACCACAGCGCGCGGCACAAGCCGCTGCAACAGGCGATAGCGACCCGTCGCCTGAAGGTGACGGACCATATCGTCCTCGGTCAGCGATGCCCGCTTGACCGCCGGTCCACCGCCCGCCTTTTTGGAAGTTGCCTCGTCCGAAACAAAGAGGTCGAACTGCTGCGTCATTCGGTTGTCCCGCAAATTAACGACTCACACGTCTGCGTTCCAGAATAGCGGCTAACAGGCATGCTTCCCAGCAAATCGGGAAGAAGGCGCAGGAGCGCCTGGATTTTCAGGCGCAAAAGATGGGGAAACGGTCTCGCGCTTCAATATGCTGCGGCGGCACAGTTGTCCCCGTCCCCGTCAACACGGGGTGCAGAAACGACAGTGCCGCCGCAGCAAGAACTTCACTTGAAGTCGTGGCGATTACGCCGCTCGATCAGGCGGCGCGGCTCCAGCCTTCGCGGGCTGCAGCACCTTCCAGCTTGAACTTCGCCAGCATCGTGCGCAACTGACGGCTCTCTTCGGCGAGCGTGCCGCTGGCGGCTGTCGTCTCTTCCACCATCGCCGCGTTCTGCTGGGTCATCTGGTCCATGTGGTTGACGGAGGTGTTGATCTCCTGCAGTGCGGTCGCCTGCTCGCGCGCCGCCGTCGCGATCGTGTTGACGTGGCCGCTGACATTGTTGACCAGTGTCTCGATCTCCAGCAGCGCCTCGCCGGTCGAGCGCACCAGCGCCACGCCGTTTTCGACTTCCGACGCCGAGCTGTGGATCAGCGTCTTGATTTCCTTGGCGGCGTTGGCCGAGCGTTGCGCCAGCTCGCGCACTTCCTGGGCGACGACGGCAAAACCACGGCCGGCTTCGCCCGCGCGTGCCGCTTCGACGCCGGCATTGAGCGCCAGCAGGTTCGTCTGGAAGGCGATTTCGTCGATGACCGAGATGATCTGGTTGATGCGGTTGGACGAACCCTCGATGCGGCCCATGGCATCGACGGCGCTGCGCACGATCGCGCCGGAACGGCCGGCGCTTTCCTTGGTGGCGCGCACCATCTCATGCGCCTCGTTCGCCCGCTCCGAGGCGGTGCGCACGGTCGAGGTGATTTCGTCGAGCGCCGCTGCGGTTTCCTCAAGCGCTGCCGCCTGCTGTTCCGTACGTTTCGACAGATCATTGGCAGCCGAGCTCAGTTCGGCGGAGTTGTCGTTGATGGTGCTGGCCGCGGTGCGCACGTTCTGCATGGTCGAGCGCAGCGTCACCATTGTCTGGTTGACGTTCGTCTGCAGCTCGGCGAAGGCACCGTGGAATTCGCCGCGCATGTTCTGCGTCAGGTCGGCGTCGGCAAGCGCCGCAATCACGCGGCGGACTTCGGTGACGGTCTGGTCGACGCTGGAGACGAGCTCGTTGACGCTCGATGCGAAGCGGTTGAGGTCGTCGTTTTCATAGTCCTTGTTGATGCGGCCGGTGAAATCGCCGGCAACGGCAGAGGCGACGACGACGCTGATGTTGGACTGCAGGTCGCTGCTGCGCGCATGGAGGGCCGCTTCCTGCGCCTTCATCGCGCGCATGGCGATGCCGTTCTTGCGGAAGACTTCGACGGCACGGGCCATCTCGCCGATCTCGTCCTGGCGGGAAACGTCCGTCGCATCTCCATCCAGTTTTCCGTCGGCAAGTTCGCTCATGGTCGAGGTCAGGTCACGGACCGGCATGACGATGCCGCGGCGGGCAACGACGAGGCTGACGCCGACGCCGAAGAGCACGCAGGCCGCGGCGGCCGCGGCGAGGATTGTCATGGCGACGGACGAGGAATTCAGCGCCTCTTCACGAGCGGCGGAAAGCGCTTCGCCGGAATAGGTGCTGTAGGTCTTGACTGTTGCCGTCACGGTCTTTTGCGCTTCGAGCGCCTTGTCGAGTGCGGCCTTGACGGCACCGGCATCTCCGCCCTTCTCGGCGGCGACGGCGACCATGGCACGGATCTCGTCGAAGTAGCTGTTGAGCGTGAGGCGAATGTCATTCAGCAGCTTGTCTTCGGCATCGTCAGCGACCGCCTCGATCTTGGTCAGGCGGCCGAGCATTTCGGTCGCACGCTTTTCGGTTTCCGCGCCGAAGTCGGCGGCGTTCTCCGGGGCGGCGGCGAGCTGATAGGTCATGCGGCTGATGGCGATGATGTCGACGCGCAGGTCCATCGCCTCGCGCGCTGCTTCCTCACGCGCGCCGACATCGACGATCGTCGCACCGAGCGAGGAAAGACCACGCGCACCGGCAAGGGCGATCAGAATGGAGGATATGCCCATGACCACGACCACAAGGCCGACCTTGGTCAAAATCGAAAGGTTCTTGAACGTCACTGCCGTGACTCCTGTGATGTCGCGATCGCGCTGATGGGAGGGGACATGGTCAGCCAAACCGGCGGGAGGAGGACCGGATGTTTGCGGCCCCGCAAGGGGAGGAACTGGGGCGCGCACTGACCAATAAGTACTTAGTAATTTCGAATTTAAATTCGGGTTAAAAAAGCGATCGCGTCTTTTCGCATATGCAGCAATAGTTGTTGTGCATATGCCGGAACGAAAAACGGGCGGACGATCGCTCGCCCGCCCGCAGACCACCGCAGCAGTCTTGGGAGATTTCAGTCTTTCCGGCCTATGACCGGCCGTATCCACCGCCGGTCGGCGTCACGACGGTAAAGGCTTCGCCAGCTTCGAGAACCGTATGGGCGCAGCCCGACAGTTCCTCCGTCCGGCCGTCATTGCGGCGCACGAGGTTGCGGCCGAGTTCACCCGGGCTTCCGCCCTTGATGCCGAAGGGTGCGACGCGGCGATGGCCGGAGAGGATCGCGAAGTCGAGCGTTTCCCGCGCCCGGATCGTGCGCTTCGTGCCGTTTCCGGCGTGCCACTGGCCGCGGCCACCGGAACCGACGCGAATGTGGAAGTCTTCGAGCACCACCGGGAAGCGGGTTTCGAGGATTTCCGGATCGGTGAGCCGCGAGTTGGTCATGTGCGTATGAACCGCATCGGCACCGTTGTAGCCGGGACCCGCCGGCGCGCCGGAGCAGATCGTCTCGTAATACTGATAATTGTCGTTGCCGAAGGTCAGGTTGTTCATCGTCCCTTGCGCGCCGGCCTGGCTCTGGACCGCGCCGAACAGGCAGTTCGTCACGGCCTGGCTGACCTCGACGTTGCCGGCAACGACGGCCGCCGGATAGCGCGGCGTCAGCATCGTACCCTCGGGGATGATGATGTGGATCGGCCGCAGGCACCCGGCATTCATCGGAATGTCTGCCTCGACCAGCACGCGGAAGACATAGAGCACTGCGGCGCGGGTGACAGGCGCCGGCGCATTGAAGTTGTCGCCGCGCTGCTCCGACGTGCCGGTGAAATCGACCGTCGCCTCGCGCTTGTCGCGGTCGACCGTGATCTTGACGACGATGCTGCAGCCCTGGTCCATCTCGTAGGAGAACTCGCCGTCCGGCAACTGGTCAAGCACACGGCGCACGCTCTCAGCAGCATTGTCCTGGACGTGGCCCATATAGGCCTCGACCACGTCTTCGCCGAACTGGGCGATCATCTTCTTGAGTTCGGCGACGCCCTTTTCGTTGGCCGCCACTTGAGCCTTCAGGTCGTTGACGTTCTGAAGGATGTTGCGCACCGGATAGCGCGCGCCATTCAGAAGCGCTTCAAGCTCGGCCTCGCAGAAGCGACCTGCATCGATGAGCTTGAAGTTGTCGATGTAGACGCCCTCCTCCTCGATGTTGGTGGCAAGCGGTGACATCGAGCCCGGCGAAATGCCGCCGATATCCGCATGGTGGCCGCGGCTGGCGACCCAGAAGCGGATCTCTTGTCCGGCATCGTCGAAGACGGGCGTACAGACGGTGAGGTCAGGCAAGTGCGTGCCGCCGTTATAGGGCGCGTTGATCAGGAACACGTCACCGGGCTTGATCACCGGGTTCTCGCGGATCGCGGTTGCGACCGAGGCGTCCATGGAACCCAGATGCACCGGCATGTGCGGCGCATTGGCGACGAGGTTGCCGCGGTTGTCGAAGACGGCGCAGGAGAAGTCGAGCCGCTCCTTGATGTTGACCGAATAGGCGGTGTTCTGCAGCGTCACGCCCATCTGCTCGGCGATCGACATGAACAGGTTGTTGAAGATCTCCAGCATGACCGGATCGGCATGGGTACCGATCGCGCTCTGCTGCTGCAGCGCCTTCACGCGGCGCAGCACGATATGGTCTTTCGCCGTCAGTTCCGCCTGCCAGCCGTCCTCGACGACGACGGTCTGGTTCGGCTCGATGATGATCGCCGGACCGTCGAGCCGCTGGCCGGGGCTCAGTTCAGCGCGCAGCAGGACCGGCGCATCGTGGAACTGGCCTTGCGAATAGAACTGAGTGCGGCGTGAAACGTCGGGCGTGCCTGAGGTGACGGACGCGCCTTCGCGTTCCATCTGGGCAGCACCACCGCCGACCGTCTCGACTTCGACGGCGTCGATCACCAACGCCTTGTTGTCGGCGACGAAGCCGAAGCGGCGCTTGTGCAGCTCTTCGAACTCGGCGCGCAGGCGGGCGATGTCGTCATGCGCCGGGAAGGTCGCATCGACCGCAAGCACCGTATCGGTGCCGGCATAGCGGATATGGGCGCGCAGATGGGTGCGAATTTCGTCGCGGGCAATTCCTTGTGCTTCCAGTTCGCCGAGGCAATCGACTTCCAGCTCGGCGCCCAGCGTGCTGAGGGCTGCCGGCGCCTGGTCGTCGAGCGCGACGCCGAGCGCCTTCTGGCGAGTCGAGCGGATATCGGCAAGGCCCATGCCATAGGCCGAAAGCAGGCCGGACATCGGATGCACGAGAATGCTCTTCATGCCGAGCTGGTCGGCAACGAGGCACGCGTGCTGGCCGCCGGCGCCGCCGAAGCAGCTCAACGCATAGCGCGTCACGTCGTAACCGCGCTGCACGGAAATCTTCTTGATCGCCTCGACCATGTTGGCAACGGCGATGCGGATGAAGCCGTCGGCCACATCCTCGGGGCTGCGGCCATCGCCGATCTCGGTCGCCATGGCAACAAAACGGCCGCGCACGGTCTCGACGTCGAGACGTTCGTCCTGGTTCGGACCGAACAGCGCCGGGAAGAAATCGGGCATCAGCTTGCCGAGCATGACATTGGCATCGGTGACAGCAAGCGGGCCGCCATTGCGGTAGCACGCGGGGCCCGGGTTGGCGCCGGCCGAATCCGGGCCGACGCGGAAACGTTCGCCGTCAAAGTGCAGGATCGAGCCGCCGCCGGCGGCAACCGTGTGGATCAGCATCATCGGTGCGCGCACGCGCACGCCGGCAACTTCGGTCTCGAACGCCCGCTCATATTCACCATCGAAATGGGCGACGTCCGTCGAGGTACCGCCCATGTCGAAGCCGATGACACGATCGAAGCCCGCGGCTTCGCCGGTCTTGGCAAGGCCGACGACGCCGCCGGCCGGACCGGAGAGGATCGCATCCTTGCCCTGGAACATTTCAGCCGCCGTCAGGCCGCCGGAGGACATCATGAACATGACGCGTGCGCCGGTACGGGCAATATCGAGTTCGCCGGAGACCTGGGCGACGTAGCGGCGCAGCACGGGGGAGAGATAGGCGTCGATGACGGTGGTATCGCCGCGGCCGACATATTTGATCAGCGGCGAGACTTCGTGGCTGACGGAGACCTGCTCGAAGCCGAGTTCGCGGGCGATGCGGGCAACGGCCGCCTCGTGCTCCGGATACTTGTAGGCATGCATGAAGACGATGGCGACGGCCTTGTAGCCCTTGCCCTTCAGGTTTTCGAGGGCCGCGCGCGCCTTCGCCTCGTCGAGCGGCTGCTCGACAATACCGTCGGCCAGCACGCGCTCGTCGAGTTCGACGATATCCTGGTAGAGCGCTTCCGGCTTGATGATTTCGGTCGCGAAGATCTTCTTGCGTTCCTGGTAGCCGATCTTCAGCGCATCGCGAAAGCCCTTGGTCGTCACGAGAGCCAGGGGCTCGCCCTTGCGCTCGAGCAGCGCGTTGGTGGCGACCGTCGTGCCCATGCGCACTTCGCCGATGAGGCCGGTCGGGATCGGTGCACCGGTCGCAAGGCCGAGATGCAGGCGGATGCCTTGCACAGCGGCGTCGCGGTAGGCTTCCGGATTTTCGGACAGCACCTTGCGGGCATGCAGGTTCCCGTGCGGGTCGCGGCCGATGACATCGGTGAAGGTGCCGCCACGGTCGATCCAGAAGTCCCAGCTGCCGGTTTCGCGTGCGCTCATTGTCCATCCCTCTCATTCGCGAGCCGCTTCATTGTGCAAGCCCGGAAATTCATCAAAGCAGTTCGTTGACAAAATGTCGATAAAATGATGACATAAAATCGTCAAGATGAGGAAGAGCTGAATGACGAAGAAGTCGGAGGATAGCTTCGAAGGACGGGAATGGGCCGAAAATGCCCTGCCCGAACATCTAAAGCCGGTCGCGGCCATCGGCCCGATCGTTTCCTCCGCGCACCTTGCTGAAGGCGGCTCTCCCGGCCTCTCCGAGGTCGAATACGGGTTGATCCTCGCGTCGCATGCCTTTCATCGCTGGATGATGCGCTGCATGGCGGCCGCCGGCGTACCCGGTCTTTCCCCGATCGAGATCCTGATCCTGCACACGATCCGCCACCGCGATCGCGGCAAGAAGCTCGCCGACATCTGTCTCGTGCTCGACATCGAGGACACCCATGTCGCGACCTATGCCATCCGCAAGCTCGAAGCCGCAGGCCTCGTGACGACGGGCAAGGAAGGCAAGGAAAAGACCATCCTCATCACCGACAAGGGGTCGGACGCCTGCACGCGCTACGCAAAAATTCGCGAGCGGCTGCTGGTCTCCTCCACCGCCAAAGCGCGTCCTTCCGAGGAGACGCTTTCCGAGATCGCCGCCGTCCTGCGTTTCATGTCGGGCGCCTATGAACAGTCCGCGCGCGCCGCGACCACATTGTAACAAGGAAGACCGCGTGACCGTCGATACGCCTGCGCCCCTGCTCGCCGTTGAGAAGCTTTCCGTCGCCTTCAACGGCAATCCTGTCGTCGAAGACCTGAGCTTCACGGTGACGCCCGGCCGGACGCTCGCAATCGTCGGCGAATCCGGCTCCGGCAAATCGGTGACGTCGCTGTCGATCATGCGGCTCTCGGACATGATGGGCGGCCAGTTTCCGACCGGCCGCATCCTGTTTCGCGGCAAGGACGGCGAAATCGATCTGACGAGCGCCCCGCAGAAGACCATGCGCGCGATCCGCGGCAAGGAGATCGCCATGATCTTCCAGGAGCCGATGACGTCCTTGAACCCGGTCTTTACCATCGGCGACCAGGTCGCCGAAGTGTTGATGCTGCACGAGAAGATGACCAAGGCCGAAGCGCTCGTCGAGACGCGCCGCCTGCTCGACATGGTGCGCCTTCCTGATTCTGCAGAACTGATCGGCCGCTATCCGCACCAGCTTTCCGGCGGCATGCGCCAGCGCGTCATGATCGCCATGGCGCTTGCCTGCCGGCCGAAACTGCTGATCGCCGACGAGCCGACGACGGCGCTCGACGTCACCATCCAGGCGCAGATCCTGACGATCATCCGCGACCTCCAGAAAGAACTCGGCATGGCGGTGATCTTCATCACCCATGACATGGGTGTCGTCGCCGAAATGGCCGACGACGTCGTCGTCATGTGGAAGGGCCGCAAGGTCGAGGAAGGTCCGGTCGGCGAGATCTTCGCAAGCCCCAAGCACCCCTATACCCAGACGCTGCTTTCCGCCGTGCCGAAACTCGGCAGCATGACCGGCGAGGAATTCCCGAAGCGCCTGCCTCTGACCATGATGATCGACGGCGAACCGAAGCGCGTCGGCGAAACCCATATCCAGCGCACCGCCCGCTACGACGCGGCACCGATCCTTTCGGTGCGTGATCTCGTCACCCGCTTCGACGTGCGCAAGAACCTTTTCGGCAAGGCGACGCACCGCGTGCACGCCATCGAAAACGTCAGCTTCGACATTTTCCCGGGTGAAACGCTGGCGCTGGTCGGCGAGAGCGGCTCGGGCAAGTCGACGATCGGTCGCACGATCCAGCAACTGCAGAACGCAACCTCGGGCGAGATCCTCTTTGGCGGTCGCCCGGTCTCGGCCATGAGCTATGCCGAGCGGCAGCGGCTGAAGCAGGAAATCCAGTACATCTTCCAGGATCCCTTCGCCTCGCTCGACCCGCGCAAGACCGTGGGCTTCTCGATCGCCGAACCTATCCGCACCCACGGCCTGATCCTCGGTGAAAAGGACATCGAAAAGCGCGTGCATGAATTGCTGGAGCGCGTCGGACTGACGCCCGCGCACGCCAAGCGTTACCCGCACGAATTCTCCGGCGGCCAGCGCCAGCGCGTCTGCATCGCGCGTGCGCTTGCCTCCCGTCCCAAGCTGATCATCGCCGACGAGGCGCTGTCGGCTCTCGACGTCTCGATCCAGGCGCAGATCATCAACCTGTTCATGGAGCTGCAGGAACAGGAGGGCCTCGCCTATCTCTTCATCAGCCATGACATGGCGGTGGTCGAACGCATGAGCCACCGCGTCGCCGTGCTCTATCTCGGCCAGGTCATGGAGTTCGGCAGCCGCCAGCAGGTCTTCGAGACGCCGTCCCATCCCTATACTCGCCGGCTGCTTTCCGCGGTGCCCGTCGCCGAGCCCGGCAAGGGTCGCGAGCGCGCCATGCTGGAGGGCGAGATCCCGAGCCCGATCCGCCGCGTCGGCGACGAACCCGCGGTGCTGCCGCGCAAAGAAATCGCCCCTGGCCATTACGTGGCCAAGGGTGCGTGAGCCGCTTTCTCTTCTCAGGAAGGCTGTCGAAACAGGAGTGAGTAAATGATCAACAAAAAGGGGATCCACGCCGCTTTCATCGCCCTTGCGATGGCGGGTAGTTTCATGACCGCAGCCCCGGCCTTTGCCGCCGGCACGCTGACGGTATCTTCGCCGCAGGATCCGGGAAGCTGGGACCCGGTCGACACCTTCCTCGTCAACTGGGCGTCGGTTGCCACCAATATCTATGACGGCCTGACCTATCGCGGTCCGGATCTGAAGATCGTGTCCGGCCTTGCTACTGCTTGGGAAGAGCTCGACGGCGGCAAACGCCTGCGCTTCACGCTGCGCGAGGGCGTCAAGTTCCACAACGGTGAGCCCTTCAATGCAGAAGCGGTGAAGTTCACCTTCGACCGCCTGCTCGGCGAAGAAGGCTCCAAGGGTCCGCAGAAGTCCAACTATGCCGTGATCGAAAAGGTCGAGATCGTCGACGAAAAGACGGTCGACCTCGTCCTGAAGACGCCGGATCCGGTGCTTCTCACCAAGCTCGCCGGCTATGGCGCGATGATCGTGCCGCCGAAGTACATCCAGGAAAAGGGTGAGGACTACTTCAACGCCCATCCTGTTGGCACCGGCCCGTTCAAGTTCGTCTCCTACGAGCCGAAGGTCGGCATCAAGCTCGAAGCCTTCGCAGATCATTGGGGCGGCGCGCCGAAGCTTTCCAACCTCAACTACCGCTTCATTTCGGAGCCGGCGACCGCCGTTGCCGAGCTGCAGGCCGGCCGCGTCGATCTCGTCATCCCGCCGACCATTCCGATCGGCATGATCCCGACGATCCAGGGCGACAGCAATCTGGAGATCGTCTCCAGCGCCGGCCCGACGGTCTACGCGCTGCGATTCAACACGCGCGACGGCATCACCAAGGATCCGAAGGTCCGCAAGGCGCTGATCCTCGGCGTCGACCGCGACACCATCATCCAGTCGATCCTCGCCGGCCAGGCGGATCCGATCGCCAGTTTCCAGGGCAAGCTCTCCTTCGGCTTCGACCCGGCGATGAAGCCGCTGCCGTACGATCCGGAACAGGCAAAGGCGCTTCTGAAGGAAGCCGGCGTTGCGCCGGGCGCTTCCGTGCAGATCGACGTTCGCGGTAACGACGCGACCTTCAACGAGGTCGTGCAGGCTATCGCAAGCTACCTGCAGCTGATCGGCATCAACGCGACGATCAAGCCCTATGAAACCAACGTTCTCTTGAACGACATCATCCCGGCCGGCAAGACCGGCGCGCTGTTCCAGCAGTCCTGGGGCGGCTGGACGCTCGACTACGACAACACCGCCTACTCGATGTACCACTCGGGCGAAAAGTGGAACCCGTACGACAAGGACGCGGAACTCGACAAGCTGCTCGAGTCGCAGCGTTCGATCACCGACCAGGCAAAGCGCGAGGAGATCCTCAAGCAGGTCGCCAACTACGCCGCAGACCGTTCGCTCGAAATGCCGCTCTATAACCTCAACGCCATCTTCGGCGTGAGCAAGCGCGTCAAGAACTTCACGCCGGTGCCGGATAGCCGCCTGCGGCTGACGGACGTGACGGTCGAGTAATACAGGCCGGTCCGCCGCCTCACGCTTGAGGCGGCGGACCATTTTTCCAAAAGGGCGGGTCACTTGGCCGGATTTCTGATCAAACGTTTTCTGCAGGCGGTCTTCGTCGTGTTCGTCGTGACACTGACCGTCTCCTATGCCATCCGGTTCACCGGTGACCCCGCGCTAATGCTGGCGCAGGGCGCTGGCAGCGTCACCGAGGCCGACCTCGTGCGCATCCGCGAGGGGCTCGGCCTTAACCAGCCGTTCCTGGCGCAATATGCCGATTTCATCACGGGCATGTTCAGGCTCGATTTCGGCCGCTCCTTCATGGGCGGTACGCCTGTTTCGCAGCTGATCGCCTCTGCGCTGCCGGCGACCATGCTGCTCGCCTTCGCCTCGCTGATCGTCTCGATCGCGATTTCCATTCCGCTCGGTATCCGCGCCGCCGTCGCCCGCGGCAAGTGGGCCGACCAGACAATCCGCATTCTGTCGCTCGTCGGGCTTTCCTTCCCGAACTTCTGGCTTGCGATCATGCTGGTCCTGTTGTTCTCGATCGTCCTCAAATGGCTGCCGCCAAGCGGCATGGACGGTTTTGCAAGCTTCATCATGCCGGCGCTGACCATGGGCATCATCCTGACGGCGACCAATGTGCGCCTGGTGCGCACCGCGATGCTGGAAACCTTGCAGTCGCAATACATCATGGTCGCGCGCGCCAAGGGCCTCAGCGAAAGCAAGGTGCTCTACAAGCACGCACTTCGTAACTGCGCGATCCCGCTGATCACCTATTTCGGCCTGCAGTTCGGCGGCCTGCTCGGCGGCATCGTCGTCGTCGAGCTGGTGTTCAACTGGCCGGGCATGGGCACGCTCGCCTTCGACGCGGTCGCCTCGCGCGATTACCCCGTGCTTCAGGCGGTCATAACCGTGCTTTCGCTGATGATCGTGTTCGTCAATCTTCTGGTCGACATCGCCTATGGCCTCGTCGATCCGCGCATCCGGACGGAGTGAGCCGATGTCGTCAAAGGCTTCCAGCACCCGCTTCGCCCGCTTCCGCAACCTCGAATTCATCCTCGGAGCGCTGCTCACCGGCGGCATCTGCCTCGCCGTTCTCTTCTCTGGCGTGCTCTTTCCCGGCGGCGTCGACAAGATCGACCTGATGGCGCGGCTGACGCCGCCCTTCGTCAATTGGGCCCATCCGCTCGGCACCGACCCGCTTGGCCGCGACGTGCTGGCTCGCGTGGTTGCCGGCGGCAAGATCTCGCTGCTCGTCGGCCTGACGTCGGTTGCCGGCGCCGTCGTCGTCGGCGTGGTCATGGGGCTTGTCTCCGGCTACTATCGCGGCTTCTGGGACATGCTCGTCATGCGCTTTGCCGATGTGCAGCTGGCGCTCCCCTTCATCCTGCTGGCGATCACCTTCATCGCCATCGTCGGCGGTGGGCTTGGCAACACCATCATCCTGCTGATCGTCTCGCAGTGGGTGCAATATGCGCGGCTCGTGCGCGGCTCGGTCCTGTCGCTGCGCGAGCGCGAGTTCATCCAGTCGGCCCGCGCCATCGGCGTTCGCGACTACAAGATCCTGTTCCAGCACCTGTTGCCGAACCTAATCGGCCCGGTGATCGTGCTGATGACGCTCAACGTCGCCAACAACATCCTGCTCGAAAGCAGCCTCACCTTCCTCGGCCTCGGCGTCGATCCGCTGATCCCGAGCTGGGGCGGCATGCTGGCCGACGGCCGCACCTACCTGCAGAACGCCTGGTGGGTCAGCGTCTTCCCGGGCCTTGCGATCCTGCTCACCGTTCTCGGCCTCAATCTTCTCGGCGACTGGCTGCGTGACAGCCTCGACCCAACCGGTAGAACTTCACGATGACGACGATTTTCGAAGGCGCCTTCGAGCGCACCCTCGACACGCTTCTGACCACCTACGGCAAGGAAGCCGCCCGCGGCACCAAGCTCGAAGCCTGGCTGTTCGACGATGCCGCCAGCCGCAAGGCTGCCGAACAGAAGCTTGCAAGCTTCGGCGTCAAGGCGGCGCTCAGGAGCGCCTACAAGCCGTTGTTGCATTTCTTCCTGGAAGAAGTGGATCGCGCAGCCCTCGCAAGCGTCGTCGTCCGCTATCCCCAGCATGAGGGCGCCCCTCAGAACCGCTTCCTGCTCGAAGCCTATCCGCTCGCAGCCCTTCTCGGCGACGCCGAGATCCGCTTCGAGGCCGGCAGCGCCAAGGCATTCACCTACGATGTCGCGCTGACCTTCCGTGACGGGCGCCAGGAAAACCACGCCGTATTCGCACCGAACCGCATCCACACCGATTTCATCGGCGAGACGCTTTTGTCGCCGACCGGCTGGATCCGCCTCGACGAGGGCTGCGACAAGCATCGCGAATGCCACCTCGATACCGACTATGAGCGGCTTTTTGCCGGCACGATGCAGGCGATCTCCGATCATGCCTGGGGTGACAGCGAGCCCTATTTCGAAGAGCTCAACATCCGCGTGACCCTGCCGATCACCGACTTCCGCCTGCCTGTCGGCGAGGAAGTCATCAGCCTGCGCGAAGCGCTGCACGAGGACTTCTATTTCTCGCTGCTCGAAGTCTTCCAGAAGAAGTCCGGCCGCCCGCTCGGCGACCGCGGCCTGAAGCCCGGCCAGATCGTGCCGGAGATCGTCTTCGGCGTCGGCAAGCCCACCGTCGTCGTCAAGGCGCGGCCGCTGCAGGCGACGGATGTCGAAGGCGAAACCCTGCCGCTCGAAACCGCCGAGGCACCGCTGGCGGTGGCGCAGATCCATGCCGAACTCGCCGCGATCGACGGCCAGCCCTTCGAGGCCAGGTCGCGTGCCGGCCGGCCAGTGAAGGCCCGCTATCACAAGGGAAGCGATGCGCCGGTCATGATCAGCGGCGGTCAGCATCCGAACGAGACGACCGGCATCGTCGGCGTGCTTCGCGCCGCCCAGGCGCTCGCCGCCCGCACCGGTAGCCACTTCACCATCTCGCCGCTCGAAAACCCCGACGGCTATGCCGTGCACCAGCGGCTGCGCGTCGACAACCCGCTGCACATGCACCATGCCGCCCGCTACACCGCCCTTGGCGACGATCTCGAATACCGCACCGGTGCAGCACTCAACGAGCGCGAGATCCGTAAGGAGGCGGAGCGGCTGACCGGCGCGCAGCTGCACGTCAACCTGCACGGCTATCCCTCGCATGAGTGGACGCGGCCGCTTTCGGGCTACGTGCCGCGCGGTTTTGCCATGTGGACCCTGCCCAAGGGCTTCTTCCTGATCATGCGCCACCACGCCGAATGGGAAGCGCGCGCCGAACAGCTGATCGCGGAAGTCACCGAGCGGCTTGCGGCCGTTCCGGGCCTGCTCGCCTACAACGACGCCCAGATCGCGCTTTACGAGACGCATGCCGGTGAAACCGGTTTCCGCATCATCAACGGCTTCCCCTGCATGATCTCCGTCGACGACCGCCACACGGCACCGCTGACGCTGATCACCGAATACCCGGATGAGACCATCTACGGCGATGCCTTCATTGCCGGCCATGAGGCTCAGAAGGAAACGGTGCTTGCGGCCTATGATGCGTTCCAGCGGATCATAGCCGTCGCCTGACCTCCGTCATCGGCCGGCCCATGGCCGGTCCCGTGCCGCTGCGTACCCTTGCGCAGCGACACATCGTTTGACGATCTGCGCCTTGCGCGGCAGCGCCCGCCCGGCGCTGCCGCGCAAGGCAATTTTTGAGGGCTCTTGTCCGATCGCTCGCCCCGCAAATGCGCGGCTATTCTCTCCGTCCCATCCGAATACGGTAAGCCTCGGCCGCTCTGCATTGCCGGGCTCCCGTTCTCGCCGCTAGAAAGGCAGCGAAAGGCCGCAACGTTGTTGCAATCCTCGTCCACCAGACGTGAACGAGACACGCCTATCGGATTCGGAGATATTCAATGCGCCTGCTCCTTGTCGAGGATGAGCTGGAAATGGCGGCAGCACTCAGTGCCGCACTCAGCCGCTATGACATGATCCTCGACCATGCACCGTCGATCGACCATGCGATGGCGGCGCTGGCCAACCAGGTTCACGACGGCATCATCCTCGACCGGCAACTGCCCGACGGCGATGGCCTGTCGCTGATCCCGCGGGTGCGTGCGCTACGATCGGGAATCCCGGTAATCGTGCTGACGGCGCGCAGCGCCATCGACGAACGGGTCAGGGGGCTCGACATGGGCGCCGACGACTATCTCGCCAAGCCGTTCGCCGTGGAGGAATTGCTGGCGCGCATCCGTGCCCTGATGCGACGTTCACCTGATATTGCGCCGATCACCGCCCGCATCGGCCAGCTGATCTTCGATTTCGAAGGCCGACAGGCCCGCGTCGACGGCCGGGTGCTGGACCTGCCGCGGCGGGAGCTGCTGGTGCTGGAGGCTTTGGCGCGCCGGCAGGGGCGCACGGTGCAGCGCTCGACGCTGGAGGAATCCGTCTATGGCTATGACGACGAAATCCAGTCCAATTCTCTCGACGCGCATGTTTCGCGGTTGCGCCGCAAGCTCTCGGAAACCGGTGCCGGCGTTGAAATTCACAGCATCCGCGGCGTTGGCTACCTTCTGAGACCCTCTCCATGACGAACGCTTCCACCAACTCGCTGAAGAAGCGCCTGATCTGGCAGATCCTGACCTTTCAGGTGCTGCTGTTGATGGCGGTCATCGCCGGCTTCATGGCCTTGCTGACGCGCGCCGATCTCGGCGGCAAGTTCCTCGACGCCGACGCCGCGTCGATCGCGGCCGGGGCAATCCGGCCGGATCCCGCCGGTGGACTGACGCTGGTTGAGACGCCGCAACTGCTTGCCATGCGGGCCGAGTCCGCCGATTTCTGGTTCGTCGCACGCAACGAACGCGGTGACATGATCCGCAGCGGACCGGTGCCGGACGCCTATCGCAGCATTGGCGAGCACCTCGACCGCATCGCCTTTGGCGATATGCGTGACAGCATCGAGCCCTATACCCTCTCGTCGATCGTGCGCTCGGTGACCACGGACAACGGCACCTATACGGTGCTTGCCGGCGGAGGGCGGCTCTGGAGCGCGTCCTTCGCGGTGTTCATCCTGGCAAACCTTCTGCTTTTGCCGATCGTCTTGATCGTGGTGCTGATCCCGGCCTTCGCGATCCCGATCATCGTAAGGCGCGCCTTTGCCGGTCTTGCCGAGGTGGTCGACCAGGCAAAGACGATCGATGTCGAGCGCCGCGGTGCCCGGCTGCCCGATCATCGCATCCCCGGCGAAGTGCGACCGCTCGTTGAGGCGTTCAACGGCGCACTGCAGCGGCTCGATGAGGGGTACGAGCGCCGCCAGCGCTTTATCCTCGACGCGGCACACGAGCTTCGAACCCCGGTTGCGATCCTGCACACGCGCCTGGAAAGCATGGAGGCCGGCCCGCTCCGGAACCGCCTGCTGATCGATTCCAACCGCATTGCCGGCCTTGCCGAACAGTTGCTCGATCTCGAACGCATCGATCGCGACGGCACGGATTTCGGGCAGCTCGACCTGGTTTCGCTCTGCCGCGATGTGACGGCCGACCTCGCCCCGCTTGCGCTTTCGGCCGGCTGCGACCTTTCCTTCGCTCCGGGCACGGAGCGCGTCGTCGTGCGCGGCGATACCGGCGCCATCGAGCGGGCGGTCACCAACCTCGTGCGCAACGCCATCGAACACGCCGGCGGCCTGATCACGATCCGGGTGGAGCGCGGCGGCGTGATCGAGGTTACCGACGAAGGTCCCGGCATACCGGAGCGGGAACGGGCCCGGATCTTCGAGCCCTTCCATCGCCTGCAGCCGCGGGACCATGGCGCCGGCCTCGGCTTGCATCTGGTCAGCGAGATCATCGGCCGCCACAAGGGTCACATCTCGGTGGTCGATGATCCCAAGGGCGGCGCCTGCTTCCGCATCACCTTGCCTGCCGGCTAGGATTTTCCTCAGTCGGCGTATGGTTAACAGATAACTAACAACCAAATCAGTAACTTAGACAAGTTGCGCAATGTTGGTGCAATCCGTGGGGCCGACAAAGGCCGTGTACCGTCCAAACATCGCATCCCACCCCAAGGGTGAAGCGCGCATGGGAGGACGCAAGCGCCATCAAGGCGCGTTTCCTATCCACGGAGCAAGAAAATGCGGCAGTCCAGCAAGTTTTCCATCTGGTCGGGTCTTACCCTTCTCGCCCTCTGCGGCGCACAGCCGTCCCAGGCGGCTGATTTCTCCGCCCCCACCTATCAGGACCCGCCGGCCTTCAGCTGGAGCGGCGCCTATGTCGGTGCCCATGGCGGCCTTGGCTTTACCGGCAGCCCCAACCCGTTCGCCGACCGCAATGGCGTCGCGCTCGGCGTCCAGGCCGGCTACAACATGCAGGCCGGCCCCGGCATCGTCGGGGCGGAAATCGAAGGCTCCTATCTCGGCGACACCGAGCACAAGGTCAACGGCGGCAAGCTCAAGGAGAAATGGCGCGGCGCCATCAAGGCGAAGGCGGGTCTCACCTTCGACCAGACGCTCGTCTACGGCACGGCCGGTTACGCCATGACCAGCTACAAGAAGGGCGGCGACGTGCGTAACGACGTCGGCTTCAAGGGCGGCTACCTGCTCGGCGCCGGCGTGGAACAGGCCTTTGCCGGCGGCCTCTCCGCCAAGCTCGAATACAACTACATCACGACGCCCGATGTCCGCACCCACACGAGCTCAGGCTCCAGCGAGAAAGACATCAACAGCCACGTCATCAAGGCCGGCATCAACATGCGTTTCTGACGGGTCCGACGGTTTGCGGCGGCGCTGCAACGTTCCTCCCAGCAGCGCCCCGACAGACCGATGCCCCTGCCCTGATCACTCCGCCGCTTCCCGCGCCGATCGCTCGGGCGTTGCAAGCCGGCGCCAGATCGGCGCCATGGCAGCGGCGATCTCGCCGTAAAGCGCAAAGCGCCTGTCATAATGCGCGGCAAGTGCAGGGTTTGGACGGTAGTGGCGCTCGGTCTTGACCATCGCCGCAGCACCGGCGGAGATATCGGCGAAAAGGCCGATGCCGGCGCCAGCCGTAATCGCGGCGCCGAGCGCGCCGGTCTCGCGTGAACGGGCGACCGTCACCGGCACGTCAAGCACGTCGGCGAAGATCTGCGGCCAGATCAGGCTGCGCGATCCGCCACCCGAAAGCACCGCCTCCTCGAAGCGAGCCCCAGCCGCGCGCAACGCCGCGATATGCTGGCGATGGCCGAAGGCGACGCCTTCAAGCACGGCGCGGACCAGATGACCCTTGCCGTGCCAGCCGGCGACGCCGTAGAAGCCAGCGCGCGCGTTGCCGTCCTGCTGAGCGCCATAGAGGAACGGATGGTAGAGCGGGTCATCAGAGGCCGGCGTGACCTCGGATGCCAGCTGGCAGCAGAGATCGAAGGGCGACCGACCATCCTTGCCGTCGTGCGGAAAGAGCTCGCGCACCAGCCATTCCAGATTGGCCGCCGACGTGGCACTCGCCTCGATCGCCATGTAGCGCTTGCGATCGAAGGTCGAGGACATGAAGAGCGGACGTGAGAGATCAGGCTGGTCGATGATCACCTGGTTGATGCTCCAGGTGCCGGCGATGATCGAGGCAGCACCGGTGCGGGTGACGCCCGAGCCGATTGCCGAAGCGACCACGTCGAAGAGCCCACCGACAACGGGTGTGCCGGCAGCCAGACCCGTCTGCGCCGCCGCTTCCTCGGTAACGCGTCCGACGATATCGGCGCTTTCGGCGAGATCGGGCAGCAGGTCCATGTCTTCGCTGAGGCCATAGGCCTTCATTAATGCCGCATCGTAACGCCTACCGGCGACATCGAGCAGGCCCGCGCCGCTCATGTCCGAGACGTCGCTGACGCGCGCGCCGGTCAGGCGATTGATGACGAAGTCCTTGCAGAGAAACACCGTGCCGATTTTTTCAAACTGCTCAGGCCGATGGCGCTTCAGCCAGGCAAGCAGGGTCGGCGTTTGTGATGGCCAGGGCTTCTGCCCGGCGATCGGATAGGTTCGCTCGCCGACGCCTGCGGCCTGCCACTCCTCGACGAGGCCGGCGGCGCGAGTGTCGAGCGACTGTATGCCGACAAGCGGTTCTCCGTCTCGATCGAGCGCGTAGAGACCGTTGCCGTGCCCGGCGCAACCGATCGCCGCGATCTCGCTGGCATCGATGCCGGCGCGCTCGATGCAGGCGCGGATCACCACCTTGGCATGGCTCCACAGTTCGCCAAGCCCACGCTCGACATGGCCGGGCATCGGCACATGGCTGTGCCCTTCTTCCGCGGCCATCGCGATCTCGTTGCCGTCACGATCGAAAAGTACCGTCTTGATCACGGTGTTCCCGGCGTCGATCCCGAGCAGATACTTACCCATTGCCGAACCCCTCCCCAAGGTCCTTAATCCATTTGCCGGAACGCCGCCGGTGTCCTCACAGCGGCAGCGTTCCTCTTGCGCCGGAGCATCGCTGGTGAAGCGGTTCCGGCTGAGCGATTTCAACCGCGCTGGTAGAGCGCGTAGGCTTCTTCGCCGCTTACATCCTCATGGATGATCGCCATCAGGCCGCGCACAACGGCGCTCGGATTGGCGTGCTGGTAGATGTTGCGCCCATAGACCATGCCCATTGCGCCCTGACGCATCAAGGCCGCCGACTTGTCGAAGACGTTGCGCAAGTCCTCCTTGCCGCCGCCACGCACGAGAACCGGGCAGCGCGCCGCCTCGACGACCCGGTGGAAATCCTCGGCATTGGTGGTCGGGTCCGCCTTGACGATGTCAGCGCCCATCTCGCGCGCAAGCCGGGTCAGCGTCACGATCTTCTCGGCGTCGCCATCGACCATGTAGCCGCCGTGCTCGGTCACCGGCTGCATCACCAAGGGCTCGATCATCAACGGCATGCCGTACTTGTCGCAATCGGCCCGCACGCGCGAGATGTTGGCGACGCATTGGCGGAAGAGATCGGGCTCGTCCGGCAGCATGAAGAGGTTGACGACGACGCAGGCCGCGTCCATCGCCAGCGCGCCGATCAACGGTTCGGCCTCGTTCTGCAACACGGCCCACATGTGCCGGTGGCGGATGCGGTTATAGGGGTTGCCCATGTCGAGACGCGTGACCAGCGCCGGCTTGTCCTTGCCCGGCACCTCCTGCAACAGATCCGCCTGGCCAAAATTCATCTGGATCGCATCCGGTGCGGCCGCGACCAGCGCCTTGACCACGGCTGACATGTCTTCAAGACCATTGAGGAAGGAGGGTTCGTTGCAGACGCCATGATCGATCGCGACGTCGAGGCAACGTCCACCGCCGAACAGACGGTTCATCCGGACCTTGCTGTTGTTTCGCATAATGCACTCCTTTGTTCGTTCCGTACGGATAGGGTTTCCTCGTCGACGCCATGGCGCTCGACGAGAAGGGCAAGAAATCGCTTACGCTCGACCGCGACACGCGGCGGCAACCATTGCTTTTCGATGGCAAGCACGGCGAGCACCGCATCCACCATGTCGAGCGAGAGCTCGCCGGTGATTGCGAGCGTCGTGCGGCGCAGCAGCAGGTCCTCGAGATGTTCGACGGCTTCGCTGCGGATCAGGTATTGCAGCTCGCGCGCGGAGTAATCCCGATGCGGCAAGGCATGGTCAGCGCCGGCGGCGATGAGATCGGCAACGTCTCGCGCGCCCGTTCCATAGCGGACGAAAAGCACTTGCATGCGCTCCCGCGAAAGCCCGGTGGCTGCCGCAACATCATCGACCCATCGGTCGCGATCGGAGGGATAGTCTTGCCCGCCACCGATGGCACGTTCTCCGGTGCTGACATGGCGCTGTTTTGCGAGCCGTTCCAGGGTGAGGTCGGCCGCCATTTCGCCGAAGGAGCGGAACGTCGTCCATTTGCCGCCGATCATGCAGAGCACCGGCGGACCGCCCTCAACACCCTCCACGAAGGTGCAGAAATGGTCGCGCGGGATGCGACCGGTGAAGCTGTCCTGGCTCGCCGGCAGCGGCCGTACGCCCGAGAACTGGAACACCACCTCTTCCGGCCTGATCCGGATGTCTGGCAGGACGAAGGCGAGCGACTGCAGGATGTAGTCGCGCTCGTCGGCTTCGCAGCGCACGGTTTCGGGATCATCGACACGAATGTCCGTCGAGCCCACCAGCACCTTGCCGAGATAGGGAAAGAGGATGCAGATGCGGCCATCCTCGTTCTCGTAATAGATCATGTGGCCGTTAAGCGCTTCCATGAGTTGGGCATTGTCGATGATCAGATGCGAGCCCTTGGTGCCGCCCATCAACGGGGCCGGCTTCGACGTTGCGGGAAACAGTGCGCCGTTGGCGATATCGATCCAGCCGCCGGTGGCGTTGATGATGAGGCCGGGCTCGATCGCAGCGACCGCGCCGGTGACATCGTCCTTCAGTTCGTAGCGTCCGGGTGCGGCCAGCGTCAGTTCGGCGTAGTTCAGCGCCTGCGCGTGAGAACCGGCGGCAAGCCCGTCCTTCAACAGCTCGATGCCGAGACGTTCCGGCTGGCTGACCCAGGCGTCGTAATAGGTCGCGGAACTCTTGATGTCGGGATTGAGCGCCGGCCAGCGTGCAAGCGTCGTGCGCCGCCCTCGGAAGGCATGCTTCGGCATCAGCGCCCGCTTGCGCGTCAGGAAATCATAGATGCCAAGGCCCATCTTGACGGCGACGGCGCCACGGCGGCTTGGCCGCCGCGTCAATCCCAGGAAGCGAACCGCGCCATTGGCAAGGCCCGAGAAGATGTCGAAGATCGGCACAGTCGTGGGCAGCGGCGCCACGTAATGCGGCGCGTTCTTCAGCAGCCGATCGCGTTCGACCAGCGATTCCCTGACCAGGCTGAACTCGCCATTTTCGAGATAGCGAAGACCGCCATGCACCATGCGTGACAGCGCCGCACTCGCGCCCGAACAGTAGTCGTGCTTCTCGACGAGCAGCACGTTCACCCCCTGCAGCGCCAGTTCACGAAAGACGCTGAGGCCGTTGATGCCGCCGCCGAGGACGCACACGTCCACCTTCGGGCTCTTGGCGAGCCCGTTGAAAATCTCTTCCCGGTTCATGATGGCAGTCCGTTAGCTGTCCATGTTGACGAGCGTCGCCGCGATGGCCGCGTCGATCCCCGCGAGATCATCGTGATCGAGCCGGATCGTCCCGGCCCTTGCATTGTCGAGCGCTTGCGCCGGATTGCGTGCGCCGCAGAGCGCGAAAGTTACGCCCTCCTGGCAGAGCGTCCAGGCAATGACGATCTGGGCGATTGTCGCGCCATGCTTTTCTGCGACCGGCTGGATGGCCCTGGCAAAGGCCGCAACCTTTTCGCGGTTGCCGACCGAGAAGCGCGGATTGTCGCGCCGCTGGTCGTCGCCTGAAAACACCCGCTCCGGTCCGATGCCGCCGGAGAGAAGGCCGAGCGCCAGCGAGGAGTAGCTGAGCGTGGCGACGCCGTTGCGCCGCGTCAGCGGCAAAAGCTCCGCCTCGATCTCGCGATCGATCATGCTGAAGCGTTCCTGGATCGCGTCGAGCCCGCCGATCGCGATGTACTGTTCCAGTTCGCTACGGCCGACATTGCTGGCGCCGATCGCCCGGATCTTGCCCGCCTGGCGCAGCTCTTCGAGCGCGGCCATGGTCTCCTCGATCGGCGTCGTCGGGTCCTGCCAATGGGTGATGTAGAGGTCGATGTAATCGGTGTCGAGCCGCTTCAGGCTCTGCTCGACCTCGTGATGGATCGCATCTCGGCCGAGGTAGCGGTGCACCGGCTTGCCGTCCTGGTCGAAGAAGTGCTTGCCCTTGTCCGTATGCCAGACGAGCCCGCACTTGGTGGCGATGATTGCCTTGTCGCGGCGGCCGGCCAAAGCCTTGCCGACGATCTCTTCCGAGCGGCCGAGGCCATAGGCCGGCGCCGTATCGATCAGCGTCACACCGGCGTCGAGCGAAGCCTGGATCGCCGCGATCGATTCCCGCTCGTCCGTGCCGCCCCACATCCAGCCGCCGATCGCCCAGGTGCCGAGCCCGACGGCCGAAGCCTTCACTCCCGATCGGCCGAACTCCCGCATCAATTGATCCCCGCTCATGCCAGAAGTCCCTTTTCGCTTGCCATGGCGAGCACGCGCTCGCCGGTCGCCTCGTCCGTCACCAGTGTGTCGAGGTGGTGTCCCCGCATGACGCTGAGGATCGGTCCGGCCTTGTTCGGTCCACTTGCCACGCCGATCTTCGTCGGGATCGAGGCGAATTCCTCGAGCGTCAGCGAGACCAGCGAACGGTTGAGGCTGTAGTCACAGACACGTCCCTCATCATCGAGCAGATGGGCGAGAAGTTCGCAGCTTGCGCCAGAGCGCTCGATTGCCGCTCGGTCCGTGCTCGAAGACGGATGCAGGTCGTAGTAGCTCGAATCGTCCGAAAGGATCGAACCGATGCCGACCACCGCCACCTTTGCTTCGCGCGCCCTCCCGAAGACATCCGCCACCGAGCGCATGTTGATCAGCATCGCCCGCTCGGCGGCACTGTCGGCAAAGAGCGGCGCGTGGATCTGGAAAGACCGCCCGCCGAGCCGGTCGGCCATCATCGTCGAGACGTGGTTCACATCCGTATAGTGCTTGCCCTGGACGCAGCCGGTGCCGGGGATAACCTCGACATCGAAGCGGCGCGGCGCCTGCAGCCCCGCGACGACGGCACTGACGCCCTTGCCGCCGGTGATGCAGATCGTGTCGCCATCGCCGATCTCTTCCAGCAGCAGCCGGGCTGCCGCCTCGCCGACCGCCTGGAGTGCGGTCTGCTGATTGTCGGAAACGGTCGGCACGACGATCGCCCGGCGGATGCCGCCGATCGCAAGCAACTGCTCTTCCATGTCGACCAAGGGCTCGATCGGCGACTTGATCTTGATCTCGACCAGGCCAAGCTGACGGCCGCGCTTGATCAGCCGGTTAACGGTCGGCTGCGAGATGCCGAGCCGATCGGCGATCTGCGACTGGGTCAGTCCTTCGAGGAAATGCAGGACGAGCGCCTGATGCATCTGCCGCGCGACGACGAGTTCTTCTCGCGCACTTGAGGCCTGGGACAAAATGGGTTTGGCAATCGGCATGGTCAGGCTGCCTTCCGCTTGTGCAGCAGGTGGTCGATGGAAACGGCAGCCAAGAGAATGCACCCCTTGATCATGTCCTGCCAATAGACGGAGACGTCGAGCAGGATCAACGAGCTGGTGACAACCGAGAGAAGAGCGATACCGAGGATGGCGCCGAGGATGGTGCCCGAGCCGCCGTTGAGCGAGGCGCCGCCGATGACCGCCGCAGCGATGATGTTGAGCTCCATACCGACCCCGAAGGTGGGCGTCGCGGCGCCGAAGCGCGACATGTAGATAACGCCGGCGACACCTGCGAGCGTCGAGCAAAGCACCGTCACCCAGAACTTCACCTGCTTGGTCTTGATGCCCGAATAGAGCGCCGCCTTCTCGTTGCTGCCGGTATAGAAGACCTTGCGGAAGGCGGTCGCCCGGCGCAGCAGGAAGTCGAAGAGCACGACGACGGCGACGAAGATCAGGATGACATAGGGCACGCCGTGGAAGGTGCCCTGCCCGACCGCCTTGAACGACGCCGGCAGCGTGAAGAGCGACAGCGGCGTGCCCTTGGTGATGACGAGGCAGAGGCCGCGCACGATCACCATCGCCGCCAGCGACGTGATGAAATGATTGAGCCCGACGACGGTGACGAAGAAGCCCATGATCATGCCGATCATGCTGCTGGCGAGGATGCCGACCAGCGAGGCCGTCCAGGGATCGACACCGGCGAGAAACAGCGAACCGGCCAGCACCATGGCAAAGCAGACGACCGAGCCGACGGCGAGGTCGATGCCGCCGACAATGAGCAGGATCGTCATGCCGACGACGACGATGCCTTCGACCGAAAAGCTCATCAGCATGGCGCGCATGTTGCCGAAGGTGAGAAAATGCGGCGAGGCAAAGCTCATGATGATACCGAGCGCCAGGATGATCGCGATCAGCCCCGCCTCACGCATCGTGCCGATGCGTTTCCAGGCGGGCGCCTGCGCATGCGTTGCAACCATCGTATCAACAGCCATTTCCGCCTCCCCGGCTCTATCAGTTCTTTCAGGCGACATGATCCACCATCCGGCCAGCCTCGACCGTTTGCGTCACCCCTGAGGCCAGGCGGATCACCGCCTCCTCGCTCATTTCTCTGTCATCAAGCTCGCCGGCGATCGCGCCTTCGCGCACGACCAGCACCCGATCGCAAAGCCCGAGCAGCTCCGGCAGTTCCGACGAGATCACGACAATGCCGATGCCGGTTTCTGCAAGCTCGCGCAGCAGCCGGTGGATTTCGGATTTGGCGCCGACATCGATGCCGCGCGTCGGCTCGTCCATCAGGATCACTTGCGGGCGAACGGCGAGCTGCTTGGCAATCGCCACCTTCTGCTGGTTGCCGCCCGAGAGCGACGAGACCGGCATATCGATGCCGCCCATGCGCACGCCGAGCCGGCGGACGAAATTGCGGGCGAGATCGGCCTCGGCCCTGGAATTCAGCAATCCGAGCGGCCCGGTCAGCGTCTTCAGATCAAGCACCGAAATATTCTGCGCGATCGACAGGTCGACGAAGACGCCGGACCCCTTGCGATCCTCCGAGAGATAGACGATGCCGGCATCGACCGCGTCGCGATAGTTGCCGATGCGCTGCGGCTTTCCGCGCAGCGTAATGTCACCCTTCGACTTGGCCCTCAGACCGCAGATCGCTTCGGCGATCTCGGTACGACCGGAGCCGATCAGACCGCCGATGCCAAGAATTTCGCCCCGCTTCAGATCGAAGGAAACGGTGTCGATGCGGTCGCCATCGCTCAAGCCACGCACAGAGAGAATGGTCTCGTCCGTCCGCGCCTCCGGCGCCTGCTTTTGCGGATAGAGCTGGCTGATCTCGCGGCCGACCATGCGGCGTACGACATCGTCAGCAGTCACGTCGGCGATCTTCTCGGTGACCACATGGCGGCCATCACGAAACACGGTGACGCGGTCGCAGAGCGAAAAAATCTCGGCCATGCGGTGGCTGATATAGATGATCGATATGCCCGCGGCCTTCAGGTCGCGGATGATGGCGAACAGCGCCTGCGCTTCGGCTTCCGTCAGCGCCGCGGTCGGCTCATCGAGGATCAGTACGCGGCAGTCGAGCGTCAGCGCCTTGGCAATCTCGACCAGCTGCTGGCTGGAAATGGCGAGGTCGGCGACCTTGCGGCGGACGTCGATCGGCGCCAGCCGGTTCATCACTACCTGGGCTTCGCGTTCGAGCGCGCCGTAATTCATCAGCGGCGAACGCCGGCGGTTGGTGGCGGCCATGAACATGTTTTCCGCCACCGTCGCATCCGGGCAGAGCGCGATTTCCTGGTGGACGAGGCCGATGCCGAGCGTCTGGGCGGTCGCCGGCGAGGCGATTTTCACGGGCGCTCCATCCACCAGCACCTCGCCGTCATTCGGCTGCAGCACACCGGCAATGATGTTCATCAGCGTGGATTTGCCTGCGCCGTTTTCGCCGCAGAGTGCGTGGATCTCTCCCCGCTCGAGGCGAAAATCCACCTCCGTCAGCGCCTTCACCGCACCGAAATGCTTGGTGACGCGCCGGACCTCCAGAACCGGTTGTGCTGTCATGCTGTCCTCCACCCGCAGTCCTGGCTGCCCGGAAACGACCGGGCAGCCAATTCACAATCTTACTCGTCGATGCCCTTGGTGCCACGACGCTTCAGGTACTTGTCCCAGTAGAAGTCATCGGCATTTTCGGCGGTAACGATCGAAAGGCCGTTGTCGACGAAGGGGATGCTCATCGGGTTGAAGCCGGAACGCTTGGCGTCGTTCATCGGGTCGATCAGTTCCGGGTGCTTGGCCATCCACAGGAGCATGAAGCCCATATAGCCCTGCATGCCCTGGTTCGGGTTGATCGAACCGAAGACTTCGCCGGCCTTGATCATGTCGAGGATGTTGGCGTTGACGTCGGCGCACATGACGAGGACCTTGCCGCCGCTTTCCTTGCTGGCCTGGGCCGCACCGATCGCGGAGTTAGCTTCCGGCATGAACACGGCGCCGAGGTTCGGATTGGCCTGGATGAGGCTCATCAGACCCTGATAGGCCTTGTTCGGATCCTGGTTCGAGGCGGCGCGACCGACGAGTTTCATGTCGGGCCACTTCTCGGCCATGCGATTGACGAAGGCGGTAATGCGCTTGTCGTGGTTGTCCTGGCCGGGGTTTTCAAGAACGGCATATTCGCCCTTGCCGCCCATCTTCTCGGCGATCGCGTCGGCGGCATAGATGCCTTCGCGGGTGTTGTCCGAGGTGATGAAGGAGACGCGCTTCGACAGCGGCGAGTCCGCAGCGAAGGTGACGACTGCCGTGCCCTGATCGATCGCCCGGTTGATCGGCTCGATGAACGGATCGGAGTTCATCGGGTGCACCAGGATGCCGGCCGGGTTCTGGGCAAGCGCCTGGTCGAAAGTGGCGATCTGCTTGTTGACGTCATACTCCGGCGTGCCGGTATATTCGGTCTCGCAGCCGAACTGCTGGCCGGCCTGCTTGAACATTTCATAGACCGGGAACCAGTATTCGACGCCGGATACCATGACGTTCATGACGTATTTTTCGCCGGGCTGGCAGCGAAACGGGTTCGCCGTTTCGGCGCTTGCCGAACCTGCCCAAAACGAAGCTGCAATGACCGCCAGAGCGGTCGTGCTGAGAAATTTGCGCACGCGTCCTCCTCGAGGCCGAAGCCCCTCCCAAAAACCGATAGGGCCGTTTGTTTGCGGTGCCGCTGAATGTATGAGTTCGCCGGAACTCCTCCTCGACTTCCGACGATTGCGATTTAAGCCACGGACTCAGCTTCTGTCAATATAATTCACAGCATGAATAATAATTCACGCGCGACGTGGAAAACCTCGGGTCCGGGCCTTCAATCAGCTGTCACGCAGACCCGTTAGAGCGCGATCATGGTTACCCTGCAACAGATCGCCTTTCATGCCGGCTGCTCGCTGGCAACCGTATCGCGGGCGCTCAAGGGCGAAGGTCCCGTCAGCGACGAGATGGTGCGTCGCGTGCGCCGGGCGGCGGCCGAACTCGGCTACCGGCCGTCGCCGGCCACGGGACGCGCCACCAACCGCAGCCAGCCCGTCGTCGGCGTGCTGGTGCCAAGCGTCACCAACCCGGTGTTTGCCGCCTCGCTCGGCGGCATCCAGCACCGTTTGCAGGCGGCGAACCATGGCGTGCTGATCGCCCAATCCAATTATGATCCCGCACTCGAGGCGCGCGCCGTGCGCTCGCTGCTCGAACAGCGGCCGACCGGTCTGATCCTGACGCTCTGCGACGCCAAGACCAGCGAGGCGCTTTCGGCGGCGCTGCCGCCGACGGTGCTTCTCAACAACCGGCCGGTCGCACGCTTCGCTGCCGCCGTCACCGTCGACAATTACCGGGCCGGTTTCGATCTCACCCGCCACATCCTCGACCACGGTCACCGCCGCATCCTCGTCGTCTCCGGCCACTTCCGTTCATCCGACCGGGCGCGCCTGCGCTATGACGGCTATTTGGCCGCTATGCAGGAAGCCGGCGCCCGGCCGATGGAGGCGGTCGAGATCCCCTTCGTCGACGGCTATGAAAACCTCGACCTCGCGACGGTTCTTGCGCAGCACCGCCCGACCGCAATCATCGCTTCCAACGATCTGCTGGCGCTCGGCGTGATAGCAGCGCTGCGGCGTGAAGGCCTTTCCGTGCCTGACGATGTCTCCGTCGCCGGCTTCGACGGCATCGCGCTTGGCCGGCTGATGACGCCAACACTCACCACCATCTCGATGCCCGACGGCGACATGGGGCTCGCAGCGGCGGCTCTGTTGCTCGATATGGCCGAGAATGCGTCGGGCTGCCGCCATCTCAATCTCGACTGCCGACTCTACGCAGGCGGGACTGTTCGCCACCTCGCGTGAGCAAACACGAAAACACCGCCTCGAAGTTTCCTTCGGGGCGGCGTCGATCGATTTGGTTACAGGATCAGCTGCGCGGCAGCAGGCTTTCGACTTCGGCCGCGGCCTCGTCCAGCGCTTCCTTCGGCGAGGCCTGCTGCTCGACGATGCGCGACAGGTTCTCGACGATCGTCTGCGTCACCTTCACCCCGTTGCTACCGGGGAAGGCATACCAGGGGCGCATCAGCGCCATCTGCTCGAGACCCGCGCGGAACAGCGGGTTTTCCTTGTAGAAGTTGGCGAGATACTCAGGCGACTTGGCGGCCAGCTCGTTGTTCGGCACATAGCCGGTGCCGGGAACGACAACCGAGGCGCCATAGGGGCCGGCTGCGAACTTCGCGAACTTCCAGGCGGCTTCCTGCTTTTCGGCGTCGCGCGTCAGGATAACGACGGCGTTGCCGCCGGTCGGCAGCTTGCCCTTTGCCGGGTCGATGAGCGGGATATGGGCAGTGCGCAGGTCGAACTTGTCGCCGACATTCTTGATGGTGTTGCGCAGCGCACCCGTCGTCTGGAAGGCGAAACCGACCTTGCCGGCAACGAAGGCCTGCTCGCCGGCCTGCTTGGTCAAAACCGGCAGACCGCCTTCCTTGACCATGCGGTCGAGCACTTCGACGGCCTTCTCACCTTCGGGACCGTTGAAGGCAACCTTGCTTTCGTCTTCGCTCAGCATCTCGCCGCCGGCGCCGAAGAGCAGCGCGGAGAACATCCAGTCATCGCCCTGCCAGCGGAAATCGATGCCCTCGTTGCCGTCGCCAAGCGCCTTGATCTTGCCCCCAAGCGCAATGACCTCGTCCCAGGTCTTCGGCGGGTTTTCCGGGTCGCCGCCGGCTTTGCGCACGAGATCGGCGTTGTAATACATGATCGGGTTGGAGGTGGCGAAGGCAAGGCCCACCTGCTTGCCGCCCACCTGGGCGAGCTTCAGGATGTTTTCGGAAAAGCCCTGCTCGGCCATGTTGCCGTCCTTGGCGATGAACGGGCCGAGATCAACGGGGACGTCGCGCTCGTTGACCATGCGCAGGCGGTTGAGGCCGATGAAGGTGAGATCGGGCATCTCGGCCGTTCCGGCCTGACGCATGATCGTCTGGATGCCTTCCTCATAGGTCGCCGACGGATTGGCGAAGGTGATCTTGATATCCGGGTTTTCTTCCATGAACTTCTTCGAGATCGTATCCATCACGTCCTTGAAGAAGCCGGGCATCGGATAATGCACCGTCAGCTGGGTCTCGGCGTTGGCGGGGGCTGCGAGGATTAGCGATGCGGCAGCCGCGGTGAAAAGCTGTCTCAGATGTGTCATGGGTTGCGCTCCAGGTTGGACCGTTCAGCCTTTGAGACCGGTCATGGTAATGCCCTCGACAAAACGCTTCTGCGCCAGCAGAAACGCGGTCACGAGGGGAAGGGTGATGATGAGGGTCGCGGCCATCAGCGCGCCGTAGTCGTCGCCGGCTTCTGCGGCGCGGAAGTAGAGAAGGCCGAGTGGCGGGGTCGCATAGTCCTGGTTGGTGACGACGATCAGCGGCCAGAAGAGGTCGTTCCAGTGGGCGACGACCGAGAAGATTGCAAAGGCGGTGATCGCCGGCCAGGCGTTTGGCACGATGACGCGCGCGACGATGCCGGCTTCAGACATACCATCGAGGCGTGCCGCATGGATCAGATCGTCGGGCATGGCGCGGAAAAACTGCAGGAACAGGAAGATCGCGAACACCGAGATCGAGAACGGCGCCACTAGCGCTGCGTAGCTGTTCAGCACCGACAACCTGTCGAAGGCCACGTAAATGGGCAGCGCGGTTGCGTGGATCGGCACCAGGAGGCCGAGCATGACCAGCACCATCATGGTGCGGGCCGCCCGAAATTTCAGCTTCGCCATGGCATAGGCGCAAGGGATGGCGACGACGATCTGGATGACGAAGATCAGCGCGCAGACGACAACGCCGTTGAAGAGCAGGGTCGTCATCGAGACGCGCGACAGCGCCTTGGAAAAGTTCTCGATATAGGACCACTGCTCAGGGATCAGCGACAGCGACGAGGAGAAGATCTCGCTCTGAGCCTTGCCGGCGGTCGAGACCATGAAGATGTAGGGCGCGAGGAAGATGAGCGCGCCAAACGACAGAACGGCGAGGCGAATGAGGCGGGCGACGGAGATGGTGTTGGTCATGCGTAGTGAACCTTCCGGTCGAGCACGCGGTACTGCAGGAACATCAGGACGACGAGGATGGCGAGGAAGACGACGGTCATGGCCGAGGCATAGCCGACGCGCAGATAAACGAAGCCCTCCTGGTAGATGGTGAAGAGCAGCACCTCCGACGCCTTGTTCGGACCGCCCTCGGTCAGCGTCTTCACCGTCTCGAACACCTTCACTGAGTTGATGATGCTGATGGTGGTGACGAACAGCGTCGTCGGCCCGAGCATCGGCCAGGTCACCAGCCGGAAACGATCGAACCAGGTCTTGGCGCCGTCGACTTCGGCTGCGGCATAGAGCTCGCGCGGGATGGCGGTGAGACCGGCGAGGAACAGCACCATGTTGAAGCCGACCGACTGCCAGATGCCGATGATCGACAGGCCATAGAGCACCGTGCCGGAGGCCCCGAGCCAGTTGGGGCCGGCAATGCCGAAAACGGCCACGAAGGTGTTGATCGGGCCGATGGTCGGGTGAAACAGGAACTGCCAGACCGTCGCCATGGCGACGAGCAGCGAGGCCACCGGCAGGAAATAGACCGTGCGGAAGAACGCCCGGCCCTTGGTTTCCGCCTCGATCAGCATGGCGATTGCCAGCGCCAGCACGATCGAAACCGGTGTGACGATCGCGGTGTAGACGGTGGTGTTCCAGAGCGAGCGCCGGAAGGTGCGGTCGCTGAAGAGTTCGGCATAGTTCTCGAAGCCGACAAAGCGGAAGCTGCCGTAGCCGAGCTCGAAATCGGTGAAACCGAGAACGATCACCGCCGCGGTCGGTAAAAGGATGAAGAGGACGAGCAGCGTGATGGCCGGCAGCGCTAACAGCCAGGCAATGCGGGCCTCGCGGCGATCGGGATCGGTGGTCGCGGCACCGATCGCCGTCTGGGTCCGCAGCCGCTGCGCCGGCTGGACACCGTCTCGCAGAGATGAATGTTGAGGCATTGCCTCCAGCCGATCTCCCCCCTTGTGGGGGAGACGCCCGGCAGGGCAGAGGGCGGTATCCACGAAATCCGCCGCCCCTGCCGCCGTATCCCGATTGGAACCCGCCTTAGCCATGGATCTTCTCCAGCGTCGCGGCGATAGCGACCCGCTCGGCTGGCAGCCGGGTGCCCTCGCCGTCGAACAGCATCGCCCGTTCCGGCATGAACTCGACGTCAACGGGCTGACCGATCGCGAGCACCGCGGCCTCGGCAGGTGCTGACTTGGCAGTGACTAGCTCGCCGATCGCATCGAGGCGGGCGTGAACGATTACCTCAGAGCCGAGGAACTCCATACGCTCGACCCGCGCGCTCAACCGGCCGGCGCTTGCCGCATGGAAGCGCACGAATTCCGGGCGGATTGCGAGCTTCACTGAAGCATCCGGCGCCTGTCCGCGGCTTGCCAGAAGCACCAGATCGCCGAAGCGCACGATGCTCGCGGTATCCGTGCGGGTCTCCAGCACGTTGATCTTCGGCTGGCCGAGGAAGCGTGCGACCTCGATATGGGAGGGGTTGTCGTAGATCTCCTTCGGGGTCGCCAGTTGCAAGAGATTGCCGCCGATCATCACTGCCACTCGATCCGCCATCGACAGCGCTTCCGACTGGTCGTGGGTGACATAGAGCGTCGGCACGCCGGCGCGGCGGTGGAGATCGACGATCTCGCCGCGGGCGTGGACGCGCAGGTTGGCATCAAGATTGGAGAGCGGCTCGTCCATCAGGAAGACGGCCGGGCGGCGCACCATGGCGCGGGCGAGCGCCACGCGCTGGCGCTGGCCGCCGGACATCTGGCCGGGCTTGCGGTCGAGCAGGTGATCGATCTTCAGCGCCAGCGCCATTTCCTTGACCTGGCGCTGGATATCGCTGCGGATCTGCTTCTGCCCCGGCATCAGATTGCCGATCACAGGCAGACGCTGCGCCGCTGTCAGCCGCCGCATCGCAAGCGGCACGGCGATGTTCTCGCCCGTCGTCAGGTGCGGATAGAGGGCATAGGACTGGAAGACCATCGCGACATTGCGATCGGCCGCGGCCATGCGCGCGACACTGCGGCCGCCGATGACGATCTCGCCGCCGTCGCCATGATCGAGACCAGCGACGATGCGCAACAGCGTGCTCTTGCCGCAGCCGGAAGGACCAACGAGCGCGATGAACTCACCCGCCTCCGCCTGCAGGCTAACCCCCTTCAGGATCGCGTTGCCGCCATAGGACTTGGTGATACCCTCTAGCGAAAGCACGCTCATTGCGCCGCCTCCGCACGGACCGTCTTCTTGGCCGCCAGCGGGTAGACCTCTTCTACGATCGGATCGAGCAGGTGGCTGGTCAGTCCCGGCACCGCGATGATCTCGCTTTTGACGTTGACGTCGCTAAACTCGTGTACGACGGCGCCGACCAGCCGCTCACCCGGCATCGGCCGTTCCAGCGTATCAATGATGAAGGAGGTCGGCGGCGCCCAGACGAGAGACGTCCCGGCGTGCTTGCCCGTCCAGGCCCAGTGCAGGTGGCCGCTTGCATGCAGCGCCACCTCGGCTTCGGCGAAAAGATCAAACAGGCGTTGGCGCTGGCGCGGACGGATGCCCCAGTAGCCGGTGTCGCCTTCGCCCGGATCGTCGACGAAGAGCGGCTTGTGGGCAAAGACGGCCACCCGGCGGCCGTCGCGGCTGAGCAACTGTTCCTCCAGCCAGGCAAACTGCCTGTCTTCTTCTTCGTCCTCGAAGCCGATCAGCAGGCTGTTGACGCCGAGCAGCCGCCAGTCGCCATGGTCGCGGCCCCAGTAGTCCGGACCGGCGAGCCGGCGCCAGCGGGCAAGCCGAACTGGGTCCACCGGCTGGTGCGAACCCGGCAGATGGCCGACATCGTGATTGCCGGGAACGATCAGCACCGGCATCGAGAGCTGGCCGATCAGATCGAGCGAGAAGGTGATGTCGTCCTCGTGGTCAGCGCCATCGATGGTGACGTCGCCGGTGTGGATGACGAGATCGGGTGCCACCGCCTCGATCCAGGCGCGAACCGGTTCCCAATTGCCGTTGAAGTGGCTTTTGGCGGGGCTGAGATGGGTGTCGCTGATCTGGACGATTTTCATGGAAACGGGCCTCCGACGATGGCTTGCGGTATCCGCGTCGAAGGGCTGATACTTCCCTTCTCTGCGGTTGGCCGCAGTCTTTAGGGAGCCGCCATGTCAGTTTGGTAACAGCCGTTCTCAGCTGATTTTCAGTTTCTCCATGAAAGCGTCATCTTCGGGAATGCCAATAGGTCGCGAAATTCGCCCTTGCCCACCCCGGTGGAGCCGCCGCGATCGTTGTGCTCAAAATTTTACGTTATCGTATACAATAATTTGCGCATATTGACGACAAAAAGCCCAAATCATGGGCAGTCGCCCTACGCCGTGAACGACACAATCCGGCACAAAAAACGGCCATTCTCGCTATAAAACATAGCCTTAGGCACGACGATCGAATTTGGCACGATTGATGCTTCTTCTTGTTGCAAGGAGAAAGCCTCATGTCGAAAGCCGCAGAGATCGATATCGTTTCCGTTTCCAAGATGTATGGCGCGACCACGGCCGTGCATTCCATCAGCCTGAAGATCCCTGCCGGCAGCTATTGTTGCTTCCTTGGCCCGTCCGGCTGCGGCAAAACTTCGACGCTGCGTATGATCGCCGGCCATGAGAGCATTTCCTCAGGCGATCTCAGGCTCGGCAATATCGTCGTCACGGATTTTCCGCCGGCCAGGCGCAGCACGGCGATGATGTTTCAGTCCTATGCGCTCTTCCCTCATCTCGACCTCATCGACAACGTCGCCTTCAGCCTGAAGATGAAGGGCGTCACCCGTGACATCAGACGCGCCAAGGCGCTCGACATACTGAAGCTGATGCAGATGGAGGCCTACGGCACCAGGCGCCCGGCCCAGCTTTCCGGAGGCCAGCAGCAGCGCGTGGCGCTTGCCCGCGCGCTGATCACCGAGCCGGAGGCGCTGTTGCTCGACGAGCCACTCTCGGCGCTCGACCCGTTCCTGAAGATCCGCATGCGCGCCGAACTGAAGAAGCTGCAGAAGACACTCGGCATCACCTTCGTACACGTCACCCACAGCCAGGAAGAGGCAATGGCGCTCGCCGATCTGATCGTCGTCATGAACAACGGCCGGATTGAGCAGGCGGCAGCACCCCGCACGGTGTTCGAGCGGCCGGCCACCGCCTTCGTCGCCCGCTTCATGGGCGACCACAACGTTCTCCCCGGAAAAGTCCGGGCGATCAGCGACAACGTCGTCGAAATGGAGACGTCCGGGGGCCAGGTCTTTACGGTGCGCGATATCGCCCAGCAGGTGGGTCGGCCGATAGACATCGGCATCCGCACCGATCGCGTGCGGCTCGCCCCGCCCAGTGAGAAGGGCCTCGGCTTCCAGGCGGTGGTCTCCAACATCGAATATCGCGGCGCCTCGGTGAAGCTCACCGCCACCGGCGCCGGCAGCGACGACTTCACGGTTATCGTCAGCGACGCCGACCATTTCAGGAAGCCGGTCGCGGTCGGCGACGCGGTGTCGCTGAGTTGGACCCTGGAGGACGTCGTCCCCCTCGGCCGCCTTTCCGCATGAGCTAATCAACCATCACAAGAAGGGGAACTGCACATGACGACTGAAACCAAGACCGAGAAACCTGCGAGCGGCCTAACACGGCGTTCGCTGCTCAAGACCGGCGTTGCTGCCGTCGGCGCGATCGCCGGATCCGGTGTGATCACCGGCTTCCCAACGATCTGGGCGCAAAATCCAATCACGCTGCGGCAGTTCGGCACCGGCGTTTCAAACATCAACGCGATCGCCGAGAAGTGTAAGCAAGACCTCGGCATCACGCTGGAGATGACGGCGACCGATTCCGACGCCGCCGCGCAGCGGGCGGTAACGCAGCCCGATTCCTACGACATCGCCGACATCGAATACTGGATCGCCAAGAAGGTCTTCCCAGCCGGCGTGATACAGCCGATGGACGTCAAGAAGATCAAGTACTTCGACAAGATTGTGCCGCTGTTCATAGACGGCAAGCTGAAGCCCGAAAGCGTCGTCGCGCAAGGCACCGCGCCGCACACCGTTGGATTTGTTGACGCCCAGGATTCCAAGACCTTCGCCAAGTCGCCGACCGACTGGATGACCCTGATCCCGACGATCTACAACGCCGACACGCTCGGCATTCGCCCCGATCTCGTCGGCCGCGAAATCTCGACCTGGGCCGACATCATGGACCCGGCCTTCAAGGGAAAGACCGCGATCCTCAACATCCCCTCGATCGGCATCATGGATGCGGCAATGATCATGGAGGCGATGGGTAACATCAAATATGCCGATAAAGGCAACATGACCATGGACGAGATCGACAAGACGATCGAGTTCCTGATCAAGGCCAAGCAGGACGGCCAGTTCCGTGCCTTCTGGAAATCCTTCGACGAGAGCGTCAACCTGATGGCCTCTGGCGAAGTCGTCATCCAGTCCATGTGGTCGCCGGCCGTCGCCGCCGTGCGCTCCAAGGGCATTGCCTGCAAGTACCAGCCGCTGAAGGAAGGCTATCGCGCCTGGGGCGGCGGACTCGGCCTTGCCGCCCATCTTCAGGGCGCGCAGCTCGATGCGGCCTACGAATACATCAATTGGTATCTGTCGGGCTGGGTCGGCGCCTATCTCAACCGCCAAGGCTACTATTCCGCCGCGATGGAAACCGCCAAGGGTTTCATGTCCGAGGACGAGTGGGGCTATTGGGTGGAGGGCAAGCCCGCCAAGGGCGACATCCTCTCGCCGGAGGGCAAGGTGATGGAAAAGGCCGGCGCCGTCCGCGACGGCGGATCGTTCGAACAGCGCATGGGCAAAGTTGCCTGCTGGAACTCGGTCATGGACGAGGACCGTTACATGATCAAGCGCTGGAACGAATTCATCGCGGCGTAGTCGCAGGCACGGGTACGACTGCGCCCGCAGCGGTCTTGCCCCTCACCCTAACCCTCTCCCCGCTCGCGCGGAGAGGGGACGTGCCACACCTGCGGTCCAGATGTTTGTGAGGCGGTGCGGCATATCCCTTCTCCCGCCTGCGGGGAGAAGGTGCCGGCAGGCGGACTAGGGGCAATCCCTCACCGCGCGGATAAGGGGCACCCCCTCGTCCAAAAATCGAAGAGAGGACCAACAATGGCGACAATAGCCACTTCGCAGTCAGGGGAGATCGGAACAGAGACGGCGCCCCGTCGCCCCGCCATTCCCCGCGCGCTTGCCTCCTACATCCAGGCGCTGCCGCTGACGCTGATCCTCGGCTTCTTCTTCGTGTTGCCCATCCTGACGATCGTCGTCGTCAGCTTCTGGGATTATGATTTTGCCGGTCTCTACCCGGACTTCCTGACGATGAACTACGCCGACACGCTTGGCTCCTGGGTGACGTGGAAGACCTATCTCAACACGCTGAAATTCACCGTTCTCGTCTGGGCACTGACCCTCGCGATCGGCTTCTGGGTAGCGTATTTCCTCGCATTCCATGTTCGTACCACCACCATGCAGATGGTGCTCTTCCTCGTCTGCACCGTGCCGTTCCTGACGTCGAACATCATCCGCATGATTTCCTGGATCCCGGTGCTCGGCCGCAACGGTCTTGTGAACTCTGCCCTGATCGAGCTCGGCCTCATCCCACAGCCGATCGAGTGGCTGCTCTATTCCGATTTTGCCGTGGTGCTCGCCATGGTCCATCTCAACACGCTGTTCATGGTGACGCCGATCTTCAACACGCTGATGCGCATCGACCGATCGTTGATCGAAGCGGCCCGAGACTGCGGCGCCTCCGGCTTCCAGATCCTCTGGAACGTCATTCTGCCGCTCGCCAAGCCCGGCATCGCCATCGGCTCGATCTTTGTCGTCACCCTCGTCATGGCGGATTTCTCGACCGTGCAGGTCATGTCCGGCGGCCAGAGCGCCTCGGTGGCGCTGATGATGAAGAACCAGATGTCGCTCTTGCAGTATCCGGCCGCCGCCGCCAACGCGGTGGTTCTTCTGATCGTCGTTCTCCTGATGGTCGCCGCCATCCTACGCGTCGTAGACATTCGCAAGGAGCTTTGACATGCCTCACGAGAAACGCGGCAAGGAATTCTACCTGCTTGCAGCCTTCTTCACCCTGTTCGTGCTGTTCCTCTACGGCCCGCTCTCGGCGGTGCTGATCCTCGCCTTCCAGGGGCCGGACGGCGGTCTCACTTTTCCGCTGAACGGCGTCTCCGTGCACTGGTTCTACAATCTGTTCGAAAGGCAGGCGGTCGGTGATTTCGGCGCTTCGTTCCGCCGGTCCTTCACGCTGGGGCTGATGGTCATGGTGGTCAATGTCGTCGTCGCCCTGCTTGCGGGCCTCGCCTTCCGCCGGCGCTTCCGCGGCGCGACCGCGCTGTTCTATCTGACTGTCGCCAGTCTCGTGGTGCCGTCGATCATCATCTCGCTCGGCATCGGCGTCGTCTTCCAGCAGTTCGGCCTGAAACCCGCCTGGTATTCCTCCGGCTTCGGCGCGCATCTGACCTGGACGCTGCCCTTCGGCGTGCTCATCATGTTTGCGGTCTTCAACCGGTTTTCGCCGGCCTATGAAGAGGCCGCTCGCGATCTCGGCGCGACGGCGTGGCAGACCTTTCGCCATGTGCTTTTGCCGATGATCGCCCCGAGCCTGATCGGCGTCGGTCTCTTCGGCTTCACGCTCTCCTATGACGAGTTCGCCCGCACGCTGATGACATCAGGCAGCTACAACACCCTGCCGCTCGAGATCTACGGCATGACGACGAACGTGACGACGCCGGTGCTTTATGCGCTCGGCACGGTCACAACCCTCTTCTCCTTCACCATCATCCTAGTCGCGCTGGCTGTCATACTGATGCTGCGGCGCCGCCAGGCAAAGCTGAGCTAGGACCAATGCGCATTCTGATCGTCAATCCCAACACCACCGCCTCGATGACCTCAAAGGCAGCGACTGCTGCGCGGGCGGTCGCCGAACCCCACACGGAAATCCTCGCCCGCACATCGAAATCCGGTCCGGTCTCGATCGAAGGGCATTATGACGGTGCGATTGCGCTTCCGGGCCTGCTCGCGGAGATCCGTGACGGCGAAGCCGCGGGCGCGGACGCCGCCGTCATCGCCTGCTTCGACGATACGGGGCTTGAGGCGGCGCGCGCGCTAGCCCGCATGCCGGTGGTGGGCTTATGCGAATCCGCTGTCGCAACCGCAGCCATGGTGGCGCAGCGCTTCACCGTCGTGACGACGCTGGAACGTTCGCGGGTGCTGATCGAAAACCTGACCCGGCACTACGGCATGGCGGGCCGGGCGAAGGTGCGCGCCGCCGATATTCCCGTGCTTGAACTGGAGGACAAGTCCTCGAACGCCCTTGCCAAGCTGCGGAGCGAGATCGAACTGGCGCTTCATCAGGACGGCGCCGAGGCAATCGTGCTCGGTTGCGCCGGCATGGCGGATCTCGCCCGCATGCTCCAGGCCGACTACGGCGTGCCGGTCATCGACGGCGTGTCGGCCGCGGTCAAGCAGGCGGAAGCACTGGTGTCGCAGGGGCTTTCGACGAGCAAGCGCGGCTCCTACGCAGCCCCGCTCAGCAAATCCTATTCCGGCTTGGTGAGCGCGCTTGCGCTGCCCCCTGGATGAAGCGACCTTGACACCTCCATCACGGTGGCAAGCATCGCATTCGACGCATCGGCTTCGGCAACGACCCAGTCGCGAAAAGCCTGGATCTTCTTCTGCCGCCTGGTGCTTTGCGGATAGACGAGCCAATAGGCGCGGCCGTCGCGCACCACGTGCTCGAACGGCCGGATGAGCCTGCCGCTCTTCAGTTCATCCATCAGGAAGGTTGAGACGGCAATCGCAATGCCGTGATCCGCCAGGATTGTGGCGACATCCATCGCCTGGACGTCGAAGATCAATTCGGTGCCGTTGCTTGCCGGCGGTTCGACGCCGGTTTCGATCATCCATCGCCGCCACCAGCTGGCGTTGCCGAAACGCCGGACCCTCAGAACGTCGGCGGGCTCCTTGAGCTGGTGCTTCTCCAGGAAGGAGGGCGTGCAGACAGGCACGTAATCGAGCGGAAACAAAGGAAAGACATCGTTGCCCGGCCAGTCGCCGGCGCCGCTGCGCACCGCGAGATCGACGGCGTCGCGCTTGAAGTCGACCAGCTCGGTCGACATGTGCACCCTGATGCTGATATTGGGATGCGCGGTCTGAAACGAGGCGAGGCGCTGGCCGAGCCAGCTCGAAACGACGGTCGGGAGCACGGAGATGTGCAGGTGATGCTCGGTCTTGTCGGCGATCTCCGAGAAGGCTGCCCCTAAGAGATCGATCGCTTCGGTCACCTTCGGCGCCAACTGCCGCCCGGCGCCAGTCAATCGCACCTCGCGCGGAAGCCGGACGAACAGCGGCGCGCCGATGCGATCTTCCAACAGCCGGATCTGATAGCTGACGGCCGCCTGCGTCATGCTGAGCTCTTCGGCGGCGCGGGTGAAACTCAGGTGCCTGGCGGCGGCCTCAAAAGCGCGCACCGCACTCATGGGAGGAATCTTGCTCATGGAACTGAGATAAGCATTCTTTATGCCAGCATGCGAGAAATCGCTTTGCGCGAAACGGCAAAAACCCTCACTTTTTTCGCGAACACACGACCTTTTAGAGAAGTGAGGATAGCAATGCTTAGCGCAATGCGATCAACGATTTACTATGTTCTGAACTGGGCCGATAAGACCCTCAGCCCCTCCGTTGCCATCGATACCTTCAACGAGTTCCAGCTCCGGGATATCGGCTTGACGCGGGACCAGGAGCACATTCGCCCGCGCATCGGCGATACAGCCGATCCGTGGCACTGGCCCGAGGAAGAGGCCTCATCCGTGCCGCAAACCTCGGCAGGCTGCAAGGGCGCGAGCAAGCCACGGGCCATGGCAGTCTCGCCGCGTGCGCAACCCGGCGAAAACAAGGACGTCAGCATCCTGCTCTGCGATTGAGCGAGTGCCGAGACGCGACGGGCCTGGATCGCCTAGTGCAGCATCCGGCCCGCGTGATGGCTCCATCGAAATTTCTCCCCAAAACCCTGCGAGCGCTGCGGCGCTTGTTGCCGTTTCGGCGGCGAGACGAAGCCCCCGACGGAGAGCCGTTTCAAAGCGCCGTTTACTCTCCGTTATCCACACTGCAAAAGAAAAGACCCTCCGCACGGGCCGTCCGGCACCTCACACCTATTGACGCAGATTTGCGATGAACTACTATATCTAGTGTTCGAGGTTCTTCCGATTCGCAAGGATTGGGAGCTAAGACGGGAATACGGTGCGCCGGCGAGTTTCCGCTGAGGCTATGCCGTAGCTGCCCCCGCAACTGTAGACGGCGAGCGACTGTCCGGATTTGGACCACTGAGGCATGAGGCCTCGGGAAGGTCGGGATGGAAGCTTTGACCCGTAAGCCAGGAGACCTGCCTCGATCACCAAACGTCCACGGGCGGGGTGTCCGGAGGGGTTGAGTGCGTGGCAGGATGAGCCTGCCCGATCGTCTCGACGTCTCCCCGGCAGCCCGTCGAAAGCTTCGGGGTGAAGTCATGCCAGTTTCTTCCAGTTCAGATCCACCTTCTGCGGACGGGTGCGCGTTGTTGCGCGCCTGATCGAAAGGCCGCGCCTTGAAAACCCGCATCCGCGGAATTCCTGAGCGCCCGACCAAAACGAGCCGGCCCGGTTGCGTAACCGACCTTGGGCCAGCTTGACGACGTCAACTCCGGTCGAGTCGACCGGGGAGCGATGTTTCGTGTCCAATCGCCAACACCACGGTTCGCGTTCGCGCGATCCGACGACTTTTTGCGCCCATTTGCCAGACCCTCACGAGGAACCCATGTCGATCACCGTCTACAGCAAACCAGCCTGCGTCCAATGCACCGCCACAACCCGCGCGCTCGACCGCCAAGGCATCGATTATCGCATCGTCGATATCTCCGAGGATTCCGATGCATTCGCGCTGGTGCAGGGTCTTGGCTATCGGCAGGTCCCGGTCGTCGTCGCCGGCGAGCGGCATTGGGCGGGTTTCCGCCCGGACATGATCAGCGCGCTTTCCTGAAGGACGCGGGCGATGGGCCTGATCGTCTATTTTTCCAGTCGCTCGGAAAACACCCATCGCTTCGTCGAAAAGCTCGGCCTTCGCGCCGCCCGCATACCGCTCAGGGAAAGTATGGACGCACTTACGGTCGCAGAGCCCTATGTGCTGATCGTGCCGACCTATTGCGGCGACGATGGCCGCGGGGCGGTGCCGAAGCAGGTCATCCGCTTCTTGAACGACGCGGGCAACCGCTCTCACATCCGCGGCGTGATCGCAGCGGGCAACAGCAATTTCGGCGCGACCTACGGGATCGCCGGCGACGTGATTTCGGCCAAGTGCCGGGTACCCTATCTCTACCGGTTCGAGCTGCTCGGGACCGACGAGGACGTCGCCAATGTCAAAAACGGGATGGAACGATTTTGGACGTCACGACACTCGAACGCCCCTTGAAGGCGACGGAAGCAGCGCTCGACTATCATGCGCTGAACGCAATGCTGAACCTCTATGACGAAGAGGGACGGATCCAGCTCGACAAGGACCGGCAGGCGGCGAAACAGTACTTCCTCCAGCACGTCAACCAGAACACGGTGTTCTTCCATAACCTCCGGGAAAAACTCGATTATCTGGTGACCGAGGGCTATTACGAGCAGGAAGTGCTGGACCAGTATTCCTTCAACTTCGTGCGCGATCTCTACGATCATGCCTATTCAAAGAAGTTCCGCTTTCCGACCTTCCTCGGGGCGTTCAAATACTACACGTCCTATACGCTGAAGACCTTCGACGGAAAGCGCTACCTGGAACGCTACGAAGACCGTGTCTGCATGGTGGCGATGGCCTTGGCGCGCGGCAACGAGGGGCTTGCCCGCGATCTCGTCGACGAGATCATCTCCGGCCGCTTCCAGCCGGCAACGCCGACTTTCCTCAACGCCGGCAAGAAGAGCCGCGGCGAGCTCGTCTCCTGCTTTCTGCTCCGGATCGAGGACAACATGGAGAGTATCGGCCGCGCCATCAATTCGGCGCTGCAGCTTTCCAAGCGCGGTGGCGGCGTGGCGCTGTCGCTCACCAACATCCGCGAGATGGGCGCGCCGATCAAGCAGATCGAGAACCAGTCATCCGGCGTCATCCCGGTCATGAAGCTGCTCGAAGACAGTTTCTCTTACGCCAACCAACTGGGCGCGCGCCAGGGAGCCGGTGCTGTCTACCTGCACGCCCACCACCCCGACATCATGCGCTTCCTCGATACCAAGCGCGAAAACGCCGACGAGAAGATCCGCATCAAGACGCTGTCGCTCGGCGTCGTCATCCCCGACATCACCTTCGAGCTCGCCCGCAACAACGAGGACATGTATCTGTTCTCACCCTATGACGTGGAGCAGGTCTATGGCGTGCCCCTCACCGAGATTTCGGTGACCGAGAAGTACCGCGAGATGGTCGAGGATGCCCGCATCCGCAAGCGCAAGATCAAGGCGCGCGACTTCTTCCAGATCATCGCCGAGATCCAGTTCGAGAGCGGTTATCCCTACATCATGTTCGAAGACACGGTGAACCGGGCAAACCCGATCGCCGGGCGCATCACCATGAGCAATCTCTGCTCGGAAATCCTGCAGGTGAGCGAGGCGAGCGCGTTCAACGACGACCTCTCCTACAAGCACATGGGCAAGGACATCTCCTGCAATCTCGGTTCGCTGAACATTGCCGCTGCCATGGACAGCCCGGATTTTGGCCAGACGATCGAAACCTCGATCCGCGCCCTCACCGCCGTCTCCGAAATGAGCCACATCTCGTCCGTGCCCTCGATCGAAAAGGGCAACGACGACAGCCACGCGATCGGCCTCGGGCAGATGAACCTGCACGGCTATCTCGCCCGCGAGCGCATTTATTATGGCTCCGAGGAAGGCATCGATTTCACCAACATCTATTTCTACACGGTGACCTATCACGCCATCCGCGCGTCGAACCGGCTGGCGGTCGAGAAGGGCAAGAGCTTCGCCGGCTTCGAAAACTCGAAATATGCGTCGGGTGACTATTTCGACAAATACACTGAGACCGAATGGCTGCCGGCGACCGAAAAGGTGAAAGACCTATTCGAGCAGGCGGGAATATCCATCCCGACGCAGGAAGACTGGCTGGAGTTGAAACGGGCGGTGATAGCTGGCGGCCTCTACAACCAGAACCTCCAGGCCGTGCCGCCGACGGGCTCGATCTCCTACATCAACCACTCCACTTCCTCGATCCACCCGATCGTCTCGAAGATCGAGATCCGCAAGGAGGGCAAGATCGGCCGCGTCTACTATCCGGCCGCCTTCATGACCAACGACAATCTCGAATACTACCAGGACGCCTACGAGATCGGGCCGGAGAAGATCATCGACACCTATGCGGCCGCCACCCAGCACGTCGACCAGGGCCTGTCGCTGACCCTGTTCTTCCGCGACACGGCAACGACCCGCGACATCAACCGTGCTCAGATCCATGCCTGGAAGAAGGGCATCAAGACCATCTACTACATCCGCCTTCGGCAGATGGCGCTCGAGGGTACGCAGGTCCAGGGCTGCGTTTCCTGCGCGCTGTAACCTCGCATTCCAGTAACGGCCCCCCACCCTAGCCCTCTCCCCGCAAGCCGGGAGAGGTGCCGGCAGGCGGATGAGGGGCACCCCCTCACCGCGCGATGAGGCATACACGATCACAAAGGTTCAACGACATGAACATGCACACCAAACCCGCAAGCCGCATCCGCGCCATCAACTGGAACCGCATCGAAGACGACAAGGACCTGGAGGTCTGGAACCGTCTGACCGGCAATCTCTGGCTGCCGGAGAAGGTGCCGCTTTCCAACGACATTCCCTCCTGGGCAACGCTGAAGCCGGAGGAGCAGACACTCACCATCCGCGTCTTCACCGGCCTCACCTTGCTCGACACGATCCAGAACGGCGTCGGCGCCGTCCGACTGATGGAAGATGCGACCACCCCACATGAGGAGGCGGTGCTTTCCAACATCTCCTTCATGGAGGCGGTGCATGCCCGCTCCTATTCCTCGATCTTCTCGACGCTCTGCCTGACACCCGATGTCGATGACGCCTATCGCTGGTCGGAAGAGAACGAGTTCCTGCAGAAGAAGTCCGCGCTGATCATGGCGGAGTATGCCTCCGGCGATCCCCTGAAGAAGAAGGTCGCGAGCGTCTTTCTCGAAAGCTTCCTGTTCTATTCCGGCTTCTATCTGCCGATGTACTGGTCGAGCCGCGCCAAGCTCACCAACACCGCCGACATGATCCGGCTGATCATTCGCGACGAGGCGGTGCACGGCTATTACATCGGCTACAAGTTCCAGCGCGCGCTGGAGCGCTTGAGCGAGGAACGCCGCCAGGAGATCAAGGTTTTCGCCTTCGACTTGCTGCTCGAACTCTACGACAACGAAGCGAAATACACCGAGGCGCTCTATGACGACGTCGGCCTGACCGAAGACGTGAAGAAGTTCCTGCACTACAACGCCAACAAGGCGCTGATGAACCTCGGCTACGAGGCGCTGTTTCCGGCGGAAGCCTGCAAGGTCAACCCGGCCATTCTCTCGGCGCTTTCGCCGAATGCCGACGAGAACCACGACTTCTTTTCCGGTTCCGGTTCGTCCTACGTTATCGGCAAGGCTGTGGCGACCGAGGACGAGGACTGGAATTTTTAAGGACGGCCCATTCGGTCATACCTGACCACAAAAGGCCGGCGAGGACGCCCTCGCCGGCCTTTGTTCAGCAATAGCAGCGCCTACTCTGCCGCGACCACCCGGCTGCGGCCGATCGTTGCTTGCGTCAGCAGGAAGGCGGCAAGGGCGCAAGCGGCGATCGCGCCGGCCATCGGCAGGGCCGTTCCGTCGAAGAAGATAGTCGCAACCACCATGGCGACGGCGGCGGTGACGAAGTGCAGCGTACCCATCAGTGCCGAGGCCGTTCCGGCGATCTCGCCGTGGTCTTCAAGCGCCAGCACCGCCGAGGTCGGGATAACCAGGCCGAGCACGCCATAGCCGACGAAGAGGAACGCGGCCATGACAGGCAACTGGTTGAAGCCGAGGCTCATGACGATGAACATCGTGACCATGGTCAGCGCGAACGCGCCGACGGCAAGATGCATGACCCGCACCAGACCGAAGCGCTCGCCGAGCCAGCCGGTCGCCTGCGACACAGCGAAGAACGACACGGCATTGATCGAAAAGGCGATGCTGTACTCAGTCGGCGTCAGCCCATAATGGTCGATCAGCACGAAGGGCGAATTGGCGAGATAGACCAGGAACCCGGAAATGCCGAGGCCGCCGATGAAGGTGAGCGTCAGGAAATTGCGGTCGGAGAGAAGCAGGCGATAGGCGGCAAGCGCACTTGCGATACTGCTGTCGGCGCGATCCTTCTTCGGCCGGGTTTCCTGCAATTGCGTCGACAGCAGGATCAGGCCGATGAAGGCGGCGATGGTCACCGCATAGAACACGCCGCGCCAACCGTAGAAGCCGATGACGGCGCTGCCGGCAAGCGGCGCCAGGATCGGCGAAACGCTGAAGACCAGCATCAGCATCGACATCAGCCGCGCAGCCTGGACGCCCGTGTGCATGTCGCGCACCACGGCGCGCGGAATGACCATGCCGGCGGCACCGCCGATCCCTTGCAGGAAGCGGAAAGCGATCAGGGTTTCGATGTCGGTCGAAAGCGCGCAGCCGATGCTGGCGACGGTGAAGAGGCCGATGCCGAGATAGAGCGGCGCCTTGCGGCCCCAGATATCGGAGAGGGGGCCATAGACAAGCTGCGAGATGGCAAAGGAGATGAAGAACGCCAGCAGGCTGAACTGCACCACGCCGTTTTCGGCCGTCAGGTCCTTGCCGATTGACGGCAAGGCCGGCAGATACATGTCGATTGCAAACGGGCCGATCGCCGAGATCAGGCCGAGCACGATCGCCGTGCGGAGGAAGGACGTTGTCATGGCAATGAACTTTCAGAAATCGCGGCGCCGAAATCGCTGCCGCCCGGATTGAAACTCAAAGACATCGTCGTGCCAGGATCGAACGTTGGGGATACGCATCCTGCGCTGACTATTCCGTCCATTAATTTGGACACACGTGTAAAATTAGACAGCATTGTCTAAATCGTCAATGGCGCCTATCTTCGGTCCATGAAGAAATTTGATTTGGCCTCGGCTGACGCTCGCCCCCAGAAAGGGCAATTCGCGAAACGCCTTGCGATCCTGGAGGCCGCGGCCGATGTTTTCTGTCGGGAAGGCTTTTCCGGCGCCAGCATCGACGAAATCGCCGTCGCGGCGGGTGTCTCGCGTCAGACCATCTACAATCACTACCGCGAGAAAGAGACGCTGTTCATGGCGGTGATCCAGGACATCATGGATCGCGTGAACGGCGTGCTTTTCTCCATCCTCGCGACCTTTCCCGAGAACGCCGATAACCTCGAGGAAGACCTGGCCGAATTTGCCGTGCGCCTCAACAAGAACTGCAATTGCAACCAGGACGCCAAGTTCATCCAGAAGCTGATCTCGACCGAGGGCAACCGCTATCCGCATCTCTTCCAGTTCTGGCGGGAGCAAGGACCCGGCAAGACCGATCGGGCGCTGGCGGCGCTGTTTGCGCGCCTTGCCCACATCGCACCGCTCGACATCGACGATTTCGACCTCGCGGCGCGCCAGTTCATCGCACTGATCAAGGCCGACCTGCAGATGGGTGGGCTGTTCGGTGAAACGCCGAGCGAAGCAGAGCTGGAGATCAGCGCCCGCAGGGCGGTGAAGACGTTCCTGCGCGCCTATGGCCGGCCGTCAGCGGTTTCGGCAGGCTAACGCCGACCGGCGCTAAAAACCAATCCCGGCCTATTTGGTGATGCGAAAGTCACCGACGTGCCCGGGCGGCTCGACAAATTCGGCAACCACCTTTGAAACCCATGCCGCCGGCGGCCCGTCATGCAGGCGCTCGAGCATGAGGGTGACCGCGTCCTCCGGGCCGCTGATCAAGGCGGCTACCGACCCGTCCGCCTCGTTTCGAACCCATCCCACCAGACCGAGCTTGCGCGCCTCGTCACGCGTCCAGACCCTGAAGCTGACGCCTTGCACCCGCCCGAGAATGCGGACCAACGCCGTCTTGCCGGTCTCAGCCATGGCTCGTCTCCTTTGCCGTTTGTCATGAAATCTGGCGCAAGGCTGCGGAAAGACAAGCCAACCGCAAAAGGACTGAAAGGACGACCGCTGCAACCTAAAAATTTCCACACTGCGCTCCAAATATTTTGTTCGTGTATTTTTAAAAGTTGACGCGCGAAAACTTTTATGATTTTTACGGCCTCACCAAGACGGCGGTGGGAGGGCCTCGCCAGCTTGGCTGAGACACAAGAAGGCCCGCGCCGTTTCCAGGGAGGAAACCATGAACATGTCCCGCATTCTGAAATCTCTCGTCGCCGGCACGGCGCTGTCGCTCCTTGCCTCCTCGGCTTTTGCCGACGGCATCGGCGCGTCGCTTCTGACCCAGCAGCACCCGTTCTACATCGAGCTCGCCGACGCGATGAAAGCCGAAGCTGAAGCCAAGAACGTCAAGCTCGAGGTCTCGATCGCCAACCAGGATCTGAACAAGCAGCTCGCCGATGTCGAAGACTTCATCGTCAAGGGCGTCGACGTCATCGTCATCTCGCCGGTCGACAGCCAGGGCGTGCGCGCTGCGATCGAAAAGGCCGAGAAGGCCGGCATCAAGGTGATCACCGTCGACGTTCCGGCCAATGGCGCGACCGTCACCTCGCATATCGGCACCGACAACTTCACCGGCGGCGTCAAGGCCGGCGAGCTGATGGCCAAGGTTCTCGACAACAAGGGCAAGGTCGCCGTCATCGACTATCCGACGGTCCAGTCGGTGGTAAACCGCGTCAACGGCTTCAAGGAAGCGATCGCCAAGCATCCGGACATGGAAATCGTCGCGATCCAGACCGGCATCACCCGCGCCGAAGCATTGGCCGCCGCCCAGAACATGCTGCAGGCCAACCCCGACATCACCGGCATCTTCGGCTTCGGCGACGATGCCGCCCTTGCCGCTGCCGTTGCGGTCAAGGCTGCGGGTCTCGAATCCCAGGTCAAGGTCATCGGCTTTGACGGCATGAAGGAAGCGCGCGACGCCGTCGACACGAACCCTGTCATGGTCGGCGTCATCCAACAGTTCCCGGACCAGATGGGCAAGCAGGCGGTCGACACCGCCGTCAAGGTTGCCGCCGGCGAGACCGTGCCGGCCGAACAGCCGATCGTCCCCGGCGTCTACACCGCGAAGTAAGTCCTCCCAGGACAGCCGCCGCCTCACCTCAGGGGCGGCGGCAACCCATCAGGGTCCGTTTCCGTCCTCTGGCCGGAGGCGCTGCTCTCGGCTGACCTGAAGGAGGCCGCCATGTTTGGTTCGACCAGCGATACCATTCTCGAAATCGACAACGTCACCAAATCCTTCGGCCAGGTCGCGGCGCTGAAGGGCATGCGCCTCAAGGTTCGGCGCGGCCGGGTGCACACGCTGCTCGGCGAAAACGGCGCCGGCAAATCGACGCTGATGAAGATCCTCGCAGGGGTTCACGAGGCGACCTCGGGGGAAATCGCCCTCGATGGGCGCCCCTACCAGCCGCGCAATCCGCAGGATGCCGCCGCACTCGGTCTTGCCATCGTCTTCCAGGAACTCAGCCTCTGCAGCAATCTGACGGTGGCCGAAAACATTCTCGCCACCCGCGAGCCACGCCGCTTCGGCTTCATCAACGACAAGGAACTGGTCGTCAGGGCCCGCGCGATCGTCGCCGATCTCGGCCTGCCGATCGATGTCAGCGAGAAGGTCGGCAATCTCTCGATCGCCCAGCGCCAGCTGGTCGAGATCGCCAAGGGCTTAAGCCACGAGGCCAAAGTCGTCATTCTCGACGAGCCGACGTCGTCGCTCAGCGACAGCGAAGCCGAGATCCTCTTCGACATCATCGCGCGGCTGAAGAGCCGTGGCGTCGCGGTCATCTACATCTCGCACCGCATGGAAGAGATCATGCGGCTCAGCGACGACATCACGGTCATCCGCGACGGTGAATATGTCTCCACCCATGATCGCGACGACGTCACCATCGAGGCGCTGATCGCGCTGATGGTCGGCCGCCGCATGGACGAAATTTATCCGCCAGCGGCACACGAGCAGAAGCCGGATGCCACGCCGGTTCTCTCCGTCGACGACCTCACCCGCGACGGCGAGTTCGAGAACATCTCCTTCGACATCCGGCCCGGTGAAATCCTCGGCTTCTTCGGCCTCGTCGGCTCCGGCCGCTCCGAGGTGATGAACGCGCTCTTCGGCATGAGGGCCGCGACCGGAACTGTGCGCTTCGAGGGGCAACCGGTCCGCTTCCGCTCGCCGGCAGAGGCAATCGCCCGCGGCATCGGCTTCGTCACCGAAAACCGCAAGGAAGAGGGCCTGGTCCTCAGCCACAGCGTCGGCTGGAACATCTCGATGGCGGCGCTCTCCGATTTCACCGGCCCGCTCGGCTTCACCCGCAGCCGCGCCGAACGCACGGCGGCAGCCCAGGAAGTCGGCCGGCTGGCGATCAAGACCCATTCGCTCGACACGCCCTCGGGTTCGCTCAGCGGCGGCAACCAGCAGAAGATCGTGCTCGCCAAGTGGCTGCTGACCCGGCCCAAGGTGCTGATCCTCGACGAGCCCACTCGCGGCGTCGATGTCGGCGCCAAGTTCGAAATCTACAAGATCATCCGCCAGCTGGCGGCCGAGGGAACGGCGATCCTGCTGATCTCCTCCGAGCTGCCGGAAGTGCTGGGAATGAGCGACCGCGTCGTCGTCATGCACGAGGGCGTCATCGGCGCAACGCTTTCCGGCGCCGAACTCAACCCGGAAACGATCATGGCGCACGCAACGGGATTTAAATCATGACGCAGCAATCGGAACTCCAGGCCACCTTCCTGCGCGCCCTGAAACAGTATGGCGGCATCCTTTTGTCGTTGGTGATGCTCTGCGTCATCTTCTCCTTCCTCAACCCGCGCTTCATGTCGGTCGTCAACTTCATGAACATCCTGCAGCAGGTGGCCGTGGTGGCGATCGCCGCCTTCGGCATGACCTGGGTGATCCTGCTTGGTGAGATCGACCTTTCGGTCGGCTCGATCATTGCGGTTGCGGGCATGGTCGGCGCGCAATGTTTCGCCTTCGGCCTCGGCTTCGCGCCGGCGCTCGCCATCACGCTTCTTGCCGGCGCCCTGATGGGCATGCTGAACGGCGTACTGACGGCAAAGCTGCTGCTGCCATCCTTCATCGTCACCGTCGCGACCATGGGCATCTACCGCGGCATGGTCAGCCTGCCGACCAACGGCGCGCCGGCGATGATCGAGAACTCGACCTGGACCGCCATCGGTACCGAAAGCTTCCTCGGCCTGCCGATCATCATCTGGGTCGTCGCCGTGCTTTTCCTCGTCAACCACATCCTTTTGAGCAAGACGAGCTTCGGCCGCCGCGCCTATCTGACGGGCGGCAATCGCGAGGCTGCCGTCTATTCCGGCATCAAGGTCGACCGGCTGAAGATCACCATCTTCATGATCTCGGGCGTGATGGCGGCGATCAGCGGCGTGCTTCTCTCCTCCCGCCTGTTCTCTGCCCAGACCAATGCCGGCATGAGCTACGAGCTCGACGCAATCGCGGCGGCAGTCCTCGGCGGCACCTCGCTTGCCGGCGGCGTCGGCACCATGGTCGGCACGCTGATCGGCGCGCTCATCATCGGCGTCATGAACAACGGCATGAACATGCTGTCGGTCCCCTACTTCTACCAGCTTATCGTCAAGGGCCTGGTGATCCTGATCGCCGTCTGGCTCGACGTACGCGCCAAGCAGGCAAAGCGCTGATCTTTCCGAAGAGAACATACCCATGCACAAGATACTGACGATCGGCGAGATTCTCGTGGAGATCATCGCCACCGAAAAGGGCGACGGCTTTCGCCAGGCGACCCCTTTGATCGGCCCCTACCCCTCGGGTGCGCCGGCGATCTTCATTGACCAGGTCGGCAAGCTCGGCCAGGCAGCGGCAATGATCTCGCGCGTCGGCAACGACGATTTCGGCCACGTCAACCTTGATCGGCTCAAGGCCGATGGCGTCGACATCTCGGGTATCGCGGTCGATCCGCTCGGCACCACCGGCAGCGCCTTCGTGCGCTACCGCGCCGACGGCAGCCGCGCCTTCGTCTTCAACATCCGCCACAGTGCCTGCGGCACGATCCGGCTCGACGAGGCGACCCGGGCGCTGGTCGGAACTTGCAGCCACCTGCACGTGATGGGCTCGTCGCTCTACGCTCCGAGCGTGGTCGAGAGCATCATCGCCGCGATCGAGATCATCAAATCAGCCGGCGGCACCGTCTCCTTCGACCCGAACCTGCGGCCGGAAATCCTCGACAGTCCCGGCATGCGCGAGGCGCTGCAGACGGTGCTCGCCAAGACCGACGTCTTCCTGCCGAGCGGACAGGAACTCTTCCTGTTCACGCAGGCAAAGACCGAAGCGGAAGCCATTGCCGAGCTGCTCGCCACCGGCATCAAGGTGGTCGTCGTCAAGCGCGGCGCCGAAGGCGCCAGCTATTTCGATCGTGAAACGACGCTCTCGCATCCGGGTTTTGCGGTCGAGGAAATCGACCCGACCGGCGCCGGCGACTGCTTCGGCGCGACCTTCGTCACCTTCTGGCTGAACGGAGCCAAGCCCGCTGAAGCACTGGAATTCGCCAATGCCTCGGGCGCGCGCGCCGTCATGATTTCCGGCCCTATGGAAGGCGCATCGACGCGCGCCGATCTCGAAACCTTCATCACCGCGAAAAAGGGCTGACCGCCATGCAACAGAACCTCCTGATCGACATCGCCCGCTGGTCCGAACGCCCCGGCCCGCGCGGCATTCCCTCCGTCTGCTCGGCCCACCCGCTGGTAATCGAAGCCGCCATGCTGCGGGCGCTGAAGGAAGATGCCGCGCTTTTGATCGAGGCGACCTGCAACCAGGTCAACCAGGACGGCGGCTATACCGGCATGACGCCCGCCGATTTCACCCGCTTCGTCGCCGGGATCGCCGATCGTGTCGCCTTCCCGAAGGAAAAGATCATTCTTGGCGGCGACCATCTCGGCCCCAACCCGTGGAAACACCTTGCGGCCGAAGAGGCCATGGCCAAGGCCGAGACGATGATCGAAGCCTATGCCAAGGCCGGCTTCACCAAGCTGCATCTCGATACCAGCATGGGCTGCGCCGGCGAGCCGGTGGCTCTGCCCGATGCGGTGACGGCGGAGCGCGCCGCGCGGCTGGCGGCTGCCGCCGAAGCCGCTATTCGCGGCGAAAACCACACCGCTCCCGTCTACATCATCGGCACCGAAGTGCCGGTTCCGGGCGGCGCACTGGAAGAACTCGACACGCTGGAAGTCACCGCACCCGAGGCGGCGGTCGAGACCGTCTCCATTCATCGCCAGGCGTTTGAAAAGGCCGGCGCTGCCGACGCCTTCGGACGTGTCGTCGGCGCGGTGGTCCAGCCGGGCGTCGAGTTCGGCAACGAGAACGTGATCGCCTATGACCGGGCGAAAGCGGCGAACCTCAGCGCCAGCCTGAAACAGCTCGACGGCGTCGTCTTCGAAGCGCATTCGACCGACTACCAGACACCAGAGGCGCTGCGCGATCTCGTTTCCGACGGCTTTGCCATTCTCAAGGTCGGCCCGGGCCTGACCTTCGCTTTGCGCGAGGCACTCTACGGCCTCGACCAGATCGCCGCCTTCCTTTTCCCCGAGGCGCGCAAGCAGACGCTGGCGGCCGTCACCGAGGAAGTGATGCGCGAGGAGCCGGCCAACTGGGGCAAGTATTACCACGGCTCGGCGGAGGCCCAGCGGCTGCAGCGGCACTTCTCCTATAGCGACCGCATCCGCTATTACTGGCCGCATCCGAAGGTCGCGGCAGCCGTCGAAGAACTTCTGGCACTGCTTGACGGCGTCGTCATCGCGGAAACGCTGATCAGCCAGTATCTCCCCGGCAATTACGAGCGCGTGCGCGACGGTGAAGTCGCGGCTCAAGCAAAACCGCTGGCACTTGCTGCCGTCGATCGGGTTCTCGAGGATTACTTCAGGGCCTGCCGCGCTTAGCGCCCGGCCGGATGTTCGGTGAATATTTGCGAGCCGGTACTGCCTATCCCCTCGAAATAAACCTATAAACGAAATCAAAACAATATGGGGCACAGCGACCGTGGACAGACAGATCAAGACCATGGAGGATTTTTCGGAGTTCGTCGGCTTGTCGCGCCCGACGGTCTCGAAATACTTCAATGATCCAGGCTCGGTCCGCAAGAAGACCCGCGATGCCATAGAGGCTGCGATCAAGCAGTCGGGTTTTCGCCCGAACATCTTCGCCGTCAACCTGAACCGCCGCCGCACCAACATCCTCGGCGTCATCGTCCCGAACTCGACCGACCCTTTCTACATGGCGCTGACGCGCCGGATCGAACACATCGCCAACCAGGCAGGGTTCCTTGCCTTCGTGCTCTCCTCCGACGGGCGGCCGGAAATGGAAGAGCGGGCGATCGAGACCTTCAAGTCGATGAACGTCGCCGGCGCCATCATCGCGCCGCTCGGCGTGCAGTCGCACCACCGGACGCTGACGGCGCTCGGCGCCAGCATTCCGCTGATCTATGTGGACTCGCCGCTCGATGACAGCTCCTCCTTCGTCGGCACCGACAACCGCCAGAGCTTCCGGCTGATGGTCGACTATCTCTGCCGCTCCGGCAGCCCCCCCTGCTACTTCGGCATGCCGCCGGTCAACAACAACGCGATGGCCCGGCGCGACGCCTATCTGGAAGCGATGCAGCAGCTGAAGATGGAGCCGGCACTGGTCGAAACCACGCCGAATGCCGCCTGGGATTTCGAAAAATTCGGCTTCGACGAGACGCTGCGCATCCTCGGCTCCGGCGGCTTTCCAACCAGGACGGTGCTTTGCGCCAACGACCGCGTCGCCTTCGGCGTGATTGCCGCCGCCTTCCAGTCGGGTCTCAAGGTCGGACGCGATGCCGATGCGGATCTGCGCGTCGCCGGCCACGACGACCATCCGCTGTCGCGCTACACCTGCCCGCCGCTGACGACGGTGGCGCAGAACTACAACGAGATCGGTCGTCTGGCGATCGAACTGCTTTTGTTCAAGCTCGGGGAAACCACCGACGACGGCGACGCCTTCCCCGAGGACGAGCGCATTCTCTTGAGCGCCGAGATCATGCTGCGCGGTTCCGCCTAGCAAGGTCGGGCGACCCGTTCTGTCCGAATGCGACCTCTCAGAAGAGCGCGCTCCAGACAGGCCCGGTTGCGCTGCTCAATCAGGACCGGCGCGCCAGCGCCAGCACCTGATCGGTCGTCAGGATATCGCCGAAGGTGTCATCGATCGTCGCCAACGATGCGCGATGCAGCAGCGCATGCGGAACGACGTCACCTTCCCCCGTATCGAGATCGCGTGTGGCGCAGGCATCCGAAGCGACGATGACGTTGAAGCCGAGCGGCACGGCATCGCGCGCTGCACCGGCAACGCAGGCATGGGTCATCAGCCCTGACATGACGAGCGTATCGACGCCAGCCTGCCTCAACTGGGTGCCGAGATCCGTGCTGGCAAAGACGCTGACGGAGGATTTGCGCACCACCGAATGGTTGGCGGCGGGCTGAATGTCCCGGTGAAACGCCGAAGTCTCGCTGTCCTCGGCAAACACCGGGCTGCCAGCCGGCGTGACATGCTTGACGTGATAGACCTTCATGCCCTCCGCATCAGCGCGCGCAATCAGCCGCTTGGCATTGGCGAGCGCCCTCTCACCGTCCGGGATCGGCATGCGGCCGGCAAAATATTCGTTCTGGAAGTCGATCGCCAGCAGCGCCGTCTTCCTGGGATCGAGGCTGGCGGGGGCAGCGGCACCGGCAATCGTACGGATGGTCGGGTGTTGTGTCATGGGAGGTTCCTTTCGCGTTTCGACGCCCGCGAAGATCGTCAAAGCGGCCTCATCACGAAAGTGGCCTGAATGACAATATGTGATAGGTTCCGGCCAACTTCATTGCTTGAGTATCGGCCAGCACATGCACACCGTCGCCATCGTCGCCTTCGAGGGCATCAGCCCCTTTCACCTCTCGGTGCCCTGCATCGTCTTCGGCGACGACCTGTTGAAGCTCGGCGCGCCACGTTACCGGCTTGTGATTGCCGGAGAAAAGACCGGTACCGTTCGCACCATGTCCGGTTTCAGCATCGAGGTGGAGCACGATCTCGCAAGCCTGACGGAAGCGGACACGATCATCGTGCCGGCCTGGAACGATGCGGGCAACCGTCCGTCGGAAAGCCTGCTTGAGGCGCTGCGCGACGCCCACGCCCGTGGCGCCCGGCTCGTCGGCCTCTGCCTCGGCACCTTCGTGCTCGCCGAAGCCGGGCTGCTCGACGGCCGGGCGGCCTCGACGCACTGGGCCTGGGCGGACGAATTCGAGCGCGCCTACCCGCAGGTTGCGCTGAACCGGAACGCGCTCTATCTCGACGAGGGCGATATCCTGACGTCCGCCGGAACGGCCGCGGCGATCGACTGCTGCCTGCACATCGTGCGCAGCGACCACGGCGCCGAGATCGCCAACCGCATCGCCCGCCGGTTGGTCGTCGCACCTCATCGTCACGGCGACCAGGCGCAATATATCGAAGCGCCGCTCCCTGCCCCCGGCAGCGGCGACCCGCTCTCAGCGACGATTACCTGGGCGATCGAACATCTCGACGAGCCACTGTCGCTCGAACGGCTGGCCGATCACGCCGGCATGAGTCTCCGCAGCTTTACCCGGCACTTCCGCAAGAAGACAGGAACGACGTTCACGCAATGGGTTCTGGCGCAGCGGTTGGCGGTGGCGCAGCGCCTGCTGGAGACCGGCTCCTGTTCGGTCGATCACGTAGCGGAGATGGCGGGTTTTGGCTCCACCGTCTCCTTCCGCCAGCATTTCACCCGCGCCCTCTCCATCTCGCCAGCCAGCTATCGCCGACAGTTCCGCAACCGGCCAGCACGTGCATCCGCGCCCTAACCGGTCCCTTGCCCGTGTACATCAGGTAGCGCCGGCGTCAGGGCAAGGCGCGCTGCGCGTCGGCCCGCATCGGCGGCCGCACGAGGAACGCCAGCAACGGCACCGCAACCGTTGAAACCCCTGCCGCGCAAATAAAGAAGGCGGAATAGCCGAACCGTTCGGCGATCCAGCCGGCGCCCAAGCCCCCGGCCATGCTGACAAGGCTGTCCATGCATTGGAACAGAGTGAAATCGACGCCCGCCTGGCGCGGATCGGCCCAGCCCATGAACTGTGCATAGAGCGCGACGAAGCCGATCGCCATGACGCCGGAGGAACTGGCAACCGCAAGCGTCATCACCAGCGGTCGCGAGACATCCCCGGAGGCGCCGACATAGGCGAAGGCGACCAGCATCGTCACCTGCAGGAGCAGCGCGCCGATCAGCACGGCACCGGTACCGCACAGGCGCACGAGCAGACCGCCGAACAAGGCCCCACCGAAGCCGACGAGCATGCTGCCGACACCATTGAGCATACCGACAGAGGCGAGATCGAACCCGTAGTCGATCAGGAAAGGGCCGAGCATGGCAAGGCCCCATTTCTGCGCGGACACATAGATCGCTGCGAGCAGAAGGCCTTTGCGCACCTCCGGCCGGGCGAGCGCGGCCTTGAGCGACGGAGTGTGGCTGCGCGCCTCGTTCGTCGGGCGCGAACCGGGCCCGAGCAGGAAAGGCAGACCGAGCCCCAGCACGACGGCGGCCATGATCCACACCGCCGGGGCCCAGCCGAGCCGATCGACGAGCACGAGGAACAGGCCGGCACCGATCGCCGAGCCGACATAGGAGCCGCCGACCTGGGCGGCATTGCCCCAACCGTGATGCTCTTCGGCGAGCGTCTCGACCGCAAAACCGTCGCAGGCGATGTCGACGGTCGAGGTGAAGAGCGCGATGAACACGAGGCAGGCGAGAACGGGGAAGAGCCGCTCCGGGCCGATGAACCCGAGAACCGCCAGCATCAGCGCCGACAGCGTGCCGCCGACGACAATGATGACCGCCGAGCGGTTGCGACCGACCACCGGCAGGCGGAAACGCTCCACCTGCGGCGACCAGAGGAACTTCAGCGCCCAGGGCAGCACCGTCAGATAGACGAGGCCGATCTGGTCGAGCGGGAGGCCTTGCGTCCGCAAGACCGCCGGCAGGCCGAGCATCGTCAGCCCGCCGATCACGCTCTGCGCGACATAGAGCCCACCGACCGCGAAGAAGATCGCGGCCGGCGACGGCCTTGGCTGGACTGCCTTTTCCGACGCCATCAGAAGCGGTAGCGCAGGCTGGCGACGACCTTGCGGCCTTCGTCGAAGTAGCAGAAGCCCGTTGTGCAAAGCTGCTCGACTTCGTCGAAGAGGTTGGTCGCATTGAGCTGAAGCCGCACGCCCTCGAAGTTCGGATTGGCAGCGCCAAGATCGTAGCGCACCGAAGCATCGACAAATGTGCGCGCCTGGTTGTTGAGGACCGGCGTGTGGACGTTGTCGCCGAAGCTCGAGCCGACATAGCGCACGCCTGCGCCGACGCCGAGCCCTTCGAGCGGTCCGGACTGCACCTCGTAGTCCGCCCACAGCGAGAACATGTGGTAGGGCGAGGAGTTCAGCTGGTTGCCGAGCGTTTCCGACGTCAGCTTGGTGATTTCGACGTCGTTGTAGGAGTAGGACGCGATGAAGTTCCAGCCGTTGTCGAGCGAGGCCGTGCCCTCGAGCTCGAAGCCGCGTGACTTCAGATCGAGCTGGCGCAGGAGGTTGAGACCCGATGACGTCTCGTAGACGGTGGCGTTTTCCTGGTCGATGTTGAAGACCGCGGCCGTAATCGTCGCGTTCTGGCCGGGGATCTCATACTTGACGCCCGCCTCCCATTGCTTGCCGAGCGTCGGCATCGCCGGCGTATCGGTGCCGCCGAGATTGAGGATCACGCCCGGGTTGGAAACGAAGGCCGTGCCGTAGCTGACATAGGGCATCATGCCGTTCGGCAGCACGTAGCCAAGGGCGGCGCGCGCGGTCGTCTCGCTGTCGTCGCGGTTGAAGCGCCTTCCGTCGACGGAATATTTGTTGTCCACCCAGTCGTGGCGCAGGCCCGCCGTCAGGCGCCAGGCCTCATACTCGATCTGGTCCTGGATGTAGATGCCGATGCCGCTTTGCGACTGCTTCTGGGTCGAAGTCAGCTTCGGCACATAGGTGAAGTCGTCGGTGAAGAGATCCGGCCCGCTGCCCTGCTGCGAGGTGTACTTCATGTAGCTGTAGTCGATGCCGGCGATCAGCTGGTGCGCAGCGGCACCCGTGTCGAAGTCGAACTTCAGATAGGTGTCGCTGGCAAGGCCGCTGTTGTCCTCGACGGTCAGGCCCGGATACTTGGCGAACACCCATTCCTGCCGCGTCGAAATGTCGGAGTAGCGCAGCTTGTGGAAGAGCGTGACGCTGTCTGTGAGCTCATGCTCCAGCTCGTAGCCGATGCGCGCCTGCTTCTGGGTGAAATCGTTGAAGCGGGCGTCGCCGCCATAGGTCGGGATCGCGCCGATCGACTTGCCGTCCGGCCCGTAGCGGTTGAGGTAGCCCCAGGTGCCGCCGGTGGTCGAATCCATGTACTCGCCAAGCAGCGTGAACTTGGTGCCCTCGTCCGGCTGCCAGGTGAAAGCGGGCGCGATGAACAGGCGGTCGTCCTTCACCGCCTCGATCTCGGTGCGGCCGTCGCGCGCAAGACCGGTCATGCGGTAGAGCATGGTGCCTTCGTCGTCGAGCGGTCCGGAAACGTCAAAGGCGCCCTGCACGCGACCGAAGGAACCGTATTGCACCTCAACCTCGCGCAGCGGGTCGCTGGTCGGGCGTTTCGAGACGATATCGACGATACCGCCAGACGAGCTGGCGCCGTAGATGGAGGCGGCCGGGCCGCGCAGCGTGGCGATTGCCTCGACGCCATAGGGCTCCAGCCGGAACAGGCCGTTGGGGCTTGCGATCTGGCGCAAGCCGTCTCGGAAGATGCCGGTCAGCGTCAGGTCGATGCCGCGCACCTTGAAGGCGTCGAAGCGCGGCTCGGCGCCGTATTGGCCGACGCGGGCGCCGGGTGTATAATTCAGCGCTTCCATCAGGTTCTGGGGCTTCAGGTCCTGCAACTGTTTCTGGCTGATCACTGACATCGACTGCGGCGTCTGCATGACCGGCGTATCGGTCTTGGTGGCGATCCTTGCGGATTTCGCCACGTAGCCGTCAGTCTCGACGATGCCTTCGGCGCCGGTCCGCTCGCCGGTCGCGGTGATCTTTTCCAGTTGCGTTGCGCCATCCCTGACGACGGCGCCGGTGGTGATCGTCGCGTCCGCCGGATCGAAGATCTGCACGGTCGTTGCGCTGACGATGCGGAAGCGAAGCCCGGTCCCGTCGAGCAGTTGCGCAACCGCCGCCTCGGTCGCGAGCCTGCCTTCAACGCCCTTGGTCACCTTGCCGCTGGTGAGCGCGCTCGGATAGAGCAGGCGCAGGTCGGCCTGCCGGCCGAGCTTGAGAATGCCCGTTTCAAGGGAGCCCGCGGGAACGGAGATCGCTTTGGACGCCGTGATCGCGGACGGTGCCGCCGTCGCCTGCGCCTGCATTGCGCTCGCGCAGGCGATGAAAGAAACACTGGCGAGCGCCAAGCATGCAAAAGACCGGCGTCGCGATCCACGACCCTGCAAAATTCTCATCCGAGATCCCCTACTCCAACTCCGGGCGGGCCACCTCGAACCAGGTGCAGCGCCGCCACTGCTGACTAAGAGTGTGGGGAGCGCGTTCTCCTGACGTCACCGGACGATTTTTGTCAGAAAAGATTCTTGTAAGGCGCGAAACCGCCTTGCCGCCGGCGTCAACCTAACGCGACTGGACGAGGACCATCAGGCCCGAGAGCCGCAAGACACGGAGCGGCAGACTGGCTTCGAGAACGCTCAGTGCGTCGTCGGTATCGTGCAGATCGAAGATGCCCGACACTTCGAGCGCGCCGGCCTTCTCGTCGATGAGCAGGATCCGGCCGCGGCGGTAGCGCTCGAGCGTCGAAAGGACCTCACGGAGCGGCAGACGGGAGAAGACAAGCTTTCCGTCGCGCCAGGCCGTCCCGGCGGCAACATCCGTCTTCGTCAGGAACAGGCGACCCTGCCGGTCGATCGTTGCCGCTTCGCCGGCGCCCAGGATGGCTTTCTGCCCGGCCGCCTCGACTTCGACACGGCCCTCCTCCACCTTAACGTCGGCCGCTCGGTCCGCCCCCGTCGCGCCAACCGAGTAGCGGGTTCCGAGCGCCGTCGCGCTGATCGAGCCGTCTTCGACCACGAAGGGCCTCTGCGGATTTTTTGCGACGGCGAAGAACGCCTCGCCGCGCAGCAGCCGCACCTTTCTTTGCCCCTGATCATATCGGACGACGAGCGCCGTGTCGGTGTTGAGGTCCACCTGCGTCCCGTCCTCCAGCGCGATGCGCCTGACCTCGCCGACACCGGTGTAGTAGTCGGCGCGCCAACGGTCGCCATAGGGCGTCGCCAGCGTCAGGATCGCGACGCCTGCGGCAAGACAGAGCCCGACAAAGCCACCGACGCGGCGGCGGCGCTGTGCGCGCAACTGCCCGAGCCGCCCTTCGGGGATCGGTACCTCGCCGAGATCGCTCCATAATGCCCGCAGTTCTTCGTAGGCCGCCCGATGATCCGGATGCTCGTCGAGCCAGCGCTCGAATGCCTGGCGGTCGATAACGGTCGCATCCTCGGACTGCAGTCGCGCAACCCAGCCGGCAGCCGCTTGCAGAACGCTGTCATCGATTGTCTGGCGATCGCCACTCATTCCTGTCTTCCGGTCGAACTGAAAATGCCTTCGGGCGGTCCCAAAGAATCGCTCCCATCATCTTAGAGTTGAATGGATGGTTTTGCCTGATGTCGGCTCAGAAAATAATTTCGGCGCGCATTTTCCGGCATTCGAGCAGCGCCCGGATGATGTGCTTTTCGACCATGTTTCTCGATATGCCGAGCTGCTCGGCAATCGCGCCGTTGCTGAGGCCGTGCAGGCGGCTGAGGATGAAGACCTGCTGGCAACGGTTCGGAAGCCCCTCGATGGTGCGCGCCATGATCAAAAGGCACTGGCGGGCGTTGACGATGCGATCCTGGATCGGCCTGTCTTCGGCATGCTCCATGCCGTCCTCGTCGGCAACGAACAGCGCCTGCTCGCGCGCGGTGCGCTCGGCAGCGACCCGCGCGACGGAGCGCGCGACCTGGAACAGATAGGCTTGCGGGTTCTCGATCAGCGTCGAGCGCGATGCCTCCAGCATGCGCATGAACGTTTCCTGCGTGGCGTCGACGGCATCCTCGCGACTTCTGAGGCGGCGGCTGAAGAAACGGCGTATCCTGCCCTCTTCCCGTTCGTGGAGCCCCTGCACCATCGCATCGGTCATCAATCTGCCTCTCCATCGCGGGAGCCGCGCGGCCGCCGCCGGAACCAGCGGTGGCGCCGTGCGTTGAATGTGTTACTCATGTTTTATAAGTGAAGCCGCGCGCGACCGCAATGCGCTGGCATGCCGCATTGGAAAACGGGGGGCGGTACTGTTGCACGACGGCCACGTCGGCAGCGGCCACGGGCGGACGTGTCGCCGGCCCTATGCGTCTCCAATGCGCGTCAGGACAGTCTCGATCGAACCGAGTTCCGAAGCGATCCGCTCGATCAACAGCCGCACCCGGCGTGGCTGGACGTTCGCCGGCGGATAGACGATCTGCAACCCGGTTTCGCCGACCGCAAAATCCTTGAGAAGCTCGACCAGCGCGCCGGAGGCCAGGTCCTCGGCGATGTCCCACACCGACTTCAGGGCGATGCCGCGCCCCGCCCTGCACCACGCCCCCACCAGTCCGCCGTCATTGGCGACGCGACGCCCGCGCACCATGACCTTGTGCGGCTTGCCATCCACCTGAAAGGCCCATTCGCGGTCGAGATTGGCGCCGAAGCGCATGACGATGCAGTCGTGGCGGGAGAGATCGTCGGGATGCTCCGGCCGACCCATAGCTTCGAGATAGGACGGCGCCGCACAGACGACGCGCCGGTTCTCCCCGAGCGACCGAGACCTCAGCGTGCTGTCGGCCAGCACGCCGTGCCGGATCGCGAAATCCATGCCCTGGCCGACCAGGTCGAGGTAACCGTCGGTGAGATTGAGATCCACCGTCACATCGGGGTGCTCCGCGAGAAAGCGATCGAGGATCGGTACGATGTAGCGCCGCCCCATATCCTCAGGCGCGCTCAGCCGGATCGGCCCCGAGATCGTGCGCGTGCCCGACCGGATGCCGCTCTCCAGTTCGTCGGCCTCCGCCAGCAGCCGGCGGGCGCCGTCCACCAGCAGGCGGCCCTCCTCCGTCAGGCTGATCGCCCGCGTCGTGCGTTTCAGAAGTGCGGCGCCATAGTGGGCCTCGAGTGCTGCCAGCCGCTCGGAGACGGAGGCTGGCGACAACCCCTTCTCGCGGCCGGCGGCGGAAAGCCCGCCCTTTTCGACGATCAGAAGGAACAGAGCCAGATTGTCCAGCAGCATCTTTCGCTTTCCCCGAAATATAATTTTGGAAATAAGCCAATTATCCGGATGCGCCGCAAGCGCTAAATTTGCTGGCGAAAGGAGACGCGCCATGCACATCGACCACGTCACCATCCGCACCACCGATATCGACGCCACACGCGCGTTCTTCGAGACGGTCTTCGACCTGACCGTCGGCGAGCGTCCGGCAGCTATCCGCCGAATCCCCGGCTGCTGGCTCTATGCCGGAGGCAAGCCGATCGTCCACCTCATCGGCAGCCGTGGCGTGGGCTTCGAGTGTGCGGCCGAAGCGATCGATCATGTCGGCTTCCGGTTCGAAGGCTACGCCGCCTTCCGCGCCAAGCTCGACCGGCTCGCCATTCCCTATTCGACCATGGACCTTGCCGACATCGGCGAGCGGCGGCTGTTCCTGCGCGCGCCCGGCGGACCGCTGCTCGAAGCCGTCTTTTCCGAACCCCTTCCCACTCTTCCTCCGGAGAATGACCATGACTTTCACTGACACCACCGTCTCCGTCGTCATCGGCGGCACCAGCGGTATCGGCGCCGCCGTCGCCAAGGCGCTTGCCGAGCGCCGGGGTCGGGTAGAGATCGCCAGCCGCGCCACCGGTCTCGATCTTGCCGATGCCGCGGCAGTGGTCGCCTATTTCCAACAGCTCGGTCCGTTCGATCACCTGATCGTCACGGCTGGCTCCTCGGCGCCGGGCGGCACCGTCGTCGATATCGACCTCGAAGCAGCCAAGGCCGCCTTCGACGTCAAGTACTGGGGCTCGATCCTGCTTGCCCGCGAGGCGGGCAAGAGCATTCGGCCCGGCGGTACGATCACCTTCACCTCGGGCTTTCTCGCCCGCCGATCGGTGCCGGGCACCTTCGTCAAGACGGCGATGAACGCGGCACTCGAAGCAACCGCCAAGGTGCTGGCCAAGGAATTGGCACCGCTGCGGGTGAACGTCGTCAGCCCCGGCCTGACGCGAACGGAAGCCTATGCCGGCATGGCCGGCGAGGCGCGCGACGCGATGTTCGATCGCGCCGCTGCAACACTGCCTGCCGGCCGCGCCGGGCAACCGGAAGATATCGCCAGCGGCTATCTCTTCGCCATCGACAATCCCTTCGTCACCGGCTCGGTCATCGACATCGAAGGCGGCGCACTGATCAACTGACGTGCTTCCCCGCGCTTGGCCCTGCCGCTATGCGACTGCCCCTCCCAAAGGATCTCACCATGCCATCGCTCTTTTCTCCGATCCCGCTCGGGTCCTTGACCCTACCCAACCGCATCGCGCTTGCGCCGATGACGCGGGCGCGAAGCAGCCAGCCGGGCAATGTGCCCAACGCCCTGATGGCCGAGTACTATGCCCAGCGCGCCTCGGCCGGCCTCATCGTCACCGAGGCCACCCAGATCTCGGCGCAGGGCCAGGGCTACTCGTTTACACCCGGCATCCACTCTCCCGCGCAGATCGCCGGCTGGCGGCTCGTCACCGACGCCGTACACCGGGCCGGAGGCCGCATCATGCTGCAACTCTGGCATGTCGGCCGCATGAGCCATGAGAGTTTCCACGACGGCGGACGCCCGGTCGCACCGTCTGCGATTTCGCCGGACGCAAAGGTCTGGGTGGCCGATCCAGAAACCGGCATCGGCGCGATGGTCGACAGCCCCTTGCCGCGCGCCTTGGAGCTGAGCGAGATCGCCGGCATCGTCGAAGATTTCCGCCAGGCGGCGGCCAACGCCATCGAAGCCGGCTTTGACGGCGTCGAGATCCATGGCGCCAACGGCTACCTGATCGACCAGTTCCTGCGCCGCTCGTCCAACCGGCGCGACGACCGCTATGGCGGCCCGGCCGAAAACCGCATCCGCTTCCTGGTCGAGGTCGCCGAGGCGGTCGCCGGCGAGATCGGCGCCTCCCGGGTCGGCATCCGGCTGTCGCCCTATATCACCCAGCGCAACATGAAGGACGACGAGATCATCCCGACGATCCTGAAGGCCGCGGGCGAAATCGACCGCATCGGCCTTGCCTATATCCATCTGGTGGAAGCCGACTGGGACGATGCGCCCGTCATCCCCGACGACTTCCGCCGCGAGCTGCGCGCCACCTATTCCGGCCGCATCATCGTCGCCGGCCGCTATGATCGTAAGAAGGCCGAGACGATCCTTGCCGCCGGTCTTGCCGACATCGTCGCCTTCGGCCGCCCGTTCATCGCCAATCCGGACCTGCCGCGCCGACTGAAAGACGGGCTGCCGCTCGCAAGCTTCGACGGGGCCACGCTTTTCGGCGGCAGCGCCGAAGGCTACTCTAGCTATCCGGCACTCGAGCGCGTGGCATGACCGCGGCAATCACACCTCTTCACCCCACAAAGGAGCAACTCATGAAAGCTGTCGCCCTCACCCGCTATCTCCCGGTTTCCGACCCGGAGAGTTTCCTCGATGTCGAGCTCCCGAAGCCGGAGCCCAAAGGGCATGATATCCTGGTCGCGGTCCGCGCCGTCGCGGTCAATCCCGTCGACGTGAAAATGCGCGCGCCGAAGGACAAGGTCGAGGAAACGCCGCGCGTGCTCGGCTGGGACGCAAGCGGCGTGGTCGAGGCCGTCGGTGCTGATGTGACGCTGTTCCAGCCGGGCGACGCCGTCTACTACGCCGGCGACCTGACTCGATCGGGATCCAACCAGCAGTATCAACTGGTCGATGAGCGCATCGTCGGGCGCAAGCCGAAGAGCCTGTCCTTTGCGGAAGCGGCCGCCCTGCCGCTGACGACGATCACCGCCTATGAGGCCTTCTTCGACCGGCTCGGCATCGACCGGGACGGCGCCGACCACGGCCAGTCGATCCTCATCGTCGGTGGCGCCGGCGGCGTCGGCTCGATCGGTATCCAGCTGGCAAAGCGCGCCGGCCTCACCGTCATCGCCACCGCCTCGCGGCCGGAAACCATCGCCTGGGTCAAGGAACTTGGCGCCGACCACGTGGTCAGCCACCGTGAACCGCTGGTCGCGCAGGTCCGCGCGCTCGGCTTTCCCCATGTCGACCACATCGCCATCTTCAACGACATGCGCCACTGGGACGACGCTGTCGAGCTGATCCGGCCGCAAGGCGGCATCGTTTCGATCGACAACACCGACGTGCCGATGCCGATGGCCGGCATGAAGACCAAGGCGGCGAGCCTGCATTGGGAGTTCATGTTCGCCCGCCCGATGCACCAGACGCCCGACATGATCGAACAGCATCGTCTGCTGAGCTTCGTCGCCGACGAGATCGATGCCGGACGGCTGAAGACGACGCTTGCCGAGGTGCTGTCGCCGATCAACGCGGCGAACCTGCGCGAAGCGCATCGCCGCATCGAAACCGGCGCTGCCAAGGGCAAGATCGTCATTGAAGGCTTTGCCGGCTAAGTGCACCAGCTGCCGATTTAAACGAAATCGCTTGCCGCGACATAGATTGCGGCAAGCACCTGTCACCTCTGAAATTTCCGCGGCACCCGCGCCGCGCCAAACGGCCGAGCGACATTGGCGGTCGCCGCGACCCGCGTCGCCCTGTGCACGGCAATCGCATCAACGCTCGCCCCGATGAAATTGCGATCGCGGCGCGATATCGATATATCCACGTAGATATATCGAATCTTCGAGGCTTCCCTTCAAACCAATCCCACAGATCCCCTCGAAAACGCTGAAACAGGCGGGCTTTGCAGGTGCGCCCAATACCGGCGTTAACGCCCACCGAAAATGCAAGGAGAATGCCCGTGCCCTATGAACTCGTCGTCTCCCAGGGACGCATCGCCGACAGAACGTCCGGCGCCATCCCCGGGGCGGCCCTGACGGCCGAAGCGCTGAGCAAGCGCACCGGGCTGCAGCCGACCGTTATCGGCAGCCCGTCACCGGCAAAGGAAGACGACTGGTCGGCAAGCCTGCCTGAGGCCGGGGAGACCCTGGCCGCTTTGCAGGCGGCGATTGCCGCAACACTTGCGCGTGGCAACAAACCACTTTTCATCGCCAATACCTGCTCCGCCAGCCTTGCGACACTGCCGGTCGTCGCGCGGGAACGCGCCGACGCGGTCTTGCTCTGGTTCGATGCCCATGGCGATTTCAACACGCCGCAGACCACCGAAAGCGGCTATCTCGGCGGCATGGTGCTGGCTGCCGCCTGCGGGCTCTGGGAGAGCGGCCACGGCAGCGGGCTGCACCCGGCAAAGGTCGTCATCGTCGGCGCGCGCGACATCGACCCCGCGGAGATGGATTTGCTGCGGCAGGCAGGCGTGTGCATCCTTTCGCCGACAGAAGCGACGCCGGAAGTCATTCTTTCGTTGATCGGCGATGCGCCGGTCTGGATCCATGTCGATTGGGACGTGCTCGAGCCGAAGCATGTGCCGGCCGCCTATGCGATCGGCGGAGGCCTCTATCCGCAGACCTTGCGCGCCATCTTCGCGGCAATCCCGAAAGAGCAGATTGCCGGCATCGAGCTCGCGGAATTCGAGGCGTCTGAGGCGGCGCTGAAGAATGAAGCTGCGATCGAATGCCTGCTTGGCGTCGTGGAACCGTTGCTGGCTTGACGCGGAGCGGCGTCGAGCCGGCGCCCTGTCACCCGTCCGTTTCCGGATCGGCCTTTACATTCGTGATGATCTCGCCGAGCACCAGATGCAGCGCGTCGCGGTAGCCGTTGCGGGCCGACGGCCCGCTTTCGGCCGATGTCATCACCACCGTCAGATCCAGGTTCGGCACGATGTAGAGCATCTGGCCGCCATAACCCCAGGCGAAATGCACTTCTTCACCGGCGATCTGGCGCTCGAACCAGCCATAACCGTACTCGTCGCCGGAGAAGCGCGAATTGGTTCGATGCTGCCAGGAGGCCGCGACCCACCCTTCCGACACCAGTTGCTGGCCTGACGCCGTGCGGCCGCCATTGCGATAGAGTTCGCCGAAGGCAAGCAGGGAGCGCGGGCTCATCGCCATCTGGTTGCCGCCAAGGTAGATGCCTTGCGGATCGCGATCCCAGGCCCCGATGCGGAAGCCCTCGAGCGGCCCCAGCCACGCGCGCGCGAGCGCCAGGGTCGACTTGCCGCTGACCTTCGTCAGGATCGCCGAAAGCAGATGGGTCGAGGCGGTGGAATAGAGCATCTCACCACCCGGATCGTCGTCGAAGGGCTGGGCAAGCGCCGTGCGCACCCAGTTCCGGCTGGCGACCCATCGCCCATAGTTCGGGCCCGAGAGACGGCCGAGCCCGGCCTGCATCGAAAGCAAATGACCTATGGTGATGTCGTTGATGCGCGGATCAGGCGAGGCCGGCAGGTCCGCCTTCAGGATCGGCGCGATCTTCTGCTCCGGACCTTCGAGCAGCCGCTTGTCGATGGCGATGCCGACCAGCGCCGAGATGATCGATTTCGACGCCGACTTGATGTTGGTCGAGTCCGTCACGCGGTTGCGGCCGTAACCACGCTCAGCGACGATCTTGCCGTCGCGGGCGACGATCACGGTCTTCAGGGGATCAAGCTCTGACCGTGAGGCCAGTTCGTCCAGCAAGGCCGAAATCGGCGATGGCGTCTGAGCCGCGACCGGCAAGGCGACAAGCGTCGAGACGACGAGTGCCAAAGTGGAGATGCGGGCAACGAGGACTGCGACAAATCTGATCATGGATCAGCATCTAAGACCAGCTTGCGCCGCCGTCATCCACCGCACGGCCATCTCACGGCGATTTGACAGACCGGTGAGCACGCCACTGCCGCAGTTGTCAGCCTGCCGGCCGTCTCGCAAAAGCTTCGACGAAGCGCGTCAGGCTCTGCTCGACAAAGACCGTGACCGGCACCTGCGGGTCGAAGCTCCACCAGAGCAAGGATCCCTGCCATTGCGACGCCATCAGCAGACCGAGCCCCGGGCTCGCAGCGGGAAGGCCGGCGAGGCATTCGTCGAGCACGCCTGCGAGCACGTCGCGCCACTTTGCGCCGCGGGCACGGAGCAACGGATCGCGCAGGTCTTCCCGCAGAATCCTGAGGTCGTCGGCATAGCTGTCGATACCGCCATAATCGCCCGAGAGGCCGACGAGCAGTGCGATGGCGCCCTCCGGCGTCCGCGGTACGCTCGCCATCAGCTCCGCCGTCTGCCCGTCCAGCCCGTCCCAGGCCTGGCTGAGCGCCCGCTGGATCAGCTTCGCCTTGTTCTCGAAGCGCTGCACCAGCGTGGCGCCGGAAAGGCCCGTACGTGCAGCCAGCGCCGCGAAGGTCAGGCGATCTGGACCATCGGCCCGCATCAATGCGAAGGCGGCGGCCAGCAGCTCTTCGTCAGGCATGGTTTTTGGGCGAGGCATCTTGACTCTCATTTATAACCGAACAATCATTTATATATCACCCGAGCAAGAAAACGCCAGTCGGCAAGCGGCCGCGAAGGAGAAGAATCATGACACTCGAAGGAAAAGTCGCCCTCGTCGCTGGCGCGACGCGCGGCGGCGGGCGCGGCATCGCGACCGAACTTGGCGCCGCCGGCGCCACTGTTTACGTAACCGGCCGCACCACGCGGCAACAGCAATCCGATTACGGGCGTCCCGAAACGATCGAGGAAACCGCCGAGATCGTCACCAGCCTCGGCGGCAAGGGCATTCCCGCCCAGGTCGACCATCTGCAGCCGGCGCAGGTACAGGCGCTTGTCGAGCGCATCCGCAGCGAACAGGGACGGCTCGACATCCTCGTCAACGACGTCTGGGGCGGCGAGTTGCTGTTCGAGTGGAACAAGCCGGTCTGGGAGCACAATCTCGAAAACGGGTTGAAGCTCCTGCATCTCGGCGTCGATACGCACCTGATCACCGCCCACTATGCCCTGCCGCTGATGATCGAGAAGCCCGGCGGCCTCTTGGTCGAGGTGACCGACGGCACCGCCGAATACAATGCCGAGAACTACCGGCTGTCGCCGTTCTACGACCTTGCCAAGGTTTCAGCGAACCGCATGGCCTGGGCCCACGCCAAGGACCTTTCGCCGCACGGCGCAACCGCGGTTTCGATCACGCCCGGCTGGATGCGGTCGGAGATGATGCTCGAACATTTCGAGGTCGGTGAAGACAACTGGCAGGACGCCACAAAGAACCAACCGCACTTCGTCATTTCGGAAACACCACGTTTCGTCGGCCGCGCCATCGCGGCGCTCGCGGCCGATCCGGACAAGTCCCGCTGGAACGGCCAGTCGCTGTCGAGCGGCGGGCTGGCGCAGGTCTACGGGTTTTCCGATCTCGACGGCTCGCGGCCCGATTGCTGGCGCTACATGCGCGAGGTGATGGAGGCGAACAAGCCGGCCGACGCAACCGGCTATCGTTAGGCGTTGCCGCCAAAACCCGTCACCGGCAAACTTGAAACGACGGGCGGCCTCCTATAGTTCGGTGTTTCGGGCAACCAAGCGCCGCCGCCCGCCATCCGGATGTGGCAGCGCTATCGAGTGTGATTGAACATGGCATCGCGGGATCGGTATTCGAGAAAGCTGGAATGCGCCAAATGCGGAGCCGCCGGCTTCGCCGAAGCGTCGGAAAACGACAAAGGCAAGGGCAGCAATCGCGGCTTTACCATCGACGTGATGCCCAAGGGCTTCTCGACTGAACGCACCTCTCCCGACCCCGCCAAGCACATGGTGCGCTGCCGCTGCGGCAACGTCTTTGCCTTCAAGCAGAAGACCGTCTATGCGCCCGGCAGTGAGCCGCGGGACTGACGCAGCGGGACTTTTCCGGCGCCCGCGTTGAGAAAAAATTCACCATCTTGTCTCAACATCGACCCAATCGGCGGTCAGCTATGGCAGCGCGCGTTCAAAAATTTTTGATCGCGAGCGCCAGGGACAAAGGCTTGCAGCCAGGGCTGTCACCGCTTAATCGCTGAACTTGAGGCTGAACCGAACTGCGTCGAACGCAACCGGCCGGCACACACGCCACACGAAGGACGCTTGGTGGCGGAAGCATTTCCAGGAGCCCGCATGCGGCGCGAGACGATCAAGAGCCCTTCTTCCGAGACACCTCAGGCCGGCAGGATATTCGCGCAGGTGCGACGGATGCGGCATGCCTTGGCGATCGGCGCGATGGCCCTGGCGCTGTCCGGCTGCATGGCGCTCGACGCCGACGACGTGCGCGAGCCACCGCCGATCCCGGCCAAGCTGATCGCCGCCATGGCGAAGAACGGCAGCAAGCCGGAAAGCCCGGTGTTGATCCGCATCTTCAAGCAGGAAAGCGAACTCGAAGTCTGGAAACAGAATAAGCAGGGCCAGTACGCGCTGCTGAAGACCTATCCCATGTGCCGCTGGTCGGGAAAGCTCGGCCCGAAGATGAAGTCGGGCGACCGCCAGGCGCCGGAGGGCTTCTACCACGTCTCCGCCGGCATGCTGAACCCGAAATCGCAATATTTCCTGTCGTTTAACCTCGGCTACCCGAACCGGCTGGAATCGGCGCTCGGCTACACCGGTGAAGCGCTGATGGTGCACGGCGCCTGCTCGTCGTCCGGCTGCTACGCCATGACCGACCAGGGTGTCGGCGAAATCTATTCCGTGGTGCAACGCGCGCTCGCCGGCGGCCAGGGCACGTTCCAGGTTCAGGCCTATCCCTTCCGCATGACGGCGGAGAACATGGCCAAGCACCGCGGCGACCCGAATTTCGACTTCTGGAAGAACATCAAGCAGGGCTACGACATCTTCGAGGCGACGAAGCGTCAGCCGAAGGTTTCGGCCTGCGGCCGCCGCTACGTCTTCAACACCGATTTCGCCGATGGCGAACCGTCCGACCCGCTTGCCGCCTGCCCGGCGGCGATCTCCACGCCCGATGCCGGGCTGGTGGCGCGACTGCAATCGGAGGACGCGAAGCTCGCCGGCATGATGACCAACCAGACGTCGGCGCCGCTGAACGCCTATGTCGATGGCGGCATGCATCCGAGCTTCCGGGCGCTTCTTGAGAAAAACGGTGCTGAAAAGCTGGCCGCGAAGATCTCGGGAACTAAGTATCCTATCAGCCGACCCGAAGCGGCGCTGGCGGACCCCTACGCCGGCCTGTGATCGTTCCGTCGGCTGGCGACGCACAATTGACTTAAAAGGTCGGTTGCATCGCCGGTAGCGAATAGAGGACGATCGAGGATTACATGCCCGAAAGAGAGTTCCGCCGCCGCGCCTTCCTGCAGCTTTCCGCCGGGTTGGCGGCCGTTGGTCTCGCCGGCTGCGCCTCGCCGCGGCCTACTGTGACGCGCTCCTATGCGCCGGAACCGGTTCCCGAGACCAACACGTTCCTGGCCGACATGTACGGCGAGAAGCCGAACGAGCCCTACCCGCTGCCGGCCATTCCCTACGAGAAGATCGATCCGCGCTTCTACCGCCAGATGGTCGCCGATCCGACCGGCGAAAAGCCGGGAACGCTGGTCGTCGACGTCGGCAGCCACTTTCTCTATAGGGTCTATGAAGGCGGCCAGGCGATGCGCTACGGCGTCGGCCTCGGGCGTGCCGGTTTCGCCTGGGCCGGGCGCGGCGTCATCCAGTACAAGCGCGAATGGCCCCGCTGGAAGCCGCCGAACGAGATGGTGGCGCGCCAGCCCGAGCTGCAGCAATTCAGCATCGAGGCGGGCGGCATGGATCCCGGCCTCAAGAACCCGCTCGGCGCCCGCGCCATGTACATCTTCCAGAACGGCGAAGACACGCTCTACCGCATTCACGGCTCGCCGGAATGGTGGACGATCGGCAAGTCGGTGTCGTCGGGCTGCGTGCGCATGATCAACCAGGACGTCGTCGATCTCTACAACCGCGTGCCGAACGGCACGCCGATCGTCGTCACCGATCTCTCGGGCGGCGGCATGGTGCAATCGCAGCCGATGCAGGACGCGCAGCCCCTGCCGGATGGGCAACCATTGCCGGACTCCCAGCCGGTGCAGCGGTCGCCCGACTATATGCTGATGGGGCCGGACGGGCTGCCGCTTCCGCAGCCACTTTGAGGCAATCCGTCCGGCAAGGGCGCAGAAATTACGCCAGATTGTCGCCCATCACAGGACGAGCAGCGGCGTCTTGCCTCTGACGCGATCATAGAGATCGATCGCGTCCTGCTGCAGCATCCGCACGCAGCCCGCCGACGCGTTCTTGCCGATCGAGCGCCACTGCGGCGAGCCGTGGATGCGGTAAAGCGTATCCTGGCCGTCCTGGAAGATATACATGGCGCGGGCGCCGAGCGGATTGTCGAGGCCCGGATCCATGCCGCCGGCATCGATGCCGTATTTCTTGAGGTGCGGCTGGCGTGCGACCATGTCGTCGGGCACCGTCCAGCGCGGCCACTTGCGCTTCCAATGCACGACGGCACGCCCCTTCCAGGCGCGGCCGGCCGCACCAAGACCGACGCCGTAACGGATGGCGCGGCCGCCGGGCAGGACGTAGTAGAGGAACATCGTCTGGGTATCGACGACGATCGAATGGGGCGGCTCGTTGGTGGCATAGGCCACTTCCTGGCGCAGGAACTGCGGCTTGATCTCGGTGTGCTGGATGCCCGGGACGTCGTAGCCTTCGTCCTTCACCGGCGCGTAGATCCTGGCATAGTCGAAGGTCTTCGTCGGCACGCCCGCCGCATCCGCCGCCTTTTCCGGCGAGCCGCCATCACCGCCGATCGGCTCGATCAGCTTCGGTTTCGGTTCGGGTTTCGGGATCTGCGTGCAGGCGCTCAAAACAGAGCTGGCGATCACCGCGAGCAGCGACCGGCGGGACAAATTCATCGACACTGTATTCAATTCCAGGGTTGGAGATTTCGGTTGGGAGGTCCGAGGGGAGGCCCAAGGCTGTTGGGCCGAACCGTGACCGAAATGTGGTGAAAATCTTTCTTTGGCGTGGATCGCTTGCGCGAGGCGGTACTCGTTTTCGAAGTGTTGCAGAATTCCCGCGCTCGCTGCCTGCCCTCACCTAACCGATCGCCATGTCGCCCTTGGTCGGATCCGGAATGACGACGATGGTGCTGCCGTCGCGGACCTGATCATGGAGGTAGACGACATCCTGATTGAGCAGGCGAATGCAGCCGGAAGAGACCGCCTTGCCGATCGAAAATGCCTCGGGACTGCCATGGATGCGGTAGAGCGTGTCCTTGCCGTCCTTATGGATATAGAGCGCGCGGGCGCCGAGCGGGTTCTTGATGCCCGGGGGCATGCCGCCATTGGCGATGCTGTAGGGCTGGAGTTTCGGCTGACGCGCGACCATCTCGTCGGGCGGCGTCCAGCGCGGCCATTTGCGCTTGTAGGCGACGATCGCCCGGCCCGACCAGGCAAAGCCCTCGCGCCCGACGCCGATGCCGTAGCGCATCGCCCGCCCGCCCGGCAGCACGTGATAGAGGTATTTCGCGGGCGTATCGACGATCAGCGTGCCGGGCCGCTCACTGGTCGGATAATCCACCTCCTGCCGCCAGAACTTCGGATCGACCTCGGCGATCTTCACCTCGGGGATCGGAAACTGCTCGTCGGGCATCGCATAGTACATCGGCGGCACCGTCCGGCCGGCTGAGGGGCGGACGGGCGTGACGGCTGCCGGCACCACCGCCGGCGTCGGGCGGGCGGTCGCGCAGCCGGTGACGAACAGCGAGGCCGCGCCGACGACAAGGCTGCGGCGGGTCAGCGTGATGCCGGTCTTGTGATCGGCCGTGGAGGAAGAAGGCTCGTGTGCTTCGGTCATATCGGGCATTCAACGATTCGATTGTTGCAATGCCGCCTCAGAGGGAAGTCCTACCTTAAGGCTGCCTTAAGGGAGCGATTAAAGGATCGCGCTCTCAGAAATGTTAGGAGTAGCGATGCGAGTCCTGATCGTCGAAGACGACGATATCCTTAGAGACGGCCTGAAGGTCGGCCTGGCGCTGGCGGGCTTCACCACCGATGCCGTCGGCACCTGCGATGCGGCCGCGACGGCGCTTGCCGCCAACGGCTTCGACGCGGTCGTGCTCGACCTGATGCTGCCCGACGGCTCCGGTCTCGACATTCTGCGGGACCTGCGCGCCAGGCAGAGCGACATTCCGGTGCTGCTGTTGACCGCACGCGACACCGTGCGCGATCGCGTTGCCGGCCTCGACACTGGCGCCGACGACTATCTCGGCAAACCCTTCGACCTCGACGAGGTCGCCGCCAGGCTTCGGGCGCTGGCGCGACGCTCCAGCGGCCGGGCGAGCGCCGCGCTGGAATGGTCGACGCTCAGGCTCGATCCGGCCAGGCAATCGGTGGAACAGGCGGGCAAACCGGTGCAACTCTCGCGGCGCGAATATTCCATCCTGCATACGCTGATGTCGCACCCGGGGGTGATCTTCTCCAAGACCAAGCTGGAGGACAAACTCTACGGCTGGCAGGAGGAAATCGAGAGCAATGCCGTGGAGGTACACATCCACCATCTGCGCAACAAGCTCGGCCCGGGACTGATCGAAACCATCCGGGGCATCGGCTACCGGCTGGGCGGAGCCGGCTGATGCAATCGCTGCGCGCCCGGCTTTTCGCCATCCTCCTGATCACGACGGGGCTCCTGTGGCTATCGGCCACCGTCTGGATCTTCCTCAGCACCCGCGCCGAAGTCGAGCGCGTGCTCGACGCGCGGCTGATGGAGGCGGCGCGCATGGTGAATTCGCTGATCGTCAGCCCAGACATGATGAAGGAAGAAGGCGACACCCATGCCAACCGCCCGGCACAGAGCGCAATCAGCATCCCGCTGCTGGAGCACCCGCATTACGACCGGCAGCTCTCCTGCCAGATCTGGTCGCTGGACGGAACTCTGATCGGCAAGTCGGACAGCGCGCCCGACACAACGCTTGCACCCCACGCCATGGGCTTTTCCGAAACCGTCATCAACGGCGAGACCTGGCGTGTCTTTGCGGTGGAGAATGCGAGCCTCGGCGTGCGCGTTCTCGTCGGTGACAACCTGCGCATCCGCGACCGGCTGGTCAACGACCTGGTCAAGGGGCTGTTGCTGCCGGCGCTGCTGATCATTCCGCTTCTGGCCGTGCTGATCTGGCTCTGCGTCGGGCGTGGCCTCGCGCCGCTGCGCAAGCTTGCCGGCGACCTTGCCGCGCGTGAAGCCTCCGACCTGCACGCGATCGAGGACACCGGCACGACGCGCGAGATCAGCCCGGTCTTGAAGTCGCTGAACGGCCTTTTTGCCCGTGTCGCCGGCGCCCGCGAGCGCGAGCAGAATTTCATCGCGTTTGCCGCCCACGAGCTGCGTACGCCGCTGGCGGGCCTCAAGACGCAGGCGCAGGTGGCGCTCGCCAGCGACGACGGCGAAATCCGCGAGAAGGCGCTCGGCCAGATCGTCGCCGGTGTCGACCGGACCGGCAAGCTGGTGCGGCAACTGCTCGATATCGCCTCGGTCGAAGCCACCGAGAGCGGCAGGCCGGCGGCCGGTTTTGATGTCGGCGAGATGCTGACAAGTCTTCGCACCGAACTCGCCGGCCAGGCGCGTCGCGTCGATGTTGTCGTCGACGGGGCGATGTCCGGTCTCAGGATCAATATGGATCCGGACCTCTTCCGGCTCGCGGCGCGCAACCTGCTCGAAAACGCCATCAACCATTCGCCACCGGGCGCAACGGTCTCTTGCCACGCCGAGATACGAGGCCAGCATCTGGCAATCGCGATCGACGACGAGGGGCCTGGCATCCCCGAGGAGGAAATGCCGCGCGTGACCGAGCGCTTCTTCCGCGGTCGGTTCAAGGCGGCGGCCGGCAGCGGGCTCGGCCTCAGCATCGTCGAGCGTGCGCTTGACCGAACCGGCGCCGAACTCGAACTGCGCAACCGACCGACCGGCGGCCTCTCGGCTCGCATCGTATTGTCGCAAGCGCTCGCGCCGTGATCGATCGCGATTGTTTCAAACAGAGGGGGATGCGGGCGGAGACCGCACCCGTTTTGTCATCTCGCTCTAAGCGCTTTTCCGCATCGGCGGGTCCGGCAGCGGCACCGCGGCCATCAGCGCCCGGGTGTAGGCGTCCTGCGGATCCTCGAACACGGCGCGGCGCGTTCCCATCTCGACGATGCGGCCGCCGCGCATGACGGCGACATGGTGCGACATCCGCTCGATCACAGCCATGTCGTGCGAGACGAAGAGATAGGCAAGACCCATCGTCTCCTGCAGTTCGAGCATCAGATCAAGCACGCGTGCCCGCACTGACACGTCGAGCGCGGCCACGCTTTCATCCGCGACAATCAGCTTCGGATTGACCGCCAGCGCGCGGGCAATGCAGATGCGCTGCCGCTGTCCCCCGGAGAACTCGTGCGGATAGCGGCTGGCAGCATCGGGCCCAAGCCCGACACGGCGCAACAGATCGGCGACGCGATCCGTGCGTTCGCTGCGATTGCCGATGCCATGGATGAGCAGCGGCTCGGCGATCGCCGCCCCGACCGCCATGCGCGGGTCGAGCGAGGCATAGGGATCCTGAAAGATCATCTGCGCGGAGCGGCGCACGGGCCGCATCTGGCGTTGCGACAGCGCGCCGATCTGCTGGCCGTCGATCGCCACATCGCCATCGAATGGAATGAGGCCGAGCACCGCCTTGCCGGTGGTCGACTTGCCCGATCCGCTTTCGCCGACGAGCCCCAGCGTCTCACCGGGGAAGATGTCGAAGGAAACGTCGCTGACGGCGGCGGCCAGCTTCTTTCCGCCCAACAGTCCGCTGGGCTTTTTTCCGTAGTGGACGGCGAGGTCACGCACGGACAGGACCGGGCTCGCCGCCCGCGAGACGGATGCCGCAGCCGTTGCGGCGATGCGCGGCGGGCCGTCGGTGCCGGCATGCGCCCCCAGCCTCGGCACGGCCGCCAATAACTCCTGCGTGTAGCGCTCGCGCGGCGAGCGGAAGATCGGCAGTACGTCGCCCTGCTCGACGATGCGGCCCTGCTGCATGATGACCACGCGGTCCGCCATCTGCGCGACCACGCCCATGTCATGGGTGATCAGCACAATCGAAGCGCCGAATTCCCGCTTCAGTTCCTTCATCAGCGTCAGGATCTGCGCCTGCACGGTAACGTCGAGTGCCGTCGTCGGCTCGTCGGCGATCAGCACCTTGGGTCGGCACGAGAGTGCCATCGCGATCATCACGCGCTGCCGCATGCCGCCGGAAAGCTCGTGCGGATATTGCGTCATGCGCCGCGCCGGCTCGGTGATGTGCGCCGCATCCAGCATGCGCAGGGCGACGGCACTCGCCGTTCCCCCCTCGGAACCCTGATGTTCGCGAATGGCCTCGGTCAGTTGCTCGCCGATCGACATCACGGGATTGAGCGATGTCATTGGCTCCTGAAAGACCATCGCGACATCGCCGCCGCGCACGCTGCGCATCGCACTGTTGGAGAGCTTCGAGAGTTCGCGCCCTTCGAGCTTGATGCTGCCGGAGGCGATCCGCAGCGAGGCTTTCGGCAGGAGCCCCATGACAGCAAGCGAAGTCACGGATTTGCCCGAGCCGCTCTCGCCGGCAATGCACAGCGTTTCGCCGCTCATGAGGTTGAAGCTGACGGCATCAAGGACCCTTCGCGGCCCTTGCGGCGTCAGCGCATCGACGCAGAGGCCATCGATGCCGAGCACGGGTGCTGCCGTTGTCACGAAAAGACGATCCTCGGGAAGTAGAAGGAAACGACCCAGTTCGGAGCGTCGACGATCTCGCTGATGCGGAGGTCGCCGCAGACCGAGCAGAGCAGATAGGCATCGACCGGACTCAAGCCGTGTTCGGCGCCAAGCAGGTCGATCATGCGCATCAGGCTTTCGCGCGCGCCGGTCATCAGATCCGGGCCGATGCCGGTCGTCACCTCGTAACCGGCAGCATCCAGATGACGGGTCACCGGACCCGGCGTAGTGAACCGCGGGCTGGCGAGACGGGAATCCTTGACGAGCTCGATCGTGGCTTCGACCTCCATTTGGCTCTCGATCGCGGTGCCACAGACCTCGCCGTCGCCCTGGGCTGCGTGGGTGTCGCCGATGGAAAACAGCGCGCCCTCCACCTCGACCGGCAGATAGAGGGTGACGCCCGATGTGAGATCGCGAATGTCGAGATTGCCGCCGACCCGGCGCGGCGGCACCACCGAATGCAGGCCCGGTTCGGCCGGCGCGACGCCGATCGTGCCGGCGAAGGGCTTCAGCGGCACGCGGCCGCCCGGTCCATAGAGCGCCGGTGCCATGGTATTCGCATCATAGGACCACATGTGCAGCGCCGGATCGGTGAACTGATCGGCGAGCAGGCCGAAGCCCGGAATGTTGGCCGTCCAGCCAACGCCCGAGGGCACGAAGCGGCGGATCGTCACCTTCAGCGCGTCGCCGGGCGCAGCACCTTCGACATAGACAGGCCCCGTCACCGGATTGATCTTCTCGAAATCGAGCGAGGCCAATGTCTCAAGCGTTGAGCCAGCGCCGAGCTGCCCGCCGGAAGAATCCAGGCATTCGAAATGGATGGTCTCACCGGGCTTGGCGATCAGCGTCGGCTCGAAGTCGCGGTTCCAGCCGAAATGATGCTTGGCGCGATGGATGGTGTGTGTGCAGGCAACGCACATGAAATCTCTCCCAAACTCATGAAGAGGCTCCCCGAAGACGACCTCCGGAGAGCCCGACGCTTATTGCTTCACGAAGATCGCGTCGTAGTTGATGACCCGGGTCGGATCGACGTAGATCTCGCCCTCGCCACCCATTCGCGGCGACTTGGCGACGACGCGGCGCTCGTTGGTGACGGGCACCCACGGCGCATCGGCCATAATGTCGGTGAAGATCTTGCCCCATTCCGCCTGCCGCTCGGCCGCCTTTGCCGGATCGGACATGGAATCGGCGGCAACGGCGCGCTTGTCGAGTGCCTCGTTGCAGTACCACGACCAGTTCCAGCCGCCCTGGACCGCACCGGAGCAGCCGAGGATCGGGCCGTAGAAGTTCGACGGGTCCGGGAAGTCGGCGATCCAGGCCATACCACCCGACCAGATCATCGGCGCTTCGCCTTCGGTGCCGCCGGCGGCAATGACGTTGGCCTGGGCCAGCGCCCGCACCTCCGCCTTGATGCCGATGGCGGCCAGATCCTGCTGGATCGCCTGGGCGATGCGCGGCTGCGGGTCGGTGTTGGTCGAATAGAGCACCGTCTCGAAGCCATCGCCATGTCCGGCCTCGGCGAGCAGGGCCTTCGCCTTCTCGACGTCATAGTCATAACCGGTGAACGCCTTGTCGTAACCCGGCATCAGCGGCGGCAGCGGCTGGTTGGCGGGCGTCGCGCGACCATTGAGGATGCGGGTGATACGCTCCTTGTTGATCGCCATATTGACGGCCTGACGAACCTTTACGTCGTCGAAGGGCTTCACCTTGGTGTTGAGCGTGACATAGCCGGTATGGAGCTGCTGTCCATCCACGATAATCTCGGCGCCTTCAGGCGAATTCTTGATTTCGAGGAATTTTGCCGGCGGAATACCGTCCCCGGCAATATCGACCTCCCCCTTCTGCAGTCGCAGCAGCGCCACCAGCGGCTCCTGGCCGACCTCGACCGTGAACTTGTCGATATGCGGCATGTCCTTGACGAAATAGTAGGGGTTGCGCTCGAAGGTCAGGCTCTGACCGACGGTCCAGTCCCTAAGGACGAAGGTGCCGGAGCCGACCGGCTTCTTGCCGAAGTCGCCGGCGGCAGCCTCGACCGCTTCCTTTGGCACGACCGAGGCGAAGTTGACGGCGAGCACGTGCAGGAAGGTTGCGTCCGGGCGCGACAGGTGGAAGACGACAGTCGCATCATCCGGCGCCTCAATGCCTTCAAGCGTCGCCGCCTTGCCGCCCGAGAGATCGTCGAAGCCCTTGATCGCGCCGAAGAAACCGGCGCCCGGCCCCTGCGTCTTCGGGTCGACCGCCCGTTCGATCGAATACTTCACGTCCGAGGCGACGATCTCGCGGCCGTTGGTGAATTTCACGCCCTTGCGCAGCTTGAACGTATAGGTCAGGCCATCCGGCGCGACGTCGAAGGTTTCGGCGAGCGACGGCACCAGCTCGGTGGTACCCGGCTTGTAGTCCATCAGGCGCGAGAACAGGCTCTTGATCATCGACCAGTTGACCCAGTCGTAGCCGATGGCGGGATCGAGCGTGGCGATATCGTCCTTGTAGGTGATGACGATATCTCCGCCCTGTTTCGGCGCATCCTGTGCAAGGGCCGAGAGCGGTGCTGCGAGCAGTGCCGCAGCGACGGTTGAAGTTCGAAGCCAGCTTTTGAACATTGTTGTTCCCCTTTTTGGTTGGTTTCGGATTAGCGGGCGCGGATGCGCGGATCGATGAGCGGCGCGACGAGGTCGGCAAGGAGGTTGCCAAGCACGATCGCGAGCGCCGAGACGAGCGTCACCCCCATGATGATCGGAATGTCGACCTGCTGGATCGCCTGCCAGGCGAGCTGGCCGATGCCTGGCCAGCCATAGACGGCCTCGACGACAACGACCCCACTCATGAATTGGCCGATATCGATGCCGACCATGGCGATGACGGGTAGAAGCGCGTTCGGCAGCGCATGGCGGAAGATGATGCGGAACGAGGACAGGCCCTTGGCACGTGCGGTGCGCACATAATCCTGGTTCAAGACGTCGATCATCGCCGAGCGCACCATGCGCGCATACCAGCCGGCACCGAGGATGCCGAGCGTCAGCGCCGGCAGGACCACATGGGCGAAGCTGCCGAAGCCGCTCATCGGGAACCAGGCGAGCGTGACCGCGAAGACATAGAGCAGCAAAAGGGCCGCAACGAATTGCGGTGCCGAGACGCCGACGAAGGATGCCATCATCACGAGCCGATCGACGAAACCGCCGCGCCGGATGGCCGCGACGACACCGAGAAACACGCCGAGCAGGACTTCGACGAAAATTCCGGCCGCCATCAGGATCAGCGTTGCCGGCAGGCGCGCCGCGATCAAGGTACCGACATCGGTCTTCTGCGCGTAGGAGCGACCGAGATCGCCCTGCACCAGCCCCTGGAGATAGCTCCAGAACTGAACGAGCAGCGGCTGGTCGAGCCCGAGTTCCCGACGAATGTTGGCGACCGTCTGCGCCGTTGCGCTGCGCCCGGCGATCATGCGCGCCGGGTCGGCGGGAAGCGCATAGAGCAACAGGAAGGTGATGGCGGCAACGCCGAGCAGGATGAGCGCGGTCTGCACGAGACGGCGCAGCAGAAGGAATGCCATCTCAGCCCCTCCCGCGTTGCGTCGGGTCGAGGATATCGCGGAGCGCATCGCCGACCAGATTGAAGGAGAGCGCGGTCAAAAGGATGACGGCGCCGGGGATGAACACCAGCCAGGGCGCGGCCTGGAAATAGCTCTGGCTCTCGAAGATGATGTTACCCCAGGAGGGTGTCGGCGGCTGGACGCCGATGCCGAGGAATGAGAGCGTCGCTTCGAGCAGCACCGTGGTTGCGATGCCGAGCGTGCCCCAGACGATCGCCGTCGGCACCAGATGCGGCAGGATGTGGTGAAACAGGATGCGCCCGTGGCCGGCGCCGAGTGAGCGCTCGGCGAGGATGAAGTCGCGTTCGACCAAGCCACGGGTCTCGGTATAGACGATGCGGGCGACCTGGACCCAGTTGACGAGCGCGATCACCATGGCGACGATCCAGAGACTTGGGCGCAGCAGTGCGGCAAGGACGATCGCCAGCAGCAGCGCCGGAAAGGCCATCATCAGGTCGGTGAAGCGCATCAGTGCGCTGCCGATAAGGCCCCGCATGTAGCCCGAGAGAATGCCGATCATGAGCCCGATCGAGACGGCAACGCCATTGGCGACGAGGCCGATGACAAGCGAAGTTCGGGCGCCATAGAGCAGGCGCGAAAAGAGGTCGCGGCCGAGCGTATCGGTACCGAGCAGGAACTGAGCACTCGGCGGCAACGGCGCTCCTTCGAGCGTCAGCCCGTCGAACATCTGTTCGTCCGGGCTATAGGGGGCAACCAGCGGAGCGGCCAAAGCGAGCATGACGACCAGTGCAACGACGACGAGACCGAACAGCGCCGCCGGCTGCCTGAACATGGATTTCAAAACCTGCATCAACCGGCCTCCGGCAAGGGCTCGGCACCGCCGAGGATGGAACCGGCGATCTGCTCCATCGACAGGCGCTTTTTCATCGCGCAATTGCGCAGGATTCCATAGGCTTGTTCTTCGTTGACATGGCAGGCCTGACCGATCTTCTGCACGGCGGCATGAACGAGCGGGCGCATGCGCACCCGTTCTTCGAGATGGGCGATCTTGTCGGCGACGGCGCGGCGCTCCTCGTGGATCCCAACCGCCAACACCAGGGCCGGGTAGACCGCCGAGGACGCGACCGGCTTGGCGATGATGGCCGCAACCCCCTGCCCCATCGCCCAGGCGACCCGGCCCGGTGCTTCCGAGCCGAGCAAGGCGATCAGCGGCCGTGGCGCCTGTTCGTCCTTCCAGGGCAAGAGCCCGCTCCAGCCCTGGTCAGCGTCGACGAGGATGATATCGGGCAGGTCGCGCGCATCGAGCGGCTGCCATTGTACGGTGACGTCGAAGCCGAAGAGCTTGAGCTGTCGCACCAGCCGCTCCGTCGTCTGGTCTTCGCGGTGCAGGATTGCCGCACGCCAGCCGGTGAAGTTCGGTGTTTCCCTCATGAGACGATCCGCAATTGGGGCGCCTTGCGCTTGCGCTGGCCGGTCAGATAGGGGTCGGCGGCAATTGACGGCAGCGATGTGACGATGTCGAAGCCTCCGTCGTCGCTGATGCGGCCGAGATGGAACGGCAACGCCGCATGGTGGGTCTGCGGATCGATCCTGAGCGGGCCGAGCACACTCTGATGCGCCGCTGCCGAAACAAGCTGCGTGATCGTCGCGGGATCGTCGACGCCCGCCTCGATGATCGCCTCGGCGCAAAGCTTGACGGAGGCATAGGCGCTGGCAAACAGGCTGGAGATGCGTCGCCCGGGGCCGAAGCGACTGGCAACGCGCAGCTTGAAGGCCGCATTGTCGGGCGAAACCACCGTGTCGAAATAGGAAGCGGCGCAGAGCTGGCCGGTCGCGACCCCGAGGCCAATGTCCGTCAGCTCGCACTCTTGCAGGTCGCAGCTGACGACCGGGCAATTTTCCGGCCGGAACCCCGGATCGCGCACGGCGAGCGCACGGATCGCCGCGTGGAAGGCGTAGCTGGAAGGACCGACGAGATTGTTGAGGATGAAGCTCGGCCGGCGCTGCTCGATTTCGGCGACGATCCGCTCGACCGCGGTTTCCTCGAGCGGCAGGTAACGCTCGCCGAGGATTGCGCCGCCGGCTTCCTCCACCAGCTCACGCGCCAGGCGGTTCATTTCCCAGCCCCAGACATAGTTTGCGCCGATCAGATAGGGCCGGTTGCCGAAACGCGGCAGCAGATAGTCGAGCAAGGGCAGCAAATGCTGGTTCGGGCAGCCGCCCGTATAGATCACGTTGTCGTTGGCCTCGAAGCCCTCATAGGGGCACATGTACCAGAGCAGGCCGTCGTGCTTTTCGACAAGCGGAATGACCTCCTTGCGAGCGAGCGAGGTGATGGTGCCGATGATGTGGCGGCATCCGTGGTCGCGCAGCAGCGATCTGGCGCCTTCGAGATAGCGGTCGATATTGGCTTCCGGATCGATGAAAACCGGCTCGATCCGGCCCGGATGGCTTGCCGCAATCTCCTCGATCGCCAATTCCGCGCCGTCGCGACAGTCGCGGCCCATCGTCCCGTAGGGCCCGGTCGTCGAATAGAGGATGCCGATCTTTACCGCGCCGCTCATGTACCCGCCAAAAACCAAAAACCCCACGACGCCGGGCCCATCGAAGATGGGGGCATCATGGGGCGAAACTGCCCGTCGACCATCGAGGTCATGTGAATGGATTGATCATGCTCAATCTGAGAGCATGATTAAGATACGGGCAATCGACGGCTGTCAAGCAAGGATTGGCAAGCTCGCAACCTATTATACGCAACTTTACAGACAGAGGCGGGTGGAGCACCGCAATCAAGCGCCACTGCTGCGCGGAGGCGCGTAGGAGGACATTCGGCCGACCGCATGCCGGCCGGCCGGGTCCATGTCCGGTCAGAACTTGCGGCTGATCGCGATCTTGAAGTTGCGGCCGGGCATCGCCGAGATCCCGTCGCTGAGATAGGGCTCGTAGTATTTGTCGAAGATATTGTCGACCGCGAGATGCACTTCGCCACCCTCCATGAAGCCCGATGTCGGCGTCCAGTCGAGGAAGAGGCCGTGCACCGCATAGCCGGCACTCGGCGGGCGCGCGTAGGTCTGTCCGCCCTGATTGTAGGGCGTGCGGTTCTGGTCGTCGACGAAGGTGCCTGTCCAGCCGAAGGCGAGGTCCTGATCCGGTACCTTGATCCCGGCCGTCGCGATCACGGTCAGGGGCGCCAGATCGTTGATATAGGTGTCCGGTCCCCAGACGTTGTTGACGGCGCCGGTCCGCTCGCCGGTCATCCAGGACACGCCGAGATCGGCGAACATACGCTCGGTCTCGTAGTGCGTCTGCCACTCGATGCCGCGGATATCGTAGGACGGCGTGTTCCAGTAAAATGGCACGTTGCCGGTAACGTCGGCGAGGTTGGCCGTGCCGAACCGGCGCGTTACCGGATTGGAGACGTGGTTGTTGTAGATCGAAATACGCGTCGACAGCATGTCGTCGGTCGTCAGCACGTCGTTGAAGCTCAAGTCGACACCAATGTTGAAGGTGCTGTTACGCTCGACCTCCAGATCACGGCTGGTGCCGGAAGCCTTGGTAAGCACGCTCTGGGTCGAATAGATTTCGTCAATGTTGGGCACCCGCATCGCATAGGCCCAGTCGGCAAAGAACCGCACCGACGGCGTGGCTTCCCATGACAGGCTGATCGCCGGCGTCACACCCTGGTGCGACACGGCTGAATAGTCGTGCCCGGCCAGCGGATTGTCGAACCGCGGCGCCTCGTTCGGCACGCCCTTCGAGCGCACATGGTCGTAGCGCAGGCCCGGCGTCACGGCAAACGCGTCCGTCAGTTCGATCCGATCGCGAACGAAAGCGGCAAAGGTCTTCTGCGAGCCCTCGGGCATGAACCAGGGGGCGTAGGAGCCGTAGTTGTACTGCGCCTGGGTGCGGTTGGCGATGTCATACATCCAGATGTCCCGGTCATGATCCAGGTACTGAATGCCATAGTTCAGGCTGTGCGACAGTCCGCCGAGCGTGAAGTTGGAGGTATTCTCCGCTTCGAACTTGATGTCTGTGTAGGTGGCATCGTTTTCGTAGCCGCCGACGGATGCGCTGGGGTTGAGCCCCGGAATGTCGGGCCGCTTCGCATGCTGGCCGGTCGACGAGAAGCTCCCCATCATGCGGTAATTCACCAGGTCGCTGTCGCCCGTATAGCTATAGGTAAGCGTCGAGGTGAAATCCTCGATTTCACGCCAGGTGAGAAGCCGGCGCATCGCTTCCTTGTAGCCGTAGCGGGTGATGTTGTAGTCCGACGGCGCCGACTGGCCGCGGATGGCGGCCACGGGTCCCCAATTGTCGTTTTGGCCGTAGGCGACCGTCCCCCTGATCTCGTGGCCGTCATATTCGGCACCGACATTGGCAAGCAGGGTGGTCAGCTTCGAGTTGGAATAGTTGTAGACCTCGCCGCCGCCGACGCGCATGTCGCCGCTTTTGCGCCATGTGCCGGCCAGAAGGCCATCATAGGTGATGGGGCCGCCGAAATCCGACTTTCCGTAGAGCGCGCCGGTTTCGAGAAACTGCTTGTTGGCACTCTGGAAACCGGACTTGGCCCAGACGCCCCATTCTTCGCCGGGCCTGAGTATGTCGGCCGCGTCCTTGGTCTCCATCAGCACCGTGCCGCCGAAGCCGCCATTGCCATAGCGCACCGATGTCGCGCCCTTTTCGATCTCGACGCGCTTGAGCAGTTCCGGCTCGATGAAGACTGTGCCCTGGTCGTACTTCTCGAAATTCTTCGGCGCGCCGTCGAGGATGATCCGCACGTCAGACTGCCGGGCAAAGCCGCGGATGGCGAGCGTTTGTCCTTCGATGCGCACGCCACCGCCCATCGACACGCCGGGCGTCTTCTGCAGCAATTCCGGAAGGCTCGATGCCTGGGCCTTTTCGATGTCCTCGGCATCAAGGACCGCGACGTTCGGCGCGCGGTCACCATCCTTGGCGTCGCCGCGGGCGACAATGGGCGCGAGCTTCGTGCCTTCGCCGTCTGCCGGCGTCGCGGCTTCCACCGCACCCATCAGCTTCACCGTCGAGCTGCCGACGAAACGATAGCGGACGCCCGTTCCGCTCAGCAACCGCGCCAGCGCCTCTTCGGCCGTCATCTCGCCGGAAAGGCCTGGCGTGGTGACACCTGAGGCGACCGAGCTGTCGAACACCACCTGCAGCTTGAGCTGTGAGGCCAGGCGATTGACGGCCGTCGTCAGCTTGCCCGCAGGTACGTCGACGTGATGCCGCACCGCATCTTGCGCAAGGGCGACGGTGGTGGTGAGGGCAAACACGGTGCCTGCCATCAGCAGGTTGAGAATTCCGGATTGGCGGCGGCGGCCGGTCGTATTCGAATATGACATGATGGTTCCAGACAGAGAGATGGCCGAAAAGGCCGGGGTCTGGTTTCTGGACGAACGAGGTGCCGGTTCAGGGACACCTCGTCCTCGATTTTTTTAGCGCAGGATCGTGACGTAGGCTCCGATCCGGGTGACCTTGACGTCGAAGGCTTCGGCAAGACCTTGCAATGCGCCGACGGGATCGGAGAGATCGAAGCTGCCGGACACCCGCCTGGCGCCGACGCCGGCATCGGCGATCAGGATCTTGCCGGGAACGTAGCGCCCGATTTCCTCGACGACGGACGCGATCGTGCGTTCCTCGAAAACCAGGCGCCCCTGCCGCCATGCTGCTGCCACGAATGGATCGACCGGCGTGACATCGCCGAGCCGGCCGTCATGGTCGTAGCTGACCTGCTCGTTGACCGCGACGCGGCGCGGCGGCATTGCCGCGTCCGTCGCGACCGATACGGCGTGTTCGAGAACGGTGACGCTGGTGCCGTCGTCGGTGAGGTTGACGTCGAATGCCGTCCCGAGTGCCGTCGTCGTGCCGCCTCCGGCCTTAACGACAAAGGGCCGTTGGCTGTCGGCCGCGACCTGGACGAAGGCCTCGCCACGCAGCAGCACGATCCGCCGCTCGGCGGAAGTGAACTGATAGGCGACGGCCGACTGGGCGTTGAGCTGCAGTGTCGAGCCATCCTCAAGGGTAAGAATCGGCCTTTCACCCTTGCCGGCGATGACGTCCGCCTGCATCCACAGGGCGCCGTCGAGCGCAACAAAAATGCCGGCGCCGACGCTGACGATGGCCGCCAGCGCTGTTGCGGTTTTTCGCCGCGTCCCTGTCCGCTTCACCGCCCTTTGGGCGAATTCCGGTTCGCGCCGGATCAAGAGCGATGCGTCACCGATCGCCCTTTGAGCGCGCGCAAAAATCTCGGCATGGGCAGGATCCTCCGCGCGCCAGCGTTCGAAGGCGAGCTGCAACGCTTCATCGTCGGGATCACCCGTCAGGCGGACGAGCCAATCCACCGCCTGCTCGCGCATCCTCCTGTCGCGCGCCGTCACAACACCTCCTCCAACCGGTCGAGGCAATGCAGATAGGCCTTGCGCAGATGCCGGTCGACCATGTTGCGACTGATCCCTGTGCGCATGGCGATTTCGTCCGAGGTGAGGTTGCCGATGCGGCTTGCGAGAAAGACGCGCCGCCGCTGCAGCGACATGTCCATGATCGCCCTCTTCAGGATCGCCAGCCGCCGGGGAAGATCGATGTTGGCATCAGGCGCAGTGATATCGCTGGCGACAGCCAGAGCGTCTTCTTCGCTACCGGAGAAAAGCTTGAACTCGAAGCGGTCGCGCCGCAGCCGGTCGATACCGAGATTGGCACAGGCGCGGCGCAGAAACGCCCTGAGCGACGACTTGCCCTCAAGCGGCGTGCGCCGATCGACCAACCGAACATAAAGCTCGTGAACGACCTCGTTCGCGGTTGCCGCCTGGTGACCACGCCGCCGCGTCATCGCGCAAAGCTCGTCGTAGTAGGCGACGATCGCGTCGTCGAGCATCAAATGCGAAGCTGATTTCTCTGGCATGATAGGTTTCAGGGCCGATCAGGAGCCGTCGGCAGAGCGAAGATGAGAGACAGGGCGCGGTGCAGACGAGGCAGCGCCGGCGTTCATTAGCGCGTCCGTGCGGTGTGCACAACAAATATGAGTATTGTACTCATCTTTAATTTCCGAGGCCGTCAGCAGTGCAACTAGCTCGAAAGGAGGCGTTGACCTCAGGGCTCAGAGTGAGACCCTCAGGCAGGGTTCACGCCGGTTATCAGCAAGAGCCAGATTTCCGGGCGACAAGAACCGAAAGGAGAAAGTCATGGCAGCGAACGGCAGCCTCAACGGAAAGTGCTTCTGCGGCGCAGTCGAGATCGAAGTGAGCGGCGATCCGGCCGCCATGGGTTATTGCCATTGCAGTTCCTGCCGAAGCTGGTCGGCAGGCCCGGTCAACGCCTTTACGCTCTGGCCACCGGAGAAGGTCAAGATCGTCAAGGGTGCGGACAATCTGGTTGGCTACCAGAAGACGGCAACGAGCGTGCGCAAATGGTGCAAGGCCTGCGGCGGGCATCTCATGACCGAACATCCGCTCTGGGGTGTCACCGACGTCTTTGCAGCGGCAATCCCGTCGCTTGCCTTCAAGCCGATGCTTCATGTCAACTATCAGGAGACGGTGCTGCCGATGAAGGACGGCCTGCCGAAGTATCGGGACTTCCCGCCGGCCTTCGGCGGAACGGGCGAGATGATGGCGGAATAGCTCATTTTCTGAGCACAATTCCGGACGGAAAACCGCTGTGCGCTTTTCCTGGAATTGCTTTACGCCTGCGCGGCGCCGGCCAGATAGTGCTGGAGCGCCGTGCGGGTATTGACGAACAGGCGGTCAGGGCCGAGCTGATCGGCAAAGCCGGATGCGCGCACATAGGCAAGCACGTCCGGGTTCAGCTCGGCCAGCCAGACGGTGACGCCGTGTTCGCTGATGCGGCGCTCGCCCTCCATCATCATCTGCAGCGCCGAATATTCGATGTCGAAAACCCGGCTCATGTCGAGCACGACAACTCTGGGCTTCTGCTTTGCGACCAGCATCTGCGCCTGGTCGGCCACCTGCTGGGCATTGCCAAAAAAGAGCCGACCCTCCGGGCGTAGGATCAAAAGTCCCTCGAAGGTCTCGTCATCGGGGTGCGCGGACGAGAGCGGCCGCAGCCGATCGGTGCCGCGCTTGCGGCCGACGACATAGACCTTCGCCGAGGCCGCCTGGCGCGCGAGCCCGATGAAGGACAGCACGATTGCAACGATGATGCCCTGCAGCGTGCCGAAAAACAGCACGCCGAGAAAGGCGGCCAACGCCCAGTGAAACTCCATCAGCCGGACCTTGCGGACGGAGAGGAAGTCCGCGGGCTTGATGAGCCCGACCGAGTAGACGATGACGATCGCCGCAAGCACGGCCTGCGGCAGCAGGCCGAGCAGCGGCGCCAGGACCAGCATGGTCGCAGCCGCAGCCGCCGCGGTGACCAGAGACGCCATCTGGCTGTGGCCGCCGACCGCTCGCACCACGGCGGTTTGCGACGTGCCGCCGCCGGCACTCATGGCACCGAAAAAGGCGCCCCCGAAATTCGCGGCACCCGTCGCCAGCAACTCGCGGTTCGCCCGGATCGGCGGGTCGGACGGAGCGGCAAAGGCCCGGCCGGCGGCAATGGTCTCGGTGAAGCTCATCAACGCGATGCCGAGCGCGCCCGGCAAGAGTTCCTGAACAAGACCCAAGCTCGGAAGTGTCAGCGAAGGCAGCGATTGCGGGATGAAGCCGACGGTGGAAACGCCGAGCGCGGCGAGACCCGCGAACCAGGAAAGCGCGATGCCCGCGGCCACCGCCAGAAGCGGCGCCGGCGAATGCGGCCAGAGGCGCTCCATCGCAAGCAAAGCCACCAGAGCCGCGGCCGCAATCGCGAGCGTGAGCATCGAGGTCTCGGACAGGTGCCCGGCGATGCTGAGGATATCGCGGAAGAAGCCTTCCTTGGTGATGTGAATGCCGAGCAGCTTCGGCACCTGGTCGAGCACGATGACAAGGCCGATGCCGGCCTTGAAGCCGATCAGCACCGGCGACGATATGAAATTGGCGACAAAGCCGAAACGCAGCAGCGATGCCAGGAACAGTAGCGCGCCGGTGAGCGCCGTCAGCGTCGCGGTCGCCGTCAGCAGCTTGGCCGGATCGCCATCCGGGACGGCAAGGCCGAGCTGCGTGCCGGCGAGGATCGCAAGCGTGGTGGTCGACGAGACGCTGAGAACGCGCGACGTGCCGAGAAGCGCGTAGATGATCATCGGCACGAAGGCGGTGTAGAGGCCGACACTGACGGGCAGGCCGGCGACCGTGGCATAGGCCATCGCCTTGGGCAGGACCACGGCGGCGGCCGTAAGACCTGCGATCACGTCGAGCCGCAGGCCCGCGGAGAGAGAGCGGCCGTCGCCGGCAAGTGAATGCTCATGCGATGCCATCCGGGTTGTCCTTTGGCAGGAGCTTTCATGAGATTATTCTAAAGCGATAGCACTCGGCCAAAGCGGTTGCAAGAAATGCAACTGACGGCATCGCATCCCGTTTGCCGGCCGGAAAACAGGCGCTGGAAGCCGACCCGACTCAGGGCTATCTTCAGAGCGGCGGCGGTGCGTTTGCGAAGGGATTTCGGCGGCGGCAAGCGAGCCTTGGGCCGATCGTCTTGGGGGCGCGGCTGGTTCGCCTTCCAGGCCTATCCGCGAGAGGGAGGATTGCGTGGCGGAATCTCAACGCCGGCGGCAGACGAAGAGAATGCGACGCCGGTTCTTCTCCAATCTCTACCAGCAGCTTCAGCTGCTCTGGCCGATCTTCTCAGCGATCCTGATCGTAATGGCAGGAACCGGCGTCGTCATCGGCCGCATCGAAGACTGGCGGCTCGACGAAGCGTTCTATTTCACCTTCGTCACGGGCCTGACCATCGGCTACGGCGACATCACGCCGAAGCATCTGAGCGCTCGGGTGCTGGCGCTGGTGATCGGTTTTTCCGGCATCGTACTGACCGGCCTCGTCGCTGCGGTCACCGTGCAGGCGCTGAATGAGACTAGCCGGGATGAGACCGACGACCACTGAGGGGGCAAGCCGGCAAGCCTTGCCCGCCCCCTCGTTTGACGGGTCAGCCGGCCACGAACCGGCCTTCGGATACGATCTCCGACAGCGCCTTGCGCGGGCTTGGCTGCTCGCGCTGCTGCAGCGCGTGCGGAAGCAGCGCCTTGTCGCCGAGACGCCCGATCGCGACGGCCGCTTCGATCCGATAGTTCTCGGGCACGCCGAGCTCCGTTCGCGCGCGCTCATAGTCGAGACCGGCCATACCATGCGCCTGCCAGCCGGAATGCGCTGCCTGCAGCGCAAGCGCACCCCAGGCGGCACCGGCATCGAAGGAATGGGTGTAGGACGCCACCTCTTCGCTACCGCCGGGCGGCAACAGTGAAGTCTTCGACAACACGAAGATCAGCGCCGATGCCTCCGCCGCCCAACTCCGGTTGAACTCGTTCAGGAGGCCGAGCAGCCTCTCCCAACCTTCACTGCCGCGGCGCGCATAGACGAAATGCCAAGGCTGGGCATTGTAGGCGGACGGCGCCCAGCGAGCAGCCTCAAGAATCTCGAACAGCTCGGGCTCGGAAATCTCGGCACCCGAATAGGCGCGCGGAGACCAGCGCTCGAGAAAAAGCGGGTTGATCGCATAATCTGCGACGCGGGAATTTACATGCAACGTCATGGGGATGTTCCATTCATCGACGGCGTGCCGCCGTCACTTCAGGTAATTGATGGCGGATTTGGTCACTGACGGCCGAAGCTTTGATAGCGTCCGCAGCGGCTTTTCAAGGTCGAGATCTCATCGGAAAGTTCGGCAATGCGATCCTTAAGCTCATGGACCGTGCCATCCTCGATATCGTCGAAACCAAAACAATCGCGTGCCTCGTGCAGTTCCAGCCGGCCCTGCAGGACCTCGCGGATTGCACTCAAACGCTCGTATTGCCGCAACATGCTCATCATGGACCTCATCTCAGGCGGCCGCCGCAAACTCGCGCCGGCCGACACCACCGAGATTATCCACTTAAACAGTAGATTAAAGGAATTCTGACCCAAAGAGCGGGCGGGACGTGGAAAACTGCTCCGCCCGGGCGACGACGCTGCGTCGCGGGCAAGAAAAGACCCGGGCGGTGGGAGGTCCGCCCGGGTCTGTCGAAATCAAGCGGTCGGACGAAATCATGCGGTCGGGAGGTCGTGCCCGTCGGGGCGGTTGCCGTCGAGAAAGCCCATATCCCGCTTCAGGTGATCCGACAGATCCCTGACGTCGACGACATCGGTCGTCCGGCTCTTCCTCGCGAACAGGAGCGCCAGCCAGGAACCGACGGAAAAATCGTTTGTCGACGAAAAACTACGTACTTGAATAGTTGTCATAGCCGTCATCCTCTTCATCAATCCGTCTAATGGACGGACCTTGAAAATGGTTGTGGACGGCATCAACTTCCAATCGAATATCGGTCACCATGCATAAGGCCATTTGATGCATAAGACACTTCCGCTTCCCCCATTGACGGCGATACGGGTCTTCGAGGCGGTCGCGCGCCATGGAAGTTTCACCAATGCCGCAAGCGAACTCGGCATGACGCAAGCTGCGGTGAGCTATCAGATCAAGGTGCTGGAAGATCGGATCGGCGCATCCCTGTTCCTCCGCCGCCCACGCCAGATCGCGCTCACCGAGGTCGGCCAGCGGCTTGCACCCGTGGTGACGCAGGTCTTCGAGCAGCTCAGCGAAGCCTATGTGAGCGCGCGCGGCGGCGCCCAGGGAACACTGGTCATCAGTACGATCGCGACCTTTGCCTCCAACTGGCTGGCGCGGCGCCTCGGCTCGTTTCAGATCACTCACCCCTCGCTTGCCGTGCGACTTCAAACCGAGCCGCATCTCGTCGACTTCAGTCGCGAGGAGGTCGATATCGGCATTCGCTCAGGCCGCGGCGAGTGGCCGGGACTTGCCGCCCACCGTCTGATCAACGCCGATTTTTCGCCGATGTTGAGCCCAGGCCTTGCGGCCAGCATCGGTGGCGTGAAGGAACCGGCCGACCTCCTGCGCCTGCCGCTTCTCGACCCCGGTGATCCCTGGTGGGCGCAGTGGTTTGCCGCCGCCAACGTGCCGGTGGAAGGGCTTGCGAGCCGGCCCGGCTCCAGCATGGGCGCCCAAGTCTATGAGGGAAATGCGGCCGCGGCCGGACAGGGCGTGGCGATCCTGACGCCGGCCTTCTTTGCCGCGGAACTCGCAGACGGGCGTCTGATCCAGCCCTTCGATCTGCTCTGCGACGAGAGCCAGGCCTTTTGGATGGTCTATCCGGAAAGCCGGCGAAACGCCCCGAAAATCAGCGCCTTCCGCCAGTGGATTCTCGGCGAGATCGGCCAACAAAAACGTTGAGGGCGGCTGTCGAAGCGGGGTGGCCTTGCGTCTCGACCGCCCCGGAAATTTCTCCCGTTCTGGAACCCTTCGGGCCACCGGGGAGTTGCACCCCCGTAGCGACCAGAGCGAGGGAGTGCGGGAGCGAAGATGCAAAGCGAGCCGACGGAACAGTTCCGCTCAGCCAGCGAAACCACCTGGTGGACCGCACACCGCGGCGATGGGCCGATCGTCGGCACGGCGATCCACAACGGGCACGCGATGCGCAGCGACGCCCGCGCGCTCACCGCCCTGACAGACGAGGAACGGCTGCGCGAGGAGGATCCGTTCACCGAGTTCGTCATCCGCGATCTTGCCAACCGCATCGTCGTCCACAGGTCCCGCTTCGAGGTCGACCTCAACCGTGCCCGCACGGGCGCGGTCTATCTTCAGCCGGCGCAAGCCTGGGGCCTTTCCGTCTGGCGGGAACATCCGCCCGTCGAGATGATCGAGGCGTCCCTCGCCGTCCATGACGAGTACTATGCCATGCTGCATTCGATGCTGACGGCGATCGAGCGCCGCCACGGTCGCTTCATCGTGCTCGACATGCACAGCTACAACCACCGGCGACAGGGGCCGGACGCCGCGCCTGCGGCTCCCGACGAAGCCCCGGAAATCAACATCGGGACCTCCTCGATGGATCGGCTCAGATGGGCCGGCGTCATCGATACGCTGATGTCGGCGCTCGGCACCGCCTCTATCGACGGCCGGCCGGTGGATGTACGCGAGAACGTCGCCTTCCAAGGACGCGGAGAGCAGACGCGCTTCATCCACGAGCATTTTCCCGAGACCGGCTGCGCGATCGCGATCGAGTTCAAGAAGACCTTCATGGACGAATGGACCGGCAAGCCGGATATCCGGGCGCTTCGTTCTCTGCGGGCACTGGTCTCTTCCCTCGTCCCGATCCTGACCGAAACGTTGGCGAGGCAGCGATGACGGAGGAGAAAGCGACGCCCGTAAGTCCGACCCCGGCCTGGCTCGACGAAGCCATCGGCCGGCTGACGGATGGCCGCGCCGTGCGGCGCGATTTCGGCGAGGGCGGACGGCTGCACATCGACCGCCTCGTTCCCTTCCTCTGCGTGCACATCGCCGCCGAGCACCAACAGCCGGTGGCGCGCGACATCGCCCAGGCGAACGCCGCCTATCTACTGGCGCCCGACATCGATACCGCCGCCGCAATCATCGAACGTGTCGGGCGCGTAATCGAACAGCGACTCGGCCTTTTCATCGTGCTCGAATTCGGTGAGCTCGAAAGCGATGAACCGCCGGCCAAGGACGCGCCCTTCCTGCCGCCCTTTTTGATCGAGGTGGTCGCCGGCGCGCGTGCCGCCGAGCAGGTCGCCGCCAAGGCCCTGATCGAGACGGCGGCAACGATCGAAGGAAAATTCCGCACACCGCATGTGACGCTCGTCGAGCGCCCAGCGGCGACAGCGACAGGCCGAAAGGCGCTTGCGCTCGACACCCCACACCTGACGGTGCGCTTCGCGCCGATCTACTGCGAGCCGGGAACGCGCCGCATCTATCCGCAACTGCGCGAGCGGCTGGTCGCGAGCATCTTCGACGCGGGGCTAAGAGCCGTTGCTGCTTTCGCCCGCGCAAAATCGGACAGTTTTCGGCTGCCGACGCACCGTGCCTTCGGCCGAAAAGCCTTCGTCGATGCCGTCGTGCGCGCCGACCGCGGCATCGACGAGATTGCCTCCAGCTTCGACTTCCTTCTGGCGGTGACGCCAATCAACGCCGAAGCCGCTTGGACGGAGTTCGCTTCGGGCGGCTTCTCCAAGAGTCCGCGTCTCTACTACCGGCCGCTGACGCTGCAGATCGAGACGGCCAAGCGGAAGCTCTTTTCCCTCAACTTCGAACATCTCGAAGATCCGCTGCTCTACGCCCTGTACCGGGAAAAGCAGCAGGAGGTCGATCTGCAGTTGTCGATGATCTCGGCGCGGGAGACGCGCACCTTCGTCGAGTTCGGTCGCGCCCTCTATGGCCCGGTGGAAGCCACGCTTCATGACGCCGCCTCCGAAATCCTGGCGCGCACTGCACCCGACCGCGATGCACGGTCTTCGGCCGCAGACAGGCGCGATTGCGAGTACATAAGGGAGCGCGCCCAGGCGATGATATCGGCCTATCGGCGCCAGTCGGCCGATTTTTCCGCCTCCGTCGACATTCGCGACGACCTGCCGGCTGGCTTGCTCGTTTCGCGCGGCCAGCTTTTGATCGCCAGGAGTTCCGCGCTCGACGCCGATCGCGTCGAGGCGCTGCTCAACCACGAGATTGGCGTGCATCTGCTGACCTATTTCAACGGTTCGGCCCAGGGGCTGCGTATCCTTCGCTCCGGACTGGCCGGTTACGAAGGCATGCAGGAGGGGCTCGCGGTCTTTGCCGAATATCTGAGCGCCGGCATGACGATAGACCGGCTGCGCGTGCTGGCGGCACGGGTCGTCGGCTGCGCCGCCATGCTCGACGGCGCACCCTTTCCGCAGACCTACCGGCTGCTCGTCGACGGTCATGGCTTTGCGGCCACCGAGGCCTTCAACATCACGCTGCGCATCTATCGCGGCGGCGGGCTGGTCAAGGACGCGATCTACCTGCGCGGCCTCTTGCAGCTTCTCGATCACCTCGCCGGCGGCGGCACTCTCGAACCGTTCTGGATGGGCAAGATCGCCGCCTCGCATTTCGGCGCGATCCAGGAACTCAGCCTGCGCGGCCTCCTTGGTACCGCAGCGCTCCGCCCTATCTTTCTCGATGAGGTCAAAGCGCGCGACCGACTTCAGCGAGCCCAAAGGGGACTGTCCCCGCTCGACTTGATCTCAGAGTAGGAAACCGAATGCGCATTGCCTTTCTCGTCAACTCCATCGAGGGCGAAGAGACGTTCTATGCGACGACGTCGCTGGCACTCGCCGCCCTCGCCCGCGGCCATGAGATCGTCTACCTCACGCCAGGCGATTTCGTTCTGACACCCGACGGCCGCCTGATCGTCCATGCGCTTTCTCTCGGAACTGCAAAGCCGCGCAAGGCTGAAACCTTCATTGCGGCACTGCGGGGTGATGCGACGCGGCGCGAGGTCCTGGACATTACGGATATCCAGATCCTCTTTCTGCGCAACGACCCCTCGGAGGATGCCGCAACGCGTCCCTGGGCGACCCAGGCCGGCATCATCTTCGGGCGGCTCGCCGCCGAGCGCGGTGCGATCGTCGTCAACGACCCGGACGGATTGGCGGCAGCACAGAACAAGCTCTATCTGCAGGGTTTTCCCGAGGTCGTCCGTCCAACCACGCTGATCACGAAACACATGGAGGAGGTCCGGTCCTTCCTCGACGCCCATCCCGAAGGCGTCATCCTGAAGCCGCTGCAGGGCTCCGGCGGCAAGAACGTCTTCAAGGTCGGCTCCAGCCATGAGACGAACCTCAACCAGATCTTCGAGGCCGTCAGCGAGATGGGCTATGTGATCGCGCAGGAATACCTGCCGGCGGCGACGGAGGGCGACGTCCGCCTGTTCCTGATGAACGGCCGGCCGCTCAAGCGTGGCGACACCTATGCCGCCGTGCGGCGCGTTCCGGCGGAAGGCGAGTTGCGCTCCAACATGCATGTCAACGGCCGGCCCGCCGCGGCCGTCGTCACCCCGGCGATGCTTGCCGTCGCCGAAGAGATGCGCCCCAAACTGGTGCGCGACGGCATGTTCCTGGTCGGCCTCGACGTCGTCGGCGACAAGCTGGTGGAGGTCAATGTCTTCACGCCCGGCGCCCTGCCCGAGATCGCCGAGCTGACCTCGATCGATTTCAGCGAAGACATCGTCGCCGAGCTCGAACGGAAGGTCGAGATAAGGCGGGCCAATGATGGCGTGCTTTCCAATCGGGAGCTTGCGACCCTTTGATGGCGGCCAAGGTGGCTCTCACCCGGCGACGGCCTCGTGCCAGTGGCTGGCCGGCGGCACCACGCCCTTGGTGAAGAGGAAGCTGCCGAAGCGGCGCGCCTCGCCCGTCACGATGATACAATAGGCGCGCTTCGCTTCCTCGTGGAAGGCGAAACGCTCGATCGCATACATCTTCGAAAGAATACCATCCGCACGCACGAGCTCGGCCTGCACCTCGCGCTGGACGTCCGGCAGTTCGCCCGCCTCTCCGTCCGGCGTCAGCCGCGCCGCCGAGGGCTGCAGCGGCGTGTCGAGCGGCATGACGGAAAGAATGGCGCGCACCGCACGCGCGGCCGAGACATTCGCAATGTGCAGCGGTAGGCCGAGCCGGGTGTGGCGGGCGATCGTGTCGGCGGGAAAATTCGCGTCAACGATCGCGATCCGGTCTCCATGTCCCATTGAGCGTAGTGCATGCAGCACGTCGGCGTTTAGCGCCGGATCGATGTTCTTGAGCATCAGCCTAACCTTCCCCATTTGCTTCTGCGTGAAAACCAGGCCGCAGAGATCCCCGCGGGCGGGTCTATCGACCCGACCACCTTGTCCTTCACCGCGTTTCGTCGATTGCGGCGGGCGGCGATCCGTCCGCACGTGGCTCCCGGTCTTAGATACCGGTCAGCCGTTCGCGATATTTATCTATGATGACGGCGAGGATGATGACGACACCGGTGATCATCTGCCGCATGAAATCGCTGAGCCCGAACAGGATGAGGCCGTTGGCAAGCACCCCAGTGATGCAGGCACCGAGCAGGGTGCCGATCACCGTGCCGCGGCCGCCGTTGAGGCTCGTGCCACCGATGATGACGGCGGCGATCGCGTTCAGCTCGAAGCCGATGCCGATGATCGGGCTCGCGATGTTAAGGCGGGCCATGTAGACCATGGCGGCGATGCCGACGAGCGCACCGGCAATCGTGAAGGCCGCCACTTTGTAGAACATCAGCGAATGGCCGGCGAGACGCACGGCCTCCTCGTTGTTGCCGATGCCATAGAGCAGCCGGCCGAACACCGTCTTTGACAGTACGAACCAGGCGATCGCGACGAGCAGCAGCGCGATCAGGAAGACGACGGGGATGCCGAAGATCATCTGCGAGCCGAAGGCGTTGAAGCTCGGCGGAAACGAATAGATCGTGCGTGCGTCCGTCACCTGCAGCGCGGCACCGCGGGCGATGTTCAGCATGCCAAGCGTGACGATGAAGGAGGGCAGCCCCCAGAAGGCGCTGATCCAGCCATTCAGGAAGCCACAGACGACGCCGGTGCCGACAGCGGCGAGCGTTGCCAGCGCCACGGCCTGGAACACCGAGAGATCGGGAATCGTCAACACCGTGCCGCCGACGACGGCGCAGAAGGCCAGCATCGAGCCGACGGAAAGATCAATGCCGCCGATCAGGATGACGAAGGTCATGCCGACGGCGAGGATCAGGTTGATGGTGATCTGCGTCAGGATGTTGGAGATGTTGTTGGCCGTCAGGAAGTGCTCGGTCGAGACCGAGAAGAAGAGGATCAAAAGCAGGAGCGCCAGGCCGATGCCGGCATCGCGCAGGAGCACCTTTGGCGACCAGCCCGGCAGCTGGCGGGCATGGACGGTTTCGCCGGCTTGTGTCTTTTCGAGTGCTTGCATCTTACTGCCTCGCCTGTTGCTGCTCGCCCTGGTAGGCAAATTGCAGGATACGTTCTTCGGAGAATTCCGGCCGCGACAGCTCGCCGACGACACGGTGCTGCGACATCACGAGGATGCGGTCCGACAGGGTCATCAGTTCCGGCAGCTCCGACGAGACGATCAACAGCGCCAAGCCACGTTCAGCGAACTGGCGGATCAGGGCATAAATCTCGGCCTTGGCGCCGACGTCGACGCCGCGTGTCGGCTCGTCGAGCAGCAGTACCTTCGGATTGCGCGCCAGCCATTTGGCGAGCACCACCTTCTGCTGGTTGCCGCCCGAGAGCGTCGCGGCATTCTTGCCGGGTCCGCCATATTTCAGCTTGAGCTCGGCGCCGAGCCGTTCCGTCACTTCGATTTCCGCCTTCCTGTCAAGGATGCCGGCACGCGAGACGTCCGAGAGGGACGCGAGCGTGACATTGGCCGAAATCGACATGTTGAGGATCAGGCCTTCCTCTTTCCGGTCCTCGGTCACGAAGCCGATACCGGCATTGATCGCCTCGCGCGGCGAGCGGAAGGAGGCGCGCTTCCCCTCAAGGAAGAGCTCACCGGAGAGCGGCCGTTGAGCGGCCGCGATCGCCCGCAGAAGCTCGGTGCGGCCGGAGCCGACAAGCCCGGCGATCCCCAGGATTTCGCCCTTGTGCAGGTGCAGTGAAATGCCCTCGGCATGCGGCGATTGCGGCGGGCGAAACCGGGCAAGCGACAACGCCTGTGCCGGCCGAGCAAACGAGACCACTTCGCTCGCCATCTGCTGCTGCAGCTTGCGGCCCACCATGGCGCGCACAAGTTCGTCCTGATTGGTCTCGACGATCGGCCGCGAGAACACCGTCTCGCCGTTGCGCAGCACCGTCACCCGATCGCAGATGCGGAAGACCTCGTCGAGATGATGCGACACGAAAACGATCGAGACGCCGCGACGGCGAAGGTCGCTGACGATCTTGAACAGCCGCTCGGTTTCGCGCGACGTCAGCGTCGCCGTCGGCTCGTCGAGGATGAGAATACGGCTTTCCGTCATCAGCGCGCGCGCCACCTCGACCAACTGTCGGTGGGCGATGCCGAGGCGCGCGACCGGCCAGCGCACGTCGATGTCGCTGAGGCCGATGGCGTCGAGTGCGGCCCGTGCGCCGGCATGCATCTCCTGCCGTCTAACGACGCCGAACGCATTGCGCGGCAGATGCTCGATGAAGATGTTTTCCGCCACCGACAGATGGGGCAGAAGGTTGAATTCCTGGTGCACCACCTGGAGACCGTTGGCCTTGGCCTCCCGGGGCGTGGCCGGCGCATAGGCCCGGCCTGCAAGATTGATTGCGCCCTCGTCCGGACGGACGATACCGCAGAGAACCTTGATCAAAGTCGATTTGCCGGCACCGTTCTCGCCGATGAGGCCGTGCACTTCGCCCGGCTGAATGGAGAGGCTGACGCCGTTCAGTGCCTTGGTACCCCCGAAGGCCTTCTTAACATCGTGCAGTTCCAGAACCGGCGGCATCGAAACGCCAGCCGCTTCCGCCTGCACGGTTTGCGTGTTCATCATGACCTGGCCCTTTTGAAACGCAGCAATTGCGCACGCAAACCATTGGCCTGCGGCGGATGCTGTCCTTGCCGAAGCGCACCGGGCAGCGCCCGGTGCGCACGCGCGGTCTCAGAGCTATTTCACGTTGTCCTTGGTCACGAGCTCGATGTCGGTCTTCACCCAACCTTCGAGTTTGGGCCCGCCGGCCACGACTTCGAGCGCCTTGTCGATTGCGTTCGCCGCCATCTGCGAACCGAACTGGTCGACTGTCGCCAAAAGCTTGCCGTCCTTCAGCATGGGGGCTACCGCCGGCACATTGTCGAAGCCGACGACCTTGATGTCGTTTCGGCCAGCCGCGTCGAGCGCCTTGACGACACCGATCGCCATGGAATCGTTGGCGGCGAGCACACCCTGGATATCGGGATGCGCCGTCAGCATGGTCGAGAAGACGGAATTGGCCTCTTCCGTTTCCCAATGCGCCGTCCGAGAATCGAGAAGATCGAGCTTGCCTGCCGCGATCGCATCCTCGAAGCCGAGCTTGCGCTGCGCTGCATTGTCGGCGCCCGGATTGCCCTCGAGGATCACGACCTTACCGCCGGCGCCGAGATCCTTGGCGAGCGCATCACCGACCATCTTGGCGCCGCCTCGATTGTCAGGGCCGACGAAGGCCAGATCGACGCCGGCATCCTTCTTTGCCTGCTCGTCGAGCGAAACGTCGAAATTGATGACGACAATACCCGCATCCATCGCCTTCTTCAGCGGCGCGACCATGGCGCGGGAGTCGGCCGGCGCAATCACGATCGCATCGACGCCCTGGGTAATGAAGTTCTCGACGCCATTCAGCTGGCTCTCGAAGTCGGTCTCGTTCTGCATGCCGATGGCTTTAAGCTCGTAGTCGCCACGCTTCTGCGCATGTGCTTCGGCGCCTTCCAGCATGTTCTTGAAGAAGTCGTTTGCAAGCGACTTCATGACGAGGCCGACGACGGGTTTATCGGCAGCCATGGCAAGTGTCGGCAATGCGGTGGCAACGGTAAGTGCGACGATAGACGCATACAGGGAAAATTTCATGGGTTCTCCTCCGGTGAAAAGATGGTCCTCCAACCATCAATGAAACGTTTCATCACATGAACATGCGTGGCCCGCTTCGACCTTTAGAAGATAGAAAGGCGGTATCGCTGTCAATATGAAACGTTTCATCGCTGAGAAATTTGTGCTGGAAGCCGCTACCGGTTCGCGGCATTCTCTGATCTAAGAGGAAGGCCAGCTGCCGTCGGGCGGACCCGCGGTCGCTGGCGTAAGACTTTGATCCGTTGCATGATTTTTCCCTCCTGATCGATGCAGCGAACGTGATAGGGAGCCGACCGTTTGAACCCGACGATCAAGGATGTTGCCCAGCGCGCCGGGGTGTCCGTCGGCACGGTTTCGCGTGTGCTTGCCAAGAACAAGACGGTGAGCGAGGACATCAGGGCTAAGGTCGAAGCAACGATCGACGCGATCGGCTACCGACCGAACATTCTCGGTCGCAGCCTCCGGCTCGCCAAGACCGACATTATCGGCCTGGTCGTGCCTGACATCACCAACCCCTTCTTTGCCGAGCTTGCCAAACAGGTGGAGATGTTGGCTTCCGCCGAAGGCTACTCGGTGCTGCTTGCCAACACCCATGACGACCCGGACGCCGAGAAGCAGCAAATTGAAACCCTGCTCGGACGGTTGCCGGCCGGGCTGATCCTCGTTCCCGTCAGCAACAGCCTCGCCGATGGATTGGCGTCGCGCACGCGCACGGTGACCGTCGACCGGCCCTTGAGCGGCCATGCGCTCGTCTCCGTCGACAATCGTCAGGGCGGTTATCTCGCCGCGGACCACCTGCTTTCGCTCGGCCATCGTCGGCTTGGCTATATCAGCGGTCCGGGCACGACCGAAGTCTCCGGCGAGCGCCGCGGCGGTTTCGTTCAACGGCTCGAGGAATTCCAGAAAAGCCACCCAGGCGACTACGTTCCGCCGCAGATCGTCGAGGGGCACTTCGACTACCGCTCAGGTGAAGAACTTGGTAAGCAGCTGCTGACGCAACCCGTAGCAAGTCGCCCGACTGCGATCGCCACCGCCAGCGACCAGCAGGCAATCGGCTTGCTGCGCGCCGCCGACGACATGGGGCTTCGGGTCCCGAACGACCTTTCGATCGTCGGCTTCGACGACATTCCTCTGGCTTCGCTGGTGCTGCCGCGGCTCACCACCATTCGCCAGCCGATCGACGAGATCGCCCGGCTGGCACTCGAAGGCGTGCTCGGCAGCCATGCGCTGCAGGAGGAATACAAGCTGCAGCCAATGCTGATGAAACGCGGCTCTTGCGCCGCGCCCTCAACACCCTGACATCACGGCGCGCGCCCCAGGTTACGCGGCGTGGCTGCCGTCGACGCGTCATCAGATCGCGAGCACTGCCGCCCCTCCCGCAAGCCCCGCGCCGGCCGCCGTCAGCAACAGCTTTTCGCCGGAGACGAAGGGTTTTTCTCGGTGCGCCAGCGATAGCGACAGCGGGATGGTCGCGGCCGACGAATTGCCGTAGTCCGAGATCGTGCGCACCGTTTTCGACGGCGCGATGCCGAGACGATCGCAGACGGCGTCGAAAATGCGGGCATTGGCCTGATGCGGCACGAAGCGGCTGATGTCCGAGGCCACGCAGCCGGCGGCGTCCATGGCGTTCACGGCACAGGCCGTCATCATCTCCACCGCCTGCGCGAACATCTCGCGCCCGTCGCGCATTGTCATCAACAGGTCCTCGGGCCTGGTGTCGGCGGAAAACGGCCTGTTGCCGCCGCCGGCGGCAATAGAGATCAGATCGTAGCGGCTGCCGTCGGCGGCGAGGTCAACGCCGACGAGGCCGGTTTGCGGGTCATCGGACGGCGCGACGACGACGGCGCCGGCCGCATCGGCAAAGAGCACGGCGCTCGCCCGCTCGGCCAGATTGATCCTGCGGCTCAAGATGTTGGCCGCCACCACCAGCACCGGCTTTCCCTGAGCCCGCGCGAAACCATCGGCAAGCGTCAGCGCGTAGAGGAAACCCGAGCAGGCGCCGGCAAGGTCGATCGCACCAGCGTTGGAAAGGCCGAGACGATGGGCGAGCAGGGGTGCTGAAGGCGGCAGCAGGTGATCGGGCGTCGAGGTCGCAAGCAGGACCAGGGCGATATTGGCGGCCGGGGTGCGGGCATCTTCGAGCGCCATTGCGCCCGCCTTTGCTGCAAGCCCCGACAGCGTGTCTTCAGACGCGGCCCAGCGCCGCTCGCGAATGCCGGTGCGGCGCTCGATCCAGCCGGGCTCAAGCCCGAGCGTCGTCTCGATTTCGCCGTTGGCGACACGCCGCTCCGGCACCGCATGGCCGAAACCGACGATCCGGGATGAGCGAACGAGCCTCATAGCTGCCCTGCCCCGAAGAGCGACGCCGCCTCGTCGATCGCGTCATAGGCCCGCCCGAGATCGGCATCGGTGACGCAATAGGGCGGCATCAGGTAGATGACGTTGCCGAGCGGACGGATCAGCAAACCACGCTTGCGGAAAAACGCCCTGAGCTGCGGGCCGACCTCGGCGAGATAGCCGCCGGACGGCACCGTGAGGTCGAGGGCTGTAATGGTGCCGATTTGGCGAACGTCGACGAAGCGAGGATCGTCGGCGAAGCGCGCCAGATGTCGACGCTGGCGCGCGACCAAGGTTTCGATACGCGCTCCCACCGGCTCCTGTCTCCAGACGGCGAGATTGGCAAGTGCCGCGGCACAGGCGATCGGGTTGGCCGTGTAGGAACTCGAATGGAAGAAGGTCTTGCGTCGGTCGACCGAAAGATGCGCCTCGAAGATCTCCGAGGTGCAAAGCGTCGCGGCCAGAGGAAGCGCGCCGCCGGTCAGCCCCTTCGAGGTGCAGAGAATATCGGGCGCGATCCCGGCCTGCTCGCAGGCAAACAGGCTGCCCGTCCGCCCCCAACCGGTCATCACCTCGTCGGCGATCAGCAGGCTGCCATGCCGTTCGGCAATGCGTTTCAGCTCGGACAGCACGGAAGCCGGATAGGTCTTCATGCCACCGGCGCCAAGCAGCAGAGGCTCGATCAACAGGGCGGCAACCTCGCCGGAAGCGCAAGCCTGTTCGAAGGCGTCGAGCGTTGCCTGCTCCCGGCCCGGCTCCGGAAAGGGCAGGCGATCGACGGCGAAGAGCAGCGGCGCGTAGGCGGCATTGAAGACGCCTCTTTCGCCGGCCGACATCGTGCCGATCGTGTCGCCGTGATAGCCATGCTCCAGCACACAGATCCGGCTCCGCGGCTGGCCGCTGTTGTGGAAGAACCCGAGCGCCATCTTCAGCGCGACCTCGACCGCAGTCGAACCGCTATCGGAATAAAACACATGGGAGAGCCCGGGCGGTGCGATCTCGATCAGCCCGCGCGCCAGGTCTTCCGCCGGTGCGTGAGTATATTCGGCGAAGATGATCTGGTCGTAGGTCTCCGTAGCCCTGCGGATCGCCTCCATGATCGTGGGGTGACGGTGGCCGTGGGTGATAACCCACCAGGACGAAATCGCATCGAGGATCGACGCGCCATCTTCGTCGACGAGATACGCTCCTTCGGTGCCGACGATGCGGCGCATCGCCGGTTCGAGGGCATGCTGGGTGAAGGGATACCAGACGGCGGAGCTCTTCATGCCGGCATCCCTCGAAAATCGGCGATGTTGAAATTCTCGGCGAAGGCGTGGCGCAGGCGGTCGGGCGTCAGCGGGTCGAGCCGCGGCAGCCGCCCGAGCCGGCGCACCCCGCCAAGGCGCGCGATGATCGCTTCGCTGTCCTCCTGCGCGTCGCCGATGAAGGCGACGCCGAGAACGGGAATGGCGCGGCGGCGCAGCGCTTCGAGCGACAAGAGGGTGTGGTTGATCGTGCCGAGCCCGGTGCGAGCGCAGACAACCACCGGGATCAGCCAGCGCGCAAAGACATCCGCAAAGACCGTGTGCTCCGTCAGCGGCACCAGAAGCCCGCCTGCGCCTTCGATCACCAGCGGTCGTTCCACCGCCTGCGGGGAAAGATGCTCCGGGTCGATGGTGACGCCGTCGATCCGTGCTGACAGGTGCGGCGATGCCGGTGTTGCGAGCCTGTAGGCTTCGGGCAGGACGCGGTCACACGACAACCGACCAAGCCGGGCGACGGTTTCGCTGTCGGTTTCTTCGTCGAGCCCTGACTGCACAGGCTTCCAGTAGCAACCGTCGAGCGCATCGGTGAGGGCTGCGGAAAAGATGGTCTTGCCGATGCCGGTATCGGTACCGGTGATCACAATACGGGTTTTCATGGCCGCTCCTTCGCGATCGCGATCTTCAACTGCTGCAGCATCTGCACGATTGCGGCCCGGTCGACGTTGAGGGTGATGGCGATCCGAAGACGCGCGGTGCCTTCCGGCACCGTCGGCGGGCGGATTGCCCTGACATCGTAACCCTCGGCGCGCATACGGGCGGCGATGCGGACCGCTCGGCCGTTATCACCGATCGGGATGGGCAGGATCTGCGAGCCGCTGCCTTCGATGCCGAGCACTTCGGCAAGCGCCCGGTTGGCGAAAGACCTGAGGTCGTCGAATGCGGCGCGGCGTTCCGGCTCGTCGACGAGGGCGGCGAGCGCTTCACGCACCGCGGCCGCGATGAGTGGCGAGGGCGCGGTCGAATAGATGAAATTGCGGGCGCGGTTGACGAGATAGTCGCAAAGCACGGCGCTTGTTCCGACCAGTGCGCCGGAAACACCGAGCGCCTTGCCGCAAGTATGCAGCATGACGACGTTCTCCCGGTCCTCCAGCTCAGCGGCGAGACCGCGACCTTCCGGCCCGAAGACGCCGGTCGCGTGCGCCTCGTCGATGACGAGAAAGCCGTCATGCTGCGCGGCAAGCGCTAAGAGGTCAGCGAGCGGCGCCCGATCGCCATCCATCGAATAGAGGCTTTCGACGGCAATCCACGGGCGCCCTGTGCCGCCGGCGCGGCGCCATTGGCCGATCGCATCGGCAAAGGCGTCGATATCGTTGTGCGCTGCCGCAACCGAATCGGCCTTGCTCGCAGCGATGCCTTCATGGGCGCTCGCATGGATCAGGGCATCGTGGACGATGAGGTCGTCGCGCTGCGGCAGCGTCGAAAACAGGGCAGCATTGGCGGCATAGCCGCTGCCGAAGAAGAGCATTCGTTCCGCGCCGAAGAAGGTGGCCGCTTCCGCCTCAAGCGCCTCGTGTTCTTCGTGATTGCCGCGCAACAGCCGTGAGCCGCCGGAGCCGACCGGCACGCCGCGCGCGATGGCACTCGTTATCGCCGCCTTCAGCCGCGTCGAAGCGGCGAGCGCCAGGTAGTCGTTCGAGGTAAAATCCAGGCCGCCAGCGGGGGCAAGTGCGCGCCGGCGGCCCTTGCGATCAAGGCCCTCCAGCGTCTTCTCATAGCGCGCAAACAGACCCAGGGTCATTCGGCCGCATCCTGCCTTGCCGCCGGAGCCATCGGCTTCAACCCCAGGCGTCGGAAGAGCGCCGCATCATGGTCCTCGCCGGGATTGTCGGCGGTCAGCAGGGTTTCGCCGACAAAGATCGAATTGGCGCCGGCGAAGAAACAGAGCGCCTGCGTCTCGTCGCTCATGTCGGTCCGGCCGGCCGAAAGCCGGACATGCGATAGCGGTATCAGGATGCGGGCAAGCGCGATGGTGCGGACGAAATCGATCGGATCGACGGGCGCTGCATCGGCCAGCTTCGAGCCCGGGATCGGGATCAGCATGTTGATCGGCACGCTTTCGGGCGGCACCGGCAGATTGGCGAGCGTCACCAGCATGGAGATCCGGTCGTCGGCGGTTTCGCCCATGCCGAGAATGCCACCGGCGCAGACCTTGATGCCGGCATCGCGGACATTCGCGAGCGTCTCCAGCCGGTCGGCAAAGCTGCGGGTGGTGATGATCTCGCCGTAGAAGCGTTCGGAGGTATCGACATTGTGGTTGTAGTAGTCGAGCCCGGCCTCGGCGAGCCGTGCGGACTGGTCCGGCGTCAGCATCCCGAGCGTCATGCAGGTTTCCATGCCAAGCGCCCGCACACCGCCGATCATGGCGACGATCGCGTCCATGTCGCGGTCCTTCGGGCTGCGCCAGGCGGCCCCCATGCAATAGCGCGTCGCACCGCCGTCGCGCGCCTGTCGCGCCTCGGCAAGCACACGCTCGACCTCCATCAGCTTCGATGCCTTGAGCCCGGTCGGATAGTGGGCGGACTGGCTGCAATAGCCGCAATCCTCGGCGCAGCCTCCGGTCTTGATCGAGAGCAGCCGGCTCATCTGGATGGCGTTGGGATCGAACTGCGCACGATGGACCGTGTGTGCGCGGTAGAGCAAATCGTTGAACGGCAAATTATAGATTTTTTCAGCTTCCGCTTGGGTCCAGCGGGATTCGCCCGCGTCGCCCGGGGTAAAATTAGCGCCAGTTGATAGGGTTCCGTCCAGCATTTAGGCTCGTCCTCCAGGTCATCGCAAACGCGAAATAGATAGAATCTGATATTATCTATAATTTTATCGACGAGCAAAGTTCGCAAGCACCCAGGTGGAGAGTTTGTGTTAGCAAATACCCTTCTGGTTGTATTTTGACCGTGAGTGAATCTGGAAACCGCCGAGACAGGGCAACAATCACCAATCAATCGGTCGCATCTCCCATTTCCGAAATCGGGCGTAACGCACCCGAGAAACGAGGACGAGCGGGGCTTCTCCGGTATTTTTCGACCCGCTCTGCCCGCCTGACACTCCTCCCCTCAGCACGCCGCCAACGCTTCCGCTTTCTCGTCGCAAAATTATAGATAATTTTCTCGGCAGATGAGATCACATCGCACACGAATGCTGGCTCTTGACAAAAACCGCCCCGAACGGTCAGCTTGTAGCATTCACCAGGGGTGTCCCGCCAAGGGGCTGAGATTCTGCTATGCGGTTTGCGCGGCGCAGTGACCCGTTGAACCTGATCCAGTTCATACTGGCGTAGGGACGGTGCAGACATCGCTGCCGCAAACGTCGCGTTCCCGCGACCATTCAACGGCAAGGCGTCCTTCCCCTTCCTTCGCTCGTGAACTGGGTCTCCACAATCGGAGCCTCGGCATGCACACCGCCAACACCATCCCGCTTCCCTCACGACGGCCCGCCCACGCCTCGCGGGAACACTGAGCCATGCGGATCCTCGTCAAAGGTGCCGGCGTCGCAGGGCTCTGTCTGGCGCATGAACTTAGCGCCCGCGGTGTCGCGGTGACGGTTGTCGAGCAAAAACCAGGCTTTGCCGGCGCGGCCTCCTGGTTTGCCGGCGGCATGCTGGCACCCTGGTGCGAACGCGAGAGCGCCGAAGAGGTGGTGCTGACGAAGGGCATCGGCGCCATCGACTGGTGGGACGACGCCCTGCCGGGCGAGGTTTCCCGAAACGGCACGCTTGTCGTCGCCCCGCCACGGGATGCGGGCGAACTCAAGCGCTTTGCCTCACGCACCTCCGGCTTCGAATGGCTCGACGCCGCCGCGATCGAACGGCTGGAACCGGCGCTTGCCGGACGTTTCCGCGAGGCGCTGTTTTTTCCCGGTGAGGCGCATCTCGACCCGCGCCGGGCGCTGAGCCGGTTGCGGCAGAAGCTTGTCGATCACGGCGTCACCTTCCTCGATGAGACGAGCGACGATGGCCACCACGATCTCGTCGCCGACTGCGCCGGCGCGGCACGCATCGGCGAAACGCCGGGCCTGCGGGGCGTGCGCGGCGAAATGCTCTACCTGCAGACAAGCGACGTGGAACTGTCGCGGCCGGTCAGGCTCATTCATCCCCGCATCCCGCTCTACATCGTGCCGCGCGGCGGCGGCCTCTTCATGTGCGGGGCGACGATGATCGAGACGGATGACGGCGGACCGATCACCGCCCGCTCCCTCATGGAACTGCTGAACGCCGCCTATGCGCTGCATCCGGCCTTCGGCGAAGCGCGCCTCGTCGAAACCGGCGCCGGCGTCCGCCCCGCCTTCGCCAACAACCTGCCGCGCGCCCTGCGCACCGAGCAGACCATCACGATCAACGGACTTTACCGCCATGGCTTCCTGCTTTCGCCGGCCCTGGCGGCGGAAGCAGCCGACCTCGCGCTTGCGCAGGACCTGAAGGGAGATGCCGCATGAGACTGACCGTCAATGGCGAGGATCACGACCTCGCCGTCACCACCCTCGCCGAGCTTCTGGCCGCCCTTGATTTCGAAGGCGACTGGCTCGCCACCGCCGTCAACGGCGAACTGGTGCACCGGGCCGACCGTTCGGGTCATGCGCTCAGCGACAGGGACCGGATCGAAATTCTCTCGCCGATGAAAGGAGGCTGAGACATGCTGACGCTTTATGGACAGGACCTGCGCTCACGGTTGCTGCTCGGCACCGCCCGCTACCCCTCCCCCGCCGTTATGGAAGATGCGGTGCGATCGTCAGGCACTGAGATCGTCACGGTCTCGCTCCGGCGCGAAACCGCCGGAGGCCGCCAGGGCGGCGCCTTCTTCGAACTGATCCGGGCGCTCGGCGTGCACGTGCTGCCGAACACCGCCGGCTGCCACTCGGTGTCAGAGGCGGTGTTGACGGCCAAGATGGCGCGCGAGGTCTTCGGCACCAACTGGCTGAAACTCGAAGTGATCGGCCACCACGATACGCTGCAGCCCGATGTCTTCGGGCTGGTCGAGGCGGCGCGCATCCTCTCGGCCGAAGGGTTCGAAGTCTTTCCCTACACCACGGATGATCTCGTGGTTGCCGAACGGCTCGTGGAAGCCGGCTGCAAGGTGCTGATGCCCTGGTGCGCGCCGATCGGCAGCGCCATGGGGCCGCAGAACATCCAGGCGCTCAGGGCAATGCGGGCCAACTTTCCCGATGTGCCGCTGATCGTCGATGCCGGCATCGGCCGGCCCTCGCACGCAACGACGGTGATGGAGTTCGGCTTCGATGCCGTCCTGCTCAACACCGCTGTAGCCGGCGCCGCCAAGCCCGCGCTGATGGCCGCTGCGTTCGCGGGCGCGATCGATGCCGGCCGGCAGGCCTTCGAGGCGGGCATGCTCGAACCGCGCGATTTTGCCGTCCCTTCCACCCCCGTCATCGGAAAGGCGGTGTTTGCGTGAAACTTGACCCCTTCTATCTCATCGTCGACAGCACGGATTGGATCGAGCGGCTGGTGCCGCTCGGCGTCAAGCTGGTGCAGCTACGCGTCAAGGATCGTACGGAAGCGGAGATCCGCCGCGAGATCCGCGCGGCCAAGGCCGTTTGCGACGAGCAGGGCTGCCAGCTCATCGTCAACGACTACTGGCAACTGGCGATCGCGGAAGGCTGCGACTTCGTCCATCTCGGCCAGGAGGACCTGGCGGAGGCCGACCTTACTGCAATCCGCGCCGCCGGCCTGAAGCTCGGACTCAGCACCCATGACGAGACGGAACTGGAGACAGCACTTGCTGCCAAGCCCGACTATGTCGCGCTCGGACCGGTTTACCCGACCATTCTCAAGGCTATGAAGTGGGCGCCGCAGGGACTGCCGCGCCTTGCCGCCTGGCGGAACCGTGTCGGGTTGCTGCCGCTGGTCGCCATCGGCGGCCTCAACGTCGAGCGGATCGCCGGCGTCTTCGAGCACGGCGCCGACATCGCCGCCGTCGTTACCGACATCACCCGCAACGCCGACCCGGAAGGCCGGACGCGCGAATGGATCGCCAGAACCGCACCGTGGCGATAGGCACGTGCCGGACCGCGGGTAGCAGTTTCGCGGTCAGGCGATCTCCAGCTGCGAGAGCCAGGAGGCGTCCAGGCCACGCTTGCGACAATAGGTGGCGAGCCGCTGGCGGGTCGGCCCCGGCCGGTCGAGGCCGAGGTAACGGGAGGCGTTCTTCCAGAAGATGTTCTGCTGGTCCTCCTCGCTCACATTGGCCTCCTTCAGTTGCTGGGCGATCCGCGGGACGTAGGCGTTGTAGTCCTTCTCCAGCGCCATCATCGACCAGTCGGTGCCGAACATCAGATGGCGCGCATCGGGATCGTAGTCCCGCAGCCATTTGTCGAGCAGCGCGCGGATTTTTTCGTGCAGCCCGGGCGTGTTGTCGGTGACGAGCTCGCTCAGGTAGCTCAGGTCGGCAAACAGGTTCGGCCGGCGCCCGTGGCCGATCGTCTCGCCAATGATGTCCTCCCAGGTCGGCGGACCGGAGAATTTGTCCTGGGCGCAGGACACCATGACCCCCGTCGGTGCGCCTGGGCGAATGACTTCATCGAAAGCGCCGAAATGCGCCAGATTGATCCGCAAGTCATTGTAACGGTTGGTGTCGAGCAGCTTCTTCCAGTAGGCGGGGCTCGCCATATTGCCATAGCCGCAGCCGGCGCCGATGCTGTTTTCCGCATGCGCCATGATCGGCACGCTGTTGTCGCGGCACCAGTCGTAGAGCCGCTTCAGCGCCGCATCGATCGCCGGATCCGCATTGCCCCATGCCTTGAAGCCCATCGGCGGGTAGATCTTCACGCCGATGAAGCCCTTTTCCATGATCGCGTAGCGGACGTTTTCCAGCGACGAGCCACGCTTCTGCGCCTCCCGGTGCGGATCGAAGCCGACGAAGCTGTGCATGTGGATGCCGTGCCGCTTGATCACCAGCTGCTGGATCTCGTCCATCACGTCGATCTGGTCGTGCTGCGGCGATGCCCTGCCGCCGATCGACTTCTCGAAATCGAGGATGCTCGGCGTGATCATGGAAAACCGGCATTTCGAAGCGAAGATCCGGGCATAGGTTTCCGCCAGGTTTTCGCGGTAGTCCTGCATGAGGCGCACGAAGGAAAGGTAGTTGCCGATCTGTTCGTGGGCCTTGGCGGCCGACGCCAGGGCATCGACATCCGTCTCCTCCACGCTGCCGGAGCGCCGCTGCAAGCCCTGCGGCAGGCCGGGGGTGCCGCCGATCTGTTCCAACAGGCCTTGATAATCCGGCGTTTCGGCGCCGCTTCGTGCGGTCAACGATGCGCGCTGCTCGCCGGCTAGCGCGACCAGTTGCTTGACGGCGATGCGCAACTGCTCGTCCTTCTGCCGCTCGAACTCGGCGTCGGAGGGGCGCGGCACCCGCTTCTTGAGAATAGCGTCCTCAGCCTTGGCCTTGGGCGCGACGTCGCCAAGGGCCGTCACGAGGAAGACCACCAGGGCGTTTTCCAGACGCTTCGACTGCAGCGGATCGGCGGAGAGTTTTGCTTCCGGCAGTTTCTCCCGCAGCGCCACATAGCGCACCAGCCCTTCCACGGGCACATCGGCCGCGTTGAAGAAATGGCAGTGAACGTCGACGATCGGGTAGGGAAGCTCGCAGGCCGCGGCCGGTGGCCAGTCGTGTCGACACCCGGAAAGCACATTCGCCATCACGCCTGCCGAGAACAGCCGCAAGACATTGCGGCGTGTCACGGCGGCGACCGGACCAGCCCAGTCGACCCCCATCATCCCCTCCTGTTGCGAGACCCCCTCGAACAATCGGGCAAACATTACTCCGTTAGCAAGCGGCGTGGAACAGATATTTACTTGCCGTTACTGGAAACCCATAGGTCAACACGGGCGGCCTTTAAGTGCGAAAGGAGGCATGTTACTCTAAAATCTTGGGGAGAATTTTGCGTGGTAGGTGGCGCCGGCAAGAATGAATTCCAACGTTACCTGTCGGGAGCCCTGGTTCGATGGTCTGCCCCGGCGGCGACGGATTCGGCTGGCCCGACGCGCGAGGACTTTCCCGGCGCCTTGCTGTTCGCCGACATCTCCGGTTTTACCCGCCTGACCGCCAAATGGTCCGAAAGCGACCGCGCCGCCGGCGCCGAACGGGTGAGCCGGCTGCTCAACGGCTACATGGGGCCGCTCGTCCGGCATATCGAGGAACATGGTGGCACCGTGTTGAGCTTTGCCGGGGACAGCCTGCTTGCCGGCTGGCAGGCTGCCTCCGACAGCGAACTGGAGCAGGCCGCCTGGCGCAGCTGCTATTGTGCCGGCCGCATCCGTGAAGAGATCGGCGGCCCGGGCGGGCCGGAGGACGCGCTGCAGCTGCGCATCGCCGTCGGCGTCGGCACCATCACCCTGCTGCACCTCGTTCCCCGCATCGACCAGCGCTGGCTGATCGTCGGCGGCGACTGCCTGGCGCAGGCGGACCATTGCGGCCTTTTGAGCGATGCCGGCGAAATTCTCGTCTCCGACGCCGTGTGGCAGCTGATCGGCAAGCAGGCAACCGGCCGGCCCGGCCGGGAGGGCACCGCCCGCCTCGAACGCATCGATCCCTATTCGACCGCAACCGGGCAGCCCCACCCCCTTTCGGGCTTCGCCAGCAAGCGGCTTGAAGCCTACCTGCCGCTTTCGCTGCGCGGTCGGCTTCTATCGCCGCTTTCGGAGTGGCTGGCGGACCTGAGAACCATTACGGCCCTGTTCGTGCATATCGTTGGCCCGGACCTCGAGAAAGATCTCGATCGGCTGAACCAGCTCGTTGCACGGTCGATCGCCGTTGTCGGCCGCACCGGCGGGGAAATCCTCCACACAGCCCTTCACGCAAACAGTCTCGAGATCTTCGCGGTCTTCGGTCTGCCCGGCCCCAAACATGCCGACAATGCGCGCCGCGCGATCGTTGCGGCGCTGCGTCTTTCAGGCGAGCTCGACGATCCCGATATCGGCCTTTCGGCCGGCATCTCCACCGGCGAAAGCTTCTGTGGCGCGCTCGGCGCCAGCCACCGCGCGGACTACACGGTGGTCGGCGCCGCCGTGAACATGGCCGCGCGCCTGGCAAGCGTTGCCGCCGGGCGCATCCTTGTCGACCAGGCGACGGCAAAGGAGACGGCCAGCCAGATCGCCTTCTCCGGACCGTGGTCGCTGGCCATACCGGGCGTGCGCGGCGGCGTGTCTGCCTTCGCGCCGATTGCCGAGACGGTCGCAACGATCGACACCAAGTCACCGGCACTCCTCAACCGTGCGGCCGAAATGACGGCCCTTTCCGCCTATCTCGAAAGCGCGCGCAGGGGGCAGTCCGGCATCATGATCGTCAAGGGCGATTCCGGCGTCGGGAAGTCGGCCCTTCTGCGCGCCTTCGTCGAGCGCTGTCGCGACCGCGGCAACCGCGTGCTCGTCGGCAATGCCGACGACATCGAAAGCGACGTCCCCTATTTCGCCTGGCGCGGGGTTATCCGCGACCTGCTCGGTATCGGCGATCTGCGCGGCGCCGAGGCCACGGACCAGGTGGCGCTCTTCTTTGCGGAAAGACCGGAGCTTGCTTCCCTCGCGCCGCTGCTCAACGATGCCATCAACCTCACCTTGCCGGACACGCCGGAGACCCGGGCCATGTCCGGCGACGGGCGCTCCCATCGGCTACGCGAGCTGCTGAGCGAGCTCATGGCCGACAGTCTCGCCGGGGGACAGGGCTTCGTCGTGCTCGAAGATGTGCACTGGCTCGACGAGGCGTCCGGCCAGCTGCTCGGGCGGCTGGTTTCAGGGGCGGCACCCGTGCCGGTGGTCGTATCGACCCGGACGACCCGCACACAGGAAGACCTGACCCGGTGGACCGGCCTGCACCACAACGGCGCCCAGACGCTCGATCTTTTGCCGCTCGACTTCGAGGGTACGATCGCGCTCGTTCGCGCATCAATCGGCAGCAACTCGCCCGCCGACGGCTTCGGCGAGGCGGTCTATGCGCAGTCGGCCGGAAACCCGCTGCTGATTTGCGAAATCTGCCGGATGATCGGCGAGCGCCGGCTGCCCAAGGCGGCCGAACCTGCCGCAGCCGTCTCGCTGCTCTCCGAGCCCCGCTCGAACGATGCGACCCTGCTCAACACCGCCAAGGTTACCGTGATTGCCCGGACCGACCAGCTTCCGGCAGAGCTGCAGGTTCTCCTGAAGATCGCAAGCGCCATGGGCGCGACCTTCTCGCTTGCCGAGCTTGGCGCGCTGCCGCCGATCAGGAAGACGGCACTGGACATCGAGGCGAGCATCGAGCGGCTGCAGGCGGCGCATCTGATCAAGCCCGCCGACGACCGCCCGGGCCGGTTCATGTTCAGCCATGCCGTCATCCGCCAGGCGATCTACGAAAGCCTGTTGTCGGAACAGCGCCATGAAGCGCATCGCGCGATCGCCAAGGCGATGGAGGAAGGCGGGCAGCCGGACAATGCGGAAAACCTGCCGCGCGTGCTCAGCCACTGGGAGCGCGCAGGCGACGCCGCGCAGGCCTTCAACTATCTGGACCGCGTTGCCGAACTGCGGCTGCGCCAGTTCGACAACGCCGCGGTTGTCGATCTGATCGAGCGCTTCTTCAAGACAGCGCGCGACCTTTCGATCACCATTCTACCGGCAAGACGGGCGGCCGCCTGCTTCCTGCTCGGCGAAGCCAGCCTCAATCTTGGCCGCGCCGAAGCGGCCCGCCATGCCTATGAGGAAGGACTGCGGCTTTCCGGCCTGCCGCTGCCGCGCACCTCTGCCGGCCTCGCGCTGCATCTCGTACTCGATCTCGCCGAACAGGTGTGGCGCCGCACCATCCACCGCGACGCGGACTGGATCCTGAAGCGCGAAATCTCGCGATCGCCGTCCGATCCCTTCCTGCTTGCGGCGAAGGCGCATGAGGACCTGACGCGGATCTATTACTTCACCAGCGAGAAGCTGCGGCTGATCCATGCGACGCTGAGGGCGACGAACCTTGCCGAAAGAAACAAATACGTCTCTCCGACGACCGCCGCCAATTATGCCAGCCTCGGCGCCATATGCGGCGTGATCCCGCTGCACAGCCAGGCCGAACACTACAGTCGGCTGGCGGCAGCACTTTCCGAACGCGTCGACCAGTTGGGAACGCGCGTGCGGGTCGACTTACTGTCGGGCATGTACCAGATCGGCATCGGTCATTGGCACGCGGGCAAGCGGGCGTTCGAGGCCGGCCTGAACAATGCGGCGACGGTCGGCGACCTGAGGCGCTGGTGCGAAGTGGCGGTCGGGCTGGAGACGATTTCCGGCCCTTGGCTTTTGACCTCCGCCTTCGAGGGCATCGCGCCCTGGGAGATCCTCGTGCAGCGGATCTGCGAGGAGGGGCGCCGGCGCGGGGACATGCAGGTGCTCGGCTGCGGCCTGCTCGGCCGTCTCAGGGGCCACGCAGCACTTGGCCGCTGGAACGCGATCGACACCGACCTCGACGAACTCGAACAGATCCTTCGCGAAAAGGGTGACGGGCTGGAACTCGTCCATTCGATCGAAGGCGCATCGCTTCTGAGCGAGGCCGCCCGGCGCCGGGGCAACAGCACGGAGGCCGCAAGCTGGCTCGAGCGCGCGCTTTCCTGGTGCGAGACGCTCAACCCGGCGATGAAGACGCGAACGCTACCGGCGCTCGCCCGTCTCTTCGATGTCGCCAGCGACCCTGACGGAGGCGACCTGCTGGCCGCACAGCTCGTCCTTAGAAAACTCGAGCGCTTTGCGCGGGTTTACCCGATCGGCCGACCGGTGGCAGCGCTCGGCGAAGCGACCCTACATCTGCGCCGCGGCCAACAACGCCGCGCCGAGCGCGTCACCCAGTATGCCCTCGCGGAGGCGATCCGGCTGGAGATGCCGGCCGTCGCGCTTGCCGCCCTGCAGCATGCCGCCGGACCGAGAGACGCCGAAGCGCGCCAGGCGTTCGAGACGATGTTTTCGCTGCGCCGGGCCACGTGGTGCGAGGTTCTTCCGCTTGGCCAAACCGACCAGGCGCCGCATGTCCAGTTTGCCAGATCTCAGGGGAGCCGCGCATGAACCGTCCCAGTCCTCCCCGCATCCTGATCGTGCTAGCCCATTTCGACGAAACCCGGAACCCCAGGGGCCGCCCCGACTTCATCCCCCAGGGAACCGGCCACCTGTTCCTGGCGGGCGCCTTTGCCCGCGACCGCGTGGACCTTCGCGCCTACAGCGAATTCCATGACGGACCGCTCGTCGACGAGGCAGCCTTTGCCGACCTCGACATGCTGGTGTTGACGGGCGTGACCGCAGCCTTCGACCGGATGCAGCACCTGACGGCCTATGCCCGCACCAAGTCACCCGGTTGCGTCGTCGTCGCCGGCGGGCCGGTCGTGCGCAATCTGCCGGTTTCGAGCGCCGAAACCTTCGACTACGCCTGCGACGGTGACGTCGAGGAGATGCAGGCGGTCATCAGGGAGGTGTTTGGCGAATGGGCCGTCTCCGAGACGATCCTGCCGCGCTTCGACCTTGCCAATTGGCGCGGTCCGGTCAGCTACATCGAGACGAGCCGCTACTGCAATTTCAAGTGTAGCTTCTGTGCGCTAACCGCCGAAGGCAGACGCTATCACAGCTACGACCCCGCCTATATCGAGGCGCAGCTGCGCAACGCCCCGCCGAAGAAATACGTGCTGTTCATCGACAACAACTTCTACGGCAACAGCAAGGACGTCTTCTATGACAAGCTCGAAGTGATCCGATCGCTGTGGCGGGAGGGGCTGTTTCAGGGCTGGATTGCGCTCGTCACCGGCGACTTCTTCCGCGATCCCGCCAATCTGGAAGCCGTGCGGGCGGCCGGCTGTCTCGGCCTTTTCAGCGGCGTCGAAACGCTGAACGAAGCGCAACTGAAACGCTACCAGAAAAAGCAGAACCTGGTGGTGCCGCAACTGGAGGCGATCCAGACCTGCCTCAACGCCGGCGTCGCCTTCCAGTATGGCTTGATGTTCGATCCGTCGTCGCAGACGATCGAGGCTATGCAGGAGGAGCTCGCCTTCATCACCGGCGAAACCACGATGCCTCTGCCGGCGTTCCTGAGCCTGACGATCCCGCTGCTCGGCACGCCGCTCTTCGACGAGTGCGTCGCCGACGAACGCTTCCTGCCCTCGGCCAAGCTGCGCGACATGGATGGCTTCACCCTGATGACCCGTCCGCTCGATGGTCTTGAGGACGTGGCCCTCTTTGCCCGCAAGTTGTCGCGCCTCGACGGCAACCGCGCCCGTATCCTGCGCCATTGCCTGGGGTTCTACCGCAACTACCGCCACTCGCTTTCCGGGCGGCAGATGATCCACCTGCTGGCCAACAGCCTGCGCCTCGCGCTTCCTTCGGTCCTGCATCGCCACGGCCTGCCGACGCGCTCGGGAAGCGACGAAAATCTCACCTATGTGACGACGACACAGCCGCTCGGCCCGCTCTACACACCAGCCTTCCGGGTCGGCGAGGGTTTCCGTTCGCATTTTGCGCCGACGATGATCACCGACGCGTCCGGCGCGCTCGACGACACCATCGCCCGCAACCTCGAATTCCGCACCAGCCGCCGGCAACGGACAGGCACCGGCATCGAACATTCGTCCAGCTGACAGCGCCACCACGCCTGCGTCAAAGTGCCCGGCCCGATGCAACCTCCAGTGCGTGAAATTGGGTTCGCTTGGTAAGATTGGATTCAAACTTTTTGGGTAAGTTTCCGTTAGCTATTTCACACCTGTCGGCCGGCGATCGCCGTCGACCTTGTTTTGCGTACGGGTGCCCATGCGTCTTTCAGCTGCGACCGCAATCCTTTTTGCTGGCCTCATTTCGGGCTGCTCCTCCAGTTCGAGCCTGGACACCATCGCGCCGCCCTCGCGCGAAACGACGAGTTCGGTCGCAATGTCGGCCGCACCGGTGCCCGCCGCCAATGTCGGCGCGCGGGTCGCGCAGATGACGCCGCCGCAGAACGTTCAATCAGCACCGCCCCAAGAAATGCTCGCCTGGGCCGGACCGGTCCCGGAGCCGGAAGCCTTTGCACCCGCGTCAAACACCACGACGACGCTCGCCGCGCCTGTTCCGGACGCGCGGCCGGTCGCTTTCGTCGCGCCGGAAAATCCGGTGACCCAGGCGATGCCACAGGGCCGCTCGCGCATCTACGGTCATCGTTTCCGTGACGCCAAGCCGATCAACTTCGGCCGCGCCAAAAATCCGCGCAAGATGGCCGTGCATGGCGTCGACGTCTCGCGCTGGCAGGCTGACATCGACTGGGCTCGGCTGCGTACACAAGGGGCGAACTTCGCCTTCATCAAGGCGACCGATGGCGGCGACCACCTCGATCCGATGTTCAAGAAGAACTGGCGCGCTGCCAAGGCGGCCGGCATCCGTCGCGGCGCCTATCACTTCTTCTACTGGTGCCGCACGGCCGGCGAACAGGCCGACTGGTTCATCCGCAACGTTCCGCGTGAACCGGGCGCGCTGCCGCCTGTCATCGACGTCGAGTATAATGGCGAATCGAGCTGCAAGCGTCGCCTGTCGCCCGAGCGCGTGCGCGAAAAGATGCAGGTGTTCATGGACAAGCTCGAGGCCCATTACGGCCAGCGTCCTATCATCTACACGGCGCCGGACTTCTACGCCGACAACCTGCAGGGCGCTTTCAAGAACTATCCGTTCTGGCTGCGTGCCGTCGCCCAGCACCCGTCGATCGTCTACCCGAACCGCAAGTGGCTGTTCTGGCAGTATTCCGGTTCTGGCCTTTCTCAAGGGGTCGATGGCAAGATCGACCTCAACGTCTTCCACGGCAGCGAGGACCAGTGGCACGACTGGCTGGAGGCACGGGCGAACTGAGCCGGCAGGCTCTCGCTAACCTGCCTTCTCAGTCTGCAACCTCTCAATCCGCGCGGGCCAGCTTCTGCCCGCCATGGTTGACGCGGTCGAGGAACCGCCGATAGCCGGCATGGTCGCGCAACAGGCGCCGGCCGAGATCCGCAAGAAAATCGACGTCCTTTTCGTTGAGGCTCAGCCGATTGTGCAGCCCGAGGATCCGCCGCGCCAGCACCGGTTCGGATACATCCGACAGCGCCAGCCGGATGATCTCGACATCGAGATCGCCGCAGCCCCGCTTGGCGCCGCTGCTGCCGCACCGCCAAGTCACGAAGCTTTCCCGCCAGGCCGGCAGATGATCGCGCAGCGCATCGAAGCTCTGAAGATTGGGAATATTGATCATCGCGTCGATGGCGGCGACGATCGCATCGGGAGCCTTGGGGCTGTCGACTGTCTTCGAGATGGCCCCGCCGATCCGCGTGGAGGCATCGACGACGATGACAACCAAATGCCTGAGACGGAAGGCGCGCTCCGCTGGGATGGGTTCCGGAGCACCCCGGCCCATCAGGTGCAGCAGGCTTTGCGTTCCGACGCCATCGACCAGGCCGCCATCGTAGAGTTTCAGATAGTTGAGATCCCTTGCCGTTTCATAGCGCCTGAGGGAGCCAGCGTATTCGCGCGCAACGAGCGAGCCCGGCGCGCGAACCCCTGTCTTCTGTGTTTTCGCTTCCGGCAACGCCTCGCAACCGCTTCGGAAGTTCTGCAAGGTCAGCGGCGCGAAAACGACCGGGACGGCGGCCGAGGCCGCAACCGCATAGGCGAGCGGATAGTCGTCGTAGCTGCTGCAGATGGCGGTGAACGAGGCGCGGTCGAAGATGAACGGTGCGCGGTTATAGAGATCGGTCGCGTGGATCACCAGGCGCGGATGGCCGGAGCGCGAGATGTTGCCGAGCGTTGCGCCGTTAAACAGGTTGGCGTCGAGCCAGGCCGGAAAACCGGAGAGATCGTTCACCCCGCCGCGATAGCCGCGCAGGATATTGGGCGGTGAAAACGACGTCCTGAGCGAGGCCTCGACATCGCGTCCGAGAAACCGCTTGCGGAAATCCTCAAGGCCCGCGCGGCCGTTCAAGGCAAAATAGGAGGCGAGCACAGCACCTCCGGAGACGCCGGCAACAACCGCGACATCGTCGGCAAGCCGGCGCCCTCGCCCGCCCGGGGACGGCGCCTCGGCCAACGCCGACAGGACGCCGTAGCCGAAGGCAGCAGAGCGGGCGCCGCCACCGGAAAAGGCAAGGATAATGCCGGTGTCGCTCACATCAAACGTCGACTGCGCAAGCGGCACGGCACCCGTCGTCAATTCAAGTCGCCTGTTTGTGGGCGTCACGTCCGGGCCGGCGCAGCCGGCGGTGGCAAGAGCGAGCGCCAAGGTACCGTGACGCAGGAACCGACCTGCGCGCGCAAGTGCAACCGGATGCGCTGCACGCCAGCCAGCCGGCCTTTCCCTGCGTTGTCTGAGTGTAGGCGACGTCCGTTTGCTGAATGTCATGCGCCGTGATCCGGGTTGGCTTTGTCCGCGAACCCCGTTCTTGAGGTTTCACTGCTTCACAGCCTAAGGATCAAGATTGAGACAGCATGTCATGCAGGGCGCCCGCAACGAATGATTGTGCGGCGACAAAGATCGGGATTACCTTGCGGCGGGATGACAGGTTCCCTCAATGAAGCGGCACTAGGATCGCGCGCGTAGGCACGTTGCACGGGGTAAAGCGCATTCATGCGGGTCTTGCTGGTCGAAGATGAGAAGGAGCTCGCGGGGGCGCTGAAGGCCGCGTTGAGCCATCACCGGATGATCGCCGATCATGCGCGCGATCTCGCTGAGGCCGCGCTGATCCTCAACGACGCCGTCTATGACGTGGTCGTGCTCGATCGCAAGCTGCCCGATGGCGACGGGCTCTCGCTCATCCCCGTGATACGGGCGCGCGGCAACACCGTGCCGGTGCTGATGCTGACGGCGCTCGACGACCTCGCCGACCGGGTGGCGGGGCTCGATGGCGGCGCCGACGACTATATCGGCAAGCCCTTCGCCTTCGAGGAACTGCTGGCGCGGCTGCGCGCGCTTGCCCGTCGCCCGGTTCCGGTGCAATCCGATGTCGTCACCGTCGGTCGGCTCTCCTTCGATCTTGCCCATTGCGAGGCGAGTGTGGCCGGTACGCCGCTGAAGATGCCGCGGCGCGAGCTTCTGGTGCTTGAAACGCTGACCCGTCGCATGGGACGCATGGTGCTGCGCGCGGCCCTGATGGAAGCCGTGTTCGGGCTCGACGACGAGATCCAGTCCAATGCGCTCGACACCCATATCTCGCGCGTGCGCCGCAAGCTGGCGGACGCAGACGCGGGCGTGACCATCAACGGCATCCGCGGCGTCGGCTATCTCCTCAGAGAAGACCAATGAGCGGCCGCGCTTCCCATTCCTTCAAATGGCGGCTCGTCGGCTGGCTCGTGCTGTTCGAAACGGTAGCGACCCTTGTCGTTATCGCCATTGCGGTCGGCCTGCTCTGGGTGACCGGCTATCTCATCGACGGCTACGAGAACGGCAATGTTGACGTCTTGAAGGACGCGATCACCCGCAAAGCCGATGGCGGGCTCGAACTTCAGGAAACGCCGGAGCTGCAGCGGCTGCGCCAACAGGCGGGAAAGATCTGGTTCATCGTTCGCGACAGACAAGGGCACAGACTCTCGGAGGGCACGGTGCCGGAAGAATTCGCCTTTGCGGTCGCCGGGCTCGAGCGCATGAACGACGCCCGCTTCCGGCTTTCGCCCGACAAGAACGCCCGTCCGGAAGCGGTCGTCAAATGGCTCGAGTCGCCGGCCGGCATGGTCCAGATCTTCAGCGGCACGGAGGGACAATTGACGCTCGGCCGCCTGCTGCTCAGCACCACCGGCGCCTTCCTCAGCATCTTCGTGCCGATGCTGCTACTGCTCGCCTTTGCGACCGTGGTCGTCACCCCGATCGTCGTTCGAAGGATGCTCTCGGGCCTGTCGCACGCGGCCTCGCATGCCGCCCACATCGAATATGACCAGCGCGGCATCCAGATGCCGGTGACGGGTGTTCCCAATGAGTTTCTGCCGCTGGTGACGGCCGTCAACGATGCGCTGACAAGGCTCGATGACGGCTATACGAGACACAAGCGCTTCCTGGCCCAGGCGGCGCATGAGTTGCGCACGCCGGTCGCCATTCTCGGCGCTCGCATCGCCTCGCTGCCGCCGGGACCGGACAAGACCCGCCTCAACGAGGACGTGACGCGCCTTTCCATTCTGGCGGGTCAGCTTCTCGATCTCGAACGGCTCGACGCCGAGAACGATGAGTTCAGGCCGGTCGATCTTGCAGCACTTGCCGAGCGGGTGATCGTCGCGCTCGCGCCGCTTGGCTTTGGGGCAGGTTACGAGATGACATTCGAGGCCGATCAACGCCCTGTCATGGTGACGGGAGACGAGGCGTCGCTGGAGCGAGCGCTCACCAATCTCGTGCAGAACGCCATCGACCATGGCGGAAGGCGCGGCACGATCACGGTCAAGGTCGATCCCCAGGGCGTGATTGAGGTCTGCGACGACGGCGACGGCATTCCGCGCAGCGAAACCGACCGGATCTTCGAGCCGTTTCAGCGGCTGCGCAAGGACGGCAAGGGCGCGGGCCTCGGCCTCAACCTCGTGCAGAAGATCGTGCACCTGCATGGCGGCTACGTCGACGTCTCCCGCTCGGCATCCGGCGGCGCCTGCATGCGGATCGTGCTGCCGCTGGCGGCAGCCGTAACAGCTTGAGAAGAACAAGCCCCGGAACCGGCGCTGTCGGTCTTGCCCCGTAAATCGGCTAGGACATGGGGGAAAGACGACATGCGGTTCCGGGGCTTGACGCGGCCTGACCGGGAGAAAAAGTCAGGCTGCCTGGACCTTTTTCGACACGCGCGCCCATTCCGGGATCCAGTCGCGATGCGCGACGAGCAGGTCGTCGACGAGCGACCAGATCTGGTCGAGATCGAGTTCGGCCGCCGTGTGCGGATCCATCATTGCGGCGTGGTAGAGATGCTCGCGGTTCTCGGTCATGAGCGCCTGAACCGTCAGCTCCTGCACGTTGATGTTGGTGCGGATCAGCGCCGTCAGCTGCGGCGGCAGATCGCCGATGAAGGTCGGCTGGATACCCGAGGCATCGACCAGGCAGGGAACTTCAGCGGCGCAATTTTCCGGCAGCGAGGTGATGCAGCCGTTGTTCCTGAGGTTGCCGTAGATGACGGAGGGTTCGCCGGTCCAGACCGAGTTCATGATCGAAGACGCGTATTCGTGGCTCTCGGCCACTTCGATCGTCTCGGCTTCCTTGAAGGCAGCCGCCTGCCCCTTCCAGCGTTCGATCTGCTCGACGCAACGCTTCGGGTACTCGTCGAGCGGGATGCCGAACTTCTCGATCAGGTCGGGACGGCCGTCCTTGATGAAATAGGGCGTGTACTCGGCGAAATGCTCGGAGCTTTCGGTGACGAAATAGCCGAGCCGCGTCAGCATCTCGTAGCGCACCTTGTTGGGGCAGCGCGGGTTCCAGTGGCTGGGCTTGGGGAAGCGGCCTTCGCGGTAGCCGCGCACCAGATCCGGATAGAGATCGCGGAAGCTGCCGTCGGCCTGTTTGTGTTCGAACTTGAGGAAGAAGGCCATGTGGTTGATGCCGGCGGCGCGGTAGCGGATCTCCGAAACCGGGATGTCGAGATCGCGTGAAAGCTCGTAGGCCGTGCCCTGGACAGAATGGCAAAGGCCGACCTGACGGATCGTCGGATACTTCTCGGAGATCGCCCAGGTGTTGATCGCCATCGGGTTGACGTATTGCAGCAGGATCGCGTTCGGGCAGACCTGCAGCATGTCCTCGCAGATCTTCCAGAGATGCGGCACGGTGCGAAGGCCGCGCATGATGCCGCCGACGCCGAGCGTATCGGCAATGGTCTGGCGCAGGCCGTACTTCTTCGGCACCTCGAAATCGGTGACCGTGCAGGGCTCAAAGCCGCCGATCTGGAAGGCGACGACGACGAAGTCCGCACCCTCCAGCGCCTTTTTCTGGTTGGAATGGGTCTCGATATCAGCCTTGACGCCGAGCGTGCGCACCAGCTTGCCGGCGACGACCTCGCTTTCGCCGAGGCGCTCGGGGTTCACGTCCATCAGCGCGATCGTCGCGGCCGACAGCGCCGGACGCTGCAGTACGTCGCCGATGATGTTCTTCATGAAGACGGTGGAGCCGGCGCCGATGAAGGTGATCTTGGGTTGTCTGGTCATGGATTGCCTCTGCTTTCTAGCGGTCATGCTGCCACATCGAAGGCGGCTCTCACGAGCCTTTCGGTGTAGGCGGTCTTGGGATTGGACAGAATTTCGCTCACCGGCCCCTCCTCGACTATTCTGCCGTGCTGCATCACCACCACCCGATGGCAGAGCGCGCGCACGACCTTGAGGTCATGGGAGATGAAGAGGTAGCTCAGGCCCCGCTCGTCCTGCAGCTTGCGCAGCAGTTCGATGATCTGGGCCTGGACCGAGAGATCGAGCGCCGAAGTCGGCTCGTCGAGCAGGATGAATTCAGGCTCAAGCGCGATGGCCCGGGCGATCGCAATGCGCTGGCGCTGGCCGCCGGAGAACTCATGCGGAAAGCGCGACAGGATGTTGCCCGGCATGCCTGCGGCGTTAAGCGCATCCACCACCCGGTCGAGCCGGTCCTTCCGGTTCTCACCGATGCCGTTGACGACCAGCCCCTCCTCGATGATCTGGCCGATCGACATGCGCGGGTTGAGCGAGGCGAAGGGGTCCTGAAAGACGATCTGGATGCGCGAGCGCAGAGGCCGCATCTGGGTCCGGTCCTTGTCGTGGATCGGGATGCCGTCGAAGTAGATCTCGCCGCCATCGGGGTTGAGCAGGCGGATCAGCGCCTGGCCGAAGGTCGTCTTGCCCGATCCGGATTCGCCGACGAGCCCCAGCGTTTCGTGCTTGCGCAGATTAAGGCTGAGCTTGTCGACCGCGACCAACTCAGAAAACTGCGAGCGGAAAAGACCGCCCTTCTTCAGCATGAAGGAGACCTTCACGTCCCGCCCGTCGAGCATGATCGGGGCGTTGTCCGGTAGCGTTTTAGCCGCACCCGACGGCTCCGACGAGAGCAGCCGTTTGGTATAGGCATGCAACGGGTTGGCGAAGAGCCCGGCCGTGGTGTTGTGCTCCTTCACCTCGCCGTACTGCATGACGTAGACGTAGTCCGAGAACTGCCGAACCACCGTCAGGTCGTGGGTGATCAGGATCACCGCCATGCCGAGCTCGCGCTGCAGGTCTCGGATGAGGTTGAGGATCTGCGCCTGGACGGTGACGTCGAGCGCCGTCGTCGGCTCGTCGGCGATCAGCACATCCGGATCGTTGGCGAGTGCCATCGCGATCATCACCCGCTGGCGCTGGCCGCCGGAGAGCTGGTGTGGATACTGATTGATCCGAAGCTCCGGGTCCGGGATCCGCACGTGGCGCAGGAGCTCCAGCGCCCGCTCGGTCGCGGCGCGTCGGCTTATCCTGCGATGCGCCCGGATCGCCTCGATGATCTGCGTGCCGACCGTGTAGACCGGATTGAGCGAACTCATCGGCTCCTGGAAGATCATCGCAAGGCGATTGCCACGCAAACCGCGCCGCTCACGCGGCGAGAATTTCAGCACGTCCTTGCCGTCATAGTCGATGCGCGATTGGGGGGCGATCGTGGCGCGCTTGGAGAGCAGCCCCATGACGCAGCGCGCGGTAACCGATTTGCCCGAGCCGGACTCGCCGACGATGGCGATGGTCTCGCCGCGGTAGAGCTGGAAGGAAACATCCTTCACCGCCTCCACCGTGCCATGTTCGACCTTGAATCGAACCGCGACATTGCGGGCGTCGATGACCGGCCGGCCATCGCGTTCGGCAAGGTCCCTGCGCTCAAAGGGCGCGGCAGTGAGGACGTCGATTGTCTCTGTCATGATGCGTCCTCCTCAATAGGGATCGATGGCGTCGCGCAGGCCGTCGCCAAGCGCATTGAAGGCGAAGACCGTGACAAGCACGAAGGCCACGGGCGACAGGATCCAGGGATAGGACCCGATGACGGAATAGGTGGAGGTATCCTGCAGCATCAGCCCCCAGGAAATGAGCGGCGGCTTGACCGCAAAGCCGAGGAACCCGAGGAAGGATTCAAGCAGCACCACCTGCGGGATCGACAGCGTGACGGCGACGATCACATGGCTCATCACGTTCGGCAGGATGTGCTGGAAGATGATGCGCCGGTCGCTGGCGCCGACGGCGATCGCCGCCCGCACATAGTCGATGCGGGCAAGCGCCAGCGTCTTACCGCGCACCTCGCGCGACATCTGCGCCCAGCCGAGCGCCGACATGACGATAATGACGAAGGCGAGGAAGACATTGGTCGGCGCCGTCACCGGGATCAGCGACGTCAGCGCCAGGTAGAGCGGCAACTGCGGGAAGGCGAGTACCAGTTCGACGAAGCGCTGAGTCCAGACGTCGAAGCGGCCGCCGAAATAGCCCGACGCCATGCCGACGGTCGTGCCGACGATGGTGACGATCGAGACGACGATGAGGGCGATCATCAACGAGATGCGCGAGCCGACGAGAATGCGTGACAGCACGTCGCGGCCAAACTTGTCGGTACCGAGCAGATGCACCGGCGAGCCATCGACCGCGCCAAAGAAATGGCGCTCGGCCGGGATCAGGCCGAAGAGACTGTAGGGGGCGCCCTTGACGAAGAAGCCAAGGATCTGCGGATTGTCGTAGTCGGGGCCGATGATCGGCTGAAAGGTGATCGGGTCGAGTTCCGTACCTTCGCTGAGCGGATAGCTGCGCGGCGAGAAAACGAGGTTGCCGTCCTTATCGGTAAAGCTGATCGCCTGCGGCGGCGCAAAGGCGACGCCCGTGGCCTTCGGATCGACCGGCGACAGGAAGTCGGCAAAGACCGCCATGAAGAGCAACAGGCCAACGAGCACGAGGCCGAGCATGCCGGTCCAGGAGCGCTTCAGCCGGCGCCAGACGAGCGCAGGATAGCTTTCGTTGTGCTGCTCGTTCTTGGGTTCGACGACGAGCGGAAGGGTTGTTTGCATCTCGACGGTCATGCTGGGGCTCCTCCGAGACGCACGCGCGGATCGAGTGCGGCCAACAGCATGTCGGCGATGATGTTGCCGAGGATAAGGGTCGCCGACAGAACCAGCATGAAGGTGGCGGTGACATAGACGTCGCCCACCCACATGGAGCCGACGATGGCCGGTCCGACGGTCGGCAGCGCGAAGATGATCGCCGTCTCGATCTCGCCGGTCAGCATGTAGGGCAGCACAACGCCCTGGTACATGATCAGCGGATGCAGGGCATTCGGCACCGCATGGCGCATGACCACCGCGCCTTCGCTCAGGCCCTTCGCCCGGGCGGTTTCGACATATTGCGCGTTCAGCGTGTCGAGCAGATTGCCGCGCATCACCCGCATATTGTAGGCGAGGCCGCCGAAAGTGGCGATCGCCACGACCGGCCAGACATGTTTGACGAGGTCGACGAATTTGTCCCAGGACCAGGGCGCACCGCCATAACGGGCCGAGTGGAAGCTGTTGATTTCGCTCACATTGAAATGGAAGACGAGGATGTAGACGATGATCAGCGCCATCAGGAAGCGCGGCACCGTCATGCCGAGGAAGGCCACCGTCGAAAGCAGGCTGTCGATCCACGAATATTGCCGTGTCGCGGCGATGATACCGAAGGATATGCCGATGATGGACGCCAGGATGTGGCAGACGAGCGCCAATGCCAGCGTGCGCGGCAGGCGTTCGCCGACGACATCGGCAACAGGCTTGTTGTAATAGAGGCTGTGGCCGAAATCGCCGCGCGTCAGGATGCCGGTCATCCAGTTGACGTATTGAACCGGCAGCGGCTTATCGAGGCCATGCTCCTTGCGATAGGCCTGCGCCTGGGCTTCGGCTTCCTCGTAGGATGCGCCACCCTGGTTGATCAACTGCGAGCGGATGTAATCGCTGTAGTCTCCGGGCGGCGCCTGGATGATGGCGAAGGTCGCCACGCTCAAGACAAGCAGCACCGGAATGGCAGAGGCGATGCGGACAAGCAGAAACCTGAACATGCCGTTTCCTTCTGTCGGTTAAGATGAGGCGCCGCCCCTCCGGCTTGAGGCCGGAGGGGCGGCCTTCGATCAGTTGCTCAGGCTCTTCTCGCCGGGCTTGCCCGGGAGCTGCTCGGCGAAGAGCTCGAAGTCACCCTGCTTGTCGGCGGGGACAAAGAGACGCTCGCGCATGATCGTGTCCTCGGCCCAGTTGAACATGAAGATCGGCGCTCCCGTCGGCACGTTGGCGAAGCGCTTGTTGATGATCAGCGCGCCCGGATATTCGGTAAGGCCGACTGTATCGAGGTTCGTCGTCGCGACCTTCTGGTACTGCTTCATCAAGTTCGCGCGCTCGGCATTGTCGTTGGTGGCAATGAACTTGTTGATGATGTCGACGAGTTCCTGTTCGAAGGGCATCAGGTCAAGCTGACCGCCTTCCGGTGCACGGTGGTGCCAGCTGGTGCGCGGACCGGCGGCCGCCAGCTGCGGCGTGTTCTGCACGACGGAGGCATATTCGGCGGCGTTGCGGTGAACCATCCAGTCGAACTTGCCGGCGTAATTGGTCGCGTCCCGCTGCTTGCCGTCCAGCGAGTTCAGAACCACCCGGAGGCCGAGCTTTTCCATCTGGCCGATAAGGCCCTCGGCCAGGTTGCGGTCGGTCGCATAGCTGTTGTCGATCAGAAGCACGATCTCCACGTCCTTGCCGCCGGCCTTGCCGTCCGCGAAGTTGACGAAGCCGTTGCCGTCGGTGTCCTTCAGCCCCGCCTTCTCAAGCAGCGCCTTCGCGCCATCGATGTCGAAGGGATAGTAGACGGTCGATTGCCGGTCGTAGAAGCTGGTGCCGGAGGAAAGCCCGCCGGGATAGATCGCGGTAAAGGGGCCCTTTACGAGCGCCTCGCCGAGCTTCTTGCGGTCGACCGCCATGGTCACCGCCTTGCGGAAATCCTCGTTGCGGTTGAGTTCACGCACCGCCTGGGCGCGTTCGTCCGGCTCCCCCCAGCCATTGGCCGAGAAGTTCATGTGCAGATTGTAGCCGATGAGGCGCGGGCCGAAGGCAAGCCGGGCGGGGGCCGTATCCTGGGCGGCGCGCTTCAGCGACTCCACGAAGTTTTCCGGCTGCTCGAGGTTCGAGAGATCGGCGGAACCTGCAATCGCCTGTACGTCGCGGTCGGCCCAGGTCGAGAGCTTGTAGTGCAACTCGTTGATGTAGGGCAGCTGGTTGCCGGCCTCATCGACCTTCCAATAGTACGGGTTCCGGCGCAGCACGATGATATCGTCGGGGCGATAGGCGACAGGGACCCAGGCACCCATGACCGGGATGTTCATGTACTCGGGCGGGAAGGCATTCTTGTACTGGTCGTAGGTGGTACCGGCGTATTTCGGATGCTTGGCCTTGAGAATATGCGACGGGCCGGGGCAGAAGGTGCCATAGGCCATGGCATAGAGATGCTGGCGCGGGAAGGCCTCCTTGAAGGTCCACTCGACCGTATACTGGTCGATCTTCTTCAGCGTCGTGCCGGCGCCGAAGGTCTCCGGCGTCGCGCCGTTCAGCGGCGTCACGCTCGGGTCGAGCACGTTGTCTTCCCAGTAGAACATTACGTCGTCGGCATCGAAGAGGTCGCCATCCGACCACTTGGCGCCCTCGACCAGATGCATCGTCAGCTTGTGGCCGTCAGAAGACCAGTCCCAGCTCTTGGCAAGGTTCGGCAGAGGCTCGACGTCCTTCGCTTCCACCTGGAAGAGCGGCGCCGTACGCGTCAGGCATTCGGACATGCCGATATCGATGCCCCCCCAACCCTGGCTCTGGCCGGCTGAGTAGTTCCAACCCTCGGGACGACCGCCGATGACGTGGCGTAGCGTGTCGCCGTAGACACCGACGCCATCAGGCATGTTGCCGGTCTTGAAGACCATCGGCTCCTTCGGCAGCCGTTCGGCGACCGGCGGCAGCTTGCCGGTCTTGACGTATTTCTCGGTAACCCAGGTCGGTTCCTTGTATTCCGGCAGCGCCTTGAACTCGGCGATCGAGTCGCGCGGCACATAGGTGATCTTGCCCTCGGCCGGAAAGGCCGGCTGCTGGGGCACGACGGTCGGCTCGGAAGCGGTCGCCTCCAAGGCAAAGGCCGAGATGCCGACAAGCATCAGGCTCGCCATTTTCATCAGTCTGTGGCTGGTCATTGGCTTAGATTCTCCCTCTTTGCCGCGCCGGGACGCGGCCTCCTCCTTGAAAAGTCTGCACTTCAGGCAGCGCTGCCCACGTCTCCTCACGGAAGCAGCGCTGCAATCGATCAGCCGGCGGCGCGGACCTGACGCTCGGCGCGCAACTCGTCGAGCGAACGCACTTCACGCCGCGCAGCACCCTTCCATTCGCGCGTCCTGACGGTTGCGCGGCCAAGTCGCTCCTTCGCGCCGTCGATGGCATGGGCGTATTGCGGCAGCCACTGGCTTTGAGCGACCACCATCTCGTCGACCATCTGCCAAACCTCCTCCGGTGTGCAGATGGCGCCGACCAGCGGATCATGCAGCATCGCCAGCTTTAGAAGATCGAGATCGCCGGTCACGGCCGCATGGACCGACATGCGCTGGACGTTGATCGAGGAAAGGCAGGTGGCGGCACAGGCCTCGGGAAGGGTGAGGCCCGAGACCATGTTGATGCCGAAGCGATCGACGAAGCCGGGGGATTCGATGATGGCGTCGGCAGGCAGGTTGGTGATCACGCCATCGTTCTTGACGTTGAAATGGCCGCGATAGACCCGGCCCGTTTCCAGGGCCTCGAGAATATGGCTCGCATGTTCGTTCGAGCGCTTCTGATGGTCGAGCGGCCGGCCGGCTGCTTCGAGGAACTGCGGAAACTCGGTTTCGAACCAGTTGCGCGTCTCGGTCGAATGCCTGAGATAGCCGCCGGTCTCGCCGTGGATCCAGTCGGACATATCGATCCAGCGGGTAATTTCCTCCGGGCGCTTGCGATACCAGGGAAGATATTCGGAGAGATGGCCGTTGCTCTCGGTCGAATAGACGCCGAACCGCTTCAGCACGTCGATGCGGAGCTTCTCCTGCTTGGAGAACACCGGGTGCGCCTCGAAGGCCGCAACCAACTCGTCCTTGCCGATCCTGCGGCCCTTCAGCCTCACGTCGACGAACCAGGTCTGATGGTTGATACCCGAGCAGATGTAGTCGAGTTCGCCCTCGCCGGCTCCCAAGATTTCGGCGATCTGCTCGCCGCCGTGCTGAACACCGTGGCAGAGCCCGACCGTATCGACCTTGCCGTATTCGATCGCCGCCCAGGTGTTCATCGCCATCGGGTTGGCATAGTTCAGGAACTTGGCACCCGGTTCGGCGACCGCGCGGATATCCCGGCAGAAGTCGAGGATGACGGGGATGTTGCGCTGGCCGTAGAGGATGCCACCGGCGCAGATCGTATCGCCGACGCATTGGTCGACGCCATATTTAAGGGGGATGCGGATGTCGTCGGCATAGGCTTCGAGCCCGCCGACACGGACGCAGCTGATGATGTAGCGGGCGCCTTCGAGCGCTTTCAGCCGGTCGGTGGTTGCCGTGACCTTCGTCGGCAGGCGGTTGACTTCGACAATCCGGTCGAGGATCGCCTTGATCATCTCCAGATTGCGGGCGCTGAGATCTGTCAGCGCAACCTCGATGTCGCGCAATTCCGGCACGGCGAGAATGTCGGTGAAGAGCTTCTTGGTGAAGCCTATGCTGCCGGCGCCGATGATGGCGATCTTGAATGTTGCCATGCCCTCACTCCTCATGAACTGCATGCATCTCTGACAAAGGGTAAAATCAATTCACGGTTTTCCACCGTCTCTGCGCGCAACTTCGATGCATCCCCTCATTTCTTACGGGCCAAAAGCACCGCCTGTTGCGCTGTTGGTGGTCATTATGTGTATAATCGCCGACCCCGCCAGAGCGGTATTGTGCTTTCATGGGTAATTTTATGCTGCAAGAATTGATCGACAACGGCCCGGTTATGCGCACCGTTTCGCTGCCGCGGGGACGCCAGAGCCTGCACGCGATGCCGACCAGCACCGGCTATGAAATCCGCAACAATGCGACCTATGACTGGGACGGCAGAAAGCGCGGAAACACGCCCTTTACCGTGCTCCAGCATACGATCGCGGGTGCCGGAAACCTGCGATACGAAAACCGCAGCTATCGGGTGCGCGAGGGCGAGACGCTGCTCCTGCTCGTGCCGCACAATCATCGCTACTGGCTGGAAGACGGCGGGCGCTGGGAGTTCTTCTGGATCTCGATGAACGGCGACGAGGCGCTGCGCATCCACCGCGCCCTGCTCGCTGTCACCGGTCCGGTATTGAAGCTGCAACCGGAAACGATCGAGCATCTGGCCGACTGCAGCCTGCGGCTGATCCGCGGCGGCGAGACGCCAGGCAGAGCCTCGGCGATTGCCTACGAGGCGGCGATGGCGCTCTACGACGACGTCTTCGGCTCGCACCCGGTGTTCAGCCATGAACACAGGACGATGCACCGCGTCGTCGACCACATCATGAACAACTTGCAGAACCCGCTTCCAGTGGAGGAACTGGCACGCGTGTCGGGCTTGAGCCGGGCGCATTTCTCGCGCGTCTTCGCCGCCAGCGAAGGCATGGCGCCGGCCGAATATGTGCTGCAGAAGCGCTTGCAGCGTGCGGTAAAACTGCTGACGAAAACCGCAAGCCTTCCGGTCAAGGAAGTGGCCATTCTCTCGGGCTTCGAAGACCCCAACTATTTCGCCAAGGTGTTCCGCCGCTCCTTCGGTCTGAGCCCGACGGAATTCAGAACCACCGGCATGTATGCCAGCATCGCCGCCGGCTCGGTGGAGCAAGCGGTCGACACGGCGGAGGACGCAACGGTGCTGCTGCCGGGTTGAAGACGCGAACGATCAGCCGGCGAGTTGCTGCCGAAAGGCCGGCACCCTCGGGAAAACCATGCCGAGGTCTGCATGCATGGCCCGCGCGATCACACGGAAGTCACGCTCGCTGATGGCAAGATGACCAAGACGAAGCTTCTGGTCCCAGTTACGGTTGCCTTCGGCAAATTCAAGGCTGTCGAGCCACGGCCGAACCGGCGCCTCCATGCTGTCGGCCCAGTCGATGTCGCCGCGATGCGGGGCGACACCGCCCATGGCAAAGAAGTAGGGCGGGCGCTCCTTGACGACACCGATGGCGGCAAAACATGCAAGCCCCGCCCTGCCGTTAAAGGCGGCGTTGGGCGCATAACCGATGAAGCCATCACCCGCCTTCATGCGCGTCATCGCCTGGACATTGCCGTAGCCGTAGCCAAAGCGAGAGAAGCCGTCTTCGGCGGCATGCTGCAGGTCATCGCCGGAAACAGCGCCGATCCAGAAATTGCGCTCGCCCGACCTGTTTGCTGCACTCATCTGAAACATATCCTGCGCCGACATCTGCAATCCCTCGATCTCTTATCCTGGGACCACTTTACGCGCGACCCCTGCCAGATTCTGTCAGCATCGTTTTGACGGCCCGGCATACCGTCGAGCCGCGTCTCAGCCGTCTTCGGAGGGCGCTTCCCATTGGCCGAAAAGCGTCACGCCTACGGCTCCCGCAAGCGCCACCGACGCGTGGTTGTCGAGTTGGCAGCGATATTGCGGTTGGTAGCCCTTTTCGAGGGCGGCCCTGCTGATTGCGCGCACGACCTTGCGGGCGTGGCCCTTACCCCTATCGGACACAAGCGTCAGCACACCGAGATCGGCGATCTGCCGCTCCTGCCAGGGATACATGCTCGCGGCACAGACCAGCCTGTCACCATCGAAGGCTCCGTAGACCAACCAGTGATCCAGTTCGACATAGGCTGCATCGAGATCCTCTTCCGAGGCGGAGCCCTGGAACAGGGCGAACGCGGCCGCATCCTTCGCCGTGAGCGCGCGCACATGGGCGCCTGAATTCTCCCGCAACAGCACAGCCTTATCCGCTTCGGTGAAGTAGAAGAGGTTGTCAGCACCGTTCAGGACGATGCCGGCATCGCACAGCCCTTGGCGAAGGGGCGCTTCGGTGAGCACCTGCCCCGCCGCCGCCGACAGCGCGGCGCCGAGCGCCGGGGACAGGGCCACGATCACGCCGTTTTCAGCAGTGTGCAGCACCATGGCCGGGCTCTCCTCGTCGAGGTCGGGATTGACCACGACGGTAAACCGATCCGCGCTTGCGAGAACATCGCCCGCAAAGGACGCGTTCCAGAAATCGGTAATCTCAGGGGAAAACGGCGGCATGGCACTCAGTCTCTTGAACGAACACCGCGCCTGTCGGCGGCAAGCGGCGCGATTAATGGAGTAGTCGATTAATCAAATCGCAGTGCCAGCGATGTGTGGGACGACAATGGCGCAATGAAGGCGCCAAAAAGCAAAAGCGCCCGCAGGAGATGCAGGCGCTTGGCAATTCTTCAGTCTTTAAGATCGCCTTAGCGGGCGAAGGCCGTACGTGCGACGCGGTCGATGTCGGCGCGTTCGATGCCGAGGTCGCGAAGTTCGCGGTTCGACATGCGGCCCAGTTCGGTGACCGTCTGACGGTACTTGCGCCAGTTGTTGATGGAGCGTGCGATGTTCATTTGATCCCCCTTTCAATGGGCTTTCGAAGCCTGGCTGCCAGTCCGTGGCGCCTCGTTTCGCTTCGATGAACACCTTATATCTCAGGCTTTCCGTAAGTTGCAGCGCTCAAAACTCAGCGCTCCCATGTGGGAAACGCACGGGTCGCCACAACAACCTGTGCACGCAGATGCGGATAACAGCTTCGCGCAATGACGGCAGCAGAAACTGTTGATCCCGGCGACAGAGACAAGTATTTCTTTTGTCGACAAAGGAATCTGACATGACCGATATCGACACCGACAACAGCCCCATCCCGGAGCGCAAGCGCGGCTCCGGCGTAAAGATGGTCTATGACCTCTTGCGCGACGAGATCCTCGACCTGGTGCTGCCGCCGGGCAGCCCGATCGACGAAGTGCAGCTTGCCGAGCGGCTGAAGATGTCGCGCACGCCGATCCGCGAGGCGCTGGTGCGTCTTGCCGGCGAAGGGCTGATCGACACGCTGCCGAACCGCTCGACGATGGTGGCGAACATCGACTTCCTCAATCTCAATCCGTTCTTCGACGCGCTGGTGCTGATGTACCGCGTCACCACGCGGCTTGCGGCGCAGAACCACCGCCCGGAAGACCTGGCGATCATTCGCGGCTTCCACGAAGACTATGCGGCAGCCGTGCAGACGCGCGACCCGCTCACGATGATCGCCACCAACGCCGCCTTCCATGCGGCAATCGCGGAAAGCGGACGCAACCCCTATTTTACCAGCCTGTTCCGCCGGCTGCTGGACGAAGGGCGGCGCATTCTCCGTCTCTATTATCAGTCCTATGACGAGCAGTTCCCCCAGCGCTTCGTCGACGAGCATGCGGCCATGATCGCCGCGATCGCCGCGCGCGACGTCGAGGCTGCGGATCGGCTGGGCAAGGCGCATGCTGAGCAGATCGTCGAGCAGGTGCAGAAGCTTTTTGCCCGCAACAACAAGCTCGATATCGCTTTGTAGCGACCTTTGTATTTTTCTTGTCGACAAATAAAATACAAACGGCTATTGTCTGGATCAAAGGCAAGGGCGCAGGTGCGCCGCTGCCCTGAAGACAAAGCCGAGAGGAGTTTCAGATGAAGGCTCAGATTTTCACCGGCGTCATCCCGGCGCTGATGACCCCCTGCAAGGAAGACCGCACCCCCGATTTCGACGCGCTGGTGCGCAAGGGCAAGGAGCTGATCGCTCAAGGCATGTCCGCCGTCGTCTACTGCGGCTCGATGGGTGACTGGCCGCTCCTGACCGACGAACAGCGCATGGAAGGCGTCGAGCGCCTCGTCAAGGCCGGCATTCCGGTTATCGTCGGCACCGGCGCCGTCAACACCGCTTCGGCCGTCGCTCACGCGGCACATGCCGAGAAGGTCGGCGCCCAGGGCCTGATGGTCATCCCGCGCGTGCTTTCGCGCGGCTCGGTCGTCGCTGCCCAGAAGAACCACTTCAAGGCCATTCTCTCGGCCGCCCCGAGCCTGCCGGCTGTCATCTACAACAGCCCGTACTACGGCTTCGCCACCCGCGCCGACCTGTTCTTCGCGCTGCGCGCCGAACATCCGAACCTCGTCGGCTTCAAGGAATTCGGCGGCGCTGCCGACATGCGCTATGCGGCCGAGAACATCACCAGCCGTGACGATGGCGTCTCGCTGATGATCGGTGTCGACACGGCCGTTTTCCACGGCTTCGTCAACTGCGGCGCAACCGGCGCGATCACCGGCATCGGCTGCGTTCTGCCGAAGGAAGTCATCCACATGTGCAACCTGTCGCGTGCCGCCGCCGAAGGCGACGTCGACGCACGTCTGCGCGCACTGGAACTGGAACAGGCGCTCGCCGTTCTCTCGTCCTTCGACGAAGGTCCGGACCTCGTTCTCTACTTCAAGCATATGATGGTGCTGAAGGGCGACAAGGAATACACGCTGCACTTCAACGAGAGCGACGTTCTCTCCGACAGCCAGCGCGGCTACGTCGAAGCCCAGTTCAAGCTGTTCAACAGCTGGTACGCCGAGTGGAGCAAGCTCCCGGGCGCGGTGCAGAAGTACAAGGCCTGATCGCTCGATCGGCACTCAAATAGAAAAGGCCCTCCGGTTGGAGGGCCTTTTTCGTTTGGCAGTCTCGACGGGTCGATGACCGACGAAAAGGTTAGCCGTCGCTTACGCGACGGCGTCCAGTCCAAGAGCAAGCAGCCGCTCGAGCTGCTCGATTTCAGCCGTGTTGAGAACGACACCTTCGACTTCCGACTTGGCGCGCGCCACGAAGCGACGCTGCGACGGCAGGCGGGCGCCCTGGCCGACGATCGCCTCAAACAGCACTTCCGCACGGGCGAAGGGATTGCCCGGGCGTCCGGCTGCAAATTTCTCCGGCGAGAAGGCGACGATCAGTTCGCCATGGAACGGTGCAAGCGTCGTGGTGCCGAGATAGTCGAGCACTTCCGGGCTCGTCAGGTCGCCGATCATGATTCCGGCAAGAAGCTCGACCATGGTGCCGATCGCCGAACCCTTGTGGCCGCCGAAGGGCAGCATGGCGCCGGCAAGCGCTGCTTCCGGATCGGTCGTCGGATTGCCTTCGGCATCGATCGCCCAGCCCTCCGGCAAGGGCTTGCCGGCACGGCGGTGCAGTTCGATCTCACCGCGGGCGGCAACCGAGGTGGCGAAGTCGAAGACGTAAGGCGGCTTGTTTTCGCGCGGCCAGCCGAAGGCGAAGGGGTTGGTGCCGAGCAGCGGCTTGTTGCCGCCGGTCGGCGCAACGGTCGCATAGCTCGGGCACATCACGAGGCCGGCAAGTCCCTCGCCGGTCAGGCCTTCGACCTCAGGCCAGAGCGCCGAAAAATGGGTGCAATCGTTGATGACGAGCGCGGCGATGCCCAGCGAGCGAGCGCGTTCGGCGAGAACCGGCAGGCCGAGCTCGAAGGCGGGATTGGCAAAACCGCCCTTGGCGTTGACCTTGACGATAGCGGAACCTTCGCCCGCTTCGAGCTCCGGTGTTGCATCCGGCTTCACCTTGCCCGCCTTGACGGTGCGAAGCGCTCCTTCGATGCGGTAGATGCCATGCGACTTGCAGGCATCCCGCTCGCCGGCGACGATCACGCGGGCCAGTGCACCGGCCTGAATGGCGTTGAGCCCCGCCTTCAGGAAGATCGCCTCAACGCGCTCGAAAAGTGCTGCGATCGTCAGGGTGTTGGTTTCGCTCATCTCTCTCCCTCTCAAATGCTGCGCCTGATCCGGAAGGGCCAGTCAGGCGATTGATGTTCTGCATACATATAGTATACAAAGATCCGACAAGTGCAATTCAGCCATGATCCCCTCTGCTAGAAAAGGCAATCCGGGATCGAACGAAAGGATCGGCAGATGGCCTTCACCCCCAAAGGAAAACACCTTGTCGCCGGCGAATGGCTCGACGGCGCGGGCACCTTCGCATCGGCACCCGCCCACGGTCCGGTCCATCAGTTCGCCACCGGCACCGTGGAACTGGTCAACCGCGCGGCTGAAGCCGCCGAAGAAGCCTTCCTGAGCTATGGCTATTCGACCCGGACCGAGCGCGCCGCCTTCCTGCGCGCCATCGCCGACGAGATCGAGGCACGCGCGGAGGCCATTACCGAGATCGGCACCCAGGAAACCGGCCTGCCGGAAGCGCGCCTGCAGGGCGAACGCGGCCGCACCACCGGCCAGCTCCGTCTCTTTGCCGACCACATCGAAAAGGGTGAATATCTCGACCGCCGTTTCGATGCGGCCCTGCCCGAGCGTCAGCCAGCGCCGCGCCCGGAAATCCGCCTTATCCAGCGCCCGATCGGCCCGGTCGCAGTCTTCGGCGCCTCGAACTTCCCGCTGGCCTTCTCGACCGCCGGCGGCGACACGGCTGCCGCCCTTGCTGCCGGCTGCCCCGTGGTCGTCAAGGGCCACTCGGCCCATCCGGGCACCGGTGAGATCGTTGCGCAGGCCGTCGAGGCCGCGATCCGCAAGACCGGCGTTCACCCGGGCGTCTTCTCGCTGATCCAAGGCGGCAACCGCCAGGTCGGCGAAGCGCTTGTCCAGCATCCGCTGATCAAGGCCGTCGGCTTCACCGGTTCGCTCGCCGGTGGCCGCGCGCTCTTCAATCTCTGCGCCGCACGTCCGGAGCCGATCCCGTTCTTCGGCGAGCTCGGCTCGGTCAACCCGATGTTCCTGCTGCCGGAAGCACTGAAGGCACGCGCCGAGACACTCGGCCAGGGTTGGGCCGGTTCGCTGACCATGGGTGCCGGCCAGTTCTGCACCAACCCCGGCATCGCCGTGGTTGTCGAAGGTGCTGACGCCGATCGCTTCACCACGGCCGCCGTCGAAGCGCTCGGCAAGGTCGCGCCGCAGACGATGCTGACCGACGGCATTGCCAAGGCCTATCACGAGGGCCAGGCGCGCTTTGAAAGCCGCAACACCGTGAAGCCGCTGCTGACGACCGAATCGTCCGGCCGCTCGGTCTCGCCGAACCTGTTCGAAACGACCGGCGACCAGTTCCTGGCCGACCATGCGCTCGGCGAAGAGGTGTTCGGTCCGCTCGGCCTCGTCGTTCGCGTCGGTTCGACCTCTGAAATGGAACAGCTTGCCCGCGGCTTCGAGGGGCAGCTGACCACCACCATCCACATGGATGCGACCGATCTCGAGACCGCCCGTCGTCTGCGCCCGATCCTTGAGCGCAAGGCCGGCCGCGTCCTCGTCAACGGCTTTCCGACCGGCGTCGAGGTGGTGGATTCGATGGTGCATGGCGGACCCTATCCGGCCTCGACCAACTTCGGCGCAACCAGCGTCGGTACCCTGTCGATCCGCCGTTTCCTGCGCCCGGTCGCCTACCAGAACATGCCGGAAGGCCTGCTGCCCGAGGACTTCCAGGGCTAAGGCACTCACCGACAGCTGCGGGTGCCTGCCGCCCGCAGCCGCAAGACACGACAGATCGCTGCGCAGGCATCCCATTTGACGAAACAAATGGGATGCCTGCGCGCGTTCTGCGTTATGAACTTATACTTTTTGTATACTAATTGTATTTTTCTATTGATTTGTGCTGTCTAAAACGGAATAGTGCCTCAGCCGTCAAACGGCACTCATTTCAGGGAGAGAGAAAATGAAGACTTCGGTGCTCGCGCTCGGCCTCGTTGCGGCCGCTGCTCTGACCAGCCAGGCCCATGCCGACAAGCTGGATGACGTCATCGGCTCGGGTACGCTGCGTTGCGCAGTCGTGCTCGACTTCCCGCCGATGGGTTCTCGCGACGAGAACAACAACCCGATCGGTTTTGACGTCGACTACTGCAACGACCTCGCAAAGGCACTCGGCGTCACCGCCGAAATCGTCGAGACCCCGTTCCCGGAGCGCATTCCCGCTCTGATGTCGGGCCGCGTCGACGTCGGCGTTGCCTCGACCTCCGACACGCTTGAGCGCGCCAAGACCGTCGGCATGACGATCCCCTACTTCGCCTTCGAAATGGCCGTCACTGCCAACGAGAAGTCGGGCGTCAAGTCCTTCGAAGACATGAAGGGCAAGGTTGTCGGCGCGACCGCCGGCACGTTCGAAGCGATCGCTCTCGAAAAGCAGGTCAAGGAATGGGGCGCCGGTGAGTTCCGTCCGTACCAGACCCAGGCAGACGTCTTCCTCGCGCTCAGCCAGGGCCAGATCGACGCTACGGTTTCGACCTCGACCGTCGCCCAGGCCAACGTGAAGGGCGGCAAGTTCGCCGGCATCTCCGTCGTTGGCAAGGCTCCGTTCGACACCGACTACGTCGCGCTCTTCACCAACCGCGAAGAATACGGCTTCATCAACTTCCTCAACCTCTTCATCAACCAGCAGGTCCGCACCGGCCGCTACGCTGAACTTTACGAAAAGTGGGTCGGCGGCGAACTTCCGGACCTTACGGCTAAGGGCGTTTACCGCTAATATGCCGTTTATCTGGCGGCGCGAAGTTTAGCTTCGCGCCGCTATTCGTTTCCGAAGAGGTGAGACGAAACATGTTCAGCTATACCTTTCATTGGAACCAGGCGCTGAAAGCCCTGCCACAGATGCTCGACGGAGCGCTGGTCACCCTGCAGGTGGCTCTGCTCTCGATGGTCATCGGCCTGGCACTGGCGCTCGCGCTGACGGCTTGCCGCCTGTCGGGCAATCGCATCCTCGGTGGTTTTGCCACCGCCTGGGTCGAAATCGCCCGCAACACGCCGGCGCTGTTCCAGATCTACATGGCCCATTTCGGCCTCGGCAATTTCGGTATCCACCTGAGCCCCTATACGGCGCTGCTCGCGGGGATCGCCTTCAACAATGCCGGTTATCTCGCGGAAAACTTCCGCGGCGCCCTCAAGGCCATTCCCGATACCCAGGCACGGGCCGGCCGCTCGCTCGGCATGACCCCGGTGCAGGCCTTCCGCTACATCGTGCTGCCGCAGATGCTGCGCATCGCCTTCCTGCCCGTCACCAACCAGATGGTCTGGGCGATCCTGATGACCTCGCTTGGCGTTACCGTCGGCATGAACACCGACCTTGCCGGCATCACCCAGGAACTGAACGCCCGTTCGTTCCGCACCTTCGAATTCTTCGCGATCGCGGCGATCATCTATTACCTGATCGCCAAGGCCGTGACGCTAGGCGCGCGCCTGCTCGCCGCGCGCATGTTCCGCTACTAAGGAGAGGTGAGAGATGTTCAATACCGCCCTCACCCTCGCTGATCTCGGCTTCCTGCTGCAGGGCGCCTTGATGACGCTCGCGGTCACCGCCGTCTCAGTTACCGCCGGCACCGTGCTCGGCATCATCTTCGGCGTCGTGCGCAACCAGGTCGGCCCCTATTGGGCCGCTCCGCTCACCTTCGTGCTCGACATCTTCCGTTCGGTGCCGCTGCTGATCCAGCTGGTTCTTGCCAATGCCTTCCAGGCGATCGCCAAGCTCGGCTGGGCACCGTTCACGACCTCCTGCGTGGTGCTGTCGCTCTATACGGCCGCCTATTGCACCGAGATCGTTCGTGGCGGCATCTCTTCCGTGCCACCGACGACGCGCCGCGCCGCCCGCTCGCTCGGCATGACCTGGTGGCAGGACATGCGCTACATCGTGGCGCCGCTTGCGACCCGCGTTTCGCTGCCGTCCTGGATCGGCCTGACGCTCGGCGTCATGAAGGACTCCGCACTCGTCCTCTGGCTCGGCCTGATCGAACTCTTGCGCGCCTCGCAGGTGCTCGTCACCCGCCTGCAGGAACCGCTGCTGATCCTTCTGATCTGCGGCGCCATCTACTTCCTTATCAGCTTCCCGATCGCCCGGCTCGGCGGTTACCTTGAAAAACGGTGGTCCAATGATTGAGATCCAGAACGTTCGCAAATCCTTCGGCTCGCTGGAGGTTCTCAAAGGCATCGACCTCACCGTCAACAAGGGCGAGGTGCTGACCATCATTGGCGGCTCCGGTTCCGGCAAGTCGACGCTGCTGACCTGCATCAACGGTCTCGAGCCGATCGATGCCGGCCGCATCCTCGTCGACGGCACCGAGGTCCACGCGAAATCAACAAACCTCAACAAGCTGCGCAGCAAGCTCGGCATCGTCTTCCAGCAGTTCAATGCTTTCCCGCACCTGACCGTGCTTGAAAACGTCATGCTGGCGCCGCGCAAGGTGCTCGGCCTCTCCAAGGAAAAGGCCGAGGAAAACGCCGTCAAGCAGCTCACGCACGTCGGCCTCGGCGAGAAGCTCGGCGTCTATCCAACCCGCATGTCGGGCGGCCAGCAGCAGCGCATGGCGATCGCCCGCGCACTCGCGATGTCGCCGGAATACATGCTGTTTGACGAAGTGACCTCGGCGCTCGATCCGCAGCTCGTCGGCGAAGTGCTCGACACGCTGCGCATGCTGGCCTCCGAGGGCATGACGATGATCTGCGTCACCCATGAAATGAAGTTTGCCCGCGAAGTTTCCGACCGCGTCGCCTTCTTCCACAAGGGCGTGATGGCGGAAATCGCCGCACCGGAAGCGCTCTTCGGCGCGCCGAAGGATCCGGAACTCCAAAAGTTCCTCGCAGCGACGCACTGAGCCGATCATGAAGGATGCAGTTCAGCCTGACGTCATCGTCATCGGCGCCGGCGTTGTCGGCCTTTCTGCGGCGATCGCCGCCCAGGCACGGGGACTTTCCGTCACCGTGCTCGACCGGGAAGGCCCGGCAGCAGGTGCCTCGGCGGGCAACGCCGGGGCCTTCGCCTTCACCGACATCCTGCCGCTCGCGTCACCCGGCATCCTGAAGAAGGCGCCGAAGTGGCTGCTCGACCCGCTTGGGCCCTTGAGCGTGCCACCGGCCTATGCGGCACAGATCGCGCCGTGGATGTTCCGCTTCTGGCGCGCCTGCTCGGCAAGCCGCGTGGCCCATTCGACGACCGCCCAGACGGCGATGATGGACCTCTCCAAGGCCGAGCTCGAACCTTTCCTCGCCGAGACCGGCACCCTGCCGATGCTGCGCAAGGAAGGCAATCTGCAGGTCTATGAAAGCGAAGCCGAGCTGAAGGCCTCTCTTCCCGGCTGGACCGCGCGAGCCGAACACGGCATCGAGTTCCGACACATGGGCGCGGCCGAGATGGCCGAGATCCAGCCTGGTCTCGCATCGCGCTTCACCCATGGCACCTTTACCCCCGGCTGGTATTCCATCGCCGATCCCAAGCTCTACACGCTGGCGCTGGCAGACCATTTCCGCGCCAAGGGAGGTGTGATCGAGCGTGCCGAAGTTACGGCACTGAAGCCGATCGAAGGTGGCGTCGAACTGACGGCCGACGGCAAGACGCGGCGGGCAGAACAGGTCGTGCTTTCAGCCGGCGCGTTCTCGCACCAGGTCGCCCGTACGCTCGGCGAGCGTATCCCGCTCGAAACCGAGCGCGGCTACAACACCACGCTGCCGCAGGATGCCTTCGATCTGCGCACCCAGGTAACCTTCGGCGGACACGGCTTCGTCGTCACCAGGCTTTCGACCGGTATCCGCGTCGGCGGCGCCGTCGAACTCGGCGGGCTGAAGCTGCCGCCGAACTTCCGCCGCTCGGAAGCCATGCTGAAGAAGGCGCAAGCCTTCCTGCCGGGCTTCAAGAGCGAGGGCGGCGTGCAATGGATGGGCTTCCGCCCATCGCTGCCCGACAGCCTTCCGGCGATCGGCCGCGCCCGCGCCACCGGCCGCGTCGTCTACGCCTTCGGCCACGGCCATCTCGGTCTCACGCAATCGGCCGGCACCGCACGGCTCGTGGCCGACCTGCTCACCGGCCGGCGGCCGGCGATCGATATCAGTTCCTTCTCGCCCCAACGTTTCTGACAGAGTTTAGACCATGGCCAACCACACCTTCTCCTGCATCGACGGCCACACCTGCGGCAATCCGGTCCGCCTCGTTTCCGGCGGCGGGCCACGACTCGAAGGCGCTAACATGCTGGAGAAGCGGGCCCATTTCCTGCGCGAGTTCGACTGGATCCGCACTGGCCTGATGTTCGAGCCGCGCGGCCACGACATGATGTCGGGCTCGATCCTCTATCCGCCGACCCGGGCCGACTGCGATGTCGCCGTGCTCTTCATCGAAACGTCGGGCTGCCTGCCAATGTGCGGCCACGGCACGATCGGCACCATCACCATGGCGATCGAAAACGGCCTGATCACGCCGCGTGAACCGGGCAAGCTTTCAATCGACGCGCCGGCCGGCAAGGTCGACATCACCTATCGCCAGGAAGGCCGCTTCGTCGAAGAAGTGCGCCTCACCAACGTTCCGGGCTTCCTCTACGCCGAGGGGCTGACGGCTGAAGTCGAGGGTCTTGGCGAGATCGTCGTCGACGTCGCCTATGGCGGCAACTTCTACGCCATCGTCGAACCGCAGAAGAATTTTCGCGACATGGCCGACCATACGGCCGGCGAACTTGTCGGCTGGAGCCCGAAGCTCCGCGCGGCGCTCAACGCCAAATACGAGTTCGTGCATCCGGAGCACCCGGAAATCAAGGGCCTCAGCCACATCCAGTGGACCGGCAAGCCAACACAGGCAGAAGCGCATGCGCGCAACGCCGTCTTTTACGGCGAAAAGGCGATCGACCGCTCGCCCTGCGGCACCGGCACGTCGGCGCGCATGGCCCAGCTTGCCGCCAAGGGCAAGCTCAAGGTCGGTGACGAGTTCGTGCATGAATCGATCATCGGTTCGCTGTTCAAGGGCCGTGTCGAGGCAGCGACCAAGGTCGCCGACCGCGACGCCATCATCCCGTCGATTGCCGGCTGGGCCCGCATGACCGGCATCAACACGATCTTCATCGATGACCGCGACCCCTTTGCTCATGGATTTGTCGTAAAATGAACCAATCGATCTCCGCCCGCAGCATTCTTTCCGGCTCCGCCGATGGCCCCATCATCGACACGGAGGAGGCGCTGAGCTTCTGGGGCGGGGTCGATCCGGCAACGGGTCGGGTGATCGACGTGCACCATCCGCTGCACGGCCTCTGTCTGACCGACGGCATCCTGATGATGCCGTCGAGCCGCGGCTCCTGCACCGGTTCGGGCGTGCTGCTCGACATGGCGCTGACCGGCCGTGCGCCGGCGGCCCTGGTCTTCTCGGAAGCGGAAGACGTGCTGACGCTCGGCGCGCTGATCGCGGCCGAAATGTTCGGAAAATCCCTGCCGGTGCTTCGGCTTTCGCGCGACGCCTTCAAGGCGCTGGCGCAGGCAAAGACCGCGCGCATCAGCGATACGGCAATCGAAGCCGATGGCCTGACAATTCCGGTCGCTCCGCCGGCAATGACGGCGCTTGATCTCACCGACGACGATCGCGCCATGCTCGACGGTCGTGACGGCATCGCCGTGCAACAGGCGATGCGCATCATCGCGGCGATGGCGGCGCAGCAGGGTGCGGAAAAGCTCATCGACGTGGTCCAGGGCCATATCGACGGCTGCATCTATGCGAGCCCGGCAAACCTCACCTTCGCCGAGAAGATGGCGGACATGGGGGCCAAGGTTCGCGTGCCGACGACGATGAATGCGATCTCGGTCGACCGTGCCAACTGGGAGGCGCAGGGCGTGCCGGAGAGCTTCGGCGATCCGGCAGCAAGGCTTGCCGACGCCTATGTGCGCATGGGCTGCCGCCCGACCTTCACCTGCTCGCCCTATCTGCTCGACAGCGCGCCGAAATCCGGCGAAGCCATCGCCTGGGCGGAATCGAACGCCGTCATATTCGCCAATACGGTGCTCGGCGCGCGCACGGCCAAACACCCGGACTTTCTCGATCTCTGCATTGCGCTCACCGGTCGTGCACCGCTCTCGGGCGTCTATCTCGACGCGCCGCGCAAGGCGACGCGCGTCATCGACGTGGAACTGCCTGAGGATATCGACGATGCCTTCTGGCCGCTGATCGGTTATCTCGCCGGCAAGGCAGCACCCGACCGCATCCCGCTTTTGCGCGGTCTTGCATCGGCAAAGCCCTCGCGCGACGACCTCAAGGCGCTTTGCGCCGCCTTCGGCACCACGTCCGCATCCCCGATGCTGCATGTGGAGGGCGTGACCCCGGAAGCGGAAGGTGCCGCCGCCAAGGATGCCGACCACACGACGATCACGCGCGCCGACATGGCCGCGGCCTGGTCGCTCCTGAACGACGGTCCGGCGGAGGTCGAGCTTGTCGCCATCGGCAGCCCGCATGCGTCGCTCGAGGAATGCCGCACGCTGGCCACAGCCTTCGACGGCCGCAAGCGCGATAGCAACGTCGCCGTGATCGTCACCGCCGGGCGAGACGCGATAGCCGCAGCGCGGGACGAAGGTCTGCTTGCCCGCCTTGAAGAGAGCGGCATCCAGGTCCTGCCGGATCTTTGCTGGTGCTCGATCTCCGAACCGGTCTTTCCGACCAAGACCCGGGCGCTGATGACCAATTCCGGGAAATACGCCCATTACGGGCCCGGTCTTTCCGGCCGCGCTGTGCGCTTCAGCAACCTCGCCGACTGCGTCGAGGCGGCGCTCACGGGCCGTGTGCCGGTGCGGTTGCCGGCTTGGCTTTCTTGACGGTTTTGCTTCGCGCTTAGCGCAATTCCAGAAAAAGTGTGGAACGGTTTTCCGTCCGGAATTGCGGTCTTTCGAAGAGATTGACTGTTTCGCCGTTTCGAAGAAACGATAAAACAGTCTAGGCGCTGCGCGGCGGCGCCGTCGAGGCCCGCGGCACCAGATGACAGGCAAGCTCGACGCGCCGCGGCGGCGCCGGGATGCCCGACAGCGTGTCGCGCAAGAGATCGAGCGCAACCGAGCCGATCTCGCGCATCGGGATATGCATCGTCGTCAGCGGCGGGTTGAGGAAGGCCGCCTGCGGAAGGTCGTCCATGCCCATGACCGAAACGTCGCCGGGAACCGAAAAGCCCTTCTGCTGGATGCCGAGCATGGCTCCGACCGCGAGGCTGTCGCCAGCCGCAAGCACGGCGGTAAAATCCAGCCCCCGCTCCGAAATCCGCTGCGTCAGCGCCTGTATCGCAAGCTCCGGCAGCCAGTCCTCGACGGTAACGAGCATGTCGTCGGTGGCGGGAAGGCCTTTCGCCAGCAGCCCGTCGCGCCAGCCCTCGTAGCGCCTTTCGATCGTGCGGCGCCCCGGCCGCATCAGGAACAGGATGCGCTCATGCCCAAGCTCGATCAGATGGTCCGTCGCAAGCCGCGCGCTCGAGCGGTTGCAGGGCGTGACGCTCGATAGCCGCATATAGGGGTCGTCGCTGTTGAGCAGCACCACCGGCTTCTCGAAGCCGCGGGTGGCGGCGATCATGCCCTCGTCGTCGATGGTGAGAAACAGAAGCCCGGCAACCTGCTCGTCCGCCTCGGCCTCGGCAAGCACCGCAAGCTCCTCGCTGCGGTCGGCGATCGGCCGGGTGACGATTTCAAGGTCCAGCGCCTGCGCGCGCTCCTTCAGCCCTTCCAGCACGTAGTGGGTGAACTGGTTGCGCACATAGTCGATCATCGCGGCACTCGACGCAGCCACGATGACCTTCTGGCCGGCAACCGCCGTCGGGATCGAGTAATTGGCGTTCTTCGCCGCCTCCAGCACCTTCTGGCGGATTTCCGCGCGCACGCCCTTTTCGCCGGCAAGCGCCCGCGAAGCAGTGCTGAGCGACACGCCGCACGCTTCGGCGATGTCCTCCAAGCGGACCTTCTTGCTCTTCTTGCCGCGTTTGCCGGCCAACGGTTTGACGGTCATCCGCTCCCCCCCTGCCACAATACTGGGAAAAATTTTCATGTTGCGCAAGAAAAAAACGTCATGCCTTTATCCCATCAAGAAAGCCGAGGGAAGAGCGGCTTCAAGGAGGAGGAGTGCCATGGGCCTCAACGCCCACGATATTCGCATGGGTCTCGATCGCCTTGTCGGCGGCATGACCGGTCTCAAGCATGACGGCCGGTTCGTTGAGCCGAACCTCGACGGCACCGCGGGCGACTACATCAGCTTCGACAGTTGGGAATGGCCGCAGGGCGTCGGCCTTTACGGCCTGATCAAGCTCTGGCTGTTCACCGGCCGTGACGACATCCGCCGGCTGATCGAAGGCTGGTACGAAGGGCGTATTGCGGCCGGCCTTCCCGAACTCAACGTCAACACGACCGCACCCATGCTCGGCCTCTCCGTGCTCTGGGCGAAGACGGGAAACCCGCGGTGGAAGCCCTTGCTCGACGAATGGGCAAACCGGGTGATGAGCGAAATGGGCCGCACGCCGGAAGGCGGCTTCGAGCACCATGTCTCCGACAAGGTCAACGACAATGAACTCTGGGACGACACGCTCTATATGGTCGCCCTGTTCCTTGCCTCCTACGGCCAGGCGAGCGGCCGGCGCGAACTGGTCGACGAGGCATCACGGCAGTTTCTCGTGCATGCCCGCTATCTCGCCGACACGCATTCGGGCCTCTGGTTCCACGGCTGGACCTTCGATGGCCGGCACAATTTCGCCCGCGCCCGCTGGGCCCGCGGCAATGCCTGGATCACCGCCGGCATGCTCGATCTCTTCGACCTCGCAGAGATTGCAGCGCCAGTGAAAGAGTATCTGCGCGGCGTGCTCGTGACCCAGGTCGAGGCGCTTCTGCCGCTGCAGACCGCGTCGGGCGCCTGGCGCACCCTGCTCGACGACGCATCGTCCTATGAAGAGATCTCGGCCACCGCCGGCATCGGCTACGGCCTGCTCAAGGGCTATCGCCTCGGCTACGGCACGCCCGCCTGGAGAGCCGCCGGTCTCAGCGCGCTCGAAGCCGTGATGCGCAACATCGACGAGACCGGCACCGTGCTCAATGTCTCCTACGGCACGCGCATGGGCCACGACCTGCAATTCTACAAGGACATCCCCATTCAGCCGACCGGCTATGGCCAGGCACTGGCAATCCTCTGCCTTTCCGAAGCCCTGCAGCATGTCGGCGCGGAAGGACAGGAAGCATGACGATGAAGGTTCTTTACGGGGCCAATCCCGAAGACATCAAGGCATATGACACGGCGCGGCTTCGCCGCGAGTTCCTGATCAGTGATCTCTTTGCCGAGGACGCGGTGAACTTTACCTATACCCATGTCGACCGGCTGATTCTCGGCGGCGCCATGCCGAAAACGAAGAGCGTATCCTTCGGCTCGGGCGCCGAGATCGGCACGCCCTATCTGCTTTCGGCGCGAGAGATGGGTATCGCCAATCTCGGCGGCAGCGGCACCATCACCGTCGACGGCAAGAGCTTCGTGCTCGAAAACCGCGATGTGCTCTATGTCGGGCGCGGCGCCAAGGAGATCGTCGTATCGAGCGAATCCGCCGACAGGCCTGCGCGCTTCTACATGAACTCGGTCCCCGCCGGCGCCGACCTGCCGCACCGGCTGATCAGGAAGGCCGAGGCCAAGGCGATCGAACTCGGCGACATCAAGCGCTCGAACGGGCGCAGGCTCGTCATGTACATCCATCCGGAAGTGATGTCCTCCTGCCTGCTCCTGATGGGCATTACCGATCTCGCCGAAGGCAGCGCCTGGAACACCATGCCGCCGCATGTGCATGAGCGGCGCATGGAGGCCTATTGCTACTTCGACATGGCGCCCGAGGACCGGATCGTCCACGTCATGGGCGAGCCGGACGAGACCCGGCACCTGATCGTCGCCGATTGTGACGCGGTGCTGTCACCCGCCTGGTCTATCCACATGGGCGCCGGCACCGGCCCCTATGCCTTCGTCTGGGGCATGACCGGCGAGAATCAGGAATACAACGACGTCACCCCCGTAGCCTTGGCTGAGTTGAAATGAGCGATACGATTTTCCATCTGAAGAAGAGCCTCGTCCCGGGGCAGGCGATCGGCTACTGGCAGCTCGGCGCTATTGCCGAGGAACGGTTCGACGTGCCGGACCAGCCGATGAAGGGCGAAATGGACCCCTTCTTCTTCCTGACCAAACACAAGAACTTCATTCCGCACGAATACCCCTGCCGGACGATCTTTGCTGAAACGTATCGCGGCAAGCGGCCGGACGTGCGCGGCACATTCGAGGCCAGCCGCTGGTGGCTGCCCTTCGGCTCGCCGCGGCTCGATCTCTCCGGCTTCTGGTTCCGGCCGACGCGGCTTGCGACCTGGGCCCGCACCTCGATCGAAGTCGAGACCGCAGGAACGGCGAAAATCCGCCTCGGCACCTGCGGCGGCGCAGTGGTCTTCTTGAACGGAACCGAGATCGGCTGGATGGCGCCCTATAGCCGCAACCTCGAGGCCAAGGCCGAATTCGAGCTACCGCTCAACGCCGGTCTCAACGAGGTCACGATCTTCTTCGACGACCTCGCCGAGCGCGACGCCCGCTATTTCTTCCAGCTCGACTATCTCTCCGGCCCGGCGGCGCGCGTGGCGCTCCCCGTACCCTGCCCGAGCGAAGCGGCTGCCGACATCGAAGCCGCACTCGACGGCATGCATTTCGACCGTACCGCCTATTTCGAGGGCGACATCACGCTTCTCTTCGCTGCCGCCCTGCCGCTCGACGTAAAGGTCAATGTTGCGGTTGAAGGCGACTTCATGTCGACCGAACGCTTCGACCACGACTTCCTCATGAAGGCCGGCGACAGGAAGTTGACGATCGGCCCATCGGAGGACACTCCGGCTGACTTCCGCCATTTCCGCATCACGCTCGATGCCGGCGGCTTCGTCGCCTCGCGCTCGCTCGGCGTCGAGATCTGCCATGCCGGCCGCCAGGGCAGGCCGCCCGAGGCGCTTTCGGCCCGCATCACCGAAACGCTCGACGAGATCTCCGGCTTTTCCGAGCGCGACACGGTACGTGCATTCGCAAGGCTCGCAAGCGGCCGCGGCGGCGCCGAAACGGACGCGATGATCGACGAAATCCTGCCCTCGATCGAGGATTGCCATGACTGCGCCGACTTCTCGCTGGTGCCGTTGATCTGGTCGCGCACCACCTGGGGCCTGGATATCGGCGACAAGACCCGGAACCGCATCGACCAGGCGATCCTCGGTTTCCGCTACTGGATGGACGAGCCCGGCAACGACGTGCAGTGGTATTTTTCCGAAAACCACGCGCTGCTGTTCCACACGTCCGCCTATCTCGCCGGCCAGCTGTTCCCGCAGGCGACCTTCCGTCGCTCCGGCCGCAAGGGACGCGAGCAGAGCGCTGTGGGTGCTGCCCGCGTCCGCGCCTGGCTCGACCACTTCGAGGCCTGGGAGATGGCCGAGTTCAACTCCGCGCCCTATTTCCCGATCGACCTCAAGGGCCTCACGGCATTGGCCGCACTTTCGCCGGACGCCGATATCGCCGAACGCGCCAAGAACGGCATCGTTCGCCTCTGCGAGATCATCGCCCGCTCCGCCCACCACGGCATGGTGACGGCAGCGCAAGGCCGCTCCTACGAGCACACGCTCTGCGCCGGCCGTTCGCTCGAACTTTCGGGTGTTGCCCGCCTGCTTTGGGGCAAGGGCTGTTACGGCCGCCGGGTGCACGCGCTGCCCCAGCTTGCCGTCTGCCTGCGCGACCATGGCATCGTCGTGCCCGAAACACTTGCCGCCGTTGCCTGCCATCAGGACGAGGCCAAGCACCAGGAATGGCGCTTCGCCCAGGGTGAAAACAGCTTCGCCGCACTCTACCACTACAAGGGTCGCCACTTCGCCATGGGCTCGGCGGCGCATTATCGCTGGAACGAATGGGGCTACCAGGAAACGGTGCTGCATTTGCGCCTTGGCCAGCGGCCGGAAGCGGCGATCTGGATCAACCATCCGGGCGAAACCATTCAGTTCGGGTACGGCCGGCCATCCTATTGGGGTGGTTGCGGCACCCTCCCTCGTGCCCACCAGTACAGGGGGCTGGCCGTACTCGACTTTTCGACCGTCAGCGAACAGCCGGATTTCACCCATGCCTGGTTCCCGGTCGCCGAATTCGACGAGAGCAGGGTCGAGGGCAATCTGGCGCTGGCGCGCAGCGGCCACGGCGCTGTTGTGCTGATCGGTGGAAATGAACTGGTCGCGGTAACCGATGGCCCATCGGCGAATGCCGAGTTGCGCCAGGCAGGTCACAGGACGCGATGGATCGTCAGGGTTTGCGAAGCCGGGGAGCTTGCCGAGGCGAAAGCGCGATTTGCTGGGCTTACGGTCGAGGAAACCGCCAACGGCACCTTCGTCGTCAACGATCCGGACTATGGCCGCGTCGTCTTCCGCAATGACGGTTCGGCCGAGGCCGAAGGGCGCACCATCGCCGCCAAGGATTTCACCGTGGCCGGCGAGGCGACCATGCTCGCCGCCCGATAAGGGCACGAAGAATTGCGCCGGCCGGGAGAAGACGGCGCCGTCCCAAACGAGCGGGAGGAAGCTCGTCCAAGGATCAAGTGGAGGAGAAGGACAATGAAGAAGACCAAGACGATGCTCGCGGCGCTCGCCGTCGGGCTTCTGACGTCGACGGCAGCAATGGCCGGCGACGTGCGCATCATGTGGTATTCCGATGGCGTCGAAGGCGAGGTGCTGAAGGACCTGCTCGATCGCTTCATGAAGGAGAACCCCGGGATCAACGTGATCCTCGACAACGTCTCCTACAGCGTCGTCAAGGAGCAGCTGCCGGTGCAACTCGAAGCCGGCAACGGCCCGGATATCGCCCGCGTCACCAATCTGAAGGCACAGGCCCAGCATTGGCTCGACCTGCGGCCGCTCGTTGCCGATGCGGCTTATTGGGACGAAAACTTCGGTGGCCAGGCGGACTGGATGCGTCCCGACGGGTCGAACCAGATCTCCGGTTTCATGACCCAGATCACCATTGCCGGCGGCTTTGCCAACAAGACGCTGTTCGATCAGGCGGGCGTCGCCATTCCCGGCAAGGATGCCACCTGGGACGACTGGGCAAAGGCCGCCAAGCAGGTTGCCGAAAACCAGCAAGTGCCCTTCCCGATGGCGCTCGACCGCTCCGGTCACCGCCTGAGCGGCCCGAACCTTGCCTATGGCGGCAACTACATCGGCGCCGACGGCAAGCCGGCGCCGCTCGACGACGGCTCGAAGAACTTCCTGAAGACCTTCGTCGGCTGGGTTGCCGACGGCACGATGAGCAAGGACGTGTGGGTTTCGGCCGCGGGCTCGACCTACCGGGCGGCGGCCGACGACTTCATCAACGGACAGCTCGTCTATTATTATTCCGGCTCCTGGCAGGTGCCTAACTTCTCGACGAAGATCGGCACCAACTTCGACTGGGTCGCGACCGGCAGTCCCTGCGGCCCGACGAACTGCACCGGCATGACCGGCGGCGCCGGCCTGGTTGCGGTCAAGTACACCAAGAACCCGAAGGACGTCGCCAAGGTAATGGACTACCTCGCGAGCGAACCGATCGTAAAGGAGTTCTCCGAGCGAACCCTATTCCTGCCCGCGCACAAGGGCGTACTCGCCAAGGGTCTCGACTTCAAGACCGACGACGCCCAGGCGAAGGCAGCGCTCAACGCCTTCGTCGAGGCGAGCAAGACGCTCTCCGACGAGGCGCGCAAGCTTCCCGGTTGGCTCTGGTCCGACGCCGTCTACGGTGCGCTCGTCACCCGCGTCAGCCAGGCGGCTGCCGGTGAGATGACAGTCGACGAGGCCTTCGCCCGCATCGACTCCGATATCGCCACCAAGGTGAAAGATACCGGTAACTGATCGCCACAATCGATGCCGGGCTGCTGACGGCGTGACGTGTCATGCCGTCGGATCGGCCGGCGCTGCGTAAGTTGATACTTACGGGCATCCGGAAAAGCCTTGCCCGCCTCTTGCGGGGGAAGGAACATCGGCCTTCCAACAAAGGCAGAAGGAACCAAAATCAAAGTGATAGAGCGCCGCGCACTCATTGAAACCCGCGGCGCTCCGGACCAGAATCCGGTGACAACCGTTGCGCTTCAAAGTGCAGTCGGTGGGCGAGGTGGCAAGCGATGAAGGCAGATGTTCCAAAAGGAAGCGGCTCAGGCCTCGGCGAGGCGGCAATGGCCCCTGTTCGCCTGGCGATGGCGGCCATCGATGCGCCGCTGCGCTGGGTGCAGCGCCGCCTCGGCATCGGCGGCATGGCGACCTTCTTCCTGCTGCCGAACATGCTGATCTTCGGCATCTTCGTGCTTTTGCCGTTCTTCATCAACTTCGCCTATTCCATGACCGGCGGCACAGCCCTTTTCCTGCCGGACCGGAGCTTCGTCGGCGGCGACCAATATGCGCGGCTGTTTGACTGCGTGAACTACACCGACCCGAACTCCTGCGCGGAAGACACCTTCTGGACGGCCGTCGGTAACACGGCGTGGTTCGTCGTGCTGCAGGTCAGCCTGATGATCCTGTTTTCGCTAGTGACGGCCTTGATCCTCAACCGCGAGCTTATGGCGCGCAGCTTCTGGCGCGCCGTGTTCTTCTTCCCCGTTCTGCTGTCGCCCGTCGTCGTCGGCCTGATCTGGAAGTGGATCCTGCAACGCCAGGGCCTGCTCAACTTCGGGCTCTACGGCCTCGGTTTTGATCCCTACACCTGGCTCAACGACCGCAACTGGTCCTTTGCCGCGACCGTCGGCGTTTCGATCTGGGCGCATATGGGCTTCTACACTCTGATCCTGCTTGCCGGCCTGCAGGCGATCCCGAAGGATCTTTATGAAGCGGCCGACATGGACGGCACCCGCCCGGCGCGCGCCTTCTGGCGCATCACCCTGCCGCTGCTGATGCCGAACCTGCTCGTCGTCATCGTGCTCGTGCTCATCCGCGCGGTGCAGATCTTCGACGAGGTCTACGTTCTGACCGGCGGCGGCCCGGGCACCAGCACGCTCTATATCACGCAGTACATCTACGAGACCGGCTTTGCGACGCAGTTGCGCAATCCAGGCCTTGCCGCAGCCGCCTCGATCCTGATGGGCGCCGTGCTGGTGGTGCTAACGCTGGTGCAGCTCGGCCTTGGGCGCAAAGGCGAGAACAAGGGAGCCCGCAAATGAGCCGTGTCGCCGAATTCATCTTCCGCTGCCGCGGCCGCAACGGCTGGCACTGGACCGACGTCTTCACGTGGGTGTGGCTGATCGGCGGTCTCTTCATCATGTTCGGCCCGGCCGTCTGGCTCGTCGGCTCCTCCTTCAAGTCACCGGCAGCGCTTGCCGAATTTCCGCCGACGATCATGCCCTATGTGACGCAGAAGGCGACGGTCGAAGGCTATGACAAGCCGCTCGACCTCTATGAGGTGACGATGCCCGATGGCAGCAAGAAGGTGCTCGCCGAGGTCCGCCGCATCGGCATCGTCAGCCAGATGGTTTCACCGGAGAAGCCGACCGAGATCGTCAAGGTCAAGATCGCCGAGCGCACGCCGGTGCGCACCATGTCCTTCGCCACGTCGAACTACAGCGAGCCCTTCACGCACTTCGACTTCGTCCGCTATCTCTGGAACTCCGTCTTCGTGACCGTGACGGCGACGCTGATCACGCTGATCGTCAACTCCATGGCGGCCTTCGCGCTCAGCAAATACGAGTTTCGCGGCCGCACCTTCGCGATGCTCCTGATCCTCGCGACGCTGATGGTGCCGCTCTCGGTGATCATGGTGCCGCTCTATTCGATTGTCTCGGCCCTCGGCCTCTTCAACAATCTCTGGGGCGTGATCCTGCCGACCGTCGCCACGCCCACCGGCGTCTTCATCCTGCGGCAATACATGCTGACCATCCCCGACGAACTGATCGACGCGGCGCGCATGGACAAGGCGTCGGAGTGGCAGATCTACTGGCGCATCATCCTGCCGCTGACGGCGCCGGCGCTCGCGGTTCTGGCGATCTTCTCGGTCGTCTGGCGCTGGAACGACTTCCTCTGGCCGCTGATCGTGCTGTCGCGCAAGGAACTCTATACGCTGCAGGTGGGTTTGAGCATCTATTCCGGCGAGCTGAACGTGCAGTGGCATTTCATTCTCGCCATGACGGTCGTGACGATGATCCCTGTCGTCCTCGTCTTCATCTTCCTGCAACGCTTCATCACCACCGGCATCGCCGGCACCGGACTGAAATAAGGGGGCACCCATGGGCCACATCAAGCTTACCAATGTGACCAAGTCGTTCGGCGCCGTCGACGTGCTTCATGACATCAACCTCGAGATCAAGGACGGCGAATTCGTCGTCTTCGTCGGCCCGTCCGGTTGCGGCAAGTCCACGCTGCTGCGCATGATTGCCGGGCTCGAAAAGCCGACCGGCGGTGAGCTCGCCATAGACGGCAAGGTGGTCAACGACGTGCCGGCGGCCGATCGCGGTCTTGCCATGGTGTTCCAGTCCTACGCGCTCTACCCGCATATGAGCGTGCGCCAGAACCTTGCCTTCGGGCTCGAAAACACCCGCATGCCCAAGGCGGAGATCGCCGAGCGCATTGCCGAAGCCGCGCGTATGCTGGAGATCGAAGCCTATCTCGAACGCCGGCCCGGCCAGCTCTCCGGCGGCCAGCGCCAGCGTGTCGCGATCGGCCGGGCGATCGTTCGCCGCCCGGTCGCCTTCCTGCTCGACGAGCCGCTGTCGAACCTCGACGCGGAACTGCGTGGCTCGACCCGCGCCGAGCTTGCGGCGCTGCATGCCCGCCTTTCGGCAACGATGATCTATGTGACGCACGACCAGGTGGAGGCGATGACGCTTGCCGACCGCATCGTCGTGCTTCGCGCCGGGCGTATCGAGCAGATTGGCACGCCGCTCGAACTTTACAACAAGCCGGCAAACCGTTTCGTCGCCGGCTTCATCGGCTCACCGCACATGAACTTCCTCGAAGGCACGCTGGAGGCGGCCGGCTCGGACAGGGCTGTCGCGACGCTCAAGGGCGGTCACCGCCTGGAGGTTCCGATGGCGGGCGGCGTGGCGGCAACCGGAACGCCCATCACGCTTGGCGTGCGCCCGCATCACATAACGCTCGATGCGGGCGAAAACAGCATTCCGGCGAAGATCCGCCTCGTCGAGGCGCTCGGCTCCGAAACCGTGCTGCACGCCGACGTCGCCGGCCAGAAGCTGCTGGTCGTTGCTCCCGGTCAGCACAACCTTGCGCAGGGCGACGACATCCGGCTGTCGCTTGCGGCAGCCCCCATCCACCTCTTCAACGACAAAGGGCTTCGCCTTGAACGCGCTGTTTGACCTCGCCGGCAAGACCGCTCTCGTCACCGGCGCCCGCACCGGCCTCGGCCAGGGCATGGCCTTGGCACTGGCCAGGGCCGGCGCCAACATTGCCGCGATCGGCTCGTCGCCAATGCCGGAAACGGCAGCGCTGGTCGTGGAAGCGGGCGTGCGCTTCCACCAGCAGACCGTGGATCTTTCGAGAAAGTTCAATGCGACCAACGTCATCTCCGAGGCGGCCGCGGCCCTCGGCGGCATCGATATCCTCGTCAACAATGCCGGCATCATCCGCCGCGCCGACCTGCTCGATTATTCCGAGGAAGACTGGGACAGCGTGCTCGACGTCAACCTCAAGGCAGCCTTCCTGCTGTCGCAGGCGGCCGCGAAGCACATGGTTGCGACCGGACGCGCCGGCCGCATCGTCAACGTGGCCTCGATGCTCACGTTCCAGGGCGGCATTCGCGTGCCGGCCTATTCCGCCTCGAAACACGGCATTGCCGGCCTTACCAAGGCGATGGCCAACGAACTGGCGCCGCGCGGAATTACCGTCAACGCGATTGCGCCCGGCTACATGGCGACCGACAACACCGAAGCGCTGCGCAACGATCCCGACCGCAACGCCCAGATTTCCGCCCGCATCCCCGCCGGGCGCTGGGGCACGCCGGATGATCTCGCCACCGCCGTGCTGTTCTTTGCCGCCCCGGCCTCCGGCTATGTCACCGGCACGGTGCTGCCGGTCGACGGCGGCTGGCTAGTTCGATAGATTGTACCCATGTCCATTTCTCGCGAACGCCTGCAGACGCTTCTCGGTCTCGCCAAAACAGAGCTCGTGCTGGAGGCGTGCGAGACGGAAGAGCAAGGCTCCCACCTTGTCGAGAGGCTGCGCTTCCGCAGCCTTCGCAATGGAGCCGAGATCCGCGGTTTGCTGACACGACCGCCCGGCAACGACGGGCCTCGACCGGCGATCCTCTACGCCCACGCCCATGGCGGACGCTACGAGATCGGTGCCAGCGAGTTGCTCGAGGGCCGGCCGGCGCTGCTCGGCCCGCCCGGCCCCCTTCTGGCAGAGCATGGTTTCGTCACCCTTTGCATCGATATGCCGACATTCGGCGAACGCTCCACCGTCACCGAGAGCGCCGCGGCGAAGGCGGCCCTCTGGTACGGTCGCACGCTTTTCGGCCAGATGCTCGCCGAGCAGGAGGCGGCGCTCACCTGGCTTTCGTCGCGCGACGATGTCGATGCCGACCGCATCGGCATGACCGGGATTTCGATGGGTGCGACGCTCTCCTATTTCCTGGCAGCGCTCGATGAGCGCATCGCGGCAACCGCGCATCTCTGCTCCTTCGCCGATTTCGCATCACTCGTCGAAACCGGAGCGCATGATCGGCACGGCCACTATCTCACCGTGCGCGGCCTGCTCGCGGAGACATCGACCGGCGCAATCGCCGGGCTCGTCGCGCCGCGGCCGCAATTGGTCTGCGTCGGGCTCGACGATCCGCTGACGCCGCCGCCGGCGGTGGAGCGCGCCTATGCAGACACGCTGGCCGCCTATCGGGAGGCCGGCGCCGAGGGTGACGTATCTTTGGTTGCAGAACTCGGCATCGGCCATGGCGAAACCAGGACCATGCGCGACGCGGTTCTCGCGTTCCTCACCCAACACCTCGCAGAAACCGGCAGCAACTGACGCGACCCCGCCGTCATGATCACGCGGAATGGCGGAGCCGCCGGGCTTAAAGCAGGCGGTCTGCGCCGCCGTTTCGCGCTTCTTCCACCGGCTCGATCAGGATTTCGTGATGTCGCGTTCACGATCTTTCAAACATCGAAAGCAACCCCTTCGAGAATCACAAGAAAGCGAGTATTCTGAAGGAACTTTGCGAATGGGACGCCGTTTATTCGAATGAGCGAGCCGATAAGCAGCGATCCCCGTCTCAGCCAGCGGCCGCGGGAGAGCATGATGCAAAAGAGCGAATGCGACGTCTTCGATCTCTTCTCGGAGATCTATACCAGTGCAGCGCAAGAAGAAATCAGCCTTCAGGAATACCTCCTCGCATGTCGTGATGACAAAAGCATGTATGCCACCGCGCAGGAGCGGATGGTCACAGCCATAGGTAACCCGACCCTGATCGATACGAGCGCGGACGAGCGCCTCGGTCGCATCTTCTCCAACCGGACCGTCAAGATCTATCCATCCTTCGCCGACTTCTACGGCATGGAGGACACGATCGAGCGCATCGTCGGTTACTTCCGATACGCAGCGCAAGGGCTGGAGGAGCGCAAGCAGATCCTCTATTTGCTCGGCCCCGTTGGCGGCGGCAAGTCGTCTCTGGCCGAGCGATTGAAGAAACTGATGGAGCAGCAGCCGATCTACACGCTGGCGGTCGGCGGCAAGGTGAGCCCCGTCTTTGAATCACCGCTCGGCCTCTTCCATCCCGACCGCATGGCCGATCTGCTCGAAGACAAATACGGCATCGGCCGACGCCGGCTGACCGGCCTCATCTCGCCTTGGGCGACGAAGCGGCTCGACGAAGTCGATGGGGACATCTCAAAGTTCAGCGTCGTCAAGCTGATGCCGTCGCGGCTGCGCCAGGTGGCGATCGCCAAGACGGAGCCCGGCGACGAGAACAACCAGGACGTTTCCTCGCTGGTCGGTAAGGTCGACATCCGCCAGCTCGAAAACTACAGCCAGGCCGATCCCGACGCCTATTCCTATAGCGGCGGCCTCAACCGCACGACGCAAGGCTTGCTCGAATTCGTCGAGATGTTCAAGGCGCCGATCAAGGTGCTGCATCCGCTTTTGACCGCAACCCAGGAAGGCAACTACAACGGCACCGAAAGCTTTGGAGGCTTCCCCTATCAGGGCATCGTTGTTGCGCACTCGAACGAGTCCGAATGGCTGCAGTTCAAGAACAACAAGAACAACGAGGCTTTCCTCGACCGCATCCTCGTGGTGAAGGTGCCTTACTGCCTGCGCGTCACCGAAGAGCGGCAGATCTACGAGAAGCTGCTGCGCGAAAGCGAACTGACCAAGAGTCCCTGCGCGCCGGAAGTGCTGGAAAGCCTCAGCCGCTTCACCGTCTCCACCCGCCTTGCCCGTCACGAGAACTCGCCGCTCTACACCAAGATGCGGGTCTATGACGGCGAGAACCTGAAGGACACCGATCCCAAGGCGAAGTCCGTTCAGGAATATCGCGACGCCGCCGGCGTCGACGAGGGTATGACCGGCATCAGCACCCGCTTTGCCTTCAAGGTTCTGTCGGAAACCTTCAACTACGACACCAAGGAGGTCGCGGCCGATCCCGTGCACCTCATGTATATTCTGGAACAGGCGATCCGCCGCGAACAGTTCCCGAAGGAGACGGAAGCGAGCTACCTCGACTTCATCAAGTCCGAGCTGGCATCGCGCTATGCCGAATTCATCGGCCACGAAATCCAGAAGGCCTATCTCGAATCCTACAGCGAATACGGCCAGAACCTGTTCGACCGTTACATCGCCTATGCCGACGCCTGGCTCGAAGATCAGGACTTCAAGGACCCGGATACCGGACAAATCCTCAACCGGGAGATCCTCGACAGCGAACTGTCGCAGATCGAAAAGCCGGCCGGCATCGCCAATCCCAAGGATTTCCGCAACGAGGTCGTCAAGTTCACCCTGCGCGCCCGCGCCAAGAACCATGGGCGCAACCCCTCCTGGACGAGCTACGAAAAGCTTCGCGATGTGATCGAGAAGCGCATGTTTGGCCAGGTCGAAGACCTGCTTCCGGTCATCAGCTTCGGCTCGAAGAAGGACAGCGCATCCGAGAAGCAACATGCCGAGTTCGTCCAACGCATGACCGAGCGCGGCTACACGGAGCGTCAGGTCCGGCGACTGGTCGACTGGTACATGCGGGTCAACAAGGCGGGCTAACGATGCCGAAGGGGATTGAGCCGAAGCAGGGGATTGGTATATGCCGAATTTCATCGACCGGCGGCTCAATCCGAAGGATAAGAGCCTCGGCAATCGACAACGCTTTCTGAAGCGGGCCCGCGAAGAGCTCAAGCGGGTCATCAAGGATCAGGTCAAGTCGGACAGGATCATCGACGTCGACGCCGCGCATGGCGTGCCGATGCCGACTGATGGTGCCAGCGAGCCCACGTTCCAGCCGTCCCGCGGCTCCGGCGAACGCAACTACGTGCTTCCCGGCAACAAGGAGTTTTCGGCAGGCGACCGCCTGCCGAAACCGGAAGCGGGTGGCGGTGGCGGCGGCAAGGGCAAGCCCGGAACCGGCGAAAGCGACGATGATTTCCAGTTCATCCTGTCGCGCGAGGAAGTGCTGGATTTGTTTTTCGAGGATCTGGAGCTGCCCGACATGGTCAAGCTCAGTCTCAAGGAAACGGTCACCTTCAAGCCCCGCCGCGCCGGCTTCGCCACGGCGGGAACGCCGACGAATATCAATGTCGGGCGCACGATGCGCAACAGTTTTGGCCGACACCTGGCGCTGCACCGGCCGAAGGAGAAGGAACTGACCGCGGTCACCGACGAGATCGCGCAACTGGAAGTGGAGCCGGAGCCGACGGCGAAGAGCCGACAGAGGCTCAAGGAACTGCGGGTCGAGCTGGAAAGGATCGAGAAGAAGCGGCGGCGCATCCCTTACGTCGATCCGGTCGACATCCGCTTCAACCGCTTTGAGCAGCAGCCGCTGCCGAACGCCAACGCCGTGATGTTCTGCCTGATGGACGTCTCGGCCTCCATGGGCGAGCGCGAGAAGGACCTCGCCAAACGCTTCTTCGTGCTTCTGCACCTGTTTTTGAAACGGCGCTACGAACGCATCGACATCGTCTTCATCCGCCATACGGACGAGGCGCGCGAAGTCGACGAGGAGACCTTCTTCTACAGCACCCAGAGTGGCGGCACGATCGTATCGACGGCGCTCGAAGAGATGATCAGGATCGTCGAGGACCGCTACCCCTCGCAGATCTGGAACATCTATGCGGCCCAGGCCTCCGACGGCGACAACATCATTGGCGACAGCGAACATTGTGCGGCACTGCTGCGGGAAAAACTCACGAAGCTCTGCCAGTACTATGCCTATGTCGAGATCATAGACGAGCGCGAGACGGAAATCTTCGGCTCGACGGACAACGGCACCGCGCTCTGGCGCGCCTATCGCACGGTGGACGGCGAGAAGTCGAATTTCCAGATGACCCGGATTGCGAAACCCGCCGACATCTACCCGGTCTTCCGCAGGCTTTTTGCCCGGCAGCCGACCGTACGCACACGGAAATGAGGGGGAGACCGGATGGCAAGACGCACGACCTCAGGTCTCCTGTTCCAGGGGTCCGACTGGAATTTTGCGACGCTGTCGCGCGCTTACGACGCGATCGAGCAGGTCGCGCTCGGAGAAATGGGCCTCAGCGTCTACCCGAACCAGCTGGAGATCATCACTTCCGAACAGATGCTCGACGCCTATTCCTCAGTCGGCATGCCGCTGATGTACCAGCACTGGTCCTTCGGCAAGCGCTTTGCCTATGAAGAGCATCACTACCGTAAGGGCCACCGCGGTCTTGCCTATGAGTTGGTGATCAATTCCAATCCCTGCATCACCTATCTCATGGAAGAAAACACCATGGCGATGCAGGCGCTGGTTACCGCGCATGCCGCTTTCGGCCATAACCACTTCTTCAAGAACAACTATCTCTTCCGCCAGTGGACCGATGCTGGTGCGATCCTGAGCTACATGGATTTCGCCAAGAAATACGTGACCAAATGCGAGGAGCGGCACGGCACTGCCGCCGTCGAAGCCATTCTCGATTCCGCCCATGCGCTGATGGACCAGGGCGTTTTCCGCTACCGCCGCCCGCCCCGCCTCTCCTCTGAAAAGGTGCGCGAGAGAGCGCGTGAAAGGCTGGAATATGAGGAGCAGACCTATAGCGACCTGTGGCGAACGCTACCGCAGGTCGCCGAGAACCGCGACCCGGCCGAGGCTGAGCGCGACGCCTCCGAGCGCAAGAAGGTGCTCAACCTGCCGGAGGAGAACCTGCTCTATTTTCTCGAAAAGCACAGTCTGATCCTGGAGCCCTGGCAGCGGGAGCTGCTCAGGATCGTGCGGGTGATCGCGCAGTATTTTTCACCGCAGCGCCAGACGAAGGTCATGAACGAGGGGTGCGCCACCTTCGTGCATTACACCATCATCAACCGGCTCTACGACCAGGGCAGGATTGGCGAAGGCCACATGCTGGAACTGTTGCAGAGCCATTCCAACGTCGTCTTCCAGCCGGATTTCGACGACCGGCGCTACCCGGGCATCAACCCTTACGCGCTCGGCTTTGCGATGATGCAGGATATCCAGCGGATCGCCACCGAGCCGACGGAGGAAGACCGCGACTGGTTCCCCTCCTTTGCCGGCAATGGCGACTGGATGGAAACGCTGCGCGACGCCTGGGCGAACCATCGCGACGAGTCCTTCATCCTGCAGTATCTGAGCCCGGCGGTGATGCGCAAGTTCCGGCTGTTCCAGCTCTCAGATCGCTCGTCGGATCGTTTCGTCGAGGTTGCCTCGATCCACAACGAGCGCGGCTATTCCGCGGTCCGTTCGGCGCTCGCCAACAGCTACGACGTTGCTGCCAACCAGCCGGACATCCAGGTGATGGACGTCGATCTGCTCGGTGACCGGCAATTGCGGCTGCAGCACAATGTCAAGCACGGTATCCTGCTCGACGAGGGCAGCCGCGACGCGACGATGCGCCATATTCGCCATCTCTGGGGCTATGAGGTGAGCCTCGCCGGCGTCGATGCCCAAAGCGGGCGCACGGTGTACGAGTGCTCGACGGCAAAATCGTCCGAGTGAACGGATAAAAGCCGTGCGTCGTGGCCATCATTAGAATTGGTGGCAGACATTAGAATTATTGGGCCATAAAGACGCACCGCCGCGGGACCCGGTTGAGGCGCAGCTTGCGTTGAACTGCACTGTGGCGGACGTTCAGCCTGCGATAACGTCGGGCGTGGCCGGCAAGGCCGCTGCCTCCTGCTCGGCCGCCGCAGCGAGCCAATCGTGGAAGGCGGTCATCGCCGGCGTGACGGGACGCGATTTCAGCCGCGTCAGCCAGTAGCTTCCCATCGAGGTATGAACGTCGAAGGGCTGGCGCATCGTGCCGTTCGACAGCAGCCGCGAGAACATCAGCGGCGGCGCCAGCGCCACGCCAATCCCCTGGGCCGCTGCCTCCATCATCGCCAGCGAACTATCGAAGACGATGCCCTTGAGCAGGGGCGCCGGATAGGCGATGCCGGCTGCATCGAACCAGGTCACCCACTCGTCGGCCCGATAGGACCGGAGCAGCGTTTCGTCGAGCAGATCGGCCGGCGTCTTCAGCCGCTCGGCGATCTCGGGGATGCAAAGCACGGATAGCGGCGCCTCGAAGAGCCGCGTCGCCTCGATATTGTGCCACGAGCCGCCGCCGAAGCGTATAGCGAAATCCAGCCCCTCGGCCGCCATATCGACGCGGTTGTTGTTGGTGGAGAGGCGAACGTCGACAAAGGGATACTTCGCCTGGAAATCCGCGAGCCGCGGCAGCAGCCAACCGACCGCAAACGTGCCGACGGCGCCGATCATCAGCACTTCGCGAATATGCCCCGCCTCGAAGCGGTCGAGCATGTCCGCCATCCGGTCGAAGCTATCGCGCAGAACCGGCAGCAACGCCTCGCCCTCCGCCGTGATCATCAGCCCGCGCGGCAGCCGCTTGAACAGGGTCACGTTCAGGCGGTTTTCGAGAAGCTTGACCTGATGGCTGACTGCAGCTTGCGTAACGCAGAGCTCGATTGCCGCGCGCGTAAAGCTCAGATGCCGCGCCGAGGCTTCGAAAGCGCGTAGCGCATTGAGCGGAAGATATGGCCTGACCATGAATGCCCTAACTCACCTAATGGGTCTCGCAAATAAACGTGGTTTGTTGCGTAAGCACAATCCCTTTACGGTGAACTTTATCGGCGGTGCGTGCCGTTGCCCGGAAGCCGCCAACTCAGGAAAGGCGCGGTCAGCCGCACCGCTTTCGGAGACCTGATCCATGCGCCGTTTCATCTGGCCCTAGCGGCCGCAGGCACCGTCACCGAGCCAACGTCCGCGGACGTAGGCGCACCCCGATACTCCGCTCCGCATGCGCTGCCCGCCCCACGAACACCCGTGTCGGCGACGCTGCCTGCTGCCATGAAGGTCCGCTCTGCCCGTTATGAAGCTCCTCGTAAATCTGCTCGGCACATGCCTCAATCTTACTGTCGTCGTCGCGCTGGCCGCCGCCGCGCTCGTCGCAGCCCTGACGCGAAACCTGCCCGATCACCGCACGCTCGCCAACTGGGAGCCGGCGGTGACCAGCCGCCTCTATGCCGCCGACGGCACGATGGTCGCGGAACTCGCGCGGGAACGCCGGCTGTTCCTGCCCATCGCCACCATCCCCGCACGCGTGCGCCAGGCGTTCCTCTCCGCCGAGGACAAGAACTTCTACACCCATCCCGGCATCGATGTTGCGAGCATCGGCACGGCGCTCTTTGCCAATCTCGCCAACTACGGCTCCGGTCGCCGCATGATCGGCGGCTCGACGATCACGCAGCAGATCGCCAAGAATTTCCTGCTGACGTCGGACCGGACTGTGGAGCGCAAGCTGCGCGAGGCGATCCTTTCGCTGCGGATCGACCAGACCTATTCCAAGGACCGCATCCTCGAACTCTATCTCAACGACATCTATCTCGGGCGCGGTGCCTATGGCGTGGCGCAGGCAGCGCTCACCTATTTCGACAAGCCGGTCAGCGAGCTCTCGGTCGCGGAGGCAGCCTTCCTCGCAGCCCTGCCGAAGGCGCCCAACAATTACGACCCGGACCGCCAGGCGGAGCGGGCAACCGGCCGCCGCAACTGGGTGATCGACCAGATGCGGCAGAACGGCGTCATCGACACCGCCGCCGCCGCAAAGGCATCCGCTTCCTCGCTCGGCGTCAGGCAACGCCAACAATCGCCCGCGGTCGCCAGTTCCGACTATTTCACCGAGGACGTCCGCCGCCAGCTCAACGCCCGATACGGCGATGCTGCCCTTTATACGGCCGGCTTCTCCGTGCGCACGACGCTCGATCCGCGATTGCAGGTCGCCGCCATGACGGCGTTGCGCAAAGGCCTCGTCGCCTATGACCAGGCAAAGGGCTACCGCGGCCCCGTCGCCAGGCTCCCTTCGACCGGAAACTGGGCGCCGGCGCTTGCCAGGCTCCAGCCGCTCGCCGACGTGCCGGAATGGCGGCTCGGCGTGGTGATGGCGACCGACAAGGATGGAGCAGAGATCGGGCTAAGGCCGACGGTCGCGGAACGAAGCGGTGCTCTTGGCACCAACGAGACGATCCGCCTTGGCCGGGCGGGCATGGCCTGGGCGCTCTGCCGCTCGGCCAAGGCAAAGCGGGGCTGCGCCGCGGGACCCGACGGGGCTCTGGCGCCCGGCGACGTCGTATATGTGGAAAAGGCGGGCGACGGCTACTTGCTCCGGCAACCGCCGCTCGTGCAGGGCGCGCTCGTTTCCATGGATCCGAACACCGGCCGGGTGCTGGCGGTCGCCGGTGGTTTTTCCTATGCCCAGTCGGAATTCAACCGCGCAACCCAGGCCTATCGCCAGCCGGGCTCGTCGTTCAAGCCCTTCGTCTATGCCGCCGCCCTCGACAACGGCTATGCGCCGACGACGCTGGTGATGGATGCGCCGATCGCCCTTGCCGACGGCGCCGGGCGAATGTGGAAACCGAAGAACTACGACGGTCGCTTCAGCGGTCCCTCGACGCTGCGCGTCGGGCTCGAAAACAGCCGCAACCTGATGACCGTGCGCCTTGCCCGCCATCTCGGCATGGATCTGGTCGCCGACTACGGCAAGCGTTTCGGCATCTATGACGAGCTGAAGCCTTACCTGCCGATGTCGCTCGGCGCCGGCGAAACGACGCTGCTCAGGCTGGTCTCGGCCTATGCGGTCATCGCCAATGGCGGCAGGGCCGTCACGCCTTCGATGGTCGATCGCGTCCAGGATCGTTACGGCCGCACGATCTTTCGCCACGACCAGCGCAAGTGCGACGCTTGCAACGCCTCCGACTGGACCGGCCAGGAAGAGCCCATGCCCGTGGACGACCGCGACTACGTGCTCGATCCGATGACAGCCTATCAGGTCACTTCGATGCTGCGCGGCGTTGTCGAACGTGGCACCGCTCGAAATGTCGGCTCGCTCGGCGTGCCGATCGCCGGCAAGACCGGCACCACCAATGACGAGAAGGACGTCTGGTTCGTCGGCTACACGCCCGATATCGTCACCGGTGTCTTCCTCGGCTACGACACGCCGAAGCCCATGGGCTACGGCGAAACCGGCGGCGGCCTCGCCGCACCCATTTTCATCGATTTCATGAAGGTGGCTCTTGCGGGGCGGGCCGCGGCCGATTTCCACGCGCCAACAGGCATGATGGTCGAGGCGATCGACCGGAAGAGCGGCCAACCGGTCCCGGCGGGCACGCCGGGTGCCATTCTCGAATCCTTCAAGCCGGGCACTGCCCCTTGCGCCGGCGGCTGCCCGGTCATCGACGGCTTCGAGACGGCGAGCACATCGGCCACGGCCGATGCGGACCTTACGCCCGAACAGCGGGCGAAGCTTCTTACCAACAGCAACGGACTTTATTGAGATGGCACGCAAGGCTCAGCTCCGGCCGGATCCCCGCGGCCGCCTTCTCCTCGTCATCGGCGCGTTCGCGCTCGTCTTCGGCCTCATGCTCGCGCGTCTCGTCCAGCTCGGCGCCGCCGACTACGAGCGCACCGGCTACATACCGCCGCCGCCGTCGCTCGGCCGTCCCTCGATCCTTGACCGCAACGGCAATCTGCTGGCGATCGACGTGCCGAGTTCCGGGCTTTACGCCGAGCCTCGACTGATCGTCGATGTGGACGAAGCAGTCGAGAAACTGACAGCGATCTTCCCTGATCTCGACGGGCGCGACCTCTATCGTCGGCTGAAGAGCGGTGCGGCGTTTGCCTGGATCAAGCGGCAAGTGACGCCGGCCGAAGAGCAGGCCGTCTGGAACGCCGGCCTTCCAGCGATCGGCTTCCAGCGCGAGAAACAGCGCTTCTATCCCAACGGCACGCTTGCCGCCCACGTGCTCGGCGCGGTCGATATCGACAATATTGGCATCGCCGGCATCGAGCGCTGGATCGAGGGCCAGGGGCTGGAGGTGCTGCGCCAGAGCGGCATGGATCTCTCCCATCGCAACCTCGAGCCGGTGAGCACGACGCTCGATATCCGCATCCAGCATGCGCTCGAGGTCGAGTTGCGCAAGGCGATCGCCAAGTTCAGCGCCAAGGCCGGGGCCGGCTTGGTGCTCGACGTCACCAATGGCGAGATCCTGGCGCTCGTTTCTTACCCGGATTTCGACCCGAACCTGCCCGTGGACGCGCTGAAGCCCGACCGTATCAACCGCATCGCCGCCGCCACCTTCGAGATGGGCTCGACCTTCAAGGCACTGACGACGGCCATGGCGCTCGATTCCGGCCAGTTCACGCTCCGCTCCGTCATCGACGCCAGCAAGCCGCTCGCCTTCGGCCGCTTCCGCATCAACGACTACCGCGGCCAGCATCGACCGCTGACGGTGCCGGAGGCCTTCATCTATTCGTCGAACATCTCGATGGCGAAAATGGCGATATCCGTCGGCCCGGAGAACCTGCAGGCATTCCTGACGCGCTTCGGGCAGACGTCGCGGCTGACGACGGAACTGCCCGAAAGCGCCCATCCACAATTGCCGCGACGCTGGGGCGAGATCGAAACGGCGACCGCCTCCTACGGCCACGGCATCGCCGTGACGCCGCTGCAGGCGAGCATCGCGGTGGCGGCGCTCGTCAACGGTGGGCGCCTTATAAGGCCAACTCTGATCAAGGGTGCGGCGCTCGACGAACGCATCATCGCGCGCAATCTGATCAAGCCGGAGACCGGCGAGGCGCTGCGCTATCTGCTGCGGCTCAACGCCAAGACCGGCTCGGCAAAGAAGGCGGAGGTCAAAGGCTATTTCATAGGCGGCAAGACCGGCACCGCCGAAAAGGTGGTCAGCGGGCGCTACTCGAAGGAGCTGAACATCACATCCTTCATGGGCGTCGTTCCCGTCGACAATCCGCGCTATCTGCTTCTCACTTTGCTCGACGAGCCCAAGGGTCTGAAGGAGACCTATGGCTTCCGCACCTCCGGCTGGAATGCAGCACCGCTGGGCGGCGCGGTTTTCGAACGGATCTTGCCGATGCTTGCGCTCATGCCCGATTTCGAAATCGCAGACGTCAGCTTCCCCGAGATCAGCAGCCAGGGCGCCTTTGGCTCCCAGCTCTTTCCGTCTCCGACGAACACAGGCGAGCGCAACAGCGGCGCGATCGACGGAGCGCTTTGATCCCTGCCGCCGCGGCAGGCAATGACGCGCGAGCCGGCAACCGAACCGTCGGCTATGCTTCAAGGAAAGCGCGGGAGAAACCCGGTTCGGTCACTTCGATCGTTCCATCCGGGAGCTTCAGAAAGCGCTCGATGGCGGTGCCGTAGGTTCGCATCCAGCCGTCGAGCATCGCAGCCGCGCCGTCGAGGTCGCCGGCCTCCTGTCGCTGCAAGGCCTTGTGCATCACTTTGGCGACACTCAGCCGCAGTTGCAGCAACATCAGGGCGGAAGCTTCCGGATCGGGCGCATCGAGCGTTCCGTCCGCGTGCCCACGCCGCAGCATTTCGGCGACCAGCGGCAGGCTGACGGCCATCAGCGCCTCGTCGATACGATGATAGAGCGCGACATTTTCGGGCTTGAAGAGGGCGTTGAAGCTGTTCTTCAGCTGCGGCGCCATGTCGAGCTTCAGCCGCCGCGAGCCGGCGAAAAGCGCATTCAGCTGGCCGACTGCATCGAGCGACGGATCTTCGAAAAGCGGCTGCAATTCCTTCAGGTTCCGCTCAGCCAGGCGGGTCGCGACCGCCTCCAGCAAGGCCTCCTTCGAAACGAAATAGTGGTAGAAGGCGCCCTTGGATAGATTGGCCTCGCGGATGACGTCGTTGACCGTCGTATTCTCGTAGCCGTGCAGAAAGAACAAGCGCTCGGCGCAATCGATCAACTCGTTCGATCGGACTTCCGGCAATTTCTTCGTTCTGACCATGAGCGCTCCCAGGACGGCGGCTTAGCACGGGTTTGCGGCGCGGTCCACGACGCTCCTGAAGGTCGAGGAAATCGGCAGCCTTGAAACAAACCGACCGTCGGTCTATTCATACAGAACGGATTGGAAGCGTTCAAGGAGCGTCTCGTGCGGCTCACTCGTTATGCAATCGGAGCGGCCGTTGTCGTTGCCGTCGGTGCGGCAAGCGCCTGGTATTTTCTTCGCCCGGTTCCCGTCTCCGTCATTTCGCCGAAACGCGGCGATGCGGCGGAGATCATCTATGCGGATGGCGTGGTGGAGCCGCGCACCTGGGCGAAAGTCACCCCGACGGTCGCCGAGCGCATCGTCGAGCAGTGCAATTGCGAGGGACAGCGTGTCGCCAAGGGTGACGTGCTCGCCCGCCTCGACGACACCGAGGCACGGGCGGCGCTTGGCGAACTACAGGCGCGGCTGACGCTGGCGCAGGAGGAATATCGGCGCAAGCTGGCGCTCGCCGAACGCAGCACGATCAGCGAACAGGAAGTCGACCGGGCGCGCAGCGAACTCGGCCAGCTCGAAGCGCTCGTCGCCGGCCGCCAGGCGCGGCTCGCGACCTATGTGCTGCGCGCACCGAGCGCCGGCCAGGTACTCAGGCAGGACGGCGAGATCGGCGAGGTCGCGGATCTCGGCACGGTGCTCTTCTGGGTCGGAGAGCCGAAACCGCTGATCGTCACCGCCGACGTCAACGAAGAGGATATCCCGCGCGTCGAAGTCGGCCAGAAGGCGCTGCTCCGATCGGATGCCTTCCCCGACCGCAAGCTGGAAGCGACGGTCGACAGCATCACGCCCAAGGGTGATCCGGTAACGAAGACCTATCGCGTGCGCTTTCGGCTGCCCGACGACACGCCGCTTCGGATCGGCATGTCGACCGACGTCAACATCATCGTGCGGGTCGCCAATGGCGCCTTGATCATCCCGACCGTGGCGCTGGAAGGAGCGAAGGCCGCCGTGATCGACGGCAATCGCGCACGGATCCGAGAACTGAAAACGGGCATCCGCGGCGCCGACGGCGTCGAAGTCCTCTCCGGCCTCAAAGACGACGCGCGCGTCGTCTCGCCCTTCCCGACCGGTCTTGCCGATGGCACGCGGGTGAAGGCCACCCCTTCGCCGGAGAAATGAGCCCGCCATGCGCCTCATCCTCGACATCGCACTGACGCACATCACCGGCCGAGGCCGACAGACGATCGTCGCGATGCTGGGCGTGGCGGTCGGCGTCGGCTTCTCCATCGCCATGGCAGCGCTGATGCAGGGCGGCCAGGACGACTTCGTTCGCCAGCTCGTCGACACGATGCCCCATGTGCAGGTGACCGACGAGCAACGCACGGCGCGCCGCCAGCCGGCGGAAGACCTGTTTAGTGCCGCGGCCATTTCCGGCCTCAGGCCACGCGACGACCGCCGCGGCATCATCAACCCAACGGCAGCGCTCTCCTGGCTCGACGGCTGGATCCCCGGCCGCTTTGCAGCCACCCTCAGGGCGCAGGGCGTCCTTCGCTATTCCGGTCAGGAGGTCGGCGCCGCCGTCATCGGCATCGATCCGCAGGCGGAGCCGCGGGTCTCGCCGATCATCGGAGATTTCAGGGCGGGCAGCTTCGCCGCCCTTGCCGCCGGCGGCAACAATGTGGTGATCGGCGATACCATGGCCTCCCGGCTCGGTGCCAAGATCGGCGACACGATCACCGCCGTCTCTTCGGAAGGGCTCAGCCGCCGCTTCAAGATCGTCGGCCTCTTCCACACCGGCACGACGGCGCGCGACGAGGGCGAGGCCTATGTGCTGCAGAAAAACGCCCAAATCCTCTCAGCCCGGCCCAACGCGATCAACGTGATCAACATCAAGCTCGACGATCCGAACGCCGCCCCGACCGTCGCCCGGCGTATCGAGGCGGAACTCGGCTACAAGGCGATCGCCTGGCAGGAGGCCAACGAGTCGATCCTCGAGGCGCTCGTCGTGCGCAACGTCATCATGTACACGGTCGTCGCTGCGATCATGCTGGTCGCCGGCTTCGGTATCTTCAACATCATCTCGACGATCACGCACGAGAAGGCGCGCGACATCGCCATCATGAAATCGCTCGGCTTCACCGAGACCGACATGCGCATCCTCTTCGTGCTCGAAGGCGTGGCGATCGCGACAGTCGGCACGCTTGTCGGCTGGGCGTTCGGCTTGGCAATGATCTATGGCCTTTCGCTCGTCCGCTTCGAGCTCGCCGCCACCGGCCAGGAGATGACCCGGCTACCGATCGCCTGGAGCATGTTGCACTATCTGATCGCCGCCGCTTTCGCGCTCGGATCGGCAGCGGTTGCCGGCTACCTGCCGGCGCGGCGCGCGGCCCGGGCAAATCCCGTCGATATCATCCGGGGCGCGACATGAGCACGCTGATCGAAACCAAGGATTTGACGCGGATCCTCAGGGAGACCGTACCTGTCACGCTGGTGAAGGACATATCGCTCACCATCGGCGAGCGGGAATTCGTCGCTGTCACCGGCCCCTCCGGTTCCGGCAAGTCGTCGCTCCTCTATCTGCTCGGCCTGCTCGACCGGCCGACGGGTGGCACGCTTATGATCCGCGGTCGCGACACGGAGCGAATGGACGAGAACGAACGGGCAGCCACGCGGCTCGCCAATATCGGATTCGTCTTCCAGTTCCACTTCCTGTTGCCCGAATTTACCGCCCGCGAGAACGTCGAAATTCCCATGCGCAAGCTCGGCCGCCTCGGCCGGAGCGAGATGCGTGGGAAGGCAAGCGAGCTGCTTGCGGCACTCGGGCTTGCCGATCACCTCGACAAGCGGCCCGATCAGCTCTCGGGCGGCCAGCGCCAGCGCGTGGCGGTCGCCCGTGCACTCGCCAACGACCCGCCGCTGATCCTCGCCGACGAACCGACCGGCAGTCTCGACAGCACGAGCTCCGAGCAGGTCTTCAGGATCCTGGAAACGCTGGTGCGCGAAGAGGGCAAGACCGTGGTCGCGGTCACTCATGACCTGGATATGGCCGCGCGCATGGACCGGCGCCTTCATCTCATCGATGGGCACCTGACCACGGAGACGATCAATGCCGCGCGCCAAGACGAAGGCGCAGCTCCGGAGGCCTGACGAACGAGGCCTCAGCCGAAGACGAGATCGCTTTCGGAGAGAACCGAGAGCGAGCTATCCTCGATCAGAATGCCTTCGGTTTCCGAGCCATTGAAGGAGACGAACACGCCATCGGCCGTGTCGCGCGCTGCGGCAAGGAAATCCGCATAGCTGTGAATACCCGTTGTGTCCTGGGCCTCGTGGGAAAAGGCGATGCGGTCACCCTGCCGGCCATCGAAATCGAGAATGCGATCGAGGCCCACCTCGCCGGAGGTTTCCGACGACCAGTAAAAGGTGTCCGCGCCGCGGCCACCCGTCAGCACATCACTGCCGTTACCGCCGCTCAATAGGTCGTTCTCGGACCCTCCATCGAGGAAATCCGCCCCGTCGCCGCCGAAGAGCTGGTCGTTTTCCGACGCGCCCGTCAGCTTGTCATCCCCGCCGCGCCCCTCGAGGATATCGTTGCCGCTCGAGGCGTAAAAAGTGTCGTTGTCGTCGCCGCCGCGCAGTACGTCGTCGTAGCCCCCGCTCGAAACGTTGAAATATTCGATACCGGTGAACGTCAGGCCGGTATGGGTGACACCCCGTGCCGCGTCGAAGTCCATCGCCTCCGGCAGGCCGCCATAGTTGAGGTTCAGGAGGTCCCGGCCTTCACCGCCATCGACCTCGCCGACGTAGCGGGCATTGATCGTGTCGTTGCCCGCGCCGCCGCGCAGGATCGACGCAACACCGAGGCTGCCACCGCCGGGGAAGGTGTCCTGCAGCCAGTCGTCTCCGGCGCCGCCATCGAGCACGTCGCTGCCGCCGGTATTGGCTAGCGTGTCCATTCCGTCGCCGCCATAGGCCACATCGTCACCGGCGCCCGTGACGATCGAGTCGTTTCCGGCACCCCCGTGAATGTAATCATTGCCGTCTTCGCCATAGAGCGCATCCCCTCCGGCGCCGCCCTCGAGGTGATCGTTTCCAGCGCCGGCCTCGACCACGAGATAGGTCAGATCGCCGGCGATCACCCGATCGTTGCCGCTGCCGAGCATGAGGCTCGCCTCCTCGATGCCGCTAATGACGGTGCCGGTCGAGGCCCCTCCGGCGGAGAAGTCGACCGTCAGGTCGCTCGTGCGCTGCGTTTCCTTGATCCATAACCAGTCCTGGCCCGCCCCACCGTCGATTTCTGCCGAATACAGCGTCGAGGTGATCTGATCGCGGCCGTCACCGCCAAACAGGCGATTGGCGCCGAGCCCGTCGATGATCGTATCGTCGCCGACACCCGCGTCGACGAAGTCGTTGCCGCCGCCGGTCTGGATGACATCGGAAAGCGTACTCCCCAGGATCCGGTCGTTGCCGCTTCCCGTCGTCACTTCGATCTTTTCGATGCCGTCATAGGTGACGAAGATATGGCGCTCGCCCGATGTCTGATGACCGATGATGCCGTGGCCGTTTTGCAGGTTGAAGACGACGGGGGCTTTGGCGGCGACGAGATCGATAGCCAGCGTATCGGTGCCGCTGCCGCCGGAGACGGTGCTGCCGGTACCGATGAGAACGAAGCGGTCGTTGCCGGCGCCGCCATTGAGACGATCGTGACCGCCGCTGTTGGTTATGAGATCGTTTCCGCCACCGGCGTAGACGACATCGTTGCCGGCGCCCGTCGAGATGTTGTCGCCTGAGGCGGTGCCGGCGATCCGGTCGTCGCCGCTGCCGGCAAGCACCCGCAACCACTCGATATCGTGGAAGAAGACGTGGCGCCCGGCGAGCGCAGGATCTCCGACATAACCGTGGCCGGACCCGCCGTTGAACACCATGCGCTCGGAGGTTTGTGAGAAATCGACCACGAGACCATCATAGCCGGCCCCTCCGGTGACCGCACCGCCGGTCCCGTTCAGCACGATCTGGTCGTCGTCGGCACCGCCGTCGAGCCGATCAAAGCCGCTCGAGCTTATCAGGGTATCGCGCCCGCCGCCGCCGCTGACGAAATCATCGCCAGCGCCGCCGTCGATCGTGTCGGCGCCGAAAAGCCCCCAGATGCGGTCGCTTTCCGCGGTACCCTTCAAAACGTCGTTCCCATAGGAACCTACGATCCTCGCCATGCGATCACTCCCCTTCAAACAATTTTCAAGAATACTTTGCCACGGAAATATCGACACTTCTATGCGGACTGTATTTATATAAACTCGTAAAGCAATACCGAATAAATACTCGAAATACTGGCAATATAATTCGAGATTTATATTAGTTGTTTCGCGCGTATATTTTCATCCTCGGCGCCGTGCGTCCCTCGGCGTGAGAAACACGCGTGCGAGCTTTTCGGGAAAGAAGGCCACGAGCCTCGATAGCCGGTCGCTGCCGGACACGACGGCTTTGCCCGAAGTTCGGGTGGTGGCTTATGGGAGGTGCCGACCTATCCCTGCACCGGCGCGGCTGCCCAGCGCCTGGTCGCTTCCGCTGCATCGTCAAAGCTTGCCTCGAAGGCTGCGGATGCGAGCACAGCGCGAATGTGGAGCGTTTCGCCGCCGACATTTGCAAACCCGTGCCGACGCAATTTCGGCACGATCAGCGATTGATTGCTGGTGAGGATGAAACGTTCGTCGTCGATCCACATTTCCGCCTGCCCCGCCACCACCGTCAGCACCTCTTCGACGGGATGGCTATGGGTGGGCGCGCCGGCGCCGGGCGCGATCCATTGTTCGAACAGGCACAATCCGGAAGCGCCATTGAGCGCGGAGATGAGCATGCGGGTCTCAACCCCCGGGCGCCACATCTCGATCGGCCAGTCTTCATGCGCGACAGCTCCCATGACGTGCTCCCCGCCGATGAAATCCGGCCAGCAGTTTATCAGGTTGAACCAATCGACACGACCGATCCCGCTGAGCGCTCAAGGGCATTTGATGCCTCGCCTTATCGATAGCTGGGCAAAAGGAAGGGGCGGCGCGGAACGCCACCCCTCCCTGAGAGACTACAGTATGAAGACCGCCTACGGTCAGTTGATGACTTGGACCACCGTTCTCGACTGCGGCTCGACGATCACGCGGTGGTCATTTACGACCGCATAGGCGTAGCGCGGATTACCGGGTACGGGCGTCAGGACGACGGCTTGCGGGATGGGTTTACCGATCACGACCTGCTCCTGCACGACGACCGAAGGCGGTGCGGGCTGCTGTTCGACATAGGTGATGACTTCCGGCGGCGGCGGCGTCAGCGCTCCGCCGAGCGCGCCACCGACCACGGCACCCACACCGGCACCGATCGGCCCGCCGACGACGGCACCCGCGGTTGCGCCGCCAACGATGCCTGCGGCCGTGCCGGCTTTCTGGTTGGCATCCTCAGCAAATGCGGATCCTGCCATCAAAGAAACAACAGCCGCGGCGATTATAAGCTTCTTCATGATCTAATCCTTTCGTTTGATCACCACATCAACGAAAAGAATAATAATTTGTTCCGAATCCACGCTAATTTCAGCGCATCACGCTTGATAAATTTCATTAACAATCAATGTATGATCGACATCAACGCCATACAATTCAAAGAGGCACCGACCATTATCAATTCTATAGTACAAATAGCAGAGAATCACCCTCTATGTGACTGAGACGCCTTCGTGCGCTCTCAAGGCAAACCCATCTGCCCCGCCACGCTTTCTGCCCGCACCGCCCATCAGTCACGGGGCAACCGGCCAAGAAGCAGTTTGTTCCCTTCCCTGTTGCCGCAGCGTACGCATTTCAGCGCCGGGCCGATGGAATTGAGAGAGACGCCCCATCCGCGCCTGTTTGCAACAAGCCGGCGATCGATCCGCCCCTGGTGTCGACATTTCCCGCATTGCGCCACGAGCACGTACCATTCCGGCAAGAGTTCCAAGGTCGCCCCGTCAACGGTGGCGTCTTCGCGCGGCATCAGGTCGATGCTTCGACGATGCCTCATGTTCATTCCTCTCGAAGCTTCGACTCGCTTCGCCCGTCATCCAGCTGCCGGGCCTTGAGCGGCCCGCTCCTTCGTCAGCGTGCGGAACCGTCGAGCCGAAGCGAAAGCTGGACACCGCCACGCTTCAGCCGCGGCAACGGCGGCGCCATGTCGATGCGGCCGAAGGTGCGCTTGCGCCATTCGGCCTCGCGTTCCCGCTTCTTTCGGGCGGCCGCAACGGCGGCCATGGCGCGTTCGATCACTTCTTCCGTGTGGGTCATGGTCTCCATCCGACTCATGGGAACCTCCGCTTTGTTCTTGTTATGTTCTTATTTTAGCGTTCCAATGTCAACTCCCCTCATGAGCCCGGACGAATCGCCCTTGCCGTATCGAGGCTTTCTGCGTCGCTCGGCGCCGGGCGCAGGGTCTGATCGGCCGAAGCCAAGGCGACGATGGGCAAAAGAGCGGCTTTTTCGGCCACCCGATTTTCCTTGTTTTCCAGCGGCCGGCGACCGGTCCTCAGCGCCGCCTCATTAACCTTCGCATTGCCGAATTAACCATTTGTTAACCATTTGATCGATACACCGAAGCAACGGAAAATTTACCAAGATGAATGATGTGTTAACCGAATCCCGGCCGATCCGCCTCAAGGGGCGATCCTTCCTTGCGCTAGCGCTGACCCCCGAGCTTCCGCTCGAGGATTGGCTCACCCGCCTCGACCATCTCGCCTCCCGCTCCGCCGGTTTCTTCCTGCGACGCCCGGTCGTGCTTGATGTCGACGGCCTTGATATCGACCGGTCGCAACTGCGCGAACTCGTCGACCAGCTCGGCAAGCGCAATGTGCGCATCATGGGCATCGAAGGCGCGCGCCAGTCTCTGCTCGGCGCTGACCTTCCTCCCGCGATGACCGACGGTCGCCCGGCGGCGGACTACGAAGCCAAGATGGCGGAACAGGCCGAAAAGAGCGAGACGCCGGAAGCGGAAGCAGCCGCGGAAACCGTGATCACGGCAGAACCGCTTGCCACCAAGGCGACGCCGTCGATCGTCGTCACCCAGCCGGTGCGCTCCGGCCAGTCGCTGTTCTTCCCCGAAGGGGACGTGACGATCATCGGCTCGGTCGCCTCGGGCGCCGAAGTCGTCGCCGGCGGCTCGATCCACATTTACGGCGCGCTGCGCGGCCGGGCGATGGCCGGCACCACGGGCAATGCTTCGGCGCGGATCTTCTGCCGCAAGCTCGAAGCGGAATTGATTGCGATCGACGGCTTCTACAAGACGGCCGACGACATGGAGCAGAATCTGCGTGGCAAGTCCGTGCAGATCTGGCTCGACGGCGAAGAGCTGAAGGCCGGAACGCTCGGTTAGGCCGAGGCAAGGAAAGGTGTGGATGCTTGCCATCCGCATCTGGTGATTCAGGTCGATCCGGCCGGGGTCACGAGGACGTAGGCGAAGGCGAATTCTTAGATACTTGGAGAGACGAATGGGCAAGGTAGTCGTAGTTACATCGGGCAAGGGCGGCGTCGGCAAGACGACGTCCAGCGCCGCACTGGGCGCCGCACTCGCTCAGAACGGCGAGAAAGTCGTCGTCGTGGACTTTGACGTCGGTCTGCGCAATCTCGACCTCGTCATGGGCGCGGAACGCCGCGTCGTCTATGACCTGGTCAACGTGATCCAGGGCGAGGCCAAGCTGTCGCAGGCGCTGATCCGCGACAAGCGCTTGGAAACGCTCTATCTGCTGCCGGCCTCCCAGACCCGCGACAAGGACAACCTGACGCCGGAAGGTGTCGAGAAGGTCATCGCCGCCCTTCAGAGCGCCTTCGACTGGGTCATCTGCGACAGCCCCGCCGGTATCGAGCGTGGCGCCACGTTGGCCATGCGCCACGCCGACATCGCGATCGTCGTGACCAATCCGGAAGTCTCGTCGGTGCGCGATTCCGATCGCATCATCGGCCTGCTCGATTCCAAGACGCTCAAGGCGGAAAACGGCGAGCGCATGGAAAAGCACCTGCTGCTTACCCGCTACGACCCGGTACGCGCCGAGCGCGGCGACATGCTGAAGGTCGACGACGTGCTCGAAATCCTGTCGATCCCGCTGATGGGCATCATTCCGGAAAGCGCCGACGTGCTGCGCGCGTCCAACGTCGGTTCGCCGGTCACGCTGGCCGACACCCGCTCGGCCCCGGCGCTCGCCTATTTCGAGGCGGCTCGCCGACTGAAGGGCGAGGCCCTGCCGATCAACATCCCCGGCGAGAAGCGCAGCTTCCTCGGCAAGATCTTCGGAAGGAAAGCGGCATGAACCTTTTCCGTTTCTTCTCCCGCACACAGTCAGCGCCGGCCGCCCGCGAACGGCTGCAGGTGCTGCTCGCCCATGAGCGCGCATCCGCCGGCGATAGCGATCTCGTCACCAAACTGCGCGACGAAATCCTCCAGGCGATCTCCAAACACATGCAGATCGACGACGACAAGGTCCGCGTAACGATGGAACGCGGCCCCCAGGTCTCAACGCTCGCCGTCGATATCGAGATCCCCTTCGACGCAAAGAAGGCGGCCTAAGGGCCGCCAACTTATTTGGGAAGCAACGTTCCTCTCGGCCGACTTCCTGTTTTCAGATACGGCAGCATCCAGCGGGTACTGCCGTATGTTTTTGTTTGAGACTAGTACTCCGGGGCGACACCGAAGACGAACTCCACCTTGTCGCCCGTCATGTTGAAATATTGGTGATCGAAACCCGCCGGAAGCCGTCGCGCGGGTTGAGCTCGAACCAGACCTGGCTTTCGGCATCGGGCACATGGATGTTCAAGATACCCGACACCAAGTAGAGGCATTCGTCACCCTTGTGGCGCTCCATGCCGGTGCGTTTTCCCGAAAGCAGCGTCGTCTTGCCGACGGTGAGCTGATCGGTCGCGCAATAGAGGCCGGTATAGGCGCCCTGCGTTTGCCGATCGAGGCTTAAGAGCAGATCGGCATCGCGCATCGAATGGATTGTCCTGGCCTTCCGCTGGGCGTCGGCGTCCATCGGCCAGCGACCGATGGACTCGCTCTGGCCATAGCGCGATTGCTCGATCTCGATATAGGGCTTGGTGCGCGCATAGGGGCCTGACGTGCCCTTGGCCGGCGGCGGCGCGAAGAATTCCAGCACGCGGACCTGCTCGTTGCCAAGGTTGAAACCGTGGTGCCAGGTTTCCTTGCGGAAGAACAGCGCCTCGCCTTCCTTCGCGATGCAGAATTCACCCGTCTCGGGGTTGGCAAGGCCAAGTGTACCGCTCAGCACGTAGAGAACCTCGTACGCCCCGAAGATCGCGGGAGGCCATCGTATGCTTGAAGCAGCCGCCGGGCTGCATGAAGACGATCTGGTGAATGCTTTCCGTCGAGGCGTAGATCCAGCCGTCAACGAGACCGGCATTTTCCTCGCCCCAGAGATGCCGCGTGACGCCGGCATAGGGGATGTGGCTAGGACGATCAAAGACAGGACGGGGAGACGGCTTGTATCCCATTGGTAAACTCCTTGGTTCTGGGCGCGAAGCGGCGCGCCGATGTGGGGGGGGGGAGGTCAGTCTGCGCCGTCTCGCCGACGACGGTCGCCCGTTTTGCGACCGTCCTTGGTTTCGATGACTTCCGCGACCTGAAGGCGTTCTTTCAACAACACCTGCGAAATGCGCGGATGGTCTCCGCCTCAGCATAGAACACTCACGCGGCCTGTTGCGGCAGCGGCCCGACATAGAGCGAACGCGGCCGGATAAGGCGGCCTTCCAGCGCCTGCTCGCGGGCATGGGCGATCCAGCCGACGGTGCGACCGATCGCGAACACGCCGGTGAAGGCGTCGCGCGGGAAGCGCAGCGCATCGAGCAGCAGCGCCGTGTAGAACTCGACGTTGACGTCGAGCGGGCGGTCGGGCTTGCGCACCTTCAGGACGGCGAGCGCCGATTGTTCGACCTCTTCTGCCAGTCGAATGCGATCGCGGTTGGCCGGATGCGCAGCGATCAGTCGTTTCAGCGCGCCCTTCAGCGCATCGGCGCGGGGGTCGCGGACACGATAGACACGGTGGCCAAAGCCCATCAGCCGTTCGCCGTGGTCGAGCGCGTCGGAAAGCCAGGCCTCCGCATTCTCAGGCGTTCCAATCGCGTCCAGCATGTCGAGCACCGGACCAGGCGCGCCGCCATGGAGCGGCCCCTTGAGCGCCCCGATGGCGGCAAGCACCGAAGAGGTGAGACCGGCCTTGGTGGAGGCGACCACGCGTGAGGCGAAGGTCGAGGCGTTGAGGCCGTGGTCCGAGATCGTCACCAGATAGGCGTCGAGCGCCGCCACTTCTTGTCTGCTCGGCACCTTGGCACAGAGCATCGCCAGGATATCGGCGGCGTGCGACAGCGCCGGCGTCGGCGCGACCGGAGCTTCACCGCTCTTCATGCGCAGCGCCGCCGGCAGGAAGACGGCCGGCGCGGCGAGCAGACGTAGGGCCGTATCGAGGTCCTCCCCATCCGGGAGCCGGGCGATGAGCGCGCGCATGATGTCGACCGGCGGCAGTTCCAGCAACGCATCGTCGATGGCGCCAACATGGGCGAACACTTCCGCTCGCTTCTCACCCAGCCGCTTCGCGAGTTCAACCCGGTCCGGCATCGGCCCCAGCAGCCCCTCGAACAACAGCGCCACGACATCCTCATAGCTTGCGTGGCCGGCCAGGTGATCGAGCGAGACGCCGCGGATGATCAATTGACCCGCCTCGCCGTCAACATGGGAGAGCTGCGTTTCGGCGGCGACGACGTCTTCAAGTCCGTTCTTCATCATCAAGTTTCTCCTTTACGCCGAGGATGATCCGACCTAGACCTATTGACGTCAATCTTGATGCTATTGATCAACATGAATACACTCTGGATCACCGCCGAAGAGGCGCTCGCCAAGCTCGGCAGCAAACGGCAGACGCTCTATGCCAATGTCAGCCGCGGCCGCATTCGCGCCAAGCCCGACCCCGCCGACCCGCGCCGCAGCCTCTACCAGGCCGACGACGTGCACCGGCTGGCCGAGCGCCACGCCGGCAGGCGGCAGGCGGCGGTCGTGGCGGCCGAGACGATCCGCTGGGGCGAGCCGGTACTGCCAACGACGATCTCCAGCATCGCCGGAGGGCAGCTCTCCTACCGCGGCAGCAACGCGATCGAACTTGCCACCACAGCGACCCTGGAGGAGGTCGCCGCCCTGCTCTGGCTGACACCGGCGGCGGTTGTTGTTCCAGCGCGCGATCCCGGCAGCAGCCAATCGCGGCTAGCAACGACCTTTACGCTTCTCGCCGGGCGCATCGAAGCCGACCTGCCGGCGCTCGGACGCAGGCCCGCCATCCTGAAGGCCGAGGCCGCCGAGGTGCTGGCGACCGTTGCCGCCGGACTTGCGCCGTCGCGGGAAAATGTGCCGCTGCACGAGCGCCTGGCGCACGGCTGGGAGCGGCCGGAGGCGGCGGAGCCGATCCGCCGATGCCTGGTGCTGACGGCGGAACACGAGCTCAACGTTTCCGCCTTTGCAGCACGGGTCACCGCGTCGTCCGGCGCCGCACTTTCCGCCGCCACACTTTCGGGGCTTGCCACCCTCACCGGCCCCAGGCACGGCGGCGCCTGGCTGAGCGTCACGCGGCTTGCCGAACAGGCGGCCGTGGGCGGGGTGCGCGAGGCGATCCGTACCATGCTGTCTTCGGACGGCGTGGTCCGGGCTTTCGGCCACCGGCTCTATCCGGACGGCGACCCGCGCGCGAAGGCCATCATGTCGAGCTTCGACGTGCCGCCGCTCTATGCCGCGCTGGCCGAGGCCGGCGAGGAACTGCTCGGAGAACCGGCCAATCTCGACTTCTCTCTGGCGGCGCTCGCTGCTGCCTATGATCTACCCGATGACGCGCCGATGGTGATATTCGCCCTTGCACGCACCGTCGGCTGGCTCGCGCACGCAATGGAACAGGTCGTCAGCGGCGATCTGATCCGGCCGCGCGCCCACTATGCCGGATCGTAGCTCCTCCTCCGCGCCCTCAGCCCTAAGCTCGATTGACTAGAAAAGGCGCGGGCGGGCGGCCGCAAAAGGGCCACAATACGCGCCTGGGGAAAGAATATCCGTCAATCTGGAGCGAATTGGCCTTTATTAAATAATGTTAATGAAGCGGATTTCCGGAGATGTCTGCCGAAATATTACGCGTTATTAACATGACGGCGGCGCACGGAAGTAATACCTTCATTTTCGAGGCTGAATATTGCCGGCGACCGCTTCGGCCGTGACGCGACAATAGGAGACAGCCTCGAACGGAAGCGCGCGGCGCTTCCTTCAATTCAGGAGATGCAGTCATGCGCTCGCCCTTCAAGACCACCACCATCGCAACCGTCGCCCTCGTTCTCTTAAGCGGCGCCGCCTTTGCTGCCGATCACCACGATTTCGGCCGCGACAACGACAAGGGTGCCTATACCGGCGATTACTACCAGGGCATTTTCGCCCAGGACGACATGGCAACCCCGGCCATGCCGGTCTACCGGACACCGACCCACATTGCATCGACGCGGCTCGATCACGTCCTGCATGAACTCCGGGTCGACAACCACCGCATCAACGCCGACCACGAACAGGGCAAGCTGACGGCAGCAAACTACCGGAAGCTTGAACGCGAAGACGGTGCTGTGCGCGCCGACGCCGTCAAGACCGCCGCCGCCCATCACGGCATGCTGCCGGCCCAGTCCTACGCCCGGCTCCAGGGTGACGTTCGCCATCTCGACCGCGACATCGCCCGAATGGCTTGACCGACACGTTGAGGCTCACCCGTCTTCGGGTGAGCCGTAACCGATGGGGCCGGGCCTGCTCAAGGGCCTGGTCCTTCGGTAACCAGACCGCCCCTTAATCCAATGCCGGCCGACGGTGCCCGCAGACCCGACCTGCCTCGGGCTGCGTCCGGCCAAGTTCGTCCGGCAAACAGGCAGCGAAAGGAACAGGATCATGTCAAACATTCTCACGAGGTATCGAGCTGCCGCCCTCCTTGGCGCAGCCGTCATCATTGCGCCCTTGTCTGTAGCAGCCTTCACAGGCCATGACGTGGCCGCTGCGGCGGCCAGTCCGGCCGTTGCAGTCCCGGCCACATCCGGCGGATCCTTCGCGCCGGTCGTGTCGGCAGACAAGCCGGCGGTCGTCACCGTGACGACCGTGATCAAGGCCGACAACGCCGGTGCGAGCGAACCGTCGCAACCGGGCGGAAATTCGCCCTTCGACGAACAATTCCGCCAATTCTTCCACGATCAGGGCATCCCCTTGCCGGACCAGGCGCCTGAGCAGCGTCAGCGTCAACGGGCCGAAGCGCTCGGCTCCGGTTTCATCGTGACCGCGGACGGCTACGTCGTCACCAACAACCACGTCATCGACAAGGCATCGAGCATCATGGTGACGCTCGACGACGGCACGCAAGTGCCGGCCAAGCTTGTCGGCGCCGACCCGAAGAACGACCTCGCAGTCCTGAAAATCACGGCGCCGAAGCCGCTCGCAACAGTTGCCTGGGGCGATTCCGACACCTTGCGGGTTGGCGACCAGGTGCTGGCGATCGGCAACCCGTTCGGCATCGGCACGACGGTCACGTCGGGGATCGTCTCGGCGCGCGGCCGCGACCTGCACAGCGGTCCCTATGACGATTTCATCCAGATCGACGCCCCGATCAACCACGGCAATTCCGGCGGACCGCTGGTCGACGCAAAGGGCCAGGTGGTCGGCATCAACACGGCGATCTATTCGCCGAACGGCGGTAGCGTCGGCGTCGGCTTCGCCATCCCCTCGGACCAGGCGCAAAAGGTCGTCACTGAGTTGATGAAGGATGGTTCGATCCAGCACGGCTTCATCGGCGTGCAGATACAGCCGGTCACGGCTGATATCGCCGACGCCATCGGCCTTGCCCAGCCTGAGGGCGCGCTCGTTGTCGGCGTCAGTGGCGGAACGCCCGCGGCCAAGGCCGGCATCAAGGCCGGCGACATCATCATCGCGCTTGGCGGCAACCCGGTGAAGTCGCCGCGTGACCTGTCGCGCATGGTCGCCGACCTCTCGCCCGGCACCTCGAAGAACCTGAGCCTATGGCGGACCGGCAAGACGAAGGATGTTGCGATCACGATCGGCGACAATGCCGCAGACCAGCAGTAACCGTCGCAAGTACGTCACCGCACACCTTGCCTCCAACCAGCCCGGCCGCACCGCGGCCGGGCATCGCCATGGCATCAGTCAGGCGGCAAGCGCTCCGGTCCGGTTCTGCTCGCGCCAGGCGACGGGGCTCAAGTCGGTGACGCGGCGAAACTCGCGATTAAAATTCGATTTCGTCTGAAAGCCGGATTCCAGCATGGCCGCGGTCACCGACATGTCGGTTTCGCGCAACAGCCGGCAGGCCTCAGCAATCCGGATATCGTTGATGTATTGCGAGACGTTCTTGCCCGCCAGCCGATTGACGGCGGTCGATATCTGCCAGGCGGGCAGGCCCGCGCGCCGCGCCAGACGTGACAAGGTGAGGTTTTCGTCGCGGGCCAGTTTCTGACTGACGAGCAGTTGATCGATCCTGTCGAGGATTTCGCGGTCCTGCGGCTTTGCAACAGGATCCTCGTCGGTGACCGCGCCGGCGGCCGGAAGCGCACGCGCACGGTCCGCGACCATGGCTGTCAGCCCGATGAAGAGCAGGCCCAGCAAGTTCGCGTTACTGACGATGAGGCCGATATTCGCGCCCCTCGTCCATTCGAAATCCAGAAGGATCGCAAGATCGAAGAGCGCCGAAAGGCAGAGCGAGAACGCGGCAATGAGCAAGGCGCGGTGCGCCGCGGCCGCACCTTCGAAGCGCGCTTCCTCCAGCGCATCCGTACCGACGCGCGCCAGGTTCAGGAGCGCCAGCGCGTATCCGACATATTCGACGATCAAGGCGAAATCGATGGCGCGAACAGCACGAGCGCGAACATACCGATCGTCGGCGCCGCATGGACCCACCCCGCCGCAGCAGCACTGCGCTCGTCTCTGCGGATCAGGCTGTGGAAACTCGCAAGCACCAGCGGCGGCACACCGCTCGCAAGCACCGGCAGCGCAAACTTCAACGCAGTGACGTCATAGCCCCAACGCAGCCCGACGATCACCGACTGGAGCGCACAGAGCGCCACCAGAGCGAGGAACGGCCGGTTGCGCCGCCCTGGCTCGTCGCCATGCAGCATGAACGCAAGCAGGATAAGAAGCAGCAAGGCGACGACGAACGGGAGCGGCAGAAAGATCAAGGCATGTCCTTCAGACAAAAACGGGCAGACAAAGGCGGGCAGACAAACGGCAGGCAGGCGAGCGGCAAGCAGGCATTTCGATGGGCGGATCATTGCCCAGATCGCGATTCGGGACGACCTCAATCGCGATCGAGGACGCGGACAAGCGGGGCGTCGGTGACGATCGGCCGTCTTTTCCAACACAGCGAGATGCCCAATGCCCCTCCTCCAGTTCATTCCCGCCGCTGCCTTCCTTCTGAGCCTGGCCGCCTCGGCGCAAGCCGATGACGTCGGCGTCCGCGAGATCGACGTTGCCGCACCGAAGCGGGAACGCCAACTCGCCGTCACCGTCTGGTATCCCGCCAAAGCCGGCGGTGAGCCGGTGCTTGTCGGCGACAATCGCATCTTCGAGGGATCGCCCGCATCGAAGAACGCCCCCTTGCGCGAGGGCCGGTATCCGCTGGTGGTTCTGTCCCATGGTTCGGGCGGCCGCGTCGAGGCGATGAGCTGGCTTGCGGCCGAGCTCGCGGCGGCCGGCTTCATCGTCGCCGGCCCCAACCATCCCGGCACCACCAGCGGCGACTCGACGCCTGCCAACACGCCGAAGCTTTGGGAAAGGACGGCCGACCTCTCGGCATTGATCGACACGTTCACCCGGGATCCGCAATGGAGCGCTGCAATCGACCCCGGGCGGATCGCCGTCCTCGGATTCTCTCTCGGCGGCTCGACCGCCATGGAGATTTCAGGGGCAAGAGCGAGCCTCGAGGCCTATGCCGGCTACTGCGACAGCTACGGCAAGTGGGATTGCGCCTGGTTCGTCGGCGGCAGGGGCTATGTCGACGACACGCCGGTCGACGTCGACAAGCTCGATCTTCGCACCGTCGACAAGGCGCGTTTCGAGCAGTCGAACCGGGATCCTCGGATCAAAGGCGCCGTACTCGTCGACCCCGGCCTCGCCCAGGCCTATGTGGAAGACAGCCTCAAGGCGATCGCGATCCCGATGCATTTCATCAATCTCGGCAGCAAGGAGACGATCCCGCTTGCGGTCGCTTCCGAGCCGCTGGCGGCGCTGACGCCGAAGGGCTCCTATGCCACGGTCGCCGGAGCAGACCACTTCAGCTTCCTGCCGATATGCAAGGACGGCGCTGCCGAACTGCTTGAATCCTTCGGCGAGGTCGATCCGATTTGCGGCACGACGGAACGGCCGCGCGCCGATATTCATGCCGAGATCAGCAAGCTGACCCGCGAGGCCCTGCAGAAAACACTGGCGAATCGATAGCATCGTCATACTGGCCGCAGGGCGATGACACGCGTCGCCCTGTGCTCGGTCTGTTCGATTTCGGTCTTGCCCGGAGAGATGGCATCGTCCGAGGAGACGAGAAGCTGCCATCGCTCTGGTCCGCTGCTAGCGCTGAAACGTGAGGTGGACAGTCCCACTCTCGGCCGTTTCTGCCTTGACGGTGTAGCCGGCCTCCAACCCGCGCAGATCGTCCCAAAGACGGATACCCCGCCCGAGCAGGATGGGTGCGATCGCCACATGCAAGCTATCGACAAGGCCTGCCTTGAGATAGGCGCGCACGACCGTGGGTCCGCCGCCAATACGGACATCCTTACCGTCCGCAGCGCTCGTCGCCTGCCGGAGTGCATCGGCAAGGGACGTGTTCAGAAAATGAAATGTGGTGCCTCCGGCCATCTCGATCGGAGGCCGCGGCATGTGCGTGAGCACGAAGACCGGGACGCGAAACGGAGGTTCTTCCCCCCACCAGCCGCGCCAGTCGGGATCGTTTGGGTGAGCGTGAAATCCAAACATGGCGGCACCCATAATCTCAGCACCGATGTTTGAGAAGTATGACTGCGCATATTGCTCATCGACGCCCGTGGTGCCCGCTCCGGACGTGTCCTTGAACACGCGCTCCCGCATCGTTCGGGTCGCAGCATAGGCGGCAACCAGACGCGGCCAATCAGCGCCAAACGGATTGTCCGGGGTCTGATCTGTGGTTGTCGCGAAACCGTCCAGGGAAATGTTGAGATCGACACGAACTGCCATTGGTCTCTCCTAATAGTAAGGTAGATGCCTTATTAATTTCACCCGAATACAAAGGCAAGTACCTTATTATCATTGACGCGCGTGCGCGGTCCGCTTTAGTGTGGCGCATGCCCTATCATTCGACCCCGCTTGACCTTGCCTTCCATGCACTCAGCGACCCGACGCGCCGCGCCGTTGTTTCACGGCTTGCGGACGGGGAGATGCCCGTGAGTGTCCTTGCCGAGCCCTTCGACATGGCACTGCCCTCCTTCGCCCAGCACCTCAAGGTGCTTGAAGATTGCGGACTTATCGCAAGCGAGAAACGTGGCCGCAGCCGCTGGTGTCGACTGGAGCGGGGGCGCTTCGAAGAGGCGGCAACCTGGATGGAAGCGGAGCGACGACGTTGGGCCGAACGGCTCGACCGATTGGAAGCCTATCTGGACAAGACGTAGGGAACGGCAATGGAACCGATTTTTGAGACCTGGTCGCCCGACCGCGAAATCGTTTTGGTCAAGGTGCTGAAGCACCCGCGACAAAAGGTTTTCGCCGCCTGGATGGACCCGCAAGCGCTGGCACAATGGTATGGCCCGGCTGGCTTCAGCATCGAGAACCATGAGGCTGACATCCGTGAGGGCGGGGTATGGCGCTTCGACATGGTGGGCGAGTTTGATGGTCGGCAGCAGCGCTTCCCCAGTCTGATGCGCTTCCTGAAGATCGTGCCCAACGAATTGATCGTAGTGGACTATGGCACTGCTGAGCCCGACGACCCGATCGCTTCTATATGACGATTACTTTCGATGAACAGGCCGACGGCAAGACCGTGCTGACCCTGCGCCAGCTTCACCCAAGTCGCGAGCGCCGCCAAGCGGTCATCGACTTCGGCGCGGTGGAGTACGGGCTGCAGACGCTTGACAGTCTGGCCGCCTGGCTCGATGGCTGACGCGGCCCGCCTGGACGTTGGTCGCCGCCTTCATGATTGACCGCTTTCAGGATTGTTCGGAGCCACGTCTGAGCTTGCGACTGGCACCGTCGGCGAAGCCGTCGCCGCTCGTTCCGATCAAGTGACGGATCTGCGCGGCACCTATGGCCGAAGGAAGTCGAGAAGCTCCGAATTGAAGGCCTTTGCCGACTCGATATTGACGATATGCCGACCAGGCAGCGACAGGTGCCGGCCTCGCTGCACCCGGGCGGCGATATATTCGAGGTCCGCCGGCGGGCATACCGGATCGCCGTTGCCGGAGATGGCGAGCACGGGGTTGGCAATCGCTACGATCTCCTCCCTCAGATCCGCGCCCGCGAGCGCGGTGCAGCCACCGATGTAGCCGTCCGTCGAGGTGGCGGTGAAGGCGCCCAGAATGCGATCGACGGCTTCTGCATGGCTGGCTGCAAACTGCGGGGTGAACCAGCGTTCTGCCGTGGCCGCGGCGAGCCCTGCGAGACCGTCCGCCCGAACGCTGTCGATGCGGGTGGCCCAGCTCTCGGGCGTCCCGATCCGCGCCGCCGTGGCACAGAGCACGATCTTGTCGAAACGTTTGCCGGCATGGATACCTAGCCATTGTCCGGTCAGGCCCCCGATCGACAGGCCGCAGAAATGTGTCCGCTCGATCCCCAGGCCATCCATGAGCGCGAGCACATCCTGGCCGAGGTCGGAGAGCGCATAGGGCGGCGGCGGCGCCGAGGACTGGCCATGACCGCGGCGATCGTAGCGCAGCACGCGGAAATGGGGCGACAGATCGGCGATCTGCGCATCCCACATGGAGAGGTCGGTGCCGAGCGAATTGCAGAAGAGCAGCCAGGGCGCGTTGCCGCTCTGGTCGCCTTCGATGCGGTAGTGAAGGCGATGGCTGGACAAGTCGAGATAGGCCATGAAACAGGAACTCCAATCGGGAAAGCCGCCAGCAATGGCGGCTTTGTCGTTCTTGGCGCAACATCGCGCCTCGGGTGGTACGCGCGCTGCAATAGGTAGATATCGACAGCGCGCGCTCAAGGGTGGCAACCGATCCCTTCGCGGCCCGGCCGCCTCGCCTCGATCTATGCCGCCGCCAGTCGCGCGATCTCCACGCGGCGGGCGTTGCTGACCGCGAAGACCAGCATGGCGACAGCCGAGATCGCCGCCGGTACGGCGAAGATCGCGAAGTTCTGCTGCAGCGGAAGCTCCTGCGCCAGGAGCACGCCGCCGAGCGTCGGGCCGACGATCGCGCCGATGCGACCGACACCGGAGGCCCAGCCCAAACCGGTGGAGCGAACCGACAGGTTGTAGAGCTGCGCCACGCTGGCATAGAGCAGGATCTGCGTGCCGATCGTGGTGGCGCCGGCAACAAAGACCATCAGAAACAGGACACCCGTCGGCGGATTGAAGCCGATCAGCGCGATCGAGAAGGCGGCGGCAACGAAGAAACCGACCACCACCTTGGGCAGGCCGAAGCGGTCACCGAGCCAACCGCCGGCAATGGCGCCGACCATGCCGCCGAAATTCAGCGAGAACAGGCTGAGCAGGCTCGCCTTCTCGGCATAGCCAGCTTCCTGCAGCACCTTCGGCAGCCAGGACGACAAGAGATAGACGAGCAGTAGGCAGCAGAAGAATGCGACCCAGAGCATCACGGTGCGCAGGGTCCGCTGATGGCGGAAGAGTTCCAGCACCGATGCCGAGGCCCCCTTCCTCTCGGAGAAGACCAGCCTGTCGGTGGTACCGAGACGCGCGTTCGGATCGATCTTGGCATAGATGCGTTTGGCCTCTTCCTGCTTGCCCTGGCGGATAAGGAAGCCGAGCGATTCCGGCAGCTTCCAGAGGATCACTGGCAAGAGGAGCAGCGGCACGGCGGCGATGAAGAACATCGGCTTCCAGCCATAGGACGGGATGAGGCCGATACCGAGGCCGGCAGCGACCATGCCGCCGACGGAATAGCCGGAGAACATCAGCGCCACCAGCGTGCCGCGCAGACGCTTCGGCGCATATTCGTTCATCAGCGCCACCGCATTCGGCATCAAGCCGCCGCAGCCGAGACCGGCGAAGAACCGGAAGATCTTGAATTGCTCCGGCGAATTGGCAAAGCCGGTCAAAAGGGTTGAGAGCGTAAACAGCAGGAAGCTGATGGCGATTCCCTTCTTGCGGCCGATCCGGTCGGCGAGCGGGCCGAAGATCAGCGCCCCGAACATCATGCCGAACAGCGCCCAGGCCTGCAGCGCGCCGGCCTGCGGCTTGCTCAGGCCCCATTCGGCAATCAGCGTCGGCAGCACCGTGCCGGCGACGAAGACGTCGTAACCGTCGACGATCAACAGCAGCGCCGAGAGCACTACCACCATCCACTGGAAGCTCCCAAGCGGGCTCCCGTCAATTGCTTCATTCACATCGATCGTGCGCATCATCTCCTCCCCAGGTGTTAGCGCGTTGAAAAAGGTCCGTCAGCCGAGATCGCCGCCGGCGACCGGCAGAACACTGCCGGTGATGTAGGAGGCCTCGTCGGAGGCCAGGAACAGGATCGGCGCCGCTTGCTCTTCGATGCTGCCGTAGCGTTTCATGAAGCTCGACTGCTTCACCTGGGCGACGACGTCGCCCATCCAGGCCTTCTCGGCCTCATTGTCGCCTTCGGCATTGCGCGGGATGCGGCGCGGCGGCGCCTCGGTTCCGCCCGGCGCTGTGGCAACGACGCGGATGTTGCGGTCGGCAAGCTCCATCGCCAGCGACTGGGTGATGGCATTGACGCCGCCCTTGGCCGCCGAATAGGGCACGCGGTGAATGCCGCGCGTGGCATTGGACGACACGTTGACGATGGTGCCGCCACCGCGGGCAAAGAGATGCGGCAGCACCGCATGGCAACAGTAGAGAGTCGGCATCAGCGAGCGGCGGATCTCTGCATCGATCTGCACCGGTTCGAATTCGGCAAAGGGACGCATGCGGATGGCGCCGCCGACATTGTTGATCAGGATGTCGATGCCGCCGAATTTTTCCGCGGCAAAGTGCATTGCTGCGGCTGCCCCCTCGTGCGTTTCAAGATCGGCTACGAAGGCAGCCGCCCATTCACTGCCGGCCTCCGCCGCCACCTCGGACACGAAATCGGCACGGTCGACAAAGAGAACCTTGCCGCCTTCAGCCACGGCACGCAGCGCCACGGCGCGGCCGATCCCTTGCGCGGCACCGGTGACGACGATTGCCTTGCCGGCAAACCGTCCTTCGAAACGAGCGGAAGTCATGCTGCCTCCTTCGCCACCGCATTGGGCGTGAACTTCTCATAGTGGAAACTGTTGGGCCTTACGCCGGTGTCGTCGAGATGCTTGCGCACTGCGTCCACCATAGGCGGCGGGCCGCAGAGATAAACGTCGACATCGCCGCCGTTCAGCACGTCCTCGGGCATGTGCTGGGTCACCCAGCCCTTGCGCGGATGGCTGGAGGCGACATCCGCCACCACCGTGTCAAAGGTGAAGTTGGCAAGCCGCTTGGTATAGGCTTCGATCTCGTCGACAAGCACCAGATCGAGGTCGCGGGTGACGCCGTAGATCAGATGCACTTTCTGCTCCGGGTTGGTGCGGGCCAGAACCTCAAGCATCGACAGGAACGGCGCAAGACCGGTGCCACCGGCGAGGAAGAGCAGGGGGCGCTGAACCTCGCGCAGATAGAAACTGCCGAGCGGCCCGGTCAATTCCAGTTTCGTGCCGACTTCGGCGTGTTCCAGCCACGTGCTCATCAGCCCGCCCGGGATCTTCTTGATCAGGAAGCCGACGCGCGTCTCGCCCGATGCCGAGGAGAAGGAATAGGAACGGCTCTGGCCGCTGCCGGGCACGTCGATGTTGACGTACTGCCCCGGCAGAAAGGCCGGCGCTGCAGCGCCCTCGATATCCAGTTCGAGCACGATCGCCGCATCGTTGTGCGGGACGACGCTTGCCACACTCGCCGTAAACTTCTGCTGTCCGGTCTTACAGGCCGCTGCTGTCGTCGGCACCGCGATGACGCAGTCGCTCGACGGCTTCATCTGGCAGGTCAGCACCAGTCCGCTTGCCGCCTCGTCCGCTGTCAGCGCATCGTCGATGAAGTCGTCGCCGAGGTCGTAGGCGCCGCTTTCGGCGCGGCACTTGCAGGTGCCGCAAACCCCGTCCGAACAGTCCATCGGCAGGTTGATCTTGTTGCGGAAGGCGGCGTCGAGCACCTTCTCATCGTCCCTGCATTCGACGAAGCGGGTGACGCCGTCCTCGAAATTCAAAGCGATCCTGTAGCTGGCCATGGTTGTTCCTCCCATTCCTGTCAGGCGACGGCCGTCAGATGTGGTAGACGTCGATGACCTGGCGGATGTAGTCGTTCTTCAACACGATCTTCTTCCGTGAGATCAGCAGTTCACTGCCGCTCTTGCGGAGCGTGACGAACATGGTCCCGAAGAAGTGGTCGGTGACCTTGTAGCGGTGGTTGAGCGTGTGGAAGTTGTAGCGGAAGTCCGCCTCCTCGCCGCGATCGGCCACAAGCTCGACATTGGTGACGTTGTGGCTTGTGCGCGGCTCCGGCGTGGACGCTCCAGAGCGTTCGGTCTTGATGCGAAAGACGCGATCTTCCAGGCCATCGCGGCTCGGGTAATAGATCAGCGAGATCTGCGACTGCGGATCTTCGGTCAACTGATCGTCGTCGTCCCAGGCCGGCATCCAGTAGCCGACGTCCGGCGCATAGCAGGTCAGCCATTCGTCCCATTGCCGGTCGTCGAGCAGGCGCGCTTCGCGATAGAGGAAGGCGCAGGCGGTGTCATAGGAGATCGTCATGCGACCGCTCCCTGCTTTTCGGAGGCAAGTGCTGTGCGCATCACCTTCGCCCAATATTCGTGCTGGCGGACAAAGAGGCCTTCGTCTTCGCTGCGCTCGCCCGAGAGCAGCGGTGCGATGCCCATGCGCCTGGCGTTCTCATCCGGACCGTCGATCCAGAGCGGCGCACCGCGAGAGAGATCGTTCCAGAGCGCGGTGATGCCGGCGTAACCCTGCTGGCAGGCGCGGAACTCCTCGAGATCGTCGGCCGTGCCCATGCCGGAGACATTGAAGAAATCTTCGTATTGGCGGATGCGCAGCGTGCGATCGGCCGCATTTTCACCCTTCGGCGCGAAGCAGAAGATGCTGATCTCGGTCTTGTCGACGCTGATCGGACGGGTGACGCGGATCTGCGTGCTGAACTGGTCCATCAGGAAGACGTTCGGATAGAGGCAGAGATTGCGGGTCTGGTTGACGATGAAATCCGCCTGCACCTCGCCGACGCGCGCCTTGATCTCCTCGCGGTGGCTGTAGATCGGCCGGACCTCCGGGTTCATGGTGTTGGTCCAGAGCAGGATGTGGCCGTTGTCGAAACCGTAGACGCCGGCAATCGAGCGGCTCCAGCTCGAGGCATCGACCGCCTTTGTGCCCTCCTCGTTGCGCCGGCCCATAGTGGCGGCATAGTTCCAGTGAACGGAGCTGACGTGATAGCCGTCGCAGCCGTTCTCCATCTGCAGCTTCCAGTTTCCGTCGTAGATATAGGAGGAATTGCCGCGCAGTACCTCGAGACCGTCAGGCGCCTGGTCGACGATCTGGTCGATGATGACTTTCGTTTCGCCGAGATAGTCCTCGAGCGAGGTGACATCAGGATTGAGGCTGCCGAACAGGAAGCCGCGATAGCTCTCGAAACGGGCAACGCGCTTCAGGTCGTGCGAACCGTCTTTGGCAAACTGCGGCGGATACTGCGTCGTCTTCTCGTCCTTCACCTTCAGGAGCTTGCCGGTGTTGGAGAAGGTCCAGCCGTGGAAGGGACAGGTGAAGCTGCCCTTGTTGCCGTGCTTGCGCCGGCAGAGCATGGCGCCGCGATGGGCACAGGCATTGATGACGGCGTGCAGTTCGCCCGTCTTGTCACGGGTGACGACAACCGGCTGCCGGCCGATATAGGTGGTGTAATAGTCGTTGTTCTCGGGGATCTGGCTCTCGTGGGCGAGATAGACCCAGTTGCTCTCGAAGATGTGCTTCATCTCCAGCTCGAAGAGGTTTTCGTTGGTGAAGATGTCGCGGCGGCAGCGGAACGTGCCGGCCTCATGATCGTCCTCGACCGCGGTGGCGAGCAGGTCGTCGAGGGCTTGGGCTTTGTCGATAACGGCGGACATGGTTCTTCTCCCGCAAACGGCTGATCCGTGCTCGGCTCTAGCGATTGCAACAATGTCTGATGTCAGGGGGCGGCGGCTCAGTCGGCCGCCGCAGAGGTGATCAGGCGGCGGCGCGCTTACGCTGCTCGTTGATCTGGTTGTCGACGCCGTTCACCAGTGAGGTGAGATGGATGTCGAATTCGATCTCGGCGAAGGGGCCGGAGAGGTTGTTCGCCTTGATGCTCGCCTCGTCGGTCCGCTCGGTGACGTCAGGCACCAAGCCATCCCTCGTCGCATAGGCGAAGTCGTCGTTGACCAGCGGGTCGCCGGCGATGTTGATCTGGGTCGTCAGCTTGCGGTGCCCATCGGCGCTGATGAAGAAATGGATGTGGGCCGGGCGCTGGCCGTGACGGCCAAGGGCGGAAAGCAGCTGCTCTGTCGGGCTTCCCGGAGGCACGCCGTAGCCGTGCGGCACGATGCTTTGAAACTTGTAACAGCCCTTGGCGTCGGTGACGATCGTGCGGCGCATGTTGAACGGCGCCTGCAGGCCGGTCGGGTCGAAGTGCGAATAGAAACCGCGGGTGTCACAGTGCCAGACTTCGACCGTCGCGCCCTTCAGCGGCTGGCCGTCGGCATCATAGACGGTGCCGTGCATGATCAGCGTCTGGCCATTGGTGTCGCGGCCATCGTCGAGACGGGCGAAGCCTTCCGAGGCCGGTGCGCCGGCGACATAGAGCGGCCCTTCGATGGTGCGCGGCGTCTGATTCTCGATGCCGAGCGCTTCGTCGATCGCGTCGAGACGTTCATCGAGGAAGTGATCGAGGCCGAGGCCGGGCGAGATCAGGCCGGCCTGGCCGGCAGCGCCGATCTCGTTCAGCCAGGCAATACCGGTCCAGTATTCGTCCGGGGTGATGTCGAGATCGTCGATCGCCTTGAACAGGTCAGACATCAGCCGGTGCACGATCTCTTTGACACGCGGGTTGCCGCCGTCCTTGTCGAGGCCGCTGAGAACCTTCAGGAAAGCTTGAGTCTCCGGCTTGTCGAAAATCTTCACGTTCATATCAATTCCTCCACTTGGATTGTCTTGAAGCTCAAGCCGCTTGCCAAACCTCCCGGCCGCGGCACGCACAAATTCTCAGCTATCGTCCTCGCGGATCGAGGATGGGTGCCGAAGCAGCGGCGTGACCTCGATCTGCATGAACTTGAACAGCGGCAGCCCCGAGAGGATCTCGTGCAGCTCGGCATTGTCCTTCACGTCGAAGACGCTGTAGTTCGCGTACTGCCCGGCGATCCGCCAGATATGCCGCCACTTGCCGCTCTGCTGCAGCTGTTGCGAATAGGCCTTTTCCCGGGCGAGGATCTCCGCCGCCTGCTCGGCAGGCAGATCGTGGGGAATGCGAACATCCATTCTGACGTGAAACAGCATGGCTCAGTCCTTACTTCGCAACGCTGATCGTCTTGCGCAGCCCGTCGCGCGCGAAGAATTTCAGCCGATCTTCATCGAGTTCGATCCCGAGCCCTGGAGCATCCGGCACCGTCAGCTCGAAGTCGCTGTAGTCGAGCGGCGTCGCCAGAATTTCCTCGGTCAAAAGCAGCGGACCGAAGAGCTCCGTGCCCCATTGCAGCTTGGCGAAGGTGGAAAACACGTGGGCTGACGCCACTGTGCCGACACCACCTTCCAGCATCGTGCCGCCATAGAGTTCAATGCCCGCGGCATCGGCGATGACCGCCACGCGCTGCGCATTGAACAGACCTCCGCTCTGTTCGATCTTGACCGCGAAGACGTCGGCCCCCTTGGTCTTGGCGATCTCGAAGGCGCTCTCGGGTCCGGTGAGGGACTCGTCGGCCATCAGCGCCAGCGGGAAACGGCGGACGAGGCGACCGAGCGCTGCGGTCGAAGCCACCGGCTGCTCGACCAGTTCACATCCGGCATCGGCGAGCGCTGCCATGCCGTAGGCGGCCTCAAATTCGCTCCAGGCCATGTTGACGTCGACGCGCACCGCGCCGCGCTCGCCGAGCGCCTTCTTGATCGCCGCCACATGGGCGATATCGTCCTTCAGCGGCCTGGCACCGATCTTCAGCTTGAAGATCCGATGACGGCGTAGCTCGAGCATCTTCTCGGCCTCGGCGATATCCTTGGCCGTGTCACCCGACGCCAGCGTCCAGGCGACCGCCAGGCGCTTGCGCAGTGCCCCGCCGAGCAGTTCGCTGATCGGCAGACCCAAGCGCTTTCCATGGGCGTCGAGCAGCGCCGTTTCCACCGCGCTCTTGGCGAAACGGTTTTCCTTGATCGCCTTGCCGATGCGCGCCATCAGCGCCTTCACGTGGGTCGCGTCCTCACCGACCATGACAGGCGCAAAATAGGTATCGATCGCAAGCTTCATGCTTTCCGGGCTCTCGCCGCCATAGGCAAGCCCGCCGATCGTCGTACCCTCGCCAATGCCGACCGTTCCGTCGCTGCAATGGACCTTCACCAGCATCAGCGTCTGGCCGGTCATGGTCGCGACCGACAGCTTGTGCGGCCGGATGGTCGGCAGGTCGACCAGCATGGTCTCGACCCGTTCGATCACGGGGAAGAGGGCTGCTGTCGGGGCGATGGGTGCAAGGGTCGTGTTCATGACCTGAATGTGCGCCCACGCAGCGGGTGACGTCCAACACCAAATAGGTTACCTATGATACCTTGACGGTATAGTATGGCAAAGATTACGCGCATTCATGCGCTTGCCGCACTGCAACATACCGCAACGGTAGGAAAATGGGGGCTGTAACATTGGATCTGCGCCAGCTTCGCTACTTCGTCGCCGTCGCCCGCGAGCGCAACTTCACCCGCGCTGCCGAGCAGCTGCACATCGCCCAGCCGCCCTTGAGCCGGCAGATCCAGCTTCTTGAGGAAGAACTGGGCGTGCCGCTGATCATCCGCAAGAGCCGGCCGGTGCGGCTGACGGAAGCGGGGCGATTGTTTTACGAACAATCGCTGCAAGTGCTCGGCCGGGTGGAACAGATGGTAGAGGCGACCCGCCGCGTCGGTCTCAACCAGAACCGCGTGCTGTCGATCGGCTTCGTCGCGTCCACGCTCTATGGCGGGCTGCCGACGCTGGTGCGCAAGCTCAGGCAGAACGCGCCGGAACTCGATATCCGGCTGTTGGAGATGGTGTCGGTGCAGCAGATCGCGGCGCTGAAGGAAGGCCGGATCGATGTCGGCTTCGGGCGGCTGCATCACAACGATCCCAATGTCGCCGGCATCCTCATGCGGGAAGAGCGCCTCGCCTTGGCGATACCGCAGGGCACGCCGTTTGCCGATGACACATCTCCGCTTCCGTTGAGTGCGGTTGCCGGGCAAAAACTGATCGTCTACCCGAAGGAACCGCGCCCGAGCTATGCCGATCACGTGTTGAGCCTGCTCCACGCGCAGGATGTGCGCCCGGCCGAGGTGCATGAGGTGCGTGAGATCCAGAGTGCGCTTGGCCTCGTCGCCTCGGATGCCGGACTTTGTATCGTCCCGTCCTCTGCGCGTCAGGTCCGCTCCGATCTGCACTATCGCATGATCGAGGGCGAGCGGGCGACCTCACCCGTCATCCTCAACCATCGGGTCGGCGACAATTCCCGTTACATCGAGCTGATCAAGGCGCTGATCGTGGAAATGTATGCGGAAAACCCGCCCTGGCTCGGCCTCGAGCACAATCTGCCGTTCCGGCCGTCCTTCGTTAAATGACGAGTTCAGGCGTCCTCAGATCCCGTGCTTCACCCGTCGGGGAATTGGCACTTTCCGCCCAGATCTCGCAGGCCATCTCGCGAAGCAAAAGCGCCTCGGCCCAGCGATCAGTCGTATCGTTACCGTCCCTGTCGGTGATGGCATAGGGCCTTGGGCCGAGTTCGCAGGTCATGACCAGCTCGGCATCGTTGGCAGCGTGGGAGCGCCAGTGCCGGAAGCCGTAGTCCCACCACTCGCGGAAGAGAGCGACCCAGGGCAGATGGTGGGGAAAGGAAAGCTCGATCTGGATCTGCTGGCAGGAGCCGATACGGCCGTGGAAGGCGCCGGCGTTGCGCAGAATGCGTTGGATCTGGGCGTGGCTTTCGTCTTCCACCGGAAAGGCGAATTCCCGGCCAACGAGATAGTGCGAGAGGTCGGCCAAGAGCGGCAGATCGGGCCGCCGGTCGAGCAGGTCGAGCGTGAAGAGGAGGTCGTTGGTGATCCGGTGACGGTGGGTTTCGATATAGACGGGAACATCCATTTCCTCAGCAAGCCTGGCCCAGCCGTCAAGCAGCGGCAGGCAATCCTCGACCCGGCGCGGGCGAACATCGGCCTGCAGATCGATGTGGCTCACCGGAAACTCCGAGGCCAGTTCCAGCGTCAGGCGCAAATCCTCGACGCTTCGAGGAAAACAGACGCCCTCGATCTTCAAGCCCGTTCCGCGGATCACGGCATTGAGGTGCTCGACATCGCGCCGATTGGTATAATGCGCGCTGATGCCGTCGAACCCGGCCTCGACGATCATTGCGATGTTCTCTTCGAGACTGCGCTCAAAGCCGTCCGCATGCCGGCGCTCCATCGCCCAGAGCGATTGAAAGACAAGCAGCTTCTGCATCAGGCGGCCCTGGCACTTTTGAGCAGCGCCTTGAGGTTCACGCTGGCGTCGGCGAGCGCTCCCGGATCGGGACTGACGCCGGCAGCAATCAGCATTTCCGAGAGCTTGATATCCTTGGCGAGACCATTGCCGAAACCGAGGCCAGCGGCGGCGACGAGACGCCCGCCATCGAGGTAGAATTCGAGTTCGCCACCATCGAGCTGGCGTGTCACGCTTTGATGGTCCGGATGGGGCAGGCCCGCCACCTGCAGGCCGAGATCGTATTGATCGGTCCAGAACCAGGGGATGGCAGAAAAAGCCTCCTTGCCGCCGGCCATGTTGAGGGCCGCGACCTCGGCCTGGGTGCGTGCATTGCGCCAGCTTTCGAAGCGCACATACCCGCCACCCGGCTGGGCCACGGCGGCGCAATCGCCTGATGCATAGATGTTCGGATCGCTGGTGCGCAGATAGCCATCCGTCAGGATACCGTTGCCGACGGCAAGCCCCGCCGCCTCCGCGAGTGCTGTATCCGGCTGGACACCGATGGCGGCGACGGCGATATCGGCCGGCACCGGAGTGCCGTCGGAAAGAACAACCGCATCACCGGTGATTTCGGCGATCCCCTGCCCCAGATGGAAGGTGACGCCCTCATCCTGATGCCGGGCATGAAGCTTCGCGGCAAAACGCGGCGGCACCGCGCGACCGAGCGGCTTCGGCGCCATTTCGATAACGCTAACCATGATGCCCTTGCCGCGCAGCACCGCCGCAAGCTCCATGCCGATCAGTCCACCGCCGATGATCGCAACGTGTCTGCCGGCTTCGGCACGGGCGAAGATCGCCGCCGCATTGGCGTAGGTGCGGAAATCCAGTGCGCGCTCGGCCCCTATGCAAGCGAGGCGCCTCGGACGGGCGCCGGTGGCGAGCAACAGCTTGTCATAGGTGAGCGTCCGGCCATCGCTCAAGGTGACGGAGCGGTCACCGGCATCCAGTCGGGATGCAGAAACACCTTGCCGGTAGTCGATACCGGCGCCCTCCAGCGCCTCAGCGCCGCAGATCGGCTTCATCTGTACGGCGCCATTGAGCGGCTTCGACAACGGTGGCCGCTCATAGGGCAGATGCGGTTCCGTGCCGATGAGCGTGACGCTGCCGGCAAAGCCAGTTTCACGCAGGGCAAAGGCCGCGCGCGTGCCGGATTCCCCGGCGCCGATTATGACGATGCGATCCATGGCTTGCTCCGTAGATCATGCGTTGACGTGCGGGGCGGTCGCAAAACCGCACGCAAGATTTGTCAGCCCGTTCAAAAAGGTGGCCGGCGCAGGCAGGAGAAGTGCGCCGGCCCACAGCGCCGCGCATCCGTTCAGACGCGCAAAGGTCGCTGTAAAACTCTGAATTCCTGCATGTTTCTGTGCTTCAATCGGCGACGATTAAGGAAACATGCAGGAGGAGGATCAGTTGCGCGCCGCGTAATCGGCCATGTTTTTCGGCGTAACGAGCTCGAAGGGAACCCAGACGTTCTTTTTGACGCTTTCACCGCGCACCAGCGAGACGGCCGTGTCGACGGCGCTAGCCGATTGCCCCTTGGCGTTCTGGAATACGGTTGCGTCGAGGTCGCCGGCGGCCATGGCGGCAAGCCCGTCCTGGGTCGCGTCGATGCCAACGACGATCACGTCGTCCATCGATACACCGGCGGCCTTCAGCGCCTGGATGGCGCCGATCGCCATTTCGTCATTGTTGGCAAAGACCACGTCGATCGGCTGTCCGGCGGTGATCCAGTTGGTGGTGAGATCCATCGCATTGGTGCGCGTCCAGGCGGCCGACTGCTCGTCGGCAATCGTCGCACCCTTGCAGTCGCCGGCAGCGAGCGTTTCCTTGAACGCCGAGGTGCGGTCGCGCGAGGCCTGGTGAGCAAGGTCTCCCATCAGGATATAGACCTGCGCATCACTGGCCTTGCCCTTTTCCTTCAGCAGCGAACAGGCAGCTTCCGCACCCAATCTGCCGGAGTCCGTTTCTTTCGAGCCGACATAGGCCTGCTTTTCCGGCAGCTTGCCGAGGTTATCCGGCTCTAGATTGAGATAGACGAGCGGAATACCGGCCTTCTCAGCGGCTTCGCTGATGCCGGGGGCGGCCGAGGTATCCGTCAGCGTCATGATGATCGCGTCGACGCCGCCCGCGATGAAATTGTTCACCTGGTTGAGCTGCTTGGAGATGTCGGTCTGTGCGTCTTCGATCTGAACGGTGGCGCCGTTGACTTCGGCAGCGCGGGCATTGATGCCCTCACGCAGCAGCGTCTGGAAGTTGTTGTCGAAGCTCTGCATCGAGACGCCGATCGTCTCCGCCGAGGCAGCACTTCCCATCAAGGCGGCAAGCGCAGCCGCCAGGTACATGGATTTCATGATTTCCTCCGAGGGTGCCGGATCACCCGATCGCATTCCGGAGGCCCGATGGGTCTGATCAATGCTTGCGTGGTGGCCTTAGCCGAGCGCCACACGAACCTCGCCGTCGACGATTTCGGCGGGATAGGTCTTGAGATTCTCGCAGGCCGGAAGCCTGATGGCTTCACCGGTGCGATAATCGAAGGCGCCGGAATGCTTGGGACATTCCACCTCGTAGTCCATGACGAGGCCATCAGCGAGGTGAACGGCCTCGTGGGTGCAGAGCCCGGCGGTGCAATAGACGCTATCGTCGGGACCGCGGTAGACGGCGTAGGTTCGGCCGCCATGGTCGAAGCGGATCGCCCCTTCCTGTTCGATATCGTCCAGCTTGCAGGCTGGTACCCAGGTGATCACGTTGCTCATTCTGCTGCCTCCCCGATGGTGTTGCGTGCCTTGCGGGCTGCGAGTTTTTCCTTGCGTTTGCGGTAGCGCTCCTGCATCCGCGCCTCGCCCTCCTTGGAGCCGTCGTGCCAGGTGCCGAACCAGCGATCGAGCGGGATCAGGGCGTCGCCGTAATTCACCTCGAAATACTTGTGGTGCAGGTAATGCGCATAGGCGTGGCTATCGACGAGCGTCTCTTCACCGACCTCGACCTTGTCGAAGCCGACATGGCCGGGAATGGCACCGAAGCCCGCGTAGTGCAGCTGGTAAAGCATCAGGATCGGGTTGGACGGCAGGATCAGGTGATAGAAGGCGGTGGCGAAGTAGAGCAGGTGCTCGACCGGATGCATCGACAGCGACGACCAGGGCGACGGGTTCACCGAATTGTGGTGGACCGAATGCACCCACTTGTAGAGCAGCGGCGTGTGGATGAGCCGGTGGATGCAGAAGAAATGGAACTCGTGGATAACAGGCACCACCAATGCGACGAGCGCGAGCGTCCAGGGATTGTCCGCGAAGCTCAGCCACGGCGCATAGCCATTGGCGTAGGCCCAGAGCATGGCGACTTCGACGGCGGTCCAGATGGTCACGCCTGAGAGGAACGTGCGCAGGATGTTGTCGAGATTCTGGCTTTCGAACCAGAAGGCTTTGCTCTTCTGCTCGGCCGGAAACTTGCCGTTGTACTTGAACCGGTTTTCCTGCCGTTTCAGCACATAGAGATGCAGCTCGAAAGCGCCGTAGAAGAAGAAGACGCAAACCGCGTTGACCGCATAGAGCCAGGCGATCCAGCCGACGCTCAAGCTCTGCATCGCCTCGACCGGCGGGATCACCCAGGCCCAATAGACGACGGCCGACGCCGCGAAGATCGCATTCCAAGGAAAGAAGTAATGCGGCAGCCACTTGACGAGCGCCAGCAGTTTTGGCGGGAAGGCAAACAGCGGCGCCGTTTCGATCGGCTCGTTCGGCGCCCAGTCGCCGCGCTTGTTGCGGGTTCCATATTTCAGATCGTCCATGGCGCTCTCCTCCCGGCGGACCGCATGCGCTCCGCCCTAAATCCTTCGAAGGAGGTTGCTTTCCGGGTCTGTCGGAGCGCCTCCTTCTTGATAAAAATCTAGCAGGAGGCGGTCGGAACGGCGAAAGCTTGTTTGATCAAATCAGATCAAAGGCTTTCGGCTGTGATGGTAATGAAGCGAATGGGGGCGGTGTCCGGCTCCATCTCGGAAAGCCCGATCCGCCGCAGCATCAGGTCAAGCGAGCGACGGGCCTGTGCCTCCGGCGCCTGGTCGAGCACGACGTCCATGATGCCGTCGCTAAGCGCCTTGCGGGTGTAGTCGGTCAGCTCATGGCCGACGAAGAAGATTTCGGTGCCACGCTTATGTCGGCGAAGCACGTCGATCAGGGCCGCATTCGCGCCGCCGGCATTATAGAGCCCGGCCATATCCGGATACATGTCGAGCGCCCATCGCAACGCTTCGGCGCCATAGTGCTCCTCGTCGCGGGTAAAACCCAGCCACTCGAACCGGCGGTCGCCCGGATGCCCCTCAAAATAGTCCGAGAAGCCACTGAGGCGGTCGCGATGGACCTGATAGATCGGGTGGCAGAGCGCGACGACGGGCCCCGCCTTGCGCGCCATGCGCGCGATGAAGAGTGCCGCCGTTCGTCCGGCCGCGTGATTGTCGATGCCGACGAATTCGCCCAAGTCGTGCGAGGCCCTTGTCACGACATGGACCACCGGCACGCCGCGCACGATCACGGCTTCGACAGCGGCGCTGATCAGCGGATGATTGGGCACGGCCAGGATCAATCCGGCGCGGCTAACCTCGGCTGAAAGGATGCGCCTGGCGATCTCCTCCGGCTTCATTTCCTCGGTAAAGCTGCGATGCACGACGACGAGCGGATCCAGCGTCTCGGCGATCCGCTGAAAGGCCTGCGACAGGCGGCGATAGAAGGTCGTCTCCGGCCGCACCATCAGCACATCGATGCGCAAAAGCCCGCGATGGGTCTCGGGAAGGGTTCGCGGATAATTCAGCGCGCGCGCCGCAACGACGACTTTTTCGACGAGGTCCGGGCGAACACCACCGCGGCCGTTCAAGACCCGCTCGACTGTCGCGGTACCGACGCCTGCCAGTTCAGCAATGTCGCGATAGTTCGGCTTGCTCACCTGGACTACTCCCCACCACACGTGTTCATAGCGCCTTAGCATGTGATCGCCCCTGTTCGACAGAGCAGGCGTCCGAAGTCAGGGCCTCCCCTCGCCGCCGCTGCCGCGGCGCCTATATCAACCGGGTATCGAGAATGGGATCGAGGCATCATGACCTATGAATTGTACTACTGGGACGGCATCCAGGGGCGCGGTGAATTTGTCCGACTGGCACTCGAGGACGCCGGCGCCGCTTATGTCGATGTGACGCGCGCGCCGGGCCGCGGCACCGGGGAGATGCTGAAGCTGATGGAGAGCGCCACCGAGGCGCACGTGCCATTTGCGCCGCCCTTTCTGAAAGATGGCAACCAGATCATCTCGCATGTCGCCAACATCCTCTTCTACCTCGGCCCCAAGCTCAGCCTTGCGCCTGACGGTGAGGCGCTGCAGTGGTTCGCCAATGGCCTGCAGCTCACCGTCACCGACTTAATCGCCGAAGTGCATGACACGCACCATCCGATCGCGACTTCGAAATATTATGAGGAGCAGAAGGCGGAGGCGAAGGACCGCGCATTCGAATTCGTCACCAACCGCATCCCGAAGTTTCTCGGTTATTTCGAGCGGATTCTCGCGCAAAACCCTGATGGCAGCGGCCATGCAGTCGGGAACGCCGTCACCTATGTCGACCTTTCGCTGTTCCAGGTGATCGAGGGGCTACGCTATGCCTTTGCCAAAGCGATGCGGCACTATGAGGAGGACTACCCCAATCTCATGAAACTGCACGCCTCGGTGAAAGCCCGGCCGAACATCGCCGCCTATCTCGCCTCATCGCGACGGCTGGCCTTCAATGAAGACGGCATCTTCCGCAATTACCCGGAACTGGATATCGCGCCCTGACGGAAACTCCCCTCAGGCGGCCGCCGCCTGGTGCTCCCGCAGGAACGCGGAGACGCGCCTCAAGCCTCCGCGTAGAATGCCTTCGTTATTGGCGTAGCCGATCCTGAGATAGCCTCCCATGTCCATGGCGCTGCCCGGCGTGAACATCACGCCGGTTCGCTGTAGCAGTTGCAGGCAGAATGCCTCTGAAGTCATCGGCAGGTCGTATTTCAGAAGCGCCGTCGTGCCCGACTGCGGCTTGATCCAGGCGATCAACGGCTAAGCACCCACTCAGTCCGAGAGAATGGCGAGGTTGGTGCACCGTCTACAGCTCGGCGCAGGCCTATGCCTACATCAATGACGGCGACGGCGTCGTGACATTCGTCCGCAACGTCATCTCGTAGACAAGGCCTAAGCTGCCACCCGCTACTCGACGTAGTTCCAGGGGACGAAGCGATAGAGCGTCTCGTCGCGCGCCACATGGCCAACACCGGGGAACGGCAGATGCGCACCAGCGACGAGGTATCGCCCATCGGCCGCATCCGCCAGCGCCACGGCACGCGTCGCTGCCGCCGCGGTGCCGTCGACGTCGAAGCTGACGAAGACGTCAGGCGTGTCGAACTGGATGTAGTCGCCGTGAATGACGTCCCCCCAGAATACGAGGCGCTGGCCGTCATCCGCTTTCAGCACGATCGCGGAATGCCCGGGCGTGTGCCCGGCGCGCAGGGTCGATCCGAGGTTCGGCAAGACGTCCGCGTCGTCGGCGAAACGCTTCACTTTTCCGGCGGCGATATAGGGGGCCAGGGCATCGTGCGCTCGCTGAAAGTCGGTCTTCTGCGCCTCGGTCAGCGCCGTCACGCCCTCCCGCTCGATCCAGTAGCGGTATTCGCGCTCGGCGAGATGGATCTCGGCATTCGGGAATTGTGCTTTGCCGTCGATGGTGAGGCCGCCCGAGTGGTCGGCGTGCACATGGGTCAGGATCACCGCGTCGACCTGGTCGGCGCGATAGCCGGAGGCCGTGAGATGCCTCAAGAGCTTGCCGGCGGCAATGCCGAGCAGGCTCCCCGACCCGGCATCGATCAGCACCAGCCGTTCGCCGTCGTTGACGAGATAGGCGTTGATCGACAGATGCGGCTCCTTGCCGAGGAAGTTTTCGTCCAGCCTGCGCTGCAGCTCGCCTTCCGGTTCGTTCTGATAGATCTTTGTCATCGGCAACGCCAAGGTGCCGTCCGACAAGGCGGTGACTTCGAACTTTCCGAAGCGGAAGCGATAGTAACCGGCATTGGCGACGGTCGATAATGGCGCGGCGGAAAAGGCGATCCGCGGTGCGAGCGGCAACAGGGCCGCGGCGGCAAGAAGGCCCAAAGCTTGTCTGCGAGTGGTCATGATCGGCTCCTTCGATTGGATGCCGAGACGCTATCAATTCAACCGTCGGTCGATTATCCTGCGATCGTGGAAGTAATTGTTCCGGAAACGCATGAAATCCCCCCAATCTGCCGATCTCAACAGCCTCAGGATTTTCCTCGAGGTCGCCCGCTCAGAGAGCTTTTCCTCAGCTGCGCTTCGCCTGCACCTGCCACCGAGCACGGTCAGCCGGCGCCTGGGCGAGCTTGAGGCAGCGCTTGGCGTCGCCCTGCTGCTGCGCTCCACCCGCCGGGTCTCCTTGACCGAGGCCGGAAAGCATCTGCTGGAATCGGTCGGGGGCGCCGTCGAGCTCATCGACCGCGGCATCGCCGGCTTCCAACCGGCCGACGGTACGGCGCGCGGGCGCCTAAGGGTCGCGACGTCAGTCGCCTTTGCCCGTACCTTCCTGCCACCGATCCTGAAGCGCTATGCGGAACTCTGCCCAGAAGTCCAGGTCGACGTGCAGACCACCCACCAAAATGTCGATCTGATCGGCGAAGGCGTCGACGTGGCCTTAAGGATGGGCGAACCCGTCGACAGCGAGATGATCTACCGCAAGATCGGAACGATCGAGCAGCGCCTCTATGCCGCGCCCGCCTATTGCGCAGGATTGGCGCTGTCTTCGCCCGAGGACCTCATGCACGTCGCCCTGGTGGCACACCGGACACGCATGCGACGGGAGCTTGCCCATTGGGTGCTGTCAGACGGCAACAGGCACTTTACGCTCGAGCGCCCGCCATCGATCGTCGTCGACGATCCGGCGATCGGTGAGCGCCTGATCTCCGAAGGTCTCGGCATCGGCATGCTCAGCGACGCGCTCGCCGCTGACGGCGTCGCAGCAGGAAGACTTGTGCCGGTTCTTCCCGAATGGTTCGGGCCGCCTACGCACCTCTACTACCTCTACCACCAGCAACTGGGCGACCTGCCGAAAGTGGCGGAGTTCCTGAAAGCGGTGCGCGAGACGTTTCAGGTTCGGAGCAAGTAACGTCGCACCGCCGCCGCTTCCAGCAACCGTCATGCGGCGACGCGCGGACGGCCGGGCTTTCGCGCCTAGGGCCGAAGCTCTTCGATCGAATCCACCCGGTCCGGATAGAATGCCAACCGATCCCGGATGTCGGCGACCGCCTCATGCGGGTTCTCATAGCTCCAGACTGCGTTTCGCGATCGCTCGCCGCCGGATGGGATGCTGTAGTAGGACGCATCCCCCTTATAGGGGCAGTGGGACGCGTGATCCGTGCGCTCAAGCAAAGACATGTCGACATCCTCACGCGGGATGTACTGCACCGGCGGATAGGACGCCTCGCGCAAGGCGAGCGCATTGCGGGTGTCGGCAATGACGCGCCCGCCGAGGGTGACGACGACACGGGCCTGGTTTTGCTCGATGGTGATCGGATGATCGGGGCCGGGAATCTTGATCGGTTTGTCTGACATGGGCGACCGCCTCCAGAACGTTACGGATACTAGGTGGTTACCTCGCCGGCCAATTCCAACCGGTCACGCCAAAAACCCTCAGCTGTTTGCCGCCGGAGAACGGACGGCTGTTGAGGGTTCTACCGCGGCCGCCGTCGGATGGCTCTCGTCGAGCAGCTTGCGCACCTCCATCACGCCCTTGGCCGTATCCGACCAGCTGTGTCTCCAGACGAGAAGCGCGACCGAGCCGACGATGGCGATAATAAAGGCGATCGGCCCCAGGAACCAGAGCGCGGCGGCAACGGTGAAGTAATAGGAGCGGACACCCTGGCTGAAGGATCGAAGGGCCGGATTGATCATCAGCGACAGGGCGTGGGCCCATGCGGCGATGTCGCGGGCTTCTTCGCGCGAAGGGCTCGCTCCGATCGCTGCGAGGCAATAGTTGATCTGCCGCACCGCCCAGATGAATTCGGACAGCCCGCGCAGCAAGGTCGCCATGACGAGCAGCACCTTGCATTGAAACAGCCACAACGGCTCGATCGGCGCGAACATTGCGATGATGCCCGACTGAAGGCCAATCGTCGGCTGGATGAAAAGCGCACTGCTCATGGCGACGATGACGATGAGATTGGCCGAGCCGAAGAACGAGGCCGAATTGATCGTGTGACCGAGAATGGCGGCGTCACCGATGAAGTTGGTATCCCGCGTCAGCACCTCGCGCATCCAGGCCTGCCGGACACGCACCATGTCCAGCATCAGGCTGTCTGTCCGGCGCGGCCAACCAAGCGCCATCATCGGCTCCAGTCCCACCCAGGTCACGAGGAACAGGATAATCGCGATCCAATCAAGCATCTGCACGGCCAGCCTCCCACCATAGCAGTTCCTAATAGAAGCCGCGGCGAGCGGCGCGTCAACGCGGCGGCGCAAGTCGGGACTGCCGAAGCCGACGGCGTCGCCAGTACTTGCTGACAATCCCTGGGACTTATGTGTCATCACCGGATTGACTCGGCCTGTATCCTGGATACAATTTGCCTCGATCTTGGGAGGGATCGATGAACCAATCCTTTGAATGGCGAAGCCAGTCACGCTTGCTCGACGAAGTGGCCCAGGCCCTTCGCGAACGTATTTATGCCGGCGTCTATGCGCCGGGCGCGACGCTGCGCCAGGAAAAGATCGCCGCCGAGTTCGGCATCAGCCGCACGCCGCTGCGCGAGGCGCTGCGCGTGCTCGAGCGCGACGGGCTGGTTGTCAACAAGCCGGGCAGCGGTGTCCGGGTCGCAACCGCCGACCTGCCGAAACTGCTGGACGCCTACGCGGTGCGTGAGGCCATGGATGGCGTGGCGGCCCGCAACGCCGCCGAGCGGGCGACAAATGCCGAGATCAAGGATCTGGCAAAGCAGGTGGAGCGCCAGCGCAAGACCGTCGAAAACTGGGATCCAGGCGCCTACACACAGTCCAACGTCGTCTTTCACGAGGCGATCGTTGCGGCCTCGCGCAATGCGTCGCTGGCGCCGCTCGGGCCGCTTCTGCGCATGACCTCGCAGGTTTTTGCCCCAGCCTTTTCGCTTTCGAGCGAGCGGGCGAGCACTGCGGTCGCCGAACACGGGCTGATCGTCGAGGCGATCGCCGCACGGAACCTTGATGAATCCGAGAAACTGGCCCGCGCCCACATCAACGCGACGGCCATGAGATTGAAGGCGCTGCTTGAAGAGCGCGGGACTGACAAAGAGGCATGACTGTGAAGACCTACGGCAATTTCATCGCGAACAAGTGGCAGGACGCAACGGGCGGCGAGTTCATCGCCGTCAGGGATCCTTCCAACGGCCTGGAATTTGCGCGCATCGCCCGGGGCACTCGGGACGATATCGATCTCGCCGTGCGTTCGGCACGCGCGGCACTCTCAGGTGAGTGGGGACGCCTGACGCCGACCGAGCGCGGCCGGGTGCTGACCCGGATTTCGGCCGGTGTGCTGCGCAACATCGACCTTCTGACGGAGCTCGAAGCACGCGATGTCGGCAAGCCGCTGACCCAGGCGCGGGCCGATGTCGTGGCGCTCGCCCGCTATCTCGAATTCTATGGCGGTGCTGCCGATAAGGTACATGGCGACACCATTCCCTATCAGAACGGCTTCACCGTGCTGACCGTCTATGAGCCACACGGCGTCACGGGCCATATCATCCCCTGGAACTACCCGATGCAGATCCTCGGCCGCAGTCTCGGCGCGGCCCTTGCCATGGGCAATGCCGCCGTGGTCAAGCCCGCAGAAGAAGCCTGCTTGACGATCCTCGAGTTTGCCCGCATCGCCGAAGAAGGGGGCCTGCCGTCGGGTGCGCTCAACATCGTCACCGGCTTCGGCTCGGAGGCGGGCGTCGCCCTCTCAGAACACCCCGATGTCAACCACATCTCCTTTACCGGCTCGGTCCGCACCGGCGAAATGGTGCAGGCAGCCGCGGCGAAGAACGCCGTGCCGGTGACGCTGGAACTCGGCGGCAAGTCGGCGCAGATCGTCTTTGCCGATGCGGATCTCGACCGCGCGGTCCCCTTCCTCGTCAATGCCGGCATCCAGAATGCCGGTCAGACCTGCTCGGCCTCGTCTCGCATTCTGGTCGAGCGTGCCGTCTATGAAGAAGTGGTCGCGCGGATGAGCGAACGGTACCGCGCCCTGAAGGTCGGTCCTGCTGGCAGCGATCTCTCGGTCGGCCCGGTCGTCTCGCACCGGCAGAAGGCGATCGTCGAGGGCTTCCTTGCCGACGCCGCCAAGGATGGCCTGAAGGTCGCGGCGCAGGGCGAGATCGTCGCCGACGCGCCGGCCGAGGGCGCCTATGTCGCGCCGACGTTGCTGCGAGACGTGCCGCACCAACACCGCACGGTGCAGGAAGAGATCTTCGGCCCGGTTCAGGTGATCATGCCCTTCGACGGCGAGGAGGAAGCCATTCGACTTGCCAACGGCACCGCCTATGGCCTCGTCTGCGGCGTCTGGACCAATGACGGCGGCCGGCAGTTGCGCATGGCGCGCGCCGTGCACGCCGGCCAGGTCTTCATCAACAATTACGGCGCCGGCGGCGGCGTCGAGCTGCCCTTCGGCGGCGTCAAGAAATCGGGCCATGGCCGCGAGAAGGGTTTTGAGGCCCTCTACGGCTTTGCCAGCATGAAAACCATCTCTGTCTACCACGGCTAGAGCGCGCAAAACCGCAGGCGGCGTTCCACCCGCATCGCGCTCCAACCCATGATCTAAGTCTCCTTGGGAGGAACAACAAAGTGTCACTGGAAGGTAAAGTCGCTCTCATCACCGGCGCAGGCTCCGGTTTCGGCGAAGGCATTGCCAAGCGCTTCGTCGAAGGCGGCGCCAAGGTCATCGTCGTCGATCGCGATGCCGCAGGCGCAGAGCGCGTCGCCAAGCAACTCGGCAGCAATGCCATCGCCGTGGTTGCCGATATCGCCAAGGAAGCCGACGTTAATGCGGCCGTTGCGGCGGGTCTCAAGCAGTTCGGGCGCGTCGATATCCTGATCAACAATGCCGGCATCGGCCACAAGCCGCAGAACGCCGAACTGGTCGAGCCCGACGAATTCGACCGTATCCTCGGCGTCAATGTGCGCGGCGTCTACCTGATGACGCGGGCGCTGCTGGCGCACATGAAGGAAAACAAGGCGGGCGTTATCGTCAACATCGCTTCGACCGGCGCCAACCGGCCGCGTCCGAACCTTGCCTGGTACAATGCGACCAAGGGCTGGGTCGTTTCTGCCACCAAGGCGCTCGCGATCGAGCTCGCGCCCTTCAACATCCGCGTCGTCGCGCTCAACCCGGTTGCCGGCGAAACGCCGCTGCTGACCACCTTCATGGGCGAGGACTCCGACGAAATCCGCAAGAAGTTCCGCGATTCCATTCCGCTCGGACGCCTGCTGAAGCCGGAAGACCTTGCGGAGGCCGCCTTCTTCGTCGCCTCGCCGCAGGCGTCGATGATCACCGGCGTGGCGCTCGACGTCGACGGCGGACGCTCGATCTGATTATTTCGACCTGATTTCCGGGACCATAAACAACGAAACCGCAAAGCGGGGGAACCATGATGAATTTGACGAAACTGGCGCTTGCCTCGTGCTTCATCGCCGCGTCGCTGACGCCGGCGATGGCCAAGGATACGATCACTGTCGGCCAGGTGCTCGAGCCGCCGGGCCTCGACCCGACCGCGGGCGCCGCCGCACCCATCCGCTACATCACCTACGGCAACCTTTTCGAAGGTCTCGTCCGGGTGGTGGAAGACGGCACGGTGAAGCCGCTGCTCGCCGAGAGCTGGACGATCTCCGACGACCAGAAGACCTACAGCTTCAAGCTCCGCCAGGGCGTCAAGTTCCATGACGGCACGGCTTTCGACTGCTCGGTGGTGAAATTCTCCTATGAGCGCGCCGTCTCGGCCGATTCCACCAATGCGCAGAAGGGCCTGTTCGAGCCGATCGAAAAGACCGAATGCCCGGATCCGGCCACCGCGGTCGTGACGCTGAAGCGCCCGGCCTCCAACTTCCTCTTCAACATGGCCTGGGGCGACGCGGTCATGATCGCGCCGTCGTCGGCCGCCGACAACAAGACCAAGCCGGTCGGTACCGGCCCGTTCAAGTTCAAGGAATGGGCGAAGGGCGACAAGGTGGTGCTGGAAAAGAACGCCGACTATTGGGGCGAACCGGCTAAGCTCAGCGAAGTGACCTTCAAGTTCATCAGTGACCCGTCGGCTGCAGCGGCCGCCGTTCTTGCCGGCAACGTCGATGCCTTCCCGATGTTCCAGGCCGCAGAACTGGTCAGCCAGTTCCAGAGCGACCCGAACCTGCAGGTCGAGGTCGGCAGCACCTCGGGCAAGGTGGTGCTTGCGCTCAACAATGCGAAGAAGCCCTTCGACGACGTGCGCGTGCGGCAGGCGCTTGCCCATGCGATCGACCGCAAGGCGCTGGTCGAAGGCACTTACTCGGGCTTCGGCACGACCATCGGCTCGCATTATTCGCCGGTCGAACCCGGTTATGTCGATCTGAACGAGACCTACCCCTATGACCCCGGCAAGGCGCAGCAACTGCTGCAAGAAGCGGGCGTTCAGAACCTCGAAATCACCATCATGCTGCCGCCGCCGGCCTATGCCCGCCGCGGCGGCGAGATCATCGCGGCCATGCTCAGCGAAGTCGGCATCAAGGTGAACCTCGTTCCGATCGAGTTCGCACAATGGCTGGATCAGGTCTTCAAGAACTCGAACTTCGACGCAACGATCATCGCCCATGCGGAAGCCCGCGACCTCGATATCTATGCGCGCGACAAGTACTACTTCAACTACCAGAGCCCGGAATACAAGGCGCTCTACAAGTCCTACACGCTGGCTGCGACCGAGGCCGAGCAGATGGACCTGATCGGCCAGCTCCAGCGCAAGCTCGCAGCGGACGAACCGAACGTCTTCCTCTACGCGCTGCCGAAGATCGGCGTCTGGAACAAGAAGGTGAAGGGTCTCTGGAAGAACATGCCGGTGCCGGCCGACGACCAGACCCAGACCTATTGGGAAAACTGATCGACTTTCATTGAGCGGGATGCGGACGGAAATCCGCACCCCGCTCCAGCATCTGCCCCTCGTTGGGGCGGACGCAGATCTGCCGTTGATTGACGCACCCGGCGCCGGTCAACGCTCGCTCTTTCCGGGAGGTTGATGTGATTTCCTTCATTGGCGGTCGCCTCGTGTCGCTCTTGCTGACGACGCTGGTCGCCTCAGTCATCGTCTTTCTGCTGATGCAGGTGCTGCCCGGCGACCCCGCCGTGCTGATGCTCGGCATGAATGCCGACGCAGATGCGATCGCGGCGCTGCACCGGCAGCTCGGCCTCGATCAGCCGATCTGGATCCGCTACCTCCACTGGATCGGCGGCTTCGTGGTCGGCGATTTCGGCATGAGCCTCACCTATTCGGTGCCGATCCGGGAGCTGCTTGGCCCGCGCATCCTGGTGACGCTGCCGCTGGCGCTGCTCTCCATGGCAATCTCGGTCGCCGTCGCCATCGCCATCGGCGTCTATGCCGCCGCCAACCGCGGCAAGGCCGGCGACACCGTCGTCATGGGCATCGCCCAGGTGGGCGTCGCCATCCCAAACTTCTGGCTGGCGCTTCTCTTCATCTTGCTCTTCGCGCTGAAGCTCGCCTGGTTCCCGGCCTCCGGCTTTGCCGGCTGGGAAGGCGGCATCTGGAACGGCCTGCATTCTCTCATCCTGCCGGCGCTCGCACTCGGGCTGCCACTTGCGGCCATTCTCGGACGCGTCACGCGCTCGGCCGTCATCGAGACGCTCGGCGAGGATTTCATCCGCACCGCGCGCGCCAAGGGGCTTAGCCGTTCGGGCGCTCTCTGGAAGCATGCGGTGCCCAATGCGCTCATTCCGGTCGTCACCATTATCGGCCTGCAATTTTCCTTCCTGCTTGCCGGCACGATCATCATCGAAAATGTCTTCAACCTGCCGGGTATCGGCCGCCTCGTCTTCCAGGCGATCGCGCAGCGCGATCTCGTGACGGTGCAGACGCTGGTGACCCTGCTTGCCGCCTCCGTCATCACCATCAATTTCCTCGTCGATCTGGTCTACGGCTATCTGGATCCGCGCCTGTCGAGGGGAGGCCACTGATGTCCGCTCCTGCAACCGCCGCGCAACCCAGCCTCATCTCCAAGCTTATCGGCAGCCGAAATCTGACGATCGGGGCCACCGTCACCGTCATCCTCGTGGCGATGGCGCTCGTCTCCTATGTCTGGACGCCCTATTCGCCGACGGCGATGAACTTCCGCGACAAGCTGCAGGGACCGAGCCTTGCCCATTGGTTCGGCACCGACAACTTCGGCCGCGACATCCTGTCGATGATCATGGTCGGCGCCCGCAACTCGATCAGCGTCTCGATCGTCGCGGTTCTCGTCGGTGCCGGCATCGGCGTGCCGCTTGGCGCTTGGGCGGCTGCTCGCGGCGGCTTTGTCGATGGTCTCGTCATGCGCATGAGCGACCTCGCCTTCGCCTTCCCGGCGCTTCTGACCGCCGTCATCATCACCGCGATCTTCGGTCCGGGCGCTACCAACGCGATGATCGCGATCGGCATCTTCAACATTCCGGTCTTTGCCCGCGTCACCCGCGGTGCCTCAATGGGCCTCTGGAAACGCGAATATGTGCAGGCCGCGCGCTGCGCTGGCCGCGGCGACGTCGCGATCACGTTTCTGCACATCCTGCCCAACATCAACCACGTGCTGCTCGTTCAGGTGACGATCCAGTTCGCCTTGGCGATCGTTGCCGAAGCCGGCCTTTCCTATGTCGGCCTCGGCACGCAGCCGCCGATGCCGAGCTGGGGCAAGATGCTGAACGACGCCCAGACCTTCATCTATCAGGCGCCCTGGCTCGCGATCTTCCCGGGCCTGGCGATCACCTTCGCCGTGCTCGGCCTCAACCTGCTCGGCGATGGCCTGCGCGACATTCTCGACCCGCGCGTGAGGCGGCAACGATGACCAAACCCTTGCTTCACATGGCCGGCATGTCGGTCGAACTCACCGCGGGCAAAAGCACGGTCGATATCGTCTGCGACATCGATCTCGAACTCAACCGCGGCGAACGGCTTGGGATCGTCGGTGAGTCCGGCAGCGGCAAGTCGATGACAGCCCTTGCCGTCATGGGCCTGCTTCCGCAGCGCATGCGGGTGCGCGGCGAACTTTCCTTCGACGGCCGCAATCTCGCGGGCTTGGACGAAGCCGACTATTGCGGCTATCGCGGCCGGCGCATGGCGATGATCTTCCAGGAGCCGATGACGGCGCTCAATCCGGTCAAATCGATCGGCGCGCAGATCGCCGAGGGACGGCGGCTGCATCTCGGCGAAACGAAGGCCGATGCGGAGAAGAAAGCGCGTGCGCTGCTCGACCGCGTCGGCCTGCCGGCGCCGCGCTTCGACCTCGATCTCTACCCGCACCAGCTCTCCGGCGGCCAGCGCCAGCGCGTGATGATCGCCATGGCGATCGCCTGCGAACCGGATCTGCTGATTGCGGACGAGCCCACGACGGCGCTCGACGTTACGGTGCAGGCGCAGATCCTCGATCTGCTCGACGAGCTGATCGAAGACACCGGCACAGCACTGATGCTGATCACCCACGATCTCGGCGTCGTCTCCGAGATGACCGACCGCATCGCGGTCATGTATGCCGGCCGCATCATCGAAACCGGGCGCACGGACGATGTCTTTGCGCGCATGGCGCATCCCTATGCCCGCGGCCTTTTCGCCGCGTCGCCGCATGGCGCGGCCCTTGGCTCCCGCCATCAAGGCGATGGGCGCCCGCGGCTGAATGCCATCCCCGGTATCGTTCCGGATCCCTTTGGCCGTCCATCCCACTGCTCCTTTGCGGACCGCTGTTCCTTCGCCGAGGCCGACTGCCGTCAGGCGATCCCGGCACTCGACCTGATCAATACCGATGGAAACGTGGAGCATCGCGCCGCCTGCTTTCATCCGCGCGAAAGGATGGTGGCCCCGTGAGCGAGGTGATCCTCAAAACCACCGATCTGGTGCGCGAATACGACCTGCCACGCCCGTCGATCTTCTCGAAGCAGAGCCGCCTGCGCGTGCTCCATGGTGTCAGCGTCGAACTCGCCGCCGGCCAGAGCCTCGGCATCGTCGGCGAAAGCGGCTCCGGCAAGTCGACCCTGGCCCGCGCCGTGATGGGGCTGGAGCGGCCGCAATCGGGCCAGGTATCGATAGCCGGCAAGGACATCTACGCGCTCGATCGCGCCGGACTGCGAGAGGCGCGCAAGGGGTTTCAGGCGATCTTCCAGGATCCCTACGGCTCGCTCGATCCGCGCCACACGGTTCGGACGATCATCTCCGAGCCGATCGTTTCGCTGGAGCGTGGAACGGGCACCACGGAGCGCAACCGGCGCATCGCCGAGGTGCTGGAAGCCGTCGGCCTACCCTTGGCGTCGGCCGACAAGTATCCGCACGAATTCTCCGGCGGCCAGCGCCAGCGCATCGCCATCGCCCGCGCGCTGATCACCCGGCCGGCCCTGATCGTCGCTGACGAGCCAGTGTCTGCACTCGACGTCTCGATCCAGGCGCAGGTTTTGAACCTGATGATGGACCTGCAGGAAAGGCTCGGCCTTTCCTATCTGTTCATCAGCCACGATCTCGGCGTCGTGCGCGCCATCACCGACCGGGTTGCCGTCATGCATCTCGGCCGCATCGTCGAGGAAGGACCGACGGCCGAGGTCTTCGACAACCCGCGCCATCCCTATACTCAGGCGCTGGTCGCTGCCGTGCCGAAACCGTTTTCCGGACGGCGCAAGCGGGTGCGTTCCGCTGGGCCGCCGCAAACGCCCGTCCATACCGCAACGACCGCAGCCGGCTGCGCCTATGCTGCCGTCTGTCCCCGCAGGCAGGAGATCTGTCTGACCCGAACGCCTGAGGCCAAGCCGGTGACGCCGGCCTGGTCCGCCCGCTGCCATTTTGCCTAGGAAGTGCCCCATGTCCGAACTCGCCGATCTCTCCGCCGTCGATCTCGTCGACGCCTACCGCTCGAAGAAGCTTTCCCCCGTCGAGGTCACCGAAGCGGTGATTGCCCGCATCGACGCTTCCGAGCCAAAGCTGAACGCGCTTTGGGCCTATGACCCGGCCGAGGCGCGCAAGGCCGCCAAGGCATCGGAAGAGCGCTGGGCAAAGGGTGAACCTCTGGGCGCAATCGACGGCGTGCCGGTGACGATCAAGGAAAACATCGCAACCAAGGGCACCGCCGTGCCGCTCGGCTGTGCTGCCGTGTCGCTGACGCCTGCAACCGCCGACGCGCCGCCGGCAGCCCGCACCCGCGAGGCGGGCGGGATCCTTCTCGCCAAGACCACCATGCCGGACTACGGCATGCTGTCTTCCGGCCTTTCCAGCTTCCACAAGCTTGCCCGCAATCCGTGGGACCTTTCGGCCAATCCCGGCGGTTCAAGCGCTGGTGCCGGTGCTGCCGCTGCAGCCGGCTACGGACCGTTGCACATCGGTACGGATATAGGCGGCTCGGTCCGGCTGCCGGCCGGCTGGTGCGGCATTGTCGGGCTCAAGCCTTCGGCCGGCCGCGTGCCGATCAACCCGCCCTTTATCGGCCGCGTTGCCGGCCCGATGACCCGGACGGTCGCCGACACGGCACTCTACATGTCGGTGCTGTCGCAGCCGGACGCCCGGGACACCATGTCCCTGCCCTATGCCGACATTCCCTGGCTCGATCTTGATCGTGATCTGAAGGGTCTGAAGATCGGCCTCTGGCTCGACGCCGGCTTCGGCCAGTCGGTCACGCAAGAAACGGAACAGGCGGTCAAGAAGGCGGCACAGCTCTTTGCCGATGCCGGCGCGATCATCGAGCCGATCGGCCCCTTCCTGACGCGCGAAATGATCGACGGTCTCGACCGCTTCTGGCGGGCGCGCGGCTGGGAAGACGTGTCGCGCCTCTCGCCGGAAAAACAGGCGCAGATCCTGCCCTATATCTTCGACTGGATCAAAACGGCCGAGAATTTCTCCGGCCGCGAGGTCTATACCGGCTTCGCCCAGATCGACGCCATGCGCAACGCGCTGCATGCGGCACTTTCCGGCTATGATTTCACCCTGTCGCCGACGGCCCCGACGGCCTCCTATCCGGCCGAATGGGCCTCGCCGGTCAACGACCCGCAGAAGCCGTTCGAACACATCGCCTTCACAGTCGCCGTCAACATGGGCGGCCAGCCGGCAATCTCGCTCAACTGCGGCTACACCTCGGGCGGCCTGCCGATCGGCCTGCAGATCATCGGCCAGCAGTTCGACGACATCGGCGTGCTGCGCCTCGCGCGTGCCTTCGAGACAATGCGCCCTCAGCAGCGCCCATGGCCAAAGGTCGCATGATGAGCAACACCATGCGTTACACCATCGAAAGCGGCGATCTCGAAAACATCGTTTCCCGCCTGCTCGACATCGTTCGCCGGCTCGGCGTCAGCGTCTCGAAACTCGCGATCGAGGTAGACGGCGGCAACGCCAATCTTGAAATCGCCCTCGCTCCGGCTTCGCAGGCTGTCGCCAACACGCTGCGAGAGCGCATCGGACAGATCGAAGGCGCGAAGGCAGCGGTCTAGCCCGCATCATTATCAACGCGGCCGTGCCGCTTTACACCGACTGAAAACCACAGGAGTGCCGACAATGGCCCGCAAACTTTTCATCCTCCCCGGCGACGGCATCGGCCCGGAAGCCATGGCGGAAGTCCGCAAAATCATCGCCTACATGAATGCCGAGCTTGGTGCCGGCTTCGTGACGGACGAGGGCCTGGTCGGCGGTTCGGCCTATGACGCTCACGGTCAGGCGATCTCGGAAGAGGACATGGCAAAGGCGCTTGCCGCCGATGCGGTGTTGTTCGGCGCCGTCGGCGGTCCGAAGTGGGATGCGGTGCCCTACGAGGTTCGCCCGGAAGCCGGTCTGCTGCGCCTGCGCAAGGATCTCGAGCTCTTCGCCAACCTGCGCCCGGCGATCTGCTATCCGGCGCTTTCCGCCGCCTCGTCGCTGAAGCCCGAACTGGTCGAAGGCCTCGACATCCTGATCGTGCGCGAATTGACCGGTGGCGTCTATTTCGGCGAACCGAAGGAGATCGTCGATCTCGGCAACGGCCAGAAGCGTGGCATCGACACCCAGGTCTATGACACCTACGAGATCGAGCGCATCGCCGGCGTCGCCTTCGAGCTGGCCCGCACCCGCAACAACCGCGTCTGCTCGATGGAAAAGCGCAACGTCATGAAGTCGGGCGTGTTGTGGAACCAGGTGGTGACCGAGACGCACAAGGCGAAATACTCCGACGTCCAGCTCGAGCACATGCTGGCGGACGCCGGCGGCATGCAGCTGGTGCGCCAGCCCAAGCAGTTCGACGTCATCGTCACCGACAACCTGTTCGGCGACATGCTGTCGGACGTGGCGGCGATGCTCACCGGTTCGCTCGGCATGCTGCCGTCGGCCTCGCTCGGCGCACCGGATGCGGTCAGCGGCAAGCGCAAGGCGCTCTATGAGCCGGTGCATGGCTCGGCACCCGACATTGCCGGCCAGGGCATCGCCAACCCGATCGCGATGATCGCCTCCTTCGCCATGTGCCTGCGCTATTCCTTCAACCTGGTGACGGAAGCCGACAATCTGGAGAAGGCGATCGCCACCGTGCTCGACCAGGGCATCCGCACCGGCGACATCATGGCCGAAGGGGCGAAGAAGGTCGGCACCACCGAGATGGGCGACGCCATCCTTGCCGAGTTCAAGGCGCTGTCGGCGTAAGCGACAACCCATCCTGAACGGCGTCACGCTGACGCCAACAGGCCTACGAAAACCAACACCTCCGGAGCGCATCCGGAGGTGTTTTGCATTTCACGGCCCTGCGAGAATGCGGCGTCTCAGATCGTGATGCCGCCGTCTATGTTGATTGCCTGGCCGGTAATGAAGGCCGCCTCGTCGGAGGCGAGGAAGGCGCAGATGGCGGCGACTTCTTCGACCGTGCCGAACCGGCCGGCCGGCTGGCGGCTGATGAAGGATCGGTAGGCCTCATCCCGGCTTCCAAGCTTTTCGCCAAGTTCGCCGATGCGCTCTTCCAGGGAGGGTGACGCGACGGTGCCGGGGCAGACCGAATTGCAGCGAATGCCCTGAGAAACGTAGTCAGCTGCCACCGCCTTGGTCAGGCCTATGACGCCACCCTTGGCGGCGCCATAGGCGGCACGCCGCGGGAAACCCTTGATCGAGGAGGCAACCGATCCGATGGTGATGATGCTGCCGCCATTGGCCTTCATCTTCGAGATTGCGCCGGCAATGACGTTGTAGGCGCTGTCGAGCGTAATGTTCACCGAGCGCCGCCAATCGGCGGGCGAGCATTCCTCGATCGTGCCCTGATGCACGTAACCGACCGCGTGCACGAGGATATCGACCCGGGCGAAGGCGTCGAAATAGGCACCGACCGCCACATGATCCGTCGCATCGAGCCGCGTCGTTGTAGCCCCTTCGAGGGTGGTGAGCAGCTCGGCATTGATGTCGCTGGCGTGGACCTCGGCGCCTTCAGCCATCAGTCGTTCGGCGACCGCGCGGCCGATGCCTTGGCCGGCAGCCGTGACCACGGCAATGCGCCCGGTCAAACGTCCCGTCTTTTCCTTCATGGCGAGACCCTTCTGCATGTCTAGAGGGATTGAACGACCTGACGCTGGCGGCCGAGTCCATCGATACCGAGTTCGACCACGTCACCGGGCCCAAGATAGCGCGGCGGCTTCTTGCCCATGCCGACGCCGGGGGGCGTGCCGGTGCAGATGAGATCGCCGGGCTCCAGCACGCAGAACTCGCTCATGTAGGAGACGATGGTCGCGACGTCGAAGATCATGCGCGCGGTCGTACCCGCCTGCATGCGCTCGCCGTTGACGTCGAGCCACATCGACAGGGCCTGCGGGTCCGGAACCTCGTCTTTCGTCACAAGCCAGGGGCCCGTCGGGCAGAAATTGGGGAAGCTCTTGCCCTTCACCCACTGCCCGCCACGCTCCATCTGCCAGGCACGTTCGGAGACATCGTCGACGATCGTGTAGCCGAGGACATGGTCCATAGCCTCGGCGCGCGATACGTTGAGCGCCTGCTTGCCGATGACGATGCCGAGCTCGACCTCCCAGTCCAGCTTCGACATTTTCTCGGTGTGGAGAAGCGGTGCGTTCGGGCCGCAATAGGTGCCGGCCGCCTTGTTGAAGAGGATCGGTTCGGACGGCACTGGCAGTCCCGCCTCTTCCGCATGGTCGGAGTAGTTGAGGCCGACGCACCAGATTGTACCGGGCCTTGCGACCGGCGGCAGGATGTCCGCATCGACCACCGGCATCACAGGGAGCGCCGCGAAATCGGCGCCGGAGAGCACTGCCAAGACACCAGGCAAAGTCTCCGCCGTGAAGTCCTGGACGAGCGAAGACACGTCCCGCGCCTTGCCCTCGCCATCGAGGATGCAGGGCACGGCAGAGCCGTCGACGGTGAGACGCAACAATTTCATTCTCTTGGCCTTTCAGTTGGATATGTCTCAGCGAGCGACCATTCAGCCGATCGGAGCGGCTTCGACGGAAAGCCGATAGCGGGTGGTGAAGGTCTGATCGGGTTCGAAGGCAATCGCCGTTGCAACGCCGGATCCCGCGATGGGGCTGTCGCCCGTGGAGACAGCCGGTCCGAGATCGAAGGCGGATGCGATCGGCTCGACGCCGAGCGCCACGTGCCGCCCATTCCAGGGGTAGGCCTTGCGACCGCGGTTGCTGTACCAGAGCAGCAAGCTTGGGAAATGCTCGTTCTGCCAAGTGAGCCGCGCGCGAAAACCCTCGTCGCGATAGTGGAGCGCGAGGCTGCCGTCGATGCCCGAGAGCTGCAGCAGGTCCTCGGTCTCCTCGACAAGCGGCACCTGCGACGCATCGAGCATGACACCTTTGCGCGTCTCGACCTTGCCGAGCGATAACCATTGCCGATCGGGCGAGAACAGAGCCGCGCCCGGTTCGACATCGCCGGGAAAACTCCAGACGCGATCATGGGCGCCGGGTTCGATCGTGACCGAACCGGGACGGCTCGGCAGTCGGAACGTCGGATGCAGGCCGATCGGCAGGCGGCACGGACGCCGGGCCTCGATTTCCAGGGTGATGTCGATGGAGGGCGCATTTGGATCCGGCACGATCTGCCGCCGCAACAGTCGGATCGGATGGTTCTCCGGATAATGGCATTCCATCGCTATCTGGCGGTCGTCGCAGGCACCCCACGCCCAATGGACATTGGAGCTATGGCCATGCGGCACGCCGGCGCCGTCGAAACTCTCACCGTCTACGGACCAGCCTGCAGGAAGCGTGCGGCTGGCGTCGCTGCCGAAAGGCACACACGGCCACTCGCCACGCAATTCCTTCAGGATTTCCGGCAGCGTCTCGCGCTCGGGATCGTTGCCCCAAGGCGCAACTTGCAAGGGGCTGACTTGCCGCCCGTCCGGAAGCAGGAACAGCACCGGGCCGAGCATGCCGCCGAGCGACTGCACCGAGAGGCAGCCATGCGCCCAGGCGAGCGCGCGCCGTGTGGTCTCCGCGCTCACTTTGTAGCCGCCCCGAACCGGTTTTCCGGCATGCCGGCGACCGTGACGCGCATGGCATAGAGGCTGCCGGCGAGACGCTCGGCTGGCCCCGCACCGGCCGTGGTGATGTAAAGCGTCTTCAGGTCGGCGCCACCGAAAGTGCAGGTGGTGATGTTGGTGATCGGCATATCGATCGTCTCGGCAAGGCTGCCATCCGGCGCAACACGGGCGATGCAGCCACCGCCATAACGGCAGTTCCAGAGGAACCCCTCGCTGTCGATCGCCGAGCCGTCGGGCGCGCCGCGATCGAAACCGGTGAAGAAGGGTCGTTCGCCGGAAATCGAGCCGTCCACGGCATGATAGTCGAAGGCGTAAATCTCGTTTGCCAGCGTATCGCCGAAGTAGAAGGTGCTTCGATCCGGGCTCCAGCAGAGCGTGTTGGAAATGCCGAGGCCATGCCGCCATTCGGTGACGGTGCCATCGGGTGCGATCCGGTAGAGGATGCCCTCGCCCGGGGCAACGTCGCCAAGCTGGCCATCCGGAAGCACGTTGTTCTTCATCGAGCCGACCCAGAAGTTTCCGAGGGGATCGGCGCGACCGTCATTCAGCCGAACACGCGGTGAACCGGGCAGGACGAAGCCGTGATCCTGCCGCCGGTCGGTTTCGGGCCACCACCATATGAGCTTCGAGCCGAGAGCGATGAGCAGACGCCCATCTTCACGGGTCAGCGAGATCGCCACCACCGGCTCGTCGAAGAGCCACGTCCTGACCGCGCACGCCGCCTCGTCATAGCGGTGGATCAGAAAGCGGTTGATGTCGGTCCAGTAGAGCGCCGCCTCTTCCGCCGACCAGACGGCGCCCTCGCCGCAGCGGTCGCCGACGGGCGCGACACAGACGAGCTCACGGGCCATCTCCGCCTCCTATTCCGCTGCGATGCTTGTCGGGATCGAACGCGCGGGGCCGAGCGCCTCGGCATTCTGCACAAGCGCCTTCATGTAGCCGAGCGCAAAGGCCTTGCCCGCATGCCAGGAGGCGCCGCAGGTCATGGCCGGCGTATGGTCGGGGATCATCACACCCTGGTAGTTTTCGTCGCGCAGGATGCGGATGATTTCGGCCATGTCGATATCGCCCTCGTCGACGAAGGTCTCGACATAACGCGGCATCTTTCCGCGTACGTTGCGGAAGTGGATGTAGCCGATGCGGCCGGAGCGGGCGAAACGACGAACGTGCTCGTAGATATCCCCTCCCGGCATTTCCTGCAGCGAGCCGAGGCAGAGTTCGAGCCCGTTCGAGGGCGAGTCGACGATCGCCATCAGCCGGTCGTACTTCTCCGGACGGTTGACGAGCCGCGCGGTGCCACGCAGTTCCTCGGCTGGCGGATCGTCCGGGTGAGCGCCGAGCACCACGCCCGCCTCCTCGGCGACCGGCACGACCTCCTTCAGGAAGTGGCTGAGGCGGTCCCAGAGCTCCGCCGAGCTGACGGAAACGGAGGCAGCGCCGGCGACGCCACGACGATAGCGCATGTTCCAGACCATGCCGTCTGGAATCGGCGCATCCGGGCTTGGCGCGATGCTGTTTTCGACGCCGAAGCCGACGGATTCCGCACCGCCGCGGGCGTAGGGGCCGCGGGTCCAGCCATAGACGCCGGCAAGCGAGAAATTGTAGCCGATGCAGGGAATGCCGGCGCGACCGGCGTCGCGAATGAGCTGCTTCAGCCCCTCGATCTGCTGCGCCCGCTCTGGCCCGTCGAGCAACACGTCATGCCAGAAGCGCGGCGAGAAGTTCTCGATCGCCGCCACTTCCAGCCCACCGGCCCGCACGTCCTTCACCAGCGCCGACAGCTCTTCGTAAGTCCAGAGCCGGTCACCGGAGCAATCACCCCAGCCGCCCTGGTCGCCACTGTCGATCTTCGGATCCTTGCCGGCGAAATAGTTGGTGAGATGCGCGACGACGTGGGTCGCGCCCGCCTGCAAGGCAAACTGAAAGTTATCCGGGGTGAGTTGCTCCCGGTAGAGCCCAAGGCCGATTTTCATCTTGTCGTTTCCTATCCGATTATTTGACGCCGATGCCGGCGGTGAGGCCGCCGTCGATGCGGAAGTCCGAGCCGGTGACGAAGGCGGCGCGATCCGAGGCGAGATAAGCGACCAGCTCGGCCACCTCCTCCGGCTCGCCGATGCGGCCGATCGGGTGTGCCGCGCCGAAGCGGGCAAAGGCTTCCGCCTCGCTGACGCCCTCGCCCCCATAGGTGCGGGCTGCAAGCGATAGCAGCGGCGTGCGCACCGAGCCTGGGCTGACCGAATTGACCCGGACCTTCGCCGCCGCATGATCGAGCGCCATGGCGCGGGTCAGCGCATGGATCGCGCCCTTGGAAGCGACATAGGCGGCGACGTTCTGCTGGCAGGCATGACCCTGCACCGAGGAGATGTTGACGATCGCGCCGCCGCCGCGCTTCATCATTTCCGGAATGCCGAAGCGGCCGGTGAGATAAATCGAGCCGACATTGACCGACAGGCAGCGCGCAAAGGTCTCGGCGCTGGTGTCGAGCACGGTGCCATAGGGGTGAACGGCGGCGGCATTGACGATGATGTCGAGGCCGCCGTGGCGCAGCACCGCCTCGCGCACGGCCGCCTCGACCTCTGCTTCCACGGCAACGTCCGTCAGTCGGGTCGACATCGGCAAGTCGCGCTCTTTGGCTATGCGGTCGAAGATTTCGTTGGTGGCGACGTCGTTGCCACAAGCAAGCACGGTCGCGCCTGACGAGGCGAGCCGGATCGCCGAGGCAAGCCCGATCCCGGACGTGCCGGTGACCAGCGCGATCTTTCCCTTGAATTCAGTCATGATTGTCTCCGCGATGGATCGCGATGATCCGGGCCGGCGTCGACCCGAGATCATAAGCGTGATCGTTGGTCATAAGGGGGAGCGGGATGCGGACACCCCGCGCCGGTCTCAGCGCACCCGTTCCAGAACCTGGTTCAGGAGCACGGCGCCGAGGATGATCCCGCCGCGCACGACGTATTGCCAATATTCGCTGACATTCATCAGCGTCATGCCGTTGGAGATGCATCCAAGGAAGAGCACCCCGATCAGCGTGCCCCAGATCCGGCCCTTGCCGCCAAAGAGCGAGGTACCGCCGATGATGACGGCCGCGATCACGTCGAGTTCCATGCCGGTCGCCGTCGTCCCGGTGCCGGCCCCGATCTGCGAGGCGATCAGCGTGCCGGAGACGGCGGTTAGCGCGCCGGTCAGGCCCAATGTCAGCGCCTTCACCTTCCAGATGTCGATGCCGGAGAGACGTGCCGCCTCCATGTTGCCGCCGACCGCGTAAACCTCACGGCCGAAGCTTGTGTACTTCATCAGGAAGTGCATCGCCGCGAAGGTCAGCGCAAAGATATAGACCGGGAACGGAATGCCGAAGAGATAACCGCCGCCGAGGAAATCGAAACCGAGCGGGAAGGACGACATCGGGAAGCCGCCGGTGATCAAATTGGCGACACCGCGGAGTGCCGCGAAAAGCGCCAGGGTGGTGATGAAGGTCGGCACGTTGAACCACTGCCGGAAACGGCCGGTGAGATAGCCGAGCGAGAAGCCGAGCAGAAGTGCCACCGCAAAACCGACGGTGACCGCGCCCCAGTCACCGAACGTGTCGGTGAAACGGTCGGCGAACCAGGCAACGATGCAGCCGGCGAGCGCGGCACCGGCGCCGACCGAGAGATCGATCTCCCCGCTGATGATAACCGCCGTCATGCCGAAGGCGATGATGCCGAGCATCGAGACGGTACGCAGCACGTTCAAGACATTGCTGGTGGAGGCGAAGCCCGGTGCGACGAAGATCAGGAAAATCACCAATGCGGCGAGAATGATCTCCATCGGGTAGGTTTTCAGAAACTTGAGCGGCGTGTTCTGTCCGCCTGTTTCCGTGGTCTGGCTCACGAGTGTCATTGCTTGGCCCCTTCCATGCACAGGCCGTAGAGTTCGGTCAGGTCGGTTTTCGTCGGATCCACTTCGGCGACGACGGCGCCGTGATGCATGACGAGGATGCGGTCGGCGACTTCCAGCACCTCCTCGAGCTCGGTCGAGACAAAGAGGCTGGCAAGGCCATCGGCGGCCTGTTGCCAGATGATGTCGAAGATCTGGCGCTTGGCCTGGACGTCGACGCCGCGGCTCGGCTCATCGAAGAACATCACCGACGGCTGCCGGTTCAACCATTTGCCGATCACCACCTTCTGCTGGTTGCCGCCCGACAGCGACGACACGGGCAGTTCCGGATCGCCGCACTTGATGTGCAGATCGGCGATCTGGCGGCGCACGTGCGGCTGTTCGCGGCGGCGCGAAATGAAGCCTCTGTTGGAGATCGGGCCGAGGCTCGCCATGCAGAGATTGTCGGCGGTCGAAAGCGACTGCACGAGGCCGACCTCCTTGCGATTTTCCGGCGTGTAGCCGAGTCCCGCCTTGCGCATGTCGCGTGGGCTGGCACCGGTCATATCGCGACTGTTGAACGTCACTGAACCGCTGTCGATCCGGTCGGCGCCGAAGATCGCCCTCATCAGTTCGGTGCGCCCGGCGCCGAGCAGGCCGGCGATTCCGAGGATTTCGCCCGGATAGAGATCGAAAGAAACATTCTGAAAATGCCCGGAGCGGCTGAGATCCCGCACCTCGAGCACCGGCCGGGTGCGATCGAGCGTGCGCCGCGGCGGCCGCGTTGCGCGGGCGGCATCGCCGAACATCATGCCGACGATCGCCGAAGGCGTCGTCGCCTTCATCTCGACCGCGCCGATGTAATGGCCGTCGCGGATCACCGTGCAGGTATCGGCAATCTCGAAAAGCTCGCTCATCCGATGGGTGATGTAGATCATCGTCACGCCGCGGGCGCGCAGCCGTTCGATCAGTGCGAAGAGCTGCTTGACCTCGCGCGACGCCAGCGCCGAGGTCGGTTCGTCCAAGAGCAGGATCGACGGGTTGAAGGACATCGCCTTGACGATTTCCACCACCTGCTGCTGGCCGACGCTCAGCGCCGAAACCGGCTGGCGGGAATCGATCGCAAGCCCCATGTCGGCAAGCAATTCGCCGGCGCGCTTGTGCAGGCCCGCCCAGTCGACGACGCTGAAACCGGCGCGACGCCGATGCGGCAGCCGGCCGAGAAAGATGTTCTCGCCGACAGAAAGCTCCGGCACCAGCGAGAGCTCCTGGTGCACGGTGACGATGCCGGCGGCAAAGGCATCATGCGGCGAGGTGAAATGGCGATCCTCGCCATTGACACTGATCGTGCCCGATGTCGGCTCGGTGACGCCGGCAAGCAGCTTGACGAGCGTTGATTTGCCCGAGCCGTTCTTGCCCATCAGGGCATGCACCTGGCCGGGGGCGAAGCTGTGGGTGAATTCGGAGAGGGCGACAGTCGGACCGTAACGCTTGGTCACGGCCCGAAAGTCCAGCCGTCCCTGCACCCCTTGCAACGCGGCTGAACTCGGTTGCGGATAGCTCATGCGGATTTCCTGCTGTGCAAGACGAGGGAGTGGCGGGCGCGATGTCCCGCCGCTCGGCTGACGTCAAAACCCAATCACTTCAGCGCCTTCAGGCCTTCCTTGTAGGCCGCGACCGCCTGCGTATCGGCGCGCGTCAGAGGCAGCACCGGCACGTTGACCTTGGTCTCGATCTTCTTGCCGTCGAGCAGGTTCTGTGCCGCTTCGATCGCCTGCTTGCCGACCTCGAGCGGCTGCTGCGCCGTCGTTGCCTGCAGTACGTTGTCGGAATTCAGCAACATGTTGGCGAGCTGCTCGGAACCGTCGGTGCCGAAGACGAAGACCTTGCCTTCGAGGCCTGCCTTTTTCACGGCCTGGACCGCACCGATCGTGCCGCCCTCGTTGGCAGCGTAGATCACCTGGATATCGGGATTGGCCGTCAGCATGTCGCTTGCGACCGCGAGCGCCTTTTCGGCAAGCCAGGCATCCTGCTGGGCGACGATATCGACCTGGTCCTTGACGACGCTTAAGAACCCGTCGACGCGGGCGTTCGACTGTTCAGGCAGCAGTGCCTTGAAGGCGAGCGTGCCGATCTTGACCTTGCCACCATTGCCGAGGGTCTTCAGGAAGTCGGTTGCGGCGTTGCCTGTGCCGATGCCGATATCGCGGTCCGAGCTCGTCACCGTCGCCTGGGCGACGTCGCCATTGGCCGAAGTGCCGTAGGTGACGACCGTGATGCCAGCATCACGCGCCTTCTTCAGCGCCGGCACCGAGGCATCGGCCGAAAGCGGCGCCACGACGATCGAGTTCACGCCGCGAGCGATGTAGGTGTCGATGAGCTGCGCTTCCTTCTCCAGCTTGCTGTCGCTGTTGCCGGCGAGAAGCTCGTCGCCGGCGGCTTCCGCAGCCTTCTCCATGCCGATCTGGATGCCGCGGAAATACTGGTCCTGCTGGAAGACGATGCCAGCGATCGCCTTGCCGCCAGCAAAGGCTGCGCCCGGCGCAAAGCTGACGGTGGCAAGAAGTGCGGCAAGCGCCAGACGTTTCATGTTGCTCATATTGGTTCTCCTCCCAAGTGCCCTGTTCGTGCCGCCGGACCAACGGGCGAAAATCCGGCAAATGGCTGCCCGCACCGCGTGAAGCGCGGTTCGGACCCAATCTCCAAATGTTTATCGTGGCTGCGAGCTGCCCGGCACGGCATCGACGAAGCGGATGCCGAACTCCAGATGACGGCTCATCAGGTAGACATAGGCGATGCGGTCGCGCGCCCTCAGCGCCCGGATGATCTCGGCATGCGCCTCGAAGGTCGCCGCGTGCACCGGACGTTCGGCCTTGCCGAGCCGCATGACCTCCTCGATCACCGAACGCAGCATGTGATAGGCGGCAAGCGTCGTGCGGTTGCCCGAGAGTTCGACGATCGCCGAATGGAACTCATAGTCGCACTGTGCGGCTGCCTCGACGCTCTCGGCCTCAAGGATCCTGGAATTGATCGCATCGAGCCGGTCGAAATCGGCGTCGCTGGCCGTCAGGATGATGTGTTCGCCGACACCGGTCTCGATGATGCGGCGGAAGCCCTGCAGGTCATGAAACGAGTCCGGTGAGATACCGTTGTGAAAGGCAAAGAGCCGGCGGATCGCCTCGCCGTGGCCACCGCTGATCACGGCGCCCACCTTCGGCCGGGTCTCGACCATGCCATAGGCGCGCAGCACCTGCAGCGCCTCGCGCACGGTGTTGCGGCCGGCCTGGAACTGTTCGCCGAGATCACGCTCGGTCGGCAACGCGTCACCGACACCAAGGCCACGCTCAGAAATCATGTCGCGGATCTGCTCGACCAGCCGATCGACGGCCGAGGTCTTGCCCGGCTCCACGGCCTCGACGCCCGACAACACCTCTTCCCTTACCGAACTGCTCACCGGCTCTCCTCCCTGCGATGCCTTATTTGTTGGTCCAGATTGCAGTTTCCGTCAAGCGAAAATTTGAAGGCCTCAGCTTAATCGGTGATTTTCACGCGAAATCTCCGCTTTCAGACTTGAATTGTTGGACCAATGGGACATTATTGCCGGGCGTGGTCCAACAATAGCCACGGAAGCGGGTAGGAGTTCTGCATGAGACTGATGGAAGAGTGCTTTCGCTGGTACGGGCCCAACGATCCGGTGCCGCTCAGCCACATCCGGCAGGCGGGCGCCACAGGGATCGTCTCGGCGCTGCATCACATTTACGACGGCTCGCCGTGGTCCGATGAGGCTATCCTTAAGCAGAAGGCGCTGATCGAGGCGGCCGGCCTGCGCTGGAGCGTCGTCGAGAGCATTCCGGTGCACAATTCGATCAAGCTCGCGACGCCAGATAGCGATCGCTATATCGGCTGGTACAAGGATACGCTTCGCGCCCTGGCACGTTCGGGCATCAGCATCGTCTGCTACAACTTCATGCCGGTGGTCGACTGGACGCGCACGGAACTGATGCAGCCTTTGGCCAATGGCGGCTTTGCGCTGCGCTTCGATGCTGTCGATTTTGCCGCTTACGACCTCTTCGTCCTGCAGCGTCCGCATGTGGAGGACAGCTACTCAACGCAGCAGATCGCCGCCGCCCGCCAGCGTTTCGACGAGATGGACCAGGCGAAAATCGACCGGATCGAACGCAATCTGATCGCCGGTCTTCCGGCCACCGAGCGCCAGTTCAACCGGGCGAGCTTCCTCGCAGCCCTCTCGGAATATAATGGCGTCACCGCCGACATCTTGCATGAGAACCTCGCGCGCTTCCTCAGGGAGATCGTGCCGGTCGCAGAAGAAGTCGGTATCCGGCTCTGCGTCCATCCGGATGACCCAGCCTTCTCTCTCTATGGCCTGCCGCGGATCGTTTCGACGCCGGCCGACGTCCGGCGCATTCTCGCTGCCGTCGACAGTCCGGCCAACGGCATCACCTTCTGCACCGGCTCTTACGGCACACGCGCCGACAACGATTTGCCGGCCATGGTGCGCGAATTCGGCCCGCGCATCCATTTCGCCCATCTGCGCAACGTCCAGCGCGAAGAAGACGGATCCTTCTACGAGGCCGACCATCTTGGCGGATCGAGCGACATGCCCGCGGTGATATTGGCATTGATGCAGGAGCAGGAGCGCCGCGTCCGCGAGGGTCGCACCGACTGGCAGATCCCGCTTCGGCCCGATCACGGCCATCTGCTCGCGGACGATATCGGCAAGGAGCGGATCAACCCCGGCTATTCGCTGATCGGGCGCTTGAAGGGTCTCGCAGAAATCAGAGGCGTCATGCAGGGCATTGCAACGGCCATGGCGCACAAGGATTGAGGGAAGACATGAAACATTTTGAAGACGATACCGAACTCTTTACCGCCATGCGCAGCCGGCTGTTCACGGCCGTGGTCGGCGACATTCTCGACACGATGGGCCTGCAGCACCAGTTCCTGCCGCCGCAGATCAAGGCGCTGCGCGACGACATGGTCGCTGTGGGCCGCGCGATGCCCGTGCTGGAGGCGGATTTTTTCGCGACCGCTGAGGCCGGCGGCCATTCGGAATTCAGCGCCAAGCCTTTCGGCCTGATGTTCCATGCACTCGATAGCCTGAAGGAAAACGAGATCTACGTCTGTTCCGGCTCGTCGCCGCGCTATGCGGTCTGGGGCGAACTGATGTCGACGCGAGCAATGAAACTCAAGGCGGCCGGTGCGATCTGCGACGGCTATTGCCGCGACAGCGCCGGCATTCTCGCGCTCGATTTCCCGACCTTCTGCTACGGCTCCTACGCCCAGGACCAGGGCCCACGCGGCAAGGTCGTCGACTACGGCATCCCGATCGAGATCGGCGGCATCCGCATCCGGCCGGGCGACATCCTCTTCGGCGACCGCGACGGCGTGCTCGTCATCCCGAAGGAGGCGGAGCGCGAGGCGATCGCGCTGGCGCTGGAAAAGGCCGAGACTGAAAACAAGGTGCGGCTGGCGATCGAGGCCGGCATGAGCACCGTCGAGGCCTTCGAACGCTTCGGCGTCATGTAACGACAGAATGATGAGGTGCCGGGAGACGGCGCCTCACCTCAACCGGCTCAGATCCACGGGGCGACCGTTGATGATCGCCTCCATCGAGAAGAAGCCGGTGACCGTGGCGAGGTCGAAATTGGTGATGAGCTTCTGGTAGAAGGTGTCATAGCCGCGCATGCCGCGGGTCACCACCTTGATCAGATAATCCCAATCCCCGCCGATGCGATAGAAATCGATCACCTCCGGCAACCGCTCGACATGCTGCCGAAAACCGTCGCTCCATTCCTTGGAGTGATGGCGGGTGCGGATCATCACGAACACGGTGAGATCCAGCCCCAAAGCGTCGAGATCGATGTCTGCATGCGAGCCCCGGATCACACCGATTGCCTGCAGGCGCTGGAGGCGCCGCCAGCAGGCGTTTTGCGACAGGCCGACCTTTTCGGCCAGATCCCGCTGCGACAGCGACGAATCTTTTTGCAATGCGGTAAGAATGTTCAGATCGAAAGCATCGATTTTGAGCGACGATTCGATCATTTGACACAATTCCTCGATGAAACCGCAGAAGATAGGTGAGGTTTTCGACCCTGGACGGGATTACAATTGCTGTCAATGTCCGCTCCGAGGAGTAAGCGCGATGATCGTGCCCGCCGTCCACCAACCCTGCGAGGCGCTCTCGCCGCTCGCCCGGTTCCGCCAGTCCCTGAACCGGCCGGGTCTCGTCGCCGAGCTACGCGACGACCTGGTCGGAGCGAAGGCGCGGATCGCCGGTCCCTACGGCACGAAGGCACTGGTCTATGCCGACTACGTCGCCTCCGGCCGCGCGCTGCGCGTGATCGAAGATTTCGTGCTCGAAGAGGTCCTGCCTTACTACGCCAACAGCCACACCGAAGCCTCCTATTGCGGGGGCTTCATGACCCGGATGCGGCGGGAAGCGCGGGCGCTGATCGGGGAATTCTGCGGCGCCACGGCCGACCATGCCGTGATCTTCACTGGCTCCGGTGCGACCTCCGGCATCAACCGTCTGGTCAAGCTCGTCGGCGTTAGCGACGCGGTTGCTGCCGGCCAAACCGTCCGCGTCATCATCGGCCCCTACGAGCACCACTCCAACATCCTGCCCTGGCGCGAAAGCGGCGCTGAGATCGTTGAGATCGCCGAATGCCCGGCGGGTGGACCGGACCTCACGGAACTTCGCAAAGCGCTGAGCGTTGGCTCGTCCGACCTGACAGTCTGTACCCTCTCGGCCGGCTCGAACATCACCGGCATCACCAGCGACGTGGCCGCGATCACCCGCATGGTCAAGGCTGCCGGTGCGAAGATGATCTGGGACTATGCCGGCGCCGGCCCCTATGTTCCAATCGCCATGTCTCCCGTTTCCGGTGCCGAGATCGACGCCATCGTCGTCTCGCCGCACAAGTTCATCGGTGGCCCGGGTGCTTCCGGCATCCTGATCGTTCGCCGCGACAGTGTCACGACCGACAAGCCGACCTGGCCGGGCGGCGGCACGGTGAAGTTCGTTTCGCCGGATACACACGACTACAGCGCCAACATCGAGGCCCGCGAAGAGGCCGGAACGCCGAACGTCGTCGGTGACATCCGTGCAGCCCTTGCCTTCATCGTCAAACACGCGATCGGGCTTGAGAGCATGGAGCGGCGCAACCGCGAACTGGCGGAGCAGGCATTTGCCGCCTGGAGGGCCATTCCGCAACTGGAACTGCTCGGCTTGCAAGAACCGGACCGGCTGCCGATCTTTTCGTTCCGCATCAGGAACGGCAAGGGCGGCTATGTCCACCAGCAGCTCGTCACCCGCATGCTGAGCGACCGCTTCGGCATCCAGGCGCGCGGCGGCTGCGCCTGCGCCGGACCTTACGTTCATCGGCTGCTGTCGATCGATGCCGAGCACTCCGAACAGATCCGCCAGGCGATCCTTGCCGGCGAGGAAATCGAGAAGCCGGGTTTCACCCGGCTGAACTTCAGCGTGCTGCTTTCGGAAGACAAGGTGAAGTACATTCTCGATTGCGTCACGCAGCTCGCCGCCGACGCGCCGAGCTTCGAAGCCGATTACGATTTTGACCCCGCCCGCGCGATCTTCTTCCCGTGCGCCGCGGCTGAAGAGGCCCTCGCCTATGCATAAGCCCGATGTGACCGGCTTCTACGATCCCCGCACCGGCAGCATCCAATATGTCGTCGCCGACCCGGCGACGGGCAAATGCGCGATCATCGATCCGGTGCTGGACTTCGATGAAAAGTCCGGCTCGACCGCGACGCGGAATGCCGATGCGATCCTCGACCATATCGCCGCCAAGGGTTTGACGGTCGAGTGGATCCTCGACACCCACCCGCACGCCGACCATTTCTCGGCGGCGCGCTACCTCAAAGCAAAGACCGGCGCGCCGACGGCGATCGGCGAACATGTGAAGGGCGTGCAGCGGATCTGGAAGGAGATCTACAACTGGCCGGACTTCGCCTGCGACGGTTCGCAATGGGACCGGCTGTTTGCCGACGGCGAGACGTTTCAGATCGGTGAGCTCAAGGCCCACGTCATGCATTCGCCGGGACATACGCTCGCCTCGATCTCTTACGTGATCGGCGACGCCGCCTTCATTCACGACACGCTGTTCATGCCCGACAGCGGCTCGGCCCGCGCCGACTTTCCGGGCGGAAGCGCTGCCGACCTCTGGCGCTCGATCCAGGCCATTCTGGCACTGCCGGACGAAACACGGCTCTTCACCGGCCACGACTATTGCCCCGGCGGCCGCGAGGCGCGCTGGGAAAGCACGGTCGCCGAACAGAAGGCCACGAACCCGCACGTTGCCGGCAAGTCCGAGGCCGATTTCGTCGGCCTGCGCGAGGCGCGCGACCGCACCCTGCCGATGCCGAAGCTCATCCTGTACGCGCTGCAGGTGAACGTGCGTGGCGGCGAGCTCCCTGTCGCCGAGGACAACGGCCGACGCTACCTGAAGATACCGCTCAACGCGCTGCCCGGTTCGGTCTGGGGGTAGCGGCATCGTGGCGGACCCCTTCCAGCAGATGCTGCTTGCGATCGGCTCCGGTTCGCTCACCGGCTTCACGCTCGGCCTGATCGGCGGTGGCGGCTCGATCCTGGCGACGCCGCTCCTGATCTATGTCGTCGGCATCCGCGACGTGCACACCGCGCTCGGCACCGGAGCGCTTGCGGTTTCCGCCAATGCCTATCTCAACCTGATAAGCCACGCGCTCCGCGGTCATCTCTGGTGGCGCTGCGCGCTGATCTTCACGGTCGCGGGTTCGCTTGGCGCCTTTTTCGGCTCCAGCCTCGGCAAGCTGATCGATGGCCAGCGATTGCTGTTCCTCTTCGGCCTCGTGATGATGTTCGTCAGCTTCGCCATGCGGAAGGTCAGGTGCGACACGGCGGCGACACCGCAGTCGCTTTCGCTCGGCACACACGCCAAGACCGGCTTGACAGCGCTTCTGACCGGCACCTGTTCCGGCTTCTTCGGCATCGGCGGCGGTTTCCTCATCGTTCCCGGACTGCTGCTTGCGACCGGCATGCCGCTCATCAACGCTGTGGGCACGTCGCTGCTTGCTGTCGGCACCTTCGGCCTGACGACCGCGATCAACTATGCCGCCTCTGGATTGGTGGATTGGCGCATCGCCGGCTACTTCATCCTGGGTGGCGTCGCGGGTGGCGTGATCGGCACGATCGTTTCGACGCAGCTTTCGACCCAGCGCGATACGCTGACCAAGATTTTCCGTGCGATCATCTTTTCCGTCAGCCTTTACGTTCTCTGGCGCAGCTACGGAGCCGTGTGACCGGCTTCGCCGTCCGCAATCCATATGACGGCGCGACTGATCGGTCCTTGGCCGGAAACATACGCAGCGAGTCCGGAATCGTACTATCTGGATCATTCAAGACAACGGCGTGGCGTGTTTTAATCCTGTCAGCACTCTTTCGGACAGGAATAATCCAATGACCGTTCAATCCATGGACCTCTCGAACAGCACGCCGTTGACCCGCAGGTCGATCTCGCAGCTTCCGATCAACCTGTTCGCCTCGGTAATGGGCATAACCGGCCTGAGCCTCGCCTGGCGCGAAGCCACCAGGACGATCGGTCTGCCGGCCCTTCCCGGCGAATATGTCGGCTGGCTCGGGACTTCGATCTTTCTAAGCCTTGCGCTCGGCTACGCTTTCAAGTGGCACCGCCATCCGGCCACGGTCGTCGCCGAATTCGCCCATCCGGTTCAAAGCAACTTCTTCGCAACGGTCGCAATCGGCTTGCTTCTGCAGTCAGCTTTTCTCAACCGCTATAGCCCGCTGCTGTCAGAAGTCGTCTGGACGGCTGCGTCGGCGCTGACCTTCGCCCTCGCCTATGTCGTCGCCAGGGGCTTCCTCGGCCGGCAACAGTCGCGCGATACGACGCTGCCGCCGCTGCTCATCCCCGGTGTCGCCACTCTGGATATCGCCGTTACCGGCCACGCCATGCCGTTCGCCTGGGCACATGAGGTCAACATGCTTGCCTTCTCGGTCGGCAGCGTCATCGCCGCAGTCTTCATTGCGCTGATCTTCTCGCGGTTGCGCCATGAAGATCCACTTCCGGCGCTGGCTCGGCCGTCTCTCATGGTTCTGGTCGCCCCCTTTGCCGTCGGCTTCCTCGCCTATACCAATGTCACGGGTTCGGTCGATCTCTTCGCCACGGTCCTGTTCTACTTCGCGCTGTTTCTGATGCTCGTCCTGTCGCCGATGGTATTCCGCTCCCATGTCCCCTTCAGCGTCGGCTGGTGGGCGATCAGCTTTCCGCTTGCTGCGCTCTCGATCGCCTTCTTCCGGTATGCTGCGTCTGCCGAGAGCACCGTCCTCACCGGGCTGGCTGGACTGTTCTTTCTGTTTCTGGCTGGCGCGATTGCGGTTGTCTTCTATCGGACGATCAGCATCATCCTCACCGGCAGATTGTTCGAGGTTCGCTAATGGCCGTTCACAAAGTCGCGATCGTCGCAATGCAGGGCGTCCAGCTCCTCGACGTTATCGGCCCTTCGGACGTGTTCGCGGAGGCCAACCGTCAGAGTGGCACCGACCATTATTCGGTGGAGGTCGTCAGCGCCTCCACCGCCCCGGTGCGTGGGTCTTCCGGGCTGACCCTCCTTCCCGACCGTGCGATGGATGACGGCATTGCCGACATCGATACCCTGCTGGTTGCCGGGGACCCGCTCATTCACGAACGACCGCTTCCGATATCGCTTCTGACTTGGGTGAAGGACGCATCCGCCCGTGCCAGTCGCTTCGGATCGGTATGCTCCGGCGCCTTCGTGCTCGGCGAAGCGGGCCTGTTGAACGGCAGGCGGGCGACGACGCATTGGTCGCAAGCGGCGGAATTCGGCAAGCGCTTTCCGGAGGTGAAGCTCGAGCCCAACCGCATCTTTACCAAGGACGGCAATGTCTGGACCTCGGCGGGCGTGACAGCCGGCATCGACCTCGCACTTGCCATCGTCGAAAAGGATCTCGGCCTGGACATCGCCTTGAAAGTCGCGCGTGAACTTGTTGTCTTCCTCAAGCGACCCGGCGGCCAGACCCAGTTCAGCACGCTCCTTGCCGGCCAGCTTGCGCAGAAGACCCCTATTCGCGCGGCGCAGGACTACATTGCCGACAACCTCTCTGCCGATCTCGGTGTCGGGGCGATCGCCAGGCGCACCGGCATGAGCGAGCGAAACTTCTCCAGGCAATTCAAGCAGGAGGTGGGCATGACGCCGGCTGACTATGTTGAGAGCATGCGGCTTGAGGCGGGGCGCAGATTGGCCGAAGACACAAGCATCCCGCTCAAAAAGATTGCGACCGATATCGGCTTCCATGACGATATCGCCTTCCGTCGTTCCTTCGTTCGTCGATTCGGCACGTCGCCGGCGGCTTATCGAAAGAGCTTCGGCTCCTAAGCCTCGCTCAAGGCCCGCGCCGTTACCGCCACCGGAGAAACCAGCATGTTCGACCTGATCATCCGCAATGCCAATCTTCCGGACGGACGGCTTGGCGTCGATGTCGGCGTCAAGGGCGGCAAGATCGCAGCGATCGAGATGGCTCTTGCCGCGACAGCGGGCGAAGAAATCGACGCCACCGGCCGCCTGCTCAGCCCGCCTTTCTGCGACCCGCATTTCCACATGGACGCGACGCTGTCGCTCGGACTGCCGCGGATGAACATTTCGGGCACGCTGCTGGAAGGCATCGCGCTCTGGGGCGAGCTGCGCCCGATGTTGACCAAGGAGGCGCTGGTCGAGCGGGCGCTACGCTATTGCGACCTCGCCGTCAGCCAGGGCCTTCTTGCCATCCGCAGCCACGTCGACACCTCCGATCCACGGCTGGTGACGGCCGAGGCACTGCTGGAGGTAAAGGAAAAGGTCGCGCCCTATATCGACCTGCAGCTCGTCGCCTTCCCGCAGGACGGCTATTTTCGCGCGGCCGACGGCGAGGCTTCACTGAACCGCGCACTCGATATGGGCATCGGCATCGTCGGCGGCATCCCGCATTTCGAGCGCACGATGGAAGATGGCACCCGCTCGGTGGAAGTGCTCTGCCGGATCGCCGCAGACCGCGGCCTGCCGGTCGACATGCATTGCGACGAGACCGACGATCCGATGTCGCGCCACATCGAGACGCTGGCGGCTCAAACGGTCCGTTTCGGACTTCAGGGCCGCGTCGCCGGATCGCACCTGACTTCGATGCACTCGATGGACAACTACTATGTCTCCAAGCTGATCCCGCTGATGGCGGAGGCGGAGATCAACGTGATCCCCAATCCGCTGATCAACATCATGCTGCAGGGACGCCACGACACCTATCCCAAGCGCCGCGGCATGACGCGGGTTCGCGAGTTGATGGCGGCCGGCCTCAACGTTTCCTTCGGGCACGACTGCGTCATGGATCCCTGGTACTCGATGGGTTCGGGCGACATGCTGGAAGTGGCTCACATGGCCATCCACGTGACGCAGATGGGCGGGATCGAGGACAAGCGCAAGATCTTCGACGCCATCACCGTGAATGCAGCGAAAACCATGGGCCTTGAAGGCTATGGCCTCGACGTCGGCTGTAAGGCCGACCTCGTCCTGATGCAGGCGGCCGATGTCAGCGAAGCGCTGCGGCTGAAACCGAACCGGCTCTGCGTGGTCAAGGGCGGCAAGGTCATCGCCAGGACGGCGCCGCGCATCAGCGAACTGCTTCTCGACGGCCGGCCGGCCTCCATCGACATCGGGCTGGATTACATCCCGCAGACGTCGGCGCCCTGAGCTTTCGGACTTCGATTTCAATCCTCGAAGTCGCCGAAGACGTTCTGTAGCCGAGTAAGCTGGGCGACGCGCTCGCCGACCTCGTCGCCGAGGACGACGATGATGTTGCTCAGAAGCAGGTCCATGACCGCGACGGTCGTTGCTGCTCCATCCCAGAGCGGACCATGGGACCCGGGCACGACGAGGCAGATGTCGGAGACCTCCGGCGCCCAGGGGCAGAACTCGTCGGTGAAGAGGATGACCTTGACGCCGGCCCGACGCGCCTCCTCCGCCAAGGGCCGCGCCTTGGCGGCGAAGCGGCGTACGTCGTGCAGGAACAGCACGCGTCCCTCGACGGAACCGTCGAGCAGCTCGGCATAGGTGCCGTTGAGGCCATCGACGAACTGCACCCGCGGCCGGGTATAGGATAGCTGGCTCGCGAAATACTGCGCGATGCCGCGTACGTTCTGGTAGGCAGCGACATAGACCTCGCTGGCAGCAATCAGAGCGTCGATCGCCTGCTGCCATTCCGGCGCGGTCGTCAACTCATAGATCATGCCGAGATTGTCGATCTGCTGCTGGATCAGGCCGGCAAGCAGCTTGCCTTCGCGGTTGTCGTCGCGCAGACGGCCAACCGATCCCTTCACCTGCCAGGCAGGATTGTTGGAGCCGTCGCGCCGAAGCTCGAGTTTCAGCTCGTCGAGACCGTCGAAGCCCATGCGCCGAAGATAACGCCCGACCGTCATCGGCGAAACTTCAAGCCGGGTCGCGATCGAACGCGCCGTCTCGAAGGGAATGTCGGCCAGATTACGCTCGATGTAGTTGGCGATGAGCTTATCAGATTTCGAGCGTCTGAGCTCGTCGCTGCGCACCAGCTTCAGGATTCGCTGCGCCACGTCCCCTCCCCTTGCATGATCGGAGCGGGACGCCGGCAAGCTAGCGCCGCATATCCCGCTCCGTCGCATCGCCTGTTTATTGCGCCGTCTTCACCTTCGTCCAGACCCGATCGAGCTGGCGCACGCCGGGGCCGAGATCTTCGAAGATCTGCAGCTTCTGCATGGTTTCCGGCGGCGGGTTGATTTCCTTGCTATTCTTGATCTGCTCGGGGGTCAATTGCCGCGCAGGCACGTTGGCCGTGCCGTTCGTCTGCTGCTCGATGTTGAGCGCCGCCACTTCGGGACGCGTGTAGAACTGCATGAACTTTACGGCGTTCTCCTTGTTCGGCGCGGTCTTCAGAACGCAGATATCCTCCTGATACATCGTCGCGCCTTCCTCCGGGATCACGTAGCCGAGATCCTTCGGATTGCCGAAGACGTCGACCATCGAGCCGACGAAGAAATGACCGGCCGCCACATCGCCGGCCGCGACCATCGGGCGGGTGTCATAGGTGAAGGCGGCGACATCCGGCTTCATGGCGATGATCGTATCGGCCGCCTGCTGCAATTCGGCAGGGTCGGTGGAATTGACCTTGTGGCCATTGAGGATGAGGCCGACCGACAGCACCTCGCGCATGTCGTCAAGCAGCGTGAATTTCAGGCCTTTGGCCTTCACGGTTTCGATCAGGTCGCGCCAGCCGGTCACGTCCTTGCCGAGCAGCGTGCGGTTATAAAGGATACCGACCGTACCGAAGGCATAGGGCAGGCAATATTCGCCCTTCGGGTCGCTCTTGGCGCGCAGGAACGTCGGGTCGATATTCTTGAAGCCCTCATAGGTGTTGATGTCGGTCTTTTCGAGCAGGTCGAGCTTGGCCATGATGTCCTGCATGTGCACCGACGGGAAGACGATGTCGTAACCCGTGGCGCCACCCTGGATCTTCGCCAGCATCTCCTCGTTGGAGGAATAGGTCGAGAGGTTGACCTTGATCTGGGTCTCCTCCTCGAACTTCTTGAGGACAGCCGGATTGATGTATTCGCCCCAGTTGTAGATGTTGAGCTCGGCCGCTTGCGCCGTGCCGAAAAGGGCTGTCAGCGTCGCGAGGGACAGTGCCACTGTGCGCGCACGGGTCGCGAAGGCTCTCCTGCCCCCGCGGGTCGTCCCGTTTGTCATCGTCATCGAAATTCTCCTCTGATGGTTCTGGCCGGACGGCCTGACACGACCTTGACCGGCCGCTTCCGGATCACGGCTTCTCGTGGCCGTTGACTCCGATAGGCAAATGGTATCCATATATCGAAAACGCACAAGCGTTATTTGAATAACATTTTGGGGAACAGAAGTATGCAGAATTCCATCGTCCGGCTGGTGGAGGCGAGCAAGGCCTTTACCACTCCGGAAGGCGGCACCGTGACCGCTCTCGACCGTATAAATCTCGATGTCCGCCGCAACGAATTCCTGACCTTGCTCGGTCCCTCCGGTTGCGGCAAGACCACACTGCTGCAGGCGATCAGCGGCTTCGTCGAACTCGACGGCGGCTCGATCCTGATCGACGGCGAGGACATGACCGACCGGCCGCCCTATCGTCGCCCGGTCAACACCGTCTTCCAGAACTACGCGCTGTTTCCACATATGACCGTCGGCGAAAACGTCGCCTACTCGCTGGAGGTGGCGGGCGTTGCCAAGCCGCAGCGCCGGGAAAAGGTCGCGTCCGCCCTGAAGATGGTCGGGCTCGAAGGCATGGAAGCACGCAAGCCGCGCCAGCTCTCCGGCGGCCAGCAGCAGCGGGTGGCGCTCGCCCGCGCCATCATCGCCCGGCCGAAGCTGCTTTTGCTCGACGAACCGCTGTCGGCGCTCGACAAGAACCTGCGCCAGGCCATGCAGATCGAACTCAAGACGCTGCAGAACGAGCTTGGCATCTCCTTCATCTTCGTCACCCATGACCAGCAGGAAGCGCTGACGATGTCGGATCGCGTTGCCGTGCTATCAGGCGGGCGCATCCAGCAGCTCGATACGCCTCGCGCCATCTACGACCATCCGGTCAACACGTTCGTTGCAACGTTCATCGGCGCCAGCAATCTGTTCGAAGGCAGGCTCGACGGCGACCGGTTGATGACGGCTGACGGCATGGCGATCCGCCACCGGCCCTGCGAGCGGAAGATTTCGGCAGAGGCAACGGCGCTGATCCGTCCGGAACAGTTCTTCCTCGCCGAGGACAACGCTCCCTTCCCGACGATCGACGTCGATCTCGACCAGATCGTCTTCGTCGGCTCCACCTTCGAGCTGTTCGGTCGCACCGCCGAGGGCCGCAAGGTCGTCGCCGAGATTCCGGCCAACCGCCGCAGCCTCGTTGGCACGGTCGAGCAGACCCGTAAGGCGCGACTTGCCTATGATCCAGCCGCCGTGCACCTGATTGGCGAAAGCGCAGGTGCCTAAGATGACGATCGCCAGTCGCCGCCGCTTCCAGCTTGCACTCCTGCTCGGGCCCGTCTCGGCCTTTCTCGCCGTCTTCTTCCTCGGGCCGCTCGCGATCATGATCGTGACCAGCTTTCTCGCACCCGGCCTTTATGGCGGGGTGGAATGGACCTTCTACCCGCATAATTTCGGCCGCATTCTCGGCTTCGCCGATCCGATGTTCGAGGAGTTCGATCCGATCTACATCGCGATCTTCCTGCGCTCGATCGAGATCGCGGCCCTTACGGTGCTCGCGACCCTCCTCGTCTGCTACCCCGCGGCCTTCTGCATCGCCCGGCTTTCCGACCGCTGGAAGAACTTCTGCCTGTTCCTGATCACACTGCCCTTCTTCACCAGTCTGATCGTGCGGCTGTTCGTCTGGGTGCTGATCCTGCGCCAGACCGGCCTCGTCAACGAAGTGCTTCTATCCACGGGGCTGATCGAACGGCCGCTCGACCTGATCTACACCAAGGGCGCGATCATCCTCGGCATGACCTATGTGTTCATTCCCTTCATGTTCATGCCCGTCTATGCCAGCGTCGAGAAACTCGACTGGACGCTGGTGCGCGCCTCGCTCGATCTCGGCGCCGGCCCCGTGCGCACCTTCTTGCGCATCATCCTGCCCTTGACCGCACCCGGCATCGCCGGCGGCTCCGTCATCGTCTTCATCCCGGCGCTCGGCAACTTCGTCGTGCCGGCGGTGCTTGGTGGCGCCAAGGTGATGATGTTCGGCAACCTCATCGAGCAGCAGTTCCTCGCCGCCCGCAACTGGCCCTTCGGTGCAGCACTGGCGATGATGGTGATGAGCGTCATGCTGATCATGATGATCGCCCATGTCATCCTTTCCGGACGGCGCGGCGCTGCCGCCGCACTGGCACGGTGAGGCGCCCATGAAGATCGCTCGATCCCTTTTTACCGGTGGCCTGCTTGCCTACACCGGCTTGTTCTTCGCCTTCATCTACATCCCGCTCGTGGTCATCGCCATCTATTCGTTCAACGCCAATCCGGTGAACATGATGACCTGGACCGGGTTCACCACCGAATGGTACGCTCAGGTTCTCGGCTTCAAGACCAAGGTCTCCGAGAGCGCGCTCTACATCGAATCGACGGGGCAGCTGCTGCAGGCGGTGTGGAACAGCCTGGTCATCGCCGCCTCGACAACGGCCATTGCAACCGTCTTCGGCACGGCGATCGCGATTGCGCTCTACCGCTTCGAATTTGTCGGCCAGCGCTTCTACCGGGTGGTGATGTTCATGCCGATGCTGATGCCGGATATCGTGCTCGGCATCGCGCTCCTGATCTTCTTCGTCAATTCCGGCATCCGGCTGGGCCTGACGACGATCATCATCGGCCAGTGCACCTTCCTGATCTCCTACGTCTTCATCGTCGTCTCGGCCCGCCTTGCCGGCATGGATCGCACGTTGGAACACGCGTCGGCCGACCTCGGCGCCAACGAATGGATGACCTTTCGTCGGGTGGTGCTGCCGCAGCTTTTCCCGGCGATCGTCGGCGGCGCGCTGCTCGCCTTCATCATCTCGATGGACGATCTCGTCATCACCTATTTCATCGCCGGCGTCGATGTCACGACGCTGCCGATGTTCATCTTCTCCATGCTTCGGCGCGGCATCAAACCGGAGATCAACGCCATCGCCGTGATGATGCTGACCTTCTCCTTCGTCGTCGCCTCGCTCGGCCTTTACCTTCGCTCCCGGCAGAAATGATCATGAACGACAAAACCTCTACGCCCTCCAGCGCCCGCGCCCGCGATATCGGCCTGCCCTTTGCCGGCCGCACCGGCCGCTTCAACGCCATCACGGATGTCGAAGGCATTGCCGTCGGCTTCCGCACTATCGAGGAGCAAACGCCGCGACCCGGCCGAAAGCGCCCGGTGCGCACCGGCGTCACCGCCATCCTGCCGCATGCCGGATCGGAAACACCGGTCCCGGTTTATGCCGGGGTGCACCGCTTCAACGGCAACGGCGAAATGACCGGCACCCACTGGATCGAGGATGGCGGCTTCTTCCTCGGACCCGTGATGATCACCAACACCCATGCGGTCGGCATGACCCACCACGCCACCATCCAATGGATGCTGGAGCGCTACAGGACGACCTACGACACCGATGATTTCCTCTGGCTGATGCCGGTGGTCGCCGAAACCTATGACGGCGTTTTGAATGACATCAACGGCCAGCCGATCACGGAAGCCGATGTGCACGCCGCACTCGACGCTGCCGCGTCCGGCCCGGTCCAGGAAGGCAATTGTGGTGGCGGCACCGGCATGATCGCCTATGGCTTCAAGGGCGGCACCGGCACCGCCTCGCGCGTCGTTGAATTCGGCGGCCGCGACTACACGATCGGCACGCTGGTCCAAGCCAATCACGGGCAACGCGACTGGCTGACGATCCGCGGCGTTCCGGTCGGCGAACACATGCGCGACGGCACGCCGCAAAGCCAGATGCAGGAGCGCGGCTCGATCATCGTCGTGATCGCGACCGACCTGCCGATGGCACCGCATCAACTCAAGCGCCTGGCGCGACGGGCGGCGATCGGCATCGGCCGCAACGGCACGCCCGGCGGCAACAATTCCGGCGACATCTTCCTCGCCTTCTCCACCGCCAACACCCAGCCGATGGCCCACAAGGCGCCGCCGCGACTGTCGCTGGAAATCGTCAACGACGAGCTGCTTGACCCCGTCTATCTCGCGACCGTCGACAGCGTCGAAGAAGCAGTGGTGAACGCGATGATCGCGGCCGAAGATTCCGGCGGCACAGCCCATGATCGCTTCAAGATCCGGGCGATCCAGCATGAGCCTCTGATGGAGGTTATGCGGGCCTATGGCCGATAACCGACGGACTTGGCGATACCTCTCGGAGCCGGTGACTTAGCCGGCTCCAGGCGAGTTCAACCGCGCGCGGCGCCAGTCGCTCGGGGCTTCGCCGACCCTCAGGCGGAAAAAGCGCGAGAAATAGGCGGCGTCGGCAAAGCCGATCTCATAGGCAATGTCTTCGAGTGGCCGGACCGTAAAGAGCAGTAGGCGCTTGGCCTCGAGCAATCGCCGCTCGTTGATCAGTTCCTTCACCTGCATGCCGAAGGCATCCCTGCTCGCCTTGGCAAGCAGGTGCGGCGTCGTGGCGAGCGCGTCGGTGTAGTGCCCGACGCTCCAGTTCTCGCGGAAACGCAGATCGATGAGCCGGCGCAGTTCCGTGGCCAGCATCGCCTGTGTCGGCTGGGCGGTGGGCGGTGCTGCGGCTGCCAGGCGGGCGATCTGGGTCAGCACGGCGGCGACCAGAGATGCCAGCATCCGCTGCGTGCCCGTGGCACCGCCGGCGTACTCATCAGCGACGATATCGAGCAGTTCCGCAAGACGGCGCCAATGCCGGTCTTCACCGTCGCCACGGATCATCATGGGCGTATCGAGCGCCAGCGTCGTTTGCTCGCGGATAGAGAGCAGCGCACCATCGGCAATCGAAACGACAATCGCGTCGCTCGTCTCTGGATCGACCGAAAACCCGTGCACGATGCCGCTCGGCACGAAGCTGATGGCGGGTGCGGAAAAGTCCAAAGGCTTGTCGTCGATGAAGTAAGTTCCCCCGCCGCTCAGCCAGTAGGTGATCTGTCCCATCTGGTCGTGCTTGTGCGCCTTGACCTGGCCCTGATGCAGGTTCCGCCGCGCCATCACCGTCTCGACATGGAAGAACCCGGGCTCGACCTTCTGCTCCGGTTCGCCATAGACGAAGAAACTTGGAATGCTGCTGCTCATGTTCCACCCGAAAAAGTCCAAGTCATTTTGCCATTCTGTCCATGGCCGCTGCCGATTTCAACGCCTAGCCTTGACGAAACTCAAGGAGGAGAAAATGAGAGCAGAGGATTTCCGCGCCGACAGGGCGCGGCCCTTCACCGGCGCCGAATATCTGGAGAGCCTTCGCGACGGCCGCGAAGTCTATATCAATGGCGAGCGCGTCCACGACGTCACCAGCCATCCGGCCATGCGCAATTCCGCCCGGTCGCTCGCAAGGCTCTATGACGCGCTGCACGACCCGGCGAAGAAGGATATCCTGACGTCACCGACCGACACGGGCTCGGGCGGCTACACCCACAAATACTTCCGCGTCGCCCGCTCCTCCTCCGATCTTGCGGCACAGCAAGGCGCGATCGCCGAGTGGGCACGCATGTCCTATGGCTGGATGGGCCGCACCGCCGACTACAAGGCGGCGCTGATGAACACGCTGGGCGCCAATGCCAACTGGTACGGGCCGTTCAAGGACAATGCGCTCGCCTGGCACAGACGCGCCCAGGAAGCCGCCCTCTTCATGAACCATGCGATCGTCAATCCGCCGATCGATCGCCACAAGCCGGCGGATGCGGTGAAGGACGTGTTCGTCCACATCACCAAGGAAACGGATGCCGGCATCTACGTCTCCGGCGCCAAGGTGGTGGCGACCTCCTCGGCGCTGACGCACTACAATTTCCTCGCACAGAGCTCGGCGACGGTGACCGAGGATCCCTCGCTCTCCGTCATGTTCATCGTTCCGATGAACGCGCCGGGCATCAAGATGTTCTGCCGGGTCTCCTACGAGCAGACGGCCAACACGGTCGGCCATCCCTTCGACTATCCGCTGTCGTCGCGCTTCGACGAGAATGACGCGATCCTGGTGCTCGACAATGTCTTCGTGCCCTGGGAGGATGTTCTGGTGCTGCGCGACGCCGCCAAGATCCTCTCCTTCCACCCGGCCTCCGGCTTCATGCACGGCTACTGCTTCCAGGGCTGCACCCGCTTCGCGGTGAAACTCGACTTCCTCGCCGGCCTGCTTGCCAAGGCTTTGAGGGCGACCGGCGGCGACGCCTTCCGCGGCAACCAGGCGGCGCTCGGCGAGGTCATTGCCCTTCGACACATGTTCTGGAGCTTCTCCAACGCCATGGCGCATAACCCCATTCCCTGGGCCGACGGCGCGGTGCTGCCCAATCTCGAAGCTGCGCTTTCCTACCGCACCTTCATGTCGGAGGCCTATCCGCGCGTCGTCGAGACGATCCGCAGGGTCGTCGCCTCCGGCCTGATCTACCTGCCCTCCTCGGCGCGCGATTTCGGCAATCCCGAGATCGATCGTTACCTGGCGCAATATGTGCGCGGCTCCAACGACATGGGCCATATCGAGCGCATCAAGATCATGAAGCTGCTCTGGGACGCGACCGGCACCGAGTTTGGCGGGCGGCACGCGCTTTACGAACTCAACTATGCCGGTGCACCCGAAGAGGTGCGGCTGCAGGTGTTGAAGGGCGCCGAGCGCGGTGGGCGCCTGAAGGAGATGGAGGCGCTCGTCGATCAGTGCATGGCCGACTACGACGAGAACGGCTGGACCGGCAATACCTGGCTGCCGCCGCTCGACGACAACGCCACCCTTCGCAGCGCAGCCGAGTGAGGCCTGCCATGGAACCGCTCGTTTCAAAGACCGAGTTTCGCAATGCGATGGCGCGGGTCTGCGCGCCGGTCAACGTCATTACCACCAACGGACCCGCCGGACGCGGCGGGTTCACGGCCACCGCCATGTGCTCGGTAACCGACGAGCCGCCGACGCTGCTTGTCTGCATGAACCGGAACTCCACCCAATGCGGGCTGTTCATCGACAACAGGCGCTTTTGCGTCAACGTGCTCAGCCACGACCATCGGGATCTCGCCGGCCATTTCGCCGGCGCGACGCAGGACATGGCCGCGCGCTATGCCGCCACCGACTGGGTCGAGATGCAATCGGGCAGCTTCGCCGTCAAGGATGCGATCGTTTCGCTCGACTGCGAACTGGCCGAGGCGCGGCTCTTGGGAACGCACCATATCCTCATCGGCCGGGTCGTCGGCATCCGCTCGCGCAGCGATGGCAATGCGCTGCTCTACTTCGACCGCAACTATGTACACGTGCCGACGCAGCTCGGAAGTTTCGGCGGGTAAGCACGGACGCAGCGTCGCTGGTTCGGTGCAAACACGGCATCTTTCGCCACAGAGCCGGCGCAATCCACATCCAGTTGCTGTTCAGCGCCTTTTGTTTTTTCCCTAAAACGCGTCTATTGCCGGGCGTGGAATGAGAAAGGAAAACGGAATGGTGGTTGCTGAGCCAGCCGGACGTCCGACGACGGACGCGAAAGGCAGGGAATTCGATCGCTTGGCCGCCCTTGGACATCTCGATATCCTCGACACGCCAAGGGATGAAGGCCTTGAACGGGTCGTACGGCTGATCAAACAGGTCTTCTCCATAGAGATCGGCATCGTCTCCTTGGTCGATGCACATCGCCAATGGTACAAGGCCTGCTCCGGCCTTTCGGCCGACGAGGTCCCGCGCAAAGAGACCTTCTGCCGATATGTCGTCGTCGCCGAGGAGCCTCTCGTCGTCCACGACGCCACGAAGGATGCACGCTTTTCGCAGCACCCGGCCGTGGCCGGTCCCGAACATGTTCGGTTCTACGCAGGCGTCCCGCTGAAGACGCGGGACGGGCATACAGTCGGGACCGTGTGCGCGATCGATCGCGCGCCACGACAGTTCACTGAGACGGATCTTGCGATCCTGATGGAGTTGGCTGGCGTGGCGATGGACCGGATCGATCTGCTCCGCTCGGCCGCGACGGATGGACTGACCGGGACGCTGACGCGGCGCGCCTTCCGCGAGGAAGCGGACAAGCTGATCTCGCTCGCGGTGCGGCACCAGCATGACCTGTCTTGCATCGTCCTCGATGTGGACCATTTCAAGCGGGTCAACGACACACACGGGCATGCGGCAGGAGACGAGGTCTTGAAGGCCGTTGCCTCCATCTGCCAGTCCAATCTGCGAGCAAGCGACCTCTTTGGGCGGCTCGGCGGCGAGGAATTTGCCGTCATGCTGCCGCATGTCGACGCGACAGGCGCGCTGACGGCGGCGGAAAAACTGCGGGCAGCGATCGCCGCTCAGACGATCCACGGTGAATTCGGCCAGCTCGCGGTGACTGCGAGCTTCGGCACCGCCGCCCTTTCGGCCAATAGCAGGGATAACGCCACCTTGCTCGCCCAGGCGGATGCGGCGATGTATCTCGCCAAGGCCGGCGGACGAAACCGCTGCGTCGAATGGAGCAGTCTCGAAGCCGGCTATCCGCTCGGTCCGCGCCAGCGCGTGCTGAAGGCCGGAACCATTCTCTTCGACGACAGGCATTCACGGATCGACTGCACCATCCGGTCGCTGGGCGCCGATGGCGCGGCGGTTACGGTTTCGAATTCCGCCGGCATACCACCGGAACTCGTTCTGGTGGTCGCCGGCGACGGTTTCGAAACCAAGTGCCAGGTGGTGGCACGGGACCGGCAGAACCTCGAACTCGCTTTCGGATAAGCCTGTTCGCCCGTAAGCAGAGATCACGACACATGATAAAGGGGCGCCGGTTGGGCGCCCCTTCTCGCATCTTTGCGCGGGATGCTATTCCGCGGCCGCTTCCAGGCCCTTCGGCGAAGGTGTCGCCTTGCCCTGGAACTTCCTGAACAGGAAGAAGTAGAGCTTGATGTACTGCCCGACGAGAATGGCGTTCAGGATCGTGCCTTCGCGGATGAACTTGACCTCTGCGAGGAAGAGCAGACCGATACAGGCCGACAGAACCAGCAGCGTGCAGTCGAAGCCGGTCTTGATGTTGCCCCACTTCCAGCCGGTGCGCTTGAAGATGGTGTTGACGAACATGTCGATCGGCATCAGCACCAGATTGGCGCGGATCATCAGGAACAGGCCGAAGGCCAGCGCCGCATCGGCAAAGACCAGCAGCGCCACCCGCAGCGGATAGGCCTCGAGCTTGATGAACTCGGTGATCCCCAGGTTGAAGTCCAAGAAAACCGCGAGCACGAAAGCCGGGATCAGCGAGGCGAAGTTCTTGAGCTTGAAGTCCTTGGGCAGGACCAGATAGGTCAGGAACAGCATGATCAGTTCGAGCATGAAGTTGTACGTGCCCTGGCTGAAGGGCGGATAGACCAGCGTCATGGTCCGCGTCAGGCTGCTCTGGGGTGAAATGCCGATGCCGGCGCGGATCGCCAGGCTGACACCGAAGGTCAGCACATAGATGCCGACGACATACATGATCCAGCGTCGCGTCAGGCTGCCGGTATCGACGATTTCGGCTTCCGCCGCATTGTGTGCCATTGTTTCCTCCCTCGAAACGATGCGGAGCTCCTTACCCCGCCGGCCCATCGCCCCCTCAGCGATGCGCTTTTATATCATTCGGCATGTCCGCCCATTGTCGCGGAAGCACGCCACTTTCCAGGCAGACGGACGCCGAAACGCCCGTCTCCTTTTTCTGAATGGCTCTAGGCCATGAAGCGGAACCGGTGCAACGAGATGAACAGGCTGAGCAGCTTGTTGACCACCGGTTCGCCTTCGTTGCGGTTGCCAAGAGCTTCGAGCGCCGCATCGATCGCAGCGGCACTGGCCGTCAGTTGCTCGACGCTCATGTTCGCCATGACCCCGTAGATCTCCAGCGGCATGACGGCCTTTTCCACCCTGTCGTCGGTGACGATGCAGGCGCCGGCATGGGTATCGACCCGCTTGAGGCAATGGCACATCTCGGCGCTGTCCTGACCGACGACGACGAAATAGGGCTTCGGCGCCGGCCAAAAGGTCGCCACTGCGCCACGATCGACATGAACGCCCTTGAAAAGCCCGTTCACCACATGGCGTTTGCCGTCGGCATAGCGCTGGACGACCGACAGCCGGCTCATCTTCTTGCCCTCATGCTCGACAACGACCTTGCCATCCTTCAGCGGAACCCAGATTTCCTGGTAGAATTTGGCGTGGCCGCGGCCGTAGACATCGAACAAATAGACCTTGGCCTGCGTGCCGTCTTCCGACACTTCCAGGGGCACGATGTCCAGTTGCTCCGGCGAGAGATCGGCGAGGCCGGAAACGCCGTCCTTGCACATGCCGGAATAGTCGATGTCGGCATTCTTCAGCAGCTTACGGTCTTTTGCGACCAGTTCGCCATCCTTGAACACGTAGAGCGGATTGATCTTCGACAGGCTGTCGGTCAAGACGATATCGGCGAACCGGCCGGGCGTCAGCGAACCGATCTTGTCTTCCATGTGGAAAGAACGCGCGGTGTTGTAGGTCGCCATCTTGATCGCGTGGATCGGGTTGATGCCCATTTCGGCTGAGAGCGAAATGATCCAGTCCATGTGGCCCATGGTGAGCAGTCGCTCGATCGAGATGTTGTCGGTGCAGAGCATGAAATTGTCGGTCGGCCATTTGCGGTCGACGATCGCGCGCAACAGCACCTTGATCACCTCGCTGCTGCCGACCCCGAACTTGATGTGCGTCGGGAAGCCGTAGCGAATGCTCTTCTCGATATCCTTCTCGTTCCAGACGTCGTGATTGTTGGAGACGCCGATCGCCGGCAGGTAGTTGAGGATCATGTCGGAGAGCGCGGTGACGCCCCAGTGGCCGTTCATAAAGCCGCCCTTGGCGCGGACCCAGGCCGCCTTGCGGAAATCGTCGTCGTTGCCGGAACTGTAGGTGAAGTGCTCGAACTCCCCGAGGCCGATCACCGGTTCCATCTTGAGCACGGCTTCCGTCACCGATGCCGCCGTCTTCTTGCCCGGTGCGAAGGCATAGAGCCGGTAGGGCAGCTGCTCGTAATCCCGGAAAAGGCTCTCGGCCGCTTCGATGCCTTCCTTGCCCGCGGCGCTGAGCAGATCCAGGCACTCGGCATAGATCGTCGTCGTGCCGCAGGGAACCATCGCCTCGGCGAGCGCCGTCGGGTGCGCGAGCTGGGATTCGAAATGGATATGCGCGTCGATCAGGCCGGGGATCGCATAGAGGCCCTTGCCGTCGAAGACTTGCTTGACCTTCAAGACCGTCTCGTCGGGGTTGAGCGCAACGATGCGCTTGTCGTAGACGAGAATGGACCCCTGGTAGACGGTCTCTCCGTGAACATCGAGGATGTTCAGGTTCTTCAAAAGAAGATCCGCCTCCCGCTCGCCGTTCAGGATATCGAAGATGGCGCGCACCTTTTCGTAATGCGCGGCTTCAGTCTGGTTCACGAATAGTCCTCCACTTTCAGAGTCGTCGGCGCCTGCCCATAACCCGCCATATTCAGCGGGTGCAGTGCCGGCAGCGCGCCCCTCGCCAACCATAAGAAGTCATTGCACCGCTTCCGAAAAGCAGTATTTTCTGCTCGTACCGTTCGCTTTTCGAGAACGATTAAATTGGGGAAGACCATGCTGCATTCACGCGTGCTGCGCTATATCGACGAGGTGGCGCGCTCAGGCTCGATCCGCGGGGCGAGCGAACGGCTGAACGTCGCTGCCTCGGCCATCAACAAGCATGTGTTGCAGCTTGAGGAGGATATCGGCGAGCCGCTGTTCGAGCGGCTGCCGCGCGGCCTCAGGCTGACGCCGGCCGGCGAAATCCTCGTCGCGCATGTGCGCCGGACCATGAAGGAATACAGCCAGGTCGAAGCCGAAATTCGCGATATCAAGGCGCTGCAGAGCGGCGAGGTGATCATCGCCACAATGAACGGCCTTGCCGGCGGCATCGTGCCGAAGGTGGCTGCGATCTTCGGCGCACGCCATCCACGCCTCAAGATCACGATCCGGGTAATGTTCGCCCGCGAGATCGTTCAGGCGGTGGCCGGTGGCGAGGCCGACCTCGGCTTTGCCTTCAGTCTCCCGCCGACGCCGCAGATCGAGACACTCTGGAAGATGGACACCCGCCTCGGCGCGGTCGTTGCTCCTGAACACCCGCTCGCCGGCATGGAATCATTGCCGCTGGCCTATTGCCAGCCCTACCCGCTGATCTTTGCCGACAAGTCGATGCAGATCCATGGCATCGTCGCCGACGCCTTCGCTGAGGCCGGGCTGACAGTCGAGCCGAGCTATCTCACCAATTCCATCGAGGCGATGAAGTTCCTGGCCGCGGCCGGCGACGGCATCGCTTTCCTCAGCAAGTTCGACATTACCGAGGAACAGCGAAACGGCGTCCTGACATACCTGCAGATCCGTGACCGGACTTTTGCAAAGAACGTGCTTTCGCTGGTGCAGCGGGAAAGACGCGGCCACGGCCTGGCCGCCGCCATGTTTGCCGAAGAGATCATCCGGGCCTTGCGGGCGACGATGGAATAGCCTTCTTACCCGGCCCAACGCCGATACGGTTTGTCGTCCCGGGGGTCAGAGCTGAATCCAGGCGGTCTTCAGATCGATGTATTTGTCGAGCGCGTGCAGCGACTTGTCGTGACCATTGCCGGACTGCCTGACGCCACCGAGCGGCACTGTGTTGTCGGCGCCGCCATAGGTATTGACGTGCACCACGCCGGCGCGGATGCCGCGCACCATGCGGTGCGCGCGTGACAGGTTCGCAGTCCAGACGGCCGACGCCAGACCGTAGTCGGTCGCGTTGGCGATCCGGAGTGCGTCGACCTCGTCATCAAACGGTATGACCGCAAGCACGGGGCCGAAGACCTCCTCCTTCGCCAGCTTCATATCCGGCTGAACGTCGAAGACAGTCGGCTGCATGTAGGAGCCACCGGTTTCTTCGAGGATGCGCTTGCCGCCGGAGCGCAGCCTTGCACCTTCAGCCTCGGCCTCTCTGACGAAATCGAGGTTCTTCTTGAGTTGAACCTCGCTCGAAATCGCACCGGCCTCGGTCGCAAGACGCAGCGGGTCGCCGACCTTCACGGATCCTGCGATCGCTGCCACCTTCTCGGCGAAGGCTTCGTGAATGGAGCGCTCGACAAGCAGCCGCGAACCGGCAACGCAGACCTGGCCGGAGTTGCGGAAGATGCCATAGGCGGAAATGCGCGCGGCCTGGTCGAGGTCGGGTGCGTCGGCAAAGACGACGTTCGGCGACTTGCCGCCGAGTTCGAGATAGACGCGCTTGAGGTTCGAGCGCGCGGAATATTCGAGCAGCCGACGACCGACGCCGCCGGATCCGGTAAAGGCGAGAACATCGATATCGCCATGAAGGCCGATCGCCTCGCCCGTGGTCGCGCCGCGACCAGTGACGACATTCAAGACACCCTCTGGCAGACCGGCCTCGGCGCAGATCTCAGCGAGCCTGAGCAGGCTGAGCGAGGCGCCCTCGGCCGGTTTCAGCACCACCGAGTTGCCGGCGGCGAGCGCCGGCGCGATCTTCCAGGCGCCGATCATCAGCGGGAAATTCCAGGGCACGATCGCGGCGACCACGCCAATCGGTTCGCGATGCACGAGACCGAGAATATTGTCGGCCGACGGAGCGATCTCGCCATAGACCTTGTCGAGCGCCTCGGCATAGTAGCGGAAGGTGCCGGCGGCGCTGCCGGGCTCGGCCTTCAGCGCCATAGAGATTTCCGTGCCATTGTCGCGTACGCCGAGAACGGCCAGCTCGAGTGCCTGCGCCTCGATGATCTCGGCAATGCGCGTGAGAACCTTTTTGCGCTGGGCCGGGGCAACCCTCGACCAGCTTCCCTTCTCGAAAGCGGCGCGGGCGGCCCGGACCGCGGCGTCGACATCACCGGCTGCCGCGTCGGCGATCGTCGTCAGGTGCCTGCCGTCGATCGGCGAGGCGACATCGAGGCTTTGACCGGAGAGGCTCTCCTGCCAACGCCCCCCGATGAACAATTTTTGGGCCGCAACGGGCAGGTTGCGCAATTGATCGATCTTGTCCTGCATCGTGTCCTGTCCCGTTTGGTTTGCAGGGATGGCGGCAAGCCGCCATCCCCAAAAGCGATATTCCCGAGAGATCAGATCTCCTGGCCGGCACCCAGGCGGGCGAACTCAATCGGATTGCCCGATTTCAGCGAGGCCGCCAGGAACAGCCCGATGACCCCAAAGATCACGACGAGCCCCGGCAAGAACACCGCGAGCATGCCGGTAGCGCCGGCGAGATCGCCGAAATTGGCCGCGATCGCGATGATGACGGCAACGAGGATCAGACCGGTGACGACGGGAATGACCTTGGTGACCAGCGGGTTCGTTTCAAGCCCAGGATTGCGGTTGAAGAAGGCGACGATCGCAAAGGCGGTAAAGGCCATCAGCGTCATCACCGCAAGCGTGCCGACGTTGGTCAGCCAGGAGAACAGCGCCAGCACCGGGTCCTGGCCCGTTGCCGCAAAGAGCGCGACGATTAGCACGGCAATAACCGTCTGGATCAGCGAGCCGACATGCGGGCTGTGGTAGACAGGATGTGTGACGCCGATCGAGGCGGGCAGCAGGCGCTCGCGGCCGGCGACGTAGAGATAGCGGGCGACACCGTTGTGGAACGCCAGCACGCCGGCAAAGAGGCTCGTGACGAAGAGCACGTTCATCAACGGCGGCAGCCAGCCGCCGGCATAGCGTTCGGCGAGGCCGAAGAGAAAAGTGGTCGGATCGGCAAGGCCCTGCAGTTCGGGCACCAGCTTGTCCGCGCCGGCGGCGTTCACCATCAGCCACGAGGTGAACATGTAGAAGATGCCGATGATCAGCACCGAGATATAGGTCGCACGCGGCACGGTCTTCTCCGGATCGCGGGCTTCCTCGCTGTAGATCGTCGTCGCTTCGAAACCGATGAAGGCGGCGAAGCAGAAGAGAATGCCGATCGACGGCGAACCGGAGAGGATCGCCGAGGGCGTGAACGAAACCGTCGTCAATCCGCCGTCGCCGCCCTTGGCGAGGATCGCGACGTCGATGACGAGCACGACCAGATATTCAAGGATGACGAGGACAGTCAGCACCTTGGCGGAGAGATCGACGCGGCGATAGCCGAGAATGCCGACCGCAGCGATGCCGATAAAGGTCCAGACCCACCAGGGCAGATCGATCCCCAAGCCGGCGAAAAGCCCCGCCGTTGCCGCGCCGAAGAGGCCGAAGACGCCGATCTGCATGGCGTTATAGGCAAGGATCGCGATCATCGCTGCGGCACCGCCCATCAGCCCGCCGAGGCCCTGTGCCGTATAGGCATAGAAGGCGCCGGCATTGCGGATATGCCTCGCCATGGCGACATAGCCGACCGAGAACAGAAGCAGGATCGCGGTGACGATCAGAAAGGTGCCGGGAATGCCCGCACCGTTTCCGAGCATCATCGACAATGGAACGCCGCCGGCAACCGCGGTTAGCGGTGCAGCGGCGGAAACGACGAGAAAGGTGACGGCGCCGACGCCGAGGGCGTTCTTGCGCAATTGGTTCGCCCCGGTCACGGGCGCAGGCGAATTGGTCATGGTCTTGGCTCCCCTTGCTGGCGCGAACGCCTTTTCGCCTCCGGTCCTTCTCTCCGGCGGCTGCTCCCTGAAGCGGACTTGAGGCGCGGGGCTTGCTTTTTGTCTTTGCCGCGCAAGTCTTTCGGTTCAATATTTGAACCTTAGCTTCAAATATAGACTTGCAAATTGCATCTGGCCCCGTCAAGTTATTTCGCATGTTAAGTATCTCGACCCAGAACGACCGGGAGAGCGGGTCTACCGCTCCTTAGGAGGGAACAGGCAAGAGGACTGACGGGGCGCTCGACAACGGAGGAATGGATGAGCACCATCGGTAAGGCCCTGACTTTGCTCGACGCGATCTCGCGCCTTGAGAAAGAGGCGGGGTTGAGCGACATCGCCCGCCACTGCGGGCTCGACAAGGCGACGGCCAGGCGCTTCCTCGTCGAACTGGAAAAACACGGCTTCGTCGAGCAGGACGTGGAAACGCGCCGTTATCGGCTGGGCGGTGCACCGGTGCGGCTCGCCCGTATCCGCGAGGCGCGCTTTCCCTATCTGAGCGTGGCGACCCCTTTTGCGCGGGAACTCGCAAGCCTTGCGGGCGAGACCGTCCACCTCTCCGAATACGCCGCCGGCCGCCTCTCGACCATTCATGTGGAGGACTCGCAACGGGCGCATCGTGTCATCGTCGACGTCGGCAGCATCCTGCCCTTCCACGCGACCGCATCCGGCCTCGGCTTTCTCGCCTTCTGCCCGCAGAAGGAGATCGACGCGGCCCTGTCGGCGCCGCTCCAGGCCTTCACCGACCACACGCTGACGGATCCGGCCGCACTCCGCCAGACGCTCGGCGAGACGCTCCGGCGTGGCTACTCGATCTGCCATCACGGGCTTGAGACCGGCGTCGTCAGCGTCGCCGCCCCGATCCGTGCGCCCGGCACAACGCCGGTCGGCGCCATCGCTATCGCCGCACCTGCAACGCGTGCCGACAAGGAGACGGTGGAACAGATGGGGCGCGCCGCTATGGCTGCGGCAAGACGCATTTCCGAAAGACTTTTCGGGTTGGAGCAGGTTGCTGCCGATCCGCTGGCAAGGAGGGCCGGCTGATGAATGCAATGAACCGTCTCCCCAATATCCTGGTCGTGGGTACGGGAGACACCAAATGCGACGAACTCCAGTTCATGGCGTCCGTCATCCGCGAAGCCGGCGGACTGCCTGTGATGATGGATGTCAGCATTCTCGGCGACCCGCCCTATCAGCCTGAGTACTCGCGCCACGACATTGCCGAAGCAGCCGGCGTCTCGATCGCGGCCATCGCATCCAGCGGCGACGAACACAGCGCCATGGCGCTGATGGCAACAGGTGCCGCCGCCCTTACCCGTTCGCTCTACGAGGCCGGCCAGGCCGATGGCGTCATCATTCTCGGCGGCTCCATGGGCACCGATCTGGCGCTCGACGTCGCCGCGGCGCTACCACTTGGCGTGCCGAAATTCATCGTCTCGACGATTGCCTATTCGCACCTCTTGCCGCCCGAGCGCATCGCGCCTGATCTGATGATGATCCTCTGGGCTGGCGGGCTCTATGGTCTCAACGGCATCTGCCGCTCGGTGCTCTCCCAGGCCTGCGGCGCGGTCGTCGGTGCTGCGCGGTTCGGTACAAAGCCGGATGGATCGCGGCCGCTGATCGGCATGACCTCGCTGGGATCGAGCTGCCTCAAATACATGAAATACCTGAAACCCGAACTCGAGCGCCGCGGCTACGACGTCGCCGTCTTCCATTCGACCGGCATGGGCGGGCGCGCTTTCGAGGCGATCGCGGCCGAGAAGGGTTTCACGGCCGTCTTCGACTTCTGCATCCAGGAGGTCAGCAACCACCATCACGGAACGGTCGTCACCTCAGGGCCGGACCGGCTTGAAAATGCCGGGCGAGCCGGCATCCCCCAGATCGTCGCGCCCGGCGCCGTCGACATGGTCGACCTGCCCGCCTGGCAGCCCGTTCCGCAAGCCTTCGCCGACCGCCCCTATCACGCCCACAACCGGCTGCTCGGCTCGGTCACCACGTCAGTCCAAGGGCGGCGCGAGATCGCTCGCGTCATCGGCGGCAAACTGGCCGGCACCGGCGCCGAAGTCGCCTTCATCCTGCCGCTCAAGGGGATTCAGGAGTGGGATCAGCCCGACGAGCCGCTCTTCGAACCGGAGGCGCTCGACGCCTTCATCGACGAGATGCGCCGGTCGATCCCGTCAGGCGTCGCGCTGCTTGAGGTCGACAGCCACATCAACGCCCCGGAATTCTCGAAAGCAGCACTTGCGATCTTCGACGACTGGGTGTCGCGCGGCATCGTGCCCGAGGGTCGGCCATGACGAAGAACATGACCGACAAGGCATTGATCCTCGACTTCGGCGGCGTCGTCACCCGAACGCTATTCGAGACCCACGACGTCACCGAGCGCGCACTTGGCCTTGCGCCGGGCACGCTCACGTGGCGCGGCCCCTTCGATCCGGCGACCGACCCGCTCTGGGCCGCCATGCAGCGGCGCGAGATCACCGAACGGGACTACTGGACGACACGCACGCGCGAGGTTGGACAGTTGCTCGACGAAGACTGGAGCGACATGAAGACCTTCGTGCAGCGGGCGCGCGGGGCCGAACCGGAGCTGGTGCTCAGGCCCGAGGCACGCGACGCGATCCTTGCCGCTCACAGGGCCGGCATCCGCCTCGCGATCCTCTCCAACGAACTCGACCTCTTCTATGGCGTCGCGTTCCGCGAGCGTTTCCCGCTGATCGAGCTCTTCGAGATTATCGTCGACGCCACCTACACCAACATCCTGAAGCCCGATCCGCGCGCTTACGAACTGGTGCTGAGCCAGCTCAGTTTGTCGCGCGAAGCCTGCGTCTTCGTGGATGACCAGTTGAAGAACATCGAGGGTGCGCGGGCCGTCGGCCTGCCTCACGTCCATTTCGACGTCACCCGCCCCGCAGAAAGCTATGCCAGAGCGCTTCAGATGCTCGGCCTCGAACTGACAGGAGCATGAGCATGCGCGAAACCAACTTCCTCATCGAGAACAACGCCCGCCACCTCTGGCATCCGATGGCGCATCCGGCCGAGATGCAGGCGACGCCGCCGCGCATCATCAATGCCGGCGAGGGCGTCGAGATCGTCGACATTCACGGCAAGAAGGTGCTCGACGCGGTCGGCGGTCTCTGGAACGTCAATCTCGGCTATTCCTGTGAACCGGTGAAGGAGGCGATCCGCCGCCAGCTCGACGACCTGCCCTATTATTCGACCTTTCGCGGCACCACCAATTCGCCGCTGATCGAGCTGTCCTACGAGCTCGCTGAATGGTTCCGCGAGGACGGGCTGACGCGCTCGTTCTTAACCTCGGGGGGCTCGGATTCGGTCGAGACCTGCCTGCGTCTCGCCCGCCAATACCACAAGCTCAACGGCCAGCCGGAGCGCACCAAGTTCGTCGCCTTGAAGAAGGGCTATCACGGCACCCATTTCGGCGGCGCCTCGGTCAACGGCAATGCCAATTTCCGTCGCAACTACGAGCCGCTGCTGCCCGGCGTCTATCATCTGCCGGCGCCCTATACCTATCGCAACCCGTTCGACACGACCGACGGCGCTGTCATCGCCAAGTCGATCGCGCGACTCTTCGAGGACGAGATCGCCTTTCAGGGCGCCGACACCATCGCGGCGCTGATCATGGAGCCGGTGCTTGGCGCCGGCGGCGTGATCGTGCCGCACGAGACCTTCATGCCGCTGATGCGCGAGATCTGCGACCGCCACGGCATTCTGCTGATTGCCGACGAGGTGATCACCGCCTTCGGCCGCACCGGCGCCTGGACCGGCTCACGTCTCTGGGGCGTGAAGCCAGACTTCATGTCGACCGCGAAGGCGATCACCAATGGCTACTATCCCTTCGGCGCAGTGATGATCGCCGACAAGGTGGCCGAGGCTTTCGAAAGCAACAAGACGGCTGCCGGATCGATCGGCCATGGTTACACCTACTCCGGCCATCCGGTCGGTGCTGCGGCAGCACTCGCAACGCTGAAGGAGACGCGCAAGCAGAACGTGGCGGCGAATGCCGGTGCCCGCGGCGAGGAACTCATCGCCGGTCTCGAAGCGCTGAAGGAGCGGCACGAACTGATCGGCGACGTGCGTGGCAAGGGTCTGATGTGCGCGCTCGAACTGGTCTCGGACCGCGAGAAGAAGAGCGCTGCGGCGAAGGATGTGGTGCAGAAGGTCCAGGACGTGACCTATGACGCCGGCGTCATGGTGCGAACCTCGGGCGCCAATGTCATCCTCTCGCCGCCACTCGTCATCACCGCCGGCGATGTCGCCCGTATTCTGACGGCGCTGGACGCCGGCCTCACCGCCGCACGGGGATAAACCATGACAGGCAACGCGGATCTGATCGCGCGCCGCGAGCGGCTGCTCGGGCGCAACATGTCGCTGTTCTACGAGGAGCCGGTCCATCTGGTGCGCGGCGAAGGCGTCTGGCTCTTCGACGCCGATGGCCGCCGCTATCTCGACTGCTACAACAACGTGCCGCATGTCGGCCATTGCCATCCGCGGGTGACCGAGGCGATCGCCCGGCAGGCCTCAACCCTCAACACCCACACCCGCTATCTGCACGAAGGCATTCTCGACTATGTCGAGCGGCTGACCGCGACCTTCGACAAGAGCCTCGACGCGGCGATCCTCACCTGCACCGGCAGCGAGGCGAATGACGTGGCGCTGCGCATGGCTCAAGCCGTGACCGGCAAAACCGGGGTGATTGCCACCGACCACACCTATCACGGCAACACCGCGGCCGTGTCGCAGCTTTCGACCCGAATGCCGCCAGTCGGCGGCTTCGGCGGCCACGTGCGCCACGTGCCAGCACCCGACAGCTACCGACCGCTCGGCGGCGAGCCGGGTGACGCATTCGCTGCGGCTTTCACCGCCAAGGTCGAAGAAGCGATCGCCTCGCTTGAGCAGAGCCCGCACGGCTTCTCGGCGCTGATCATCGACCCCTTCTTCGCCAATGAGGGCTTTCCGGAGTTGCCATGGGAATTTCTCGACGGGGCTGTCGCCGCGGTCAGAAAAGCCGGCGGCCTCGTCATTGCCGACGAGGTCCAGCCGGGCTTCGGCCGTACCGGCGGCCATATGTGGGGACACCAGAAGGCCGGCATCGTGCCCGATATCGTCACGCTCGGAAAACCGATGGGCAATGGCCATCCGATCGGCGGCGTGGTTGCCGGCGCCGACACGCTCAACGCCTTCCGCAAGGCGTTTCGCTACTTCAACACCTTCGGCGGCAACCCCGTATCCTGCGCTGCCGCCATGGCGGTGCTCGATGTGATCGAAAGTGAGAAGCTCATCGAGAACGCCGCTGCCGTGGGCGCTTACGCCAAGGCGGGTCTCGCGCGGCTTGCGGACAAACATGACGTGATCGGCGACATCAGGGGCAGCGGCCTGTTCTTCGGTGCGGAACTCGTCACCGATCGCAGCGAGAAAACACCGGCGAGCGGTCTCGCGACAAAGGTGATCAACGGCATGCGAGGGCGAGGCGTGCTGATGGGCAAGCTTGGCGTCCACCAATGCACGACGAAAATCCGGCCGCCGATGCCGTTTACCCGCGAGAATGCCGACGTCATGCTGTCGACGCTCGACGACGTGCTCTCGGGTCTGTGAGCCGACGATGATCGCCGACCTGCCTCCGCAATTTCGCGCCGCGCTCGACAGGCGGGCCTGCCAGGCGCTCTCGCACTGGGGCGTCGCCGACCAACGGCCGGAACTCCTGAAATACCGGGAAAACGCGGTGTTTCGCGTATGCCTCCCCGATGGTCGGTCGGCGGCGCTGCGGCTGCACCGCGCCGGCTATCACGGCGAAGCGGCCCTTCGCTCGGAGTTGCAATGGATGGCAGCACTCGGCGATGCCGGTCTCGCGGTGCCGCGGCCGATCGCAACGGCGGACGGATGCCTGCTTGTTGCCCTGCCGGAAGATGAAGCGTTTGCCGCGCAGCACGCCGATATCATCGGCTGGATGGACGGACAGACGCTCGGCGAAAGCGGAAAGCCGCTGTCCCACACACCCGAAAAGCTCGGCGCGATCTTCTCGGCACTCGGCGCCACCATGGCCGAGATGCACAATCTCGCCGACCGCTGGACGTCGCCGGAGGGATTCTGGCGCCCCGCCCGGGATGCGGAAGGACTGCTCGGCGAGCGGCCGCTCTGGGGACGGTTCTGGGACTGCGACGGCTTGTCTTCGGCGCAGACAAGAGCACTTTCGGCGTTGCGCCATGATCTCCGGCGGCGCCTGGCAACGATGCCGACTCCGGCGCAGGATTTTGGGCTGATCCATGCCGATCTCGTTCGGGAGAACGTGCTCGTTGCCGAGAACGGCGTGACCGTCATCGATTTCGACGATGCCGGCTACGGCTTTCGCCTCTTCGACATCGCGACCGCACTCCTGAAAAACCGGCGCGAGCCGGCATATGAGACGATCGAGGCTGTGCTGATCTCAGGCTATCGAAGCCGCCGCGCCCTGCCGGACGAAGCGTTTTCCTGCCTGCCGCTGTTCCTCGTGCTTCGCAGCCTCACCTATATCGGCTGGTTTGCCTCGCGGCCGGAGTTGCCCGCGGCGCGCGACCGCGTCCTGCGATATGCCGACGAGACGCTGGCGCTTGCGGAAGAACTGGGGGTTCGATGATCAGGGCGCCGTCGAAGCACTCAGTCGTTGAGACTGGCGAGTTCGTCCAGCATATCGAGCAGGACTTCGACGCGCTCGTGGCCGTAGCGAGCTTCGAGCTCCTCGTAGATCGCGCGGCTTTCCGGGCTGACGTCGGCGATCACCCGCATGCCCTCGGGCGCGATCTCGAGCAGAACGCGCCGGCCGTCGTCGGCGTCCTTATGCTTGGTGATCAGGCCGCGCTCCTCGAGCGAGCGGATGATGCGCGTCAGGCTTGGCGCCAGGATGAAGGCCTTGTCGGCCATCTCGGACGCATCGACCCGGCCGGCTTCGGCGAGAATGCGGATCACCCGCCATTGTTGCTCGGTAATATCGTGACGCGCCAGCATCGGTCGAAAATGCGCCATGACGGCTTCGCGTGCGCGCAGAAGCGCGATCGGCAGCGAACGGCGCGTGTTGTGCGGCAAAAGGGCGTCGTGGCCCAGGTCGGTGGGAGGCTTTTCGCGGCTCATAGGCGTTCTATCGGACATTTTCTTTCGTTCTGCAATCGGCAGGCGCAGCTGCGGGAAACGGGCTGCTTGACACTGTCGGCAATTTCGTTAACGTGTTAAATATATGAGAGCGCATCGGGAGGAAAGATGCCGCATCTGACAATCGAATATTCCGGTAACCTCGACACTCGCGTCGACTTTGCCAAGCTGTGCCGCACGGTGCACGCGACCATCCTCGGCACCGGCCTCTTCGAGCTTGGCGCCATCAGGGTGCGCACGATCCAGAGCCGCGACTATGCGATCGCCGACCTCCTGCCGGAAAACGGCTTCATCGACCTGTCCTTCCGCATCGGCCGCGGCCGCACGGAAGCGGAGAAGAAGGCGACCGGCGACGCGATTTTCAAGGCCGTCAGCGAAGAACTCTCGACGCTCTTCTCGACGCCGCATTTCGCCCTCAGCCTGGAGATCCGCGAGATCGATCCGGAGCTGAGCTGGAAGAAGAACGCCATTCACCCCAGGCTGCGCGCCTCCAACGGCTGAGCGCGGCCCTCCCACAAAAACACAGCAGTGCGCGGCGAAGTCTGCGCCAGCATCGGAGACCATCATGTCCAAGCTCGCCGAAAACCTCGCCAAGGCGGAACGCTTTCTTGCCCGCTTCAGACGCGAAGGCGTGCTCAACTACATCAACGGTGAAGCCCTTCCCTCGCTTGATGGCGAGACTTTCGAGACCATCTCGCCCATCGACCTGAAACCGCTGGCGAAGATCGCGCGCGGCAAGGCAGCCGATATCGACCGCGCCGCCAAGGCCGCGAAAGCAGCCTTCGCCGAATGGGCGTCCATGCCCGGCGATACGCGCAAGAAGCTCCTGCATAAAGTTGCCGATGCGATCGTCGCGCGCTCCGAGGAGATCGCCTTCGTCGAGTGCGTGGATACCGGACAATCGCTGAAGTTCATGGCCAAGGCGGCGCTGCGCGGTGCGGAAAACTTCCGCTTCTTTGCCGACCGGGCGCCGGAGGCACGCGACGGCAAGATGCTGCGCGGCGGCAACCAGATCAACATGACGACGCGCGTGCCGATCGGCCCAGTCGGCATCATCACGCCCTGGAACACGCCCTTCATGCTGTCGACCTGGAAGATCGCCCCGGCGCTCGCCGCCGGCTGCACGGTCGTCCACAAGCCGGCGGAGTTCTCGCCGCTGACCGCACGGCTGCTGGTGGAGATCGCCGAGGAGGCCGGGCTGCCGAAAGGTGTCTGGAACCTGGTCAACGGTTTCGGCGAAGACGCCGGCCGGGCGCTGACCGAACACCCCGATATCAAGGCGATCGGCTTCGTCGGTGAAAGCCGCACCGGCTCGATGATCATGAAGCAGGGTGCCGAGACACTGAAGCGCGTCCATTTCGAACTCGGCGGCAAGAACCCGGTGATCGTCTTTGCCGATGCCGATCTCGAACGCGCGGCCGACGCCGCCGTCTTCATGATCTATTCGCTGAACGGCGAACGCTGCACCTCGTCCTCGCGCCTTTTGGTCGAAGACAGCATCTATGACCGGTTCACCGCGCTCGTCGCCGAGAAGGCCAAGCGCATCAAGGTCGGTCATCCGCTTGACCCCGAGACCGTCGTCGGCCCGCTCATTCACCCCGTGCATGAGAAGAAGGTGCTCGACTATATCCGAATCGGCCGCGAGGAGGGTGCAACCATTGCTGCCGGCGGCGAGAAATTCGACGGTCCGGGCGGTGGCTGCTATGTGACCCCGACGCTCTTTACCGGCGCCAATAACGGCATGCGCATTGCCCAGGAAGAAATCTTCGGGCCGGTGCTGACGGCGATCCCGTTCAAGAACGAGGCGGAGGCGCTGGCGCTTGCCAACGACACGCAATACGGCCTGACCGGCTATCTCTGGACCTCCGACGTCACCCGCGCGTTCCGCTTCACCGATCATCTGGAGGCCGGGATGATCTGGGTGAACTCGGAGAATGTGCGCCACCTGCCGACGCCGTTCGGCGGCGTCAAGAGCTCGGGCATTGGCCGCGACGGCGGCGACTGGTCGTTCGATTTTTACATGGAAACCAAGAACATCGCCTTTGCCAGCTCGGCGCACGCGATCGCCAAGCTCGGCGGCTGAGCGCGCTGGCAAAAAAAACTGGAGGAGACATCAATGCCCTTGCCGAAACCGAACCTCTACCCGCCCTTCAACATCGTGCGGCTGAGCCATGTGGAGCTCGCCGTCACCGATCTCGCCAAATCGCGCGCCTTCTATGTCGACGTGCTGGGCCTGCAGGTCACCGACGAGACGGCGGACACGATCTATCTGAGGGCCATGGAGGAACGCGGCCACCACTGCATCATTCTGAAGAAGGCGTCGAGCGCAGAGGCTCGCGACCTCGGCTTCAAGGTCTTTGGCGACGAGGATCTCGAAAAGGCCGCGCATTTCTTCAAAGCGAAAGAATTGCCTGTCGAGTGGATCGAACGCCCCTACCAGTCACGCACCTTTCGCACCCGTGACCCGCAGGGCATCCCGCTCGAATTCTATTCGAAGATGGACCGTCTGCCGCCAATCCACCAGAAATACGCGCTCTACCGCGGCGTCAAACCGCTGCGCATCGACCACTTCAACTGCTTCTCGCCCAATGTCGACGAAGCGGTCGCCTTCTACAACGAGATCGGCTTCCGGGTAACGGAATACACGGCCGATGAGGAGACGGGACGTCTCTGGGCCGCCTGGACCCATCGCAAGGGCGGCGTGCACGACATCGCCTTTACCAACGGCCGCGGCCCGCGCCTGCACCACACCGCCTTCTGGGTACCGACGCCGCTCAACATCATCGACCTGCTCGACCTGATGTCGACCTCCGGTTGGCTCGCCAATATCGAACGTGGCCCCGGCCGCCACGGCATTTCCAACGCCTTCTTCCTCTATGTCCGCGACCCTGATGGACACCGCATCGAGATCTACTGCTCCGACTACCAGACCGTCGATCCGGATCTGGAACCGATCAAGTGGGACCTGAAGGACCCGCAGCGCCAGACGCTCTGGGGCGCGCCGGCACCGAAATCCTGGTTTGAGGAAGGCAGCGCCTTTGCCGGTGCCGAGGCGAGGGACTCGATCCTGAAAGCCCAACCGATCGTCGCGCCGTGACGTTTGGCGAGTGGATCGGGTAAGGGCCTCGCATCGAACGGGAGTAGAAAATGGACGAAAAGAGTTTCACCGAATGGTCGCTGAAGGCGGCGAAATGGGGTGCGGACTATCGCGCCTCGCTGCGTGACCGCCCCGTGCGGGCGCAGACGGCACCGGGGGCAATTGCCGCCCAGATCCCGGCGCAGCCGCCGCGGACCGGCGAGGACATGCAGGCGATCTTCGAGGACTTCGAAAAGATTATCCTGCCTGGCATGACCCATTGGCAGCATCCGCGTTTCTTCGCCTATTTCCCGGCGAACGCGGCACCCGTCTCCGTCGTCGCCGAATACCTCGTCACCGCCATGGCGGCGCAGTGCATGCTCTGGCAGACCTCGCCGGCGGCGACCGAGCTCGAGACCAAGGTCCTCGACTGGCTGCGCCAAGCCATCGGACTGCCCGAGGGCTTCTCCGGTGTGATCCAGGATTCGGCGTCCTCGGCGACACTCTCGGCCGTGCTTGTCATGCGCGAGAAGGCGCTCGGGTGGAACGGCAACAAGAAGGGCCTCGCCAGCCAGCAGCAGCTTCGCATCTATTCCTCCGATCAGGTTCACACCTCGATCGACCGGGCGATCTGGGTCTCGGGGATCGGCGAGGAGAACCTCGTGCGTATCCCGGCGAACGGGCCGCGGCGGGCGATGGACTGCCAGGCGCTCGAAGCGGCGATCCTCCGCGACAAGGCAGCAGGCCTCGTGCCGGCGGGCGTGATCGCCTGCACCGGAGGCACAAGCACGGGTGCCTGCGACGACATCGCCGAGGTCGTGCGGGTCGCCCATGCGCACGGTCTCTACGTCCATGTCGATGCCGCCTGGGCCGGTGCCGCGATGATCTGCGAGGAGTTTCGCGAACTCTGGGCCGGCGTCGAAAACGCTGACTCCGTCGTCTTCAATCCGCACAAGTGGCTGGGCGCGCAGTTCGACTGCTCGGCGCATTTCATCCGCAGTCCCGATGATCTGGTGAAGACGTTGGCGATCCAGCCGGAATATCTGAAGACACACGGGCGCGACGGTATCATCAATTATTCCGAATGGACGATCCCGCTCGGCCGGCGTTTCCGGGCTCTGAAACTTTGGTTCCTGCTGCGCTTCCATGGTCTCGAAGGCCTGCAGACGATGGTCCGCAACCACGTGCGCTGGTCCCGGCAACTGGCGGAGCGGCTGGCCGAGCACCGGGAATTCGAGATCGTGACCGCACCGATGCTGTCGCTGTTTTCGTTCCGCCATCTGAGCGAAGGGGATCCGGACGCCCACACCATCGCTTTGGTCAACGCGATCAATGATGACGGCCGTATCTACCTGACCCAGACGCGCGTCGATGGTCGCGTGGCGATCCGTTTCCAGGCGGGCCAGTTCGACATGACGCAAGAGGATGCCGAGACGGCGTTCGAGGTCATTGTCGAGGTCGCCGCCGCGCTCGACGGACAACACGAAAAAACGAAGGCTTCCCGATGACACCTCCCCGTTTCGTCACCTTTTCGGCCGGAAACAGGCGGGGCTACGGCCTCGTTTCCGGCAATGGATTGATCGACCTTAGCACACGATATGGATCGACCTTTCCGACGCTGCGCGAGGTGATCGAAGCCGGTGCCCTTACCCGGCTTGCCGACGAAGCGGCCGGACTGCCGGCGGACATTTCGCTCGACGATATCCGCTACGAGATCCCTATACCGGCACCGGAAAAGATCATTTGCGTCGGCGTCAATTTTCCGGACCGCAATGAGGAATACAAGGACGGGCAGGTGGCACCCTCCAACCCGTCGCTGTTCATCCGTTTCCCGCGCTCGTTTACCGGCCACAGTCAACCGCTGATCCGCCCGCCGGAAAGCGCACAGCTCGATTATGAAGGCGAGATCGTCATCGTCATCGGCAAGGGCGGTCGTCGTATCCCCGAGGCGACGGCGCTCGACCACGTCGCCGCGCTTTCGCTCTCAAACGAAGGCACGATCCGCGACTGGGTGCGCCATGCCAAGTTCAACGTCACCCAGGGCAAGAACTTCGACCGCACCGGCTCGATCGGTCCTTGGCTGGTGCCATTCACCGACGAGGCCCAGCTTGCCGACATCAAGCTGGAAACCCGCGTGAACGGCGAGGTTCGCCAGCAAGACCGCACCAGCCGGATGATCTTCTCCTTCCGCAAGATCATCAATTACGTCTCTACCTTCACGACGCTGGTGCCCGGCGACGTCATCGTCACCGGCACGCCGACTGGCGCCGGTGCCCGTTTCGATCCGCCAATCTGGCTGAAGCCTGGCGACATTGTCGAGGTCGAGGCCCAAGGCATCGGCACGCTCATCAACCCAGTTGCCGACGAGGCCTGACCCATGCTCGACAAGAACCAGATCGAGTCAGCCGCGACGGCACTCGACATCGCCGAACGCGAGCGCGTCCAGACCGGACTGCTGTCGCTGCAGCATCCCGACATGACCATGGACGACGCCTATGCGGTGCAGGCCGCCTGGGTGAAGAAGAAGATCGCCGCTGGACTCCGGGTGATCGGCTGGAAGATCGGCTTGACCTCGAAGGCGATGCAATATGCGCTCAACATCGACATCCCCGATTCCGGCGTGCTCTTCGATGACATGCTGTTTGAGGACGGCGCGCGCATTCCGGGCAATCGTTTCATTCAGCCGCGCATCGAGGCCGAGATCGCCTTCGTGATGAAGGCGCCGCTTTCCGGCCCCAATGTCACCGTCTTCGACGTGTTGAACGCCACCGATTACGTGACGCCGGCGCTCGAAATCCTCGATACGCGGATCCTGCGCGTCGATCCGGAAACGAAGAAGGCGCGCACGATCGTCGATACCATCTCCGACAACGCCGCCAATGCCGGCATCGTGCTTGGCGGAAGACAGATGCGGCCCGATGCGATCGACATGCGCTGGATGGGCGCGATCGTCTCGCGCAATGCCGAGGTCGAAGAGACAGGACTGGGCGCCGGCGTGCTCAACCACCCGGCCCGCGGCATCGCCTGGCTCGCCAATCGCCTGGCGCTCTACGGCGACCGTATCGAGGCCGGCCAGATCGTGCTTGCCGGCTCCTTCATCCGCCCGGTCGAGGCCCGCCATGGCGACACCATCGTCGCCGACTTCGGCCCGTCCGGCACCGTCAGCTGCTTCTTCGAATAGGAACGCCCATGCCCGCTCCGCGCAATCCGTTCAAACAGGCCCTCACTGACAAGCGCCCGCAGATCGGTCTCTGGCTGGCGCTCGCCAATCCCTATACGGCCGAGATCTGCGGCGGCGCCGGGTTCGACTGGCTGCTGCTTGACGCCGAGCATGCGCCGAACGACATACCGCTTCTGGCAGCACAGCTCCAGGCACTCGCCGCATCGCCAAGCCACGCCATCGTCCGGCCGCCGATCGGCGAGACCTGGATGATCAAGCAGATCCTCGACATCGGCGCGCAGACGCTGCTGGTGCCGATGGTCGAAAGCGACGAACAGGCCCGCGCCCTGGTGCGCGCCGTGCGTTATCCGCCCCATGGCGTGCGTGGAGTCGGTGCCGCCCTTGCCCGGGCATCGGCCTTCAACCGTATTCCCGACTATCTGCAGACCGCCAATGACGAGGTCTGCCTGCTCGTGCAGATCGAAAGCCGCGCCGGCCTTGCCGCCCTCGACGAGATCACGACCACCGACGGCGTCGACGGTGTCTTCATCGGCCCGGCCGATCTTGCCGCAGACATGGGCTTTCTCGGCAAGCCCGGTGCGCCGGAGGTACAGCAAGCAGTCGAGGCGGCGCTCCTTCGCATCCAGTCGCACGGCAAGGCGGCCGGTATCCTGACCTCCGATCAGGCCCTTGCCCGCCGCTACCTAGAACTCGGCGCGACCTTTGTGGCGGTCGGCAACGATGTCGGCCTGCTGGTCGGCGCCACGTCGAAGCTGGCAGCGGAGTTCAAGGGTACCAGAGGCGAGACCGAGACGACGGCTGGAAAAATCTACTGATCGGCATCGTCTGCGCCGCGACCGGAGGAGCCAGTCGGGCCACGACCAACCGCATGCGTTGGGCGGTCACGACTTTCCCTCGTCTCGGTCTGGGGGTATAGCGGTCTGACGCCCACCAGCATTGGATTCCCGCCATGACCGATACCGTTCTCGACCGCTTCCTTCGTTATGTCGTCATCGACACCCAGTCCGACGCGAGGTCGAAGACGCAGCCGTCGACGGCAAAGCAGAAGAACCTCGGTCGCGTGCTCGTCGAGGAACTGCTGACGATCGGCCTTGCCGACGCCCATCTCGATGAAAACGGCTACGTCTATGCCACCATTCCTTCGAACGTGGACAAGCCGGTGCCGGTCATCTGCTGGTGCTCGCACATGGACACGGCGCCGGATTTCACCGGCACGAACGTCAAGCCGCAGATCGTCAGCAACTACCAGGGCGGCGATATCAGGCTCACGGGAGATCCGCAGCAGGTAATCCGCGTCGCCGACCACCCGGTTCTCAACGACCAGATCGGCAATGACATCGTCACGACCGACGGCACGACGCTGCTCGGCGCCGACGACAAGGCCGGGCTTGCCGAGATCGTCGCGGCCGCTCAAGTTCTCGTCGACAATCCCGAAATCAAGCACGGCACGATCAAGCTGCTCTTCACCACCGACGAAGAGATCGGCCGCGGCGTCGACAAGGTCGACTTGAAGAAGCTTGGGGCCCAATTCTGCTATACGGTCGATGGCGAAACCGCCGGCCATATCGAGGACGAGACCTTTTCCGCCGATGGCGTCGAGATCGTCATTCATGGCGTCGCCATCCACCCGGGCTTTGCCAAGGACAAGATGGAGAACGCCATCAAGATCGCCGGCAACATCATTAGCCGGCTGCCGCGGGAGGTTTCGCCCGAGGGCACCGAGGGCCGCGACGGCTTCGTGCATCCGACCGGCGTGACCGGCTCGATGGACAGGGCGCAGCTCGGCCTCATCGTGCGCGACTTCGACGAGGCGGGCCTTGCCTCGAAGGAAGCCATGCTCGAAGGCATCGTCAAGGACGTGATGAAGGCCTATCCGGGCTCCACCTACAGTTTCGAGGTCAAGCAGCAGTACCGCAACATGAAGGCCATCCTCGACCGCCATCCGGAGATCGTCGAAAACGCCATCGAGGCGATCCGCCGGGCCGGCATGCAGCCGGTGCGCGGCAGCATCCGCGGCGGCACCGACGGTTCGCGGCTCTCCTTCATGGGTCTGCCTTCGGCCAACCTCTTCGCCGGCGGCCACGCCTTCCATTCGCCGCTCGAATGGGTCAGCCGCCAGGACATGGAGCGCAGCGTCAAGACGCTGGTCGAGCTCGCCAAGATCTGGGCCGAACGCGCCTGACATAGTCCGGAAAACGGGGCGGCTTGGGTGCAATAGGCAGCCGCTCCTTCTCCAAAGGAGACGACCGATCGACACGGCGCGAAGGAGGGTCAGGCGATGAGTACGGCGCGAGGCTCAAAACGCGCGCCGGCAAAGCCCGCTTCGCTCGCAACCAACCCGCCGACCTTCGAGCACATCGTCACCGGCGTCAACGAGACGTTCCTATGGCGTCTCGACAACTATCCCTGGGAACGGAACGTCTGGAACTTCCATCCGGAGATCGAAATCCATCTCATCCGCAAGGCCTCGGGCCTTGCCTTCGTCGGTGATCATATCGGCCAGTTCGGTCCGGGTTATCTCACCGTCATCGGCAGCAACCTGCCGCATGACTGGGTAACGGTTACCGAACCCGATGAGATTATCGAAGGCCGTGACATCGTCATGCAGTTCCACCCGGATCGCATGCGCGAGATCACCGACGCCCTACCGGAATTTGCCGAGCTCGAGGCCTTCTTCGCCCGCGCCGAGCGCGGCCTGGTGTTTCATGGCGAAGCCCGCGCCAAGGGCGCCGATCTGATCGAACGTATGGGCAGCCTGAAAGGGCTCTCGCGCTTCTCGCTGTTCATCCAGCTGCTCGATCTGCTGGTCAACACCGAAGAATACGAGTTGCTCTCCTCGCCGGAATTCGCGCCAGAACTCGACCAACAATCGCTTGACGTGCTGCGCGGCGCTCTGGCCTTCATCTACGAGAACATCGCCACCGACATTCATCTTGCCGATCTTGCCCGGCAGGCCGGCATGAGCGAAACGGCCTTTTCCCGTTTCTTCAAGAAGAATACCGGCAACACCTTTACCGACCACGTCAACAAGCTGCGCATCTGGCAGGCGTGCAAGCTGCTTGCCGAAACCGACGTGCCGATCACCGACATCTGCTTCGAGGTCGGCTACCTCAACATCTCCAATTTCAATCGCACCTTCCTGCGCCAGCACAAGATGACGCCTTCGGCCTACAGGCGGCTGACGGGCCAGCGTCGTACTTCCCGTTCTTAGGCGCGTTTCACCCACCCAGGCAATGAATCCTTGCGTTTGCTGCGCTGCAAACGGCTGGCATCTGGCAATTTTCTGCAAGAAAGTACAGAATTGCCGCATCGCGCACGCTAGTTCGGCAGAGCGTAAGGCCTATCATCGAACCCAGCGAAACGGTTCGCTATGAGGAAAACGCACTGGATCTGAGGAGTATCCGGCGCGCATCGCAGACCTGGGGAGGTCTTTTCACAATGAAAAAAGCCAAAACGCTCGTTTCGAGCATCGCCTTCGCATGCCTTCTTTCCACCGGCCTGACGACTGTTGCGGTCGCTGCCGAATGCTCCGGCACGATCAAGGTGCTCGCCCAGCCGCGCGACGGCCTGACGCTGCTCGAAGACTACAAGTCCGAATTCGAGAAGCTCTCGGGCGGCGCATCCTTTGAGATCGACTATCTCAACGAAAACGACCGCCGCGCCAAGACCAAGGCGGACGCCTCGACCATCGGCAAGTACAACGTCTATTACATCGACGAGGCAAATGTGGCGCTATTTGCGTCGGCCGGCTGGGTCGCGCCGCTGATGGACTATTATCCTGATGACTACGACTACGCCGATTTCGATCCGGGCCGCCAGAAGGTCGCGACCTATGACGGCAAGGTCTGGTTTGCGCCGGTCACTGGCGGCGGGGACCTCATGGTCTACCGCAAGGACCTGCTTGAGGCGGCCGGCATTACGCCGCCGAAGACGCTCGACGAATATGTTGCCGCAGTGAAGAAGCTCAATCAGCCCGACCAGGGTATCTACGGCACAGCCCTTCGCGGCCAGCGCGGCTCGGGCGCCAATGTCTGGCGCTGGATGCCATTCTTCAAGGGCTTTGGCGGCAACTGGTTCGACGGCAAGACGCCGGTCTTTGACGGCGAACAGGCGGTCAAGGCGACCGAGACCTATCTCGAACTCTTCAAGTACTCGGCACCGGGCAGCCAGACCGGCGGCTGGGACGAGGCGGTTGGTGCTTTTACCTCCGGCCAGGTGGCGATGCTGATCGAATCCACCCCGCTCGTCGGCATGGCGATCGATCCGAAGTCCTCGAAGGTGGCCGGCAAGGTCGGCTACCTGCCGCCTCCGGCACCGTTGACGGGCGGCGGCTACGGCCATGGTCTGGCAATCGGCATGAAGGCCAACAAGGATGAGGCCTCCAAGGCCTGCGCCGGTCTGTTCGTAGCTTGGGCGACCTCGAAGGAAAACGAGGCCCGGCGGCTCGAAGCCGGACAGTTCAGCGAACTCAATCGCACCAGCATCATGACCAGCCCGAAATTCGCCGAGCTCTACGGCCCCGATCTCGGCCAGGCGCTTGCTGATACCGGCAAGGTCACCGCCGTCAACTTCTGGCAGAACCCGCAATGGCCTGATCTTGGCGACCGCTGGGGCATCATCCTCGAGGAGCTGATCACCGGAACGCGCACCGACATCAAGGAAGGCCTCGACGAACTCGACGGCTTCGCCAAAGACCTGGTTGCCCGCAGCCAGTAAGCCGGTTCCTCCCAAGGGCCATCGGCCGGCAAAGCCGCCGGTGGCCCGCACCATCGGGGGCGTTCAAAGCCCAGCCGTAGGACTGATCACATGAAGCAGAAAAACAGCCTGCCGGCGGTGTTCCTCACCCCGGCCATGGGCATCCTTGCCGTTCTCGCCCTCGTGCCGACGGCCTATGCGATCTACATATCGTTCCAAAACCGGGAACTCAGCCGTCCGGACGGCAGCTTCGTCGGTTTCGCCAACTATATCGACCTTTTCTCGGACCGCCGCTTCATCAATGCGATCGGCGTCTCCCTGACCTGGGAAGCCGTGACCGTCGGCATGACGCTCGCCATCGCCGTCGGCCTTGGCATTCTGCTGTTCGAATGCGTCTCGCCGCGAACGCGCAACCTGCTGGCGCTCCTGTTTCTGGTACCGGTGATCCTGCCACGCGTTTCGGCCGCCTTCGTCTGGAAGTTCGCCTTCCATCCGCTCTATGGCATCGCCACCTATCCCTACAAGGCAATCATCGGTCAGCCACTCGATCTCCTGTCCAATCCGGCGACTGCACTTGCGACAGTCGCATTGGTCGATGTCTGGCAATGGGGCCTGTTCTTCGCCGTCATCGTGCTGAAGCTCCTGGAAACGCTGCCGCCCCAGCCATTCGAAGCGGCACGGCTGGACCACGCCCGCACCTGGGAGATTTACGCCTTCATCGCGCTGCCGATGCTGAAGGCGCCGCTGATCTCGCTTGCCTTCGTCAAGATGATCGAGTCGCTGCGCGCCTTCGACCTGATCTACGTCATGACCCGCGGCGGTCCCGGCATCGCGACCGAAACGCTCGACATGTACGCCTTCTCGCAAGGCTTCATCGAGTCCGGCCGGATTTCCTACGCCTCCAGCATGGCGGTTCTGATGATGATCGCCACCTCGATCGCCTTCACCTTCATCTGGAAGAGGGTTCAGTGATGACCGCCCACGCCCTTGGCCGCTTCTTTGGCCGGCTCATCCTTGCCGTCGCCGCCTTCTCTGCCGTGTTTCCAATGTTCTGGACCGCGCTCAATGCCTTCAAGAACCGGGTCGACATCGTGACACCGACCCCGCTCTTCTTCTTCGAGCCGACGCTCGACAACTTCGCCTATGTGCTCGGCCGCGAAAGCGTCTTTGCCGGCCTCGTCAATTCGCTGCTGATATCGGGCGCTGCGGTGCTGATCGGTGCCGCCCTCGGCCTGCCCGCCGCCTATGCGATCGCGCGCTATCCCAACCGCTGGTCCCGCGACATTCAGTTCTTCGTTCTGTCGCTGCGCTTCCTGCCGCCGGTCGCAATCGCCATTCCGCTGATGGTGATCTGGCTCGATTTCGGCCTCTATGACACCCGCCTGTCGATGATCGTCACCTATTCGCTGCTGACGCTCGCGACCATCATCTGGCTGAGCGTCCCGGCCTTTGCGCGAGTGCCGAAGGAAGTCGAGGAGGCTGCCCGCGTCGATGGCTACGGTCCTTATGCGATCTTCTTCCTTATCGCGCTGCCGATTGCCCTTCGGTCGCTGATCGGAGCTGTCGCCTTTGCCTTCGTGCTCGTCTGGAACGAATTCCTGATTGCGCTGATGCTGACGACGTCCGACGCCAAGACGTTGCCGATCGTCGCCTCGGAGCTGACGCAGCTCGGTCGCGACGTGCCCTGGGGCATCCTCAACGCCTCCGTTGTGCTGCTCTCCATCCCGCCGCTGCTCTTCATCGGGGTTCTAAGTGGCATGCTCAACAGCGCCTTCAAGCGCAAGACCCAATGAATCCCAAGACTGGAAAAACAAGGAAATCCTTCATGCAAGCGTTGGTCCTCGAGCAAAAAGGCAAGCTCGCAATCCGGGAGATCGATCTCCCGCTGGAACTTGGTCCCGATGACGTCAAGATCGCTATCGACACGGTCGGGGTCTGCGGCAGCGACGTGCACTACTACACCCACGGCGCCATCGGCCCCTATGTGGTGCGCGAACCGATGGTGCTCGGTCATGAGGCGGCCGGCACCGTCGTCGCGGTCGGAAGCAATGTCGAAACGCTCGACGTCGGCGACCGGGTCTGCATGGAGCCGGGTGTTCCGGAACTGACCTCCCGCGCTTCCAAGCTCGGCATCTATAATGTCGATCCCAAGGTGCGGTTCTGGGCAACGCCACCGGTTCATGGCGTGCTCGCTCCCTTCGCAGTCCATCCCGCCGCCTTCACCTACAAGCTTCCCGATAACATCTCCTTTGCCGAAGGCGCGATGGTCGAACCGTTCGCCATCGGCATGCAGGCAGCCGCCCGCGCGCGGATTGCACCGGGCGATGTCGCCGCGGTGATCGGCTGCGGGCCGATCGGCATCATGGTGGCGCTCGCAGCCCTTGCCGGTGGCTGCAGCCGTGTCTTCATCTCCGATTTCAGCGCGGAGAAGCTGGCGATCGCGGCGCAATATCCGGGCATCATCCCGGTCAACATCACCGAGCGGCCTTTTGCCGATGTCATCGCCGCGGAAACCGGCGGCTGGGGCGCCGATCTCGTCTTCGAGGCGAGCGGCAGCGCCAAGGCCTTTTCCGGGATATTCGATCTGGTCCGCCCGGGCGGTGCCGTGGTTCTGGTGGGCCTGCCGGTCGAACCGGTACAGTTCGACGTTCCGGGTGCCATCTCCAAGGAAGTCCGGATCGAAACGGTGTTTCGTTACGCCAACATCTTCGACCGCGCCCTGCAATTGATCGCGTCCGGCAAGGTCGATCTGAAGCCGCTGATCACTGAAACCTTCCGCTTCAAAGACAGCATCAGGGCATTCGAGCGGGCCGCATCCGCCCGACCGACTGATATCAAACTACAGATCCGCATGGACAGTGGGAAGGATTGAGCCATGGCGAACATCGTCTGCTCCAACGTCGACAAGCAATACGGCGCCGTTGATGTCATCAAGGATTTCAACCTCGATGTCGCCGATCATGAATTCATCGTGTTTCTCGGTCCATCCGGCTGCGGCAAGTCCACGCTGCTGCGCATGATTGCCGGTCTCGAAGACATATCCGGCGGCATCGTCTCGATCGGCGGGCGGGCGGTCAACGACCTGCCGCCTCGCGACCGCGGCGTCGCCATGGTCTTCCAGAACTATGCGCTCTACCCACACATGACGATCTACGACAACATCGCTTTCGGACTGAAGCGCATGAAGGTGCCGAAGGCGGAGATCGATACGCGGATTCGCGCTGTTTCGGCAACGCTCGGCCTCGAGCCCTATCTCGCCCGCAAGCCGACCGAGCTGTCCGGCGGGCAGCAACAGCGCGTCGCTATCGCCCGCGCGATGATCAAGACGCCGCGGGTCTTCCTCTTCGACGAGCCGCTCTCCAATCTCGACGCGAAGCTGCGCAATCACATGCGGGTCGAGATCGCCCGGCTGCACCAGAAGCTAAAGACCACGACGATCTATGTGACCCACGACCAGTTGGAGGCGATGACACTTGCCGACCGGATCGTCCTGATGAAGGGTGGCGCGATCGAGCAGGTCGGAACGCCCGCCGAGATATACGAACGCCCGCGCACGCTCTTCGTCGCCGGCTTTATCGGCACACCCAACATGAATTTCATCGACGTGACGGCCGAAAAGACCGAAGGCGGCTGGCTGTTGCGCAGTGCGGGCGGCAGCTTCGCGATCTCGGACGACAGGTTCACGCTTCGCCATGGCCAGACGCTAGTGCTGGGCATACGTCCCGCCGACCTGGCGCCGGCGGAAAGCGGGCTCAATCGTATCGAGGGCATCGCCGACCTGGTCGAGTTTCATGGTAACGACGCGCTCGTGACCTTTCTGTTTGCCGGCAAGGAAATTGGCGCACTGGTCAAGGCCAGCGGCTGCCCCAGGCCGGGGGAAGCCGTATCCTTCACAATCGAGCCAAACGGCTTGCACCTGTTCGACCGGGAGAGCGGTCTCTCGGTGCTGAGTACGTGAGCGGCAAGCAACAGCCCTGCCCCGACAGGACTGTTTGCCTTCAGGCCGCGTTGGCGAATGAGGCGGCCGGGAGCGGCCCGGCCGTCATCATCGTAAAATCGAAGGGCGCGCGAACGTCGGCATCGAGCACGTATTGGCGGTGCACACGCAGGAAGTCGCGCTTGATCCGGCCATAGCGCTCCGGTGACAGCATATGCTTGAGCCGGATGAAAACGATGGGCGGCTGGGGCGCATCGCCGTGTCCGGCAAGCGCCACCACCTGGCATCTGTAGAAATTGATCGCGTCGGTCAGGCACTGGACGTCGAACCAGAAGATATCCTTCACCCGGGCGATGGCGCCGACGCGCGCGCGCAACACTTCGGCTGAGCGCAGCAGCGCACATTGCAGGATCGCGCCGCCGAGCGTGACGAAGACGATGCGTTTTCCGGCAAAGAGGCCTGGCTCCCGCTCCACCAGGGCGCCGATCACCTGGGTGGCGATGCTGGAGCCCATGCTGTGAGAGCTGATGACGTACTCGTCCGCCGGTTCGTTGAGCGCGGCCCGCACGGATGCCAGGCTGTCTTCAACCCATTGCTTTAAATATGGTTTTTCCAGACGCGCAACGGCAACCGCCAGCTCCCAGTCGGAAAAGAGATGCAGGGTATGCCACCGCTCCGACCAGGGGAGAAACAGCTTGAAAAAGACCAGGTAGGCGACGATCGCGCTCAGGACGAGAAGCGATGATTCAAGCGCAAGCCAGTAGGGGGCGGTGCCGATCAACACGCTCCCCGCGACGCCAATTGCCACCAGCAGGAACGGAAAGAGAAAGAACAGGCCGAACCGCCAGGCATGCCGGAAGTAGCCGAATGCGCCGCCTTCCCAGACGACGCGCAGGGCGCTCAGGTAGCCCGCGACCATTCGATGCAGCGTGCCCCGGCCATTCAGGCGTCGGACGATCTCGTCGTGATCGAAGATGTAGACGCGGCTGGCCGTCTGCCAGTCGGCGCCCTGGCTATCCACGTCGAAATAGCGGCCGGGTCCCTCGCTCTCCACCTGCCCGACCTGAACATCGAAATCCTGAAGTCTCGCCGTCTTGACCGCCGATCGCTTGTAGCGCGCCTGATGCTTGACGGCATCCAGCGGCTCGAAGCCCGGAAAATGCAGCACGATGCGTTTCTTGACGTGCCCGGTCGATTTGTCGTGTGACAAGTGTTGATCTTTCAAAAGGCGCAAAACGCCCGTCCCCGGGCCTCCGAAGAGGCGCAGGAGCGGGCGCTCGATGAGCGCCGGGTGGTCCCAGCCTGCCGGAGACGTCAACGATCTCGATGTCGAGAATATGGCCAAATGAAACGATGCAACGGCGTGCATGACAATTTCAATCGCGCCATCGCCTGACTACCCGTCACGCCACGGTCGCTGCTCGGCAAGAGCGCAGGCCACAGCCGCCAAACGACGACGCATGGAACCCGACTTTGGTCCTAAGGGAATCCGACGATTGTCCGGCCGTCGCCGGGGAAAGGTCTGGGAAAGCGTAACCGGCGCAGACGCGCGTTGACTGGCCATGCCGGCCATGAGCAAAGTCGAACTTGCCGGTATCCGCCGGAGCGTGCCCACCCTGTGCCGCGACATCGCCAGAGGACTGAAATGCCCAATCGCCGGATTTTTCTTGCTGCATTCTTCTGGCCCGCGATCCTGTTGGTGACGACCCTTCCCTACAAGCTCGATCTGACCCGCGCAGGTCTGTCGATGACCGAGACGGTCGCCCTCGCCAAGAACGGCAATAATGGCGGCGGCAACGGCGGTGGGAATGGTGGTGGTAATGGCGGAGGGAACGGGAACGGCGGTGGCGGCAATAACGGCAATGGCGGTGGCAACGGCAATGGAAACGGGAATTCCAACGAAACCCGTTCCGGCGGAAACTCCAAGGCCTCCCGTGCCAATGAAGACGCCACCGACGATGGCGAAACCGGTATCCGTCACAAGGGCGGCATAACCGAGCAAGTCAGGAAGGGGCGCTACATCATGAAGGATGCCCGCGGACGGACGATCATCAACCGCCGCGCGACATCAGCCGACAAGCAGCGCATGGAGACCCTGGCGCATTAGCACGCGCCGCCGATCGGCGTCGGCGGTGCGACGGTATCGGTCGGTCTTAGAGACTAAAGCTCGCGCGCGTCGCGCAGAACCATTGCCGCTTCGGTGCGGTTTGCGACCCCCAGCTTCGTCATGATCTGCGTCATGTGATGCTTCACGGTCTTTTCCTGCAGGTCCAGCTCGATGGCGACATGCTTGTTGCTCATGCCGGCGGCCACCAGGTGCAGAACCTCTTTCTCGCGGGGCGTCAGGGTTGCGACCAGACCGGATTTTCCAGGCTGGGCCGGGCCCTTCGTCGACAAAAGCTTGGCCGAAAGGGTCGGCGCCACGTAACGCTCGCCCGAAGCGACAGTGCGAATGACCTCGGCGAGCGCCGAGGCGCCGACCCCCTTCAGCACATAGCCGGTGGCACCCCGGTCGAGCGCCGTGGTCACGTCATCTCCGTCTTCGGAAACCGTGAGCATGATGATCTTCTGCGACGGAGCGACCTCCAGGATCGCCGGTATCGCCTCCAGCCCGCCGCCCGGCATGGAGATATCCATGAGCATCACATCCGGTCCGAGGCTTTGCGCGATCCCGGTCGCGTCGTCCTTCGAACTGCCCTCGGCGACGATCTCAAACCCCTCGATCTCCGACAGGCTCCGGGTCACGCCTTCGCGAAACAGAGGGTGGTCGTCGACCACGGCAACGCGTATCCTTGACGTCATGATTGTCAGATCTCCTTGACGCTGGTCGTCATGCGAACGGTGGTGCCGGTCGGCTCGATGATGAGCTCAAACGTTCCGCCGAGACTTTCGATCCGTTCGCGCAGGCCGGCAAGACCAAGACTTGTGGGCGGAACTTTGTCCGGATCAAATCCGGGTCCGCCATCGGCGACCTCGATGGTGACACGGTCGCCGACTGTTCGTTGCGATACCTGCTGCCTCACGCCGCCGGCATGCCGGTAGCCGTTGTTGAGGGTTTCCTGCACGAAGCGGTAGATGCAGATCTTTGCCGCCTGCGACAGACGGTCCGGCGGATCGGCCAGGGCGAGCTCGACCGCCGCCCCTGTGCGCTGCTGATGGGCCTTCACGCAACGCTGCAGGATCTCTGCCAATCCGGCCGTCTCGATCTGCGGCAGGACCAGGCCGCCGCAGATTGTGCGGATCTCCTGCATCGCCTCGTCGAGGCTCGCCTTGATCGCGCCGATCTCGCGCGCACGGGTGGCCGCCGGCGTCGCGTCGCGCTTCAAGGTCTCGCTGCCCAGTCTTAGCGAAGCATAGGCGACGAGTTGGGCGGGGCCATCATGCAGGTCCGCGCCGATGCGCCTCAGATAGCTTTCGTTCAACGCGGTGGCGCGCTGCGATGCGCGCTGCAGCCGGCCGCGCAACGTTTCGTTCTGCGCCAGCGATGCCGAAAGCTCGTCGACGCGCTGGGCGAGCGCATGCCGCTGGCTCTCGATCGTCTTGCTGCCCCGAAGCACGATCGCCGACAGCACGACGAAGAAGGCAAGCGTGAAGGCTGCGACCGCCAACCAGGTGTGTGCGCGCGCCTGATTGAGGCTTTGTTCGAAATCATTGGCCACCTCATGAAATTCCGACACGGCCACCACCTGGCCGGACCAGGGCTGGAGCACCGGATTGTAGATGGCAAGCGCCGGCTCGGCCGCGGCCCTGTCCGCCGTCCCATCCCCGGCCTGGTCGAAGCGGGCGACCATTTTGCCTGAAAATGCCGTCTGAAGTTCCTCGCTTGGCTCCACCTTGGTGCCGACGGCCGCCTGGTCACTCGAATAGAGAAGCGTGCCATCCGCACGCCAAAGGCGGAACGAGAGGAGGCGTTCGCCGAGCGCGCCCTGGCCAAGGGTCTCGTCCAGCGCACGGGCAACCGTTTCATCGAGCACTTCATTCGTCTGCATATCGGGCAGCAACGGCGCGATCACGCTGTCGACGTAAAGCGCCGTCGTTGCGGCGGAATTCCGGGTGACTGCGTCTTCGATCCTGTTCGATACGAAGGCGCCGACCAGAACCATCGCACAAGCGGCGACCGCTCCTCCGATCAGCAGAAACTGGGTGGCTAGAGATTGAGAATTCCAGCGGGTGATAAGCTGTTGGACGCGCACCAGGTCTCTCGGATCGGGCCGCCGGCTCGTGCGGCGCGACGATTGTAGCAAGGCCGCGCCAACGTAACCACTCTCATGACAGGGTCAATGGCGCAGCCATCGCGACCGAACTGTTCGGACCTTTGATGCTGCGGAATAGGACCTAGGTCCTAGGCGAAAAGGCAATGGTCGGGGGCCGATGGCGCCGTCTCGGAGGCGCAGATATCGTCTTCACATCGAACGTCGTGTCTCGATCCGTAAGCAAATGAGAACGACCAGTTGGAAATGAGGAGATATCTATGCCTGTGACGAAGCTGATCGCCCGGAGCATCATGGCGCTGACGCTGGCAGTCGCGCCAATGGCTGCCGGTTCCCTGAGCCTGATCGATTCCGCCTACGCCAAAGGCGGCAATGGCGGCGGTGGTGGCAATGGTGGCGGCGGCGGTAACGGCGGGGGCAACGGTGGTGGCAATGGCGGGAGCCACGGTGGCGGTTCCGGCCACAGCAAATCCGACACTTCCCGCGGAAGCAAGGAAACGAGCACTGGCAAGTCCAGTGGAAAATCGCAGCACAAATCCGGGACCTCCGGCAGCAAGACCAAGGCGACCAAGGCAGCCAAATCGGCAAAAGCCGAGAAACCCGCCAAATCGGTCGTGGTTGCATCGGACCCGGTGGTCGATCCGGTAGTCGATCCCGTTGTGGCGCCCGGGTCTAAGCGAGGGTTCAACTCGCTCAACCGCAACTACCACGCCTATCTCAATTCAAACGATCCGAAGATGGCGGCCGTTTCCGCTTACGCAATCGCCTATGCGCAGTTCGAGGCGGAAAATGGCGTCGACGCCATCCCAGCCGATCCTGCGCTGAGCGACGAAGCGCTGCGCGAGGCGCTAGCGGGCTTCACCAAGGATGGCGTGGTGACCGACGACATGGTCGACGAAGCCAAGGGGATTCTCGGGGTCGGCCCCGCCGTTGGCAAGATCGACGAAATCCGCGGCACGCTGCCGCCGCAGACGGTGGTTGTTGTCGAACCGGAGCCGGAGACCGCCCAATAACGAGGAACTGGCCACCGGCTCACTTGGTGAGCCGGTGGCTGCATCCGGACCCGCGTCCAAGCCAATGGAGTTTAAATGTTTGACCGTGTTGTGGAAATCTTCGACCACGCAGCAAAAGAAGGGCGCGTCGGGTTTTCACTTCAACACGTCAATGCCGTCGCCGATGTCGGCACCGTGCTCTATTCGGAGTGTCTGGGAAGGATCATCCGACCCGACGGCGAGGTCATGACCGCCAGCGAGTTCATACGCTATCTGGAGGCGGCCGGCCGCATTGCTGCGCTGGACAGGCACATGCTCACGCTCGCCTTCGACTGGTTGGCGCATCATCCAACCGGCGACCTCGGCTGCAACATCTCGGTCGAAAGCATCTGCGATGAACGTAACCGGACGCTGCTCCTGGATCTGCTGTCGACCCATCGGGGGCTGGCACCGCGCCTCGTGCTCGAACTCGCCGAAAGCCTACCGATCTCAGCGCTCCCGACGGCCGGGTGTTTCGTTCGAAGCGTACGCGAGCTTGGATATCGGGTCGCCGTCGATGACTTCGGAACGGGATTTTCGACGCCGGAGGCACTTTTGTCCCTGCCCGTCGACATCGTGAAGATCGACGGCTTCTTCCTGCGGCTCGGACGTCCCGACGCGGAGCGGTTCCTTCTGCACATGGTGGGTCTGGCGTCCTGCGTCGCTCCCGTCGTTGTGGTCGAAGGTGTTGAAACTTATGCACAATTTGAGGCCGCGCAAGGCGCCGGCGCAACGCACGTGCAAGGGTTCCTGCTCTCCGAACCGACCCTCAGCCCACTATTTGGCGGCGAGTTGCGTCCAGCTCAAACCGCGATGCTCTGCTAGCGTCGCGCGCAATCATTCAAGCGCACTGCACTCCCTCCCCTTATGCTTTCCTGATCTTTCCATCCCACCTTCCCAGGCGAAATCCTATGCCGATCTGCGCGATAGAAGGAGCGGGCGGCAATGTGCCTGTAGGTCGTTTTGCCTCAGGCATGCTGCCATGCTGGTGCCGCTTTTGGATGGCTTGAGACGTGCCGCGCCGCAACACCCGGTGCCGAAGCATTCACCTTTCCTGTGATCGGCCGGATTTGCGTTGGCGGCAACCCACCCGGCTTCGGACGCGAAAGCAACAGAACAGCGCAGACGCTTGCCAGTACCGGCATGTCCGGTTCCGAAGGCGTCACAGACGAGCAAGACTATGAAATTCACAAACGGGTTCAAACTCTCCTCCAGAGCCAGCCGCCGTCTGCCGACGGAATATTTCATGCTGGTGGATGTCGCGTTCGAGGGCGACGTTATCGGCTCTCTGGGCAGTTGTCCGATACGGGAATCCGTGCGCGACGGAGAGGGCCTTGTCTATCGTTTCGTCGGCGTGGCACCGCGCCTGGTGAGCGGCGGCTTTGATGTACTGGCACTTCGCACGGGCGAGTGGATCGTCAAGCCGGGCCTGGTTTACGCGGCTGATCCCAAGGTAGCGCAAACACGTGACACAGACCGCGCTGCCTAGGAAGTATGCAGCGCTTCTTCGGCAGTAACGACATCCGTTGCCCCCGCCACCGGCTTCGTCGGCGCAGCTTTCGCCAGCTTCGCGCCGGCCCTGCAATGCCCCTGTAATCTTGGCCCTTTAGCTCCCGGTCAGCCGTCGCATCGCTCCGGATCGCAGTCGTTCCGGACGGGCGGCACGTCAACGACAACTGCTGGCTTCGCGCGTCCCGTGGACGACTGGCGCTGCAGGAAAACCGGGATCCGTCATGCTCTCCATTAAGGGGTTTTGCACCCTCGCCTGCTTCGCCGCCACCGCCGCCCTGCTGGCCGGCTGTGCATCCGATACGATGAAGACCTATATCGGCCAGCCGGTCGAATCCGTCATCATCGACTATGGTCCGCCCACCAATGTTCTCGATCTCGGCTGGAACGAGCGCGCCTATCAATGGCGCAAGATCTCAACGAATGTCGTCTCCGGCACATCCAGCGGCGAAATCAGGGACACCCGGCGCGGAATGCGCTACGAGGAGTATTCGACGCCGGGCTATGTCGAGGAACAGGAGTGCTTCTATAGCTTCTACGCCCGGATGCAGCACGGCCGCTGGTACATCACCAACTTCCGCCAGCCGAAGCTGGAATGCGAGTGACGCCTCGGGCAGTCGACGTGACGGATCAGCGACCCGCATAGATGCGGGCACAGAAGGGAAAGTGGCATGCGCATCTTGCTGCTGGAAGACGAGCCGGAGATGGCCTCGGCCCTCAAGGCTGCCCTGGCGCGGCGCCAGGTGATCGTCGATCATGTCTCGACGCTCGCCGACGCCGAGGCCGTTGCCGAACTCTGGCCCTATGACGTGGTCGTGCTTGACCGCCGGGTGCCGGATGGCGAGGGGCTGGATCTTATCCCGAAGCTCAGAAGCCTTGGCGTCGAGGCGCCGATCCTGATGCTGACGGCATTGGGATCGATCAACGACCGGGTCAGCGGGCTCGATGCCGGTGCCGACGATTATCTTTCCAAGCCTTTTGCCGTCGAGGAACTGATGGCGCGGCTGCGCGCGCTTGCCCGCCGTCCGGTCACGCTCAAATCGGAGCAGACCAAGGTCGGGCGGCTCATCTACGACTTCCGCCACCGGGAGGCCGCCGTGGACGACAAGCCTCTCGACCTTCTGCGCCGGGAACGGCTTGCGCTCGAAGCGCTGATGCGGCGGCCCGGCCGAACCGTGCTCAGGGCGACGTTGGAAGAATCGGTCTACGCCATGGAAGACGAGATCGAATCCAACGCGCTCGACTCCCATCTTTCGCGCCTGCGCCGCAAGCTCGACGACGTCGGCGCCGGCGTCGAAATCCGGGCGATCCGCAATCTCGGCTATCTCCTGCGCGCGACGACATGATCAAGGTTCGTCCGCGCTCGCTGCAATGGGTCCTCGTCCGTCGGCTGATCCTCCTGCAGGCGGCCACGTTGTTCGTCTTCATCGGCCTGCTTTTCCTGGGCGTGTTCATCGCCCAGCCACGGTTGCTCGTCGACAACGAAGCCGCCTTGGATGTGCTCGACCGCGCCGTCGGGCGCGACGCGAACGGCGTGCTGGCCGTGCACGAGACCGAGGACCTGCGCGAGCTTCGCCAGTCCTATCCCAATCTCTGGTACATCGTCCGCGACGCCGCCGGCCAGGTCGTGCGCTACGGAAACGTCCCTGCCCCCTATGAAGAAGCCGGTGGCGACCTGCTGCAACGGGTGGAGGGGGCGAAATTGCTTTTCGAAGAAGGCGGTACGCTTCCGGACGCTGTCCTCCACAATGTCGAGACCGAAGCCGGCCGGGTCCAGATCCTCGCGGCGACAGTTTCCTCCCGCCGCGACAATGAGCCGTTGGACGTGCAGATCAGCATCAATGTCGATATGGCGCGCGACCTCGACGGCAGGACGGCGTGGATGGAGGTCATGCCGACGCTCGTGCTTGTTGTCCTTTGCTTCCTTTTGCCGATCGTCTTGGTCATGGGCGTCTCCACTCTGCTGACGACGCCGGCCGTCGTGCGCCGTTCGCTCGCGAGCCTCGTCTCGACCGCCGACCAGGCGGGGCGCATCGACATCGACAACCGCGCGGTGCAGCTCGAAACCGAGGAAGTGCCGACCGAAATCGCCCCTTTGGTGCGGGCCTTCAACCGGGCCCTGGCGCGACTGGGAGAGGGATACGACCAGCGCAACCGCTTCCTGACCGATGCGGCCCATGAATTGCGCACCCCGATCGCGATCCTGCGGACCCGCGCCGAGCTTCTGCAGGAAGACCCCGAAACCACCCGCCTGAGGCTCGATATCGAGCGCCTGTCGCATCTCGCCCAGCAGCTTCTCGACCGGCAAGTCCTCGAACATGCCGGCGGTCCGCTCGAGGTGGTCGACCTCGTTTCTCTCGGGAGGGTCATGGCAGCGGACTTCGCACCGCTTGCGTTCGAAGCCGGCTACGAGCTGGCATTCGAAGCCGAAGCGCCGGGCGCCCTGGTCAGCGCGCGGCCGCGGCAGATCGAGCAGGCTGTCGCCAACCTTCTGCGCAACGCCATCGAACATGGCGGCGGTGCCGGCACGATCACCGTTCTGGTCGATGCCGCCGGCGGGCTCGAAATCCACGACGAAGGCCCCGGCATTCCGGTAGAGGAGCGCGATCGCGTCTTCGAACCTTTCTATCGCTTGCGTCCGCGCTCCACCGGCGCCGGGCTGGGGCTCAATCTCGCGCGCGAGATCGCCCGGCTCCACGACGGCCGTATCGACATTCTCACCGGTCCATGGCGTGGCACGCGGGTGCGCCTGCACTTGCCGCTGATCGACGGAAGCCGACCTGCGGCCGCGCCGGCACGCCCGATCGTCTGACAGAAGCGGCGGCATGCCGCCCCAGATTTCTCAAAAGCTTTTCAGGTTGCCCCTTATCAAGGCGGTGCCGATGCTCCACATTTGCTGCGATACATCGTTCGGCTTAAGCGGCTTCACCCGCTTGAGCGCCATGGAGAACAGCAATGCAGACCCCATCTGAGGCCCCCTCGCCTTCACCCGAGGATGGCAGCTTTCCGGCTCGACGCCAAGGCGTGCTCGACTGGCTGATCATCGAAACGCGCAACGAGCGCTTCATCGACAATATCCTTGTCGAGTTGGGCGAACGGCTGCAGGCCGCCGGTATTCCGGTTGCGCGCGCCACGTTGCACTTCCGCATCAACCATCCGCAATGGCTCGGCGCTCGCATCCTGTGGCGCAAGGGGCTGGCCGAGGGCGAAATCGATCTCTACGACTATGGCACCCAGAACACCGCTCTCTACCTCAACAGCCCGCTCTACGTGATCAATAACGGTGGCACCGAGGTTCGAACCAACCTCGAGGACTTGACGGAAGAGCAGGAACAGAGCTCGCTCTATGTTGACCTCAGGGCCGAGGGCCTGACCGAATACATCGCCTGGCCGCTTGAGCACACGCTCGGCAAACGCCACATCGTCACCTTTGCCAGCGACCGGAAGGGCGGCTTCGAAGACGAACATCTGGCCTTTCTCGCGAAGATCGTGCCGGCGCTGGCGCTGGTCAGTGAAATCAGGCTGAAGAACCGTTTCGTCCGAACGCTGCTCGAAACCTATGTCGGCCCGCACGCGAGCGAACAGATCCTTGCCGGCGCCACCACACGGGGCAGCGGCGTCACCGTCGGTGCCGCCATCCTGATCTGCGACCTGCGCAATTTCACAAAGCTTTCCGATCTCTGGCCGCGCGACGACGTGATCGAACTGCTGAACGCCTATTTCGACGCCATGTCGGAACCGATCGAGCGCCATGGAGGCGAGATCCTCAAATTCATGGGTGACGGGCTGCTGGCGATCTTTCCGCTAAGCAACCCCGACGCCGCGGAGAATCTGCTCCAGGCGATCCGGGAGGCGGAGGCAGCCATCGCCGTCCTGAACCAGGACAACCTCTCGAAAGGTCGCGAGCCGCTCGGCTACGGCATCGGCGTGCATGTCGGCGACGTGATGTATGGCAATATCGGCTCGCGCCGCCGGCTCGACTTCACCGTCATCGGCCCCGCCGTCAACATCGCCTCAAGGCTTGAGAGCCTGACCAAGGAAACCAAACGCCCGGTGCTGTTGTCGCGCGCCTTCGTCGAGCTGGCCGGCTGCGCCTCGAGCATGGAGCATCTCGGCGCCTACCCGGTCAGGGGCATCGGTGAACCCATCGAGGTCTTCGCTTTTTCCGGCAACGAACCGGCACCGAAGCTGCGCCTCGCCGCAGGATAATCGGCGCGGAAACGCCGATCGAGGGCCTGCTTCATCGGTTGTCCGCGGACAACCGATCCTTCGACTAGCCGATGGGGCTGGGCGCGAACTGCGCAACGAGTTCGTGGCGGTCGCCGGGATAGGTGAGCCGCACATGCGTGACCGGCGCCCGTCCGCTCCAGGTCCGCCGCTCGATGACGAGGCAGGCTGTGCCGGTGGCGATACCGAGCGCCTGCGCTGCCGACTTGCTGGCCGCCACGGCACGAATGCGGTGTTCGGCCGTGCTCCACGGTACCTTGCCGAGCAGCCACGAACCGGGCGCCGCGGTCTCGAATGTTTCCTCTTCGGCCTCCGGAACCGCAGAAAGGCTGATCAACCTCTCCTCGAAGCAAAAGGGACGCGAGCCGGCAAAATGCCGGCACGTTACGTCCAGCAGCTTGCCCGAGCTCGGGAGATCCAGGCGTTCACGATCCCGGCTTTCGACCTTGCGCACTTTTCGCTCATCCACGCGGAAGCTGTAATCGAGCCCCAGCGACTGGACTTCGAGTTTAACGTCGTGGATCTCCATGACGGCGGACTGGACCTGCGGAAAGGTAACGTAGCTTCCCGACTTGCGCCGCCGCTCGATCAGCCCGCGCTTGACGAGTTCGGTCAGGGCCTTGTTCACCGTCATGCGCGAGCAGTCGTATTGCTCGGTCAGTTCGTGCTCGAACGGGATGCGGTGTCCGGGTGGCCACTCCCCGGAAAGAATGCGCCCTTCGACGTCACCGAGGATGCGCTGGTGCAGCGATAGCACCTGCCCCTGATTGTCGGCCGCATCGCCAGGCGGGTCACTTGAAACGGATCGATCTTGCTTGGTGTCCATGACAGCGAACTTAATCAATTCGCAGCCGCGAAACAGCCCTTCCCTCGCCGATTTGCGCTTTTCCACGGCGGCTGAAACGGCTCTCGCCGTTGACAGCTGTCAACGCTTGGGCGGCGCAGTTCGGCGCCACGCCTCACTCCTCAGTAAAGGAGGTGCCACGGCGTCAGGAACGCGCGCGCCCATTCCTGATTACGATCGGACTCTTCGCACGCCGCCTTGTCGAGCGTCGTCGAGGCGACATCCACTTCCGCCTGCCGCTTTGCCTTCATCGCCTTCGGCAAAGGCGGGGGCGGCTCAAGATAGCCAAGGGTCATTCCACCGAGATAGAACATCAGGAAGCTCCATGCATCCAATCGCCAACCGAACACAATCCTGACACAATCAGACCTGCTGTCAATAGTCTATTAAATCTATGCTCTAATTGGAGATGCGCAAACGTGCCCGAAGGGAAGTTGTCCGCGGACAACTCGACCGCTTCACAAGCTCACTTTCCACCGCAAGGGCAGCACCTCCGCCAAAACGCTATGCATTTGTAAAACCGCGCCGAATCGGAGCATAGTGCATCTGCGCATATTGTCCGGATATGACGATTTTTGCGCAGTTTTCGGGGATATCAATGTTGCAGCAAAAAATTCAAAGCCAGGACGCACAGGAGCATCTGCCGACGCTTCTGGCTGCCGATGCTTTGGAACTTGCCCATCAGCTGCAGCAGCACCAAAAGAAAATCTTCCCCCCGCAAGCGCAAAAGCAGATGCGTCTCTTCAGCCCTGCCGAAGCGGCAGCCTTCATCGGAATCGGCGAAGGCTATCTGAGGCAGGTGGCCTCAGAGGGCCACGGCCCAGCGCCCTTGTCAAACGGTCGGCGCATGTATGCCGTTTCCGACATCGAACGCATTCGCCGCGTTCTCGACGATGGCGGCAAGTCGGGCAAATATGTCCCGCACCGGCGCGGCGATGAAAAGCTGCAGGTCCTGTCTGTGATGAACTTCAAGGGCGGGTCGGCTAAGACGACGACCTCAGCCCACCTCGCCCAATATCTGGCACTTCGCGGCTACCGCACGCTCGCGATCGATCTCGATCCGCAGGCTTCGCTTTCCGCCCTCTTCGGCCATCAACCGGAGTTGGATGTCGGAGAAGGCGAGACGCTTTACGGCGCGATCCGCTATGACGCCCCGCGGTCGATCGCCGATATCGTGCGGTCGACCTACACCGCCAATCTGCATCTCATTCCCGGCAATCTCGAACTCATGGAATTCGAGCACGAAACGCCGAAGGCGATGATGACGGGCGGGGCTGCAGAAACCCTTTTCTTCGCCCGCATCGGCGACGTGCTCGCCGATATCGAGAGCTTCTACGACATCGTCGTCATCGATTGCCCCCCGCAGCTCGGCTTCCTCACCATGTCGGCGCTCTGTGCCGCAACGTCCGTCCTGATCACCGTGCATCCGCAGATGCTCGACGTCATGTCGATGTCGCAGTTCCTGTCGATGACGAGTGAGTTGATGAGCGTCGTCGAAAAAGCCGGTGGCCGCACCAGCTATGACTGGATGCGCTATCTCGGAACACGGTTTGAGCCGAACGACGGCCCTCAAAGCCAGATGACCGGTTTTATGCGCGCCATTTTCGGCAATCGCATGCTGCAGAACGCCATGGTGAAATCGACAGCTATCTCCGACGCCGGCGTAACGAAGCAAACGCTCTATGAAGTCGAGCGCTCGCAGTTTGTCCGCGGCACCTACGACCGCGCAATGGACTCTCTCAACCTCGTCAATGGCGAGATCGAGGACCTGGTCCGCAAGGTCTGGGGGAGGAGGTAATCCATGGCCCGTAAGAACCTGATCGGGATATCGGAGGAACGCGTCGACGATGCCAACGGCGTACCTGGCAACGACCGGCCGATCGCCGGGCTGATGGCCGGTGCCCGCCCCCCGACTGCTGTCGGTGGCATCACCCGGTCGCTGTCGAACATCACGCAGAAGGTCGAACGCGCCCAGGAGCTCGAGCGGCAACTTGCCGAAGGGCGAGCGGTCGTCGAACTCGATCCGGCGCTCATCGACGCATCCTTCATCGTCGATCGCCTCGGGATTGCGGCCGACGCGCAACTGAGCCTCGCTGAACAGATGCGAGAGCACGGACAACAGGTGCCCATCCTGGTCCGGCCGCATCCAACCATCGAGGGGCGATACCAGGTCGCCTACGGCCATCGCCGCCTGGCTGCTGCCCGCGACATCGGTAGCAGTGTTCGTGCGGTCGTTCGCAATCTCAATGACGAGCAATTGGTCGTCTCGCAGGGACAGGAAAACAACACCCGTTCCGACCTCTCCTTCATCGAGCGCTCGCTCTTTGGCAGCCGCCTTGAGGATCGCGGGTTTTCGCGTGAGATCATCATGTCGGCGCTGGGTGTCGACAAAGCCGCCCTGTCGAAGATGATTTCTGTTGTTCGCCGGCTACCGATTGCGCTGATCGAGGCCATCGGACCGGCACCATCGATCGGACGGCGCCGTTGGTTTGAACTCGCTGAGCTTCTCGCACAAGATGGCAAGCCGGAGGCCGCAGCCGCCTTCACGCAAAGCCGCGAATTCCAGAAGGCCGGCAGCGATCAGCGTTTCGACGCCTTGTGCACTTTCTTAAGCGCCTCCAGGGCGCGTGCCCGGCCTATCCCATGGCTGGCGCCAGACAACACAACCCCGGTGCGTATCCGTGAAACGGACGTCGAGACGACGCTTGCCTTCAACAGCAAGACGGCACCAGGCTTTGCAGATTTCGTGAGGCAGAGGCTCAAATCTCTGTACCTCGAATATCAAGAGGAAACAGGAGACTAACTGAGCAAAAGAAAAAGGCTCCCGAACGACTAGCGCTGCGGAAACCCTTCTCTCGTGTAGCAACTAGAGAATCCCATTTCCGCGAATCGGTGTCAAGAGTTTTCAACGTCGTTTCGGCGAACGGATTTCTTTTGCCTTGGAAAAGGTGAAGAAGAATGGATCGTGGGATTGTCACGACGCCCTTCGGGCGGCGGTCGATGACGCTTGGGATGTTGGCACACCAACTTTCCAGCGCGTCGGCCGTCGACGACGGGAGCGTCGACAAGTGGAAATTGTTTCGAACGGTATGTGCCGCCAAGACCAGCCTTGGGGTTTCCGACCGTTCGCTTGCGGTGCTGAACGCACTGCTGTCCTTTTACCCAAAGGCCGAACTCGACCCGGCCGCCGGCCTCGTCGTGTTTCCGTCGAATGCGCAGCTTTCGCTCCGTACGCACGGCATGGCCGAGACGACGCTGAGGCGGCATCTGACGGCGCTTGTCGAGGCTGGGCTCATCCTCAGGCGCGACAGTCCCAATGGCAAGCGTTACGCCCGACGTGACCGCAAGGGCGCGATCGGCCAGGCCTTTGGCTTCGATCTCGCACCGATGCTTGCACGGGCGTCCGAGTTCGCAGCGGAAGCGGCACGGCTGGAAGCGGATCGTCGCTACCTGCAGGTGATGCGCGAACGTCTGAGCCTTTGCCGGCGCGACGTCGTCAAGCTCGTCGAGCTCCTGCGCCAGTCCGATGTCCTCCAAGCGGAAGAAGCGGAAACGCAGTGCCAGGCGGTCTACACGGCACTGTCGCGCAAGCCGCTGATCACCGAAGTGGAGCGCGCCCTCGCCGTTTTGTCGGCACTCCGCGACAATCTGACTAATTACCTGGAAAACTTGCTGAAAACGCAGAATACGGCTGCCAATGAACGCCAGTATGAGCGGCACATACAGAGTTCAGAATCCGATTATCAATCTGAATCTGAAAACGCTTGTGAAAGACCTGAAGCGGCATTTTCGGATCTGGCTGGCACCAAGACGTCATGCACCGCGGATGATGATACCGTTGCAGGCAGTGCAAAGTCGCCCGGCCTTTCTCGCCTTCACGATCATATCGGCGCGCTGCCGGTGGTGCTGAAAGCCTGCCCGCAGATCCGTGACTATGGACCAGCGGGGCGAATTGGCAACTGGCGGGACATGTTCCTAGCCGCAACCGTTGTCAGGACGATGCTCGGCGTCAGCCCGGAGGCCTACGACGAGGCGTGCACGGTGCTTGGTCCCGAAACGACGGCAACGGTACTCGCCTGCCTTCTTGAACGATCCGAGCACATTCATTCGGCCGGGGGCTATCTGCGGGCCCTGACGCGCCGCGCGAGAAACCAGACATTCACCGTGTCGGCGATGCTGTCGGCGCGCTTGCGAGCCCAGGCTGGAGTGGTCGCCGTGAGCGGATGAACAGCGACAGGGGGCATGAGCGTCGCCTCTCGCGGAAACGCTTTGGCTTGTCTGTGACGTTGAAATGCGGGACACTGTAAGTGCAGGGATTCGTTGACATCTCTACGTTATTCTTACGTCTGAGATTGTTTTCAGACCCTCGCCACCCATCAGAAAACATTGCTGTTTCTCCTTCTTTTGGAAAGGAAGGGGCGGTTCAGTTCCGTTGCGCGGACTCAGCGTACAAGACTTCGAATTTCTCGATCTCGAGCCGAATGATTGAGCGTCCTCCCTTGTTAGAGCCCGTTCTAGCGGCAGAATCCGTTCAGGTGGCGAACTCGCGGGCTGTTGCCAGCTGTCAACAGGTTGCTGGTTTAAAGCCGAGCGCCCTCCCCCCAAAAAGCTGGGTCGCGAAAGGGTAAACTAAAGCGACAAAGCACCAAGCATAGTTGGATCTCACTGCCGCGTGATTGCGAACACGGTATGGCTGGGGGAAACAGCGAGTATGGTACTCAACTCACTGACCGGGTTTGGCGTTGATAGACGAGAGATCAACACGGTTGACAGCTGTCAACACATTGGCGTGCGCCGAGACACCATGCAAGTCCTGTTTGAATAGAAATATTCGCCCCGTCGTCGCTTGCGAAATCAGGCGGCGCAGCTTGCTGGTCTTCAAGCGGTGGAGAAAGCGTCTCCTGCCTGTGGGGGAAGTGATTCTCATGTTACGTTCCACATCCGCAGGAACCGTTTATTTTCAAAATGCGATACCAGTCTCCCGATCCCTACCATCCAACGCTGATCCCGCTGATGATTTCGGCGGAAGACGCCTTGGCGCGCCTCGATGAGCGCACGAACCGTCATGTCGTCGAAGACGGGTACCGCGAGCGCGGGCATTTCTTCGACGCGACTGCAGCACTTTGGGTGGCCGGCGAACTCGTTCATGTCGAGGATCTCGTGCTGCACGATGCGCACATGGACGCGCGAGCGCCGACCCACGAGTTGACCATCGCCCATTCGGTCCTGAAAGTCCGCCGCCGCATCTGGCTCGGCGAGCCTGGTTGGGCCCTTTCTGCCCAGGGGCTTGCAGCACTCAGCGGCGAACAGAGCCCGGTCCCGGAGCTCGATATCCCTTCACTTGCGCCGGCCGAAACACGTCAGGCGGCGGGTGTCGATCGTGAGCCGGAGCGGGGCGAGCCGGAGGACGACGGCGACAGCAATCCGATGGCGGCCGAATTCGCGGCCATCGACGCCGCCATCGCTCGCTCGCAGCGCCTGCTCGATGCGCATGACCAGGACACGCTGGAAGTCGCGGAACGGACGGCGTTAGCGACAGCCCGCGAGCCGATGGGACAGCTCGGCCTGCTCTTCGACGAAGAGTGGGATGAGGAAGTGCGTCTTGACGAATGGCGCCAGATGGTGGCAGCGGCTGATCAGCTGCCGCCCTGTCTTGGAGCCGCCTTGCTCTTCGATGCCTGGGAGCGGAGGGAGCCTCTGCGCCGTCAGCATTGGCTGGGGTCATTGTTGGTCGGCGCTTACCTGCGCTCCAGAGGCAAGGTCACCTCGCACCTGCTGTCGTTCAACACCGGGCTAAAGACCATCCGCTATGAGCGACGGAGGTCCCAGGACGCACTGACCCGCTGGAGCGCCTTTCTGGAGGCGATGACGGTGACGGCGGATCTCGGTCTCAAGGAACTCGACCGTTTGTCGCTTGCGAAGACCCAGATGGACATGCGCATTCGCGATCGTCGTTCCAACAGCAGTCTGCCGGCCCTGATCGACCTGGTTCTGTCGCGGCCGATCGTATCGGCAGCTTTGGTCGCCAAGCATGTCGGGGTGACGCCGCGCGGCGCGCTGAACCTCGTTCGAGAGCTTGGCATCCGCGAGATGACCGGCCGCGGGCGTTACCGCGGCTGGGGCGTGCTTTGAACCGGCGGCAGCGCGGAAAGCTTGCCGCCGGACCGTATAGGCGTCAGCCCATCGTGATCACGATCAACAGAACGAAGATCACCGGCACCAGCGTCAATGCCGGAATGATGATCGCCGGGTAGCCGAAGGCGACGATGGCGAGCAGCCAGAGCAGCGCGCAGTTGATCAGAAACAGCACCTTGGCCGTCTGTGAACCTTGCACGGCCTCCTTGAGCATCCAGCCGAACACCGGCACGTGGTAGACAAGTCTCGCAATCATGGTTTTTCCTTTGCGTGGGTGGCCGCATTGGGGGGACAGGCGGCGCGGGTTTTATTCAAGGGCGTGTCGTCTCGCCGGTCTGTTGTCGGGTGAAGCCGGCGGTCGCTTCGAGGCGTTCGGGATCGAGGACACGCATTGTCTTCGGGTGGCTGAAGTCGATCAGGCCCTCGCGCTTGAAACGGTTGAGACAGCGGCTGACCGTTTCGACGGTAAGGCCAAGCCAATCCGCAAGGTCGGCGCGGGTGAGATGGAGATGAAAGCTCAACCGGGCAGGGGCGCCGTTACGGCCGGTCCGATTGAACAGGCGCGATAGTTCCACCAGCGCACTGGCGACTTTCTCGCTGGCGGTCTTGCGACCGAGCAGCGTGGCATGGATCTGCATGCGGTGAAGCGTCGTCTTCAACTCGCTGGCGACGGCCGGATTGGTGGCGTTGAGATCCGCGTCACCCAGAGGCTCGATGCGCGCGATACTCAGCGTTTCGGCGGTGGCGATGTTGCGGCCGTCGATAGTGAAGCCGAAGAGCCGGCCCGGTCCGAGCACGTCGGTGATCTGGCGGCGACCGTCGTTGAGAAGTTGCGAAAGCACGACGCAGCCGTCAACGACACGGTAGAGCGCGCGGTTGCGTCCGCCCTCATAGAGCAGGGTCAGGTTTTCGCCGACGACACGACTACGCGAGGCCGGGCGAGGCGGCCTTATCGAGGACGCGCGAGGGGGAGCCGCTGGCGCGGCAGTGGTGATCAGGGTTTCTGGCATGAAAAACGTCCGCATGACCGACGCAAGGAGGCGTGATGCCCCGATGCCGACGGGCGTCGAAGGAGGATGTTGACAGCTGTCAACGGAGGTCAAAGCCGGATGACGACCTGTGGCGGGCCTCGCGGACGGGCATTGGGTGCGTGAACTTGTGGCACCGGTCGAACTGCCGCAACCCGGATCGCAGGTGTGCGGTTTGCCTCCAGGCGCTCGCTGAGAGAACCGTCCGGCGGCGTCAGCAGCGTCCAGAAGAACCGACAGGCGCTGCAAACATGTTTATGGCCGGGCTGGTCTTTGCCGTCTTCACCCAAACCGGTCTGGCAAAAATCGGGCAGGGAACCGTCGGGCAGGGCATAGAGCGCCAGTTCGGCCGCCGGCAGGCGAGTGGCCAGGGCAGGGCCGAGATGGGCAAAACCAAGCAGGAACAGGGCCGCGGCGCAAAGCATGCGCACGGCATTGTTCCATCTGATCTTCTCGCGACGTGTCATCGCCCCGGCTCGTTCCTGTTTCGATGGGGCAGAGATTGGCGACCGGCTTGATAAAGCTCAATGTGGCAAACCGCGCAGGGGCAGAATGCCGCAGCCAGAAGAACACCGCGCCTCCGATTGGGGCGCGGCGATTAACCTATTGAATTATATTGTTATTGTTGCGAAATTGGCGGGCAGGGATCAATCCTCCTCGACAAAAACCTCGTGGCGCTTGGCCTTCACACTCGGCAGGAACACGACGACGAGCACCAGGGCTGCGATCAGAAGCAGGATGGCGCTGATCGGTCGAGTGACGAATGTCGTCGGGTCTCCGCGCGACAGGATCATGGCGCGGCGGAGGTTTTCTTCGAGCAGCGGTCCGAGCACGAAGCCGAGCAGCAGCGGAGCGGGTTCGCAGCGCAGCTTCAACAGCAGGTAGCCGACGAGGCCGAAGAAGGCGACGGCATAGAGGTCGTAGACATTGGAGTTGACGCTGTAGACCCCGATCGAGCAGAACGCCATGATGATCGGGAAGAGCACGTAATAGGGGATCTTCAGCAGCTTCACCCAGAGCCCGATCAACGGCAGATTCAGGACCACGAGCATCAGATTGCCGATCCACATCGAGGCGATGATGCCCCAGAAGAGGGCGGGCTGTTCGCTTGCGACGTTCGGACCGGGCACGATGCCCTGGATGATCATCGCGCCGATCATCAGCGCCATCACCGGATTGGCGGGAATGCCGAGGGTGAGCAGCGGAATGAACGAGGTCTGCGCGCCCGCATTGTTGGCGCTTTCCGGACCGGCGACGCCGGCAATCGCACCGTGGCCGAACTCTTCGGGATGGTCCGAGACGCGCTTCTCCACGGTGTAGGAAGCGAAGGCCGCAAGGATTGCGCCGCCACCGGGCAGAATGCCGAGCGCCGAACCGATGATGGTGCCGCGCACGACCGGCGCGAACATGCGCTTGAAGTCGTCCCTGGTCGGCATCAGGTCGGTGACCTTGGCCATCAGCACCTCGCGGGTGCGTTCGTTTTCAAGGTTGCGCAGGATCTCGGCGATGCCGAAGACACCGACGGCGAGCGCTACGAAGTTCAGGCCGTCGGCATATTCCCGGATGCCGAGGGTAAAGCGCGGTGTTCCGGAATAGATATCGGTGCCGACGAGGCCGAGCAGGAGGCCGAGGGCGACCATGGCCAGCGCCTTGACGATCGACCCGTGCGCGAGTGCGATCGAGGAGACGAGGCCGACGATCATCAACGAGAAGTACTCGGCAGCGCCGAACTTCAGGGCGATTTCGGTCAGGGGCGGCGCGAAGACCGCGACGAGGAAGGTCGAGACGGTGCCGGCAAAGAATGAGCCGAGGGCAGCGATTGCCAGGGCGGCGCCGGCCCGACCTTTACGGGCCATCTGGTATCCGTCGATCGCGGTGACGGCTGACGACGATTCGCCCGGCATGTTGATCAGGATCGCCGTGGTCGAGCCGCCATACTGCGCGCCGTAATAGATGCCGGCGAGCATGATCAGCGAGGAGACCGGCTCAAGTTGGAAGGTGATCGGCAGCAGCATGGCGATGGTCGCCGTTGCGCCGATGCCCGGAAGGACCCCGATCAGGGTGCCGAGAAGCACGCCGATGAGGCAGAAGAGCAGGTTGGCGGGGGAACCGGCGGTTACAAAGCCGAGCGCGAGATTGTTGAAAAGTTCCATTGCGCGTCTCCTAGAATTGGACCCAGGGGCCGAAGCGCTGGAAGGGCAGGCCGAGACCATAGCTGAACACGGCGACGGAGAAGGCCGTCAGCGCTGCGGAGAGCGCCAAAGCCATAAGCGGCGTCATGCGGCCGGAGGCAAAGCAGGCGATGAGTGCCGTGAAAAACAGTGCCGGGACGAAGCCGAGACCGCGGACCGTGAGGCCGAAGAAAACCGGCGCCGGCAAAATGAAGAGCATGCCACGCAGCGCAATCGCGCCGATCGGCTCCCCCTGGACGCGGGTGGACTGTACGAGGATCACGATGCCGAGGAGCGTCAGGATGATCGCGAGCACGAGGGGGAAATAGCCAGGCCCCATGCGGAAGGCTGTGCCGAGCTCGAGGTTGAAGGCCTGCCAGGCGAAGAACAGGCCGACCGCGGTCAGGATCCCGCCGCAGAGCGCATTGGTGCTATCGAAGGAGAGTGATTTCATCGTGTCCCCATTTGTTTTCGCGGGGTAGCCGGGCCGAGGCGTCGACGGCCTCCCGCATTGGCATTGCCGGCTCGCGCCGGGTTCGCACATTGGGCAACGTCGCGTTGACAGCTGTCAACCGCTGTTGACGGCGCCTGTCCGGACACCGTCGGGAACATGCCCATGTCAGAACCGCCGCGCCCCGAGATGGCTCGAGAGCGCGGCGCGATGAGCGGTGGATTAGTCGGCGTACTGGCCGGCCGCTTCGATCACCGGCTTCCAGCGGGCGATCTCGCCTTCGAGCTTGGTCTTCAGCGCGGCCGGGGTGGCGTCGGCGTCCGAAGACGGCTCGGTGCCGAGTTCGCCGAAGCGGGCAACCACGTTCGGATCCTTGAGCGCCACCTGCAGCGACTTCGACAGGCGTTCGGTCACTTCAGCCGGCGTACCCTTCGGCGCGTAGACGCCGTGCCAGATGCCAACCTGCAGGTTCGGCAGACCGCCTTCGGTGGTCGTCGGCAAGTCCGGGAAGACCTTCAGGCGTTCGGGCGAGGTGACGGCGTAAGCCTTGATCGTGCCGCCCTGAATCTGCTTGGTGGTGTTGGTCGTCTGGTCGCACATGATGTCGACCTGACCGCCGAGGAGATCGGTCATCGCCGGACCGGTGCCCTTGTAGGGAACGGTGGTCAGCGGCGTTTCGATGGCGCTCATGAACATCATGCCGCAGAGGTGCGAGGCGGCGCCGATGCCGGCGTTGGCGACGGTGACCGTGTCCTTGTTCGCCTTCACATATTCGACGAGACCCTTGAGGTCGGTCGGTTCGAGGTCCTTGCGCGCGACGATGGTCATCGGCACTTCGGTGACGAGGCCGACATATTCGAAGGCGTTCAGCGTGTCATAGGCGAGTTTGCGGTAGAGCGTCGCGCTGGTTGCCATGCCGATGTGATGGAGCAGCACGGTGTAGCCGTCCGGATCGGCCTGGGCGACGCGACCGGCGCCAAGCGTACCGCCGGCGCCGCCGACGTTCTCGACGATGATCTGCTGGCCGAGGTCCTTCGACATGGATTCAGCAACCAGGCGCGCAACCGTGTCCGTCGGGCCACCGGCGGAGAAGGGCACGACCATGGTGATCGAACGTTCGGGGTAGGTCTGTGCGTTGGCGGAAACGGCAAAAATGGAAAGGGCGGCAACGGCGCCGAGCAATGCGTTGAGGGTTTTCATCTTCTTCCTCCCGGATGAAATATGGCCAGCCGGCAAGGTTTCCTCCCACGCCGGTGCTGGATGCCCCCATTTGCGGACGCAATCTTAGCACAGACAACGGGCTGTCCGCACGATCCGACGCATTTGTCAGGAGCCTGGATCGGCTTTGGGTGGATTCGGAAACATGGCGGTGCTCGCGTGGGTGGATTTCCACCCATCGCGCGCTTGGCTGCGCGCCGCGGGAACGGCCTTAGAGGCCGGTGCGCCGCTTCAGATCGGCGATTTCGTCGGCGGTGAGGTTACGCGCAGCACCCTTCGGCAAATCACCGAGAGCGATCGTCCCGATCGAAACCCGCAGCAGCCGCAGCACTTCGAAGCCGAGCGCATCGAGCATGCGGCGAATCTGGCGGTTTCGACCCTCTTCGAGTTCCACCTCGATCCACATGTTGCGGCCGCCCACCCTTAAGCGTTCGGCCCTGGCGGCCCGCAACATCTCGCCGCCTTCGTCGATGCCGGCGACCATTTGCGCAAGCTGCGCGTCGTCGATCTGCCCGGTCAGTTGCACGTGATAGACCTTGCCGACATGGGTTTCCGGATCGAGCAGCCGCTGCGCAAGCACCGTGTCGTTGGTGAACAGCAGAAGGCCCTCGCTCGCCTTGTCGAGGCGTCCGACCGGCGACAGATGGGTGGAGTCGATGTTCTTCAGGCAATCGAAGACCGTCGGCCGGCCCTCCGGGTCATGCCTGGTCGTCACCAGCCCGCGCGGCTTGTTCAGCATCAGGTAGACCTTCTCTTCGGCAAGCACGGCCTTACCGTCGACGGCGAGACGGTCCTTGTCGACATCGACCCATGCGGTGAGGTCAGTTGCCTTGCGCCCGTTGATGCTGACGCGGCCTTCAAGCACCAGTTTCTCGGCCTGCGTGCGCGAGCAGTAACCAAGCTTGGAAAGGGCGCGGGCGACCGTCACGCGTTTTCCCGTATCGGCCGCGGGGCGGCGGCCGGTATCTCGGGCGGCTGTCGGTCGCTTCTGTTTCACGTTCTGGTCTTCCGGTTGCTGGTCATCTTGTGCAGCATGGTCCCGCCTGCGAGCATCGCCGGCGGCACGATCTCGACATCAGCCGATCTTGCTATAGTCGATCCGCCGGGCGAGCCAGCAGCCGATCGTCAGCCCCGTCACCTTGCCTTCTGCGTCACGCGAAACGACTACGGTCCAGTCTCCCGGTGCCGGCGCGTCCATCGAGCGTTTGCAGCGCAGCAGCCAGACATCTTCGGCGAGTGGCCGCAGGGCGTGCATGGCGCCTCTGCCAAGCGATCCGTCGAAACCACCATAGAAGACGCCGTTGGTGGAGACGATGTCGAGATCGGCATCGAGTTCTGCCGCATGGTAGCGGCCGGCGATATCAGGCTTGGCGGCGCCAGAGATGCGCGCGGCGTGAACCGTCAGGTTCTCACGCGGGCGCTCCATGTGCAGCGAGGCGCCTTCCACGCGAAGGGTAACGGCCGCTGACTGCGCGCTGCCATCCGGACCGACCGCAAGCGTTTCGGCACCCGTGGCGAAGTTCAGCGCGACGCGGGATTTGCCGGCGGGCCTGGTAACGAGTGCGAGGCCCGTTTCCGGATCCAGATAGCTGCCGGTGCCGTCGGCATCCCAGTTGCCTGTCGCGGGCTCTGCATCGCTGTGGCCAAGGGCGACCTTCATCAATGCGGTCGCCGCCGCATGGGCGTCGGCTTCATGGTTGAACATCACCACGACCGAAAGGCGCTCAGCGGGCGCGTAGAGCCTGCGGCTGCGGAAGCCGCGCAGCGCGCCGCCATGGCCGGTGATGGCGACGTCGCCGATCTTTTCATGCGCAAGGCCGAACCCATAATGGGCCGGGCGGCCATCGGCATAGGTCTGCGGTACGGACAGGCGGCGATAGAGACTGTTTTCGTCATTCCACGTCCGGTCGATGAAGCATTCCCAGGCGAGCATATCGTTGAGCGAAGCGGAAACACCGGCATCGCCGGCCCAGTAGATGTTGTTGGCCGCCTCGAAATAGCCAGCCGTCTCATTGCCCTCGTAGCCGACGATACCGTCGGGGGGCAGGCTCGTATCGGCGGTGAGGGCAGCGGTCTGCATGTCGGCCGGGCCGAACACGGAACGCTGATAGAGCTCGGCCATCGAGCGCCCGGTATGCGCTTCGATGAGGTCGGCGAGAATGCGGAAATTGCCGTTCGAATAGGAGTAGCGCGTGCCCGGCTCGAAATGGGTCGACCGCGCGGAGGAGAGCAGGGACCGTGCGTCCTCGCGGCGGAAGACGCCGTCGTGCCTGGCGCCTTGCAGCACGGTCAGCGCCCAGTAGTCGCGCAGCCCCGACTGGTTGTGACAGAGATGGGCCACGGTCGGGCGCTTGCCTTCGAGCAGAGGCAGGTAGGCGTCGAGCGCGCGGTCGAGCTTTGCCGGATCGCCGACGACGTCCAGAAGCACGGCGCAGGTCATCTGCTTGGTGATCGAGCAGATCGGTACGCGGGTTGTCGCCGTCATCGGCCTGCGGGCGGTCAGGTCGGCATAGCCCCAGCTGTAGCCGAGGATCACCTGACCATCCCGGACCACACCGGCGACGCCGCCGGGACCGGGATAGTGTTGGGGCAGGGCTTTTAGGGCGCGTTCGAGAGCGGAAAGTTCGGAAGTGGTCATGGCGCTGAAGGATCGGTCCGACGAAGGGCAGGGCGGTGTCTGCCTTCGTTCGTACCGTCCCCTCCCGGCACTTGCAATGCCGCGCCGACAGCTCTCCTCAGCCGGCGCCTGCCTGGGCGTGATAGAGGCGGCTGTAGGCGCCCTTGGCGGCCAGCAGCGTTGCATGCGGTCCCTGCTCGCGAATGCCGCTGCCGTCGACCACGACGATGCGGTCGGCATCGCGGATCGTTGCCAGCCGGTGCGCGATGATCAGCGTCGTGCGCCCCTTGGAAAGCTCGGCGAGCGACTGCTGGATTGCTCTCTCGGTTTCCGTGTCGAGCGCCGAGGTGGCCTCGTCGAGAATGAGGATCGCCGGGTTTTTCAGGAACATGCGGGCGATCGCCAGTCGCTGTTTCTGTCCGCCGGAAAGCTTGACGCCGCGTTCGCCGATCACCGTGTCCATGCCGTCGGGCAGGGCGGCGATCATGCCGTCGAGCCGGGCGCGCCGCGCCGCTTCCAGGATGTCGGCTTCGTTTGCTCCGAGCCGGCCATAGGCGATGTTGTCGCGAATGGTGCCGGCAAAGAGGAAGACATCCTGCTGCACGATACCGATCTGGCCGCGCAGCGACGACAGGGTGATGTCGCGGATATCGGTGCCGTCGACAGTGATTGCGCCTTCCATCACTTCGTAGAAGCGCGGCAGAAGCGAGCAGATCGTCGTCTTGCCGGCGCCCGACGGGCCGACGAAGGCGATCGTCTCGCCGGCGCGGATCGCGAGGTCGATATTCTGGATGATCGGCTTTTCGGCGCTGTAGCCGAACGAGACGTTGCGGTAGGTGATGTCGCCCTTGAGGTCAGCGACGCCGGTCGCACCGGTACGATCCTCGATATCGGGCTCGGTTTCCATCAGTTCGAGGAAGCGCTTGAAGCCGGCGATGCCCTTCGGATAGGTCTCGATCACCGAATTGATCTTCTCGACCGGCCGGAAGAAGACGCCGACCAGAAGCAGGAAGCTGACGAAGCCGCCATTGGTCAGCTCGCCCGTCAGCACGAAATAGCAGCCGGTGATCATCACGATCAGCTGCGTCAGCCGCATGCTCATGTAGCTCAGTGACGTGCTGGCCGCCATGATGCGGTAGGCCTCGAGCTTGGTGCGGCGATAGTTCTGGTTCTCAGTCTCGAACAGGCTGCGCTCGTGCGCCTCGTTGGCGAAGGCCTGGACCACGCGCATGCCGCCGACATTCTCCTCGATACGGGCGTTGAAGTCTCCGATACGGCCGTAGAGACTGCGAAAATTCCGGGTCATGCGCCCGCCGTAGCGGCTGGTTACCCAGGCGGTCAGTGGCACGACGGCGGCGGTAATCAGCGCCAGCTGCCAATGCACCATCAGCATCAGGATCAGCGCACCGATGAAGGTCATGACGGCAATGAACAGATCCTCCGGACCGTGATGCGCGACCTCGCCGATTTCTTCCAGATCCTTGGTGAGGCGACCGACGAGATGGCCGGTCTTCTGGTTGTCGAAGAACGAGAAAGAGAGCTTCTGCAGATGATCGAAGGCCATGCGCCGCATGTCCGTCTCGATATTGATGCCGAGCATGTGGCCCCAATAGGTGACGGTTGCCATCAGGCCGGTGTTGAGCAGGTAGACGATCAGCAGCCCCACGGAGGACAGCAGGATCAGTGTCCATTCCTGGCTCGGCAAGAGCTGGTCGACAAACAGCTTCACCGCAATCGGGAAGCCGAGTTCGAGCAGGCCTGATAGTACGGCGCAGGAAAAGTCGAGAATGAACAGGCCGCGATAGGGGCGGTAGAACGCGAAGAAACGCTTCAGCATGCACGTGCACTCACTGGGGGCGGGGGCGCCATGGGCGCTGATAGAAAGATGATTTTTAATGTCATGTTTTTGGATCGAAACCAACCCAGAAAAGCGTGAAAGCGTGTCGGCCACGTGACGCGACCGATGTCTCGTGCACCTGCGAGACGCAATCGGTTCACTTCGGCACCGGTGGGAAGGAAACGTTAACCATAGGCTTCGTAGAAATGGAATCAGCAGAGCAAATCGCCTTCGGTTGGGGACACCGGAAGCGGAGCCATTGCTCGATATCACTACGCGTAGGGCGTCTTTGTGCGTTCGCGTCAACGCACGAAGTCCAGGGGGCAAACGAGACGATGGCAATCAATCAATCAGTGGAAGCCACGGAAACCAACACCATTGTTCCGTTTCCGGTGGTCAGGAGATTGCATGCCATTCGCAGTGCTGCCGCCGAGCTTGAAGATCTGCACGGTGCCGAGGCGCTGCAATTCTGGCGCCGCCGCTGCCGCGCTCTAGCGGATGAGCTCTTTGCCTGCGGATGTTCGGAAGACGAAGTGCGCCATCAGGTTCTGGTTTTTCAGGACGAGGTGCAGATCGAGCTGCAGCATCGCCACCTCTCGCGTCTTTCTGCAGGCGCGATGAGCCAGTAGCCGCTGCGTCTCAAGCCACCGGCAATTCCGGATCCCAGGTAAACAGCTCCTTGGCCCTCGCGATGCCGCGCAGCGCAAAGCGGCCGAGCGAGACTGCGTGGACCCGTTCATCCGGCGGGCAGGCTTCGACGAAATCAGACGACATGATCATGTGCCGCTCGACGGAACGGCACATCGAGGAAATGCGGCTCACCTCATTGACCGCCGGGCCGACCACGGTGAAATCGAGGCGGGTCTGGCTGCCGATATTGCCATAGAAAACTTCGCCGATATGGAGCCCGAGATAGACCTCGGTGGTCGGCTTGCCTTCGGCCTGCCGGCGGGTGTCGAGTTCCGCAAGCATGCGGCGCAGCTGCCGTTCGGCGGCGATTGCGTTGGCGCAGGCGGTCCCCGGATCGTCGGCATTGAAGATCGCCAGAACACCGTCGCCGATCAGCTTCAGCACGCTGCCGCCATGGTCGTGAATGGCGGTGATCACGGTTCCTGAATAATCGTTGAGAAGCGGGATGATCTCGTCGGGTGCTGCGGTGTCGGAGATGCGCGTATAGCCGCGCAGGTCGGAAAACCACATGACCGTTTCGATGCGTTCGGCCGAACCGCGGGCAATGCTGCCCTTGACGACGCGCTGGCCGGCATCGGCGCCGAGATAAACGTCCGCAAGCGTGCTGATGATCCGCACGCATGAGCCTGCCTTCACCGCCAGCGCAAGCGTTGGCAGCAGGATACGGAGAGCTGCGATGTCATCGTCGCTGAAGCCGCCGTCGCTCCGCGTCGTCCAATAGGAATAGAAACAGTCCATCTCACCGACGCGGCCCTGGTCGGTGAAGTGGTGGATCATGCTGACGCAGTCGGTGTGGCCTTCGTCTTTCAGCTTGTCCAATATGTTGTAGGTGGTGCCCTCGTCGGAGGAAAGCCGGATGCGGCGCTCCGCGGTTCGGTCGCAAAGCATGTGGTAGAAGATCGAATTCTGCCAGTTCAGCAGCGCCTCGCCCGTGGTCGTCGAGCCGTATTGGATGACCTCCGGCGTGATCTCGCTTTCGTCGTTCCACTGGAACGCGCGCCCCTCGAATTCGGGATGCAACGTGTCGATCAACCCGAGCGCGCGGGCAAGGTCGAGACCGGCTGCCCGACATTGCTCGCAGAAGCCGGCAAACAGCTCCGGCTCGTCCAGTCCCTTCAGGCCCTGTTCTGAAAGCCAGAGCACGATATCGCGTAGCTGTTGGTCGTTCATGGCGCATCCCGCTCGGCCGAGGTCGACTGCCTGATGATGTGGTGCATCATCCATAGCCGAACCAGGGCTCAGAGCGAAAGATGCAGTTTGCCCGTTTCGCTCTCCGCCGGCACGGCGCAACAGATCAGCGCTTCGCCTTCGCCGACCGGGAAGGAGGGCTGCGAGGGGTAGGTCACCCTGCCCTCCAGCACTGGCGTCCGACAGGTGCCGCAACTGCCGTTGCGGCAGCCGTATTCCGGCTTCAGGCCACGCGCCTCCGCCAGATCAAGCAGCGTGCCTTCGCCCGGTTGCCAGCGCGCCTCCTTGCTCGACTTGGCAAAGACGACGTGAACCGGGGCGTTCGCCGCCGGTACCATCACCGGGCCAGAACCGCCGTCCGGTCGCCGGGTCAGCGACGACAGCCCGAAGGCCTCCGCATGGATGCGGGCATCGGCGATGTTGAGCGCCCGCAAGCCGTCATAGAGCGACTGGGTGAAGGCGGCCGGGCCGCAGAGATAGAAATCGTAGTCGTCGAAGGGCAGGGTGGCCTTGAGATGGGTGAGGTCGATGCGACCGGCAATGTCATAGTCCTGGCTTTCGATGGCCGTTGCCGGCTGGCTCAGCGCCCGCACCAGACGAATATTGCCCTCGCCTTCCGCGACCAGGTCGGCGATCTCCCGATCGAAGGCGCGCTCTTCCGGCGAGCGGGCGGCCTGAAAGATCCAGGTCGGGCGCGTGCGCCGCTTGCGGCGGCTTTCGGCGACAATGTGCTTGAGCATGGCAAGGATCGGCGTGATGCCGACGCCGGCGCCGATCAGCACGGCGGGCCGCCGCTCGGTTCCATCGATCGTGAAGCTGCCGGCAGGCGCCCGCGCCTCGATCCGGTCTCCAGGCTTCAGTCCGTGCAAGTGCCGGGAAGCCACGCCGTCCTTCTTGACGCTGATGCGGTAGAGACCATCCGTCGGTGCCGAGGACAGCGTATAGCTCCTGACGAGCGGTCTTTCGCCGTCTCCGACGTTGATGCGGATCGGCAGGTGCTGGCCGGCCTGATGGGCCATGAGCCCGACGCCATCGTCCGGCGCGAGGTAGAGCGAGCGGATCGTCGTGCTCTCGTCCTCAACGCGGGCAATCCGGAACGGGCGCCACGCATCGGCAAGGGCCGCGGCCTCAAGCCGGACCTTCGCCTGATCCCAGTCGCCGGTGGAATTGAGACTGGGAGACCAGCCGCCCTCCTCGAAGGCCCAGCGAAGCGGCAGGCCGTCCTCGCGATAAATGACCTTCTCCGGCCGGAAGCGCCACAGGCGTTCGGCGCCCTGAAATGCCGCGACCTCCGGAGAAGACAGGATCACCTCGGCGCTGCCGGTCATCTGCAGCATGTCGCCGGCCGCAAAATCGACGAACAGCAGTCCTGCGCGCGGGTTGACCATGAAATTGCCGAGCGTGTTGAAGAACAGGTTTCCGGAGAAGTCCGGAATCGTCAGCACGCCGTCCTCGCCGATCTGTACGAAACCCGCCTTGCCGCCGCGATGCGAGACGTCGACCTGGCGCTCGCCGCTGTCGCGATCGACGTAGGACGCGACGAAGAAGGTGTCGGCCTTGGCGATGATGGCCCGGGCGCGGGCGTCGAGCACGCGACCATGCACCGGGCGCACCGAGGCCGGCTGGTGCGGGTCGCGAACGAAGGCGAACTGGCGAAGCTGGATATATTGCGGGCAGTTGCCGAAGCTCTGCCGGACGCGGAGCGTGAAGCCGTCGTCGGCATCGCGCCGGATCGCGCCGTTCAACCGGTTCCTGCGCCGGGTTTCGAGCTGGATGCCGAGCATGCCGATGGAGTGCGCGTCCTCCATGCCGGCATCGGCCGGATCATCCCTGTCACGCGGCAACCGTATATCGAGATTCCAGGCGTCCGGCGCCTGCATGAAGCCGGGGGCTGCCGCGCGCATCGTGGCCCAGACATCGCCGCTCGCGTCGACGGCCCCGAACATGGCGAAGGGCAGCATCGGGAAGAATTGCTGGTGCTGCTCCGGCATGAAGCTGCGCACGAAATTGCGCCCGGTCGCATCCATGCGCTCGGCGACGCCGAGGCTGCGCTGGATGGCGAGTTCGCCTTCGTGCCACGGCGAATCCGGCTTTTTCTGCTGTGCGTTGTCCGGCATGGTCGGGTGTCCCGGTTGGAAGGGGGCCGGGGCAGCGTTGCCGCCCCGGGGAGCTTGGATCAGGCGGCGAGGCCGACGGCGGTCTTCTCAAAGCCGACGAAGCCGGGCAGGCGCTCGATGCGCGAAAGCCAGGCACGAACATGGGCGTAGTCGGAAAGGTCGACATTGCCTTCCGGTGCTGCCGACACGTAGCTGTAGAGTGCGACGTCGGCGATGGTCGGCCTTGCGCCTACGAGGAAGTCGTGGCCGGCAAGCTCCGCATCGATCTGTGCAAGCACCCGGTGGGCCCTGGAGATCGCCCCTTCTGCATCCAGATTGGCGCCGAAGACCGTGACGAGACGCGCGGCTGCCGGACCGAAGGCGATGTCGCCGGAGGCAACCGAGAGCCATTTCTGCACCTTCGCCGCCGCGGCCGGATCTTCCGGCAGCCAGTCGATGCGGCCGAGCTTCTTGGCGAGGTAGACGAGGATGGCGTTGCTGTCGGCGATGACCGTGCCTTCGTCGTCGAGCACCGGAACCTGACCGAAGGGATTGAGCGCCAGGAATTCCGGCGCCTTGTGTGCGCGCGCCTTGAGGTCGACGTCGATCAGCTCGTGCGGCACGCCGAGCAGCGACAGGAAAAGCTGCGCCCTGTGCGAGTGGCCGGAGAGCGGATGGCGGTAGAGTTTCATGGGAGATGTCCTCGAAGAGCTTGAGAACCGTCACGGCCCTCCGGCGGTTCGGAATGAACCGCCTCCGAGATCAATCTATGACTTTCCAATTTTTGGCAGTAGAATGCGATTTCGATAGTCTGATTTCCGAATTATGGAAGGATAAAAGTGGACCGTCTCGACGCCATGGGGGTTCTGATCGCCGTCATCGAAAACGGCAGCCTGTCGGCCGCCTCCCGGCACCTCAAGGTGCCGCTGGCCACGATCAGCCGGAAGGTTTCCGAGCTTGAAGCGCATCTGGGCGCGCAACTCATCACCAGGACCAACCGTTGGATCCAGTTGACCGAGGCGGGCCGCGTCTATGTCGAGGCTGCCAAGGAGATCCTTGCCCGCGTCGAAGAGGCGGAACGGGTGGCAGCCGGCGAATACAGCACGATCAAGGGCGATCTGACGGTCTCTGCGCCCATCGTCTTCGGACGCCTGCATGTGCTTCCCGTCGTGGTCGATTTCCTCAAGGCCCATCCCGAGGTCGATATGCGGCTCGCCTTGGGCGACCGGTTCGCCAATCTCGTCGACGATCACATCGACGTGGCGCTGAGGATCGGCAACCTGCCCGACAGCAATCTCGTGGCGACGAAGATCGGCACGGTGCGCCGGGTGGTCTATGCAAGCCCCGATTATGTCGCGCGGCATGGCGTGCTCCGGCACCCGAGCGAACTTGCCGATCACGATTGCATCACCTTCGAAAACGTCACGGCCGCCCATGTCTGGCGTTTCCTCGACGGCGGGCGCGAGCTGGCCGCGCCGATCCGGTCGCGGCTTATCGTCAATACCGCGGAATCCGCCGTCGACGCGGCGATATCCGGTCTTGGATTGACGCGGGTGCTTTCCTATCAGGTGGCGCGCCAAGTGGCGGACGGCCTGCTCGTGCCGCTGCTGGAAGACTTTGAGCACCCGGCGCTGCCGGTCCAGCTCGTCTATCTTCCGCAGGGGCTGGTGCCGATGAAGCTCCGGGCCTTCGTCGACTTCGCCGCCCCGCGGCTGCGCGCGGTCCTGCGATAGTGGGCGGCGGCTAGTCCGGCTGGCTGCGTTCGCCGGTCGTCGGGCGGATGTGTCGGGCGTAGGTTCGGCCGACGCGAATCTCGCTGCCGTCGGAGAGAAGGGCGATGAGCGCGGCGAAGGGGGCCTGCTTCAGCCCCACGATACAGTCCCGGCGCACGATCGAGCTGCGATGCAGCCTGAGGAATTCTGCGGGATCGAGGCGACGCTCGAGCGAGGCGAGGCTTTCGTGGTGCAGATAGGACCGGCCCTCGACGTGAATGCGGACATAGTCGCGTTCCGCCTGAAAGCGCACGACCCGGTCGAGCGCGATCCGCACGAATTCTCCCCGGGCCTTGATCCAAAGGTCGCCGGTCTGGGTTTCGTGCTTGCGCAGCGCCTGGCGCAGCGCCGTCACGGTTTCGTTGAGTTCGAGCACCCGCTCGGCGCTCGTGCGTGCGGCGATTGCGAGGCGGGCTCGCTCGATCGCGGTGCGCAGGCGGCTGGATTCGATCGGCTTGGTGACATAGTCGACCGCGGCGGCTTCGAAGGCGCGCAGCGCATAGTGGTCGAAGGCGGTCACGAAAACGACTGCGGGTGCGTGGTCGCCCAGCCGTTCCAGGACATCGAAGCCGGTGCCGCCCGGCATCTGGATGTCGAGCAGGATCGCGTCCGGCGAAAGCTCGGCAACCATGGAGCAGGCTTGCTGCACGTTGCCGGCCGTTCCCACCACCTCAACGGCGGGCATGGCGCCGAGCAGGCGCAGAAGGCGCCGCCGCGCCAGCGGCTCGTCGTCGATGACGAGGATCGAAAGCGGAACAGTCTGGATTTCATTCATGCAAGCCTCAGCGGCATTGTGATTGCAGCTCTGAAACGACCGGGCGTGACGAGACCCGAAACGCAGGCGCCGACGCCGGGAAAACGAGCCTGGACGCGATCGGCTACATTCTTGAGTCCGATCCCCGTGCCCGGCCTCCGCTCGGTTTCGGGTGCTGCCGCAATATCGTTTTCGACGGAGATTTCCAGCGCATGGCCCACTTTGGCGGCGCTGATGACGATTTCCACCTGATCCGGCGAGCGGCTGACCCCGTGCTTGACGGCATTTTCGATCAGCGGCTGCAGGATGAGGCTTGGCACCAAGGCATCCTCGAGACCGGTGTCGATGTCCATTCGGAGCCTCATGCGGTCGCAATAGCGCTCGCCCTCGATATGCAGGTAACCGGCCTGGAGCGCGAGTTCGTCGGCAAGCCGCACGTCGTGCAGCGGGTCAAGCTCCAGCGTCGTGCGCAGAAAGTTGGACAGCGACATCACCATGCGCGTCGCGGCAAGGGGCTGCCCCTCCTCGATCAGGCCGGTGATGGAGTTCAGTGTGTTGAACAGGAAATGCGGGTTGACCTGGTAGCGCAGCGCCCGCATCTGTGCGGCGAGTGCCTCCTCGCGCGTGATCGCCAGGCGTCGCTCGCGCTCGCGCAGTTCGAAGCTGTAGAGCAATGCCACGAAGAAGAAGGACCAGCCGACGAAGGTCGCCATGCTGTAGACCAGCGTGTAGCCGATGCTGGTCCAATCGGGCGTGATCGGGTCGGGACGCACGATGAAAAGATAGAGAAGAAAGTCGGCGCCGGTGTTGGCGATCGCAGCCATCAGAGCGGTCGTAAAGCCGACGACGATCTTCAGCGCGATGTGTTGATGGCGGACGCCGAACATCGCAGCGGCGATGCCATAGGAAAAGACCATGCCGCAGGACATCAACAGGAGCTTGCCTGGCGCGGACATGATCGGGTCGATCCCGAGGATCGCCCAAAGAATGCTGCTGATGAGGAATTCCACGAACCAGTAGAGAAAACCGAGCCAGAGCGTCGCGCGCCGCACGCTGGCGATGTAAGCGCTCTCGTCCACCGATCTTGCGTCGTCCTCAGGTTTCATGGCCATTTTTATCCTTCAACCGGCCACCGATGTCGATTGCCGTTCGTCGGCCAAATCGAGCGGTTTGCAGAAAGGCCCGGACTTTCGACCTTTGCCGGCCGTCGTTGGCCGGAGAGCGGCGATCAGACCAGCCGCAGCGGCATGGTGATCGCTGCCCGAAAACGGTGTGGTGCCACGAGGCCGGATATGAAGGCTCCGACCTCGGGGAACCGGGCCTTGATGCGGTCGGCGACATTCCTCAGTCCGGTGCCGGTCCCGGCAGGTTTATTCGCCGGGCGGGGCGGCTCGTTCGCCATGTCGTTTTCTACGGAAAGCTCCAGCGTCTCGCCTTGCCTTGCCGCCCGGATCACGATCTCGACCACGCCGATCGAACCGCCGACGCCGTGCTTGATCGCATTTTCGATCAATGGCTGAAGGATGAGGCTCGGGACCAGCGCCTGCTCCAGGCCCGGTGCAATGTCGAGCTTGACCCGCATGCGGTCGGAGAAGCGTTCGCCCTCGATGTTGAGATAGCCGAGCTGCAAGGCCAGCTCGTCGGCAAGGCAAACGTCCTGCATCGGATCCAGCTCGAGCGTCGTGCGCAGGAAGGAGGAGAGCGAGAGCACCATGCGGCGGGCGGTCGTCGATGCGCCCTCTTCGATCAGCCCGGCAATCGAGTTCAAGGTGTTGAACAGGAAGTGCGGATTGACCTGGTAGCGCAGCGCCCGCATCTGCGCCGTCAGCGCTTCCTCCCGTGTCACGGCAAGCCGGCGTTCCCGCTCGCGCAGTTCGTAATTGGCGAGAAGGGCGATGTAGAGAAACGCCCATCCGTGAAACAGCGCCATGCAATAGATGAGGGTGTAGCCGACATTGGTCCAGTTGATTGGGCCCGGATCGCCATGCTCGATCAGGCCGTGACTGAGGAGATCGATGCTGGCATTGATCGCTGCGGCGACGAGCGCCAGGGCGGAGCCGAGCAGAAGCTTGAAGAGGATGGACCTGCCCCGGAAGCGAAAGAGTGCCACTGCCATCGCATAGGACATGAGTGTCCCGTTCAGCATCAGGATCAGGGTGATCGGCGCGATCGCAATCGGGTTATATCCAAGGAAAGCCCAGAGCGTACTGCTGATGACGAACTGCATGAACTGGTAGAGGAGCCCGAGGAAGAGCGTCGCCCGCCGAACGCTTGCGGCATATCCAGCCTCGTCAGGCAAAACCGTCTCATGTCCTCGCGCCATGCGAGGTTTTATCCTTCAAGTCCATATGGTTGTCGACCGCCGTTCGTCGCCGAAAACAAGCCGTTTGCAGAAACCCACAGCCCTTCGACGCCGCAATCTGCCGTTTGCAGAAAGCCGAATTCTCGCTTTTTGCGGGCTTGCTATAGCCGCCCCATGACCCGTGCTTTCCCGGCGAATCCGTTCGCCTGGGATTTGTGCGCCCACGAATGAAAAGGAAAAGGGGCAGACATTGAATACCTGTGCGAAGGCGGACGTTTTGAGGATCAACCTTCTGAGTTCGACGGCGCTCGGTCGCGCCGGCCTGCTCTCACTGGCTCTGGCCGCCGTGCCACTCGTGCCGTCGCCGGCAAAGGCGGCCGGATTGCTGGTTCCAAACGACACAACGTGGTCCAGCGACCATACGATCAACGGCAATCTCGTTATCCGCGGCGGGCCGGGCGGCGCGACACTGACGATCAACAATGGTGCCAAGGTTGAGAGTACCGATGGTTACATCGCAGACAGTCGCGGCAGCGTCGGCACGGTCGTCGTCTCCGGGCCGGGCTCGACCTGGGACATCGTCGATGCCAATCCCAACGGCGACCGCATGCTCTTTGTTGGCGGCTTCGAAGGCGGTATCTATGGCGGCAAGGGCACGCTGATCGTCGAGAACGGCGGCAAGGTTTCGGCTAAGGAGACCTATGTCGGCGCCCTGCAGGAGGGCGACGGAACGCTCGTGGTGCGCGGCGCGGGTTCCATGCTAAACACCGAGTTCCTGGGGGTCGCTTACGGTGCACTGACGCTCAACACCGCTACAGTTCGGATCGAGGACGGCGGCCTCGTCAACACCAACAAGACCTACTTCGAAAATGGCACGGTGCTCGTCACCGGCGACAATACGCGCTGGGTCAACACCGGTGAATTCACGATCGGCGACAGCTTTACCGTCGAAAAGGGCGCTGTCGTTTCCACCAACACCGCGATCCTGCGTGAGGACGAGAGCACCGACACCATCCAGGCCGTTATCGACGGCGCCGGCAGCGAACTCAAGGTGGCCGACAAGCTGACGATCGGCGAGGCTGGTCGCGCCAATCTTTCGGTCGCCAACGGCGCTAAGCTTTCGGTTGGTGGCGACATCGTGCTTTCGGGCGTCGGCGGTATCAACAATGAGGGCATGGGCAATCTGACGATCGGCGGTGCCGTCGATCTGAACAATATCGCCGAACCCGTTGCACGGCAGGCGCAGGGCGCCGGCACGGTCAACTCGTCCTCGAAGATCGATTTCGGGCCGCGCCGGGGCTACGTCAACTTCAACCATACGAACACCGGCTACGAGTTCGGCAATGTCATGGTCGGCAAGGGCATGATCTCGAATTTCTCCGGCGAGACCATCCTTACCGGTGACCTGTCGAAGTTCTATGGCAAGGTGAACGTTTCCGGCGGCAAGCTGGTGGTGAAGGGCAACGTCGACACGATCGACAATGACTCGGATAACGGCCCCTTGGACTATAGTGAGACCAACTTCGAGGTCACCAACGGCTCGCTGATCGTCGACGGTGCGACGGGACGCATCGAGGGCGACCGTTTCTATACCGGTGAAGTGAACGTCTGGGGTGAATCGAGGAGCAGTTCGGCCTTCGGCCGGCTTGGCGGCTCGGGCACGGTGGGCAACACCTATATCGACAAGAAGGCGATCATTTCGCCCGGCAACAATTCCACTGGCACGCTGACGATCATGGGTCGGCTGGATATGGCGACCGGCTCGATCTACGAGGCCGACATCGCCGGCGACGGCCGCTCCGACCGCATCGTCGTCAAGAGCATCGGCACCAACGACAACACCGGCATCGCGAAGATCGGCAGCGGCACGAACGTGCAGGTCACGGCACTCGATGCCAATACCAGCTATAAGACCGGCCAGACCTATACGATCCTGACCGCCGATCGGGCAATCGAAGGAAAATTCGCCGAGGCGATCTCCAAGTCCGCCTTCCTGGAAGTGTCGCTCGACCAGCAGGAAAAGCAGGTCGATCTCAAGATCAAGGTCAAGAACGGCGGTACGAAGCCGGGAGAAGAACCCAAGCCGGGCGAGGAGCCGAAGCCAGGCGAACCGAAGCCGGGTGAGCCCGAACCCGGTGTCTTTGAAGGTGAAGCGGCCACCGGTAACCAGCGGCAGACGGCGCTTGCCCTCAACACGCTTGCCCAGAGCGGTCCGTCGCTCGGGCTCTACAACGCCTTGATCCTTCAGGATGGAGATGCCGCGCGCAGCGCCTTCGATCAACTGTCCGGTGAGGTTCACGCCTCGGCGCAGACGGCACTGATCAACGACAGCAGTCTCTTGCGCAACGCCGCCAACAACCGCATTCGCGATGCATTTGGCGACGTGGGTGCGGCAAACGTTCCGGTTCTCGCTTACGGTCCAGAGGACAAGATCACGACGGGTGCTGTTGCCGCCGTCAACGCTGTACCCGTCGCGCCGCCGGCAATGGTCGGCTGGGGCCAGGTGTTCGGTTCCTGGACCAACACCGACGGCAACGGCAACGCCGGTGCGCTCGATCAGTCGACCGGCGGTTTCGTTACCGGTTTCGACGCGGCTATCTCGGACAATGCGCTCGTCGGTATCATGGCCGGCTACAGCCGGACCAACTTCGACGTCGACAGCCGCTCGGCGAGCGGCAACAGCGACAATTACCACCTTGGTGTCTATAGCGGCAGCCGGTGGGGCGACGTCGCACTGCGCTCGGGGCTTGCCTACACCTGGCATTCGATCAACACGTCGCGCAATGTCGCCTTTCCGGGCTTCAGCGATCAGTTGAAGGCCGATTATGACGCCGGCACCTTCCAGGCCTTCGGTGAAGTCGGCTACCGCATCGACCTGCCGAGTGTCGCGCTCGAGCCGTTCGCCAACCTCGCCTATGTCAGCCTGCACACCGACGGATTCACCGAGCGCGGTGGTGCGGCGGCTCTGTCGACCCGGAGCAACACGACGGATACGACCTTCACGACGCTCGGTCTTCGCGCTTCGGCTCCGCTCAGCCTTGGCACAACCGAAGCGAAGCTGCGCGGCATGCTCGGCTGGCAGCATGCCTTCGGCGATACGACCCCGTTCTCGTCGATGGCGTTCGGCACGGGCAGCGCCTTCTCGGTCGCCGGTACGCCGATCGCCGAGGATGCGGCGATCATCGAAGCCGGCATCGACTTCGCGCTGACCGGCACTGCGAGCCTCGGCATCACCTATACCGGCCAGTTCGGTTCGGGCACGACGCAGAACGCGGTCGACGCCAAGCTCGACGTGCGCTTCTGATGCGAAGGTTCGTCTGGCTGTCGACAATGCTGATGGCGACGTTCGTCGCCATCACGCCGCTTCATGGGGAAGACGCCGCCGGCAAACCCGCGGCGCCCTCCCAGCTTTCGGAGACCTACGAGGACTGGAGCGTCGCCTGCGCCGAGATCGAGGGAAAGAAAAATTGCCTCCTCTCGCAGCGCCAGTTCCACAAGAGCGGTCAGCATGTGCTGACGATCGAGCTTCGCACGGCGGCCGAAGCCGGGCTTGAGGGGAGCCTCGCGCTCCCCTTCGGTCTTTATCTGGACAAGGGCGTGACGCTTGGCGTCGACGACGCGACCGGCGGCAAGCCGACCCGCTTCCGCACCTGCTTGCCGCTCGGCTGCATCGTGCCTTTGACCTTCACCGAAGCGACGGTTGCGCTGCTTCGTAGCGGCACGGCATTGAAGATCGGCGCGTTCGCCAGCGACAGCCAAAAGGACGTGGCGTTCGCTGTCTCGCTCAAGGGCTTCGCTGCAGCACTCGACCGGGTGATCGCCCTGTCCGGAAAGAGCTGAGGCAACGTCACGGCCTTCGCTTCACCGCCAGGCTTTCGGCCGGCTTTTTTAAGGTGCGTAGCCTCCCGGGTCTTCTCCATGGGGGAACCGAGCGTCGCCATCCGGACGCGCCACCGTTGGTGGGCGCTTTCGGCCTATCGGGAGGACACGTCGATCGCATCGCCGATGGCGTAGAAATGCCCGCCCGCCACATAGTGCAGGCTGCGCAAGGCCGGATCGGCCGTCTCGAACATCCAATGCCCGTCGCGAAACACGCGATCGTCGGCCCAGGCCGCGAAGACTTCGCCGATGAACAGGTCGTAGCGGCTCTCGATCGACGGCTCGCTGATCAGCCGGCAGGCGAGCCAGGCGGAGCAGCCGGTAACAAGCGGAAGATCAAAGTCCGGCATGTCGAACAGTTCGACGCCGGCGTTGCGAAGTTTGTCGGGATCGTCGTGAAGGCTCGTGGTGCCCACCGCATGGGTCAGCACCGCCTGGGCGGCGGTCGGCACCTGGATGACGAACACGCTCGCTTCCTCCGCGAGGCTGCGGGTACGGGTGGCGCTGTCGAGCACGACCGTCAGCTTGGGCGGATCGTAATCGAGCGCGCAGGCCCAGGCTGCCGCCATCACATCCTGAACGCCGCCATGGCGGGCGGAAACCAGGACTGTCGGGCCATGGTTCAGCAGCCGGTATGCCTTTTCGAGAGGAACGGCACGAATATGCGAAACCATCAGACTACCTCACCGCCATTGGCGGACATTGACCGATCATGCCTCTCTATAGGGGCGCTGCATTTCGCCAACAAGCGCAAGCTTTCGCGGTGCCGGAGGGGCGGTACGGCAGCGGCTATGGCACTTGAAAGGGATGCGGGCCGACGAAACATAAGCATTTGACAAACACATACCCGATTGGCTATACGTCATCTCATAGCCAAACGGGTATGAGATATGACTGAGTTACAGGACGCGGTTTTTCGGGCGCTCGCCGATCCCACACGCCGTGGGCTCTTCGAACACCTTTGCCGCCAGGGGGATACCACGGTCGTCGGCTTGTTGGCCGATGCCGGGGTTTCGCAGCCGGTCGTGTCCAAGCATCTCAAGATCCTGAAGGCTGCAGGGCTCGTGCACGACCGGCATGAGGGCCGCTACACCTATTACAGCGCCCGGCGCGAAGCGCTCGCGACGCTGGTTGACTGGACGACGGAGATGGCCGGCTTCTGGCAGGACCGCTTCGACGATCTCGATGATCTCCTGAAGAGAATGGACCAATGATCGAAACAACGGAAACCACCCGCTCTGTCGTCGTCGAACGCGACTTTCCCTATCCGCCGGAGAAGATCTGGCGCGCGCTGACGCAGCCGCATCTGATTGCCGAATGGCTGATGCGCAACGATTTCATACCCGAAGTCGGCCGTCGCTTCACCCTTTCGGCCGATTGGGGCCAGGTCGATTGCGAGGTTCAGACGATCGAGGCGAACCGCTCGCTCGCCTATCGCTGGGACACCAAGGACTTGACCAGTGTCGTCACCTGGACGCTCGCGCCCGCCAGGGGCGGCACGAGCCTGCGCATGGAACAGCGCGGCTTCAGAGCCGATCAGAAGGCCTATTTCCAGGGCGCGACGGTCGGATGGCCACGCTTCTTCACCCAGCTGGAAGACGTCGTCGCGAAACTCGACTGATCGCAGCCTTCACGACCGTTGCTCAAACCCAAGGTGCCAGAATGACCGCCCTGATCCGGAAAATCCATCGCTGGACGTCGCTGCTCTTCTCCCTGGCCGTTGCCGCCATCTTTGCCGGCATGCCAGTAATCACGCTCCCCGAATGGGTCTACTACCTGCCCCTGCCGCCGTTGGCGGTGCTGCTGCCGACCGGCATTTACCTTTTCGTGCTGCCCTATCTGGGCAAGCCCGAGGGCAGGATGCAGGCGGCGGAGTAGGGAATAGCGCCAGCCCGGCTCAATCCGCGGACAGAGCCGGGCTGGCAAAGCGCTTGCGATATTCGGCCGGCGTGACGCCGACATGTCGCATGAAGGCGCGCCGGAGCGTATCGGCATCGGCAAAGCCGCAGCGGGCGGCGACCTCCCATTTCTCTTCCGGTTCGCTCGCGATCTTCAACATGGCCGCTTCTCCTCTTCGAAGGACCGGCAGAAGCCGGCTCAACCGCGCGACGATCGGCGCACCATCGGGCACAAGCGACCAGCGAAGCAGATAGGGCGCAAAATCGCTGCTCATTGTCATACTGCGGATCCGCTGATTGCGCGCGGTGGCACCACGGCCACGGCGCGAACTGACGAGCGCTTCCCTCAGTCCTGCTCCACGAGGCAGTCGATCAATGCTCGGGTCGCAGCCGGTAGGTTTCTGTGCGGCGGATAAATGAGGGAGAAGGGGCGCGACCGGCCACCGAATTCCGGCAGAAGCTCGACCAGGCTGCCGCGCGCCAGGCGGTCGCGCGCGATGAAATCATAGGTTTGGCAGATCCCGAGGCCTGCCTCCGTCAACGAGACGGTGCCGAGCACGTCGTCCTCCACCTGGATCGGGCCATGGGGTATCCAGTCGAGGTCGGCTCCGGCGACGCGCAACAGCCATGGGGCCGGACGCCCTCTGCTCGGCATGATGAAGGGCAGGCAGGTATGTGCTGCGAGCTCGTCGACAGAACGCGGCATGCCACGCCGCGCGACGTAACCGGGCGAGGCGACCAGCCTCAACGGCGCGTCTTCGAGCCTTCTGCCGATCATGCCGCTGTCGGGGAGCTGGCCGAGGCGTATGGCAAGGTCGTAGCCCTCGGCGACCAGATCGACATTGCGGTTGGCAATCGACAGCTCGACGGTGACGGATGGATGCCTCGTCGCGAAGCGGGTCAGCTTTTCCGGCAGCTGGAAATGGCCATAGGTCGTGGGCGCACTGAGCCGAACGCGTCCGGCAACAACGCCGTCGCCTTGAATGGCGCGTTCGGCCTGATCGATTGTCTCGAAGGCCGCCCGCACCTGATCGAGGTAGACCCGCCCGGCGTCGGTGAGGCTGATGCGCCGCGTCGTCCGCCGCACCAGCTGCGTGCCGAGCTTCGTCTCGAGCCTGGTGATGGCGCGGCTCAGCACGGAAGGCGTCGTGGCCAGCGCGACGGCTCCTGCGGTCATCGACCCCTTGTCCATGACGGTGATGAAAGCCTCGACATCGGCGAGGTGATCGAAGCGACGCATTTTTGCCTCTGAAGACCAGATCATTTCCTGGGCGGCGCATTTATCGCCGCAGATGGAAGCAATAAATAAGCAGCATCAATTTAGAGCCGCAATGTCAGGCTCGCTTCAACCAGGAGAAAATGATGCCAGAGACGACATCCGTTCCGAAAAAGCCTGTGCTCTTTGTGCTCACCAGCCATGGCATCAAGGGGGAGGGCGGCCAACCCACCGGCTTCTATCTTGGAGAGGTCACCCACCCGCTTGCCGTGCTCGAGGCGGCCGGCATTGCCGTCGAGTTTGCTTCGATCAAGGGCGGCGAGCCGCCGGTCGACGGGCTCGACCTCAATGACGGGACCAATGCCCGCTACTGGAACGACGAAGGGTTCCGTGCCGCAATCCGCACGACGGTTCGGCTCGATGATATCGATCCCGACCGCTACGCGGCCATTTTCTTCGCCGGCGGTCATGGCGCCATGTGGGACCTGCCACAAAGCCGCGCCGTCGACCGGGTGACGCGTTCGGTGTTCGAGGCCGGCGGTGCTGTCGCGGCGGTCTGCCACGGACCGGCAGCCCTCGTAAACGTCAAGCTTTCCGACGGCCGCTATCTGGTTGCTGGCCGCAACGTCAGCGCCTTCACCGATTCCGAAGAGCGCGCCGTCGGCCTCGACAAGACGGTCCCGTTCCTGCTCGCAAGCACGCTTGTCGAGCGCGGTGCGACGCACCATCCGGCCGCGGACTGGACATCGAAGGTGGTTGTCGATGGCAGGCTGATCACCGGCCAGAACCCGCAGTCGGCGACTGGGGTCGGCGAGGCGCTTCGCGATATCCTGAGTGCCTGATCCCGCGTAGCCGGGCACTTGGAAAGGTTCGGCAAGTCTGTCCCGATCGTGCTGCCGGCGATGCGTCGCCGACAGCGTGAGGCGAACCGGACAGGTGGGGCGCTCGACTGCCATTGCGTTGGCCATGGCGGGAAACCGGAAAAACCGCCATGTTCACCATCCCTGTCGCGTCCGGTTGACACTGCCCGCACACCATTGGGTAAGCCGTCTCGGGCCGGAAAGTTCCGTCGGAGCGAAGGCTTCAGCCGCGCCGCGCCGCCTCGATCGCAGCGACGTCGATCTTGCCCATGGTCATCATCGCCTCGAAGGCGCGCTTTGCTTCGGCGCCGCCGGCCGCCAGGGCATCGGTCAGGACCCTTGGCGTGATCTGCCAGGAAATGCCCCACTTGTCCTTGCACCAGCCGCAGGCGCTCTCCTGTCCGCCATTGCCGACAATGGCGTTCCAGTAGCGGTCGGTCTCCTCCTGGTCGTCGGTGGCGATCTGGAACGAAAAGGCCTCGTTGTGCTTGAACATCGGCCCGCCGTTGAGGCCGAGGCAGGGAATTCCGGCGACCGTAAACTCCACCGTCAGCACGTCTCCCGCCTTGCCGGACGGAAAGTCGCCGGGCGCGCGATGCATGGCGCTGACCCGGCTATCGGGAAAGATCTCGGCGTAGAAGCGAGCGGCCGTCTCGGCCTCCTTGTCGTACCAGAGGCAGATCGTGTTCTTGGCCATGACGCGTCCTTTCGTTTTGAAGCCGGAGGGGCCGTTTCCTTCGCCACCTGCTCTGCGAGATAGGTCGGCGCCCCCGTTTCTCCACCCTGAAATCTTCCCGCACTTGCCTTTGCCCGACGGAACGCGCGTCGAAGGCATGTGCGCCGGGTCGTCGCATCCGGCGCTTTCCCGTTGGAAATTCAACCGCTGATACCTAATTGTGCAGCCTCGATACGCGCGCGAGGCTTCTCTTCGCGCGCTCCTAGGGGATGCGGATGATACAACTGAATGGAACTGTTGCGGTGGTAACAGGTGCTGGTCGCGGCCTCGGAGCGGCCCTGGCCTATGCATTGGCCGAAGCGGGCTGCGCTCTCGTGTTGTGCGGGCGCAGCCAGAGCGCGCTCACGGACGTGGCCGAACCGATTGTCCGTGCTTTCGGGCGACGGGTACAAACCGTTGCGCTCGATCTTGCGGATGCGAAAAGCGTGGCTGCGGCAGTCGAGGGCATCAAGGCCGAGAACGGACGCATCGATATCCTCGTGAACAACGGCGCCATGTGGCTCGAGGACAGTGACGAGGATCATCCTGATGACGCGGTGCTCGGCGTCGTCAACGCGGCGGTTACCGGGACCTTCCTGTTCACCCAGGGGCTGCTGCCTTTGTTCGCTCACTCGCCCCGGCCGGATATCGTCACGATCGGCTCGATCAGCGGCCTGCCTAATGCCGCACTCCAGACCGTGTCCGTGCCCTTTTATGCTGCCAAGCGGGCGCAGGCCGCCCTGGCCGATGGCCTGCGCCAGAAGCTTGCAGGTACCCCCGTCCGTTCGATCGTCGTCCACCCGCCATACATTGAGGACATCTCGCCGCTTGATGGCGCATGGGAGGCGGCCGGCAGTCGACGGAAGGGCGAGGCGGCGACGAACCGGGACATCGCCGAGGCAGTGCTGTTCGCGCTGACGCGGCCGCGGCATGTAACCTTGTCGATCACCGTCGATGCCGACGAAGGCGGCCTCTATCCGTCTCCGGCTCGCTCCGCCTAGCGGCGGGGCCCTGTCAGAGACCGATCCGATACATTGCCGAACGCCCCAATGGCGTTCGGCGAAAATCAGGCATCGTTCGCCGAGATCCTTCAATCTCGATCGTCCACATATGCAGACGATAAGTCCAATTTAGGCGGACTACAGAGGCGCCGTCCACGTCGATATATCCATGACATCAACAATGGAAAACGACATCATGCACAGTGTCTCTGAACCGATCTTCACCTCAGGCTTTCCACTCGGAAGTTCCGCCGGCCTGGTCACCGCCTTGGAATGGCTCGGCCAGCCCTATCGCCTCACCCGCGTCGACATGCTCGGGGAAATGCGCACCGACGCCTATGAGCGCTTCAACGGTCGGGTCGAAACGCCCGCTCTCGTGACCGACAAGGGCGACGTGCTGACCGAGACCATGGCGATCGCCTTATGGCTGGAGGGGCGCGATCAGGAGCGTCGCATCAGCTTCGCCCCGGGCACTTTCGAGGCGGACCGCATGCACCAGTTCATCGCCTTCCTCAACACCGGCTTTACCGGCGCGTTCTTCTCGATGTGGGTGGCGCTGGAATCCGAAGACGCCACGGAGGAATACCGCGAAACCTTGCGCGCCTTCGGCCGCGAATTCGTCGCCAAGCGTCACAAGCAGCTCGAAGCGATGATGGGCGACAGCGATTACCTCATCGGCGACCGCCCGACGCTTGCCGATGCGGTCTTTGCCGGCGTGGCCCGCTGGGTCGATTTCCATGAGGCGATCGATCCGAAGGACTATGCGCGCAACTATCCGCGCATCCACGCGCTGCGCCAGCGCATCGAGGCCGATCCGGCCTTCCGCTTCGCAGTGGCGATCGAGGATGGCGAGCCTGTTACCGGCAGCGGTGCGATGAAGGGCCTCGTCCCGCTCGAGGATGTGTTGCGGATGACGGGCGCACTCCGCGCGTGATTTAAGAAAGTGAGGTGGCGCACCGGCAGGCGGTGCGCCACCTCAAACAGTTGGAGCGGCCAGCCGCCGCCGACATCACACCTCGAATACGTCGACGAACGATTCCGGGAAGCTTTGCCGGGCAACCTTCTCGTTGATGACGAGCAATGCTTCGTAGGACACGGGATCGAAATCCTTGTCGACCGGCAGCACCTCGCGTCCGAACAGGAGGTTCAGCCGGGCGGCATCGAGATTGCCGCGCTCGAATGGTTCCGCGCCGAAATGATGCCAGAGGGCGTGGAGGAAGGCCGCATCGATGCGGTGCGCCCCGGAGCCGGGCCGGGCATGGCGGGGCAACGCCTTGATCGGCGTTGCTCCCTTGGGGTTGGCCCGACGGATGACGAACTGGATGCCCGTGCCCGGCATGGCGTAGGGAAAACCCCGGTGTTTCGTCATATCAGCCAGCTTGGCCATTCTATTCTCCTTAGGCGGTCTGCTTCTCGACGATCTTGTCCTCAGTCTTCGTATCGAAGTCGGAAGCGTCGTGACGCTCATGCAATTGTTCGGACGGGTTGCCGCTCAAGCGGTTGACCATGCGGCCACGCTTGACGGCCGGCCGGGCGGCGATCTCGGCCGTCCAGCGCTGGACGTGCTCGTAGCTCTGAACCTCGAGGAAAGTACCGGCATCGCCATATACCTGCCCGAGCGCCAGATTGCCATACCAGGGCCAGGTGGCCATGTCGGCAATGGTGTATTCCGAGCCGGCGAGGAAGCGGTTCTCCGCGAGATGGCGATCGAGCACGTCGAGCTGGCGCTTCACCTCCATCGCGTAGCGGTCGATGGCGTATTTGATCTTCATCGGCGCATAGGCATAGAAATGGCCGAAGCCGCCGCCGAGGAACGGTGCCGAGCCCATCTGCCAGAACAGCCAGTTCAAGGTCTCTGTGCGGGCGCGAAGCTCGCTCGGCAGGAAGGCGCCGAATTTCTCGGCGAGATAGGTGAGGATCGAGGCCGATTCGAACACGCGCACCGGCGCGCCGCCGCCCTTGGGCGCATGGTCCATCAGCGCCGGGATCTTGGAGTTCGGGTTGACGTCGACGAAGCCAGAACCGAACTGGTCGCCGTCTCCGATCCGGATCGGCCAGGCATCGTATTCGGCGTCCTTATGGCCGGCCGCCAGCAGCTCTTCGAGCATGATCGTGACTTTCACGCCGTTCGGCGTCGCCAGCGAGTAAAGCTGCAACGGATGCTTGCCGACGGGCAGATCCTGATCGCGCGTCGCGCCGGCGGTCGGACGGTTAATGCTGGCAAACGCGCCGCCATTGCCCTTGTCCCAGGTCCAGACCTTGGGAACGTCATAGCCGGCGGGGAAATTGTCAGCGGGGGATTTTTCGGTCATCAAATCTGTCCTTGTCTTGGCGGAAACCTCGAACGTCGTGTTCGCTTATATAGGAAGTTTATCAAGCCACCACATCGACTTGGCTGCGAGGACGACCATGCTCAAAGGCCAGACGCTGGAGAATTTTTTTATCGAAGTTGGATGAGACCGGCATCCGTCGGCACGAAACCGCACCGGTCGACGTAGAATTCGCGCAGATGCGGGTCGAAGTCCACATGCAGCCATTCGCAGCCCGAGGCCTTGGCGTGCGTTACGGCCTCTTCGACGAGCAGCGTGGCGTAACCCTTACGCCTCAACGGTAGCGTCACCATCGTATCGAGCAGGAAAGCATGCACGCCACCGTCCCAGGCGACATTAACGAAGCCTGTCAGTGCGCCCGAGATCCGCATGGTGACCCAGCCGAGGCTGAAGCGGTTGACCTGGCTCCACCAGTCGTCATCGGTCAAGGCGTGCTCGAAGCATTCGGCGTGCAGGGTATTCAGTTCCTTGTTTTCAAATGCGCCGCGCCAGGCGAACGCGGGTACTTCAGTCGGATTCTCTGCCGTCACGGTTCAACCTCAGAGTTTGCCGGGATCGATTTTGACCACCAGGGCTCGGCTGCCAGCAAGCGCGGCCGAGTTCTTGAAAAAAATCATAGGCCTCCCTTGATACCGGAAAACCGAGCTCCTATCTGCCGCCTAACCCGCTGGTCCGGGCCCCTCTGGCGAGAGCTTCGGCACTCTTGCGATGTCGGACCTTATTCCGACAACATGTGCCGATTGGGGACCCGTCTGTGGACTTTTCCTTCATGTCTGTAGTGTGGCTGGGAACGCCACTGTGGCTGTGGGCGAGCTTTTTCGCCCTCGTGATCGCTATCCTGTCGTTCGACCTTGGTATTCTCCATAAGGAGAACAAGGAGATCAACGTTGCCGAAAGCGTCAAGCTTTCCGCCTTCTATATCGCCCTCGGCCTGAGCTTCGGCGGCTTCGTCTGGTGGTATCTCGGTGCCGAGTCCGGCCTTGCCTATATGACCGGCTTCGTCGTCGAAAAGACCCTGGCGCTCGACAACGTCTTCGTCATCGCCCTCATCTTCTCCTTCTTCGCCGTCCCGCGCATCTACCAGCACCGCGTTCTCTTCTGGGGTATCCTTGGCGTTATCGTGCTGCGCGCGATCATGATCGGCGTCGGCGCGACGCTCGTCGCCGAATTCTCCTGGGTTCTCTATATTTTCGCTGCGTTCCTGGTCTTTACCGGCATCAAGATGCTGGTGATGAAGGAGGCCGAGCCCAACGTTTCGGACAACGCGCTCGTGCGCTTCATGCGCAGCCGTTTCAACGTCACCGAGGAACATCACGGCGAGCGCTTCTTCGTGAAGCTCGTCAACCCGAAGACCGGCAAGATGACCTGGTTCATCACGCCTCTTTTCATGGCGCTCGTCATGGTCGAGGTGGCCGACGTGATCTTCGCCGTCGACTCGGTTCCCGCGATCTTCGCGATCACCACGGACCCGTTCATCGTCTACACCTCGAACATCTTCGCTATCCTCGGCCTGCGCGCCCTCTACTTCGCGCTCGCTGCCATGATCCATCGCTTCCGCTACCTGAAGCCGGCGCTGGCCGTCGTCCTGATCTTCATCGGTTCGAAGATCTTCGTCGCCGATCTCCTGGGGCTAGAGAAGTTCCCCGCGGCCCTGTCGCTCGGTGTCACCTTCGCGATCATCGCTTCGGGTGTTGTCTGGAGCCTGGTCAAGACCAAGGAAGAGCAACTGCCGGCATAACGCCCGGGCTCATCCGACCGTGACGAGAAACGCGGCGGCCTTCGAAAGGGGGCCGCCGCGATCTTTTTGGCCTTGCCGAGCGTGGGGTTGACCCTCGCCCGGACGACCCGTCGGGTCGAGCCGTCCGGGCGAGGCATCACCCGATGATCGCCTTCGGTTCGAGGAAGGCGTCGAGGCCGAAGGGACCGAATTCCCGGCCGATGCCGGATTGCTTGAACCCGCCGAAGGGCGCTTGAGCGTCGGCCGGGGTTTCGTTGATCACCACGCGCCCCGCCTCCAATTGTCGGGCGATGCTGCGCATACGTTCGGCGTCGGTGCCAAGAACGTAGGACTGCAATCCGTATTCCGTGTCGTTGGCAATCGCGATCGCTTCCGCTTCCGTTTCGTAGGAAAGAACGCTGAGCACGGGGCCGAAGACTTCCTCGCGCGCAATCCGCATATCGTTGGTCACACCGGAAAAGACGGTCGGGCGGACGAACCATCCCCGTTGCAGCCCTTCCGGCCGGCCTTCGCCGCCGACAAGAAGCGTCGCACCCTCTTCCTGCCCCAGGCGGATATAGGCCTGGACACGCTCCCACTGCCGGGCGCTCACCATCGGGCCGATGTCGGAGGCCGGATCGCTCGAAGGTCCGGGCCGCAGCGCGGAAACGGCTTGCGCAAGGCGCGATATCACCTCCGTATGTCTTCGCTTCGGAACAAGAAGCCGGGTTCCGGCGATGCAGGCCTGCCCGCTGTTGCGGAAGGCCGATGCCAGAACATGCGGGATCGCCCGGTCGAGGTCCGCGTCATCGAGCAGGATCTGCGGCCCTTTTCCGCCCAGTTCGAGCGTCACGCGCTTGAAGCTTTCCGCTGCATTGCGCAGGATCTCCCGACCGGTCGTGGTGGAGCCAGTGAAGGTGATCTTGGCGATGTCGGGATGCCGGCTGAGTTCCGCGCCGACCACGTGGCCGTAGCCGTTGACGACATTGAGGACGCCATCGGGCAGTCGCGCTTCGTGCAAGACTTCGAGCAGCACCTGGGTCTGGATAGCGCTCATCTCCGACGGCTTGATCACGATGGTCGTGCCGGCCGCGATCGCCGTGGCGAGTTTGGTGCAGATGAAGCCGATGTTGCTGTTCCAGGGTGTGATTGCCGCGGCCACGCCCACGGGTTCCATCACCACCTCCGCATTGCCGATACGACGGGTAAAGGCGTAGTCGGCCACGGTCCTTGCCGCGACGTCGAACACGTTCGCGGCGTGCGGCACGGAGAATGCGAGGAACGACTGCGGCGCGCCGTATTCGATGGTCATGGCCGCACGAAGCGCATCGGCGTTGGCGGCGACAGCCTTCGCCAGCGTTTGCAGCATGGCGATGCGTTCGGCCGGTGTCGTTTGCCGCATGGCCGGGAAGGCCCGTTTCGCGGCAGCAATGGCCGCGTGCGCATCCCGATTGTCGCCCAGCCGGACCTCGCCGATCTTTTCCTCCGTGGCGGGATTGAAAAGCGCGAAGCGCTCGTCGCCGTGAGGCGCAACGAAAGCGCCATCGACATATATCTGCTCAATGATCTTCATCGTCCGATTTCCTGTTGCGATGAAAAGGATATGCATCGGAACGATCGTCAGGATAAGATCATCAATCACAGACACTCTGATGAGGAAAATAGCGCAATGAAGGCGAGCCTGTCCGAACTGGAGGCGGTGGCAGCAATCGCGCGGCTCGGCGGCTTTCGGGCCGCTGCCCGGGAACTCGGGGTTTCGTCCTCGTCGTTGAGCCATGCGGTCCTGGCGCTGGAGGCGCGCCTCAATGTGCGCCTGTTCAACCGCACGACGCGATCGGTGGCGCTGACGACGGCAGGCGAGGCTTTCGTTGCCGAGATCCTGCCGGCTCTTGCCGCCATCGACGGCGCCGTCGAGCGGGCGACGGAGTCTCAGGCGCGACCGAGCGGCATGCTGCGGCTCAACACCTCCCCGGGAGCGGCGAAGATGGTTTTGCGGCCGCTACTGATCGAGTATCTGAGGCGATATCCAGAGATGGCGCTGGAGGTTGCGACCGACAATGCGCTGGTGGATATCGTAGCGCTCGGTTTCGACGCCGGGTTTCGTCTCGCCGAGGCGGTTCCTCCGGATATGGTCGCCGTTCCGGTCGTGCCTCAGTCGCGCATGATCGTCGTGGGTTCGCCGGACTATTTTCGCGAAAGAGCGGTGCCGCTGCTGCCGGGCGATCTGAGGCAGCACGCCTGCATCCGGGCGCGCATGGCAAGCGGCAGGATCTATCACTGGGAGTTTTGCCGGCGCGGGGAAAGCGTCGAAATCGATGCGCCGGGACCGCTCATCCTCGACGACAGCGAACTCATGCTTCAGGCGGCTCTCGGCGGGGTGGGACTGGCCTATCTCTCCGATCATCACGTCCGCGACGACGTCGAGGCCGGGCGTCTGGTTCCGGTGCTGGAAGAGTGGACGCCGCCCTACGATGGGCTATGTCTCTATTTTCCTGGCCGCCGGCACGTACCGGCGAAATTGCGTGCCCTGATCGATCTGGTCCGGGAACTGCGTTCCGGCGGCCCCCGCGCGCCCGCTCACACCCCGCATTCGCCAGCCTTGAAATTTTAACATGAGTATTACAGACAAGTTTATTTCTGCGTGCTAAGAGACACGGCGCTCGATTGGTCCCTTGGCCATAGATCGCCTCTCGGCAGGGGTGCGCACGCCGCGCCAAATCGAAATTATATGATCGGATCAGACACAGTGGTCGACATCGATACGCGCCATCAGGTCTATTTCGCCAACCGTACTGCCCTGGTCGCCTATGCCACGCGGATCGTCGGATCGCGGGAAACGGCCGAAGATATCGTGCAGGAGGCCTTCATTCGATTTGCGCCGGCAAACACCGGCAATCCGCCTTCTGCCGGACCGTCCGGGCTTTCGCTCGCGTATCTCTACAAGATCGTCCGCAACCTGTCCCTCGACCTCTTGAAGCGCCGCAAGATCGAAGCGCGGGAAGAGCAGAGCGAGCCGCCGTTCTGGTCGATGCCGATCGAGGTGCCGACGCCCGAGGACATCATTCTCGTCAGCGACGAAATCAGACGCATCTCCGGCATTCTCGAAGACCTTCCCGAGGAAGTGCGGGTCGCGCTCGAGATGCACCGTTTCGGCGGCTACACCCTCGAAGAGATCGCCGCCCATCTCGACATCTCCGTCGCGACGGCGCACCGCCACGTGCGCGCCGCCATGATGCGGGTTGCGACAACGCTTGCGGGTGGGGCCTCCTAGAATTTCAGGGGTCCCCGTGTGAAAAAAAATCGGGTGCTGGTCGTCTTTATGACAGAGCGAAAGTACCACGGAAGCGTCCCGCTTCCCGGTGACGCCGCTTGACGGGGTTGGGGGCTACAGAAACAAAGTGCTAGGGCGTCGAACATCCAAGCGGCAGGCAGGGCTTTGACCAAGGACAACCACATATCGGAGGCGCTGCTCGAAGAGGCCATGGATTGGTTCCTCGAGCTGAAGGCGCGCCCGAACTGTCGCGACACGCAAGCCCGGTTCCGCGCCTGGCTGGGCCAGTCGGAATTGCATGGCCAAGCCTGGCAGACGGCGTTGCGGACCTGGCAGCTGCTCGGTGAGGTGCCGCCGGTGCACGAGCATCTATGGCGTGGGGCAAGGCCGTCCGTTTTCGTCGAGCCACCGGTCCGCCAACGTCGCCGGATGGGAACGGGCGGCTTGGTCGCCGGCGTGGCGCTGGCGCTTGCTGCCTGCCTCGTCCTCTTCGTCTCCCTGCCGTCGCTTCTCGTGTGGTGGCAGGCCGATCACGTGACCGAGACGGCGCAAAACAGGACGATTACGCTTGCGGACGGGACGATCATCGAAATGGGCGGCGGCAGCGCCATCGCCACCGACATCAGCGCCGGCACCCGCCATGTCAGGCTGCTGAAGGGCGAAGCCTATTTCAACGTCGCCCGCGATCCCTCGCGTCCCTTTGTCGTTGAGGCGGGTGGCGTCGAGGTGTCCGTGCTGGGGACTGCGTTTGATGTGCAGCTGGCGAGCACGGAGACGACCGTCGAGCTGGCGCACGGCACGGTGGCCGTCTCCTATAGTGCAAACGCGCACAAGCAGAATTTCGAACTGGCCCCGGGAGAAATGGCGACGGTGAGCCATGCGACCGGCGCAGTCTTGCGAAGCGCGATCGCGGCGGATGATATCGGCGCCTGGCGAAGCGGCAGGATGTTCGTCAATGATGTCACGGTCGCCGCTGCCGCCGAGCGGCTGCAGCGCTACCATTCCGCCTGGATTTCCATTCCGCAGCCGGATCTGGCAGGGCGGCGTGTAACCGGCGTCTACGATCTGAAGGATCCGGATCGGGCGCTCCAGGCGCTGGTGCAGCCTTTCGGCGGCAAGGTACGCGAGGTGACCCCCTATGGCCGCATCCTGACGCGGTTTTAATTGGAGTAAAAAAATCAGGAAAAAATCGCGCGCCGGTGAAAAAAAATCCGGGGCCGGTCGTCTTTGGTTGGAAACGCGCGCCCGCAAGGCCGCGTGGAATGCCGAGACGGGGGTAAAATGCGTTCGCCGAAATGCCGCAAGGGACATCTGAAATTCGATACGGGACGTCGCCGTGAAAGACGGCGCCTGCTGACGACGACGGCGATCGCCGCGTTTTCCTCCCTCGCGCTGATGCCCGTTTCCACGGCCTCCGCCCAGCAGGCCACGTCGCGCGTCAGCAACGCCCGCAGCTTCGACATCCCGTCGCAGCCGCTTTCCACCGCGCTCAACGCCTTCGGGCGGCAGTCCGGCCTGCAGGTGACCCTGGCGGCTTCCACCTCGCAGGGGCTTCGCTCGGCGACGGTCAGCGGAACGATGACGGCGGACCAGGCGCTTGCCCGGCTTTTGTCGGGCACCGGCATTTCCTACAGGATATCGGGCGGCACCGCGCTGGTCGGCTCGGCCGTGTCGGCGGGTGGCAGCGCTGCTGTCGCTGCGGACGGAGCAACGGTGCTCGATCCGATTTCGGCCTTCGGTGCCGGGCCGCTCGGCGCCGGCGAGATCGTCATCTCGTCGGAAGACCTGAAGCGCAAGAACCCCGCCAACATTGCCGACGTGTTTTCCGGCGAGCCCGGCATTTCGGTCGGCAGCTCGTTGCCGATGTCGCAGAAGGTCTACGTCCACGGCATCGAGGAAACCAGCCTCGCCGTGACGATGGACGGCGGCCGACAGAACAACAAGGTCTTCCACCACAACGGCACCAACCTCATTGACCCCGGCCTGCTGAAGGCCGTCAACGTCGATGCCGGCGTTGCGCCGGCCGATGCCGGTCCCGGGGCGCTTGCCGGCGCGATTGCTTACGAGACGATCGACGCGCGCGATCTGCTCGATGGCGACGGCTTCGGCGGCTTTGTCACGTCGAGCTACAATTTCAACAGCGACACGGTGACGACCGGGATCTCCGCATACGGCATGCGCGACGGGCTCGAGTTTCTCGGCTACTTCAATTTCGGCAACGGCAACGATTTCACCGCCGGCAACGGGCAGGACGTGGAAGGCACCTCGACAGACGTGTTGAGCGGGCTTGGCAAGCTTGCCTACGAGTTCGACAGCGGCGACCGTTTCGAGATCAGCCACGACCGCATTCGCGACGACGCGCCGCGTCCGTTTCGCGCTAATATCGGCTTTATCGACGGACGCCCACCATGGGAGCCGCGCGTGCGCGACTACACGCTCGACCGGCAGAACACGGTGTTTACCTATACCGACAGCACGCCGGAGGGCTGGTGGGATCCAACGCTGATGCTCGCCTACTCCAGGACGGAGGTCGAAATTCCGATCATCCTGCCGCCGCGCCTCAACATTCCGCCCTATCCCGCCACCGGCACCACGAGCAGCTTCAACGGCAAGTTCGAGAACAAGTTCTCGTTCGACATGGGTAGCGTCATTGCCGGCGTTGACTTTTATGACGACAAGGCTGACCTCGACGACATGTTCGATGCCAGCACCGAGAAGGCGCGCAATGTCGGCATCTATGCCCAGGCCCGGCTCGAGCCCTGGGAGAGAACGCGGCTCTCCTTCGGTGCGCGCGGCGACACGCAGCAGTTTACCGGGACGACGGGAGAAGAGTGGAACAATTCGGGCCTCAGCGGCAACGTCTCGGGCGAGTACGACCTCATCGAGGACCTGCTGACCGCCAAGGCGGGCTATTCGCACGTCTGGGCAGGCATTCCGCTCGCCGAAAACTTCATCATGAATCCCAACTGGAACTATGGCAGCGGTCCGAAGCCGGTGACGGCGGACAACTATATCCTGGGCCTGGAGGCGAACTACAACGACTTCACCGTCGAGGGCAGCGTCTTCCAGACCGATATCGATGACGCGCGCACGCCGCGTTATGCGGTCACGCGCGGGATCGAAGCGCATGACGTCCGCTCGCGCGGCTTCGAGATCGGCGCCGGCTACAGCTGGGGCGATGGCTTTTTCAAGGTGAAATACGCCAATATCGACGTCGAGATCGACGGCAAGCCTGCCGATTCTGATCTCGGCACCTATCTGGCCGCGCCGGCCGGCCAGATCATCACGCTGCAAGCGGTCCACACGCTGACGGACTGGGGCGTCACTTTCGGGGCCGACGCGGAAATTGCGCTCGACTACGACGACGTTGCCGACGGCAGCAAGCCCTTCGAGGGCTACCAGGTCTTCAACGCCTTTGTCGAATACGTGCCGCCGGAGCGACCGAACCTGTTGCTGCGCGCCGAACTGAAGAACATTTTCGACGAAACCTATTCGGACCGGGCGACCTACGGTCAGGAGTTCGGAACGGTGACGCCGCTCTACGAGCCGGGCCGTTCCTTCATCCTGACCGCCAAGGCGACTTTCTAGGGCGTCCGCGACCGCAACGGCCGCCGCCTCCAGGTGGCCGTTGCCTCAACAAGCGGAGGCGGCCACCCAAGCGCCGCCCACGCAAGCGAAAGCCGAAACAGGAGTTCCAGATGCAAGAAGCCACCACCCATTTTGCGACGGAAGACGGCCAGAAATACCTGACGCAGCTCTGCAAGCATTTCGCCCACAAGGTCGACGTCGAACAGGAGGGCCCGCGCGCCGAGCTCAGGTTTTCCTGCGGCACCGGCTACCTCCATGCCACATCAGAAGGCTTGAGCATCCGCGCCCGCTCACCCGATGACGCCAACCTTGCGGACACGAAATCGGTGATCGAAAGCCATCTTCTGCGCTTCGCGTTCCGGGAAGAGCCCGATCCGCTTGCCTGGCAGCCCGCCGGCTAAGCGAACCGCTCGCAAGCTAGTTCCGACAAGAAAATTCAATGTGTTGGTCGAAAGCGCCCAACGCAATTGCGCGGCTATGCGTGTCGCGTGCCGAGGATCAGGATGCAATCGTCTAGGCAAATCGCAGAAATCGCCACCTTTCAAAGCTTCGCAAACTGCTACCTGCGCGAAGTCAATCCGGGCATCCGGGCCATGCATCGCGCCGCAGGCGGCGCCGTCGATTGCGTGGAATGGTCTCTTCCCAGGCAGCAGATGATCCTGCGCGCCGAGGTGACGTCGCCGTCGCTCTGCGGCCCACACCATTTCGGCAGGGTCTGGGGCAGGGGCGTGTCCGACGCCACCTGGCGCCAGATTGAACTGATATCGGCCCTCCATATCCTGGTGCACGAATGCTACCGCCAGGTCGACGAGGCCAAGGCCGACGTTTTGCGCGGCTTCGAGCTCGAACTCTTGATGCGCGTGCTCGAAAGCTACCAGCAGACGGCGCTCTACATCGACAGGGCCGCGCCGGAGCCGGCGGACGGCGACCATTTCATCGAAGCGGAGCAGTCACTCGTCTTTGGCCATTGGCAGCACCCGACGCCGAAGAGCCGCCAGGGCATGACCTATTGGCAGCAGGAAAGCTACGCGCCGGAACTGGGCGGCCAGTTCAAACTGCACTACTTCGCGGCAAAACGCGGCGATATCAGGCACGATTGCGCGCGCGCGGTTGCAGCGCCCGAGATCGTGCGGTCCCTCGTCGGGCCGGATGCCAACGGGATCGCGCTCGGCGACGACGATTATCTGTTGCCAATGCATCCGCTTCAGGCTGAAGCCCTGCTGCTTGATCCCGATATCCGCGGCATGCTGGGGGAGGGGCGGCTGCGGCATCTCGGCCCCGCCGGCCCGGCCTTTACCGCGACCTCGTCGGTGCGCACGGTTTACGGCGCCGATGCCGGCTGGATGCTTAAATTTTCCCTGCCCGTGCGCATCACCAACTCCGTGCGTCTCAATCGTCGTCAGGAGCTCGAAGCGGGTGTCGCAATGGCGAAGCTGATTGACCGGATCGGTTTTGCCGAACGCTCGCGAAACTTCCGCATCATTCAAGACCCCGCCTATATCACGCTCGAGCTGCCGGGACGCAGCGAGAGCGGCTTTGAAGTCATCCTGCGGGAGAACCCATTTGCGGACGGCGGCGGGCGGGGCGTCGTCACCGTCGCGGCCCTGACGGCCGATCCGCTACCGGGGCTGGTTTCGCGCCTCGAACGGCTGGTTCGGACGGTCGCCGCCCGCACGGGCGAGAGCCTGCTCGATGCGACGCACCTCTGGTTTCGCCGGTATCTCGATTGCGCCGTCGAGCCGCTGATCCGCCTCTATGACGACTACGGTATAGCGCTCGAAGCCCACCAGCAAAACAGCCTGCTGGACGTCGGCACCGGCTATCCGTCCGTCAGCTACTATCGGGACAATCAGGGCTTCTATCTCTCGGAGCGGTACCGCAGCCTGATTGCCGGCCATGTGCCCGAGACGCAAACGATCGCGTCCCTCTATTTTGCCGAGAGCGAAATTCGGGATCGCTTCGCCTATTACCTGATCGTCAATCAGGTCTTCTCGGTGATCAGCCGCATGGGCCATGACGGGCTCTGCGACGAGAGCCTGCTCCTGCGCGAACTGCGCGCGCATCTCGAGCGCTATGCCACCCGAATGAGTGGCGCCGGGCGTGACTTTGCCCGTCACGTGCTCGACATGCCGACGATCGTCTCCAAGGCCAACCTGACGACGCGTCTCTACGACGTCGACGAACTGCAATCCAGCAACGCGCCGTCCCTTTATCGCCCCGTGCCGAACCCGCTGAGGGCGCCGGCTGTTCTGACTGCGCCGAGGACCGACCATGCCATTGCCTCTTGATCTCAATGGCCGCCCGGACGAGCGGGTGCTTCGCCAGCTCGTTGCCGCGCTGCTGTTCGAAGGTATCGTTGAGGCCAGCGAGCACACGGACGGGGATGTCACCACCTTCCACTGGTCGATCGGCGGCCGGCAGTTCCGCTGCCACGGCGCCATCGGCCCCTTTGGCCGGCTCCGGCTGGCTGCCGGATCGGTAGAGATGCGCGATGATGCGGACGGCTGGGTCGTGCCGCCGCTGGCGCAGCTGGTATCCGTCCTGCCGGGCAGCGGACCGACGCGCGGAAAGCTGCTCAACGAACTCACGCAGACGATCGCCTTCAGCGCCTGGAACGAGCGTCAGGTACCGGCGCGGCTGCGCCGCGCTTTGTCATTTGCGGAGTTGGAGGGAGCGCTTGAGGAGGGCCATCCCTATCATCCCTGCTACAAGGCGCGTACCGGCTTTTCCGTCGCCGACCATGCAGCCTATGGGCCCGAAATGGGAGGAGCGTTCCAGCTCGTCTGGCTTCTCGTGGCGCGCAAGCATCTTCGCTGCGCGATCCCCGGTGACGAGGATGCCTTCTGGGAAGCGGAACTGGGGGAGGAAACCTGGTCCGAACTCCGGGCGAAGCGGCAAGAGCGCGGTGTTTCGCCTGATGCGTTCGGTCTCGTACCGCTGCATCCCTGGCAATGGCGCGAACTCCGTGAGAGACAGCTTTCTGGCTGGATCGCCGCGGGCGAAGCCCTTTGCCTCGGCCCGGCGGGGGACCGATACACGGCGACGCAGTCGGTCCGATCCCTGTTGAACCGGGACCGACCGTTGGCCGCGAGCGTCAAGCTGCCGCTCAACATCGTCAACACCTCGTCGCGCCGTACCCTTGAGCCGCATTCGGTCTGCACGGCGCCGGTGATCTCGCGCTGGATCGCCGAGATGGTTGCCGGAGATCCGGCCTTTCGCGACCGCTATCCGCTCACCGTCCTGCAGGAATATGCCGGCATCATAGCCGACAGCGACGGCCCTTTGGCCGGACAGGTCGCAGCCATCTGGCGCGAGAACGCGGAAGCGACGCTTGGCTCCGGCGAGGCCGTCATTCCCTTCAACGCGCTGATGATGGTCGAAGCGGACGGGCGTGCCTTCGCCGACGACTGGATCCAGCGCTTCGGCTTGATGCCCTGGATCAACCGCCTGATTGAAGTCGCGGTCCTGCCTGTCTGGCACCTGCTGGTGCACCATGGGCTTGCGGTAGAAGCGCACGGGCAGAACATGCTGCTCGCCCATCGCGATGGCTGGCCGGCCCGGCTGATCCTGCGCGATTTTCACGAGAGCATCGAGTTTTCGCCGGGCTTTCTGCGCGCGCCGGAAAAGGCGCCGGATTTCCTGTCGCTCGAGCCGATCTACCGGGAGGCGGAGCCCGACCAGTTCTATTGGACGGACAACCTGGATTCGCTGCGCGAATTGGTGATGGACACGCTGTTCGTCTACAATTTGAGTGAGATCTCCCACCTTCTCGACCACTGCTACAACCTGCCGGAAACGCTCTTCTGGCAGCGCGTTCAAACCGTGCTTGCCGCCTACGAGGCGGAGCACGGCGCGACGGAGCGGCTGGCGCAGCTCGGCTGCGACCAGCCCCGCATCCTGACCGAATCCCTGATGACGAGGAAGCTGCTCGCGCTCAAGCCGGAATACCACCACGAGGTGGCAAACGCCTTGGCATGAAAGAGACCGCGTCCGCTGAGAGAACGGATCACTGAGATGCAGGTGATGATTGAGGGACAGCCACGCTTCCAGCCTTTCGGCTTATCCTGTTGGGGTTTTGGAGATCTCAACACGGGAGTTGGAAGCATGACTGCGTCCTATGATTACCATATCGGCGTTGATTACCACAAATCCTATAGCCATCTGGTGGTGCAGGACAGCAGCGGCAAGACGCTGCGCTCCGGCCGGGTGAAGAACGATCGCCAGTCGCTCGGCAGCTTTCTCGAGCGGTACCGCGAAAACAGCCATGCGGTTGTCGAGGCGACGCGCAACTGGATGGTTATCTACGACTGGCTCGACGACATTTGTGATGATGTCGTTCTCGCCCACCCGTTGAAGGTCAAGGCGATCGCCGACGCCAAGATCAAGACCGACAAGATCGATGCGACCGTGCTGGCGCATTTGCTGCGCGCCGACCTGGTGCCGGAAGCCTGGGCGCCAAGCGAGCGGTCGCGGGACCTGCGTGTCGCCCTGCGGGAGCGGATGTTCTACGTGCGGCTGCGCACGATGACGAAGAACCGCATCGTCACGGTGTTTGATCGCTATCCGGAGCAGACGGCGCAACTGAAGACGCTCGGCGATCTGTTTGGTAAGGCCGGCCGCATTCAGCTTTCGCAGGTCAACGTCTCTGAGATCGACCGCATCCAGATCGACCGTGGCCTCGCTTTCATTGGCGCCATCAATGAGCGGATCAAGCAGTCGGAAGCGACGATCCGGGCGATGACCAAGGCCAATCCCAACGTGAGGCTGTTGAAGACGATCCCCGGCATCGGCGAGTTCTTCGCCCGTCTGATCGACGCGGAGATCGATGACATAGCGCGGTTCCGCAACCCGAAGAAGCTGGCCGCCTATGCCGGGCTGGTGCCCTCGACCTATTCGAGCGGCGGCAAGACCTATCACGGCAAGATCATCAAGCAGGGCAACAAGTGGCTGCGCTGGGCTTTCGTCGAGGCAGTGACACCGGCGATCGCCAGCGATCCACAGCTTCGCGCCCAATATGAGCACCTGAAGATCAGAGGAACCAACAAGGCGCGTGTGGCGATGGCGCGCAAGCTTTTGACGATCGCCTTCCAGATCCTGCGCGACCAGCGCGCTTACGAGCCGCGCGGCGAAAGCATCATCACGGAAGGCGCGTCAATGAAATCCCGACTGTCCTGATGACTTTCTAGCGAGCCTAGCAGTGCCGGGCTGCGCTCCTCAAGGAGAATGGGAAGCCGGGAACCGAACGCCACTCTGTGACCGAAGCCAAGGCATCAGGTCACGCATTGGAGAATGGTTCAGAACCGAAGGACGGCCCTGTCCAGCGGAACGAAGGCCATTGAGCCGATCGGCAAAAAGGCCGGTCAGAACAAAACCGAACCCAAGGAAAGCCGCCAACTCAAGGCGTTCTGCCCCTTGCGTTCTTTCATTGGAGAAAGCCATGATCCGTATCGATGACAGGCTCTATGACGAGGCCTATTTCAGCGCCAGATCGGCCGAACTCGCAGCCGAGATCGGCTTTGGCGCACAGGACACCGGCCGCTACGCCGTCTGCTTCTCGGAGACGGTCGATTGGCTGGCTCTGTTCTTTGCCATCCGCAAGGCGGGCGCGAGCGTGCTGCCGATCCATCCGGGCACACCCTATCCGGCCGCGCGCAAGCTCGCGATCGGCGCCGGCTGCGACCGGCTGTTCTACAACAGCCTGACGGCCGAAGTTCTCGAACCATCCGACCTGCTTTCGGCTGAGGGCACGCTGTTGCAGATGAGCTCCGGAACGACGGGCGCGCCGAAATGCGTGGCGCGCAATTGGACGGAAATCGATGCCGAGATCGAAAGCTATGTCGCCACCTTCCGCGAACCGGAGGACATGACGCCGGTCGTCGCCTGCCCGACCACCCATTCCTACGGGCTGATCTGCGGCATCCTGGTGGCGCTGAAGCGTGGGCAGACGCCGGTCATCGTCAACACCGCGAACCCGAAATATCTCCTGAAGGTGCTGCGCGAGATCGAACGGCCGCTGCTCTATTCCTCGCCGGCGATCCTGCACACGCTGGCGCGGCTGACGCCCGCGGGCGAACAGATCCACGCGACGATGACGTCGGGCACGCTGCTTCCCGATCCGTGGTTTGCCGACATTCGCACCAAGAGCCGGTTCATGTTCCAGCAATATGGCTGCTCGGAATCCGGCTGCATCGCCATCAATCCGGATGTGACTTCCGCCGGTGACATGGGCTTCGTCCTGCCGCATCTGATCGCCGCCACCGGCAACAGCGCCGAGGACGCGGCTGAGATCGTCGTTAGCAACGGCGACGGCGCGCCGATCCACACGCGTGACCTCGGCTACCGGCGCGCCGACGGCATGCTGGTCTTCGTTTCCCGCCTGGACGACATGATCAACGTCTCCGGCCTCAACGTCTATCCGAAGGACGTGGAGGATGCCGTCATGGCGATGCCGGCGGTCACCGACGCCGTGGCCTTCCGCAAGGCCGATCGTTTTGCCGGCGAGCGCGTGGCGCTGCTCTTTAGCGCCGAGGCGCCGGTGGCGCCGCAGGCCGTGCGCGAATGGTGCAGCCGACACCTCGCATCTCACCAGTTGCCGATGGAAATCCTGCAGATCGATGCAGTTCCGCGCCAGGCGAACGGCAAAATCAGCCGCCGCGATGTCGCGGCCCGTCATCTGGCAGGCGAATTCAACAAACCGATTGCGGGAGCCGCATCATGACCGAAAGCGAAGTTCTGGCGGCGATCGAGGCCGTCCTGACCGACAAAATGGCGCATGGACATATGGACGGCTTCGGCCTCGATGCCCGTCTCAACGAAGATCTCTATCTCGACTCCGTGCTGATCCTCGAAATCTTCCTCAATCTCGAGCTCGAATACGGGTTGTCGGTGCCGGAAGAGGCGATCGCAAAACGGGAGATCGAAACGGTCGCCGATCTCGTCGCGCTCTATGTGCCGAAGCCGACCGCCGCCATCGTGCCCGCCTTTCCGCTCACCGGCGGGCCGACCGACGAGGGGGTGCACGGCGAGGCCTATTACGACATCAAGGTCCATTGCTTCGTCAGTTGCGTCTCGGACGGCCTGAAGCGAAACGGGCTCGATCAGCGGCCGTTCTATTTCGGTGTCTGGGACGCGAAGTTCGCGGTCAGCGAGCGTTTCGAGCTTCTCTATCATGCGCCCGATATCACCCAGGAATTCTTCCGTGGCTGGTTCGAGCGGCTTTACGGCGTTTCCGTCGTCGAGTGGTACGATCCGCAGCGCACCAAGCTCGACAACCTCGCAGTGCTGCTCGGGCTGATGAAACAGCGCGGCGAAACCGGCTCGGTCATGGTCATGCTCGACATGTTCCACCTGCCGGAGCGGGAGAACAAGTTCAACCAGAACCCCTTCCCGCACTATCTGATGCTGCAGGAAACGGCCGATCCCGACACATGGTTCGTGCACGATCCCGACTATCGCTGGGAGGGCGAGATTGCCCGCGAGAAGGTCGTTCACGCCATCATGCAGCCGACTGTCGGCGGCGGTTATGTCTTCGACAATGCCGAGGCGCGCGCGCCGTTTGCCGAAGATCTGAGGGCCTATTTCGAGGCCTGCTTCGTCCGGGACCGCAATCCGCTGGTCGATGCCGTCAGAGCGATAGTCGCCGCGCATCTCGACGGGACGAACGGTGTCGCACTCACTGATCTCGGCGCCGCGGTGCGGGAACTGCCTGTTATCACCATCCGAAAATACGCCTATGAGCACGGCTTTGCCTTCTACTGGCGGGCGCTGAAGTTGCCGGCCGCCGAGTTCGAGGGCTGGTGCGGGGAGATCGAGGCGCTGGTTCAGTCGCTGAAGACGCTGCACTACGCCTGCATGAAGCTCGCCCAGACAGGCGATCGCTCGCTGTTGGGCGCCGTCATCGAGCGTCTCGACGAAGCCGACCGGCTGGAGACGAAGCTGAAGGTCAAGCTCGCAGAGGTCTTCGATCTCTGGTGCGATCTTGCCATCCCCCAGGAAATCCGTCCCTTGAAGAGAATTGCGCGATGAGAGTTTCGCTCTGCACCATCACTTTCCGCCACCATCTGATCTCGCTCGACGAGATCGCCGCCTGGGCCGAGGCCAACGACTTCCAGGGTATCGAACTCTGGGGCGCGCATGCGCGCAACCTCTCGCCGCGCGCGGATCGCAACGCCGAATGGCTCGACGGCTACGGCCTCTCGGTGCCGATGATCAGCGATTACCTGCCGCTCGACGGCGACGTGGAAGCGCTGCGGCACAAGGCGGTCGAGCTTTGCCGACTGGCGCGCCGGTGGCGCACCCGCAAGATCCGCACCTTCGCGGGAAGCCGTGGCAGCCTTGACGTCAGCGCTGACGAGCGGCGGGAGATTGTCGAGCGCCTGAAGGAGATCTGCACCATTACCGCAAGCTACGGCATCCAGCTGCTTGTCGAAACGCATCCGAAGACGCTCGCCGACACGGCGGCCTCGACGATGCGGCTCATCGAAGAGGTGGACCATCCCTCCTTCGCCATCAATTTCGACACGCTGCATGTTTGGGAAGGCGGCGACGACCCGGTCGCCGTGCACCGTGCGATGAAACCGCACATTCGCCACTACCACCTGAAGAACATCGTCGGCCGGGCAGAACTTTCCGTCTTCGAGCCGGCCAATGTCTATGCCGCGGCCGGCAGCCGGCGCGGGATGACGCCGCTCTTCGAAGGGGTTGTGGACTACGAACGGTTCCTGACGGAGATCGCCGATGAGCCGTCGGTCGACGCGTCGCTTGAATGGTTCGGCAACGATTGTTTCGAGACCCTGCGTCGCGATCGCAGGCAGGTCCGCGAGGCGGTTGACGGGACCGAGCCGAACCGCCGGGCCGCCGGCCAATAGGCGTTACGCATCATGATGGCCCGGAGGTCTGCGCGCCGGCTCGTGTCGGCGCGGGGCCTATTGTGTCTGAAGCCTGTAGATCTCGGTCTCTTCGCTTCGGCCGGCCAGACAATGTTTGCCGAGCTGGGCGAGATCGGAGCGATCGTCATCAGCCACCAGACCGAAGGTTTCGCCGCTCAGGAGGATCATTACCTCTTCACTTGGCGCGATCGATTTGCCGAGCTGCTCCAGCCGGTTGCAGGCGTTCACCGTGTCGCCGACGATCGTATAGGCCGACCGACCGGTCATGCCGATATTGCCGGCAACGACCGACCCGGAATGGATACCGATGCGCACCCTGAGGGGCGGCAGGCCCTTTAGGCGTCGCTCGGCGTTGTCGCTGGCGATCGATTTGGCGATCGCCCGCGCTGCCCGGATTGCCCGATCTGCATGGTCCATTTGCGCGTCGGGTGCGCCCCAGAAGGCCATGACGCAATCACCGATGAACTTGTCGATGGTGCCGCCTTCGCTTTCGATGCAGTGGCCGAGCAGATCGAAGTGGCTGTTGAGCAGTGCCGCCACGTCGCCGGCGCTGGTCTTTTCTGCCGTCGCGGTGAAATCGACCACATCGGTGAACATGATGGTGACGGTGCGCTGGGTGGATGCCAGGTCCTCACGACCGATCAGGTGGCGCACGAGCTTCTTCGGCACATAGGTCTCAAGCCAGCGCAGCCCAGTCAGCATCGTGTTGTAGGCCTTAGCCTGCTCGTCGAGTTCGGTGAAGAGGCTGCCGGGAAGCGGCCGCAGAGCGGCAAAATCGAGCATGCCGACGGCACGGACCTCACGCGCCATGCTGGTGACCGGGCGAACGATCAGGCGACCGACAACCCACGCGATGACGATCGCGACGAACAGCACCGCGAGGCCGGCAATGCCGGCCCGCAGCAGGTCCCACACCGGCTTCTCGACCGCTTCGATCGGAACCTCGACACCGATAATGAGCGGAGAGGGAGCGTAGCCGCGGATCTCGCGCGTCAGGACGACCCGTCCGTCGTCCCCGAGCTTGACCGCGCGTATCTCCATGTCCGAATCGTCGAAGGTCTCGGCCGGTTCTTTCCACAGTGCGGCGAGAAAAGGGTCGCCCAGTTCGTCGAGCTTCGGCAACCGATGCTCCGCCGAAAGGAGCGGATGTCCCGCGGCCATCAGCGGATGGGCGAGAACCTGGTCGCGGCCGTAGAGGACGAAGGGCGTCGCCCCCGGGTTCGAGACGGCAATCTGGCGCAGGAAGTCGGACATGGTGTCGACCGTTATCGTGGCACGGAAAACGCCGGCAAATTCACCGTTGTGGTTTGCCGGTTGCTGCAAATTCGTGACTGACGTGCGTATCGCCGGATCGGGTACGAAATAGACGGGCCCCCAGTGAGGCGTGCCGCTGCGCCGCGCTTCCTCGATCTCCGCGCGCTCGTTGTCGCTCGTGACCTGGTCGGTATAGGAAAAGACACCCTTTGGACCCTGCGTAACGCCGATGATATCGCCGTTGGGCTTCACGAAAGAGAGTACTCGAACTTGCGGCGTTGCCGCCAGAGCGCCCGTCATCACGCGTTCGAACTTCGGCGAATCCTTCGGGTCGAGGCGGCCGGCACCGACCTCTCGCGCCAGAAAGGCGAGCTGATCCTCCACAGGCGAGAAGCGGCTGCCGATTTGCGTCTGCACCGCCTCCAGGCCGAGATGCGCCGATTGCACGAGCAGGTCGCGGGTCGTGCCCGCTGACATGAACCAGACGACCGAGAGGATAACGGCTGCGGTCAGGGCGACCAGGGCTGCCATCACGATCGCCAGGGTGCGCGACAGGGAGATGGTTCGGTTGGGTGTTTCGGCGTTAGTCGCCTTGGTCGTCTGCACCAGCATGCCTCATGTTGCAGCAGGTGCTCGCCATTCGCGCGGCCCCGCAAGGAATGCACCCTCTTCTAGCTGTTTTGGGCTTTTTTCCAAGCGTGCGCCGGCCTTTCCCGTTCTGCGTCAATCTGTCCCTTGCAGCCGCCGGCTGATCGGCTCGAACTCCGGGGTCGCCTTGCGCGGCGTCGTGTCGCGCTCGTTGGCCTCCATCTGCTGCCAGTATTTCCAGCCGACCTTTTTCGCGCCGAGCTCGTAGTCCATGCCGTCCCAGGCATCCTCGCGGAAACTGTAGAAGGCCCAGTGCAGATCGTCCCTGTCGAGCGCGGTCAACACGTCCTCGAGATAGGTCTTGCAGCCGGACCAGAGGCGCATGCAGCCGAACTCGCCGGCAACCAGCCGATTGAGCGGCACGCCCTTGTCTTTTGCCCATCGCACCGGCTCTGCAAGATAGGCTTCGACCCGGGCCCTGTCCCACGTCTCCTCGCCGTCGCCGAAGGGCACCTTGCCGGGGTAGGCGTAGGGCTTGTCGCGCTTCATGTTCGGTGCGCTGGTCGCGGCATAGGGCTCATACATGTGGAAGCTGTAGAGCACCTTCTGGTCGGTGAGCGCTGCCGGCCAATAGGAAAAGGCGTCGGCAGCCGCATACCAGCCGGCATCCGCCATGATGGGCGTTGCCGGGTCGACCGCCCGGATGGCGGCGATTACCGTCTTGTAGAAGGCCCTGAGGTCCGAGGCGCTGCCCGCCTGGTCGCCGTACCAGGCTTGCATCGTCTTTCGGTCGGCATGTTCGGCAAGGCCGTTCCTCTTTTCAGGCGCCGGCTCGTTGACGATGTTGTAGGCGGCGACCGCGGGATGATCCTTCAGCGCGCGGGCCAGATCCTGCCAGAAGGCTGCTGCCTGGCCCCACCAGATCTTGTCCTGCCAGAGACGGCCGTCGAACCGGTTGCCGTTGTTCTGCGCCCAGCGCATGCCGGGCAGCGACAGCGGCGCGATGACGACCTTGAGGCCCGCCTTGTCGGCCCGGTCGAGGGTCTCCTTCAGCGTCTTGAGGTCTGCCGCCGGTATGCCTTCGTATTTGTCGGCGTCGCCGATCAGATAGTCGCGCTTGGCCGGCTCCCACTTGTCGTAGGACAGGCGCACCCAGGTGGCGCCGTAGCCGGCCAAGGCCCTGAAATAGGCGTCGTCCGGGGGCAGCCGGTTGAAGCTGTTGCCGCCATGCTGCGGCTTATCCCAGAAGGTGATGAGATCGGCGGCACTGGCGGAGCCCGCAAGGCTGCAAGCGAGGAGGGCGGAGGCAATCAGGCGCATTCGGTCGGTCCTTCTGGAGTTCTTGGCCTTCGCGGCTCTTGGTTTGGCGCGGCCAACCTACCGGCGGATCGTTTCGCTGAAGTTCCCTGGGGAACAGCGTCAGGGTTCAAAGCGAGTTTGCGAAACCCATTGGCGGTGACTGATGCCTAGCGGTTTCGTTCTTCGCGAGAAAAAGGCCTCGCAGCGGATCAGTGATCCGCTGCGAGGCCCGCTTGCCTGGATATCTTCGCGATCAGTCGGAAAGCGCTGTCGCCGCCTTCTCAATCAGTTCGGCGACGGCGGCCGGCTGGGACAGAAAGACCGCATGACTTGCCTTGACCTCGACCGTATCGCTGCCGGCACGCTTGGCCATCGTCCGCATCAAGTCCGGATGAATGGCCCGGTCTTCGGTCGCAATCAGCGCCCAGCTCTTCTTGCCCTTCCAGGCCGGTGCCGTGATCTTCGTCTCGAAGGCAGATTTTGCCGGGAAGACCTGGGAATGAGCCATGAAACGGGCTTCTACCTCGGGAACGTCGGCGGCGAAGTCCGCGGCGAAGATTTCCGGATCGAGATAGAGATATCCGTCGTCCGTTGCCGCGATGCCCTTGGTTGCAGCCGGCTTCCTGGCTGCCAGGTCAAGCAGAGTTTCGCCAGCATCCGGCTGAAAGGCTGCGACATAGACGAGGCCGGCGACGTTTTCGGAAGTCCCGGCTTCGGTGACGATCATGCCGCCATAGCTGTGGCCAACGAGGACCGATGGGCCGTCCTGCAGGTCGAGGATGCGTTTGGTTGCCGCGACATCGTCGCCAAGCGAGGTCATCGGCGGTTGGACGACCGTGACGGTGAAGCCTTTGGTGGTCAAAAGGTCGAAGACCTTGCGCCAGCTCGAGCCGTCGGCGAGTGCGCCGTGCACGATGACGACATTCTTGACGGGTTCGGCCAGGGCATGCCCAAGCGGGGCCGCCGCCAAAGCCAGGAGTGTGGCAGCCAGGATTCTCATCTTTCGCATTCTTAGGTTTCCTTTCCTTGAGAGCGGAGTGATTGTTCCCCGACAAGCGGCGCCTTCTTCGGGTGACGCTTCTGGATTTTGAGAGGCGCACGCATGCTCTGGCCGCGGGGTCCGCGGCGCATGATGGTGCGTCTTCGATAGTTCGGACGGCTATTGCTGAACTATGGGAAGAGGAGAGCCGCTTGTCCGGCAGCGGTTCGCCGGCCTGCCGTCAGCGCCATTGCGGATGCCGCGAGCGCGTTGCGGTCAAGCCAGAAGTGGCGGTAGAGATCGCCGATCGTGCCGGTCTGGCCGAAATGTTCCACGCCGTGCGCGATGGTGCGGTGGCCGGCGACGGCACCGAGCCACGAGAGCGCTGCCGGATGACCATCGAGCACGGTGACGATCGCGCAGTGGCCGGGCAGCGGATCGAGCAGCCGCTCGATATGGCTTTTCGCACGGGGGTTGCCACGGGCGCGTTCGCGCTGGGCGGCCGTCCAACCGGCATTGAGACGGTCAGCCGAGGTGACGGCGAGCACGCCAATGTCGCGGCGGACCTCGCCTATAAGTCCGGCAGCGGCAATCGCCTCGTCGGCCACCGCACCCTGGTAGGCAATGACGACATCGCAGTTTGGCCCTGGCTTGCGCAGCCAATAGGCGCCGTCGATTGAACCCTGGCCAAAATCATCGTCGACGCGCTTCAGCGGCTGTTCGAGCGGCTTGGTGGTGAGCCTCAGATAGACGGAGCCGCCGGTCTCGTCGCGCAGCCAGGTGCGCTCGTCCGGATCGTTGTCGCCATCGCGCTGCATGTAGTCGAAGGCCCATTCCATGATGACGGCGAGTTCGTCTGCAAAGGCTGGTTCGAACGCTGCCAGTCCGTCCTGGCTGATCCCGATCAGCGGCGTGCCGATCGACTGGTGCGCGCCGCCTTCGGGCGCCAGCGTCACGCCCGAGGGCGTGCCGACGATCATGAAGCGGGCGTCCTGGTAGCAGGCATAGTTGAGCGCATCGAGGCCGCGGCAGACGAAGGGGTCATAGACAGTGCCGATCGGGATCAGCCTTTTCCCGAAGAGCGAATGGCTGAGGCCGGCGGCGCCGAGCAATAGGAACAGATTCATCTCGGCGATGCCGAGTTCCACATGCTGGCCCTCCGGCGTGAACTCCCACTTTGCCGTCGATGGAATGCGGTGCTCGATGAAGGCGTCGGCGAGCGGCTGGCGGGCAAAGAGCTTGCGCCGGTTGACCCAGGCGCCAAGACTGGTGGTGCCGGTGACATCGGGCGACGTCGTGAGGATGCGTTCGGCCAGGTCCGACTTGCCCTTGGCGAGATCGTCGAGGATCTTGCCGAAGGCCATCTGCGTCGACACCTCGCGCTGGGTCTCAAACGCGATCGGCGGCACCTCGAGTCGGTGCTCGGCGTGGCGGCGTATGCCTTCGGCAAAGAAAGGGACCGCGGCGAGGAACGCCTGGAGCGCTTGACGATCCGCCACTCCGGCGAAAGGCTCCCATTCCTCGCCGCGCCCGACACCCATATGCGCCTGCCATTCGGCGAACTGGGTCGTCGTCATCAGGCCACCGTGATTGTCCTTGTGGCCGGCAATCGGCGTGCTCCAGCCCTTGATGGTATAGGCAAGGAAGCAGGTCGGCCGATCATGGTCGATCGCTGCGAAGGTTTCGGCCATCGTCTCGACGCAGTTGCCACCGAGGTTCTCCATCAGCGCTGAAAGCTCGGCATCGCTGCGCCGGTCGATGAGCGCCGAGACGTCACCCTGGTCGCCAAGATCGTCGGCAAGCCGTTTGCGCCAGACGGCACCGCCCATGAAAGTCAGCGCCGCATAGTCCTGATTGGAGCAACCGTCGATCCAGTCGCGCAGCTTCTGGCCGCCCGGTTCGGCAAAGGCCGCGCGCTGTAGCACGCCATATTTCACCCGCACCACGTCCCAGCCGAAGGCGTCGAAGATTTTCTCGACGCGCTCGAACAGGCCCTCGCGCACGATCCCGTCGAGCGACTGCCTGTTATAGTCGATGATCCACCAGCAGTTCCTGAGGGCGTTCTTCCAGCCCTCCTGCAGCGTCTCGTAGACGTTGCCTTCGTCAAGCTCGGCATCGCCGACGAGCGCGACCATGCGGCCGATCTTGCCCTCGCCCCATTGTTTGGCACGGACGAAATCCTGGACGATCGAGGCGAGCGCGGTGATGCCGACGCCGAGACCGACGGAGCCGGTCGAAAAATCGACATCGTCGACATCCTTGGTCCGGCTCGGATAGCTCTGCGCCCCGCCAAAGCCGCGGAAGTTCTCAAGTTTCTCGCGCGTCTGTCGGCCCATCAGATAGTGCATCGCGTGGAAGACCGGCGCCGCATGCGGCTTGACGGCAACACGATCCTCCGGCCTGAGCGCCGAGAAATAGAGCGCGGTCATGATCGAGACGACCGAGGCGCAACTGGCCTGATGCCCCCCAGTCTTGATGCCGTCGACCTTCGGCCGGATGTGGTTGGCGTGATGGATCATCCAGTGGGAGAGCCAGAGCAGGCGCTTTTCAATGGTCTTCAGATGGGTCGTGTCGGTCATCGCCAGGTTCCGATGGAGAAGGACGTAAGGTGACAGTCTAGGCCAAGGACTCAGCCGTCCTTGTAGTAGTAGCTGTAGCCGTTGAGCGCCGGTGCGCCGCCGAGGTGGGCGTAGAGAACGCGAGACCCCTCCGGGAAGAATCCCTTGCGGGTAAGGTCGATCATCCCCTGCATGGATTTGCCCTCATAGACAGGGTCGGTAATCATCGCTTCGGTGCGAGCCGCGAGCCGGATCGCCTCGTTGGTTTCCTCTGATGGTACGCCATAGGCGGGATAGGCGTAATCGGGATTGATCACGATCTCGTCTTCGCGGATCGCCCTGCCGAGGCGAACCAGTTCGGCCGTCGAGTCGACGATCTTTCGAACCTGGGAGCGGGTCTGCTCGAGCGTGCCCGATGCGTCGATGCCGATCACCCGATTGGCGCGGTCCTGTGCGGCAAAGCCGACGATCATGCCGCCCTGGGTGGAGCCGGTGACGACGCAGACGACGATGTAGTCGAAGGTGAAGCCGAGCTCCTTTTCCTGTGCCGCCACCTCTTCGGCAAAGCCGACGTAGCCGAGTGCGCCATACTTGTGCACCGAGGCGCCGGCCGGGATCGGGTAGGGCTTGCCGCCGGCATCCTTAACCGACTGGATCGCATCTTCCCAGCTCTTCCGAATACCGATGTCGAAACCGTCGTCGACGAGTCGACTGTCCGCCCCCATCAGCCGTGTCATCAGGATGTTGCCGACGCGGTCATAGACCGCATCATAGTGCGGCACCCATTTTTCCTGGATGACGACGCATTTCATGCCGATCTTTGCAGCAGTGGCGGCGACCATGCGGGTGTGGTTCGACTGCACGCCGCCGATCGAGACCAGCGTATCGGCGCCCGAAGCGATTGCGTCGGGCACGATATACTCAAGCTTCCGGAGCTTGTTGCCGCCCGTGGCGAGGCCGGAATTGCAGTCGTCGCGTTTGGCGTAAATCGCGACCTTTCCGCCGAGCGCCGCCGTCAGTCGCGGGAGATGCTCGATCGGCGTCGGGCCGAAGGTGAGGGGGTAGCGTTCGAACTTCTCAAGCAGTGACATGATCCAGGCCTCCGTGTGAAAATTGTAGGAGAAGGATAGGCGAAGTCTCGTGAAAGGTGCTCTCTAAATTGCTGTCAAAATTTCGCTGGATAGAATACAGTTCCGATCAAGTTTTGATTTTCTTCAATAAACGGGATAGATAATGAAAGATTCTTCCGATGATGATTTTGACCGGATCGATCTCAAGATCCTGCGTGCCCTGCAATCCGAAGGACGGCTGACCAACGCCGACCTTGCCGAGCGGGTAAACGTCAGTCCGGCGACCTGTCATCGGCGAACACAGAGGTTGTTCGAAGAGGGTCATATCACCGGTGTGAGGGCGGAGGTCGCGCCGGCAGCGGTCGGTCTCGGAGCGTTGGTGATGGTCGGCGTTGTGCTCGATCGTTCGACGCCCGAGAGCTTTGCGGCCTTCGAGGGCGCGGTGCTGGAGATGAAGGAAGTGCTCGACTGCAATCTCGTTGCTGGCGACTTCGACTATCTTTTGAAAATCCGGGTCCGAGACATGGCGGACTTCAACAAACTGCACGGTCAGAAGCTGATTGCGCTACCGGGGGTACGCCAGACGCGCACCTTCTTTGTGATGAAGGAAGTCAAGGAGAACGCCCGGCTGCCGTTCTGACGGTCGTCGAACGATTGGCCTTTCGCATCGAAGGGCACGCGAGACCCGGTACGTCTTCAGCGTGCCGGATGCGGCCCGATAGGTGCAACCCGGTCAGACCTGGACGAAGTGATCGTCTGCGACCTGCTGAAAGCGCCGCGTTTCCGGAACGTAGTTGGGCGCGCGCAAGGGGCTCTTCAGCTCGTCGCTCGCGACATTGCGGCGCGCATGGCGACGGGTCGGATCGGCGATTGGGACGGCGGCCATCAGCTTCTTCGTATAGGGATGCTGCGGATTCTCGAAAACCTGCGCACGCGAGCCGATTTCGACGATCTCGCCGAGATGCATCACGGCGACCCGGTGGCTGACGCGCTCGACGACGGCCATGTCGTGCGAGATGAAAAGATAGGCAAGGCCGAGGCTCGCCTGCAGGTCGAGCAAGAGGTTGATGACCTGTGCCTTGATCGAGACGTCGAGTGCCGAGACAGACTCGTCGGCGACGATCAGCTTCGGGTCGAGCGCCAAGGCGCGTGCGATGCAGACGCGCTGGCGCTGGCCGCCGGAGAACTCGTGCGGGTAGCGGGCGGCCATGTCGGCCTGCAGGCCGACGCGTTCGAGCAGGTCGGCGACCTTCTCACGCGCCTGCCGTGCCGTGCCGAGCTTGTGTTCGAGATAGGGTTCGGCGATCGCAGCGCCCACCGTCATGCGCGGATTGAGGCTCGCGAAAGGATCCTGAAAGATCATCTGCATGGTGCGGCGCATTTCGCGCAGCTGCCTGCGATCCATTTTGAGGACGTTCTGGCCGTCGAGCGTCACGGAGCCGCTTTCCGGCTCGATCAGCCGCATGATGGCCCGGCCGGTCGTCGACTTGCCGCAGCCGGATTCGCCGACGAGCGACAGCGTCTCGCCCGGCTGCAGACTGAAGGAGACGTTCTCGATGGCGTGGACGCGGCCTTTGAGCTTGCCGAGCAAGCCGGCGTGGATGTCGAAGCGCTTGACGAGGTTCTTGACCTCGAGGATCGGCTTGCGGCCGGCCTGGACCGTATCGGTGGCTTCCGCCGTCGCCGAAGGCAGCCCGGTCGCGGCGTCGATGACGGGAAAACGCATCGGCTGGCTTTCGCCCTTCATCGAGCCGAGCATCGGCACGGCCGAGAGCAGTGCGCGGGTATAGGGGTGTTTCGACCGAAGGAAGATGTCCTCGGTGTTGCCGGTCTCGACCGCGTCACCGCGGAACATCACCACCGTGCGGTCGGCGATTTCGGCGACCACGCCCATGTCGTGGGTAATGAAGAGCACCGAGGTGCCTTCCTCCTCCTGCAACACCTTGATCAGGTCGAGGATCTGGCCCTGGATGGTGACGTCGAGCGCCGTCGTCGGCTCGTCGGCGATCAGGAGCTTCGGCCGGCTCGCGAGCGCCATGGCGATCATCACGCGCTGGCGCATGCCGCCGGAGAAGCGGTGCGGGTATTCGTCGAAGCGCGAGGCGGCGGAGGGAATGCGGACCTTTTCGAGCAATCGGATGGTTTCCGCCCGGGCGTCGGCCTTCGACATTGGCCTGTGGCAGAGAAGGGCCTCGGAGATCTGGTCACCGATGGTGAACAGCGGATTGAGGCTGGTCATCGGCTCCTGGAAGATCATCGCGACATCGTTGCCGCGCACGCGGCGCATCTCAGATTCCGGCAAGTCGAGGATGTTGCGCCCGCCCATCATCACCCGCCCTTCGACGCGGCTCGTCTCCTTCTGCAGGAGCCGCATGATCGAGAGCGAAGTGACGCTCTTGCCCGAGCCGGATTCGCCGACGATCGCCACGGTTTCGCCGGGCGCGACGGTAAACGATATGTCCCGGACGACAGGCTTCCAGGCGCCGTCGACCAGGAAAGAGGTCGTCAGGTTCTCGACGGAGAGAACGGGCGCCGTCGAACGGTCCGGCTGGGCTTTGGTCTCGGTCATCTCGTTTCCTCCGTCAGATGCTGCGCGCATCTTAGTTGGTCGTCGGGTCAGTCGGGCCAGCGCAGCAGGCCGGCGAAGCGGCGTGCGTTGCGTTCGGCGAGCGACGTGGCGATGATCTCGTTCGAGGCTCTCGCCTTGTCGAGCTCCTCGGCGAGGCGGCTGGCGACGATCTTCTCCTGGCCCGGATGCAGGTTACAGGGGTCGAGGTAGAAGTAATTGTGCTCGGCCTCGTGGTCTCGCACGATGATCGGCGGCGCGCCGCGGGCCAGCGCATCGGCGAGATCCCAGGCGGTGATATGGGCTTCCTGCGGGTCGATGTTGACGCGCAGCCGGTCGAGCGGGTTGTTGGTCGGGTCGGCCTCGATCACCGGCTTGATGCCGGGACGGTACCGTCGAGCGTCTCGCGCCAGAGGTTCAGGTAACCGGTTTCGCGCTCGCGGATGCCGGCATGGTCGCGGGTTTCCCAGGCTTGAAGTGCCGCCATCACGCCGAGCATGCTTTCCTTGCCCACCTTCATGCCGCGGCCGATGCCGAGGTTCTGCAGGAAGGTGTTGCGCACCATTTCCTTTTTGCCGGCGACGATGCCGGAGGTCGGGCCGCCCAGAAACTTGTGGCCGGAATAGAGCACGATGTCGGCGCCCTCATCGAGGAAGATGCGCAGGTCGTATTCGGAAGCGGCGTCGACGATGACCGGCACACCCTTCGAATGGCAGACCTCGGCAAATTCCCTGAGGCCGACGAGACCGTATTGCACCACGTGATGCGAGACGACGTAGACGGCGCAAGCGGTGCGCTCGTTGATCGCGCCTTCGATATGGTAGCGATAGGCCGACGTCGCCTGGCCGACGATCACCGGCTTGGCGCCGGCAAGGCGGATCGCCTGGTCGACGGGCGCGCCGTAGCTGACCACATGGCCCATCTGCAGAATGACTTCATTCTTGAGGCCGGTCGTATCCGGCAGGCGCTCGATGGCGGCAAGGTCGCTTCCGGTCATGGTGCCGGCAATGGCGAGGCTGATGCCGGCGGAGCAGGACGCCGTGATGAAGCCGGCCTCGGCACCCGTCAGCCGAGCAATCACCGGGCTCACCTTGCGCTGCAGGTCGTTGATCTCGACGAACTGCGGCAGTATGCCTGTCATGGCCGCGATCGCTTCCGGGACCACGATCGATGCGCCGAGGCTGGTCATCGTGCCGGAGACGTTGATAACGGGACGAAGTCCGAGAGCTTCGCGAATGTCACGGTCAGGCATAGTGGTCTCCATATGATTTTCTGGCGGTCGAAGCGGGTAGACTATTCCGTCTTCGCGGAATATCTACCATAGTAATGAAGTATGAGTGAGGCTTTGCGCTATCTGACGCGGCCGCCATCGGCGGCGCGGCGGCAGCGGAAGCCGAGATTTTACCGGCAGCACGCCCTTCGAGCGGTGCAGGAGTGAAGCAGTGGACAAGACGATGACCGGCGTCGAGCCGACCGACGATATGGAAACGACCGGCAAGCCGCGCCGCTCGCGCGTGAGCGGCATGGATCGCGCCTTGCAGGTGCTCGATTTCCTTTATGAGACGGGTTCCCCGAGTGGCGTCTACGCGATTGCCAAGGCTGTCGGCGCGCCGCTGTCGACCGCTTATGTCATCGTCGACGACATGGTCGAAAAGAACCTGCTTAGCCGCGATGCCGATGGGCTCGTCTGGCTCGGCGACCGGCTCTATCACTATGGCCTTGCCTATGCCCGCTCGCTCGATTTCCTCGGCGTCGCCACCCGCGAGATGCACGACCTCGGCCGTGAAGTTGCCGAGACGATCCAGCTTTGCGGCCGCGACGGCGACTACATGCAGGTGCTCGCCATGGCCGATGGTCCCGGCCATTTCCAGGTGACCTCGCGCGTCGGTACCCGCGTGCCGCTCAACTGGACGGCGTCGGGCCGTCTTCTGGTGGGGCATCTGCCCGCCGACGAACGGCTGGAGCTGTTCCGCCGCTGCGCACGAACCTCGCCGACCGGCCGCGCCGATATCGATCCGGCCGCGCTCTCCGCCCAGGCTGAAAGCGCGCTTTCCGCAAGGCTGTCGATCCAGGCGGGCGAATCCGACTATGCCGTCGCCTGCGTCGCAGCCCCGATCCTCGACGATAAGGGCAATTGCGCTGCCACGATCTCGATCGTCCTGCCCGAGCAGAAAATCCTCGACGACCGGGCGTTCTACGCCGATCACGTCAGGGTTTCCGCCGAGCGGATCGAAAAAATGATGGGCTGGCGCAGCCACTGATCCGACCTCCCGTCGTCACTCGTGCAGAGCGACGATCGCCTCGATCTCGACGGTGATGTTGCCGGGTAACGACCCGAAACCCACCGCCGAGCGCGCATGGCTGCCGGCCGCTCCAAAAACGTCCATCATCAGGTCCGAGCAGCCGTTGATGACGCGCGGATGTTCGGCAAAATCCGGAACGGCATTGACCATGCCCAGGATCTTGACGATGCGCTTGACCTTTCCGAGGTCTCCGAGCGCATCATGCATGACCGCAAGCAGGTTGATGCCGGTTAACCGTGCGTGGTCATAGGCGCTGTCGATGTCGACATCGCCGCCGACCTTGCCGGCGTAGAGATGACCGTCGGGCTCGCGTGGGCCCTGGCCGGAGAGATACAGGATGTTGCCTTCGCGCACATGCGTCACGAAATTGGCGATCGGCGGTGGCGCCGGCGGCAGGTTGATGCCGAGGGCCTGAAGGCGTTCGTAAGGTGAGACATCGACGGGGCTGTCGTTTTTCGGGTCCATACTGTTCACGCGTTGTCCTGTCATTTCTGTATTCTGTCGCCCTGGCTTAGCGGTAGCTGAAGCCGTGGCTGTGGTCCGGGCACTCGATATGCTGCGGCTGGTAACGATTGGCGGCAACCACGTGGGTGCCCATGACCGCGTAGCGCGGCTCGAAGAGGCGGTTGAGGTGCGCTTCGGCGCCGAGTGAATCGAAGACCCGAAGCTCGCTATCGACGAGGTCGAAGAGGGTGAATTCGGCGCGGGCGCCGACGGTAAGCAGATTGTCCATCGGCAGGCGGATGACCGAGGCGGGCGCTTGGGTCACGGCCTCGACCACCTTTTCGAAAGGCATGCCGACGCTCAAGAGCTTCGACATGGTGGTGCCCAGGTCCCAGACGGACTGGTTCATGCTGCGCAGGTGCACGTCGGTGGAGATCGAGAAGGGGAGCAGACCGCGGGCGATCGCCACTTCCGCCACGCGGAAGGAGAACGAGGCGCCGCCGTGGCCGATGTCGAGGCGGATGCCTTCGCCGGCGCAGCGTTCGGCAAGCTCAAACAGGTCCTCGTCCTCGATGATGCTGGAACCGGCCTTGCCGTTGAAGCAATGGGTGACGATGTCGCCGGGCCCGAGGATTTCCAGAACCTCGTCATAGAGCGCCGGCGGCTCGCCGACATGCACCATGACAGGGATCTTCAGGATTTTGGCGATCTTCTTGCCGAGCTTCACCGGCGTCACGCCCCAGGAACCGGTGATGACGTGGCTGGCGCGCACCTTCAGGCCGACGATGTGCTCGCGGTTTTCCTGGTAGCAGGCGATGATACGGTCGATGTCGATCGAGCGGATGTCGGAGAGTTCGCTGACGCGGTTGCAGGCGACAAGCCCGATCGAGCCGAGATTGAGGAACGCCTTGATGCGCTCGCGCGACGGCTCGATGATGTATTCGCGAAAGCCGTGGAAATTGGCTTCACCGGCCGAACCCGCGTCGACGATCGTGGTGACGCCGCGCTCCATGCCGCAAAGCTGCGGGCGCACAGAAATGTCGGTGCCGCCGTGCCAGACGTGGGCGTGCAGGTCGATCCAGCCGGGCGAGATCCAGGCGCCCTTGCCCTCTATGCGACGCACGTCGCCTGATGCCTCCAGGTTCGGGCCGAGGGCTGCGATGCGGCCTTCGTCGTCGACGAGGATGTCGGTGGTTTCAGCCGGCGCGGCCATGCCGAAGGCGACGGGCTTCACCTGCCGGATCAGCACCGGACCGGCGTTCGATGTTGCGGTCGTCATGACTTACAGGTCCTTTCTGAGGCGGGGATCGAGCATATCGCGCAGGCCGTCACCGACCATCTGCAGCGACAAGACCGAAAGCACGATGGCGATGCCGGGGAAGAGCGTTACCCAGTCGGCCTGGCCGATATATTGACGCCCCGAGGCGATCATCGTGCCCCAGGTCGGGATTTCCGGGCTGACGCCGACGCCGAGGAAGGAAAGCCCGGCTTCGGCAAGCATCGCATGGGCGAAGAGGAAGGTGCCCTGCACGAGGACGGGCGAAAGCAGATTGCGCAGCACGTGACGCGTCATGATGTGTGGCGTCGAGATCCCGAGCGCGCGGGCCGCCTCGACATAAGGAAGCTCGCGGATGACCAGTGTCGAGGCGCGCACCACGCGGGCGAGCCGCGGCGCATAGACGATGCTGAGCGCGATGATGACGGTCGTCAGCGAGGGGCCCAAGGCCGCGACCAGCGCGATCGCAAGCAGGATGTCCGGGAAGGCCATCATCGCGTCGATGACGCGGGCGATCGGCGTGTCGAGCTTCGGAAAGAAGCCGGCGAGCAGACCGAGCACGACGCCGATCACGGTTGCAAGCGTGACGACCGCCGCACCGACAAGCAGCGACAATCGGCCGGCATAGATGGTGCGGGAGAAGACATCGCGGCCGAACTCGTCGGTGCCGAAGAACCATTGCAGGCTCGGCGGCTGCAGCCGGTTGACGATCGACAGCTTGCCGGGCGCATAGGGTGCGATCAGCGGCGCGAAGACGGCAAGCAGCACGAAGACGGTGAGCACGATCAGGCCGAAGGCAACGGTTTTGCGCTTCAACAGCCGGCGGACGAACTTGCGGCCTTCGCTCTCGGTGGGGGCAGATACGGTGATAGACATCAGTAGCGCACCCTTGGATCAACGAGGAGATAGAGCATGTCGATCACGAAATTGATCAGCACGTAGAGCGCGGCAATGACGAGCAGCGCGCCCTGGATGACGGGATAGTCGCGGCGAAGCACGGCGGAGACGACGAGATTGCCGACGCCGGGCAGGCCAAAGACGGTTTCCGTGACAACCGCACCCGAGATCAGCACGGCGGCGGTGAGGCCAATGATCGTCAGGATCGGGATCAGCGCGTTTTTCAGTGCGTGCTTCATCACCACCTTGCGTTCGCCGAGGCCTTTGGCGCGGGCGGTGCGGATGAAATCGTCGCCGAGCACGTCGAGCATCGATGCACGGGTAAAGCGCAGGATCAGCGCCGAGGAGACGACGCCGAGCGCGATCGCCGGCAAGGTCAGGTGATACATGCGCTCGGTGAAGGAGGATCCGGGGCCGCCATAGCCGGAGACCGGGAACCAGCCGAAACGCACGGCAAAGACCTGGATCAGGATCAGGCCAAGCCAGAAACTCGGTATGCTGGCGGCGAGCATGGCAAGCGTTGTTGCCGCCTGGTCGACGAAGGAGCCGCGCCTGTAGGCGGCATAGATGCCGATCGGCAGCGCGATGGCGCAGGCGATGACGATTGAGAACAGGGTCAGGAAGAAGGTCGGCTCGGCACGCTCCGCCAGTGCTGACGTGACCGGCTGGTTGAGGAAGATCGACTGGCCGAGATCGCCCTGCAGCAGTTGTCCGATATAGTAAACATATTGCAGGCCGAGCGACTGGTCGAGGCCAAGCCGGCTGCGCAGCGCCGTAATGTCTTCCTGGGTTGCTTCCGGACCGAGCATGACGGCGGCGGGATCGCCGGGCGTCACGCGGACGATGACGAAGACGATCGTGACGACAATCGCCATGACGACGATCATGCCCATCAGCCGTTGGAAGATGTAGCGTAACATGGTGGCCTCGAACCTTTCCTGTGCGCTCCGCCGCAAGGGTGGAGTGACGCGCCCCTTCGAGCGGGCGCCAGGCGCATGGCCCGGCTGCCCGCCGAAGTCCCTTGGGAGGGGGAGCTTACTTCTTGATCGAAGCGTTCCAGAAGTACGGCCACGGGGCCGGCGAGACGCCGTCGAGCGACTTCGACTTCGCCGAAAGCGCGTTGAAGTCGCCGATCTTGATGAATGGCACTTCCTCGAAGATCACCTTCTGCACGTCTGCCCACAGCGCCACGCGCTTGGCCGAGTCGGATTCGGCGTTGAAGGCATCGACCGCCTTGGCGCGCGCCGGCGTATCCCAGTTGCCGGGCGCCTTGGTCGACATCATGCCGATGAGGGCCGGTTCCGGCAGGAAGGGGCTGTGGGTGATGTAGATGTCCCAGAGCGTCGGGTCGGCACGGCGCTGGGTCAGCGTCGCCCAGTCGACCACCTGCAGATCGACGGTAAAGCCGGCGAGCTTCAGATACTCGGCCGCGACCTGCGCCATCTTGTAATGGAACTCATACTGGCGGCTCGTCAGGATGCGCAGCGGCTCACCCTTGTAGCCGGCGGCCTTCAGGAGTTCGCCAGCCTTTTCCGCATCGGCGATGTTGTAGGCGCCTTCGGTGCCGGCATCGGTCCGCCAGGTAAACTGCGACGGGTAGAGAGCGGCGTCGAGCGCATAGAAGTCTGTGGTGCCGAAGGCTGCCGCCATCATGTCTTCCATGCTGAGCGAAGCGCGGATCGCCTTGCGCAGGTCGAGGTTCTTGGTCATGCCGTTGCCGGAGTTCAAGACGAAGACAGGCCAGCCGAAGGGCTGCAGCATGACGGGTTCGGAAGCGCTCGAACCCTTGACGCGTTCGAAGGATTCGACCGGCAGAGAATCGACATAGTCATACTGGCCGGAAACGGCCGCTTCGACGCGGGTGTTCGGGTCCGGAACCGGCACGAAGCGGATTTCGTCGGCATATTGGTGGCGGACGCCGCCATAGCCGTTGGCTTCGCCTTCCGGCGATTTGTAGGCATCGTAGCGGGTGAGCTGGATGTACTGGTCCGCCTTGCGTTCCTTCAGCTGGTAGGGGCCGGTGCCGACGAAATCAGTCATCGGCTCGGCCTGCTTTTCGGAAGGAAGCACGATCGCCGCGGAGTTGTTGAAGGCGAGCAGCGAAACGAGCGGCGCGTAAGGGGTGGTGAGCGAGATCTTCACCGTCAGCGGGTCGATCGCTTCGATGCCGGAAATCGTCGTTGCCGTCTGCTTGCCGCGCGAGGCGACCTTGGTCCAGCGCTCGAGCGAGGCGACGACGTCCTTCGAGTCGAGATCGGTGCCGTCGTGGAACTTGACGCCCGAGCGCAGCTTGATCGTGTAGGTCTTGCCGTCGGCGCTGATCTCCGGAAGTGCTGCCGCCAGAAGCGGGGTCGGCTTCCAGTCCTTGTCGAAGGTGTAGAGCGTCTCGAAGATGTGTTGCGAGACTATGCCGACCAGGTCGGCCGTCGATGCCATCGGGTCGAGGGTCGGCGGCTCACCGACCGTCGCGACGTTGATCACGCCGCCCTTTTCCTGCGCAAAGGCGAGAGTTGCCGATGCCACCAATGCGGTTCCAATAAGCAATGCGAGTTTAGTCGATTTCATATTTGCTCCTCCTCATATTCCATAGTTATGCTATGTCGTTCTTTATTTTGGAATATAAAAAGGCACGAAGCCGGAAATGTCAACCGGCTGTCGTCGTCTTGTCACAACCGCCGGCAGCGGCGGGCCGGAACCCTTGTCCTGGAGGGTGCATAAGTGGGCGGGAGCTATCGCGAAGGCGCGGGATTTGTTAGCCCGGAGTCCGGATTGAAAAGGGAGAAGAGAATGAAGGTCATCGGCCTGATCGGCGGCATGAGCTGGGAGAGCTCGGCGGAGTATTACCGCATCATCAACGAGACGGTTCGCGCGCGCCTCGGCGGCGTGCACTCGGCGAAATCGCTGATGTGGTCGATGGACTTCGGCGAGATCGAGCGCCTGCAGCATCACGGCGACTGGCCGGCCCTGACGGGAGAGATGATCGCCGCAGCGCGACGTCTCGAGGCAGGCGGCGCCGATTTCCTGATGATCTGCACCAACACCATGCACAAGATGGCGGCGGACGTTTCGGCAGCCGTCTCCATTCCGCTGCTGCATATCGCCGACCCGACGGCGGAGAAGATCAAGGCGGCGGGCCTTCGCAAAGTCGGCCTGCTCGGAACGGCCTTCACCATGGAACAGGACTTCTACAAAGGTCGCTTGGCGGAAAAATTCGGTCTCGATGTGCTGGTGCCGGAGGCGGAAGACCGGGCGAAGGTGCACGAGATCATCTACCGCGAACTCGTTGCCGGTATCGTCAAAGACAGCTCGCGCGACGCCTATCGCGCCATCATCGCGCGGCTTGTCGATGCGGGCGCGGAAGCGATCATCATGGGCTGCACCGAGATCATGCTTTTGATTTCACAGGCTGATAGCCCGGTCCCGGTGTTCGATACGACCGAGATCCACGCGCTTGCTGCGGTCGACCTCGCGCTCGGGGACGCCTGACCACGGCCGACTGGCCGTCGGCCGTGGTTGCAAGGGCTAGTGCAAGGTGAATTCCCGGGGTTCGCCCGGAAACAGGCTGAGAAGTGCTATGCCCTGCTGCAAAAGCAGTTCGGCGGCTGGCAAGTCGCCGACCACCAGGTCGTCCGCACAGCCGATGATGATGTTGGCGAGGCTGATCGAGTTCTCGGCGAACCGGTCGTCGCCGATCTCGTAGGCCTTCTCGGCCGTTGCCTCGAGCGCTTCCGCTACCAGCGCCATCATGTTCGAGCGTTCATCCAGCGTCATGGCATCCAGTGTCTTGGCGTCGGGAGTTTTGGCAGTTGTCTGCATGATTACCTTCCCTATTGTTCAAGCCGAAATGGCCGCGCCGGCCGAAGCCGGGGGAAAAGTCTACGACTGGGGTGAGTCCAGGAGGGGAGCCGGCGTCGAACGCGGCTTCTCCAATAAGATCGTGCGTTGCGGCGCGATATGCAAGGAATGGCTACTATGCGGCCAGCGCATGGGTCCGCGGAGGGCGGCCGCCGGGGTAGCACGTCAAGGGAGCCCGTTGACCGCCGGATGCGTTAGGCCGTGATATGGGGTGGCCTTGCCGGCCATGCCAGGCTTTCGTCGATCGCCAGGCGATCGGCGGCGCATTCCTGGGCAAGAAAGTCGATGAAGGTGCGAACGGAGGGCAGTAGCCCGCGCCGCGAAGGAAAGACGGCGTGCACGACGCCGGACGCCGGGCGCCATTGCGGCAGCACGGGCACCAGCGTGCCGGCTGCCAGGTCCTTCCAGATCATCATCGTCGGCAGTTGCACGATGCCGGCGCCGTCGAGCGCCGCTTCGCGTAGCGCCGCCATATCGTCGGTCAGGAAACGTGGCTCGTGGCGGATGACGGCCCGTTCTCCATCGGCGCTTTCCAGCCGCCATTCATAGGTGTGCGTGGCCGAAGTCCAGGCAAGACTCGGCAATCCCGTCAGTTGCGCGGGCTCGGCGATCGGCGCCTTCAGAAATCCGGGCCTGGCGACGAGATATTGCGAACTGTCGTCGAGCTTGCGCATCACCAGCTCGCTTTTTTCGAGCGGCGGGAACCGGACACGGATCGAAACGTCGAAACCTTCGGCGATCACATCCACGCGCCGGTTGGTGCTTTCCAGCTGCAGGCCGATCCGCGGATGGGCGGTCATGAACCGGGCAAAGAGCCGGCCGAACTGGAACGAGATCAATGCGGTCGGGCAGCTCACCCGGATGATGCCCTGCGGCTCTCCCTGATGCCGCGCGATGAAGGCATCGGCCGCTTCCGCCTCGATTAACACCGCGACGCAGCGCTGGTAATATTCGCGGCCGACATCGGTAACGAAGAACCGGCGCGGCGAACGCTGGATCAGCCGAACCCCGATCCGGTCTTCCAGCATCGCAATGCGCCGGCTCAGCCGGGATTTCTGCGTACCGGTTGCCCGTGCCGCAGCCGCAAAGCCGCCATGATCCACGACTTGGACAAAATAATAGAGGTCGTTCAGGTCCTGCATCGTTCTATTCATAGGACGCTGCGTCGAAATTCACAATCTTTTGGCGGCAACGGTCCTGCAGTAGCTTACGTTCAATCACAGCAGATCGGCAACGAAGGCCGCTGGCGGTGATGAAAACAAAACGAAGGAAAGGACTTCCGATGACCAAGCCCTACGTACGCCTCAACAAGGATGATGTTGCCGTCCTGCTCGTCGACCATCAGACCGGCCTGTTGTCGCTGGTGCGCGACTTCGACCCGGACAAGTTCAAGAACAATGTCCTGGCGCTCGGTGATCTCGCCAAGTACTTCAAGCTGCCGACGGTTCTCACAACCAGCTTCGAGGATGGCCCGAACGGCCCGCTGGTTCCGGAGCTGAAGGAACAGTTTCCCGATGCGCCCTTCATTCCCCGTCCGGGCCAGATCAACGCCTGGGACAATGAGGACTTCGTCAAGGCGGTGAAGGCCACCGGCAAGAAGCAGCTGCTGATCGCCGGCGTCGTGACCGAGGTCTGCGTGGCGTTTCCGGCGCTTTCGGCGATCGAGGAAGGCTTCGAGGTCTTCGTGGTGACGGATGCTTCCGGCACCTTCAACGAGGTGACCCGCGATTCCGCCTGGTCGCGCATGACCGCCGCCGGCGTTCAGCTGATGACCTGGTTCGGCGTTGCCTGTGAGCTGCATCGCGACTGGCGCAACGACATCGAGGGTCTCGGCACGCTATTTTCGAACCACATCCCGGACTACCGCAACCTCATCACCAGCTACAACACCATGGCGGCGCGCAAGTAAGACACGCCAGACGATGAACGACGAAAGCCCCGGCCTGGGATGGCCGGGGCTTTTCGTGTTGTCTGTTGCCGTGGCCTTTATGCGCGGCTGGCGGCCTGCTGGGCGTCGTCTTGCACGTCCAGACGGGCCGCGGGCTTGAGCCGGCCGGTCAAGAGCAGGCTGACGGCGAGGAAGGGCACGAGCACGCCAAGACCGAAGCGCATGTCGCTGTATTCGGCGATCAGGCCGATCAGCGGCGGCCCGAGCAGGAAGCCGAGCAGCGCGATGAAGGACAGAATGGCGACACTCGCGGCCGCCGGCCGGTCCTTCTGGTCGGCAGCGGCGGTGACGGCGAAGGGAAAGCCGACGGATACGCCGAAGCCCATGGCAGAAAAGCCGAGAAGCGCTGCCCAGGCGGCGGGGCTTACCACCACGAGAATGAGCCCGCTAATGCTGGCGATACCGCAGGCACGTGCCACCGCAACCGGGCCGTAGCTCGCCTTCAGCCGGTCGCCGGCAAAGCGCCCGGCAGCCACCATGAAGGCGAAGATCGAGTAGCCGAAACCGGCGCTGGCGCTGGAAAGCCCGAAGATGTCGCGCAGGAAGACCGCCGACCAGTCGGCGACGGCGCCTTCGGTCATGGTGATGCCAAAGACGAAGAAGCAGACGCCAAGCAATGCCCAGCCCGGCAGCTTGCGTCTGGAGGGCGCCGCTTCGGCAGCCGCGGCCTCGCCGGTCTTCAGGAGCGGCAGCTTCCGGGCGAAGTAGACGCTGATCGGCAACATGCCTGCCGCCGTCAGCGGCACCGCCCATTCCGGTGCCACGTGCAGCGCCGCGAAGCCGACGCCAACCAGGCTGCCGGTCATGATGCCGAGGCTCCAGAAGCCGTGGCAGGTGCTCATGATCAGCTGCCCGGAGTGCTTCTCGATCGCGTCGGCCTCGACATTGAGGCCGAGTTCGAGCGTCGTCAACGCTGCGCCGACGATGGCGAGCGCCACGAAGAGCACCTCGATGTTCGGGGCCCATGTCGGTAGCCAGACGAGCGCCAGAAAGACGACGAAGCCGTAGAGGATGGTCGCACGGCCGCCGATCCAGGCGACAAAACGGCCGGCAAACGGCAGGGTCAGCAGAATGCCGACGGGCATGCCGAGCAGCGCGATCGCCAGTTCCGCCGGGCCGAGGCCGAGCCTTTGCTGCACGTCGGGAATACGCGGCAGCCAGGCGCCGAAGGCGATCGGTTGCAGGAAGAAGATCAGCATGATGAGCCGTTGGTTGGTCATGCGCATTGTTCCCCGGATAGCGTGTCGCGCGATGCACCCTCGGCAGCGGGCGGGAGCCGTCGAGCCGATGCGGTATGTGAAGGAATTCTGATATTCTGAAAATTGTTTTCAGAGCTTGTCGCGCGGGGCGGGTCCCGTCAAGGCGAGAAGAGGCCGTCAAGTCGGAAAGCGCGGCCTTTCCGAGCGAATGGCTGTTGGTGTTGCGAATGTGTCGCCACCAATCCTGGCATTGGTCTGGTTCCGGTGAAAAAAATGTACATACCGGAAGCGGCGGGCTCCGACCCGCCGTGCCGTTGCGCGTGCTTTTGTCCTATCGCAGCAATTTCAGCGATCCCGTCAGCGATCTGACCCACTTCAGGTCGCCGGCAAGACCGATGCCGTCGATCGTCTCCTGCGCGAGATCCCGTTCCGGAAATTGCGTCTCGTAGTCGGCATAGCTGTGCAGCGAACGCGCGAAGGCTGGAAACGGCACGACGACACGATGGTCTTCTTTCGGCAGTGCCTTCAGGAGCAGTGCACGGATCGTCGCGCCATCGGCCTGGAGGATCGGCACGGGCCGGTTGGAGCTGATGTCGATGGTGTTCTGCCTGCTGTCCGTCAGCCGCTGGTTACCGAGACCGGGCATCGCCGAGCCGATGCCGATGCAGATCGCGGCGATCGTGTTGGCGAGATGACCGGGTGTCAGTTCGGGATTGACGATGATGGCGAGGCGGGTGTCCTGGAGCACGTGGTCTGTTTCCTCTCTGTTTCTCAAAGGCTGGGTCGGCCGGGAGAATAGACCGTGTGGCGAGGCAGTATCTTTCTGATGTTGCGAGAAATTGCCAAGATGGGGTAGATTCATCCCGATAGAGCAGAAAATGAGATAGAAGATGCCCGCCACCCTGACACCCGCCGATGTAAAGATCCTGACCGCGCTGCAAAGTGACGGGCGCCTGAGCAACCAGGCGCTTTCGGAGGAGGTTGGCATGTCGACCTCGCCCTGCTGGCGGCGGGTACGGCAACTGGAGGACGACGGTGTCATCCAGGGCTACATGGCGGTACTCAATCGCCGGGAAATCGGCCTTGGGGTGCTCGCCTTCATCCGGGTAAAGATCGACAGCCATACGGAGGCGGAGGCGGACGCCTTCGCCGAGGAGGTGATGAAACTCGACAGCGTCGTTGCCTGCTACAGCATTGCCGGCGATGCGGATTTTCTCCTCCAGGTCGTCTCTGCCGATCTCGATTCCTATTCGGATTTTGCCATGAAGGTCGTGCGGCGCCTGCCGTGCATCAAGGAGATGCAGACGACCTTCGTGCTGAAGGAGATCAAGGCCTATGGCGGGCTGCCCCTGCGCGCCTCGGCCGGCCAGCGCTGACCCAAACGACGGTCAGGAGGCGGAGGCCATCAGCGGGTCTTCCCGGACCACCTGGACAAGGAAATCGAGAACGGTGCGCACGCGTAGCGGCACGTTTCTGCGCGAGGGATAGACGACGCTGATCGGCAGGCGCGCCGGCGGGAATGCCGGCATCACGTTGACCAAGCGGCCAGCCTCGATGTCCGGGCAGGCCAGGATATGGGAGAGGATCGCAAGGCCGTTGCCGGCGAGCACCGCGCGATGCACGGCCACGGCACTGTTGGCGACGAGCCGGGGCGCGATGCGCACGAAAACGTCGCCGGACCCGTCGGAGAACGTCCACTGGCGGCCGTCGCCGGCGCGGCTGTAGCAGATGCATTCATGCTTCCCGACGTCGTCGGGAATCTTTGGCGCGGGGCGCCGGTTCAGATAGTCGGGTGCCGCCACCAGAAACGCGGTCGTCCAGCCGATCCGCCGGCAGATCAGGCCTGCCTCCGACACCGGACCCAAGCGAACCTCCAGATCGATGCCCTCTCCAATCAGTTCCGATGGTTCCTCGCGAAACAACATCTCTACGGAAAGCCCCGGATGACGGGCGAGCAGGGCGGCCAGGCGATCGCTCAGATAGAGGCCGAGCGGCGCGGGCACGGTGAGCCGCACGCGGCCCGCCACGAGGCCGGCCTCGCCGCAGGAAGCCTCGTTCAGAGCATCGACCGCCTCGACAACTTTGAGCGCCATCGGGATCATGTGTTCCCCCTCGGCGGTCAGCGCCAGCGCATTCGTCGTCCGGTGCAGAAGACGCATGCTCAGGTGCTCCTCGAGTGCCGAGACCTGGCGTGATACCGCCGGCTGGGTCAGGCCGAGATCGTTGGCAGCCGCGGAAAACGAGCCGGTCTCCGCCACCCGCAGGAAGGCTCTGAGCGCAGAAACGATGTCCATCCGGCTTCCCCCAAACGTTTCGACATAAGCCTTATGCGCCGAGTTTACCCCCGGCGCGCTTTACTGTCCATCGATTAAGGATATCTTGTATCCATAAGGATAATAGATGTCCTTAATTAGGAGCAAAGCCATGACCCAGCGCCTCAACTACGCCCAGCAGTCACCCGAGTTCTTCAAGAAAATCTCCGACTTCAGCCTCAGCCTGAAGGACAGCGTCATCGAGCAGACAATCCGCGATCTCGTTAATCTGCGGGCTTCGCAGATCAACGGCTGCGCGTTCTGCGTCGACATGCATGTGAAGGAGGCGAAGATCCACGGCGAGAGCGAATTGCGCCTCTACCACGTGGCAATCTGGCGGGAATCGAACCTGTTTGCGCCGCGCGAACGCGCAGCACTTGCCTGGACCGAGGTGCTGACGAAATTGCCCGAGGGCGGCGTTCCGGACGAACTCTATGAGCGCGTGCGCGGCCAGCTTTCGGAAAAGGAGATCTCCGATCTGACCTTTTCCATCATGGCCATCAACGCCTGGAACCGCGTCAGCGTCGCGTTCAAGTCCGTGCCCGGTTCGGCCGACAAGCTCTATGGGCTCGACAAGGCCGGGCTCAACTGAGCCCGCAGCAACCGTCATGCACGGCGGCGCGATGGGCGCCGCCGATGGAGGATCCCATGAAAATCGTCATCATCGGCGGAACCGGCCTCATCGGTTCGAAGACGGTCGAACGCCTGCGCAAGCGCGGACACGAGGTGATTGCCGCCTCCCCGAACACCGGCGTCAATACGATCACGGAAGAGGGGCTCGCCGAAGCGCTCAGCGGCTGCGACGTCGTCGTCGACCTCGCCAACTCCCCCTCGTTCGAGGACAGGGCGGTGCTCGAATTCTTCGAGACGTCGGGCCGCAATCTGCTTGCCGCCGAAAAGGCTGCCGGCGTCAAACACCATATCGCGCTTTCCGTGGTCGGAACCGAGCGGCTGCAGGAAAGCGGCTACTTCCGCGGCAAGCTTGCGCAGGAAAAGCTGATCGAGGCCGGTGGCATCCCCTACACGATCGTGCACTCGACCCAGTTCATGGAGTTCCTGAGCGGGATCGCGCAATCGGGAACCGTCGGCGACCTCGTGCGCCTGTCGCCGGCCTATGTGCAGCCGATCGCGTCAGACGATGTTGCCGATGCCATGACCGACGTGGCGCTTGCCGATCCCGTCAACGGCACGATCGAGATTGCGGGTCCGGAGCGCTCGCGCCTCAGCGATCTCGTCGCCCGCTATCTCAGGGCGATGGGCGACAATCGCAAGGTCGAGCCGGACCGGGAGGCGCGCTATTTCGGCGGTCTGCTCGAGGATGGCTCGCTTGTTTCCGACAACAATCCCCGCCTCGGCCGCATCACCTTCGAAGAGTGGTTCGCAACGGCACCCCGCAAGTAACCGAACCGGAGGCGCGCGCGTCGCGCATCTCCCTCATCTGAAAGGATTTTCGACATGATCAAGTCTCTCCTCACCACCCTCGCCGTTACCGCAACCCTGTTCGGGACCGCCGTCGCCGGTGACGCTGCCAAGGTGACGCTCGTCTATGAGCATGAATTGCCGAACGTTCCGGGCAAGAGCATTAAGGGCGTTCTGGTGGAATACGGGCCTGGCGGCTCGTCCGATGCGCACACCCATGCGAGCACGGCCTTCATCTATGCGACGGTGCTCGAAGGCTCGATCCTCAGCCAGGTCAATGATGGTCCAGTCAAGGAATACAAGGCCGGCGAGAGCTTCTCCGAGATGCCGGGCGACCGTCACGGCGTCAGCGCCAACGGCAGCAAGACCGCGCCCGCCAAGCTGCTGGCGGTCTTCGTCGTCGACACCGCCGAAAAGGAACTGACCTTTCCGATGACGAAGTGACGCCAGCCAAGGGCCGACTGCCGATCGCGCAGCCGGCCCTTCTTTCGGCCCAACCGTTGGGGCCAGCCAAGTTTGCCGAGCATCTGCCGGCGCAGGCCTATCTTTACGCTTCGCCTGCTGAAACCGCGGCCAGCGCCGCTCATCCGGCGCGTTCTAGAACCCACGCAAAGCTTCGCTTCGAGAGATCGGCGGGAATTTCCTTCGAGAGGATTTCCATCAGGTCGGAAAGGCGCACGCTTCGCAGCTTGTCGCGCCAGGCTTCGTCCGCCTCCCACATGATGCGCGCCACCGCACAGGGGGTCTCGTCGCAGTAACCGGGCGCCCGGCAGGGATTGTTAGCCCGGATATTGGTGCAGACGAAGGTGCGCGACCGGCCTTCGACCGCCTCGACGATATCGAGGAAAGTCAGTTCCGCCGGCGCTTTCGCCAGCCGGTAGCCTCCCGAAGGACCGAGGGTCGTGTGGACGAGGCCCGCCTGTGACAGGCTCTGCAGCGCCTTCGACAGATACTCCTTCGGAAGTCCGTGGAATTCGGCCAGCGCCTTGGTCGATAGGTAGCGGCCCTCGGGCAGGCCGGCGAGAATGGCGCAACAATGCAACGCCCATTCGACTTGGCTCTTAAGGATCATACGCTCTAACGATCTTTTTCGTCCGGCAGATGCCGCCCGCATCTATTAAGGACAAAAAATATCCCTATTTTTTCCCTGTGTAAACAGCGCCGTCATGTGCAACAGGAGGGATCATGGTCGTTGTCGTCGGATTTCTGCTTGTTTCAGCATCCTGCTGCCGCTTGCCTTCATCTGGCGACTATGGCGGCTGAATGAACCGACGCGGCTTGGCTGGCTGCTGGCGCTTGCAGAGACCGTCGTGCTGCTCACCCTGATCGGGCTTCTCAACCGCTGGGACATCGCCGGCTTCTGGACCCGGGCGGCGCTGGCCGCGCTCGCGGTCGCGGCGTCTTTGGTTTCGTTGCCCCGACATTGGCGCCGGCCCTGGCTGTCGCTGGATCGCGGAGCATTGGCGCGCAGCCTGATGCCGACTGTAGCCTCTCTTTTCGTCTTCGGTGCAGCACTCGCCTATGTCGCCTGGGGCATCGGCGCGCGGCACGATCCGCGCGGGCTATCGTTTCCGCTGGCCGGTGGTCGCTTCGTCGTCGCTCAGGGCGGCGGCATCGGCGTGCTCAATCATCACAGCGATCACCCGGCGCAACGGCATGCCCTCGATATCACGGCGATCGGCGACGCCGGCTTCCGGGCGTTCGGACTGCTACCTAGGGATCCCGCCGACTACGCCATCTTCGGCAAGACCGTCGTCAGCCCGTGCGAGGGAGAGATCGTCGCGGCAGTGGATGGGCTGCCCGACCTGCCCCCGCCCGAGGCGGATTGGGGCAACCCGGCTGGAAACCACGTGATCGTTGCCTGCGACGGCATGCGGGTGGAACTGGCGCATCTGCGCAAGGGGAGCGTGACCGCCTTAATCGGGGCACGGGTTCTCGCCGGCGATCCGATCGGCGCCGTCGGCAACTCCGGCAACAGCACGGAGCCGCATCTGCACATTCATGCCGTCGATGCCGGATCCGGAAAGGCTGTTCAACTGTCCTTCGACGGGCGTGTTCCTTCACGCAACGCGCAATTCGCCAGGTGAGAACCGATGCGTGGTTGAGCGGGCGGTGCTTTACACGTTCGATCTGAACGGCCAAAGATAGGCCGCTCACGGGAGGAGCTCGTTCATGGACATCAGCACCATGGCTGCCTTTGCGGCCGTCACCTTCATCGCGGTGGTCACGCCCGGCCCGGACGTGATCCTGGCGATGGCCAATGGCTCTCGTTTCGGCATGAAAAAGGCGGTCGCCGGGATGATCGGCGTGCTCCTTTCCGACTTCTTCCTGATCGCCGCCGTGGCAGCGGGCCTCGGCGCCATCCTTGCCGCGTCGGAGTTCTGGTTCTCGGTCGTCAAATATGCGGGTGCCGGCTATCTCGCCTGGCTCGGCTACAAGATGCTTCGGCCCGGTAGAGCCGAGAAAGCGGAAACGCAAGGCGCCGAAAACGGCGATCTCGTTCGCACGGAATCCGCGCTTGCGATCTGCCGCCACAGCATGATCGTGGCCATCACCAACCCCAAGGCCTACCTGTTCTTCTCCGCACTGCTGCCGCAGTTCATCAACCCGGCCGCGCCGCAACTGCCGCAGTTCCTGGCGCTTACCGCCGTGTTCACCGTCGTCGAGTTTGCCGTCATGTTCGGTTACGCCCTTGTCGGCTTCAAGACGACGCAATTTGCCGCCTCGTCGATGCGGCGCTGGATGGAACGAGGCTGCGGCGGCGCCTTGCTTGTCTCGGCTGCCTCGCTCGCGCTGGTAAAGCGCGTCAACGGATAGGCGGCGGGTCGCGATAACGGGGGTGCCCGGCCGATCGTTCGTTTTCGGGATGCGGAAGGTTCAGGAGCCGGTGGGCCGCCGTGTCGCAGCACTGCTTCTGGCAGGGCTTAATGATAGAAGCGTCGCCGCCGTTCCGGCGGGTGCGATCGAGCCCGCTGCAAACTGCGGCACGCCCGACGGATCATCCGACCAAACGCTGTTTCTGCCGGCGGCCTTCGCGGCATAAAGCGCGGCGTCGGCGGCGGAAATGATCGCGTGCACATCCTTTTGCCGGTAGGCAAAGGCAATGCCGATGCTGACCGTTGCCGACAGCGCCCCCTTGGTCGTGCTCAGCCGGCGCGCTTCGAGCGCGGTGCGAATGCTGTCGGCAATGGCGATCGCGTCGGCGCGATCCGCCTGCGGGAGGCAGGCGGCGAATTCTTCCCCGCCCATGCGCGCGATCAGGGCGTCACGCGGCACGGCCTTCGAGAGGATCCCGGCAAATTCCACGAGCACCTGGTCGCCCACCGCATGGCCGTAGCGATCGTTGATCACCTTGAAGTGGTCTATGTCGAGATAGAGCAGTGCTCCCTTGGCCGGTTGCGTGGCGAGATGGGTCTCGAGCTGCGCAAGGAACGAACGGCGGTTCGGCACACCCGTCAGCGCGTCGGTCTCCGAGGCGAGCTTGTAGCGTTGCTGGGTTCGCTCCTTGACCATGGCGAAGAAGGCGAAACCACCGGCGAGGCTGTGAAAAAACAGCTCGAAGGTCAGCAACTGGTACCAGAGCGGCTGCGAAGTTCCCGCGGCCGTGTTGCCGGCGAGCGGCCAGATCAGGATCAGCGGGATGCGGGCGAGGTAGAGCAGGCCATGGGTGGCGAACACGAAGGCGACGATGTAGGAGCTCGGGAGCTTGCCGAAATTCTCCGAGCGGAAGATCTCGTGCGCGATCAGCGCCGAATAGGCGAAGATCAGGATCGAGTAGAGCACGATCCGGCTTGTGACGCTCTCGCGAACATAGTCTGAAGAATAGGTGACGACGATCCACAGGAGTGGCCCGATGAGCGCGGAGGCGATCTTGAGCGGCTGATTGTCAAAGGCGCGCAAGCCCAGCCAGATCATCGCGAGCCCCAGCACCGCGAGCGCGTTGCCGAGCGAGATGGTGATGAAGTTGTAGCCGTCGCCGCGCAGCGTCAACAGGACGAAGCCGACTGCGCCGATGGCGAAGGCCAAGGACCACAGAAGCAGTTCGAGGCTTTTGCGCTCCTGCCGCCAGGCAAAACCGAAGAAAGCGGCGAAGATCACCAGCGTTACGAACGAACTGAGCATGATCGTCGGGGTATGCAGGATGTCCACCATCGTCTCCTGATGTTCGCGCGAAACCATGCCCGACAAGCGTAAAGCTTTCGCAAATGACGGCATTCGGCGGCCTGTCCGGCACCGGGCAATCTGCGCCAAAACGGCGGTCGCGTAGGCAGGAAACGGGTTGAATTCGGCGGCGTCCTGCACGATTTTTGAGGGTAGACGTACAAGTGGAGGCGAGGCCGATGGGTCAGGCGATGCATCGTTATTTCATCTTTGAGACTGCGGCCGGTTTCTGCGGCATCGCCTGGAACGATGTCGGCATCACGCGCTTTCAACTGCCGACCGGCACGCTGGAGGCGACCGAGCGGCTGTTGCTGCGGCGGCTGCCTTCCGGCGAGGCGTCGGAGCCGACGCCCGTAATCCGTGCGGCGGTGGAAGCCGTGCGGCACTACTTCGAGGGCAGGGAGGTTGATTTCTCCGGCTTCGCGGTGGATCTGCAAGGCCAGGATGAATTTTTCCTGCGCATCTATGCGGCCGCGCGGGCGTTGCGCTGGGGCCAGACCACGACCTATGGCGCGCTTGCCAAGGAATTGGGCGTCGGGCCGGAAGCAGCACGCGATGTTGGCCAGGCCATGGCGAAGAACCCGGTATCGCTGATCATCCCCTGCCACAGGGTGCTGGCCGCCGGCGGCAAGATCGGCGGGTTTTCAGCGCCGGGCGGTTCGACCACCAAGACGCGCATGCTCGAACTGGAAGGCGTCCATTTGGAGGAGCAACAGGCCAAGCCCGCACAGCAGTCTTTCGGCTTCTGAGGTGAGGCTGCTCCAGCGCGTGGCGCCTAAAGCCTGTTGCGTGACAAAGGATTCACACGCCAGACTGTAAGCTCTTGTTTTTATGCGTCTCGTTGCCGCAAGACCGATGCACAGTTTTGCGCGACATGCATTAGCCTTTGGAGCGCTGCTCGGCCTCGCGTGCGTAAACCGCGAGGAAGGCCTTCCCCATCAGCGAATTCTCGTTCTCGATGCTCTTTCGCAGGACCGCGGCCCGAATTGCCTGAATGGCCCGGTCGTCGGGTGCGGCCATGCTGGCGAATTCCACGAGTTGCACCGCGAGGCGGAAATTCCCAGCCTCCGATAGCTGCGTGGCCCGCTCCGCAAGTTTTTCGGCGCCGCCGGCAAGAGCGGCCAGTTCCGATGCGAGATCGGCAGTCCTCGGCGGCATGAGATGGGCCGCGTCACCATCGAACCAGCCGGCATAGAAGTGATAGATGCCGCGGACGAGGAATTCCGGGTCGTCGTACTTCGCTGCCAGATAGGGCTTGCCCAGATATGCCTCGGGCACCTTCACCGCATGCAGAACCGCGTCGAGGCTGGCGCCCCTGTTGAGGAGCGCGAGCGTTTCACGCACGAGATGCTCGAGCGCCTCTGCCCCGTGGCGCAGCATCTCGGCCGCGCGCTCTTCGCCAAAGACGACCGGACCGTGACCGGCAATGAGGACCGCCGGAGCGAGCGCCTCCATCCGCCGAAGTGCCGTCGCCCAATCGGCTGCATAACGCTGCACCTTGCGCGGATTGCCGGCGTTCGGAAACACCCAGATGACGAAATCGCCGCTCGCAAGGACACGTCGTTCCGGTAGCCAGACGAACGTGGCATCGTCGGTTTCGCCTCTGCCGTGAAAAAGTTCGATCCGCTCGCCACCGACGGACAGTGACAGGGTATCGTCATAGACCGCGTCCGGTCGCCGCTGACCGATTGGGTAGATGTAGCCCGGTTTGTTGAACTGCTGGCTCTGCGCGATGCTGTTGTAGCCATGCGAAGCCTCGTAGCGCTCCATCCGCCGCTTCACGTTGCGGTGGGCGACGATCCGCGGGCGCGCTAGCCCACGCGCATCCGCTTCCTGGTCGATGACCGTGATCCCGCTGGTATGGTCGATATGGCCATGCGTGAAGATGACGGTGTGTATGGGGCTGTCGTCCCAGGAGCGTATGACGTCGAGGGTCTGCTTTGCCGTTTCCGGCTTCGCGGTGTCGATCAGGACCAGACCTTCGCTGGTACGGATGGCCGTCACGCTGCCGCAGAAGTAGGTCGTGTGGACGGTGATGATGTTGTCGGCGACATGGGTGATGGCGCCGTGCGAGACCGCGGCGGTCCATTCTTCCATCTGAGCCGTGCCGTCCCACAGACGCTCGAACAACGGGTCGTGTCTCATGGTCTTTCTGTCCTCGAAGCAATCGCCGACAGCTTTAGCATTGCCGGCCGTGGTTGGAAGCCGGCACGTGTGGTCTTGTGGACATGCCTCAGGTTTTGGGCTGCATCATCTGAGACGCTCGCTCATTGAAGAAGCTTGAACAGCTTTCCCAAAGTGCCGCTGTCCTGTGCCGGTTGCTCGGCTTCTGCAGCGGGTTGCTGCTCCGGCTGCGGCGTTTCCGGCGCCGGCTGTTCGGCAGCCGTGTCGGGCGGAGCTTGCCCATCGACGGGCGGTGCCGCCTCGGGCTCGGTGCCGCCACCGCCGATGATCTGCTCGATGGAGAGCTCGCTGCCTTCGTCCTTCGGCTGCTTGCCGATCGCACCGCTGAGGATGTCGCGAAGCTTTCCTCCCTTGCCGTCCCCGGACAGAAGCTCATCGAGCCCCAGCTTGCCGGTCGGCAATCCGAGCTTCTTCAAGGTCGAAAGCGCGGCATCGGGGTTTTTCAGAAGGCCCGAAAGGTCGGGATAGATGCGCGGAGCGGCAAACGACCCTTCGATGACGACGGGCACGCCGATGCCTTCGGTGGCGATGTCGGCACCCTGGCCCTGCAAGGATGCGACCACGCGGGGATCGAGGCGGAAGTTCAACTGGTCCTCCGGCAGGTTTGCCTCGCCTTTGCCGCTCATCCGCACGAGGGGGCCGACGAGCTTGATGTCGTCGGTGCGCGCAACGCCGTTCTCGATGGCAAAGGATGCCCCGAGTTCGGTAAAGCCGGTCGCCTTGTTGTCGTTCTGCTTGAAGCCGGAGGACATCAGGCCGACGAGATTGTTGTAGACGTCGGCAACGTCGATCCCGCGAATGGCGCCGTCGGAGAAACGGACCTCAGCCGTGCCCTTGAGCGATCGCTTGAGCGTGCTGGTCGTGCCGCCGGCGCCTGCAATGTCGAACGTCGTCTGCAGCGCGCCTTCGAGATGCTTGAAGTTTGCAAGGTCGGTGAGCAGTGGTGCGGCCGAGGCGCCCGATATCGAGGCCTTCACGGCGATAGACGGCTCCGTGCCGGATCCGTCGGCGGTCAGGCTCGCGGCCACCTGGCCGCCATAGAAGGGGCTATCCGGAATGTCGAGGTTCGCGATGCCCTCGGAGATCTTCAGGGAAGTTGCGACCGGCCCGACGACGACGCGGCCGTAGGCGAGTTTTTCGGCATCGACCTTGATGGAGGCATCGATGGAGCGAAGTGCGGACAGATCCAGCGGACCATCCGGGGCAGGGCCACCACTCGCTTTGCTTTTGGCCTTCGCCTGCGGCGCGGCCGAAGGCGCGCCGGCCAACCGCGCGAGGTCTAGTTCCTTGAAATGGAGCGCGCTCGAAATTTTGAGCGGTGTCCCGAGTTCGACCGCGCCATTGCCGCTTCCTTCGACCCCGTTGACCGAGAGCGTGGCCTTCTGGAATGCGACGCCCGCAGCGCTTGCCTTCACGTCGCCATTGAAGGCGAATTGCGTGATGCCGCCCGCGTCGGCCTGACCGATCCAGGCAAGAAGCGCTCGCAGGTCTGCGGCCGCGAAGTTCAGCTTGCCGGCGTAGCTGCCCGCAAGCGCCGCCTTGCCATCCAGCGCAAGCGTCGCTTCCTTCGTGCGCAGGTCGAGCTTCAGCGGGATGTCGCCCGCACGGGCATTGGCGTCCATGAGCAGGTCGCGGACCGGTAGGGTAAGATCGATCTCGGCCGGTTTGCCCCGCCACACGAGGCTGCCCGCAAGACGCATTGGCTTGGCCAGGCCCTCGATCTTGAGGGCGAGTTTCTTTGCCTTCACCTCGGCCATGGCCGGATCGGCGATGCCGGGAATGACGATGGTCGCGTCACGCAGGCTTGCGCCGCCGGTCACGTTGATCGTCTTGCGCACAGAGTTCGCGCTCAGTCCGCGAAACGCGAAGGCCGTGTCCATCGTCACGGTTCCCGACAGCGGTACCGATTGGCCGACCAGAGCCGCGAGTTTGGAAACGTCGAGCCCGTTGCTGACGACGCGGCCCTGGAAAATCGGCTCGGCGGCGCCGACGTCGGCGGCGAGATCGGCGGCAACACTGCCGGCGTCGATGCCGAGATGCTCGAGCCGCCCGGTCAACTGCCCGTCCTTGAGGGTCGCCGTCAGCGCGACGTCGGATGCGGAAATGTCACCAACGGCAAGGGCGCCGACATTGACGCTGATATCGGCGTCAAAACCGGCCAGCGCCTGCAGGCCTGCAGCTGCCTTGGCCCTGTCCGTCCGGCCTGCCGGTTCCTCGGGCTGGGAGGAGGATGCGGCCGTCTCGCCGTCATCGAGAAATGCGCTCAGATCCAGCCGCTCGGCGTTGAGGTCGGCGAGGAACCGCGGGCGGCTGCCCGGCACGAACAGCGCGTCGAGTCCGAGCGCTTCGTCGCCGATCGTAAGCTTGCCGCCGCGGATCTGGTAACCGCCATTGGCATTCAGCGCCACCTGGCCGCGGGCAGTCAGTTCGGTGAGCCCGGCCGCAAGCTGGGGCTCGGCCTCCAGGGAAAGGCTGAGTTCGGCAGGCTTGTGCTCGAGCAGCGGACGCAAAGGCGAAACGGCAAGCGTGACATCGTAGCGCCGGCCATCGACGCCGGCGCCGGCCGAGAGCGACAATTCGCCATCGATATCCGGAACGGCGAGCGTAAGATCGAGATCGCTGACGACGTCGACCGAACCGCCGGCGCCCTCCTGCCGCAGCGTTCCCTCGCTGATCGAGATCTTGTCGATGGCGCTTTTCTCGAGGAAGGCGACGAGGGCGGCGAGCGGATCGCGCGTTTCGCCCGTGCTCGCCTGTCCCGCCTCAGCCCCCCCGTCTTGCGCAACCGCTGCGGCCTCTGCCTTCGGCCGCAGCGCCACGACAGGGCGTACAAGCCTTACTTCCCTCACGTGCAGGCGGTCGGACCATAGCGAGGAGAGCGTCACGGAGCCCGCGACTTCGCCGATCTCGGCGGTCATGCCGTCGGCATCGAGCGAGACGTTTTCGGCCACCACCGCCAGATGCGGGACGACGGAAAGTCTGACCGGGCCGTTGAGCGCGATCGCGCTGCCGGTCGCGTTCGAGAGTTGCCGTCCCAGTTCGGCGCGCATCCAGTCGCTCGAAACGAAGCTGGGCAGGATCATGACTGAAACGACAGCGAGGACGCCGAGCGCCAGCAGGCAAAGAAAGAAACGCCGCATGTTTCCCCTCGTTGCGAAAGCGATTGATTCGGTATGGTTTTCCAGCGCGCGCCGTTTTGCAACTCCTGGGGCGATCTGCCTTCTCGTCGTACGGTTGCGCTATCGCGCGCCGACACCCTTTCCGGCGACGGCTGCATCGCCCATCTCGACGGCTGTACTCTCGGCCACGGCTGCCGGAGCGGCAACCGCGCGCGGACGATGCACGAGCGTGACCAGCACGAACGACAGGATCATCAGCAGATACCAGGCGCCGAGCTTTTGCACGGAGACCAGCGTCCAGCCGGCATGCTGCGAGGGATAGATCCAGGCCCGCGACCAGGTGCCGATGTTTTCGGCGAACCAGATGAAGAGGGCGACCAGCAGGAAGCCCACGAGCAGCGGCATGCGGTGGCGAAAGCGGAAGACGCGATAATGCACCGTGGTGCGAAGGAAGAGGATCGCGGTCAATCCGAACAGCGCGTAGCGAAGGTCGATGATGTAGTGGTGGCTGAAGAAGTTGACATAAATGGCAAGGGCCAAAAGCAGGGTCGCGATGAGCGGCGGATAGTTGCTGTAGCGCATGTCGAGAATGCGGGTCACGCGCGCCAGATAGGAGCCGACGGCGGCATACATGAAACCCGAAAACAAAGGCACGCCGCCGATGCGGAAGAAGCTTGGCTCCGGATAGATCCACGAGCCGACGGAGGTCTTGAAGATTTCCATCAGCGTGCCGACGACGTGGAAGATCAGGATGACCTTGGCCTCGGCGATGGTCTCGAGCTTGAAGACGAGCAGTGAGATCTGGATGGCGATGGCGCTCAGGAACAGGAAGTCGTAGCGGGCGAGACCACTGCCTTCGGGCCAGTAGAATTTCGTTGCCAGCATCAGGGCCAGCATCGCGCCGCCGAAGAGGCAGGCGAAGGCCTGCTTGATGCCGAACACCAGAAATTCGGTCAGGCCGCCAAGGAAGCCGCTTGCCGGAAGCCGGTCGAGCACGCCATGCGCCGCAGCGTCGATGCGCACCTCAAGGCTCGTAAACCGCCTCTCCTCGGGTTGTCCAACCATCCGCATCGCCTCCTGCTGCCGTCGCTGCTGCGATGGCCTGACAATGCGGTTGAATTGTGGATGGCTGGAAACCGGGCCGTGTGGAGGTGGCTGCCGCGCATCCGCCACCAGCGGCGGCAGCAGGATTGCGGCATGCCGTCGTCTGCGCTCGTGGCGGGTGATCAGCGCGGGAAGGCGTAGCGGTCGACGATCGCCCAGATTTCCCGGTTGACCTCCTGCAGCTGCTCGATCACCTCGTTGATCCGCGCGATCTCCGCCTCGTTGATCTGCTCGATCTTGCCGTACTTGATCGTGTCCTTGCTGTCGAAGATCGCCATCAGTTGCGTGCTCGCCTGGTCGCCGGTTTCGTCGAAGGAATAGATGCAGTGGCTGTATTTGTTGCGGAGTTTTGCCTGCCGGCCAAGCTGTTGGGTAATCGAAAGAATTTCCTGCCGCTGCGCGGCAGGCGTCTTTCCCATCTTGGTCAGCCGCTCGACGAGTTCGATGCGGGCCCGCGTCGTGTTCAGCGTCAGGAAGATGACGATCGCGGTTTCCTTGTCGACCCGGGCGAGGCCGGCGATGAGGTAGATGAGCAAACTCTCCGTATTCGTCCACGTGTAGTTGAGTTGTCCGATTAAGAGGAGGATTTCGTGAAATCTTGCCATGGGCCTTCCAGTGCTCGCCGGTTGCCAAATGCCACACCACTGCTCGTCAGAATACTGCATTCCTGCGTCCAGTAAATTCGTTCTGACGATGGTCGCGCAGGCCCGGAAATGCGGCGCTCGGGCCCTCTCCGGCGCGTGGCCAGCCGTCGGGTGACGGCCATATTTTGCCTAGCCCACGGGTGAAGGTTTCTGCGTCTCGTCGCTAGCCCGCGAAGGTTAGCCCGAACTGACAACTTACAATGCGTGTCGGTTTTAGACAGAGTCTCCTCTGCAACCGGCGAGCAGGACGCACTCAGGCCCCCTTTGGGCAAGCTCTGCATCGAATGGAATACCCAGTTGGGAACCTGTTCCGGTCCTCTCGACCAAGTAAGGGGAGAGGCAACAAAAGCGATCAAAGTATCGACAGATGGGCGACTAGGCGCCCGGAGGAAAACACCGTTACTGAGTTCAACAAGTCCAACACGTAGCCCGCGCATGGCCCAAATCCGCGTAAGAGAAGAATGCGGCTCGGCTGTCGCGGCCTCAACTCGAGGTAATCGTCATGAGTAAGGACAAGAATATCCTGTGGCCATGGGATGACAGCCAGTCTCAAGATCAAGACCAGGGACAAGGACAGGGCCAGGGTCAGGGACAATTGCAGGCGGAGCTGCAAGGCCAGCTTCAGGGACAGGGACAAGGCCAGGGCCAGGGGCAAGACCAGGGACAGGGCCAGGACCAAGGTCAGGGCCAGGATCAGGGACAATCGCAGTACAGCGAGTCCTACAACGGCAATCTCAACGGCAACGGCAACCTCAATGGTAACGGCAACGCCAATGCCAACGGGAACGGCAACCTGAACGGCAACGGCAATGCCAACCTGAACGGCAATGGCAACGCCAACCTGAACGGCAATGGCAACGCCAACCTCAATGCCAACCTCAACGAAAACAGCACCCATGTCGACGTCGACAGCAAGACGACCGTCGACGTGGACGTCGATCTCGACCTGAGCGGCTACAAGCCGTCCGACGACGACTTTGCCGATATCGACAACTCCTCGATCCACGGCATGGCGAACACGAGCTTCAAGGACATCCTGAACGGCTCGATGAACGGCAACAGCAACGTTGCCAACGTGTTCAGCCAGAACGCCATCATGTCGGATGACGACAGCGCCTCTGACATCAACAACAGCGGCACGCTTAACCAGAACGGCAACGCCAATGCCGGCGACGCCCGCTCGGGCGACGGCATTCAGGCCGGCGCAGACGGTGGTGAAGGCGGAAGCAAGGCCTATGCCAACGGTGGCGACGGCGGCGATGGCGGCCATAGCGTTGGTGGCTTCGCGGGCGCTGGCGACGGCGATGGCGGCGACGCAGACAACAATGCCGATGCGATCGGCGGTGCCGGCCTTGGCGGCATTGCAGCCAGTGTTGGCGTTGGCGGCGGCAGCTCCAGCGGTGACGCAAATGGCGGTACGGCGACAGCCGGTGCCGGTGGTGCCGGTGGTGCCGGCCTCGGCGTCGGCCTCGGTCTCGGTGTCGGCCTTGGTGTCGGCGCGGCAGCCGGCGGCGACGGCGGCAGCAATGGTGCCGGCAACGGTGGCACAAGTGGCGACGTCACGAGCGGCCCGGCAGGATCTTCGGATGCAGGTGACGGCGGCGATGCCGGCGGCTTCATCCTTCCAATCCTGAACCTCGGTGGCGACGGTGGCGACAGCAACGGTGGCAACAGCGTAGCGGTTGGCGATACCGGCAGTGCTGACGGTGGTGATGCCGGCGATGCCGGCGACGGCGGCGGCGCTTTGGGTGCTGGTCTTGGCGCGGGTGCTGGCTTCGGCGCCGGTGCAGGCGTCGGCGGTGCCGGCGGCGGTGGTGGCGATGCCTATGCCGGTGGCGGCTCTACGGGTGACTCGACCGGTGGTGACGGTACCGGTGGTGCAGCGACCGGTGGTCACGGCCTCGGCGGCCTCGCGCTCACGGGTTCGTGGGCAGCCGGCGGCGACGGTGGCGATGCCTACGGTGGCCATGCACTCGGTGGTGCCGGCGGTGCCGGCGGCGCGGGTGGCTTCGCGACGAACGGTGATGGCGGTGCGGGTGGCAGCGCCGGCATGTGGGGCTCGTACAATGGTGACGACAGCTTCGTCGAAGGGCTCTCCTCGGCTTCGGCAGACGCAGTTATCGACACCAACGCCTTCAACCAGCAGATCGTGCTCGGCGCGAACCTGCAGGGCAACACGATCGACATGACGGTCGTCGGTGGTGATTACACGACCACTGCCGTCGGCGACGACGACAACACCTGATCGATGAGGGGGCGTCGATCCGCGTCTCGCGGGATCGACCCGAGAATGACTGCGCGGGAAGCTCTCGCGCAGTCAGGCACGACCCGCCAAGCCGGCGGGGACTGCCGACGACAAGAGGAGGGCCTGACCTTGTATTCCGCAAAGATCACCGAGGCCATTGCCCATTTCATCGGTCTCTTCGAACTCTCTACCGAAGAGGCGCGTCTGCGTGAAATCCATGAGAAGTTCGACCCGGATCGCGACGTCCACAAGGATCCGAAGGAGCTCGTTTCTGCGCCGGTCAAGGTGCACGCACCTTACGATCTCGACGACTTCAACCCCGACGTCCCGTACAAGCCGGTCGGACCGGACATCTTCATGCCGATACCGGACGGCTATGCTGGGGTGTCCTTCCCCGAATACCCGATTTTTGGCGGCTCCCTTGGCCGCGCCAGCTCGGAAGCCTCCCTGCAGGGCGCATCGCCGAGATCGGCCTCGCAGGTGGTCGAGCCGCACATCAACCCGCCGGGCTCGGTGGTGGTCTACAGCAACCAGACCGCCGAGCTTTCGGACAATGATTTCGTCAGTGTCGGCGGGCATGGCCTGAAGTCCGGCCTGCAGATCGACAACAGCGCGACGATGGCCGAGCTCATCGACGCGACGCAGAGTATTTCGCTGCTCGGCGAGACGGATGTCGCCGGCTCCAGTGACGCGATCGCCAGCCTCGTTGTCGGCACGGCCGAGAGGCTTGAGGCATTCTCCACCGGCGGCGAAGCGGAGGCCGGGGGGCTGAGCGTCACCCATTTTTCAGCCAGGGCCAGCACGCTCGAAGGCATCTATGTGAACGGCGTGATCGTTGAGGAAGCGCCGGTTCTCAAGGATCACCTGCCGGACCCGGACGAGGCTTCCGATGCGCCGGACGAGCCCGAACTGTCGAACGACGGGGTCGAAGTCGAGGGCGGCATCGCCTATGGCGAGGGTGCCGTCGCGGTCGACACTTCGGTCGAGCTGGAAGCGGGCAGCAACACGCTGGTCAACTCCGTCGTCATCACCAGCGACTGGCTGCAGGCCGAAGTGCTGGCGGTGGCCGGCGACCACGTCGAACTCAACGCGATCGTTCAGGTCAACACCCACTATGACAGCGACCTCGTCAGTTCCGCGCTGAGCGGCAACAATATTGAGCAGCATGCTACCCAGGCGTTCAACATCGCCATGTTCAAACATGTCGAGCCGGCGCAGACGACGCATGCCGACACCGCCGACTTCCCCAAGGTCTGGGCCATCACCGAGGTCAAGGGCGACCTGATGATGGTCAACTGGCTCCAGCAGTTCACTTTCATGTCGGACCAGGACACGGCGATCCTCGCGGCTTCGGGCTCGAAGCTTTCGATCGTCGGTGGCGACAACACGGCGGCCAACCAGATATCGCTGCTGGAGCTCGGATACCGCTTTGACCTGATCTTCGTCGGCGGCAGCGTCTTCGACGCCAACATCATCCAGCAGACGAACATCCTGCTCGACAACGATCTGATCGGTGCCGTCGGCGGCTTTCACACCAGCGGCGCCGGTTCGGTCTCGACCGGCGGAAACCTGCTTTGGAACTATGCCGGAATCGTCGAAGCTGGCAGTGCAGGCCCGGTCAATCCGATGTCGGACGGTTACCTGTCCGCGCTGCAGGATCTGTCGGAAGGCAAGAAGCCGTCGGGCGACGACTTTCTGCATGATCCCGCCTTTGCCGGGCTGAATGGCCTGAGGGTGCTCTACATTTCCGGCGACCTCATCAGCCTCAACTACATCCAGCAGACCAACATTCTCGGCGACAGCGATCAGGTGACGCTGGCGATGAACGCGCTCGAGGCGCGCCCGGACGCGGACTGGACCATTTCCACGGGCTCGAATGCTCTGCTGAACTATGCCGGGATCGTCGATGTCGATACCGGCAAGACGATCTATGCCGGCGGCGGCGCCTATTCGGACGAGGTGCTCATCCAGGCGGAGCTGGTCAAGAACGATCCCTATCTCGGTAGTCAGAACCCGGATGCGCTGGTCAGCGAAGCGGTCGTCTTTCTCGGCGACGACATGCTCACTCCGGATTTCGGCCACCAGCCGCAGGATCAGATCTCGCCGAGCCATGGGCACGGCATCGATACGGCCAGTGCCGACCCCATGCACAGCATGGTCGCCTGATGGGAGTGCGGGAGGATAGTCATGACCGACCGCACCAATCCGTCTCGGCCAGTGTCTGCCGAAACCGGCGCCGATGCCGCTTCGCGTGCGGAGGAAAACGGAACACGGCCGGAAGCATCCGGCGCCGACGCCGCGCGACGGCAGTTTCTGCGCAAGCTCAATCATCAGGAACACGTTCTGGACCGTGCTGTTAGGGAGATCGACGGGGTGGCGGACCAAATAAGAAGAGTGGCGGCAAACGGCGCCGGCGAGGATGGCAACTGGACCCCTTCACCCGTTTCGCCTCTTCCCGGATCGGGCGTTGCCGCAAGGCCGGTACAGATCACCGGTCCGACACCCGGCCTCGCACCGGCGCGCGCTGCTGCACCGGCCGCACCGATCGGGGTCGCGCAGGCGTCACGCGCACAGATGGGAACGCCACGGGCGGATGCCGCTGAGACGGTCAACGTCACGTCGCGGCCGTGGCCTCCAAAGACCGAGCCCGTGGCCAGACCCGAGCCGGCTCTGCGCGGCGAGGCGACGGTCGAGCGCCGCCCGTTGCAGGAGGAACCAAAGCCGGAACCCTGCATCGAAAAGCCGGTCGGAAAACCGGTTGCCTGGCCGACCGCGGAGATGAAGGAGAGATATTCGCCTTCGGGCATGGTGGTGATCGAAGCCGACCGTGGGCCGATCAAGGCCGAGCCGCGGTCGCCCGACAAGGGTGGCGGATCGTCCGACAAGGGCGGCGGCGGAGGCGGTGGAGGGGGCGTGTTCCACAAGCGCCTTGGCCCGGTCGATTTTTCGGCGAGCCTCAGCGCTGGTCTCAAGGCGATCCGGCAGAACCTGATGATCGTCATGCTGTTTACGATCGTCACCAACATCCTCGTGCTTTCGATCCCTGTCTATCTGTTCCAGATTTCGGACCGGGTGCTGACCAGCCGCTCGGTCGACACGCTGGTGATGCTGACGGCGATCATCGTCGGCGCGGTGCTGCTGCAGTCGGTTTTCGACGCCATTCGCCGCATGATCCTGATGCGCACCGCCGTGGAGGTGGCCGCGCAACTCGGCGCGCCGATCCTGAGCGCGGCAGCGAGAGCCGCCCTGCATAGCAACGGGCGCGAGTACCAGACGCTTGGCGACCTGCAGCAGCTTCGCTCCTTCCTCGTCTCCGGCACGCTGCTTTCGTTTCTCGATGCGCCGATCGCGCCGCTCTTTCTGGTGGCGGTCTTCCTCATCCATCCGCATCTCGGGATAATCGTCGTCACCTCAGCCGTTCTCCTCCTCATCGTTACGCTGTTGAACCAGAAAGCGACGGCTGCGGCGTTCGGCGAAGCGACCAATTTCCAGACCAAGGCCAACCTTCACCTCGATTCGATGTCGCGCAACTCCCAGATCATCAACGCACTGGCGATGATCCCGGAGGCCGTGCACATCTGGGGCAAGGACATGGCCGGTTCGCTCAAGGCCCAGGTGATGGCGCAGGACCGCAACATCGCCTTTGCGTCGCTGTCCAAGGCGGTGCGCCTCCTGACGCAGGTGACGATGCTCGGTTGGGGCGCCCATCTCGCCCTCAATGGCTCGCTCACCGGTGGCATGGTGATTGCGGCCTCCATCATCGCGGGCCGCGCGCTTGGACCTATCGAGGGCGCGATCGAGGGATGGAGCCAGGTCATCCAGTCGCGTGCTGCCTATGGGCGCATTTCCGCGCTGCTGAAGACGTCACCGCTCAATTTCGAACGGTTGAAGCTGCCGCGGCCCGAAGGGCGCCTTGATGTCGAGCGCCTGCTTTTCGTTCCGCAGGGCACCAAGCGCGTGGTGCTCAACGGAATTACCTTTGCGCTGGAGCCCGGCGATTCGCTTGCCGTGATCGGCAGTTCCGGTGCCGGCAAGACGACGCTCGGCAAGATGCTGGTTGGATCCATCCTGCCGACGTCGGGCAACGTCCGGCTGGATCTCATGGACCTGAGGAACTGGGACCAGCGGCAGTTCGGCGAAAGCATCGGCTACCTGCCGCAGGACGTGCAGCTGTTTCCCGGCACGATCAAGGCCAACATCGCCCGCATGCGCGAGGATGCCACCGACGCCGACATCTACGCCGCTGCCAAGCTTGCCGATGTTCACGACATGATCGCCATGCTGCCGCACGGATACGAGACCGTGGTGGCCGCCGACGGCTCGCCTCTATCGGGCGGCCAGAAGCAGCGCGTCGCCCTTGCCCGCGCCTTCTTCGGCAACCCGCGCATGGTTGTGCTCGACGAGCCCAACTCCAATCTCGATACCGCCGGCGAGGCGGCGCTGACGCGGGCGCTGACGCATGCCAAGCGTGAGAAGATCACGGTTGTCACCATCACTCAGCGACCGGCGCTTTTGAACAGCGTCGACAAGGTTCTGCTGCTCGTCAACGGCACGGTGGCGCTCTTCGGCATGCGCCAGGACGTTCTCAAGGCACTCGCTTCGCGTGGGGTGAATACCGAAGGCAACCCGCTCGAACAAAACCAGCTTCCGTAGGCGATCATGAGCGACATGGCCAAAGTACAGGATCTGACCTGGTACGCAGAGGTTCCGCGTTCAATCTGGCAGCATACGATGATCGGCCTGGTGCTGATCGTCGTGACCTTCGGCGGCTTTGGCCTTTGGGCCTTCACCGCGCCTCTGGCGGCTGCCATCATCGCCCAGGGCAGCTTTGTCGCAACCGGGCAGAACAAGGTGGTCCAGCACTTCGAAGGCGGGATCATCAAGGATATTCTGGTGAGCGAGGGCGACCGCGTAACCGTGGATCAGCCGTTGGTGCGGCTGGACGAAACGGCCGCACAAGCGAATGAGAGGCAGTATTTTCTGCGCTGGGCGCGGCTGGAGGCGATCGTCGCCCGGCTGACCGCGCAGGCGCACGGTTTGAAGCAGATCGTGCTGCCCGCGGTTCTCACGGAGCACGTCAAGAAAGATCCTGAGATTGTCCCGATCGTGCAGAGCCAGGAGCTCAATTTTCAGACCTGGAGGAGCAAGCTCGACAGCGATATCGGACTGTTGAAGCGGAATATCGAGAGCCTGGAGTTCCGCTCGCAAGGTTTTCAGGAGCAGCTGAAATCGGTGCGCGAGCAACGAGTCCTGCTCGAGGAGGAATACATCGGCAAGAAGACGCTTTTGGCCAAGGACCTGATCCGCAAGACGGAGATCAAGACCATCCAGCGCGCGATCGCCGATGCAGAGGGCCAGATTGGCCGTCTGATGTCCGAAGTCTCGGAGACCGGGTCCCAGATCCTCAAGCAGCAGCAGCAGGTCAACCAGACCGAACAGAGCTACCAAGAGGCTGCGCTCGACGAATTGCAGAAGGCCGAGGGTGAACTGGACACAGTGCGTGAACAATTGCGCGGCGCCACCAATGTGCTCCGCCGCGCGACGATCAACGCGCCGGTGACCGGCACGGTCATCAGGATGCATTTTCATACGTCCGGCGGCGTCATCGAGAGCGGCAAGCCGATCATGGAAATCCTGCCGGCCGATGTACCGCTCATCATCGAGGCGCAGGTGCTGCGCACCGACGTCGACAATATCCGGGTCGGCGAGAAGGCGACGGTGCGGCTGACCGCGCTGAACCAGCGCACGACGCCGGTCCTCAATGGGCAGGTCTTCTACGTGTCGGCGGACGCCCTGCCGGTGCAGACGCATGAGGGCACGCGCGAGGTCTACCTGGCGCGCGTCAGCCTTCCGGCAAGCGAGCTTGCAAGAGTTCACAATTTCGTCGTGACCCCCGGCATGCCGGCGGAAATTCTGATCCAGACGGCGGAGCGGACCTTTTTCGACTATCTCACCAAGCCGATCCGCGACAGCATGGCGCGCGCCTTCATGGAAAACTGACGGTTTCGCGCGGCAGAAGCGCCTACGACGTCGGAATACGGGCGGCGTGAAACCCGTTTCCGCCTGCCCGCGTTTCGCCGGCATCACCGGCCGTTCGATCGCATTTACGGCGGCTCTGGACCGATGCGCCGGTATTGCGCTGCGCGCATAGCGCATAGCTGGCTTGCGCAAAATCCGCCTACGATTTGGGCAGAAACCCTGTATATTCACCTCATCGAAGCAATGCATCTCCTCCCGCAGAGCTTCGATGCGGTGAACGATCTCCTCCTCCCATGGATCGTTCACGAGATCAGCGCCACTCCTCCTCCCAGGCTGCTGATCGATTTTTAGAGAGCCTGCCGCTCCTCCCGCGGCGGGCTCTTTTGTTTTTCGGCAGACGCTGCCGGCAATTGCGTCCTTCAAGTGTCGAATTCGTCGACGCCACGCCCCCGTGATCAACAATGCATGCCCGCGCACGGAACCAAAGTGCCCGGTTAGCGGTTACGCCTGTGGAGGTGCGTGATGTCTATCCGGCACGTGAAATCCGATCCGCAGTCGAAACCACAGCGCTGGGCGTTTCACCATGGCGCAGGGCGCCTGCGGGCAGGAGACGCGACCCGCGACGGGTCGACGACGCAGGAACGGTTGCCTCCCGTGGTCGACGCCGGCGACGGCGGCCTGGTGGCGCCGGATCTTTCGGGATCTCTCGCCCCTCATCGCAACCGGCAGCCGCCGCCGCACGACTACAGCCGTCCGGCGGTCGGTCGCGATGCGCTGGCTTCCATCCGCGACATGCGCGACGAAGACTGCAGCGGCGGGCCGATCTGGGTCGCCTTGCTCGGCGACAATACGAGCGAGGGCATGCGGCAGTTCATGGGGCTCGTGCTCGCCTTCATCTTCCTGTCGGCCGTTTTCTTCTGGTTTCTTGCCTAGGACGTATGAGGCAACAAAGCCGCCGTGGCCGTGACATTTTCCCGGTTGACGGTCGATCGCTGAAGCCTAGATAACCGGCGGTATCCCGTCCTCCTTCCCCAATGCCAGCGAGAGCGCCATGCACTACAGAACCTTCGGCCGTACGGGCCTGCGCATTTCCGAAATCGGTTACGGTGCCTGGGGCATCGGCAAGAGCCATTGGCAGGGCGCGCGCGACGACGAGTCCGCCCGCGCCCTCAACCGCGCAGTCGACCTCGGCCTCAATTTCATCGACACCGCACTCGGCTACGGCCAGGGCCACAGCGAGAAGCTGATCGGCGCCTTGCTGCGCGAGCGGTCGGAGACGATCCATGTCGCCACCAAGATCCCACCTAAGAACATGCAATGGCCGGCGCACGCCGGCACCCCGGCCGAGCAGACCTTCCCGGCCGACCACGTGATCGCCTGCACCGAGACGAGCCTGCGCAATCTCGGTGTCGAGACGATCGACGTGCAGCAGTTCCATGTGTGGTCGGACGAGTGGGTAGGCCGCGGCGACTGGCTGGAGGCTGTCGAGCGGCTGAAGCGCGACGGCAAGATCCGCTTCTTCGGCGTTTCGATCAACGACTACGAGCCGGACAATGCGCTCCGGCTGATCGAGACCGGCGTCGTCGACAGCGTGCAGGTGATCTACAACATCTTCGAGCAGGCGCCGGAAGAAAAACTGCTGCCCGCGTGCCTGAAGCACAATGTCGGCGTCATCGTCCGCGTGGCGCTCGACGAAGGTGGTCTGACCGGCCAGATCCGCGCCGATACCGTCTTTCCCGAGGGTGACTTCCGGGAAACCTACTTCCGGGGCGAGCGCAAGCGCGAGGTCGAGGAACGAACGCAGAAGATCGTCGAGGATCTGGAAATCAAGCCCGACGCACTGGCCGAGACGGCGCTGCGCTTCGTTCTCAGCCACCCGGCCGTATCGACGGTCATTCCCGGCATGCGTTCGGTGCGCAACGTCGAGCGCAACTGCGCCATCGGCGACGGTGCCGGCCTGCCGGATGCGCAGCGGGCGAAACTGACCGCCCACCGCTGGCGGCGCAACTTCTATCGGGATTGAAGCCGCCGTTTCGCCGCCTGTCATCGACGCTCCCAGGGATCTGTCGGCTGCGTGGCCGCGTCTTCAGTGCCTCGCCCGTCCGGATATGCTATCCATAGGGGTGCTGGAGCCTGGGGGCGCCGATGGAACAAAAGCTCTCCGTCATCATGGCCGCGGACGTGGTCGGCTATAGTCGGCTGATGGAGCTCGACGAGAAGGGCACGCTTGCGACCCTCATGGCTCATCGGCAGGAGCTGTGGGACGTCGCGGTCGCCGCGCATCACGGGCGCATCGTCAAGCTCATCGGTGACGGCATGCTGATGGAGTTCCGTGCCGTGGAAGACGCAGTTCTCTGCGCGGTCGAGATCCAGCGGGGAATGCAGACGAGGAACGCGGGTACGCAGCGGGATCGCCGGATCGAATTTCGCATTGGGATCAATCTCGGCGATATCCTGTTTGAAGACGGTGACGTTTACGGTGACGGCGTCAACGTGGCGGCGCGCATCGAGAGCCTCGCCAAGCCGGGTGGCATATCCGTCTCCGCCTCGGTTCACGACACGCTGGGCGGTCGCCTGGACATCCGCTTCGAAGACACGGGCGCGCAGGCGTTGAAGAACATCGGCCGCCCCGTCCACATCTACAATATCGTCATCGACGACGGCGGATCGGAGGGGGCGGCGCTGATGGCGCCACCGACACAGGAGATACGGGAAAATCCCCCCGTCAAGTCGAGCCGGACGCATCTCTATGTGTCGCGCTTTGCGAATTTGAGCGGCAATCCCGATGAGGATTATTTCGCGGCCGGCATCACGCAGGACGTCGTCGCGGCATTGTCGCGGTTCTCCGGTTTGAACGTGATCGTTCGGTTGCCGCGTCCCGAGCCGCAACCTCAGGCACGCACAACCTACTACACGCTCGAAGGCAGCGTCAGGCGCGCTGCCGACCGGGTCAGGGTCAATGCCAGTCTGACCAATGCCACTGGCGAACACATCTGGGCGGAGAAATACGATTTCGACCTTGTCGACATGTTCGATGTCCAGGACGAGTTGTCCCGTTCCATTCCGGCTGCCTTGAATGTCAAAATCGAAGAGGCCGAACGATACCGGATTCTCGCCGAGCCGCTCAAAGGATCAAGCGCCTACGATTTCTATCTGCGTGGCCGGCACATTGAAAAAAGCCTGAAACCGGATGAGGTCAGGCGGGCAAAGGAGATGTTCCTGGCCGCGGTCGACGCTGATCCAGCCTACGCCCGCGGATATCTCGGGCTGGCCTGGCTGGATATACGCAAACTGAAATGGAACGAGCGTGCCGACATGGAAGCGACGCTTGCCAGTGCCTTCGCATCGGCAAGCAAGGCTTTGGAGCTCAGTCCCTGTGACGCCGATGTTCACTGGGCGCTCGGCGTCGTCCATTTGTGGAGGGGAGAGGCAGAACGCGCCATCGGTTGTTACGAGCGTGGGCGCGAACTGGCGCCGAACAATTGCGATCTTCTTGCGGAATATTGCGATGCCCTGGGGTATCTCGGTCTGTTGGAGGACGCGATCAGGATCGGGGAACTGGCCTTGCGGCTGAACCCCAGTCGTCCGGACTGGTATTTCTGGAACATCGCGGCTGCCAGGTATCTCTCCGGCCAGTACACCGAAGCGTTGGCTCTGCTGGAGAAGATGGCCGATCTTGGTTCGGCCTACCGTTTGCTGGCGGCGACCTACGCGCAACTCGGGCGCCTTGAGGATGCACGTCGCGCCGCGGCGGAGCTCCTGAAACTCAATCCGGAATTCTCGATCGAGCGATACGGTTCCCGTGCACCCTACCGGGATAAGGCCTTGCTTGCGCGTTACGTTGAAGGATTGCGGCTGGCCGGACTGCCGGAGTGAGTTCGGAACGGCGTGAGGGAGCCGCATCGGCCGGCCGGGTTTACTTGGAGGAAAAGCAATGTCGGAAACAGTCAATGTCCGCTACATGGTCGACGACGTCGAGGCGGCGATCGCCTGGTACACGACCCACCTCGGCTTTTCGCTTCTGTCGAGCTATGCACCGGCTTTCGCAGATGTGCAGCGCGGTGCGCTGCGGCTGCTGCTGAGCGGACCGACGAGTTCGGCCGGCCGGCCGATGCCGGACGGCGAGAAGCCGGGGCCGGGCGGCTGGAACCGCGTCCATCTCCTCGTCGATGACCTCAACGCCGAAGTGGAGCGGCTGCGCCGTGCCGGCGTCATGTTCCGCAATGACATTGTCACCGGTCCCGGAGGGGCGCAGATCCTTTTGATCGATCCCTCCGGAAATGTTGTCGAACTGTTTCAGCCCGCGCGACGATAGCGACCCGCGCGCCCGCGGGTCGTCGATGCGCTCGCACCGCTGGGGATGCGAGCGCCAGGTCGGGCTCTCAGCCAGCGCTGGTGTCGACCACTTCGAAATCGTGGGTGATCGTCGCGGTCTTGGCGAGCATGGCCGAGGCCGAGCAGTATTTCTCGATCGAGAGCGAAACGGCGCGCTCGACCTTGTTGACCGCAAGTCCGCGTCCCTTGACGATGAAGTGCATGTGGATGCGGGTGAAGACGCGCGGTTCCGTCTCGGCGCGGTCGGCGTCGAGTTCGACGACGCAGTCTTCCACCGGCTCGCGGCCCTTCTCCAGAATGTGCACGACGTCATAGGCCGAGCAGCCACCGGTGCCGATCAGCACCAGTTCCATCGGGCTCGGTCCCGGGGTGCGCCCCTCTTCGCCGAAGGCGGTTCCCAATACGACTTTGTGGCCGCTACCAGACTCTCCGACGAAGGTCCGGTCTTCCACCCATTTGACGCGTGCTTTCATGTGTCTCGTCCTGTTGTAGCCATGGCATGATCACGGACCCAGACAGAGCCGATGATCCTCCGTTCACATAGCGTCTTGGAGGGTTTTCGCAAATGGCCCGCATCCTCTAAAATGGCAGCCAGCGCCATCGGTGCGGGGACGGACGGCGCGGAAACCAGACCAAAGGTGTTTTGATGAACGAGACGACGGGAAATGCGCCTGACCGTTCCGGCGCCGTGATCCATCCGCCGATCGCCTGGGTGATGTCGGTGGGCGGTGGCCTCGTGCTCGACCGGCTCTACCCGTTGCCGTTCGTGCCCGCGACCGTGCCGGACGCCCTCGTCGGCGGCATCATTTTTCTCGCCGGTCTCGCGCTTTTGATCTGGGCGGCGGTGAGCTTCAGGCGTGCGGGAACCGAAATCCAGATCCATCGCCCGACATCGGCGATTGTCGAAGCCGGTCCCTACCGCTTCACCCGCAACCCGATCTATACTGGCATGTTTCTCGGCCTGATCGGCTTTTCCATCATCTTCGACAGCCTGTGGCTGCTGATCCTGCTGGTGCCCTTCTACTTCGTCATCCGCTATGGCGTCGTGGCGCGCGAGGAGGCCTATCTTGAGCGCAAGTTCGGCGACGTCTATCGGGTCTACAAGGCGCGCGTCAGGCGCTGGCTCTGATTGCACAAATCGGCATGCTCCGCGGCGATGAAACGGGTCCGGACGTCGCGTCGCAGCACTCGCGATTTCGGGTGGATGAGTCGGCAGGCCCTCGATTGATCATAGCCGAGGCGGCTGCGCGTGTGCCTAGGGGGTATTGCCGGGATGGACTTGAACGAGCGTCCATCCCGCTGGAACACGAAAGGTGGTCTTTCGTGCAGAAGGTCGGGCCTTATCTCGGCGCTACGATCCCGTGATAGTAGTCGCCGTCACCAGCTTCATAATCGGCGGCGTAGCCGCCACCGCCACCGCCGCCGCCGCCGGTCTGGGAGCATCCGGCGAGGGCGAGAACCATTGCCAACAGGATTGTAGCGCGCATTTATTCTACCTTTCAGTTGAATGATCACGACAGAGGCTGCCGAGTTGCTGCCATACCTAACACGCCCGGTGGAGTATGATCGAGCGCGTGTGGCGATGTGTGCCTATGGCAATGCGCCGCGCCTCAAGCGCGCGATCGCCTGTCGAAGGCGATCGTTAGCGCCAGGCCACAAGCCCTTCTTCATACGGCCGTATCTCCTGTGCCCACCTCTTTCAGGTAGGTTGCTGTGAAGGGCCATAGACTATATGGCCCTTGACCTCACTTCCGGAACAAGGAGGACACATGACTTCGATCGAACCCGCCTACGGAACCGCGACGCTCCTGCTGATCGCGGCGGCAGCCGTTGGCCTGCTTCTTTTTCTTATCCTCCGGTTGCGCCTGCATGCCTTCGTCGCTCTGGTTTTGGTCAGCCTCTTGACGGCGCTGGTGACCGGCATCTCCTTCACGGACGTGGTCCCGACCCTGCTGCAGGGCTTTGGCTCGACGCTTGCCTCGGTGGCGCTGCTCGTCGGTTTTGGCGCGATGATCGGGCGGATGCTGGAGGTCTCCGGTGGCGCGCAGGTGCTCGCGGATCGGCTGATCGGCCAGTTCGGGCCTGAGCGCGCGCCTCTCGCGCTCGGAGTCGCCTCGCTGCTGTTTGGCTTTCCGATCTTCTTCGACGCCGGCCTCGTGGTCATGCTGCCGATCATTTTCAGCGTCGCAAGCCGCTTCGGCGGCTCGGTTCTGCTTTATGCGCTGCCTTCGGCAGGCGCCTTTGCGGTCATGCACGCATTCCTCCCGCCCCATCCAGGCCCGGTGGCCGCCAGCGAATTGCTGGGGGCGGATATCGGCCTGCTCGTGCTCGTCGGCCTCGTCGTGGCGCTGCCCACTTGGTATCTCGGCGGCTATCTCTTCGGCCTATGGGCAGGCAAACGCTTCGAACTGCCGGTGCCAACCCTTCTCGGGTCGCCGAACGAGGCGGCGCACGACGAAGTGCCCCCGTCTTTCGGCACGGTGATGCTGGTGCTGCTGCTGCCGCTCGTGCTGATCTTCCTCAATACCGGCCTATCGACGCTGGCCGCCGCCAAGATGATCGACGGCGGCGCATTGTGGGTCAGCATCCTGCGCATGGCCGGGCAGACGCCCGTCGCCCTGCTGATCACTGTGCTCGTCGGCATGTGGGTCCTCAGCGGCGAGCGTACGCTCAAGGACATGGAAAAGCTGATGGACGGGGCGCTAGGCCCGATCTGCGGCATCATTCTCGTTACCGGAGCCGGCGGCATGTTCGGCGGCGTGCTGCGAGCAAGCGGCATCGGCCAGGCGCTCGCCGGCAGCCTCGAGGCGATCGGCATGCCGCTGATCGTCGCCGCCTTCCTCATCTCCACGGCCCTGCGTGTGGCGCAGGGGTCGGCGACCGTGGCACTGACGACGACGGCGGGCCTTCTCGCTCCAACGGTCGCGGCAACGACGGGGCTTAGCCCCTTCGACCTGTGCTTCCTCGTGATCGCCATCGCTTGCGGCGCGACGGTGCTGAGCCATGTGAACGATTCCGGCTTCTGGCTCGTCGGCCGCTTCCTTCAGATGGATGAGCGGACGACGCTCAAGACCTGGACGGTGATGGAAACCCTGCTCGGGGTGATTGGTTTCGCCTTCGCGCTTGTGGGATGGTGGCTGCTATGAGTGAGGACCTTCAGCATATCGTGGTGATGGGCGTATCCGGCAGCGGGAAGACCACTGTCGGCGAGGCGCTGGCCGCAAGGCTCGGCTGGCGTTTTGTCGAGGGCGACAGCTTTCACCCGCCGGAGAACGTCGCCAAGATGTCCGCGGGCATTCCGCTCGACGACAATGACCGTGAACCCTGGCTGCGGGCGCTGGCCGCAGAAATTGCCAAGGACGAGGCGGCTGGCAGCCCTTCGGTGGTCGGGTGCTCGGCCCTGAAACGGTCCTATCGCGACATCCTGCGCACGGGCGCGCCGCGCGTCTGCTTCGTGCATGTGCACGGCGACCGCACCGTGCTGGCCGACCGGCTCTCGCATCGGGCGGGACACTTCTTCCCTGCTTCCCTGCTCGACACTCAGCTTGCGACCCTCGAGCCGCTCGGTCCGGACGAGGATGGCGTCGTCGTCGACGTGGCTCTTCCAACAGCTGAGCAGGTCGATCTTTCCATCCAGGGGCTGGGCAACTAGCCCAGCCGCGCTTGCGCTTCTCACATCGGGGGACAGTCGCTGTACGGCGGGGACGGGGCGTGCAATCGCGCATTGAAGGCGAAGCGATCCCTGAACGTCCGCGCATCCCGCAGCCTGAGCTCCAATGCGTGAGCGCTGGCGGAGGGGAGTGGGGGTCGAACCCACCCGGGACAGGCTCGCTGCCCCAACCGGATTTGAAGTCCGGCCGTCCCACCGGAGACGATTCCCTTCCTCAGCGCTGAAACAGGTCGCTGCGATGGGGATTTATGCGACGCAGATCTCCCCTGCGCAAGGTCAGGCCGAGCCGGTCATAGAAATCGAGGACCTCGATGGCGACCTTGCGGCCGTTGTGGACCCGGTCGCGAAAGCTGGGCGCGGTGAACCAGCCGTCTTCCGCCTGTGCCGCCACATCGAGCACGATGGCCGCCATCTCCTCAACGACCGCGCGGGCGAAAAAATGGTCGTGCGCGATCTCGTGGGTCTGCCCGAGCCTCTGGGCGAGCTTCAGCACGCGCCGTATGTCGCGCTCGTCGGCATTGAGAAGGGCCGCGAAATCGCGCACCCTCGGTGGCCGGAAGCGGCTATCGTCGACGAGGTGCGGATGGATCCGCTGCCACAGGTCCTCGTCCGGCGGCGACAGCCGAACCTCGTGGCCCGGCAGGCGCAGGAAGGCGCCGTCAAGCACGATTCGACCTGCCGCGGCTTCGTCTCGGAGGAACGCGAGGAAGCTTGTCGTCGGCAGGCGCGGTTTGAGCAGGAGCCGCAACCGTTCGCGACCGATGCCGGCAAGCTCCGGGTTTTCTGCGTGGAAGGCTGTGAGTGTGTCAGTCAGGTTCGCCCGCAACCCGTCCGCTGCTGCGGACGAGAGCGCGTGGTCGCCGATGGTCCTCGCCCCGGCGGCAATCAGCAGCCCGGAAAGCGTGTCCTCGCCCAGGCCACGGTCGCGCAGGAAGGCCGCAAGCTCGATCGGTGCTAGGTCGGATAGGGCGGAAAGGGTCGCTGCCGGGTCCTCGTTGCCAGAAGCGGTAAGCAAGGCCAGGCGCTCCGGCGTGCCACGCTTTCGCGCCGGCGGGCGCAGATCGAGAAAACGGCCACCGCCGATGGTCCGGATGGCCGAGGTGTCGCGCAGGATGAAGCGGTCGCCGATGGTCGCGGCGATGGGGCGGTCGAGGACCAGTTGCACGAGGCCTTGTGTCTCGGGATCGAGCGGGCCGGCAAGAGGCACGATCCGCGCACCGACCTCTGTCGCATGGGTGTACAAGCGTGCGGGAAACCAGATGCCGATCGGCTTGGCCTCCGAGGCAAGCACGCGGACCTCCGCGTCGATCCGGTCCGTCGGTGCATGCAGTGCCGGGGCGAGGACCACGTCGCCGCGCCGGATCGCGTCCTTCGTCACCCGTTCGCCGGCGATATTCAGCGCGCAGCGTTGGCCGGCAAGCCCCTCCGCTGCTTTCCGGTTCTGCGCATGGATCCCGCGTATACGGGCGGTCAGGCCGGACGGACTGACCGTGACGCTATCGTCGAGCTTCGCACGGCCGCCGAGCACCATGCCGGTCACGACCGTGCCGGCGCCCGCAAGCGTGAAACTGCGATCGACGGCAAAGCGCAGCAGGCCGGCATCGTTGCGTGCGGCGGTTTCCGCTTCGGCGGCGGCGAGCCCCGCGCGCAGGACCTCGATGCCTTCGCCGGTAAGGGCGGAGACGGCAAGGATGGGCGCCTTTTCCAGACCGGTGCCGGCGAGGGCGGTCTGGATCTCCGCGGTTACCTCCGCGCGCCGCTCAGGCCCGGCCAGATCGGCCTTGGTGAGCGCGACGAAACCTCTGGTGATGCCGAGCAGGTCGAGGATCGCGAGATGCTCGCGCGTCTGCGGCATGACGCCGTCGTCGGCTGCGACCACCAGCAGCGCGAAATCGATACCGCCAGCGCCGGCAAGCATCGTATGGATCAGCCGCTCATGACCCGGCACGTCAACGAAGCCGGTGACCGTCCCGCCGCCGAGGTCGGCATAGGCAAAACCGAGGTCGATGGTGATGCCGCGGGCTTTTTCCTCGGCAAGGCGGTCGGCGTCCGTGCCGGTCAGGGCCTTCACCAACGCCGTCTTGCCGTGGTCGATATGCCCTGCCGTCCCGACGATCATAGTGCTGCCAGGGCCGCGATGAGCATCTCGTCGCTTTCCAGGCAACGCAGATCGAGGACCAGCGCGCCATCACGGATATGGCCGACGACCGGGATCGGCAGGGCGCGAAGCCGTGCGGAAAGCCGTTCCGGCGCGTCGCCGCCGCTGCCTGTCAGCCGCAGGCCGGCGCTCGGGATCGTATCGACCGGCAAGGCGCCGGAGCCGACCTGGCTCTGGCACGTGCAAGCTGCTGCCGAATAGCCGTGCGGCTTGAGCAGCGCATCGATTGCCGGAGCGAGACGGGCCGCCTGTGCGCCGATGTCGGCCTCCGGTCGGGAAAGAAAGCGCAGCGTCGGCAGCCGCTCCTTAAGCCGATCGGGATCGCGATAGAGCTTCAGTGTCGCTTCGAGCGCGGCAATGCGGATCTTGTCGAGACGAACGGCGCGTTTGAGCGGATTGCGGTTGATGGCGGCGATGAGATCGCGCCGACCGACCACGAAGCCCGCCTGGGGCCCGCCGAGCAGCTTGTCGCCCGAAAACGTGACGAGATCCGCGCCTTCGGCGACGGCTTCCGCCACCGTGGGCTCGCGTCGCAATCCGAAGATGGAGAGATCGATGAGTGAGCCCGAGCCGAGGTCGTTCAAGAGCGGCACACCGGCCTTGCGGGCAATCTCGGCCAGTCTTGGCGCCGGCACCTCGGCGGTAAACCCTTCGATCCGGTAGTTGGAGGTATGGACCTTGAGGATGACGCCGGTCTCAGGCCCGATCGCGCCCTCATAGTCACGCGGATGGGTGCGGTTGGTGGTGCCGACCTCCACCAGCCTGGCGCCGGCGCGGGCCATGATGTCGGGCATGCGGAAGGCGCCGCCGATTTCGATCAGTTCGCCGCGCGAGACGATCGCCTCGCGTCCGTCGGCCAGGGTATTGAGCGCAATCAGCACGGCGGCGGCATTGTTGTTGACGATTGTGGCGTCCTCGGCGCCGGTCAGTTCGCAGAGCAGGCCACGCAGATGATCGTCGCGCTGACCACGCCCGCCGCCGTCAAGGTCGAACTCCAGCGCCAGCGGGTTGGCCATCGCGGCGGTTGCGGCGCTGACGGCTTCTTCGGCCAGGATGGCGCGGCCGAGATTGGTGTGCAGCACGGTGCCCGTGAGGTTGATGAGCGGGCGAAGGGCGGAGCGGGCGGCGGCCGCCAGCTCCTCGGCGACGCGGCGCGGTAGGTCGGCCGCAAGCGTTGCCCCATCGTCGCCCGCACGGATTTTTTCCCGCGCGATCTCAAGCCCGGCGCGGACGGCGGTGACGACGGCGAGACGGCCATGTTCTTCCGTCAGCGCCAGTCCCTCTGGCGAGGTCAGCATCTGGTCGACCGAGGGAAGCACGCGAAAATCCTGCATCAATACCCCGCGAGATAGGGGTTGAAGCCACCGCGGCGAAACTCGGTCTCCTTCATCAGGATATCGAGGCCAAGGCTGCCGACGTCGTCGGCGATCGGCTCCAGGCTCGGGTTTTTCACCTGGTAGAAGATCTTGACCCAGGCATGGCATTCCCGACAGGTCTCAGCCTTTACCGTCGCCTCCGAGGTCTCGACCGAACGATAGCTGATGCCCTTGGTCGAACCGCAACAGAGGCACTTCACCCGCACCTCGTTCCATTGCGTGGCGCAGCAGGCGCAGGCGGCATAGCGCACGTTCTCGACGCCCTGCGTACCCACGACCGACGACGTCGCCGGCCGGCCGCCGCAGGCGGGACAGACGCCGAGGCTGACAGGGACGAGCGCTTCCGCATCGAGCGTCGCGGCGAGCCGCGCCATGTGCACCTGCACCGCGGCCGCGACGAAGAGATGGGGAGCGGCGCTGTCTTCCGGAACCCGATCCGATAGGATGTTGGCGAGCAACCAGTGCCGGTCGCCGTCCTCTGCTGCGCGTACCGCATCGAGCGCCAGGCGGGCGGGGTCGGGCATGGCGAGATCGGCAGCGCCTTCGAGAAGCGCGTCGAGGGTTGCGGAAAGGCCGGGGTCATCGACAAGCGCCATTCGGTCGAACGGCGGCATGGCGGCGCGTGCGGCCTCGGCGAGGCGCGCCGATGTGGGCGCCGCGACGGGCGGAAGGGTCACGACCAAGCGAGCCTGAAGTTTGGAGAGCGCCGCGAGGAAGGTGAGATACGGCGCAAGCGCGTTGCTTTCGGCGAGAAACGCGAAGCGGCGCGCGCGTGTCTGGAATAGTTTGACCGGCTCGGGCAGGAAAGCCAGCGGCGGTTTCGGCACGCCGCCAATGAGGGAGGGATCGGGTTGTACGTCTTCTGCCATCGCATCTCCGGCGATCCGACAGAGACGCCGGATCAAGCAGCATTCACGGTGCTACAGCGACCTTTGCGCGCCTGACAGGACGCGCGGCGCTGTAGGAGACCTTCATTTTGACGGGTCGGAGCCCTGGCGTCCAGCCAGTTCGCGCAGCCATTTGCGATGATGCCGAAAGGCCCAGCCGCCGGTGACGGTGCCGCGGGTCATGGCCCTTATCGTGCCGCGCGTCCAGATTGCCGCATAGACATGGACGATGAAGATCAGGATCGTGAAAAGCGCCGCCAGCGAATGCACCGCGACCGCGATGCGGCGAACGGGGATGGAAACGAGGTCCGGGAAGTACTGCTCCCAGATCATGATGCCGGTCGTCACGAGCACGACGATCAGACCGGACATGCCCCAGAAGACCATCTTCTGGCCGGCATTGTATTTTCCGAGTTCGGGCAAGCTCTCTTCGTTGCCCTGGAGTAGATCACCGAACTTGCGGCTCCATTCCACATCCTCGCGCCGCGGCAGATTGAGCTTCCACATCTGCGCAAACAGGAGGAGGAAGCTTGCGACGAGGATAAGTCCGACGATCGGATGCAGCCATCGCGTGGTCTGGCCGCCGCCGAAGAGGCCGGTCAGGAAAAACAGCGACGGGTGGAAGAAGGAAAGTCCGGAGATCAGAAGCACGATCATGCAGGCGGCGGTGACCCAATGGTTGAGACGGGTATAACCACGATAGCGATTGACGGTGACCGGATGCTTCGTCTCGATCCTGTCGCCGGGGGCCGAATAGATACGTTTGTCAGCCATCACGCCTCCCTGCCGCCTTGCGGGCGGTTGCGATCCTCGACGAGTTCCTCCGCCTCGCCTTCCTCATGGGCGGTCACCTCGTTCGGCCGGGCGAAGATGCCGTGCAGCACGGCGCCGGCGGCGGCAAGTCCGGCAACGGCGAGACCAACGGTTTTGGCCGGACCCTTCCAGCCGCGCACCACCGGCGAAATCTGCGGATCCTCCGGCAGCCCGGAATAGAGCGACGGTTGATCGGCATGGTGCAGCACATACATCACATGCGTTCCGCCGACGCCTTGCGGGTCATAGAGGCCGGCATGATCGTAGCCGCGCGACTTCAGGTCCTCGACACGCTCGTTGGCAAGCGTGACCATGTCTTCCTTCGTGCCGAAGGAAATCGCCTTGGTCGGGCAGGCCTTGGCGCAGGCCGGTCCTTGTCCAACCGCCACGCGGTCCGAGCAAAGCGTGCATTTCTTCGACACATGCGCGGTCTTCGAGATACGCGGAATGTTGAAGGGACAGCCGGCGATGCAATAGCCGCAGCCGATGCAGTTGTCGGAGATGAAATCGACGATGCCGTTGGAATATTGCACGATGGCGCCCGGTGCCGGGCAAGCCTTGAGACAGCCGGGATCGGCGCAGTGCATGCAGCCGTCCTTGCGGATCAACCACTCGAACTCGTTGGTAACCGGGTTCTCGTATTCAGTGAACCGCATCAGCGTGAACATATCAGCTGTCAGGTCATGCGGGTTCTCGTAGACGCCGACATTTTCCTCCAGGTCCGGATGGGTGTCGTTCCATTCGATGCAGGCGGACTGGCAGGCCTTGCAGCCGATGCATTTCGACACGTCGATCAGCTTGGCGACCGGGGTCAGCTGTCGTTCGGGTGCCGGCACGTTGCTTGTTGCCGAAGCCTTGACGACGTCGCTCGGCAACAGGTTCGACGCCAGCGGTTGCAGCGGCGGGTTGGCGGCGGCCGTTACCGGTTCCGGTGCGCGTTCGCTCATGCCGAAGCTCCTTCTTCCGCCGCCGGTTCGATGTTGACCAGGAAGGCCTTGAACTCCGGCGTGTCGATATTGGCGTCGCCGACGAAGGGAGTGAGGCTGTTCGGGCCGAAGCCCTTGCGGGCCGCACCCATGAAGCCCCAGTGCAAGGGAATGCCGACCACATGGACCGGCTTGCCGTTGCAGATCAGCGGACGAATTCGCTTCGTCACCACTGCCTTCGCCCAGACCTCGCCACGTGCGCTCCACACGCGCACCCGCCCGCCCTTGGTGATGCCGCGTTCAGCCGCCAGCTCCTCGCTGATCTCCACGAAGAATTCCGGCTGCAGCACGGCGTTGACCCGGCTGTGCTTGGTCCAGAAGTGGAAATGCTCGGTGAGGCGGTAAGATGTGGCAACGAAGGGGAAGTCGGTGCTCGTGCCCAGCTGCTGCAGGTCGCCGGGGAAGATGCGCGCGACGGGATTGCCGCGAAGTTTGGCGTTGAACGGATTTTCGACCGGGCTTTCGAACGGCTCCATATGTGTTGGGAACGGCCCGTCCCGCATCAGCTTGCGGGCAAAGAGGCGGGCGGTGCCCTCCGGCGTCATGATGAACGGCATCACCGCCTCGGGCTTTGCCGTCACCGCTATGTCGGGAACGTCGAAGCCGGCCCAACGCTCGCCGTTCCATTCGATCAGTTTACGCGCCGGATCCCAGGGTTTGCCCTGGAGATCGCAGGACGCGCGATTGTAGAGGATGCGGCGATTGGCCGGCCAGGCGAAGGTCCATTTGAGGAAGGTGCCGACATCGCCCGGATCGCTGTTGTCGCGCCGGGCCATCATGTTGCCTTCTTCCGTCCAGGAGCCGGCGTAAATCCAGCAGCCCGACATGGTGGATCCGTCGTCACGCATCACGCCGAAGTTCGGCAGGAGCTTGCCCGCCTCGACCAGCACCTTCGTCGGATCGGTCGGGTCATAGAGCGTCTGCAGCGCCCGTCCGTTCATCTCCTGGGCAAGCTCGGCCGGTTCCGGCTCGTAAGGGTCCTTGTAATCCCAGGCAAGGTTCAGGATCGGCTCGGGACAGACCCCGCCTTCCTTGCGGTAGAGTTCACGCACCCGCAGGAAGATGTTGGCCATGATCCAGGTGTCGTGCTTGGCGTCACCAGGCGGTGTCGCCCCCGGCCAGTGCCATTGCAGCCAGCGGCCCGAATTGACAGTGGCGCCCTCGTCCTCGGCAAAGCAGGTCGCCGGGAGTTGCAAGACCTCCGTCATGATCTTGGCGGAGTCCACCTGGTTGTAGATACCGTGGTTTTCCCAGAAATGCGCCGTCTCGGTCTGCAGCGGGTCGATTGTCACGAGCAGTTTCAGCTTCGACAGACCCTCGGTCAGCTTCGCCCGATTGGGGAAGGACAGAAGCGGGTTGAAGCCCTGGCAGAAGTAGAGGTTCACTTCGCCGCGGCTCATCATGTCGAACATCCTGAGGATGTCGTAGTAGGGGACATCGAGCTTCGGCAACCAGTCGAAGCCCCAGTCGTTTTCCTTCGTGGCAGCGCTGCCCCACATGGCCTTCAGGAAACTGACCATGAATTTGGGGGTGTTCTGCCAATAGCTTGTCTGGCCGGGAACGAGCGGCTTGTTGCCGCGCGTCGACATGTAGGTGGTGTAGTCCGTCTCCTTTTCCGTCGCGAGGTTCATGTAACCCGGCAGGGAGTTGGAAAGCAGGCCGATGTCGGTCAATCCTTGGATGTTGGAGTGACCGCGCAGCGCGTTGACGCCACCGCCCGGCAGGCCGACATTGCCGAGGATGAGCTGCAGCATCGCCATGCCGCGGATGTTCTGGGCGCCTTTCGAATGCTGCGTCCAGCCGAGCGCATAGAGCGAGGTCATCACCTTGTCGCGCGCCGACGTCGCGCCGATCATCTCGCAGATCTTCAGATAGCGATCCTTGGGCGTGCCGCAGATATTTTCCACGAATTCCGGTGTGTAGACTGCGACATGCTCTTTCAGGAGGTTCCAGACACAGCGCGGGTCGGTGAGAGTCGGATCGGTTTTGACCGTTCCGTCCTCGTTGAGCTGGTAGTCCCAGGCGGTACGATCGTAGTCGCGCTTCTCCTCGTCATAGCCGGTGAAGAGACCATCGGCCCAGCCGAACTCCGGGTTCACCAGATAGGTGGCGTTGGTATAGTTCTTGACGTAGTCCCACTGCACCTTGTCGTTCTCGATGCAGTAGCGGATCGCGCCCATCAGGAAGGCGATGTCGGAGCCGGGGCGGATCGGCGCATAGACATCGGCGACCGAGGCCGTGCGGTTGAAGCGCGGATCGACCACGATCAGCCGGGCGCCGCGATGATGCTTGGCTTCCGTCACCCATTTGAAGCCGCAGGGATGAGCTTCGGCCGCGTTGCCACCCATGACGATGACGAGGTCGGTGTTCTTGATGTCGGTCCAGGCGTTCGTCATTGCGCCGCGGCCAAATGTTGGAGCCAAACTGGCTACCGTGGGGCCGTGTCAGACGCGTGCCTGGTTGTCGAAGCCGACGACTCCCATAGACCGGACGGTCTTGTAGGTCAGCCATCCCGTCTCGTTGGTGCCGCCCGACGCCGCAAGGAAGCCCATCGTCGTCCAGCGGTTGACGGTCACGCCGGCCGCGTTCTTCTCGATGAAGTTCTTGTCGCGGTCGTCCTTGATCGCTCGGGCGATCTTGTCGAAGGCATCTTCCCAGGAGATGTCCTGCCAGGTGTCGGCGCCCGGAGCGCGGTGACGCGGCTTCGTGGCGCGGGTCTCAGACTTCACGAAGTCCTTGAGCGCCGCGCCCTTGGGACAGAGCGTCCCGCGGTTGGTCGGATGATCGGCATCGCCCTCGATATGGATGAGCTCCGCCTTCTCGCCGGCGGAAAGATCACCCTTCGAATACATCAGGATGCCGCAGGCGACCGAACAGTAAGTGCAGACGTTGCGGGTCTCGGTGGTGCTTGCGAGTTTGAAGGCACGCACATGGGCGGCTGTTGCGGCCTCGGCCGCTCCGAAGCCCATGGCGCCGATCGTGGTGGCCGCGGCTCCTGCGCCAGCGAGCTTCAGGAAACTGCGGCGGGAAAGATCGATGTTCATTGGAGGTCATCCTCTTCCATGCGTATCGGTCTTACCGGGATGGTCGAACCTCAAGGCCCTGGTGTCAAGAAGGAATTGAATGGCATTTGCCCCGAAAAGTCATGGTCTTGCCCGGGATCATCGGTCATGATCGCGAGCTGCGACAGGGCCGCCTTTGACGCAACCGTATGAAGGGAGTTCCAACCGTGAGCAGTATTTCCGCTTCTGCCGAACCGCGCCTGACCTCGCTTGCCCATGGCGGCGGCTGCGGCTGCAAGATCGCCCCGGGCGTGCTTCAGGACATTTTGCGCGGACGGGTACAACTGCCGGTCCCGCCGGAACTTCTGGTCGGCATTGAGACCTCGGACGATGCAGCGGTCTATCGCCTAAACGATCACCAGGCGGTGGTCGCCACCACGGACTTCTTCATGCCTGTTGTCGACGAACCCCACGATTTCGGCCGGATCGCCGCGACGAATGCCATCAGCGACATCTACGCCATGGGCGGAACGCCGATCTTCGCACTGGCGCTGGTCGGCATGCCGGTCAACGTGCTCTCGACGGAAACCATTGGCGCCATCCTCGACGGCGGGGCGGTGGCCTGTCGGGCGGCCGGCATTCCGATCGCCGGCGGCCACACGATCGATTCCGTCGAGCCGATCTACGGTCTCGTCGCGATCGGGCTCGTCGATCCGGCCCATCTCAAGCGCAACAGCGGAGCCGAGCCGGGTGACGTGCTGATCCTCGGCAAGCCGCTCGGCGTCGGCATCTTTTCCGCGGCGTTGAAAAAGGGCGCGCTCGATGAAGCCGGCTATATCAGGATGATCGAAAGCACCACGCGCCTCAACACGGCCGGACCCGATCTCGCGCGGCTTTCCGGCGTGCATGCCATGACGGACGTGACGGGTTTTGGCCTTGCCGGCCACGCGCTCGAAATGGCGCGCGGGTCGAACTGCCAGGTCCGGGTCGACTGGTCCGCCGTTCCCCTTCTGGAAGGTGCTTTCGATCTGGCTGCCGCCGGTTTTGTCACCGGCGCCTCCGGGCGGAACTGGGCAAGCTATGGGCAGGACGTGGCCTTTGCCCGCGAGATGGGCGCGATCGACAAGGCGCTGCTTTGCGATCCACAAACGAGCGGCGGCTTGCTCGTCGCCTGTGACCGGTCGTCCGCGCAGGCGGTGCTCGACCTGTTCGACAAGCACGGTTTCGGCGCGGCGGTGATCGGGGAAACTGTGGCCGGGCCGGCGGGATTGGTGATCGCGTAGCCTTTGGCGCTTACCCGGCCCTGCCGAGCTTGGCTGCGTCTCTCTAAGCCAAATCTCGCGTCGACCAGAGTGGTCGCAACGTCTTTCGTCGGGACGGGTTGGTCCCGGCGATGATCGTTGTATTGCGGCCGGGCTGTGTCGGCCGCAACAAGATGGATGCGGAGGCACGATCTCTCCACGCCGTGACGGTTGGGGTGCGCTTCTTACCCCGGCTATTGCTCGGCAGACCGGAGCGCGCCGGCATCGTACACGACCTTGCCGCCAAGCAGGGTCAATACCGATCGGATGGTATCGATCTCGTCAACCGGCATCGTCATGTAGGGCTTGTCGAGCACTGCCGGCACAGGCCACCCTCCAGGCGGCTGACGAGATTGACCGCCGGGCCGATGGCTGTGAAGTCGAGCCTATCGGCGGCACCTATATTGCCCCAGAGAATGTCGCCGAGGTGCAGGGCGACGCCGAAGGAGAGCGGCGGTAGCCCCTCGGCCTGCCGGGCCTGGTCGAGATGCGCCATGCCGGCGCGCGCGGCGGTGACCGCGCGCAAGGCTGCGTCGCAGGCTTCGCTCGGCGAGCCGCTCACCGGAAAGATCGCCAGAACGCCGTCGCCGATGAATTTCAGCACCTCGCCGCCAAAGGCATGGATCGCGCCGGCGAGGCGATCGAACCAGGCGTCGAGGGCCGCGATCACCACGGCGGGTTCCGATGTTTCGGACAGCGCCGTGAAGTTGCGCAAATCGGCATAGAGTAGGGCCGCGCGAATGGTTTCGCCGGTGCCGCGGCCCGCTCGGCAAGAACCGCCAAGGGCGCGACGGCAAAGCGCGCGACATCACCAAGCCGCGCCGTCTCTTCCGGGCCGAACGGGCGCGTCCCGGCCCAGCCGAGCGACGCGCGTTCATTCCCCGAACCGGTCGATTGTTGCAGCAGTGGCCCGAGCCCGGCCAGCCACTCCTCTCCCGCCCGGTCGGAGACGGCGCCGGCAAAGCCTAGGCTCTCGATCACCACGCCGGTCTCGGCTCGCCAAAGCCAGGTGCGGCGGGCGATGATCGGATGCGGCACGGCGAGCGTAAGCGCGCCGCCCGAGAGCGGCAGACCGTCGGCGACGAGCTGGCGGCCAAGGTCGGACAGGAATCGGTCCGGCTCCTGCGAGGCGCTTGCCTCGTCCACGAGCCAGGCAAGGGGGGCGGACAAATCCATGCCGAAGAGGATAGGGTCGAGCGCCCTATGGACAAGCCCTTTCCCGCCGCCGCGCTGCGCGCAAGTCAGGGGCGGACGGTGGCGCCGTCCGCCCCTGCGGTCTATGATTGCGGCAGCCTGCAGAAGGACTCTCAAGCCGCAGGCAGGCCAATCAGCAAAGGGAAGACCGATGCCAGAAGCCCTCGTCGTCCGCCGCGAAGCGCATATTCCGGGGCCACCCGCCGCAGTGTTCGCTCTTTTGACCGACCCGGAAAAGATCCTGCGCTGGATGGGAACGGAGGCCGACACCAAGGCGGAGCCCGGCGGTCTCTATCTCGTCAACGTGACCGGGGCCCGTTTTGCCCGCGGGTCTTTCCGCGAGGTCGTGCCGGTGCATCGGCTCGCCTATAGCTTCGGCTGGGAAGGCAGCGACATTGTCCCGCCCGGCTCGAGCCTGATCGAGAGCGACCTGATCGAGCAGCCGCCCGGAACATTGCTGCGCCTTACGCAAACGGGTCTGCCCAGCGCCGAACAATGCGCCGGCCATGCGGAAGGCTGGGCGCATTATCTGGAGCGGCTGGGCCAGGTTGCGTCGGGCCGCGATCCAGGCCCCGATCCCTGGCTCGGCCGCGACGGCGCGGCTTGATGCAGACGTCCCTTGCTTGCCACGACTGGGCCTGAAGGCTTGACGACGGCGCTGGAATGCCATGTTGCTTGGGATTGGCGCGAACCTGCGTTCACATCTTATTGATGCCAAATCAGGACGTTAGGCGGCATATGTCATTGCGGTGCGCTGGCTGAACGCACCGGGACATGTATGAGTTTAGTCGGGATGGGAGCGAATGGACGACAACAACATCATCAAATTTGAACGACCAAAGCCGAAAAAGGAGGCGAAGCCGGCCAACCCTGTGCCGCGGAAGGCGTTGATTTGGCTGGCACTGATAGCCGCCTTGGTTGCGGTGTGGTCGTACTATCAGTTTATCGCGCCGCCGAGCTTGCCAGGCTAACAACGCTACAGACCGGCGGTTGGCGAGCGGCACGCGCTCCTCGCTTGGTCTGTCTGCAGACACAAGCGCACAATTCGCGAGCTCGCCACCGCCTTCGCTCACTTCCACATGGAGCGCATGCGGGCGCCGACGTCGATGCGGATCTGCTTGGCGCTTCGCTCGCTGGCGCTTGCCGAGATCTTCGGCCAGCTCGTCGTCTCGAAAAACTGAAGCAATGTCGCCGGGATGAAGCGGGTTCGCGAGGCGTAGACATGCCGGTCGCCCTGGGCGTTCTGGCCGTGGGTGAAGAAGCGCTGCGGCGTCACCAGGGAGAGATGATCGCGTGCCCGTGTCATGCCGACATAGAGCAGCCGCCGCTCCTCTTCGAGTTCGGCAGTTGTGCCCACGCCGAGATCGGACGGAATGCAGCCGTCGACGACGTTGAGCATGAAGACCGAGCGCCATTCCTGGCCCTTCGCCGAATGGATGGTCGACAGGATCAGATAGTCCTCGTCGAGCAGCGGCACGCCCGCCTGGTCGCTCGTGGCATCGGGCGGGTCAAGGGTCAGCTCGGTCAGGAAACGTTCGCGGTTCTGGTAGCCGCCGGCAATCTGCTCGAGCTGCAGCAGGTCGGCCTTGCGCGTGTCGGCGTCTTCATGGATCCGGTCAAGATGGGGCTCATACCAGGCGCGCGCAGCGCCAATCTCCTGCGGCCATCCGGGCTCGGCCCGTCGCAGACCGGACACCAGGTCGACGAAGCCGGTCCAGTTCTCGCCGGTCTTGGCGGGAGGCGGGATCTCAGCAAGAGCCGCGAGCGGTTCCGGATCGGCGGCGATCGCATCGAGGATCTTTCCAGCGGTCTGCGGGCCAATACCGGGCAGCATCTGCAGCAACCGGAAACCTGCGACGCGATCACGCGGGTTCTGCGCGAAGCGCAGGACTGCGAGCAGGTCCTTCACATGGGCGCTGTCGAGAAACTTCAGGCCACCGAATTTCACGAACGGAATGTTGCGGCGGGTGAGTTCGACTTCGAGCGTTCCGCTGTGATTGGACGAGCGAAAAAGCACCGCCTGCTGCTTCAAGGCGATACCGATCTCGCGGCCAGCGAGAACCTGCTCCACGATGTAGGCGGCCTGATCCGCTTCGTCCTTGACGGCGACGAGCAACGGGCGCTGCTCCGATTGCCTGTCCGTCCAGAGGTTCTTGGTAAATCGCTCCCGCGCCAGGCCGATCACGCCGTTCGCAGCGGCGAGGATCGGCTGCGTCGAGCGGTAGTTCCGGTCGAGGGTGATGACGTCGGCAGGCTCGGGCGAAAAGGCGTTCGGGAAATCGAGAATATTGCGAACCGTCGCAGCCCTGAAGGAATAGATCGACTGGGCGTCGTCGCCAACGACCGTCAATCCGTGGCCGCCGGGTCTGAGCGACATCAGGATCGACGCCTGCAGCCTGTTGGTGTCCTGATACTCGTCGACAAGAACATGATCGAAGCGTCCGCCGATATCTTCGGCAAGCTCCGGATCGGAAACCATCTGCGCCCAGTAGAGCAGGAGATCGTCATAATCGAGCACGTTCTGCGCCTGTTTGGCATCGACGTAGGCCGCAAACAGCGCCTTGAGCTGTTCGTCCCAGCCGGTGACCCAGGGATAGGCCGACTTCAATACGTCGGCAATCGAGCTTTCGGAGTTCACGACGCGTGAATAGATCGAAAGGCACGTTCCTTTCGTCGGGAAGCGGCTTTCCGTCTTCGAGAAGCCGAGCTCGTGGCGCACGAGGTTCATCAGGTCGGCACTGTCCTCCCGGTCGTGGATCGTAAAATCCGGGCCGAGACCGATTTGTTCGGCGTAGATGCGCAGGATCCGGGCGCCGATGCCATGGAAGGTGCCGGCCCAGGAGAGCGCGTCCGTCATGACTGCAGCGTTGTCGCCAAGGACCTGGCGGCAGATGCGCGCGACCCGGCGGGTCATCTCGGCTGCTGCGCGTCGAGAAAAGGTCATCAGCAGAATGCGGCGCGGATCGGCACCGTTGACGATGAGATGCGCGACGCGGTGGGCGAGCGTATTCGTCTTGCCGGAGCCGGCACCGGCGATGATGAGAAGCGGGCCGCCGACCTGTCCTTCCGGCAAGCCGATACCGTGCTCGACCGCCTCACGCTGGCGGTCATTGAGTTTTTCGAGATAGGCGGCGCTCATGCGTTCCCGTTCGTTTTCGTCGCACTCAGTCACTGCCCGCATCGATTTGCATCCAAGAGACGGGCAGGAACAAAGAAAGAACTAGCAATTTAGCATCCAGATGGAAACCCTGACGTCGCCGAGTTTTCCCTCCTGCAACGTCGGAATGTCACTCTTCCAAGGTTTTGATGACCTGCGAGATCGCCGATGGGCTTGATTGCTGCAGGTAAGGCCAATCGGCCCTGGATCGAGATCTGTCGCGGGTGATCGCCGGCTTATCGATCGGCCTATACCTCTGGCTGTGCGCCGCACGAAGAACGCGCGACGGCTTGTGGCCTTATATAGTAGATTAGAAATATGCTCCGCTCCTGCGTCCACTCGAAAGAGGAAGAGCACATGGACGAACGGAGCGTTGAAAATACCTGCGAGGCCACCGGCTCGACCGCCGAATTGCAGGAGATTGCGCGCAAGCTGGCGTCGCTCGCCCAAGAGATCAGGTCAATTGCAGCGACCCCGCTCGGCGAGACGGTCGTACTCGACGAAAGCGGCGATGGATCGGAAACGGCAGTCGACTGATGTCGGCCGCGGCGCAGCGGCTTTACTTGTTCGGTACAGGCATTCATTCCTCAATTGGGGGATGGCCGTGATCTGCCTGCGCGCTTAGAACCAGCCTACGGTGGCGACCTTGGGATATTCGGGACGTCGATACGAGGCGATGCCCTCGAATATCCCTTGGTGCGTCAGCGAGCCGCTGCCTTTTCGTACGGGGGCAGCATTGAGCTTGTCACGCTACGACCGTCATCGTCATTTCGATGTAGGCGGCAAGGCACAGGGCTGAAGCCAAGATGCCCGGCGTTGAAGGCACGGCTTGCATTATTTTCGCGAAGAACATACCGCCGGCGATGAGCAATCCGCCGAAAAGCAGACCGTGCTCTGCAACAGCGAGGCCGATGGCGCAGAGGTTCACGGCACTCGCAACCATGGTGAGGGGCGCTGCGGCCAGCGCAGCGTTCGATTGAGCCAGGAAGATGAGCCTGAAACGCGGCCAGCTGAGGCCGATGGCGAGAACGATGAACACCAGGGACATGCCCATCAGCATGCTCCGGCGAGAGTGCGCTCGATCGATACGGCCTGCTTGTCTCGGGCCGAAAACACGTCGCCGACAGCGATGAGGACCGGGTTGTCGTAGCCGATCTCCCCTATGCCCTCCGGGATTGTGGCGAGCATGCCTCGCCAGCTGCGTTCCGTCGGACGGCTGACATCGCTCATAATCACGGCCGGTGTTTCAGGTGAACGGCCTTCGCCGATAAGCTTTTCGGCAATCAGCCCCGCCGTTCGGCCACCCATGTAAAAGACCGCCGTGCTGCGCGGATCGGCAAGGCCTGTCCAGTCGACATCATCGGGCAGGCCGCCGTGGCGGGAATGACCGGTCACCAGCCGAAGCGACTGGGCATAGTCGCGATGGGTCAGCGACAGACCGAGACGGGAGGCCATGGCGCTTGCGGCAGTGATGCCGGGGATAACGTAGACGGGAATGTTCTCGCGGTCGAGATGGGCGATTTCCTCGCCGGCCCGGCCGAAAACCATGGGGTCGCCGGATTTCAGCCGCACCACGCGTTTCCCAGCCTTGGCGAGCTTGACCATCATGGCGTTGATGTCTTCCTGCCGGCAGCTTTCGCGGCCGCCGCGCTTTCCGACCAGCATGCGCTTTGCCTCCCGCCGGGCGAGTTCGAGCACGTCTGAAGAAACGAGGTCGTCGAAAAGGATGACATCGGCCGCTTGCAGCGCGCGCACGGCCTTCAGCGTCAGGAGTTCGGCATCGCCCGGTCCCGCGCCGACCAAAGTCACGTGACCGATGGCGGGGGCTCCCGCGAGCCTTTCGGCATCAGCAAAAAGCACCCCGCCTACGCCCTCCTCCGGCGTATCCATGGTCGAAAAGACGCGATCGGCAAAACGTTCCCAGAAGAGGCGGCGCCGGGGACCGGGTTCGATCCGGCGGTTCACCGCTCCACGAAGAGACTGGGCCAGCGCTGCCCAGGCCTTCAGGCTTTTCGGCAGCAGCGTCTCGATCTTGCGGCGGATCGTCTGGGCGAGGATCGGGGCGGCGCCATCGGTCGAGATTGCAACGATGACGGGCGAGCGGTTGACGATCGAGCCGAACTGGAACTCGCAGAAGTCCGGCTGGTCGATGACGTTGACCGGAACGCCCGCCGCGCGGGCGGCGGCGAAGAATGCCCGCGCCTCCGCCTGGTCCTCGCAATCGCCGACGGCGAGCGCGGCACCGTCAAGATCGGCGGGCGCCCAGTGCCGGCGGTTTAGCGTGACGCTGGCGGTGGGGTGTTGCGGGGTACGGCCGGCAAATGCCGCGAGCGCCTCGTCGTTCCCTTCAGCGTAAAGGTCGACGCGAGCGCCGCAGGCGGCCAGAAGCTCGGCCTTCCACATCGCTCCGTCCGTTGCACCGGCCACCACGACGCGCCGCCCCTCCAGCGCCCAGAAGACGGGCAGCTTGGCGAGCGCCTCCATGCGGGCGGGTCCGTCACTCTGCGGCTGCTGCAAGACATCCATCGATGATCCCCCTGATTTCGGCGCGGCAGGAGCCGCAATTGGTTCCGGCATTGAGCGCCACGCCGACGGTCTCGACGCTGTGGCAACCGCCGCGTACGGCCGCGACGATCTGGTTGACGCCAACACCGAAGCAGGAGCAGACGGTGGCGCCGGGATCCGGCTTGTCCGCCCCCGGACGGCCCGCGACGAGCGCGAAGCGCTTGCGCAGATTGGCGTGGTCAGCGCCGAGTTGTGCGATCGCCCAGTTGCGCGCGACGGCGACCGGTTCGCGCGCGAGGAAGAAGGCCGCGAGAAGCTGCGGACCATCGAAGAAGGCGAGCCTGATGTCGCCGGTCTGTGCATCCGCATAGCCGAGCGGCTCTACCCCTTGCGGGATCGCAAGAACGCGGCGGCACCAGCCGGCCCAGTCGTCCACCGGCTCGGCAAAAGCCAGTTCCAATCGCCAGCCGCCAGCCGCCTTCGCCAGCGCCCAATAGGCAGCATCCGGATCGACCGGCTTTGCCAGCGAGACAGCGAAGGCGTAGTGCGTCGCCTTGAACTTTCGCGCGGCGACCGCAATGTTCTTCGATGCCGGCTGGCCGGAAAGACGATCGGTGATCGGCGGCACGAGGACATCGATGCGTGCCTTCGCCGCAAACTGGTCGTTCCAGTGCATCGGCGCGAAGATGCTGCCGCGCGCCTGGCGGTCGGTGATGAGGGCACGTACGAACGCCTTGCCCTCAGGGCTTTCGATCTCGATAAGGTCGGCGTTGCCGACGCCGATCTCCATCGCATCACGCGGGTGCAGTTCCGCAAACGGTTCGGCGATATGGGCCGAGAGGCGCGCGCTTTTGCCTGTGCGGGTCATCGTGTGCCACTGGTCGCGAATGCGGCCGGTGTTGAGCGTGAACGGGTAATCGGCATTGGTGCGGTCGGTCTCTGCCGGGCGAACGGCCACGAACCGGCCTCTGCCGTCAGCGTGATAGAAGTTGCCCGCCGCAAAGAAACGGCTTTCGGCGCGCTTCTGGCCTTCCCGTTGGGGCCACTGGAAGGGCGTCAGCCCGTCGTAGTCCTCAAGCGCAAGATCGGCATAGGCGCCAATGTCGAAATCGCGGCTGCCGGCATTTTCGAAGGCCGAGAGCGCGGCATGTTCGCGGAAGATCGCGGCGGGCGCTTCGTAGGCGAAAGCATCGGTATGGCCCAGGCGGCGACCGACCTCGGCCAGTTGCCACCAGTCCGCCCGGGCTTCTCCCGGTGCGGCGAGGAACGCCCGCTGGCGCGAGATGCGGCGTTCGGAATTGGTGACCGTGCCGCTCTTTTCCCCCCAACCGAGCGACGGCAGCAGCACATGCGCGTGGCGGGCGGTATCAGTTTCTTTCAGGATGTCGGAAACCACGACGAAGGGACAGGCCCTGATCGCGGCCTCGACGGCGTCGGCATCCGGCATCGAGACGACGGGGTTCGTTGCCATGATCCAGAGCGCCTTGACGCGACCGTCTGCCACCGCCCGAAAGAGATCGACGGCCTTGAGCCCCGGCTTTTCGGCAATCTTTGGCGAACGCCAGAAGCGCTGGACGCGATCGCGATCACCGGCATCTTCGATCGCCATGTGTGCGGCGAGCATGTTCGCAAGCCCGCCGACCTCGCGGCCGCCCATCGCATTCGGCTGCCCCGTCAGCGAGAACGGCCCCATGCCCGGCCGGCCGATGCGGCCGGTCGCAAGGTGACAGTTGAGGATCGCGTTGACCTTGTCGGTGCCCGAAGACGACTGGTTGACGCCTTGGCTGTAGCAGGTCACGACCTTCTCGGTTGTCGAAAACAGCCGGTAGAATTCGCGCAACTGCATCGCCGGAAGACCGGTCCGCTCGAGCACGTCGTCGAACGAAACACCGCCCGCTGCGAGCAAGGTATCACCGAAGCCGGCCGTATGCGCCGCGACATAGTTCTGGTCGACGGCATTGCTGGAAACCAGATGTGAGAACAGCCCGACGAAGAGCGCCACATCGGCGTCGGGCCGGATCGCGAGATGCAGGTCTGCGATATCGGCCGTCATGGTGCGGCGCGGATCGATGAGAACGATTTTGAGGCCCGGCCGTTTCGCCTTGGCGGCGGCAAGGCGCTGGTAGAGGACGGGGTGGCACCAGGCAAGGTTCGATCCGGTGAGTACGACCAGATCGGCCAGCTCCAGATCCTCATAGGTCCCGGGTACCGTATCCGAACCGAAGGCACGGCGATGACCGGCAACCGACGAGGACATGCAGAGACGTGAATTGGTATCGATGTTGGCGGAACCGACAAAACCCTTCATCAGCTTGTTGGCGACGTAGTAGTCTTCGGTGAGCAACTGGCCGGAGACGTAGAAGGCGACCGAATCCGGGCCGTGTTCGGCAATCGTTTCCGCAAAGCGTGCGGCGACGAGGTCGAGCGCTTCGTCCCAGCCAGCCTGGCATCCGTCGATCTCCGGATGCAGCAGCCGACCGTCGAGGTCGAGGGTCTCGGCGAGTGCGGACCCCTTGGAGCACAGCCTGCCGAAATTGGCGGGATGGTCGGCATCGCCGCGCACGGCGACGGCGCCGTTGTCATCGACCGTCGCGATGACCCCGCAGCCGACGCCGCAATAGGGACAGGTGGTCTTGACCTCCTTTTCCATGGTCATTCCGCCGCAATCAGCAGGCTTTCGAGCGCAATGAACAGCGCGCCGCCGTCAATACGCACCGGAATGGTGCGCACCGCGCCTTCGTCGGCCCCGAGCGCCTTGCCGGTTTCGAGCGAGATCGCCCAATTGTGCAAGGGGCAGGTGACCGCCTTCGCGTGGACGATGCCTTGTGACAGCGGCCCGCCCTTGTGCGGGCAATGGTCCTCGATGGCGAAGACTTCGTTTTCGGCTGTGCGGAAGACGGCGATCTTGCCCTGAGGCGTCTTCACGCAGCGCGCGCCTCGCAGCGGAATGTCCGAGATGTCGCCGATCGGGTGCCAGGTCATGTTCATCATCTCACTCCGCAGCTTGGGGGAAGCCGACCGTCGCCATCGGCCGGAACTCGTGTTTGTCCTTGCCGGAGACGCGCTCTGACCAGGGGTCGACCTGGGCGAATTTCTGGCTGAAGACGAAGCGGTCGTAGTAGGCCTTGCGCTTGTCCGTATCGTCCATGATCTGGCGGCGGATCTCGTCCAGCCCGACGCGTTTCGCCCACTTGTAGATGCGCTCGAGATAGCGGGCCTGCTCGCGGTACATTTGCGTCAGCGCCACGATGTGTTCCAGCGCCTCGTCCTCGCTTTTCACCAGGCCCAGGACCTCGGTGCCCTTGATGTCGAGCCCGGCAGCACCGGCGAAATGGATCTCAAAGCCCGAGTCGACGCAGATGACGCCGATGTCCTTGCAGGTGGCCTCCGCGCAATTGCGCGGACAGCCGGAGACCGCCATCTTCAGCTTGGCGGGCGTCCAGGAACCCCACATGAACTTTTCGATGCGGATGCCAAGCCCGGTGGAATCCTGCGTGCCGAAGCGGCACCAGTCCGAGCCGACGCAGGTCTTCACCGTGCGCAGACCCTTGGCATAGGCCTGGCCCGAGATGAAACCGGCCTTGCCGAGATCGGCCCAAACGGCCGGTAGATCTTCCTTTTCGATACCGAGCAGGTCGATGCGCTGGCCGCCGGTCACCTTCACGAGCGGGATTTCGAACTTGTCGACCACGTCGGCGATGGCCCGCAGCTCGCCGGAATTGGTGACCCCACCCCACATGCGCGGCACGACGGAATAGGTGCCGTCCTTCTGGATGTTGGCGTGAACGCGCTCGTTGATGAAGCGCGACTGGTAGTCGTCGGCATATTCGTCCGGGAAATCGCAGACGAGGTAGTAGTTGAGCGCCGGGCGGCACTTGGCGCAGCCGCAGGAGGTCTTCCATTCCAGCTCTTGCATGACCGCGGGAATGGTCTTCAGGCCCTTGGCCTTGATCAGGCGACGTACGTCGTCGTGGCCGAGATCGGTGCAGCCGCACATCGGCTGGACGGCGGCCGGACTGTAGCTCTCGCCGAGCGTCAGCGTCATCAGCTGTTCGACAAGGCCGGTACAGGAGCCGCAGGAGGCCGATGCCTTGGTATGGGCGCGCACCTCGTCGAGCGACGTCAGGCCCTTGTCGGCAATCGTGGAAACGATCTTACCCTTGCAAACGCCGTTGCAGCCGCAGATTTCCGCATCATCCGGCAAGGCTGCAACGGCCGCCATAGGGTCCAGCGGAGCGCCTCCCTGGAAGGCTTGGCCGAAGATCAGGGTCTGGCGCATCTCGGAGACGTCGGTCTCCTTCTTCTTCAGATCGTTGAACCAGGCGCCGTCGGATGTTTCGCCATAGAGCACGGTGCCGATGATGCGGTTGCCCTTCAGCACCAGCCGCTTGTAGACGCCGGCCGTGGCGTCGCGCAGGACGATCTCCTCGCGGTCGTCGCCATCGGCAAAGTCGCCGAGCGAGAAAAGTTCGATGCCGGTGACCTTGAGCTTGGTCGGCGTGTCGGAATGGACAAAGGCGGCGGAGCGGTCGCCAGCCAGATGCGAGGCGGCGACACGGGCCATCTCGTAAAGCGGCGCGACGAGGCCATAGACCATGCCGCCCACTTCCGCACATTCGCCGAGCGCCCAGATGCGGCCATCGGAGGTCTGCATGCCCTGGTCGACGACGATGCCGCGGTTGATCGCAAGGCCGGCCTCCTTCGCAAGGCCGACACTCGGCCGAATGCCGACGGCCATGACGACGAGCGTCGCCGGAATGATGCGGCCGTCGTCGAGCTCGATGCCTTCGACCCTGCCGTTGCCGACGATCGCCTTGGTGTTGGCCTTGCAGATAATCTTGATACCGCGGCCTTCCAGCTCCTTCTCAAGGAGATAGCCGGCGGCCGGGTCGAGCTGGCGGTCCATCAGCGTCGGCATCACGTGAAGAACGGTGACGTCCATGCCGCGACCGGCAAGGCCGGCGGCCGCTTCAAGGCCGAGCAGGCCGCCGCCGATGACGACGGCCTTTTCGCGCGACTGGGCGGCGAGCAGCATGGCCTGCACGTCATCGAGATCGCGATAGGTGATGACGCCGGGCAGGTCTTTGCCGGGCACCGGCAGGATGAAGGGCACCGAACCGGTCGCGATCACCAGCTTGTCATAGCTCTCGGTCACGCCATGGTCGGAGGTCACGGTTTGGGCATCGCGGTCGATCGCGACGATGCGATGACCCTTGTAAAGCGTGATGCCGTGTTTGATGTACCAGCCGTCGCCGTGGATGATGATCTCTTCGTATTCCTTTTCGCCCGACAGCACCGGCGACAGCATGATGCGGTCGTAGTTGACGCGTGGTTCGGCGTTGAAAATGGTCACGTCGTAGCGCCCGGGCGCCTTTTCCAGCAGGTGCTCCAGCATGCGCCCCGGCGCCATGCCATTGCCGATGATGACGAGTTTCTCGGTCATGGTCTGTCCTTGTCTGTTTACGCGGCAGCAGCCGTCGGCAGGGTGAGCGCGCGGCGTTCCATCTGGCGGATCGAAAGATGCATCCACAGGAGCGATGCGACGACGACGGCAAAGAGAAGAAGGAAGCAGCTCGACCACAGGCCGGTCGCATCCTTGAGCAGGCCGAAGGCGATCGGCAGCACGAAGCCCCCGAGCCCGCCGACCATGCCGACGATGCCGCCGACCGCCCCGACGTTTTCCGGGTAATAGGCCGGGATGTGCTTGTAGACGGCGGCCTTGCCAAGGCTCATGACGAAGCCGAGCACGAAGACCGTGACGATGAAGACGGCAGGCGTAATGCCGAAGCCGTGGCCCTCGCCGGCGGCCGGCAGCGACAGGATCAGTGTTGCCACCGCCGAGATGCCGAGCATCCAGTACATGACGCTACGCGCGCCCTTGCGGTCGGAAAGCACGCCGCCGAAGGCACGGAAGACGCTGCCGGGGATGGAGTAGGCGGCTGCGACCATGCCCGCCACGGCGATATCGAAGCCGTAGACGCCGACGAGATAACGCGGCAGCCAGAGCGAGAGGGCGACGAAACCGCCGAAGGCGAAGAAATAGTAGAGCGAGAAACGCCAGACCTGGGCGTTCTTCAGCGGTGCGAACTCCTGGAGCAGGCTGCGCTTTGGCAGCTGGCGCTCGCGGCGGCTGCGGAAGGCCGGATCGTCGCTTGTCGTGAACCAGAAGACGAGTGCCGTGACGACGAGTGCGGCCGCCCAGATCTCGGCAACCGTCTGCCAGCCCCAGGCAATGAGGACGAAGGGCGCCAGAAATTTCGTCACCGCCGCGCCGACATTGCCAGCGCCGAAGATGCCAAGCGCCGTCCCCTGCTTTTCCGGCGGAAAGAAGGGCGAGACATAGGCGACGCCGACCGCGAAAGAGCCGCCGGCAAGACCGATGCCGAGGCCGGCCAGCAGCATCTGCGGATAGGTGGTGGCGTAGGTGAGCAGAAAGGTCGCAAGGGCTGCGGCCAGCATCGTCAGCGTATAGACGAGGCGCCCGCCGTAGCGCCCGGTCCAGACGCCGAGCAGGATGCGCACCAGTGAACCGGTGAGGATGGGCGTGCCGACCAGCAGGCCGAACTGCGCTTCGGTGAGCGCGAGGTCCTGCTTGATGCGGATGCCGATGATGGCGAAGATCGTCCAGACGGCGAAACAGATCGTGAAGGCAAAAGTGGACATCCACAAAGCCGTGGCGGGTTCGCTGGCGGATAATGGCTGCTTGTTCTCAGACATGGCTTCTCCGAGGCCCGACAAGGTCGTGCCGCTCCATCTTGGGGGTGAAAAACAAAAAGCCGCTGGCCAGGTATGCCCGACACGGTTCGCCCCGTGTGCGCAGTCCTGATCAGCGGCTTTGCTGGTAGGGCGCCCGTCGTTGGACACCGATCTCTTGGCCCGAGGGCCTGAGAATATAAAAGCAATCAGCGTGCCAGTTTTGGCAAGCTATTGATCTAAAAGAAAAAGTGAAATCGTCGGCCTGGCGTCATCCCGGTGGGTGACATTCCTTGGTGCAGTGCGAAGCCATTTTTTGTGCAATGCGCATAAATTAGGCGTCGCGCATTCAGCCTGCAGACTGGGCAGCGATGTAGGCATCGAGGTCGTCGGGATCGAAGCGTCCGCCATCGAAGAAACCATCCGGCCCGAGCGTCAGCGCGCCCGATGAGCCGACTGGGGTTTCGACGGTCAAGGCGCCTTCCACCTTGGCGCTTGCCGACGGCATGGCGATACCAAGGTGCTTCAATGCGGCGCGGTAGATGTCCGGCCGGTAGGTTTCCGCGGCGATACGCTGGCGCTCTGCCGTATGCTCGATCTGCCGCCAGCGCACCATCTGGGTGTAGAACCAGAGGGCATGGCTCTTCCAGGGGAAGGTCGCCGCCTTGGCATTCGGAACGAAGAAATCTCTGACCACCCGGACCTCACCGCCGCCGACCGGCAGCGTGCCTTTGAGGGCGGGAAGAAGCAGTTCGGCGTCGCGCCCCACATAGGCAGGCTTTGCCAGAAGGGTCGCGAGTGCCTCGTGGTTATCCGGGCGGGCGCACCAAATTGACGCCTGATGAAGCGCCACGAGCAGGGCGGCCATCGCCTCCGGGTTGGCCTCCCCCCACTGTGCGTTGACGCCAAGCACCTTCTCGGGGCTCGACCGCCAGATCGCCGCCTTGACGGTGGCGAGATGTGCGCCGCGGCGAAGCACGCCGAAGGTGTTCCAGGGCTCGCCGGCGCAATAGCCGTCGATCACGCCTTCGGCGAGCGCATCGCCCATATCGGGTGGCGGCAGCACGACGATCTCGATATCACGGTCCGGATCGATGCCGCTCGCCGCCAGCCAGTAGCGCAGTTCGTAATTGTGCCCGGAATAGGGATGCACGACGGCAAAACGCAGCGGAGCGCCCGCCTGCGCATCGATCGCCTTGCGCAGGGCTGCACCGTTCGCGCGCGCATCGAGATCCGTGGTCGCGCCGTTTTCCGCCATCCTTTGCCAGAGCGCCGGAGACACCGTCACCGCATTGCCGCCGAGACCCAGCGACATCGGCACGATCATTTCAGGGGCAGGCACATTGAGGCCGAGATTGCCGGCGATCGGCATGGGACCGAGAATATGCGCCACATCGACATGGCGAACCGCAAGCCGATCGCGGATGCTCGCCCAGGAGCGCTCACGCAGCAGGGTCAGGTCGATCCCCTGTTCTTCAGCAAAGCCCATCTCGCGGGCGACAACGAGCAAGGCGCTGTCGAGGAGCGGCACAAAACCGGCGGTGATGGCGTGGCGCGTCGTCATTCCTTTCCTCCCGGATCGAGCAGGCTTGCCGCCGTGACGAGGCTTTGGGCGATGTCGACGATCTTGCGGTTCTGGTTCATCGCCGTGCGGCGCAGCAGCGCATAGGCCTCTTCCTCGGAGAGCCCGCGCGAGCGCATCAGGAGGCCCTTGGCGCGGTCGATCACCTTGCGGTTTTCCAACTCGCCGCGGGTTTCTTCCAGCTCGCGGTTGAGGCGGGAGAATGCGTTGAAGCGGCTGATCGCCATCTTCAGGATGGGGCGCACCCGTTCCTGCTTCAGACCGTCGACGATATAGGCCGAGACCCCGGCCTCGACAGCCGCCTCGATGGAGGCCTCGTCGGACTTGTCGACGAACATCGCGATCGGGCGCTTCACCGCGCGCGAAAGCTGGAAGATGCTTTCCAGCATGTCGCGGTTCGGGTTTTCGAGATCAATCACGATGACGTCGGGATTGAGGTCCGCGATGCGTCGCGCCAGGCCGTGCATATTGTCGATGACGGTGACATGGTCATAGCCCGCGTCGCGCAGCCCGTCCTCGATGATGGCGGCGCGGATGCGATTCTCGTCGATGACCAGGACGTTTAGTCTGCTGTGCTGCATGCCACGACCGCATTCTGACCAAGCTTGACCTGCCGTGTCGGCTCTTTTTGCAATGCAGCATGGCGGGTCCGAAAGCAAGGGCGATCTTTCGGATGGCGTTTACGCACAGGCGGGACTGCCGCAATCCTCGGCTCAGGTCGGCTTGCCGCGGCGCGAAGGCAGCGCCGCGGCAATGAGGAGATCAAGCTCTTCCACGGTCCGTGAAAGTGCCGACTGAAGGCGTTTCAGGCTGCAATGAGTTCGTCGGCTGGGCCGAAGAACTCATAGTGGACCCGCTCGCTGGAAACGCCTTCCCTGGCAAGAGCCGGGACGAGCGCACGAAGGAACGGTTTGGGACCACAGAGATAGAATTCGGCATTGGCGATGGGCGTGTGCTCGCGAAGCCATTCCGCCGTAATGAAGCCATCGAAGTCGTGCGACAGCCCCACGGCATCCCCGTTTGCCGGCGCGCTATAGAAGCTGCTGATCGTGATCTTGCCATGCGCGTCGGCGAGTTCGCGAACATGCCGATCCATGGCATGCGTGCCGCTGTTCAGCGCGCCGTGGACGAAGTGCGCCTCGAGGTTCGGATGTTCCTCGGCGATCGTCTCGAGAATGCTGACCATGGGGGTCAGGCCGACGCCACCCGACAGCAATACAACAGGTGCTTCCGGCGCTTCGGGGAGGAAGAAGTCGCCGGCCGGCGGGGTCGCGCTCAAGACCGTGCCGACGGTCGCCTGATCGTGGAGATATCGCGATCCGCCTTGCCCCTGCGCCTCGCGCTTTACCGAGATGCGGTAGAAGCTGTCGTTTGGGCCGCTGGAGATCGAGTAGTTGCGCTTCATCTCCAGGCCATTGTCCAGTTGGAAGCGAAACGTCAGATATTGGCCGGGTCTGTGGCGAACAACGCGACCGCCGTCCTTGGGTTTCAGGATAAACGAGGTGACGACGTCGCTCTCGCGAACTTTTGAGGCGATGACGAAATCTCTCCAGCCGTTCCAACCGCCCGAGCGCTCCATCAGTTCGCCGCGTATGGCGGTTTCGCGCTCCTTGAGAATATCGGCCAGGAACCAATAGGCCTCGCCCCATGCGTTCAGGAGCTCAGGGGTTGCAGCACTTCCGAGCACATCCTCGACGGCGGCGAGAAGAGCCTTGGCTACAAAGGGATAGTGCTCCGGAAGGATATGGTAGCCGATGTGCTTGTGGGCGATCCGTTCGACCACCGGGCCAAGCACGCCGAGATTATCGATGTTCTGCGCATAGGCGAGAATGGCGGCGGCAAGCGCGTTGACCTGTGAACCGCCTTCGCCCTGATTGGCGTGGTTGAACAGCGCGCGGATATGATCGTCACGGAAGAGGCGGGCATACATGCTCTTCGTGATTTCCGTTCCGTGGGCCGCGAGCGCCGGAGCGCTGGCTTTCACGATCTGGACAGTCTCGGGGGAGAGTGGTTTCGGCATGATTTTTCCTTTCGGTGGGACGTATCAGTGGGGGCAGGTTGGTGATCCTGGAAATGCAGCCGGCAATTCACCGGGCCCGGTGATCGGGAACTGTGTCCCAATCTCTCGCGGCCGCGAATCCCGCGCTCAAAATCCTGTTAATGCGGACTTCGCCCTGGAAGCATTCGACGATCATCCTGATCTCGGCTCCGGCTACCGTTCGCGCGTTCATCGCAAATGACCCTTAAAGATGTATCTGAAATGCATCTATTCGCTTGCGATCAAAGATGCTAATCAAATGCATGTTTTTTGAACGGACTTTTTGACGCAGATGCCGCGATGAGGCTCACGAAATACACCGACTATGCGATGCGCCTGATGATCTATCTGGGCTCCCAGCCCACTGGGCTCAGCTCCATCCGGGAGATATCCGATACCTTCTCGGTCTCGCAGAACCATATGATGAAAGTGGTTCAAGACCTCGCGAATGCGGGGTTTCTGGAGGCTGTACGCGGCCGGAACGGCGGTATCAGGCTCGCTAGGGCTGCGAACGAAATCAATCTCGGCGCTCTCCTCCGGCACACGGAGGAGTTGTCCGATCTGATCGATTGCCGAGGTTGCCGCATCGCTCCGGCCTGCAGCCTGCCGTCCGTCCTTTCGGAAGCGACGGCCGCCTTCGCCGCGGTCTTCGACAAGTACACGCTCGCGGATCTCGTCGAAAAACGCTCGACGCTCGGCGTGCTCCTGGGTTTCCGGGCAGCGTTGCCGGGCGAAGATTGCACCCTGTGACGAAGGGATTGGCGGCCCGTGCGCGTTAGGTCGCCAGTCGCTCGAGGAATAATAACGCCCGGCACCCCAATGACTCGCCGCGGCCTGCTACTTCACGTCCGATTTGAGGTTGCGCCGCTTTGCCGGGGGCGAACCTGGCCGTGGCCGGAGCCCGCCTGAGCATCAGATCGGCAGCAGCGCGTCCGGCTTGACGTCGCCGACCGAGGCGTAGGTGTGCGTCTCCCTGACGCCGGGCAGGGGCAAAATCACCCGTTCGAGAAAATCCTGGAACAGCGACATGTCGGCAATGCGCGCCTTCACCAGATAGTCGAAGCCGCCGATCACCATGTGGCATTCCAGAACTTCCGGCGCCTTTGCAACCGCGTCAGAGAAGCGCTCGAAGATATGCGGGGCGGTATGGTCGAGGCGCACCTGGATGAAGACGACGGTGCCCCGGCCGATCTTCTTCGGATCGAGGATCGCTCGCACGGCCTTCACGTAACCCTCGCGGAAGAGGCGCTTCACGCGCTGGCTCGTGCCCGTTGGCGACAGGCCGACACGCTCGGCCAGCTCCAGTGTGGTCCGCCGGCCATCTTCCTGCAGCAATCTCAACAAGGTGCGATCGATGGTGTCGAGGCCTGCAATTTCGTTCTTCACGCTATTTGGTCCATGAAAGAGTGATAATCGCTTAGATTCATTGAAATCAGTGTATTTTGACGCGGCCGTTCGCGCAATACGGTGCTTCTGTCGAAGCCGCCGGATAAGGCTTCCGCAATGTGGAGAGACGGGCGTGCAAAGTGTCACGATGGGGGAGGGCGACCGCAGCCGGCGGCTGGCGATATGGGCAGGGGTGGCGGTCGTCGCAATCACCACCTTACAGTTCGTGGCCGCCCGGTTCAGTCTGCGCGAGCATCTGACCGCCGCCGACATCGTCACCTTGCGGTTCTCTGGCGCCGCCCTGGCCTTCCTGCCGGTGTTCCTCAGCGTCGGCTTGCCGAAGTTGATGCAGCTTGGCTGGCGCAAGGCAACCGTGCTGGCGCTGCTGACGGGGCTGCCCTATCCGCTCATCATCAACCAGGGACTTTCGCTGGCACCGGTCGCCCATGCGGCAGCACTCTCTCCCGCCGTAATCGTCTTCTTCTCGTTCCTGTTTTCCCGTCTCGTCTTCAAGGACAAGGCCTCCGGCACGCGTCTTGCTGGCGTTGCCACGGTCATTGCCGGCCTTTTGCTGTTCGTGCTCCAATCGGGCGTCGCCGACGCCGGGACATTGCGCGGTGATCTGTTGTTCGCCGTTTCGGGGTTGATGTTTGCCACCTTTGCGGTGCTGGTGCGGCTATGGTCCGTCGATGCCGTGACGGCGACGATCGCAGTGGTGTTCTTCTCCTGTCTTCCGTTGCCCTTGCTGCACATTCTGGCGCCCAGCGGGCTCGCTGCCGCCTCTTTCACCGAAATTGCCACGCAATTCGTCATCCAAGGCTTTCTCGCCGGGGCGCTCGCGAGCGTTCTCTACACCTATGTCATCCGTCAATTGGGTCCGCAGCCTGCGTCGCTGTTCATGCCGTGCGTTCCGGTAACGACGACCGCGGCAGGGGTCGTCGTTCTCGGTGAAGTTCCGACGCTGCTTCAGGTCGTTGCCATTGCCGTCATCACGTTCGGCATGGTCTTCCCGATCCTGAAAAGGACGTAGGCCGGGCCGGCGACCGGCCTATTTCTGCGCCTGCTCGGCCGGCATCGGTTTGACCGGTGCGCCCGGGAAAATCTTCTGCAGGTTTCCCGCGATCACCTGGTCGCCTTCCGCAACGCCTGAGGTCAGGCCGATGAGATCACCGCTCGTCGGCCCGAGGGTGACGAGCCGCTGCTCGACCGTTTCCCCCTTGCCGACGACATAGATGTATTTGCCGAGCTGGCTCGAGCCCAGCGCCGTTTCCGGCACCATCAGCACGTTCGGCTCGTCGCGGATCTTCAGCCGGACGCGGACATATTGGCCGGGCAGCAGGGAAAGATCAGTATTGTCGATCGTCACGCGCGCCACCACCGTTCCGGTATTTCCCTCGACCGTGTTGTTGATGAAGGTGAGGTCGCCGCGATAGCGCGGTTCCTTGTCGCCAGGCAGAAGCACTTCCGCCTGCACTTTCCCCTTCGCCCGGGCCTTCTGGATGTCGGCGAGTTCTGTTTCGCTCGGGTTGAAGGAGACATAGATCGGCGAAAGCTGCACGAGGTTGTTGAGCGGTGTCCCGGCGGTGTTGCTGACAAGCGTTCCCTCCGGCGCCTGGTCGCGGCCGAGCCGGCCGGCAAAGGGCGCGTGGATTTCGGTGTAGTCGAAATTGATCTCGGCGGTGCGCACCGCCGCCCGCGACATCTCCAGTGCCGCTTCGGCCTGGTGCACAGCACTCTGGCGCTGATCGAAGCTGTCCTTGTCGAGGTAACCCGTCGTGGCCAGTTCGTTGCCGCGGTTGAGATTGGAGCGGAGATAGGCGAGCGACGCCTGGTCGCGCTCGACCTGGGCCTTTGCCTGATCGAGCGCTGCCCGATAATCGCGCGGGTCGATCCGATAGAGCAGATCACCTTCCTTCACATCCGAACCGTCGGGCACCGCCTGCGACTCGATATAGCCCGTGATCTTGGCACGGAGCGTCACGTTGCGGATCGCTTCGGTGCGTGCCGAATAGTCGAGATAGATCGGAATGGTTTTCTTGACGACCGAGGCGACCGGCACGGGCATGGCCTGTTGCGGCGGACCCACCGCCGCGCCGGCGTCGCCGCCCTTCAGCTCGAAGCCGCCGTTCTTGTAGTGATAGGCCGCAGCAAGGGCGGCGACCACGACCGCTGCGGCAAGGACCAGTCTCGAACCACGCATGTCAGGCTCCAATTCCTATTCCGCCGCCTCCGGCTCGTGACGCTGGCCGATCGGCTGCGAGGACGTGCCTTCGCGCCATTTTTCGATGACCGCGTAGAAGACCGGGACGAAAATGAGTGTGAGGATCGTCGCCGCCAGCATGCCGCCGAAGACGGTGGTGCCGATTGACTGGCGGCTGGCAGCACCTGCGCCCCTGGCATACATCAGCGGCAGCACGCCGAGAATGAAGGCAAAGGCCGTCATCAGGATCGGCCGCAGTCGGAGCCGCGCCGCTTCCGCGGCGGCTGCGACGACGTCGAGCCCTTCCTCGCGTCGGCGTCTTGCGAACTCGACGATCAGGATGGCGTTCTTGGCGGCAAGTCCGACCAGCATCACGAAACCGATCTGCGAATAGACGTCGATCTGCATACCGCGCAGCCAGAGCGCCGAAAGCGCGCCCAAAAGCGCGAGCGGCACTGAAAGCAGCACCATGAAAGGCATCGACCAGCTTTCATACTGGGCGGCCAGGATCAGGAAGCAGAAGACGAGGGCGAGCGCAAAGACGAGCGCGGCGATCGAGCCTGCCCGGATCTCCTGATAAGTAATGCCGGTCCACTCGAATGTGTAGTCCCTGGGCAGCGTCGTTTTTGCCACCCGCTCCATCGCCGCCACCGCCTGGCTCGAGCTGAAGCCGGGTGCTGCCGCACCGTTGATCAGCGCCGAGGGGTAATTGTTGTAGTGGGTGATGGTCTCCGGGCCGACCGTCGGCTTGAAGGTTCCTAGCGTATTGAGCGGCACCATTTCCCCCTCAGTGTTGCGCACGTAGAGACGAGAGAGATCGGTGGCCGAGGCGCGTGCGCCCTGATCGGCCTGCAGCGTCACGCGGAAGGTGCGGCCGAAGATGTTGAAGTCGTTGACATAGAGCGAGCCGAAATAGATCTGCAGTGTGCTGAAGATATCCGGCAGGCTCAGGCCCAGCAGCTTCGCCTTGTCGCGGTCGAGGTCATAGTTGAACTGTGGGCTCGAGGTGCTGAAGGTGGTGAACAGCTGGTAGGGATTGATTTCCGGCTGCTTGCGCGCCTCAGCGATCAGCGCCTGCGTCGCGTCGTTCAGCGCCTCGGCGCTGCGGCCGGCAAGGTCCTCCACCTGGAACTCGAAGCCACCGGTAGCACCTAGCCCCTGGATCGACGGCGGGTCGAAGGCGAGCACCAGCGCGTCCGGGATCTGCAGCAGTTGCGGCATCACCGCTTCACGCAGCGCCGAGGCGCCTTGTTCGGGCGGCCGCTCGTCCCATGGCTTCAATACGGCGAATTGCACGGCCGAGTTTGACTGGGCGGCGAAGGACAGGAAGTTGAAGCCGACGACCGAACCGACGAAATCGACGCCGGCGGTGCCGCGCAGGATCTCTTCGGATCGCCGCGCGACCGCCTCGGTGCGTTCGAGCGAGGCACCATCGGGCAACTGGATGACGACGAAGAAATAGCCCTGGTCCTCGACCGGCAGGAAGGTCGAGGGGATCCGCTGCCATAGCGCATATGTCGAGGCGATCGCGGCGAGGAAGACGGCAAACAGCGCCCAGCGCCAGCGCACGAGCCCGGCGACGCTGCGCGCATAACCGTGCGACAGGGCGTGAAAACCGCTGTTGAACCAGCGGAAGAGGGCAAAACGCGGCTCGCCGCGATAGCGTAGGAACGCGGCGCTCAGCGCCGGACTGAGGGTCAGCGAGTTGAAGGCGGAAAAAGCGACGGAAATCGCGACCGTCAGCGCAAACTGGTTGTAGAGGCTGCCGGCGACGCCCGGAATGAAGGCGACGGGGATGAAGACGGCCAGCAGCACCGCGGTCGTCGCGATGATCGGGCCGGTCACCTCCTGCATCGCCTTTTTGGTGGCCTCGAGCGGCGGCAGCCCGGCCTCCAGCTGGCGTTCGACGTTCTCGACGACGACGATCGCGTCGTCGACCACAAGCCCGATGGCAAGCACCATGCCGAGCAGGCTCAGCATGTTGAGCGAGAAGCCGAAGAGATACATGACGACCAGCGTCGCGATCAACGAAACCGGAATGGCGATCGTAGGGATGATCGTCGTGCGCAGGTTTTGCAGGAAGATGAAGACGACGAAGACGACGAGGGCGAGCGCCTCGAGCAGCGTGAACACGACATCCTTCATCGCCGCCGAGACGAAACGCGTGGTGTCGTAGAACATGTGGTAGGCGATGCCCGCGGGGAAGCGCTGCGACAGCTCGTCCATCTTCGCCTGCACGCGGGCCTGCAGGTCGAGCGCGTTGGAGCCCGGTGCCTGGAAGACGGCAAGCACGACGCTTTCCTTGCCGTTGAAGGTGACCGACGAGGAATAGAGCAGCGCGCCGAGCTCGATGCGCGCCACATCGCGCAGCCGCGTCGTTGCCCCCGTCGTCTGGTCGGCGCGCAGCACGATGTCGCCGAACTGGGACGGGTCGCTCAAGCGTCCGAGCGCGTTGATCTGCATCTCGAAGGGCGTGCCGGCCGGTGCCGGCGATTGCCCGATCTTGCCGCCGGCGACCTGGATGTTCTGCTCGGCAATGACGTTCTGGACGTCGACGGCGGTAATGCCGAGATTGGCCATGCGATCCGGATCGAGCCAGACGCGCATCGAATAGCGGCGCTCGCCGAAAAGCTGGACGTCGCCAACGCCCGGCAGGCGTTTGAGTGGATCGAGGATCTGCAGGTAGGCGTAGTTGCTGACCGCGGCGAAATCGACCGAATTGTCGGGCGAATCCAGGCTGACGAGCACGGTGAAGTTCGGGATCTGCTTGGCGATGGTCACGCCGGTCTGGTTGACGAGGGCCGGAAGCGAGGAGGCGGCCTGCGAGACGCGGTTCTGCACGTCGAGCGCGGCGACGTCGATCGGATAGCCGACCTCGAAGGAAATGATGATGCGCGACGAGCCGTCGTTCGAGCTGGTCGAGGTCATGTAGAGCATGCCGGGCACGCCGTTGATCTGCTGTTCGAGCGGCGTCGTCACCGTGTCGGCGACCACCTGGGCGCTGGCGCCCGGATAGTTGGCGGCAACGACGATCTGCGGCGGCGTGACGTCGGGAAATTGCGAAATCGGCAGCAGGAAATAGCAGATGCCGCCGGCGAGCGTCATGATGATGGCGATCGCCGATGCGAAGATCGGCCGGTGGATGAAGAAGTCGATCATGGGGCCGATCCTTTGGGAGCGCCACCATCGCAGCAGGCGGCGTGGCGGAAACTCGGCACCGGCACGCCCGCCGCGCGGACCTTGCGGTCAGCGACGGTCTCCCCAGCCTTCAGCCCATCCAGCATGCGCATCATAAGGCTCCAGCACGAGATCATGACGGGCCGATCCGGTCCTAATCACGACGACCAAATCACGAGCGTTATCGAATCTAAAAAGTCTCTGCGGTGTGCGCTCTGGCTAAAAGACGCCTGGCGACCGCGCTCACCGACACTGCGCATGAAATTTTTCTGCAGTTACCGCCGCCGTTTCCGGAAGAGGTCTTTGCCGCAAGCGGATGCTCCTCGATTTGCCACGGTGGCGAAAATGTTACTGGTCGGTAACATCGTCGCATGTTATCGACCAATGACAGGGCGTCAAGGGTCAAGATTTTCCGCGCCGTTCACGCCGGGCCACTGCGATGACAACGGATTTCTGCAAACCATCCCGTCGTTCGCCGCGCGATCGCATCGTCGAGGCGGCGCGTGATCTCTTTCGCCGCCGCGGCATTCGCGGAACCGGCGTCGATGCGATTGCCGATGCTGCCGAGAGCAACAAGATGACGCTCTACCGCCACTTCAGTTCGAAGGACGAGCTGATCGTCGAATGCCTGCGCCATGCGGGAATGGAGATGGATGGCTTCTGGCGCGAACTGGAAGACCAGCACCCGGGCGACGGTCTCGGTCAGCTCAGGGCCTGGGTCCGGCGTATCGCCGAGCACCTCGGCGAGGACAAGTGCCAATGCGAAATGATGAGCGCCGCCGTGCAGCTGACCGATGAGGATCACCCCGGCCGCGAGGTGATCCGCCTCTTCAAGGATGCGCAGCGCGACCGGGTCGTCGAGCTGTGCCGCCGGGCCGGCATCGCCGACGCAGAGCTGCTCGGCGACACGCTGCTGCTGCTGATCGATGGCGCGCGCGCCGCGCAGCAGAGCAGCGGCGCCGAAGGGCCAAGTGCTCGTTTCGCCGAGATCGCCGATGCGGCGATCCTGTCTTTTACCGGCAACAGCACCGCTTCCAAGTAGCGGCCGTTGCCTACCGCTGGGCTGGCCAGTCCGGGTGATGGCTGTCGATCACGAACACATGGGTGTGGCGGTGGCCGCTGCCGACGCGCGTCGCACCGGCAAGATGGGGGTGATCGCCCGCCAGCGCATGATGGGTGTGTTCGATTTCGTCCGGGTCGGGCGCGGGCCAGAGCCGGGCGGCCGCGGCGACGGCGCCGATGGCGATGAGGCCAAGCGCGATGAAGGTCGTGCCGAGCCCGGCGGTAGCGCCGAGCCAGCCGGCCAGCGGATAGGTGATCAGCCAGCAGGCATGCGAAAGGGCGAACTGCGCTGCAAAGAGCGCCGGCCGGTCTTCGGGCTGGGCGGAGCGGCGCAGCAACCGGCCGGACGGCGTCTGGGTCAGCGAGTAGCCGAGACCGATGGCGAGCCACAGCGGCAGCAGAGAAGCGAAATTTGGAACGAGGGGCCCGATGAACAGGCCGGCGACGAGGATCGTCGCCCCGGAAAACATTGCGAAACGGTCGGGCGTCCTGTCGAGCAGGCGCGGCAGCATCAGCGCGGCAATCATCGAGCCGCAGCCAAAGGCGGCAAGCGCGATCGCCGTGTCGGTCTGGGTAAGGTCGAAGCCGGCCTGAACCAGCACCACCGTGTTGACGATGACCATCGAACCCGCCGCCGAGACCGCGAGATTGAGCGCGAGCAGGCCGCGCAGCCGTGGCGTCGAGAGATAAATGCGCAGACCCCGTGTCGTGCGGTCGTAGATACCGCGCCGTTCCGCAGCCTTCGGGCTTGGCAGCGCGACGGACACGACGAAGGCGGCCGAGGCGAGGAAGCCGATCACCGTGCCGGCAAACAGGTCGTGGAAACTGACGACGGTAAGCAGTGCCGCGGCGAGCATCGGGCTTGCGACGCTTTCGAGATCATAGGCAAGCCGCGAGAGCGACAGGGCGCGCGTGTATTCCTTTTCATCCGGCAGCACGTCGGGAATGGTCGCCTGGAAGGTGGGGGTAAAGGCGGCCGAGGCCGACTGCAGCACGAAGATCAGCCCATAGACCTGCCAGATCTCGGTCACGAACGGCAGGAACAGCGCGACGGCGGCGCGCACCAGATCGAGGCTGACGAGCATGGCACGGCGTGGAAGCCGTTCGGCGAAGGCGGCGGCGATCGGCGCCACGCCGACATAGGCGATCATCTTGATCGCGAGCGCCGTCCCGAGCACCGCGCCCGCTTCGGCGCCGGCCAGATCATAGGCGAGAAGGCCAAGCGCGACGGTTGCGAGGCCGGTTCCGATCAGCGCGATCACCTGCGCCAGGAACAGGTGGCGATAGGTGCGGTTTGCGAGGATCTGCAGCATGATGATTGGGCCTCGCTCGGTGGCGGTTTGCGGCAGCGGATTTGCTGCTCAGAGGTATTTCGTGATCGCCTTGAACTCGTCGATGGAGTGGCGCTGCTCGTGCGGAAGCGCCCCGATCGTGTCTTCAAGGCAATGGTCCAGGTGATCCTGGATCAGGGTTCGCTTCGCCTGGCTGATCGCCTTCTCCACTGCGTGGAGTTGCTGGGCGATGTCGAGGCAGGAGCGGCCGCCTTCGATCATGGTGATGACGCTCTTCAGGTGCCCCTCCGCGCGTTTCAGCCGCTTGACGATCTCGGGATGGGTGTCGTGTCTGTGCTCGCTCATCTCAATATCCTATCCCCCTGGATAGGATAGTTCAAGGGAGTGATTTTAGATGGTTGCTGCGGTGTCCGAAGGCGGGCGTTGGGGCGCCATGTATCTGGTTTATCCGGATCCAGATGCGGCGGGACCGGGCGCCCAGCGCCTGGGCGAAATCATCAGGCACGAGGCACGCGCCTGGCGCAATAGTCGTCCGTCTGCGCGTCGTTCCGGAATGTGCCCGCCGTTGCTTTAGGCCAGCCTCTTCGAACCGCGGCGGCCGCGCTCCATCACCACCCCGTGGTTCCAGCGAAAGACGGGTCTGAGGATAAAGGAAAGACGGACCATCCAGGGCTTCGTGACTGTCACGATCCAGTCATAGCGAACGCGGCAAGCGCTGCCTTCGCCTTGCAGGGTCCAGCGGCCGATGCCGTCGAGTTCGCCCAAGGCCCGGCCTTCGATGAAGAGAGGCGGCTCGACTTTGGTGGTCTCCATGTCGAAGACCAGTTCGTAGGGGAGTGCCGTCGACCAGCGCATGCGCCTGACGGCGCCGACACCATGTTCGTCCCCCTCGTTCAGCAGCGTAACCTGCTTCACCGATGGCCACCACTCGGGCCAGCGTTCCGGCGTGCTGAGTTCACGCCACACGTCTTCAAGCTGGGAGGCGATCGTCCATTCGGTGACGAGATGAAAGTTGGTCGACGACATCGCCGATCCCTCAACAGGCGGAACGCCTGAAGTATAACACGGCATGCGGACCTTGCGGCCCGCATGCGTCGTTTCACGCCGTCAGGCAGCGCGGGCAGCGGCGCCAAGCGGTTCCAGGTCGTCGAGCACCTTGTCGCCGTTGTAGACGGTCTCGTCGAGAATGCCTTCGCGCTTGGCGACGATCGTCGGCACGAGCGCCTGACCGGCGACGTTAACCGCCGTGCGGCCCATGTCGAGGATCGGGTCGATGGCGAGCAGCAGGCCGACGCCTTCGAGCGGCAGGCCGAGCGTCGAAAGCGTCAGCGTCAGCATGACAGTCGCGCCGGTGAGGCCGGCGGTTGCGGCAGAGCCGAGCACCGAGACGAAGACGATCAGCACATATTCCTGGATGCCGAGCGGCAGGCCGAAGAACTGCGCGATGAAGATCGCCGAGATGGCCGGGTAGATCGCGGCGCAGCCGTCCATCTTGGTGGTGGCGCCGAGCGGCACGGCGAAGGCGGCATATTCGCGCGGCACGCCGAGGCTCTTTTCGGTCACTGTTTCGGTAACGGGCAGGGTGCCGACGGAGGAGCGTGAAACGAAGGCGAGCTGGATCGCCGGCCAGGCGCCGGCAAAGAAGCGCGAGGGCCTCAGGCCGTGGCCGACGAGCAGCGCCGGGTAGACGACGAAGAGCACGATCGCAAGGCCGATATAGACGGCAGCGGTGTACCAGCCGAGCTGCGCCAGCGTTTCCCAGCCGTACTGGGCAACGGCGCGACCGAGCAGGCCGATCGTGCCGATCGGCGTCAGCCGGATAACCCACCAGAGGACCTTGCGCACGATCGCGAGAAGCGACTGGTTGAAGGCGAGGAACGGCTTGGCAGCATCGCCCACCTTCAGCGCCGCGGCGCCGACGGCGATCGAAACGACGAGGATCTGCAGCACGTTGAAATTGAGCGCGGTGGTGGCACCCGTGTCGGTGACCTTGGTGCTGGCTTCAAGGCCGAGCATGTTGGCGGGCACGAGGCCCTTCAGGAAATCGAGCCACGAGCCGGAATAGGAGGGAGCCTTGGCAGCTTCCTGCGAAACGGCCGAACCGATGCCCGGCTGAATGATCAGGCCGAGTGCGATGGCGATGACGACGGCGATGAGAGAGGTGATCGCGAACCAGAGCAGCGTCTGCCACACGAGCTTGGCGGCATTCTGCAGCGTCGCCAGGTTGGCGATCGAGGCGACGATGGCGGTAAAGACGAGCGGCGGCACGAGCGCACGCAGAAGCTGGACGAAGATCGAGCCGATCGTCTGCAGGGTGACCGTCAGCCAGTTGGCATTGCCGCTGGCATCGACGCCCATATTGCGGGCGATGAGGCCGAACAGCAGGCCGATGACCATGGCCGCCAGGACTTGGAACCCGAAGGAAGCATAGATCGGCTTTGGTGAGGATTGGGTGGTTGCTTGGGACACGTCTTTCACTCTCATTGTATGGCGGCGGCCACATTTTTAGGCAATGGCCGCCGCAAGTGCCCGAAAAATAGAGTATTCTGGTCGAGATAAGAAAACCTTTGGCTCGAAAACTATTCCAAGTGGAATATTTTCCCGGATCAACCGCGCACTCTCGCTCCGGCCGGATTGCGCCTGAGGGCGGCGAAGCGGTCATCGATCTCTAAACCGGGCGAACTGACGAAAAACATTTCAATCCCGGCACGTCTCGTTGAAATCCTCTTTCTCTATAAAATTAATATATAATGTAACCTGTCTGTCGTGGCCGGAGTTCGCCGCGTGTTGCGGAGCGCCTTGTGCGCTTCGCCCTCGGCAGGGTGATCTCCTCGAGTTTAAAGCGAGAACAGGAGAGGATTGAGATGACACGCAAGATCCGGCTTGGAGCCTTTCTTCCCGGCGGCGGGCAGCATATTGCCGCCTGGCGCCACCCCGACCAGCCAGCCGACGGGGCGACCAGTTTCGAGTTTCACAAGCAGCTGGCGCTGACCGCCGAACGTGGTCTGTTCGATGCCTACTTTCTTGCCGACGGGCTGGCGATCGGCTTCGGTGGCGCGCGAGAGGGCGGCAATGCCCGTGTTGCCGGCTTCGAACCGGTGACCCTGTTTTCGGCGCTGGCGCCACTCACCACCCATCTCGGTTTCATAGCCACCTCGTCGACGACCTATGAGGAACCCTATACGACAGCGCGCAAGTTCGCGTCGCTCGACCTCATTTCCGGCGGTCGCGCCGGATGGAACGTGGTGACGACCACGGGTGATCCGACCGCCCAGAATTTCAACCGCGACACGCAGCTTCCGCATGCCGAGCGTTACCGGCGCGCCGCCGAGCATGTCGATGTGGTCAAGAAGCTCTGGGACAGTTTCGAGGACGATACCTTCATCCGCGACAAGCAAACGGGCGTCTTTTTCGATCCGGCGAAGCTGCACGACACGGATCACCGCGGCGAGCATTTCAAGGTCCGCGGCCCGCTCAACATTTCGCGCTCGCCGCAGGGGCATCCCGTCATCGTGCAGGCCGGCCAGTCCGATGATGGCAGGGGCCTTGCCGCCGCCACTGCGGAGGTGATCTTCACGGCGCACCAGCACATCGAAACGGCGCAGGAATTCTATCACGATATCAAGGCCCGCGCCCGAGGCCTGGGCCGCAACCCGGACCACATCCTGGTCATGCCCGGTGTCTCGCCCTTCGTCGGCCGTACGGAAGCCGAGGCGCGGGAGAAATACGAACGGCTGACCTCGCTCATCGTCGAGGAGGACGGCATCGGCCTGCTCAACGGCCTGACCGGCGGAACGCTCGATCTCCGTGGCTACGACCTCGACGGGCCGCTGCCGCCGGCGCCGCCGACCGAGGGCATGAAGAGCCGCCAGGCGCTGATCCGCCAGATCGCCGACGAGAACAACTTCACCATTCGCCAGCTCTACCAATGGATCGCGTCGGCGCGTGGCCACTACACGATTGTCGGTACGGCGGGGCAGATCGCCGATACCCTGCAGGAATGGTTCGAGAACGAAGCCGCCGATGGCTTCAACATCCTGCCGCCATGGTTCCCGACGGCGCTCGACGACTTCGTCGAGCTGGTGATCCCGGAATTGCAGCGTCGCGGCCTGTTCCGCACCGCCTACGAGGGCAGGACGCTACGCGAAAACCTCGGCCTGCCCGTTCCCGTCAACCGCTGGACTGCCGCCCGGTCGGCCGTTCAAGCAGCGGAGTGAGGTGTTGCCATGTCCTATGAAACCATCAACCCCTCGCTTGCGGCAGGCTTTGCAACGGCGCGCCGTGAGGCTCTGGCCAAGAGTTCCACTTCGCCCGCCGCGCATTCCCGGCCGAACTCCGTGCCGCGCTGGCGCCGCCTGCTCGGCGCAATCGTCGCCCGCTACGGCCTCGTGCTTGCGTTTCTGGCCTTCTGGCAGGTTGCAAGCACCGTGGGCTGGGTCAACGCGGCGGTGTTTCCGCCGCTCGACGTGATCCTGTCGGCCCTTTGGGACGGTATCGCCGGCGGCGCGCTGCTCGACGACATCGCCATCAGCCTGCAGCGGTCGGGCATTGCCTTTGCAGCCGCCGTCGCGGTGGGAATCCCGCTCGGGCTGTTCATGGGCCAGGTCCGGCTTGTCGAACAGGCACTCGACCCCGTCCTGCAGCTTTTCCGCCAGACCTCGGCCCTGGCGCTCTACCCGGTCTTCATTCTGCTGCTCGGTCTCGGCGAAACGTCGAAGGTCTTCGTGATCTTCTGGGCGACGCTCTTTCCGATCCTCCTGTCGACGATCGGTGGGGTCAAGGAGGTCGACAGGAAGCTGATCGAGATGGCTCGCACCTACGGCGCCGGCTCGCTCGCCGTCTTCCGCCGCGTGGTTCTGCCGGCCTCCGTGCCTGCGATCTTCGTCGGCCTCAGGCTCTCGGCCACGACCGCGTTGCTGCTTCTGATCGCTGCCGAAATGATCGGAGCGAACAAGGGCATCGGCTTCCAGGTGATGAACGCCCAATACAACTTCCAGATCCCGCTGATGTTTGCATCGATCCTGCTGCTTGCCCTGCTCGGTCTCGCCGCCAATGCGCTGCTCGTTCTCATCCAACGCAATCTCTGCCGCTGGTCTGCGCCGAACGCCTGACCGCCTTACCAGTTCCCCTTCGAAAGGATATCGAGATGACCTTCCACCCCCGCAATCTTCTTCTCTCGGCAGCCGTCACACTAGGCCTTGTTTCACCGGCGGCCGCTGCCGACGCGGTCACGCTTCGCTATCTCGCCAGCCAAGGCGGTCTGTCGGCACATGAACTCGCGCAGGAACTCGGCTATTTTGATGGAACCGGCATCACGATCGAGAGCGTCGGCTACGCCACCGGCGGCCCGGCATCACTGATCGCGCTGGCCTCCGGCGACGTCGAGATCGGCAGCGCGGCGACATCGGCCGTGCTGAACTCGATTATCAGCGGCAACGATTTCGTGGCCGCCTATCCCTCCAACGGCATCAATGACGAAGTGCAGTCGATTTTCTACGTGCTGGAAGACAGCCCGATCAAAAGCATCAAGGACATCGCCGGCAAGAGCATAGCGGTGAACACGCTCGGTGCGCACCTCGACTATACGATCCGCGAGGCCTTGCACTCTGTCGGCCTGCCGACAGATGCCGCCAACCAGGTGGTCGTGCCCGGTCCGCAACTGGAACAGGTCCTGCGCTCCGGCCAGGTGGATATCTCGGCCTTCGGCTATTGGCAGACGACCTTCGAGGGCGCGGCTCGTAAGAACGGTGGTCTGCGCGCGATCTTCGACGACACCGACGTGCTCGGCGAGATCGCCGGCGGCTTCGTCGTGCTCAGACGCGACTTCGTGAAGGAGCATCCGGAGGCGGCAAAGACCTTCGTGCTGCAGTCGGCCCGCGCGCTCGACTATGCCCGCGAACATCCGCAGGAAACAAAGGACATCCTTGCCAAGGCCCTGAAGGCCCGCGGGGAAAATCCTGAGATCGCCCAGTACTTCCGCGGCTATGGGGTGCGGGCCGGTGGCCTGCCGGTCGAGCGTGACCTCCAATTCTGGATCGACGTGCTGGTGCGCGAAGGCAAGCTCAAGCAGGGCCAACTGGCGCCAAAGGACGTTCTCTTGGCCGTCGACGGCGCAACGGCCAGCAACTGAGGACGTTCCATGAGCGTTACCCAGAACCCTCGCCGGGGAGAGGTGACGATCCGTCACCTCTCCAAGTCCTACCGCCTGAACGGCACGCCCTTGCCTGTGCTTCGGGATATCAACCTTAATATCCGCTCCGGCGAGACGCTCGCTATCGTCGGCGCCAGCGGTTCGGGCAAGACGACCCTGCTTCGGGTGCTGGCGGGTCTTGAGGATCCGGATGCCGGAGAGGTGCTGATCGACGGAAAGCTGACGAGAGGTGTCGGCACCGACCGTGCCGTGATCTTCCAGGAGCCGCGGCTCCTGCCCTGGCTGACGGTGCTCGACAATGTCGGCTTCGGGCTGGAGACGCGTGGTCTTTCCCGTGGGCAGGCGCGAGACCGGGCGCGGCGCTACGTGCAACTGGTCGGCCTGCAACAGTTCGAAGACGCCTATCCGCGGCAATTGTCGGGCGGTATGGCGCAACGCGTCGGCATTGCCCGGGCGCTTGCGGTTCAGCCGGAAATCCTGCTGCTCGACGAGCCGCTGGGCGCGCTGGACGCCAATGACCAAGATCAGCATGCAGCAGGAGTTGGCGCGGATCTGGCGCGACGAGGACGTGACGACCGTGCTCGTCACCCATGATCTCGAGGAGGCGATCTATCTCGCCGACCGTATCCTCATCCTGCCGCGCGAAAAGGGCGGCGAACCTCGGCTGATCGAGATCGACCTGCCGCGGCCGCGCGACCGCAGCGCCAGCGCCTTCGTGCGCCAGCGCGAGGAACTGCTCGGCATCTTCGGACTGCACTAAGGTCGCGTGCGGAACGGTTGCAGCGATTACGCGTTATTCTCTCTCGACGTTCGCATCCACCGGGGGCGATGCTGCCAGATGGTCGGATGCTCAGCCGAGACAGGAGCAACGCCATGAAGCTTTCGAACGGAATGTCATTCGCCGCAATCGTTTTTGCCCTTGGCACGGCAACACCGGCGCTCGCCAACGGCTTCTACACCGGCATCGATCCGCACAATCCGCCGGGCACCCAGAACCGGGTGCTCTACGGGCAACCCTACTATGTCGAACCCGCGCCCGGCCCGGTCTATGTCGAGCCTGTAGAGCCGCAAGTCTATGTCGATCCGATGCCGACTGGCAGCATCTATGTCGATCCGTATGTCGATCCGGCGCCGGGTTATGCCTACCGCCCGCCGGCCCGCACGCTGGGTGATGCCCGCCAGCGCTATACGGGCGAGTATCAGAGCGGCGGACAGGGCGACTACTATCTGGGCGTCGCGCATCCGCCGCAGGTTCCCTGAAGAACCGGCTAAGCGAAGGGGCGCGGCAGTACCGCCGCGCTCCCTGATTCGGCCGGGTGCCTGAATTCAGATGCCTATTTCAGATGCCTGGAGTTTGAGGCGTCGCCTGTCGCTAGCGCCAACCAAGTGCCGGCGCGACATGCTTGAGGATCGCCTCGATCACATGGGCGTTGTACTCGACGCCAAGCTGGTTCGGGACCGTCAGGAGCAGCGTGTCGGCCTCGGCAATCGCCCCGTCCTTTGCCAGTTGCTCGACCAGCACGTCGGGTGGTGCGGCGTAGCTGCGCCCGAAAATCGCCCGCGTCTTGTCGTCGATGAAACCGATCTGGTCTTCCTGTTTGTTTCCGCCACCGAAATACATGCGGTCGCGATCGTCCACCAACGCAAAGATGCTGCGGCTGACCGAGACGCGCGGCTCGCGCATGTGCCCCGCCGCCTTCCAGGCTTCCCGGTAGGCGCGGATCTGGTCGGCCTGCTGGACATGGAACGGCAGCCCGGTTTCGTCATCCTTCAGCGTCGAGCTCTGCAAGTTCATGCCGAGCTTGGCGGCCCAGACGGCTGTGGCGTTCGAGCTTGCGCCCCACCAGATGCGTTCTCTGAGGCCCGCGGAATGCGGCTCGAGGCGCAGCAGGCCGGGAGGATTGGGGAACATCGGCCGCGGATTGGGTTCGGCGAAGCCGTCGCCGCGCAGGACGTCGAGCAGCACTTCCGCGTGCCTTCTTGCCATGTCGCTCTCAGTCTCGCCCTCGGACGGCTGGTAGCCGAAGTGGCGCCAGCCATCGATCACCTGTTCCGGCGAGCCGCGGCTGATGCCGAGCTGCAGCCGACCACCGGCGATGAGGTCGGCCGCACCCGCATCCTCGGCCATGTAGAGCGGGTTCTCGTAGCGCATGTCGATGACGGCGGTGCCGATCTCGATCCGGCTCGTCTTTGCACCGACCGCCGCCAGAAGCGGAAACGGCGAGGCGAGCTGGCGGGCGAAGTGATGAACGCGGAAATAGGCGCCGTCTGCGCCGAGTTCTTCGGCCGCAACGGCGAGATCGATCGATTGCAGCAGGGCGTCGCCCGCCGATCGCGTCTGCGACTGCGGCGAGGGCGTCCAGTGTCCGAAGGAAAGAAAACCGATCTTCTTCATGGCCGTGCCGCCTCCTCGATGGAACCAGACGCTTCCATGGCATAATTCGGTTTCCGGATACAGCCGGTGTCCGGTGACTTCGCCGTGAACGGCGGCGCGTGGGGATGCGCTCGCACCGCCGTCCTCAAGTCTTTCATCGCACCTGCAGGCGCGCTTTCATATTCGGGTGAAAGCGGCAGGTATAGTCGAAGGTTCCGGCCTTGGTGACGGTGAGTGTCGCCATCTTTTTCGGTGGTATCACCACGTCGAAATCACCCTTGGCCGTTGCCGTGTGCGCCATGACGTCCTTGTTGTCCCACTCGATCACGTCGCCGACGGCGGCGCTGATTTCAGCGGGCGAAAACACGAGCTTTTCGATCGTCACCCGGATGGTCTCCGCCCACGCCGATGGCGCAGCCAGCATCAGAGCCAGGCCGAAAAGGGCGCCAAGGCTTCGCTTCCGGATCATGGCGCGGCCTACTTCATCATCCCGGCGACATGCTCGGCATGTTGCTGGTGCCCCTGGAACAGCTTGAGCCCGGTCTCCAGCAGGTCCTTGAGCTCGGCATTCTTCGCGGAGGGAATAAGCAGGGTTTCAAGCGCGCCATTGACCTGCTTGTGGTAGGCCACCTCGTTGGCGACATAGGCCTTGTCGAAGTCGGCGCCGCTCAGCTTCGCCAGCTTTTCGCGCTCTTGCGTGGCCGCTTTCGTCAGCGCGCGGCTGGTGTCGTTGTCTTCGGGCGTCACCTTGAGCTTCTTGACGAGATCGAGGGCCTGCTTGTTCACGACCTCGTGGTCGCGCAGCATGTCGTTGGCAAACCCGATGACCTCCTTGTCCTTCGAGACTTTCAGGGCCTGCTTGGCGGCCTCGATATCGATGACGCCGGCGGTATAGGCGATATGGGCGATTTGCGGATCTGTGACCTTCGTGTCGGCTGCATGGGTAGCGCCACCGATGAGACAGGCGACGGCGAGGGCTGAAGTGAAACGGGCATACATCGGGAACTCCTTTTCCGGCCGCAAGTGGCACCGGTCTTGATGGATGACACCCGTTGGATGCGCGCCGCAGTCAAAGGTTCCCGAAAATGTCAGCCTGATAGCCCGAGCCGGTGCATGACCGCCTCCGTCAATCGCGCGCAGCGACGTCCGGCGAAGGGAAAGGCATTCATGAGCACCGGCCCGACCTGGCGATCGATCTGCTGACGGACGAGCTGACGAGCCCGGTAGAGGCGGCTCCTGACCGTCTTTGGGTTGATGCCGAGGAGGGCAGCGGTTTCTTCGACGCTCATCGCTTCGATGACGCGGGCGGTAAAGACCAGGCGGAAGGCTTCCGGCAAAGCGTCGGCGGCCTCTTCCACCAGCCGCAGGATCTGACGCTGCGCGAGGCTGCGTTCCGGATCGTCGGCGTTCGCAGCATTGGGAAAGGGTACGATCTCGGCGCCGGCGTTGTCCGTCGCAAGCGGAACCTCCCGTCGCGTCGCCGACCGGCGCAGGCGTCCGAGCGCCTCGTTCAACACGACCCGATGCAGCCAGGTGGCGAGGCTGGCATCGCCACGAAACGTTTCGAGGTGTTCGAACGCGCGCAGGTAGGCTTCCTGCACCACATCCTCGGCGATGCCGTCGTTGCGCACGACGGCGCGCGCGATGCGAAAAAGCCGCTGGTTGTGCCTTGTCATGATGATCCGGAAGGCTTCCGGATCCCTCGCAAGCGCACGCTCGACGAGAGTCTCGTCCGTCAAATGGTCCGCTTCCGCCGTGGCGGGTTTTGTCTGCACGGCATCCTTCATCATCCACCTCCAAACCACCGTTTGATGCGGATCGGGCAAAAACGTTCCCGAGAAAACATACGCCGCGATAGCGGCAACCGAAATAGGGACAGGGGCGTGCTTCCAGTTCTTCGAGGCGGCATTTTCGCGTGTTTTCGCCAGCGGAAGTTGGGCCTTGGCGCGCCGTTCGCGCAGCGGTATTGGCAAGCCCTCTTTTTTTCTCTGGCCAGGGAACTGTGGTTCCCTCTGGCGAGTTTGAGGATCGGCGACCCCGGTGTGCAGGGGCGCGTATCGCGGTCGCATCTTCGCACTAGGAGAGACGACGATGAAGCATCAAACAATAGAACAGTTGCAGGCGCTCGCCGAAATTCGTCCCGATCCCGTCATGACGAGAACGGAACGGCTTCAGCGTTGGGCCGAACTCTTGGAAAGCAATCCCGATCGCCGGCTTGGCACGCTTTCCGGTACTGAACGTGCGACTGCTGCCGTGCGTCAGGCCATGCAGGTCAACGGTTCGCCCATGACCGTCGCCTTCGAGGATACGCAATTGCGCCTCGCGGGGCTCGCAGACGACAGCTACGGCGAAGCAAAACGCTTTTTCGAAATATCGGATCATCAGCTGCACGACATCGTCTGCGACTGCAATTTCGGTAGTTCGGTGCGGGCTGCCTATGCCGCCCGTCGGGTTCGCGCGGCCATTGGTCTCTGGCCGCGTCTGAAGGCGCTCTTTAGCTGAGGGCTGAGCCCATCGGCCAGCCTCGGGGGAAGCCAGGGCGCCAGCCGGAAGCTTCCCTAACCTCCTGTTTCTCGTAAGCGGCGCGGCCTCGCTTTCGCGCCCGGTAAGGATATTGCGCCCGACTGGGTGGCAAACCTGGTTTTGGTCAGCCCGAGCCGATGCGCACCGCGTTGCAACGGACACAGTGTGGTCGTCGCGCGGCATGGCGCAAACCTAGCCCGAGGGAGTATATCGCGATCCTCCCCTCTTGCAGCATCATCCCCTCAACGCCGGTGCCGCGCGGCTCGCCGGGGGTGGAGGGATGTAGCCGCGGGAGGAGGATTTCATGACATTGGCAGCAGTAACCCGGGCTCTGGGTGCAACGTCCGCGCTGGCGATCCTGGTCGGCACGGCGCAGCCGGTTTGGGCCGCACCCGATCTGATCGTGCTCAACGGCGACGTGCGCACGGTGGACCAGGGCAAGCCGAAGGCACAGGCCTTCGCAATCGAGAACGGCAAGTTCACCGCAGTCGGCAGCAACGACGAGATCAAGGCACTGGCCGATGCCGAGACCAAGGTGATCGACGCCGGCGGCAAGACCGTGACCCCTGGCTTCATCGACGGGCATACGCACCTCACATCTGGTATGGACATGGTGACCGGCGTCGACCTCTCCTACATCCCGGACAAGAAGACCTGGCTCGAAAAGATCAAGGAAGCCGATCAGCGCCTGCCGAAGGGCGTCTGGCTGATGGGCGGCGGCTGGGACTACACGCTCGGCGAGGGCAAGCTGCCGACAAAGGAAGACCTCGACGCCGTGGTGCCGGATCGCGTGGTGGTCCTGCGAGATATCGATTTCCATTCCGTCTGGGTCAATTCCAAGGCGCTCGAAGTGGGCGGCGTTACCGCGAAGTCGGAAGTCGAAGAGGGCGGGCAGGTGCTCTTGAACGACAAGGGCGAGCCGAGCGGCATCCTGCTCGAAAAGGCCGGCGACCTCGTCGAGAAGCATCGTCCGGTGGCGACCGACAGCGAGCGGCGGGCAGCGCTGCTTGAGACGATGAAGTTTGCCAACAGCCTGGGGATCACCGGCGTCAACGACATGTCGGATCTCGCCGCCGTGCACGACTATGCCGCGATCCTTTCGGAAAAGAAGATGCCGCTTCGCGTCTGGTACGGCTTCTTCGAAGGAGATCCGAAGAAGATTGCCGCAGCGGTCAAGGATCGCGACGAGGTCGACAAAGCGGCCGCCGATTCCGGCGAGCAGGAGGTAAAGGGGCCGATGCTCAAGCTCGGCTACACCAAGTCGGTGATCGACGGGGTGCTCTCGACCCGCACCGCCTATATGCATGAGGACTATTCCGACCAGCACGGCTGGAAGGGCAAGCCCTTCGAGACCAAGGAGCAGCTGGCGGCGGCAATCAAGGCCTCCAACGAAAACGGCTTCCCGACGGCGGTGCATGCGATCGGCGATGGCGGCGTCAGCCTCGTTCTCGACGCTTTCGCCGAAGCCTCCGTGCCCCGGCCGCAGCCGAACCGTATCGAGCATATCGAGGTGGTCGAGACCAAGGACATCCAGCGCTTCAAGGATCTCGGTGTCGTCGCCTCGATGCAGCCGAACCATGCGACCGGCACGATCGGTAAGTACATCACCGAACGCATCGGTACCGATCGCGAGCCGCGGGCCTATGTCTGGCATTCGATGCTCGACGCCGGCGTACCGCTGGTGTTCGGTTCGGACTGGCCGACATCGCCGCTGAGCCCGCTGACTCAGATCAACGATGCCGTCTTCCGCGAGAGCCCCTTTGGCTTGGGTGACGGTCCCTGGCACCCCGAGCAAGCGGTCACCTTCGACCAGGCCCTGCATGGTCTCACCCAGGCGGGTGCCGACATGACGCCTTGGGGCGGTGAGATCGGCTCGATCAGCGTCGGCAAGTGGGCGGATTTCGTCGTGATCGACGGCACTCTGTCCGATCCACTCGACCGTTCGATCCGCGAGCGCAAGGTGGAGGCGACCTATCTCGCCGGAAACGAGGTCTATCGCCGGCCCTGATCGGGGGCGGCAGCGTCCTTCTCTTGCCGGTCGCCGTGCGAGGACACGTCGATCGGCAGCCTTCCCACCGATCCAGATCACGCTCGGCCGGCGCTACCAGCGCCGGCCGATTTGCCGTTCAGGGCCATGGTGCACTGGCTTAGTGCCTGAAAATTCATAATAATTGCGCTTCACTTTGGAGCTTATCAAGCTAAGGACGCGATGGAATGGCGTTGGACTCGTTGGACGTGCGGCTGCTGCGGATCTTCGTGACGATCGTGGAGGCGGGTGGTTTCGCGGCTGCACAGGGCGAGCTCAACCTGTCGCTCTCGACGATCTCCAACCATATCTCGGCGCTGGAAAGTCGCCTGGGTCTGATCCTCTGCCAGCGGGGCCGGTCCGGTTTCCGTCTTACCGAGGAGGGGCGTGCAGTCTACGAGGAGGCCAAGCGCCTGTTCGGCACGATCGACCAGTTCGATATCCGCATGAAGGGGCTGCAACACCGGCTGAACGGCACGCTTTCCGTTGGTCTGATCGACAACACCCTGTCCGACCCGGCCTCCCGTCTGACCCGCGTCTTTGCGCGGATGACGGATGAAGCGCCCGAGGTGGCGCTTTCGATCGTCACCCGACCGCCGCATGAACTGTTGCGCGACGTGATAACGGGCGAGCTCCACATCGCGATCGCGAGCTTCCCGCGCACGACGCTGGGGCTCGAATATGTCGATCTTTACGAGGAGACGCAGCGCTTCTATTGCGGGGCCGAGCACCCGCTGTTTTCCCGCGATGACAGCACGATCGAAATCGACGACATCCGGTCCTACAATCTGATCGGTCGCTCCTACTGGAATGCGCGCGACCTCAAGATCTTCTCTATCGCCAATCCGCGCGCGACGGTCAGCGACATGGAAGCGGAGGCGCGGCTGATCCTTTCCGGGCGCTATCTCGGCTATCTGCCCGATCACTTCGCCAGCCGTTATGTCAGCGAAGGGTTGCTGCGGCCGATCCGCCCGGACCTCTTCAGCTACAGGGCGCCATTCCAGGCAGCCTTCGACAAATCGCGGGCGAAATCGGGGCTGGTGCCGTTTTTCGTCAAGCTGCTGACGAGCGAGTTCGGCGTCGCGCCCTCCGGCCGAAGCGCCTCGCGGCTGCGTGCCGGACGTTAGAACGCCGGGTCGCTGCTGCGGCCCGGCGTTCTGAAGGAACAGATTACGTGGCCGGTTCTAGTCGAGCTCGAAGTTCTCTTTGTAGTCCTGCTTCAGGTGCTCCGGCTGGTTTTCCTTCTTCAGCATGCAATTGCCGACGACGAGGCGCTCGATCTCCGTTCCCATGAAGCAGCGATAGGCGTCTTCGGGATTGCAGACGATCGGCTCGCCACGCACGTTGAAGCTGGTGTTGACGAGCACCGGGCAGCCGGTGCGCGCCTTGAACCGGGTCAACAGCTCCCAGTAACGCGGGTTGGTCTCGCGGTGCACCGTCTGGATACGGGCGGAGTAATCGACATGGGTCACCGCCGGTATTTCCGAGCGCGGCACGTTGAGCAGATCGATGCCGAACAGATTTTCCTGCGGGTGATTGGCGTGCAGGCGGCGGCTTTCCAGGACGTCGCCGACAAGCAGCATGTAAGGGCTGTCGGTGTCGATATCGAACCAGTCCGACAGGTCTTCACGCCGGATCGACGGAGCGAAGGGACGGAAGCTCTCGCGATACTTGACCTTGAGATTGAGCATCTTCTGCATCGTCGGCGAACGGGCGTCGCCGAGGATCGACCGTCCGCCGAGAGCCCGCGGTCCGAATTCCATCCGCCCCTGCATCCAGCCGACCGCTTTTTCCTCGGTCAGCGCCGAGACGGTGGAGGAGGTGATCTCCTCGTCCGAGAGGACCTCGAAGTTCGCCCCGGCGTTGGCAAGCCGCTGCTCGACTTCACCTTGCGCGAAGGCCGGTCCCAGATAGCCGCCCGACATGGAATCGCTGTCCTTCACGACACGCGCGCTTCCAAGATATTCGTGCCAGACCGAGAGGGCCGCCCCGAGGGCGCCGCCCGCATCGCCTGCGGCGGGCTGGATCCAGATATCGTCGAAGATCCCGGCCTTCAGCAACTTGCCGTTCGCCACGCAGTTGAGCGCGACGCCACCGGCAAGGCAGAGGTTCTTTTCGCCTGTCTGGCGCCGGGCATAGCGGGCGAGCCGCATGACCGCCTCTTCGGTCACGACCTGCACGGAGGCCGCAAGGTCCATCTCGCGTTGGGTCAGCGGCGATTCCGGCTTGCGGGGTTCGCCTCCGAAGAGGTCGTGAAAGGCCGGCGAGGTCATCTTCAGGCCCGTGCAATAACCGAAATAGTGCTGGTCCAGACGGAAGGAGCCGTCGTCCTTGAGATCGATCAGGTTGTCGAGGATCGTCTGCGCAAAACGCGGCCGCCCGTAGGGCGCAAGCCCCATCACCTTGTACTCGCCCGAATTGACCTTGAAGCCCGTGTAATAGGTAAAGGCCGAATAAAGCAGGCCAAGGGAGTGCGGGAAATGCAGCTCCTTCAGGAAGTCGAGGCGATTGTCATGGCCATGGGCAAGCGATGTGGTGCACCACTCGCCGACGCCGTCCATGGTGAGGACTGCGGCTGAGGCGAAGGGCGAGGGAAAGAAGGCGCTCGCTGCATGGGACTGGTGGTGCTCGGTGAAAAGCAGCGAGCCATCCCATTCCTTCTTGCCGACAAGCTTGCCGAGATCCTTGCGCAGCATCTTCTTCTGGAAGAGCTTTTCCTTGATCCAGACCGGCATCGCCACGCGAAACGAACTGAAGCCGTGCGGCACTGTCGCAAGATAGGTCTCGACAAGCCGCTCGAACTTCAGGAACGGCTTTTCGTAGAAGACGACATGGTCGATGTCGTTCATGGTGCAGCCTGCTTCCGACAAGCAGTACTCTATTGCCCGCGCCGGAAAATCGGGGTCGTGTTTCCGGCGCGTAAAGCGCTCTTCCTGTGCAGCGGCTACGATGCGCCCGTCTTCGACGAGCGCGGCCGCGCTATCGTGGTAAAAGGCCGAGATACCGAGGATACGCACGATGGTGCCGCCTAGAACAGCGTATAGATGAAGGGGGCGACGGCCGTTCCCTGCGTCAGTACCACCAGGGTTCCGAAGATGGTCGTCATGACCAGGATCGGCAGCAACCAGTATTTCTTCCGGTTGCCCATGTAAGACAGGAGTTCCCTAGCAAGGTCCATTTTCGTGTCCTCTGTCCGATACAATAAGGGATAGGTTCTTCAAATTTCAGAACTGGTTTTTCATCGTTGCCTGGGCTGCTTCGCCCTGTGGCTTGTCGATCCAGTAGGTCTTGGCGTTCTTGTCGAACTGTTCGGTCAGCGCGTCATTGCCGCGAAGCCTGAGATAAATGCCGATCGGCACGAAGGTCGTGACGTAGATCAGGAACATCACGACCGGATTGACGATCTTGAACAGCACAAGGCCGAGCCGCATCCAGAGATGGTTGGCGCGTGTCAGGGTCGAAGGCGCGATCAGGGCCAGCACGACCAGAACCACGCCGATCAGGGCGAGCACAGCCGTTACGGTCGTAATCTCGGAAGCCCGCCACCATTTCACGAGCGCGATCAGGGTAAGGATGCCACCGACGGTGTAGCCGAAACTTCTGTTCGACGGTCCTTCCGGGGGCTTCTCGTTCAGTGGTCCGTGAGAAATGCTCATTGCTATCCACCTCAAAGCGGTTAGCTAAAAAACGCACAATTTTCATTGTGCCGACGAATGAAAAACTCTTTAGTCATTTATATTGGGAGAATATGAGCGGCAAATACTGGGGTAGGTCAATATGCCAATGGATATAGAGGGTCATATCCGGCTTACGATTCTTGGCGCGATCTTCTGATACTCGGGTTGATGTCCGCCGGTCGGCCCTGTTCCAGGGCTTGCCTGCAGCAGTGCAAGGTTCGTGTGGTCCGGGCGCGCGCGCGTAACCTTGGCTATACTGGTGGCGAATGCATTTGAGCGCTGGAAGAGACGAGCGTATGCTGACGACACTTGAATATGCTGATTGCAGCGGCTGCCAGGGCCGTGCCGTCCTCGTCGTCGAAGATGCGGTCGGCGACGGTCGGTGGCCGCGATTTGATTTATTCTCGCTCGTCACGCGCAGGGTTGTTTTCAAAGGGGCGGCGCAGAGCGGAGACTTGGCATGAAGCTAGAGCCGTCAAACCGTTTCAGCGCCCGCCGCGTGAGCCCGACGGCGGCCGCTCCACCACACGGTGCCGGCGCGCCGATGGATCTGGACCAGGCGTCCGGCCGCAAGGTCTGGACGAACACCTTCCGAGCTCGTTCCGACAAGGTGATCGCCGTCGGGCGCATTCTGCTGGCGCTCGGCAGCGTCTGGATCGCCTGGCTCGATTCCGTTCACGTGCCGCTGCCGCCAGAGCCCATCTACTTCCTGCTGATCGGCTATCTCTTCTATGCCATCGCGGCCGCCTTCCTCGTCTGGCGCACGGAGATTTCGCGCGTGCGCGGCACGCTGGTGCGTCACATCATCGATGTCGCGGCGTTTGCGATCTTCATGTCGATGACCGACGGCCCGGCAAGCCCGTTCTTCATGCTGATGCCGTTCACTTTGCTGTCCGCGACGCTGCACTGGCGCTGGCGCGGGGCGCTCTACACCGGTCTCGTCTGCCTGGCGGCCCTGCTCTACCTCGGTTACTTCGATGCCGGCGATATGCTCGATCCGGATGCCGATACGACGACGAACGCCTCGCGGATCCTCTTCATCTTCGTTGCGGCTGCGCTGCTCGTCTGGCTGGGCGCACACCAGGAGGCGGTCCGGGCCGAGCTTCTTCGGCTGGTGCAGCGAACACCGAGCCAGCCGCGGGGACGCGAGTGGCCGGCGCGCGCGGCCCTCGATTATGCCGCCCATGTCATGCTGGTTCCGCGGGCCCTCTTGTTGTGGACCGATGCGGAGGAGCCCTGGACCTATGCGGCCCTGTGGAACGAAGGCGAACTCGAGGTCATGCAGATGCCGCCCGATGCCTTCGGTACCTGGACGGACGAAAAATTGCTGCGCAGCAGCCTGCTTGTCACCGAGGCCGCGCGTGGTCGCGTTCTCGTGCATATCGGCGAGGGGCGGTTTCATCAATGGTCGGATCCCGATCCCCCGATCTCGCCAGCGCTTGTGGAAGCTTTCAACATCAACGCCGCGGTCTCGACCTTTTTCCAGGTCGACGATCTGCAGGCGCGCCTCTTCGTTCTGGAGCCGCCTGCGCTCACGCTCGATGACGTGGCGATCGCGGAGATCATCGCCGACAGGATCAAGGCGCTGTTCGAACAGGCGATCCTGGTTAGACGCCTGAGTGACGAGGCGGCCGTCGACGAGCGCATCCGCATCGGCCGCGACCTTCACGACGGGGTGCTTCAGGCGCTTGCGGGCACAGCACTGCAGCTTCAGTCGCTGCGCAAGCTCAAGGATGCGGGGCCGGATGTGCTTGCTGAACGCCTCGAGGCCATCCAGGCGATGCTGCTCGAAGAACAGCGGGAGCTTCGCGGCTTCATCCGCGCGCTCGAGCCGGGTGGCAATCTCCAGGCTACCGGCGAAATGCAGCTCGAGCGTCAACTGGAAGCGGTGGCCGCACGGCTGCGGCAGCAATGGCAGATCGACGTCTCGATCGCCTTCGACCCGCCGTCCGGCATCGACCTGCCGCTGGGGCTGACCTACGAGCTTGCGCGCATGACGTCCGAAGCGACCGCCAACGCGGTCAGGCACGGCGGCGCGCAGAAGGTCAGGATCACGCTCAGCATCGACAACGGATCGATCGTGCTGACGATCGACGACGACGGGGTCGGCTTCGGTTATGGTGAGCGTCTTGACCATGCCGAGCTTGAACGAGAAAAAATCGGACCGCGGAGCCTGCGTGAACGGGCGGCAGCGCGTGGCGGAAAACTTGCGATCGAAAGGATAGCGGAATGGACTCGAGTGGTCGTCATGCTGCCAATGCCGCAATAGCGTTGCGCGCGGTCGTCGTCGACGATCATCTGATCGTGCTCGACGGGCTGCGCCGGCTGATCGAGACCGTGCCTGGCTGGGAGGTGGTGGCGACCTGCGAGCGTGCGACCGATGCGCTGCAGGTTCTGTCCGAGCGGGGCGCCGATATCGTCGTCGCAGATCTTCGCATGCCGCATATGGACGGGCTCGAATTCATACGCCGGGTGCGCAGCGCCCACCGACAGCAGATCGCGATCGTCATCCTGACGGCTGATATCGGTGACGATCAGGTTGCCGAAGCGATCCGGCTCGGAGTGAACGGCATCGTCCTCAAGGAACAGGCCCCGGACACCCTGCTCGACTGCATGAATGTCGTGGCCAGCGGCAAGACCTATTTCCAGGATCAGGCGCTGAAGTCCGCGATCGAGCGGATACGCGCGCAGGAGGCCGTTGAGACCCGGGGCGTCGACCTCCTGACACAGCGCGAGATCGAGGTCTCGCGGCTGGCGGCCTCGGGGATCCGCAGCAAGGAGATCGGTGCCCGGCTCGGCATATCGCCGGGCACGGTCAAGCTGCATCTCCACAGCATCTACAGCAAGCTCGGAATCTCGACGCGCGTCGAGCTGGCCAATCTGGCGAACCGGCTCCCGAATAGCCCACTATGACGGCGTCGCCCGCGCTTGCAGGCCCCCTGCTTCTGGCCTGAGCCTCCCCTTTCGAAAACATCCAGCCAGCGACGAGAGGCCGCGACCGGCGCTTTCTGCCGCAAGCGAACTGTAAGAAACAGGGCCGGAGTATATCCATCTGGATATATTCAGAACGAAAATCCTAGGATAGAGTTCGGAATTGTAAGGCGTCTCCGGCAGAGAAGTGAAACCTCCGAAGCTCATGTCGCTATATAACGAATAAGTTCATGTTTTCGTATTCTGAAGATATTGACGGTGTTCTTCTCTGTTCCGGAGAGCCACTATGCATGTTCAAAGTGTTATTGAAATAGCTGAAACAGACGGTCGGCTTCCGGTCGAGATAATCATAAAGGGTTATCGTTTGAGCCAGAAGCGGCTTACCGTCTTCGTTTTAAACGAGGTGACGCCGGCCGCGGTCAACCGGATCCTGGATCCCGTGGTGCCGACGTTGCCTCTTTTCATTCCCGGCGTGCTTTACGTCAAGATTTCGGATGATGCCCGCGTGCGGGAAGCGGTCGAGACGGCGGATGTCGTCTATGCCGCGACCAGCCTGTTTCGCGATCAGTTGACCGGCTACGGGACTTTGCCCGGGCTGCTTCGACCGATCGAGCTCCTGCGGCCGGATTCCTCCAAGCGCATCCGGCTCGCAGATACTGGCGAACACGCAGGCTCCGACGAACCGAAGCGTCCCTCCGTCGCAAAGACATCGAGGCGCACGACCACCTATCTCGCCAGCCTGGCACGGTCCTATTGGCGCGAGGCCGGAAGCGCCTGAACCGGGCGATGCGGCAATCATCCGAAATGCTTCAATACAGATCGCACAATCAAGGTGTCAGCTGACATGCCCCGAAAAGCCGAACGTCAGGATGCGCTCAACAACAACAATCCGACGGCGACGCCTGCGGATTTCAGCGATCAGAACAAGCCTCAATCGAGCGGAATCCTGCAGCGCATGCGCCGTTCGCGCAATTTCGGCGGTGTCATGGATGGGCTGATAATTCTCGTTTCGGGACTTGTCGCCATTCTGCTGTGCGAACTGCTGCTGCGTCTGGTGCCGAGCCTGCAGCTTCCGGTCGGCGAGGGCGAATATGTCTATTGCGGCGTGCCGCGGGGGCGGCATCAGTCGCACGCGCTCTACGGCTATACGGAAATACCGGGCAACAGCTACTTCGAGCGTTTCAGCCCGCTCGATCCTTGGAACCGCGTCCAGATCAACCGCGACGGTTTCCGCGACAATGCGACGGGCACGGGTTCGCCGGTGTTCGTCCTCGGCGATTCCATGGTGCGCGGCTCGCTCGTCAAGGAAAGCGAAACCTTCAGCTCGCTCCTGAACGCATGGCACCCGCAACTGCTGCTCAAGAACTACGGCACCGGCGGCTACGGCCAGCCGAACGAGATCCGGGTCTATGAGGACAAGGGCCACAGCATCCCTCATAACCTCGTCGTCGTCGGGCTCTCGCTCAGCACCGACCTTGAGGACAATGCCGAGCGTGCGGTTCTGACGCCCTCGTCCGTCGATATCACGGTCGAGCCGGCCGGTAGCGGAACCAAGAAGCCCAGCCTCGCTTTGCAGGCACATCTGTACCTGTGGCAGAACAGCAAGCTCTACAACTGGTTCTATTCGACCCTGCTCAGACCCTATGTCGGCGACCGGGCGTCCCGGCGTGACATCGGCCATGCGATCGAGCTGACGCGGCGCCTGTTCGTCGGGCTTGCCGACGATGCCCGCGCCAACGGCGCCGAGCTGCTCGTCGTCATCCTCCCGGGCTGGGCGGAACTGGTTGGTCGCGACGACGGCCTGCAGCCGGAAAAGCAGCGCGAAATGATCAAGGCGCTCGCCGCTGCGACGCCCGGAGTGTACGTGGTCGATCCGACCGAAAAGCTCTCCGCCAACGATCCGATGAAAACCTATGGCATCGGCGACAAGCACCTTTCTCCGCTCGGACATTTTCTTGTGGCCGAGGCGATCGACCAGTGGCTGGTCAATGATTGGAGCGGCGGCAAGGGCCTGACGGTCGGCGAGCACCAGTTCGCAAAAACCGCTCCGGTGGAGCCAGATTGCCTGAAGTTTTCTCAGGTCGGACAGTAATCGACGGACCTGAAAGGAAGATCCGATGAATTCCAATGCAACACGTGTCGTTCAAATGGAACAAAACAGCGTCCGGAAATCCTCCATTCTCAAGCGAGCCCTGCTTGCGGTTCTCGCGACGGCTTTCAGCCTCGCCCTTTGCGGCCTCATGATTGAAGGCATGGCGCGCACCGTCTTCGACAACGGCATGGATTTCGACCTCGAGATGTGGAAATACGCCCGCGACCTGAAACGGGTCAGCGCCGAGCCGGCGATCGGCCACGAGCATATTCCCAATTCGAGCGGCGTCTTCATGGGTGTGCCGGTCAGCATCAACTCGATCGGCCTGCGCAACCGCGAAATCGGCCCGGTTGCCGCCGGGACGACGCGGGTGATGATGCTCGGGGATTCGCTGACCTTCGGATGGGGCGTGAAAGAGGAAGATACCCCCTCCAGGTTGCTGGAAACGGTCCTCAACGGCGGCAGCCAGGGGGCGCCGAAATACGAGGTGATCAACACCGGTGTCGGCAACTACAACACGCAGATGGACGTCGCCTATTTCATGACCAAGGGCGTCGAGCTCAAGCCGGACGTGGTCGTCCTCAACTATTTCATCAACGATGCCGAGCCGACGCCGCGCCGTCACGAGGTCGGCTGGGGCGAGTATTCGCAGGCCTATGTCGTGCTTGCCTCGGCGGTCGATAAAATCTCGCGCATCTTCCTCGGCCGGGCGGACTGGAAGGCCTATTACCGGGGCCTCTATGAAGACGACCAGCCCGGCTGGACGGAAGGGCAGGATGCCATGCGGCGGCTGATCAGCTTCTGCCGCGAACGTGGCATCAAGCTCGTGCTCGTCAACTATCCCGAACTGCATGAAGTCAAGCAGTATCCGTTCCCGGAAGTCACCGGCGCGGTCGAGAAGATCGCCGAAAGCGAGGGGGTTCCCTTCCTCGATCTTCGCCCCTCGGTCGAGGATCTCGTTCCCGAAACGCTGTGGGTATCGCCATCGGATGCGCACCCGAACCGGATCGCCAACGAGCGCTTCGCCGCCGCGATCGCCGGAACGCTGGAACGCTCCTATCCGGACCTCTTCGCCGGAGCCGGATCGGTCGCCAAGGTCCAGCCGTGAGGCTAGCGCGACCGGCTGCTGAACGTCCTGGTCGGAGACATGCGCGTCAAAAATCGACGATCAGGTTTGCGCGGCCGGCACTCGACCGCGCGCCGTCGCCGAATTCGCCGAGATAGGTGATTGCCAGCCGCGCGGATTTGGAGAGCCGGGCGGAAATGCCCGCTTCCACCACCAGCGCATCGCGCGCGATGGGCACGCCTGCGATGGTGAAGGGGCTGGCACCGGCAAAGGCAAGGCGCGCGGACGGCGAAAGGTCGCCTTCCGCATGGCGCCAGCCGAGCATGCCGGAGGCTGAGATCGGCATTTGGTCTATCGGCAGATTCGCCCACCAGCGCACGCCGATGGTCGTAAGCATGGCGTCGTCAGTGGCACCTTCTGCCGAGAGCGCCGCCGAACCACCGTTTTCCTTGAACGCATCGGTATCGAGATAGACATAGGCCAGGTTTGCGAACGGCTGAAGCCTGATGTCGTCTGCGCTGAGCGTGAAGGAAAGGTCGGCGAACACCTGGGCAACAGTGCTGTCGTAGTCGGCGGTCAGGCGGTCTGTGAACGAGCCGAAGGCGAGGTCACGCTCCGACGAAACCTCGTTGTTGCTATAGATCGCGCCGCCTGCAAGGTTCAGCGCCCCGATGTTCCCATATCCGTAGAGGCCCGCATGGTAAGCATCGACACGCGCCTGCGGCTGAACGGTGAGATGGCTGTAGCCGAGGATCCCGCCGAGGCGCCAATCGTCGGAAACCGCCGCATCAGCGCCGACGAGGATACCCGCCGTGCGGTTATCGATAGCGGCTGCGTTGCCGTCACCGGACAAATGGCCCGCGCCTGCAAAACCCGACGTCCAGAAGACGGCGTCCTCGGTTTCCTGAAGGGTCGAGACGGTCGAGCCCGCGCGCTCCAGAATGGCGTCCCGCGGAAAACGGCTGTCCCACATCAGCGCGCTCTTGACTGAGGCGTGTACCTCGCCGCTCAGCTGGGAAAAGGCGCTTGCGGCCGTTGCATCATCCAGCGAGAGCACGGCCAGCGTGAGCGGGCTCGTGACGCTCAGCGCTTCGACAGCGCTTGCTGCGGCGCGCCCATTGGCGGTTTCTGCGAGGTCCGCGAAGGCAACGTCGTTCCGGTCGAGCCTCAGATCGATGCCGGTGGCGCCATAGGTCAGCGTCGGCGACAGGAACGCAAGATTGCTTGTCACCGCATCGAACCGGCCGCTGACAGTGCCGGCGGAAGCGATCGTGTAGCTCGTCGACGGGTCATAGACGCCGCTGCCGGCGAGGACCGCTAGCCTGCCGCCCTCAAGCGAAAGCGTGCCCGAAACGGCCAGGCGGTCGGATTGCCCCGCCGCATCCACATCCACCTGATAGATCGAGCCCGAACGGAACGTCAGGTCGCCGTTGACGGTGGCAACCGCGATGCCCGGGCCGGGAGAGACCACGCCGCCGGCATTGACCGTCAGGCTGCCGACGATGCCGCTGCCGGACAAGAGACCGCCGTCGAAGATTTCGACTGTCCCGGCGACTGTGCCCTGGTTGACGAGAGCGCCGCCCGTGATGTTCGCCGCGCCGCTGATCGTGCCGGTGTTTTGGAAGAGGCCGCCGCTGTTTGCGAGCGAAGCGATGGTTCCGTCGTTCGACCCGGTGCCGGCGTTGGAAACTGCCCCGGCAGTCGCGCCGCTGTTATTGGTGAAAGTGCCGTTGGCACCGATCTCGACGTCGGCGAGCGCCGCATTGTTGACGACGCTGCCGCCGGCGACGGTTGTCTTTCCGGTCACCGTGCCGTTGCCGTTGTTGGTGAAGGATCCGCCATCGTTGCGCACGGAAGCGATGGTTCCGGCATTGGACAGGGTGCCGGCGTTGGTGACGTTGGCGGCCACGGCGCCGCTGTTGTTGACGAAGGTGGCCGCGGCCGCGACGTCGGCGTCGGTGACGACGAAATTGTTCGTCACGGTGCCGCCTGTAACCGTCGTCTTGCCGGTGACTGTGCCACCGGCATTGTTGGCGAAGTTTCCGGCTGTGTTGTTAAGTCCGGCGATCGTGCCGGCATTGGACGCGGCGCCGCTGTTGGTGACCGCGCCGGCGCTTGCCCCCGACGTGTTCGTGAAGGTGCCGCCCGCGCCGACGGTGACCGTACCAAGGGTCCCGTTGTTGGTGACGGCGCCGCCAGAGACCGTGGTTTCGCCGGTCACTTCGCCGCCGAAATTGTTGGTGAAGCTTCCGGCGTCGTTGCGCACCGATGCGATGGTGCCAGCGTTCGAGACCGTGCCCGCATTGGTAATCGCGCCCGCCGTTGCGCCATCGTTGTTGACGAAGGCGGCCGCGGCCGCGACATCCGCGTCGGTGACGACGAAGTTGTTGGTGACGGTTCCGCCCGCCACCGTCGTTTTCCCGGTGATCGTGCCGCCGGTATTGTTGGTGAAGTTCCCCTGGGTGTTCGTCAGCGAGCCCATGGTTCCGGCGTTGGAGGCGGTGCCGGCATTCACCGTCGCGCCGGCGACGGCGCCGGTGTTGTTCACGAAAGTGCCCCCAGCCGAGACGTTGACGTCACCAACTTGGCCGTTGTTGGAAAGCGACGTGGCGCTGCCGACGCTGGCGCTGTCCAGCGTTCCGTTCACCGACACGTTGCCGTTGTTCAGCGTCAGCCTTCCGTTGAGGTTCCCATCGATCGACAGGCTGCCGCCGTTCAGCTCGACATTGGAGGTGAGTGCGCCGCCCGCGTTGATGCTGACGCTCCCGGAATTGATCGTGCTGCCGTTGGTGACGGTCAGCGCGCCGGTGTTGGAGATGGTGACATTGCCGCCGTCGACGCCAAGCTGGCGGATCGTACGGCCGTCGTTGACCTGCGGAGAGCCGGTGTTGACCTCCGCTGCGTCGCTCGCGCCGGGCAGGACCGGCGCCCAGTTCGCGCCGTTGCCGAATTCGTTGTCGGCTCCCCCGTCCCAAACGGACTGGGCAAGCGCCGGCGTCGAGAGGGCAAGAGAGGCTAGTGCCGTGAAAAGGCCGAGGCGTTTGGAAAGGACCGCGAGCGGTGTTTGTCGCATGGGTGCCGCCGGTGCTACGAACGCTCGCGAATCAGCCAGCGGAATGGGTAGCTTTGGCTATCTAATCATGGTTAACGATTTACTACCACCGTTGCTCCCGGGCTGGATGGGCCACCGCCATCGCCCGGTGGCAGAGCCGAAAGTTTCGGCCCCGCTTGCCCTTTGAAGCCGCCGGGAAACGCATGCTCAACTGAGCGGGAAGCCCATGGCCGAGACCATCTTGAGCCAGGGCTTGCGCCAGCCACCGGACTTGTCGGCGGTGTCGAGCGCATACATGGTGATCTGGGCGCCGAGCCAGCGGAACGGCTCGGGTGGGATCGTATTCGGAAGGCTGGTGGCGAAATCCAGCCGGCTCTCCGGGGTCTTCGAGCCGTCGAGGATATCGAGCGCTATGCGCGCGCCGAAACGTGAGGCCGAGACGCCGAAGCCAGAATAGCCGCCGGCATAAACGACCTTTTCGTCATGGTAACGCTGGAAGTGTACGGCCATGCGGGTGCTGAGGTCGATCGGCCCGCTCCAGGCATGGCTGAAGCGCAGGCCTTCGAGCTGTGGAAAGGTGTCGAAGAAAGCGGCGGCAAGGGGCTCATAGGTATCGAGTTCCCGGTCGATCGACGGAAACGGATCGCCGGCGAAGGCATAGGCGAGGCGGCCGCCGAAGATGATCCGGTTGTCCTTGGTGAGCCGCATGTAGTTCATCTGGGTGCGAGTGTCGTAAACACCCTGACGATGGCTCCAGCCGATCGCTGCCATCTGCTCCGCTGACAGGGGCTCTGTCGCCAGCACCCGATCGCGCACGGCGACAACCCTGTTTTTGATCTTCCTGTGGCCGGCGGCAAAGGCATTGGTGGCGAGCAGCACCTTCGGCGCGGTCACGCTGCCGGAAGCCGCGTGTGCCTTCATCCGGTCGCCGAGGTCTTCAAGGCCTGTCAGCTCGGTGTTCTCGAAGATCCGTACGCCGAGTGTCAGGGCTACCCGCTTCAGTCCGAAGGCGAGCAGGGCAGGGTGGACGGTGCCGCAGATATGCTTCGACCAGACGCCGGCCTTGTAGCGCGGCGAATTGATCTCGGCGCGGACGGCGCCCTGATCAAGGAAGACCGCCTGGTGGCCGTACTTCAGGTGAAGCTCGTGCTCCTCGTGCAGCGCTTCGATATGGGCGTCGTCGACCGCGACCGTTAGCTCCCCGCCCCACTCGGCATGACAGTCGATCGCATGCTCCTCAAGCGTCTTGAGGAAGCCGTGCATGTTCTCCTGGCCGAGCTTCTCGAGCGTTGCGATGTCTTTCGGGAAAATGCGCACGGCGTTCGACAGCCCGTGCATGACCGAGGTCGAGACGACACCGCCCGGCCGACCCGAGGCGCCGTTGGCGACCGAGCCTTTCTCGATCAGAATGACGTCGATCTCGGGCTGGCGCTGCTTTGCCTGGATGGCGCCCCACAACCCGGTAAAGCCGCCACCCACAACGAGCAGGTCGGCCTTCAGATGACGCGTCAGTCGCTCTCGCGGCTCGGGCGCATCCGGCCGGTCGAGCCAGAAGGGCGTCATCGTCACGTCTGCAAGGGCTTTGCTTCTTACCTGGGTCATGGGGACGGCTCACATCACTTCGCGGCAGGGGCGGTGTAGAGGACGTAGACCTTGCGCATCGTCTCCAGCACTTCGAAACGCACTTCGACGCCGGCTGGAAGCACGTAGCTTTCGCCCGCCGAAAAGGTCTCGACCGAGCCATCCGGGTTGGTGATCGCGACCTTGCCAGAGAGGATGACGCTGTATTCATTGCCATCGGGATAGGAGAGCATTTCCGCATAGGGCGTCGACTGCCACGTGCCGATGATGACGGCCTTGTCGGGGCTTTCGAAATGAACGTCGCCGAGCTCGTCCGCAAAGCCCGAAAGGATCGCCTCCGGCGGCACGACGCTGCATTTTTCAAGCGCGTTGAGGCCGACACCATCGCGCCCGAGTTTGATGACCTTCGACATGTTCACTCCAGTTCAGAAAGACGAGCGCCAAGTCGATCGGCCGCGCGCCAGGGTTTCGTTGTTTCATTCTTCTACGGAACGATAGGATGTCCGAGATCAATATGCCGTCTCGACAATCACGTGCCGCCTTGCCTGCCGCGGATCTACTGTGCGGCTTGCATCATTTTTCTAGGCGTCGGTATCGCTGCTCGGAATACGCCAAAGGGCTAGGTTCGCTCCGAGGCGGGCCATCCGTGCCGCGCCGCAAGGCCTTGCCCCGCCGGATGTCGGCCACCTATGCCGTTGTTTTGGTTCGCCAAAAGATAGTTTTGGAAATCCCGTAGTGAAATTCCGTTACTTGCGACCAACCCAACCTTCGCCTAGTCTGCGCTTGGAGGAGAACAATATGAACGACGATACGATCATCAAAGTCTGCGCGCCGGCGCAGAAGGTGTCCGGTGTAGGCGATCTGGCGCTGTCGCTGATGGAGGGGGTGGGCCGTTCGGATTTCCAGGACCGGCTGACACATTCGCTCAAGCGGCACATTGCGATCGATGCCGGTCTGATGCTCCTCTATCGACGCGACGCCGCGCCGAAGATCCTGTTTAACGACTGGCGCACGGACAGGGGGCTGTCGGATATTCGCGCCTATCTGCAGGGGCCGTACCGGATGGATCCGTTCTACCGGCTGGCGCTCGACAATGGCGACGACGGGCTTTATCGCCTGCGGCAAATCGATCCGTCCTTCGACCGGTCGCAGTACTACCGCGACTACTACCGGCATTCGGGCCTGCACGACGAATTCAACGTCTTCATCGGCATCGATGCCGACACGAAGATCGCAATCTCTCTGGCGCGGCGCCATGCGCACGCGGCCTTCAGCGGCGAAGATCAGGATTTCCTGCAGAATGCGGCGCCGCTCATCAGCATGGCCGTGCTTCGGCATTATCGCGACCTCAGACCCGAAGGCCTGGGCGACGACGGCTCGCCGCTTCAAAGCGCCCTGGCGCAGGCGGTGCGCAACTTTGGCCGCAGCCTGCTGACCGATCGCGAATGCCAGGTGGCGCAGATGATCCTGCGCGGTTACTCGGTCAAGGGTGCTGCCGAAAAGCTCGGCATCTCGCCGGCGACCGTCAAGCTGCATCGCCGCAACCTCTACGCCAAGCTCGACATCACTTCGCAGACGGCATTGTTCTCGCTGTTTATCGATGCCGTATCTTCGGCAAGCAATGCCTTCGAGGATCCGCTGGCCACGTATCTTTCGCCGGCTGGCGCGCTGAGGCCGCACTGACCCGGCGCATTGCGGTGGCAAGCCAGGAAAAACGGCTCACGCCCTTCCTGGGACTTGTGTTAAGCGGCGCTCACCCGTTGTTCGGAGCGCCGCGAGACCAGTTGAGCGGCCACCAATCCAAACACGACGATGCCGAGGATAATCGTCGAGATCGCGTTGATCTCCGGCGTCACGCCGAACTTGATCTGTGAATAGATCTTCATCGGCAGGGTCGATGCACCCGGCCCGGTGGTGAAGCTCGAGATGACCAGGTCGTCCAGCGACAGGGTGAAGGACAGCAGCCAGGCGGAGACGAGCGCCGGGATCATGTTCGGTAAGGCGACGCTGACGAACGCCGTTGCCGGAGGGCAGCCGAGATCGCGCGCCGCCTCCTCCAATGAGGGGTCGAGTTCGACCAGCCGCGATTGCAGCACGACAGTCGCAAAACAGAGCGTGAAGGTGGTGTGCGCCAGCGTGATGGTGAGCGGCCCGCGGTCGATCCCGAGCGTCACGAACATCAGAAGCATCGACACGGCCATCACCACCTCGGGCATCACCATCGGGGCGAGCAGCATACCGTTCAGCAGTGCCCGGCCACGGAAGCGACGCAGCCGCACCATGACGACGGCGGCAAGCGTGCCGATGAGGGTGGCGGCGGTGGCCGAGACCGCCGCGACCAGGAAGCTGACTTTCGCGCCCTCGATGATCGAGGGATTGTTGAGAACAGTCGCATACCATTGGGTGGAGAAGCCGCCCCAGACCGTCACGAGCTTCGAGCCGTTGAAGCTGTAGACGACGAGCACGACGATCGGCAGATAGAGGAAGGCAAGACCGAACAGGATCGACAGCCGATTGAACCAGCTTGGTTTTGTCATGGCTTGCTCCTCAGCCTTGTTCACGCGATTGGCGCGACTGGAAATAGACGATCGGTACGACCAGCAGAGCGAGCAAGACGATCGTTACGGCAGCGGCCATCGGCCAGTCGCGGTTGTTGAAGAATTCGAGCCAGATGGCGCGGCCGATCATCTGCGTGTCGGCGCCACCCAAGAGATCCGGGATCACGAATTCACCGACGACCGGGATGAAGACCAGCGCGCCGCCCGCGAGCACGCCGGGCAGGCTCAACGGGAAGGTGATCCGCCAGAAGGCGGAGATGCGCGAGCAGCCGAGATCGCGCGCCGCCTCGATCAAAGTCCGATCGGCGCTGCTCAAGGTCGAATAGATCGGCAGCACCATGAAGGGCAGGTAGGTGTAGACGATGCCGATATAGATCGCCGTCTCGGTGTTGAGGATTCGCAGCGGCTCGCTGATCAGCCCGATCTTTAAAAGCAGCGCGTTCAAAAGACCGTCGTTCCTGAGAATGCTCATCCATGAATAGACGCGGATCAGCATCGAGCTCCAGAACGGCACGATCACCAGAAAGACCAGCAGGGACCTGGAGGAGGGCGAGCAGGACGCGATGCCATAGGCGAGGGGATAGGCGATGAAGAGCATGGCAGCCGTGGAGATCGCCGCGATCTTGAGGCTCGTCAGATACGCCAGAAGATAGGTGTCGTCGGTCAGCACATAGAGGAAATTCTCGAAATTCAGCCTGAGGTTCAGCATCGAGCCGTCCCAGGCGGTCAGCGGCTCGAATGGCGGCATGCCGAGGCGGACGGTCGAAAGGCTGATACCGGCAACCAGCGCGAAGGGCGCGAGGAACAACACCAGCAGCCAGGCATAGGGGATGGCGATCAGCAGGCGCTTGCCCCAGTTCGCCTTTGCGGAGGGGGCGGCTGCGGAAGAATGGGCGATGGAAGACAAGGGTCGCCCTCCTATTCGGCCAGCAGCCGGCTTGCCTGCGGCGGCCAGCTTGCGAACACGCGGTCGCCGACGCGAAGATCGCTCTCGGTGCCGAGATTGACCCGGCGCGCGTCGAGCGTCGCGCCCGACTTCAGCCGCACGCGGTAGTGTCTCTCGACACCGGTATAGGTGAGCTGTTCCACGTTGCCTTCGAGGCCGCTGCCCGAAGCTGCAAGCTCTACCCGTTCAGGACGGACCGAAACCCAGAACGGCCGGTCGAGCGCCACCCGGTCGGTGAAGGCGGCGCGGACACCGCCGCCGGCCTCATCGCTTTCGATCCGCAGTTCTTCGCCATCGCGTTCCGATCGTCCGCCGGCAAAGACATTGGTTTCGCCAAGGAATTTCGCGACGTAGCGGGACCGCGGCGCCTCGTAGACATCTGACGGTGAGCCGACCTGCAGCACCTGTCCCTGTTTCATTATGGCGATGCGGGTGGAAACGGTCATCGCCTCGTGCTGATCATGGGTGACGATGATGAAGGTGAGGCCGAGTTCGCGTTGCAGGCGGACGAGTTCGAGTTGGGTTTCGGTGCGCAGGTTCTTGTCGAGCGCGCCCAAGGGCTCGTCAAGCAGCAGTACCTTCGGCCGCTTGACCAGCGCGCGGGCGAGCGCCACGCGCTGGCGCTGGCCGCCGGAAAGCTGCGCCGGCTTGCGGTCGAGCAGTGCGGTCAGCTGCAGCTTTTCCGAGACCTCATCGATCCGCTTCCTGATCTCGCTCTTGTCGAGACCGTCCTGCTGCAATCCGAAGGCGATGTTCTTGCCGACGGTCAGATGCGGAAAGAGCGCATAGGACTGAAACATCATGTTGGTCGGACGCCGATGCGCCGGAACGTCGGTGACGTCGGCGCCTTCCAGCCTGATCGCGCCCGAGGTCGGCGTCTCGAAGCCGGCGATCATCCGCAGCAGCGTCGACTTTCCGCAGCCGGAGGGCCCAAGGAGCGAGAAGAATTCGCCCCTCTCGATGCCGAGGTTGATGTTGTTGACGGCCGTGACGACGCCATAGGACTTCGCCAGGTTCTCGATCGAAATATAGGATGGCACGGGATCTGGTCCTGCTGTTGACGGTTGGCCTATTGGCCGGCCCGGAATGCTGACCAGACGCGGGTGCGCTCGCGCGTCTGGCGCGGTGGCAGCGACTTGTCGACGAAGAGCTTGGAACGGACCTCGGCAGGCGGATAGATGTTCGGGTTGTCTCGGATGCCGGCGTCGACCTCTGCCGTCGCCGCGGCATTGGCGTTGGCGTAAAAGACGTGATTGCTGATCGCGGCGACTGTCTTCGGCTCGAGGATATAGTCGATGAAAGCCAGCGCCTGTTCCGGATCCGGTGCGTCGGCCGGGATCGCCATCGTGTCGAAGGAAATGATCGTGCCTTCCTTCGGGATCGAGTAGGCGACCGCAACACCGGTCTCCGCCTCTTCGGCGCGGGCCGCTGCAATGCCGGCGTCGCCGCTCCACATCAGCGCCAGGCAGAGCTGGCCGGAGGCCATGTCGGCCACGAGCTGGCCGCTTTGCATGTGCCGGATAAAGGGGCGCAGCTTCAGCAGCAGTTCCTTGGCTTTGTCGAGATCCTCCGCCTGTGTGGAATAGGGATCGAGGCCGAGATAGTTGAGCGCGATCGGGATCACCTCGTTCGGCGCATCGACGATGCCGATGCCGCAGTCCTGGAATTTCTGGGCGATCTCGGGCTTGAAGAACATGTCGAGGCTATTGACCGGTGCCTCGGGCAGGCGCTCGTTGACCAGCTTGGCGTTGTAGGCAACGCCCGTCGTCAGCCACATGTAGGGAACGAGATACTTGTTCTCCGGATCGTGCTCGGCGACAAGCTTCAACAGGTCCTTGTCGAGATTGCCGTAGTTCTTGAGCGCTGTGACATCGATCGGCTTCAGTGCGCCGGACTGGATCAGGCGCTCGCCGACCGTGGCGCTCGGGAAGGCGACGTCGAAACCGCTGCCGCCGGCAAGCAGCCGGGTTTCAAGCACTTCAAGGGAATCGTAGAAGTCCACCCGAGTTTCAACGCCGGTCTTCGCCTGGAAGTTCGAAACGGTGTCTTCGGCGAAGTAGTCGGAGAAATTGTAGATGAACAGCTTGTCCTGCGCCTGGGCGGTCGTTGAGGCCGCGATGGCGGCGAGCGACGCGGCGAACATGGAGCGCAGGGCGGTGCGGGTTAGGTTTTGCATGGTTCCTCCCAAGAACAGCGTATTTTTGTTTTCGCCAAAGTGATTGGCCGGTCCTTGGAGGGCAACACTCCCTTTGGCTAGGTGTGGGAGACGCGGCGGCGTCGTAAACGGCAATCGACGCTGGCCTTTGCCGCATCGGGCATGTTTGTTTGACCGCGATCGAAGTAACGTTCGATCGAAGGGCATTTCTCGGATGGCAATGGCTGCTAGGGTTCCGGCGACAGAAAGGGAGAACTTCCATGGACGAAAAATTCAACCAGCCGCTGGGCGGCAACGATATGCCCCGCTTCGGCGGCCCCGGCACGATGATGCGTCTTCCCACCGCGACCTCGGCTGAAGGCCTCGACGCCTGCTTCGTTGGCATCCCCATGGATATCGGCGCGTCCAACCGGTCTGGTACGCGCTACGGACCGCGCCAGATCCGCGCGGAATCCGTGATGATCCGTCCCTACAACATGGCGACCGGCGCCGCCCCGTTCGAAAGCCTGCAGGTCGCCGATATCGGCGACATCGCCATCAACACCTTCAACCTGCCGGCCAATATGGAGATCATCACCCGCGGCATCCGCGAGATCCTTAAGCATGACTGTATCCCGCTGACCCTCGGCGGCGATCACACGATCAGCTACCCGATCCTGAAGGCGATTGCCGAAAAACACGGGCCGGTCGCCCTCATCCATGTCGATGCGCATGCGGATATCAACGACACGATGTTCGGCGAGAAGATCGCGCACGGCACGCCGTTCCGTCGCGCCTATGAGGACGGCTGCCTCAATCCCAATCTCGTCTTCCAGATCGGCCTGCGCGGCACCGGCTATGCTTCCGACGATTTCGACTGGTCGCGCGACAGGGGCTTCACCGTCGTCCCGGCCGAGGAATGCTGGCACAAGTCGCTGGTGCCGCTGATCGAAGGCATCCGCGCGAAGATCGGCAACCACAAGGCCTACCTGACCTTCGACATCGATAGCCTTGATCCGGCCTATGCGCCGGGCACCGGCACGCCCGAGATCGGGGGCCTTACCGTCATCCAGGCACTCGAGATCATCCGCGGCTGCCGCGGTCTCAACCTGGTCGGCGCCGATCTCGTCGAGGTGAGCCCGCCCTTCGACACGACTGGAACGACCGCGATCACCGCGGCGAACTTGCTTTATGAAATGCTCTGCGTGCTGCCGCGGGTGAAGTACAAGCGGTAACGGCTCCGGCAAGCTTGATTGCGGACTGGCAGGAGGCCGGAGGCGGCCTCCTTTCCGAAAACCTTTCGAACGCCTTTAGCGCTTTGCCGGGCGCAGACGCCCCCAGATCGGCGCGACGACATTACCCAAGACGACGATCGTGACGGCACCGACGACGAGGGCGAGCAGTGCCTGCTGTGCCGAGGTCGCAAACCAGCCAACGAGCCCGGGCGCGAACTGCAGCGCCTGCGCGACATGCTCGGAGATGTCGTGGATGAAATGTTCCGGCCTGGCCTCGCCAAGTTGCGCCATGCCGTGCACGAGAATGCTGCCCCCGACCCACAGCATGGCGGCGGTGCCGATGGCGGCGAGAGCCTTGAGGAACACGGGCATGCCGAGCACCAGTCCGCGGCCGAGCGGCCGCAGGAGCGCGACGGGGTTTTTGGCAAGCGCGACGCCGGCGTCGTCGGCCTTCACGATCAAGCCGACCGCTCCGTAGACGGCAAGCGTGATGAGGATGCCGACCCCGGCCAGAACTGCTGCCTGTGTGTAGATGCTGGCGTCGGCAACGGTCGAGAGCGTCAGCGCCATGATCTCGGCGGAAAGAATGAAGTCGGTTCGGATGGCGCCCGCAACCTTCTCGTTTTCGAGCGCTGCCGGATCGCTCGTTGCGCCGAGCACGGCTTCCTCATGTGCGTGGGCGGCATGGGGGAAGAGGGCACCATAGAGCTTCTCGGCGCCCTCGTAGCAGAGATAGATGCCGCCGAGCATGAGCAGCGGCGTTATCGCCCAGGGTGCGAAGTAGCCGAGCAGAAGGGCTCCCGGCAGAAGGAAGAGCAGCTTGTTCTTGAGCGAGCCGAAGGCGATCCGCGCGATGATCGGCAGTTCCCGTTCCGGCGTCAGGCCAACGACGTAGCGTGGCGTCACGGCCGCATCGTCGATCACGACGCCAGCGGCCTTGGTGCTGGCCTTCACCGTCTGGGCGGCAACGTCGTCAAGCGAGGCCGCAGCCATCTTGGCGATCGCAGTGATGTCGTCGAGGAGGGCGATGAGACCTGTGGCCATCGATGGCTGAACCCTTTGAGAGAAATCCGAAAACACGGCAGTTAAGTCGCCAGTAACCACCATAGCGTGTCGAGTCAACGGCGCCGCGGTTGCACTCGGTCACGCAGTCTGCGTCGCGGAGGCCCTCGTGTGTCAGAGGAGGGCGTCTCGCTCGTTCTTCAAAACGTGATCAACCACGCCCGACTGTGCATTGACGCACACCTCGTTTCGATTTACGACTGACGAAATACGAAATTCGTCAGTCGTAAATCGAAAGGCCAGCGATGCCGGTGAGCAACGATATCGTCGTCGACCAGACACGGCAGGACAACATCACGCGCATCCTCGATGCAGCGGAGGGGCTGTTCCGGCACTTCGGCTACAGCAAGACCAATGTTGCCGACATCGCCCGCGAGCTCGGCATGTCGCCGGCAAACATCTATCGTTTCTTTGCCTCGAAGACCGAGATCCACCAGGCGCTTTGCGCGCGCATGCTCGCGGCCAGCTACCAGATGGCGCAGGAGATCTGCCAGTTGCCGCTGAGCGCGAGCGAGCGCCTGCACCGCTACGTCCACGCACAGCACAAAATGACGGTCGAACTGATGCTCGACGACACGAAGGTGCACGAGATGGTGATCGTTGCCATCGAACGCGAGTGGCACGTCATCGACAAGCACATCGACAGGATCGACGCGCTCCTCGCCGACGTCATCCGCGAGGGGATTGCCGCGGGCGAGTTTCGCGACCAGGACGCCGATGCCGCGTCCCGTTGCTTTGGGGCGGCGACCGTCACGCTTTGCCACCCGCAAATGGTCGCCCAGTGTCTGAGCAAGACGAACCGCGCAAGCCCGGAAGAGCTGGTCGAGTTCGCGATCAACGCATTGAAAATTTAGCAGAAATATTTCCGGCGCGGCTTCGGCCTGCGCCAGCCTGTTTTGGGAGTGCGAACATGTTTAAGCTCATAGAATTTCGCCGCCGTATTTCATTTTTTGCCACTGCTGCACTCCTCTCGATGCTCGCGGCGACACTGGCCGGCTGCTCGCAGGAAAAGACCGAAGCCACTGCGGTGGTGCGCCCGGTCAAGGTCGTCGAGATTGCTGAGGCCGACACGGCCCGCCAGCTCAGCTATTCCGGCTCCGTGCGGGCGCGGACCGAAATGAACCTCGGCTTCCGCGTCAGCGGCAAGATCGTCGAGCGGGTCGTCAATGTCGGCGACCGCGTAAAGGTCGGCGATCTGCTCGCCCGCGTCGACGCCACCGATTATGAGCTCGCCGTGCGCAGCGCTTCGGCCAATCTGGAAGCGGCCGAGCGTCAGGTCGAGACAGTCAAGCTGGTGCGCGATCGCGCCGAACAACTGCTCGCCCGAAAATTTGCCTCGCAGGCCCAGTTCGATCAGTCGGTGCTGAGCTACAATCAGGCCGTGGCGACGCGCGACGCTGCGAAGTCGGCGCTGTCGCAGGCGGAGAACCAGGTGACCTATACGAACCTCGTCTCCGACCGGCCGGGCATCGTCACCACGATCAATGCCGATGTCGGCCAGGTCGTCGGTTCGGGCACGCCTGTCGCGACTGTCGCCGTCGAAGGCGAAAAGGAAGTGCAGGTCGCCGTGCCCGAGACGGAGATCGCCAATTTCAAGACCGGCTTGCCGGTCAAGGTCGGGCTCTGGTCCGACACCGGGTTGTCGCTTGACGGCACGGTACGCGAGGTGGCGGGCAGCGCCGACCCGCAGTCGCGGACCTTTTCCGTGCGGGTAAGCCTGCCGAACGATCCGCGGGTTCTGCTCGGCATGACCGCGACCGTCGAGGCGTCGGCCGGCAACGGCAAGCCTTACGTCTCGGTCCCTTTGAGCGCGCTTGCACAGAAGGACGGCTACACTATCGTCTGGGTTGTCGATCGCGGCACCGAAACCGTCAGCAGCCGTCCCGTCACGCTTTCCGACTTCACCGCTGACGGCGTGCGCGTCACCGATGGGCTTGAGGTCGGCGACCTTGTCGTTGCTGCCGGGACGCAGTTCATGGCCGACGATCTCAAGGTGACGATCTCGAACGCGACGACGCAGCACTCCGCTTCGGCCCAGGCCGAAGTCCCGCTCCTGCGCTGACACTCGAAAACCGCGGAACCGAGCCGATGACCACCTCCTCTTCCGACGAAAAACGGCCCTTCAACCTTTCGCGCTGGGCGATCGCGCACCCGAGCATGGCGCGCTTCCTGTTCGGCCTCATCATCCTTGCCGGCGTCTTCGGCCTGATGCGCATGGGGCAGAAGGAAGACCCGGACTTCACCTTCCGCGTGATGGTCGTGCAGGCCTTCTGGCCGGGGGCCTCGATCGAGGAGATGCAGGACCAGGTCGTCAACAAGATCGAGCGCAAGCTGCAGGAAACGCCGCATCTCGATTTCGTGCGCTCCTATACGCGTGCCGGCAGCGCGATCATCACGTTGCAGGTCGAAGGCGACACCAATGCCGAACAGGTGGCGGATGCCTTCTACCAGGTCCGCAAGAAGGTCGGTGACATCTCCAACGAACTGCCCGAAGGTTTGCTCGGTCCCTATTTCAACGACGAGTTCGGCGACACCTTCATCACACTGCATTCGCTGAGCGGCGAAGGCTACAGCTATCCGGAGCTGAAGAAGTTCGCGATCCAGGCGCGTGACATGCTTTTGACGACGCCCGGCGTCGAGAAGGCCGTCATCATCGGCGACCAGCCGGAGAAGATCTATATCGACGTCTCATCCAATGCGCTGGCCGAGCGCGGGCTGACGCTCAACGACCTGCGCAGCACGATTGCCGGCCAGAACAACATCGACCCGGCCGGCGCGGTCGATACCGGCACGCGCTCGGTGCGCATCTCGGTCGAAGGCAGTCTTGACAAGGTGGAGGACCTGAAGAACCTGAGGCTTCGCGCCGGCGGCCAGATCACCCGACTTGGCGATATCGCCACGGTCAGCTCCGGTCTCGAAGATCCCTATTCGCGCAAATTCCGTTTCAACGGTGAAGACAGCGTCCAGATCGGCGTCGTCATGGCCAAGGGCTTCAAGGTGACCGATGTCGGCAACGCGGTGGAGGCGACCTATCAGCACTTCGAAGCGTCGCTGCCCTATGGCGTCAAGGTCGACCAGGTCTCCAACCAGCCTGAAGTGGTCAAGGAAGCCGTCGGCGAATTCATGAAGGCGCTCGGCGAGGCGCTGGCGATCGTGCTCGTCGTGTCGTTCCTGTCGATCGGCTGGCGCTCGGGCCTGGTGATCGCGATCACCATTCCGCTGGTGCTGGCTGCAACCTTCGCCATCATGTACGAGCTCGGCATCGACCTGCAGCGCATCTCGCTCGGCGCACTGATCATTGCGCTCGGCCTTCTGGTCGACGACGCCATGATCGTGGTCGAGATGATGGAACGAAAGCTGGAAGAGGGCTTGGTGAAGGTCGAGGCTGCGAGCTTCGCCTATACCTCCACTGCCTTCCCGATGCTGACCGGAACGCTGATCACCACGGCCGGCTTCATTCCCGTCGGTTTTGCCGCTTCGACCGCCGGGGAGTATGTGCGCTCGCTGTTCTACGTGGTCGGCATCGCGCTCGTCGTCTCGTGGTTCGTTGCCGTCTATTTCACCCCCTGGCTCGGCAATATGCTCCTGAAGCAGCGCAGCCACGCCGGCAATCATCACGACGTCTTCGACACGCGTTTCTATCGTCGCCTGCGCACGACGGTCACCTGGGCCGTACGCCATCGCATCATCGTGCTGTCGACGACGCTCGCCCTCTTCTTCGTCAGCCTCTGGGCCTTCCAGTTCATTCCGAAGAACTTCTTCCCGCAGTCGTCGCGGCCGGAGATCCTCGTCGATCTCTGGCTGCCCGAGGGCACCAGCATCAAGGAAGTCGAGAAGCAGGCCAAGGCACTCGAAGCCCGCATGATGGACGACGAGGACAAGCGCTTCATCGCCACCTATATTGGCGAGGGCGCGCCGCGCTTCTTCCTGCCGCTCGACCAGCAGCTTCGCAATCCGAACTTTGCCCAGCTTCTCGTGATGGCCAAGGACGAGCCGGCGCGCGAACGGTTGATCGCCAAGATGCGCGGAATTCTAGCTGCCGACTTCCCCTCGATCCGCGCCAAGGTCGATCGCCTGTTCCTGGGCCCGCCAACCGGCTGGCCGGTGCAGATGCGCATCATGGGGCCGGATCGCGACGAAGTCAGGCGTATTGCCGATCGCGTCAAGGCGAAGTTCCACGAGAACCCGCTGCTCGGCGCCGTGCACGACGACTGGCTGGAGCCGGTGCCGGGCATGAAGCTGGTGATCGACCAGGACCGCGCCCGCGCGCTCGGGGTCACCTCGCAGCGCATTCGCCAGATACTGCAGGCAAGCGTCACGGGTGCGCCGCTCGACAATTTCCGCGATGGCGAGGAGACGGTGGCGATCGTTGCCCGCGAGCCCGCGGAAAGCCGCAAGCTGTTGAGTTCGGTCGACTCCATATACATCCCGACCGACTTCGGCGGCTTCGTACCGCTTTCGCAGGTTGCCAAGGTCGTGCCGGTGCTCGAGCAGGGCATCGAATGGCGCCGCGACCGCCTGCCGACGATCACCGTGCGCGGCACCCTGCCGGATGGTGTGCAGCCGAACGACGTGGCGATGAAGATGTTTGGCGAAATGCAGCCGCTGCGCGACAGCCTGCCCGCCGGCTACTCGATCGCCATCCAAGGGGGCGCGGAGGACTCTGCCGAAAGCCAGGCCTCGATCGCCGCCAAGGCGCCGATCATGCTCGGCGTCATCGTCATCCTGCTGATGATCCAGCTGCAGCATTTCGGCAAGGCGATGCTGGTTCTCGCGACCGGTCCGCTCGGCATCATTGGTGCGGCTGCTGCCCTTCTGATCAGCGGTGCGCCTTTCGGCTTCGTTGCGATCCTGGGCGTCATTGCGCTGCTCGGCATCATCATGCGCAACTCGATCATCCTCGTCGACCAGATCGACCAGGATATCGCCGCGGGCATGGACCGCGCCGAGGCAATCATCGGCTCCGCCGTCAGGCGTTTCCGGCCGATCACGCTTACCGCCTTGACGGCCGTGCTGGCGCTGATCCCGATCTCGCGCGGTGTCTTCTGGGGGCCGCTCGCCTACGCCATGATGGGTGGCATCCTGGTCGCGACCGTGCTGACCATCCTGGTTCTGCCGGCGGGCTATGCGCTCTTCTTCGGTCGCGAACCGAAGAAGAGCTCCGTCGAGCCTGAGACGCCGGCAAGCCTTGAGGCCGAGGACACGAAGACCGTAGCCTATCCCGCTGCCGTGGCGGCGGAGTAGGGCCACGGCTCCGTTCAGGGATGGTAGATCGGGCGGCGGGCAAGCCGCCCGACGTCAGCCGGTGATGTACATCGCCTGGCCCTGGGCGAGGCATTGGAACAGCTCGTAACCCATCCAGATGTAGCCGCGACGCCCGTTCCATTCGCAGCCCCAATTCTCACCGAAGCTGTTCTGGATGAGAATGGCCTGCTGCTCGTCGTCATAGCCGATGATCAACATGCAATGGCCGGTGTTCGGCAACTTTTCCAGAGGCCCTCTCAATGCGCCCGGCCCTTCATATTGCATGAAGGCCTTGTTCAGTGACGTGCCGTAGCAGAGCGCTCCGCCCGCGACGATGACGGCCTTGATCGCGTCGAGATCGCTGGTCTCGACCGTCGCCCAGCCGGGTATCTGGAAGCTGGCGTCGGGAAGGGCGCCGGGATCGTAGCGCGACCACAGCTCGGGACAATTCGGAAAATAGGGAGCCGTCTCCCAGTTCGGGGTGCCGCCCTGCTTGAGCAGATTGAGATAGGAGGCCAGCTGTGATCCCGCGCAACCCGTTTTCCCGTAGCTCTTCATCACTTCGATGTAGATATGGGCCGGACTTGCCTGCCGCACGGGTTGCAACGGCGCCTCGGCGGTCGAAACGGCCGCCCAATAGGTGGCAAGCCCGTAGGTCGTGGCCCATGCGGCGCAACTGCCGGGGCTGCCGACATGGCTCGGTGTGCCCTGCGCCTTGGGCGGCGGCAGGTAGAGCGCGTTCACGGTTGCCGCGCTCGGCAGTGATGCGGGTATCGGCGGCCGGAGCGTCGGGCCATCTTCCTTGATCGTGGGATCATAGCCGAAGTTGAGGATTGCTTCCTGTACGGTCATCGGGATCTCCTGCCGACAGCGAGGGTTGCGTGGGTTAAAGGCGTGATGTCACAGGCGTCGCGCGTCGCGCGCCGCCGGCGTTTCCGGTGAGACACAGCCGAAAGCGGCTCCCTCGTTTCCCGAAGGCGCAGTCGAAATCTCCCCGGATACGCGGTGCTCGTATCAAAATGATGCACTCATAGGTAGATATTATCAGGATTTTGCATGCCGAAAATCCCGAGTTTCGCGGGGTTTCGATCATTCGATCGCCGCACAAAATTGAAATGTATGTTTCATTATTGACTTTCGATGGATGATGTATTCCGTTTATGACTCGCAGGTCATCTGTTCCTTTGGGAGGTTTCGAATGAGGAAGTTGCTGTTTGCCGCCACGTCGGTTCTGCTGGCTGGTACCGCTCACGCCGAAAACATCGGCATCACCATTGCCCGTTCCGATAGCGCGTTCCTGACGATCCTGCGTCAGGGCATGGAAGACCGCGCCGCCAAGCTCGATGGCGTTTCGGTTCAGGTCGAGGACGCCCAGAACGATCCGAGCAAGCAGCTGGACCAGGTACAGAACTTCATATCCTCCGGCGTCGACGCGATCGTGGTGGTTGCCGTCGATGGCGACGGCACGCCGGCGCTGACGAAAATGGCGAGTGCCGCCGGTATTCCGATCGTCTACGCCAACCACCCGCCGGCCGATGCCGATGCGCTCCCGGCGACTGCCGCCTTCGTCGGTTCGAACGAGATCGATTCCGGCACGCTGGAAACGAAGGAAGTGTGCCGGCTGCTTGGCGGCAAGGGTTCCGTTTATGTGCTGATGGGACCGCTCAACAATCATTCGTCGCTGACCCGGACGAAGGATGTTCACGACGTCATCGCCACCGATGACTGCAAGGGCATGAGCGTGATCGAGGAACAGAGCGCCAACTGGGATCGCCTCGAGGCGAGCAACATCATGACCAACTGGCTCTCGACAGGACGGGAATTCGATGCCGTCATCGCCAACAATGATGAGATGGCGATCGGCGCGATCCAGGCGATGAAAGCGGCGGGCACCGACATGTCGAAGGTGGTGGTCGGTGGCATCGATGCGACGCCGGACGGGCTTGCCGCCATGGCCGCAGGCGATCTCGACGTCACCGTCTTCCAGAACGCAATCGCGCAGGGCGCGACCGCGATGGATGCCGCCGTCGCCCTGGCGCGCGAGGAAAAGACCGAACGGCAGATCTGGGTTCCGTTCGAACTGGTGACACCTGAGAACATGAAGGACTACGCCAAGGCGAACCAGTAGACGGCCGTTCTTGTCACAATCCGAACAATCACTGGTAGATCTCGGTTTTAACCGATAGAGAAGCCGGCAGGCCGGTCGCTACGGCCTTTCGGCTTCTCTGGTGTCCAACAGATGACCCCTGATCGTTCCGCCCAGCCCCTTTCCCAGCCGTTTGCCGATCTGTAGATCGCGATCGCGGCCTTTGTGGCGGGCGCCGGATGGCTGTTTTCGATCCACGCTCTTGCCGAGTTTCCGCCGCTGCTCTTCCTCGGCAGCCGTTTTGTCATCGCCGGTCTGCTGATCGGTCTCTTGGCGAGGTTCGCATCCTTTGCCGAACTCGGCAGGGCGGTGCGCCTGCTGCTTCCCGCCGCGCTCGCCCTTGCGGTCGCCATGATGGCCTGGATTTTCGGCCTGAAACAGACGACGAACCCGGGCGTTGCGGCCTTCATCACCTCGACCGGCAACCTGCTGGTGCCGGTTTTCGGTCTGCTGTTCTTCGGCTGGCCGGTCGGGCGAGCGCTCTGGATCTCGATCTCCGTCGCACTTGCCGGGATGGGCTTGCTGTTTCTTGGCCCCGGCGCTCGCGTCGAGGTGGTCTCGGCCCTACTTTGGGCGGCGAGCATTGCGTTGGTCAAACGCAATTCCACCGAAATAGGCGCGGTGGCCACAGCCGCGATCCAGCTGGTGGTCGCAGGAGTGGTCATCCTCGCGGTCTCGCTGCCTGTCGAACAGATGCCCGCGGCAGTCCCTTCGATCGCGATCTGGGGCTGGTTTCTGGCAAGCATCCTGATCTCGACCTGCCTGCGCTTCGTCCTGCAGTTTCGCGGCCAGCAGATGATCTTTGCGGCGCGGGCATCGGTAATCATGTGCTGCGAACCGGTATGGGTTCTCGTCTTCGCGCTGGCGTTTCTGGGGTCACCCTTGAGCCTTTCCCAGATCCTGGGCTGCGCGGTGATTCTGCTCGCGATGCTTGGCCAAGTCGTTTTCCGACCAAATTCCGCCGCCTGAAAGAGCCGCCAAATCGCAAGATTTCGGAAGTGGTATTCTCGTTCGAAATACCACTTGGCGGTTCGGACCATAACTTTAGTCTCGGCGAAAATACCCCGATTGACAGCGCGACTTTGACGGACTTATCGTTAAGTCAAATTACTTGACTTAATAGTTCGATCAACGAAACCTGAGGGGGAATTCGTCATGACGGCAGTCGAGGAAATGCGGCCTTTGCGCAACGCGCCGGGGGTCGGGAGGAGCGGTACGACACGGCGTTTTGTTGGCGTCGCGACCGTGCTGATGATGATCGGCGCCGCTGAGGCCCGCGCCGAATCCGTGCTCACCATGCACATCGAGGAGCAGACGAGCTGGGTGCAGAATTTCAACCCGTTCGACCTCGGCGGTCGGCGGCAGAGCACCATGGATTTCGTCTACGAGCCGCTGGTGATCTTCAATGATTACGACGGCGGCAAGCCGGTCTTTCGGCTTGCGACTGCCTACAAATTTGCCGACGACCTGAAGTCGATCACCTATACATTGCGCGACGGCGTGAAATGGTCGGACGGCAAGCCGCTGACCTCGGCAGATATGAAATTCACGCTCGAGCTGATGCTGAAGAACCCGGCGGTCGATACCGTCGGCGTTGGCGAAACCGTCGCTTCGGTGGAGGCACCGTCGCCGACCGAGGTGAAGATCAACCTCAAGGATGTCGACACGCATTTTCCGGAGTCGCTTGCCGATTTCCCGGTGGTGCCCGAGCACATCTGGAAGGACGTGAAGGATCCGCTGGCCTTCAAGAACGAGACGCCCGTCGGCTCCGGCCCGATGACCGAGATCCGCCGCTTCACGCCCCAGGTCTACGAGCAGTGCCGCAACCCCAACTATTGGGACGCGGCGACGCTGAAGGTCGATTGCCTGAAGCTGCCGCAGATTTCCGGCAACGACCAGATGCTGGCGCTCCTGCCGGAGGGCTCGATCGACTGGTTCGGCTCGTTCCTGCCGCAGATCGACAAGACCTATGTCGGCCTCGACCCTGACCATAATGGCTACTGGCAGCCTCCGGCCGAAACCGTTTCGTTCCAGATGAACTTCAAGTCGTCGAATCCGGGCAACGCCGAGGCCTTCAACGATATGACGTTCCGGCGCGCCTTCAGCCTTTCCATGGATCGCACCGCGATGGTCGATATCGCCGGTTTCGGCTATCCCGTCGTCAACACCCATGCGAGCGGTCTGCCGCCGCGCTTCGACAGCTGGCGCAACAAGGCCGCCGAGGGTGCTCAGGACGAGTGGCTCGCCTATGACATCGACAAGGCCAACAAGCTGCTTGACGATGCCGGCTACAAGAAGGACGGCGAGGGCTTCCGCACCACGCCGAGCGGCAAACCGATCGCCTTTCCGATCATCGTGCCGAACGGCTGGACCGACTGGATCGACGCGGTGCAGATCGCGGCCGAAGGCTTGCGCAAGATTGGCATCAACGCCTCTGTCGCAACGCCCGAATACGAGCAGTGGCAGAAACAGATCCTCGACGGCAGCTTCGAGGCGGTGATGAATTCGCGTGCCGACGGCCCGACGCCTTTCCGCGGCTACTTCCAGTCGCTGTCGACCGGCTTCGGTGGGCGTATCACCAGCGCGCCGTCACGCTATTCCAACCCCGAACTCGACAAGGTCTTCGATGATTACCGCCGGGCGGCGACGGACGACGACCGCAAGAAGCTGTTCGATCAGGTGCAGGTGATCGTCGCCGACAACCTGCCCGTCGTTCCCGTCTTCAACGGTCCGACCTGGTATCAGTTCTCGACCAAGCGCTTTACCGGCTGGGTGACGAAGGACGAGCCTGTCATGAACCCCGAGGATCACGACAACAACCGGATGCGGCTGGTGCATCTGCTCCGCCTGAAGCCCGTACAATAAGTGGCAGCGGGTTCCAGCGATGCGACTTTCCCGTCGACGGCTTACCGTCTACTGCGTGGCGTTCCTCTTCGCGATCGTCATGAACTTCGCGGTTCCCCGGCTGATGCCGGGGTCCCCCGTCGACAGCATGATCGCCCAACTCGGACCGCGGGCAACGCCCGCGGCCATCGAGGCGATCAAGGCGCGTTTCGGTGCGATCGAGCAACCGATCTGGCAGCAGTTCGTCGACTATGTCGTCGGGCTCGCCCATTTCGATCTCGGCGTCTCGGTCAAGTATTATCCGCAGACGGTGCTTGAAGTTCTCGGCCGCTCGGCCGGGTGGACGGCGTTTCTCGTGGTCACCGCCATAACCTTCTCTCTTTGCATCGGTGTGCTGCTCGGCGCCGTCGCCGCCTGGCGCCGTGGCGGGCGTTTCGACAGTTTCGTCTCGCCGTTCTCGGTGGTGCTGATTGCCGTTCCGCCCGTCATCATCGCGCTTGCGACGCTTTTCACTTTCGGCGTGACGCTCCGGCTGCTGCCGGTCGGCTACGCCTATGATCCGAGCCTCGACCCGGGGCTCAACTTCACCTTCTTCGGCAGCGTCTTCCTGCATGCGATCATGCCGGTGCTGACGCTCTCGCCCTATCTGATTGGCGAGTTTCAGACGACGATGCGCTCCAGCATGATCTCGGTGCTCGGTGAGGACTACGTCACCATGGGGCGAGCCAAGGGCCTCTCGGAAGCAGCCGTCATGTTCGGCTACGCGGCGCGCAACGCCATGCTGCCGGTGCTCACCAACCTGGCGCTGATGCTGGGGGCGGTCTTTGGCGGCTCGATCGTGACCGAGATCGTCTTCAACTATCCGGGTCTCGGACTGACGCTCTATACGGCAAGCGTTGCCCGCGACTATCCCGTGATCCAGGGGCAACTGCTGCTGATGACGATCGCCACGCTCGGCGCCAATCTTCTGGTCGACATCATCTATGGCGTGGTCGATCCGCGCATAAGGGAGGGCAGGGCATGAATGCGGGCGTCTCCTTGTTCTGGCGGCAGAAGAAAGCCGTCGCCGGCCTTGTCATCATTCTCACGCTCTGCCTGATGGCGCTGTTCGCGCCGGTTCTAGCACCGGGTGATCCGAGCGAGCGTGTCGGTCGTTCGCATCAGCCACCAACCGTCGAGCATGTCTTCGGCACCACGAAGATGGGCCGCGACGTCTTCTCGCAATTCGTCTGGGGTGCCAGGCCGTCGCTTGCCGTCGGCTTTGCCACCGGCCTTGCGATTACCGCGCTCGGCACCATCGTCGGCCTCGTCGCCGGTTACTTCGGCGGCCGCACGGATGCGACGCTTGATCTCGCCACCAATGCCGTCCTTGTCATACCGAATATTCCGCTGCTGATCCTGCTTGCGTCTTTTGCCGGCACGGTCGGGCCGATGGCGATCATGGCGATCATCGCGCTCACCTCGTGGCCCTGGGGCGCGCGCATGACGCGGTCGCAGACCATGGCGCTCCGGCAGCGTGAATTCGTGGTGGCGGCGCGCATGGTCGGCGAGCCGCATTGGCGGGTGATCTTCGTCGAGATCCTGCCCAATCTGGTGCCGCTGATCGGCATCAACGTGGTCGGCAGCATCATCTATGCGATCGTCGCGCAGACGACGCTCGAATATCTCGGCTTCGGCGATCCGCTCCGGGTGACCTGGGGCACCATGCTCTACAATGCGCAAAACTCCTCGGCGATCATCGTCGGCGCGTGGTGGGACATCGCCGTTCCGGCCGCGGGCATCGCGCTCGTCGGTCTTGGTCTCGCGCTCATCAACTTCACCTTCGACGAGATCGCCAATCCGCAGCTTCGCTCCGGTCCGGCGCTCAGCCGCTGGCTGCGTCTCACGCGGCTGCGCCGTCGCGAACTGGAGGCGGCCCGATGAGCGATGCACTCCTGGAAATCCGCAACCTGAACGTCGATTACCTGCTTGACGACGGCGCTTTCCGCGCGGTTAACGATGTCTCCTTCGAGGTGCGCCGCGGCGAACTCTTCGGCCTTGCCGGCGAATCCGGCTGCGGCAAGAGCACGATCGCCTATGCGATCACGCGGCTGTCAAAACCGCCGGCCTGGGTCGCCGGCGGCGAGATCCTGCTCGATGGTCAAAACCTCCTGAAGATGCCGGAAGCGTCGCTTCAAAACGTCCGCTGGCGGCGGATCGGCATGGTGTTCCAGAGCGCAATGAACTCGCTCAACCCGCTGATGCGGGTTGAGGCGCAGTTTTTCGACGTCTTGCGCAAGCACACCGGCGCGACCAGGCCGCAGGCCCGTGCACGGGCCGAGGAGATGTTCCGGCTCGTTGGAATCCCGATCAACCGCCTCGACGACTATCCGCACCAGTTCAGCGGCGGCATGCGCCAGCGCATCGTTATCGCAATCTGCCTGGCGCTGAAGCCGGAACTGATCATCATGGACGAGCCGACGACGGCGCTCGACGTCGTCGTGCAGCGGGAAATCCTGGAGCAACTCGTCGACCTGCAGCGCAACCTCGGTTTTTCGGTGCTGTTCATCACCCACGACCTGCACCTGATGGCGCAGCTCTGCCATCGCATTGGTGTTATGCTCAAAGGGCAACTGGTCGAGGTCGGCGACACGCAGCAGATCAGCCGTGCGCCGGAACACGACTACACGCGGAAACTCTGGGGCGCGATCCCGCAACTGCCCTCATCCGTCCGCAGCCTGGGGGTCGTCGAATGAACGTGATGCCGCTAACGACGACCATGGCTGACGAAGACGACGCGATCGTGCGCCTCAAGGACATCAGGCGCAGCTTCGGTACCGTCGAGGCTTTGCGCGGCATTTCGCTTGCCTTAAAGCCCGGCCGGGCGCTGGCGCTCGTCGGCGAATCCGGTTGCGGCAAGACCACCTGCGCCCGCATCGTCGCGCGGCTCGATGCGCCGACATCGGGGACGATGGCGTTTCGCGGCGCCGACGTTACCCAGGCCGGAGGAAGGGCCGACGAAAAGATGCGTCGGCGGGCGATCCAGATGGTGTTTCAGGATCCCTTCGCCTCACTCAACCCGGTGTTCTCCGTCTACCATCACCTCGCGCGGCCACTGCTTTTGCATGGTCACGCCAAGAACGGGGGCGAGGCGAAAGCTGCCGTCGCGCGTCTGCTCGCCGATGTCGGTCTGGACGCCGATGTGACGGCACGAAAGTTTCCGCACGAACTGTCCGGTGGCCAGCGCCAGCGCGTCAACATTGCCCGGGCGCTTGCCGTCGGGCCGGATGTGCTCGTTGCCGACGAGCCGACATCGATGCTCGACGTGTCGATCCGCCTCGACATCCTGGAACTGCTCGCGCGCATCAAGCGCGAGCGGAACCTCGCCATGCTCTACATCACCCACGATATAGCCACGGCCGCCCACATCGCCGAGGAGGTCGTGGTGATGTTTGCCGGGCAGATGGTCGAGTGGGGCGAGACCAGCGCCGTCATCGGCAATCCCCGCCATCCCTATACGCAACTGCTTCTTTCCGCGGTCCCCGACCCCGATCGCCCCTTTGTGCCAGGGCAAAGCGCCCGCTTCCTTGCCCATGCCGACGACGTGCGGCGAAAGAGCCGTCCGGCCTCCGACAACGTGGAAGAAGTTACCGTGAATCACTTCGTCCGTGCCCTTGGCCAAATGCCGACGTGAGCTATGTGAACCGAGGACCCGCATTCCCCAAGAAACGCGCTGGCCCCCGGGGCGGCCGCAGAGACCAATCACTCATGGAGCCATTTGATGACGTTTGCCGCCAAATCTGACTATCTTCTGGAAACGCTCTGGGTGCCCGTCGGCACCGCCGACAGGTCGGTCTATGCGCTGACGCTCACCAACAATTCGGACCGGCCGATCAAGGGCTTTCGCCTCGGCGTCTCGGGCCCGGCGCGCATCGATCCTGCCGCTGAGGTCGAGGGCGGGCAGCTTCTGGTCCGGCTCTCCAACTATGCGGAATTCGCGCCGCCGGAAGGTTTTGAGCTGAAGCCCGGCGCGACCTGGACGCTCAAGGCTCACGGCATGAGCTTCGAGCCGCGCCACTGGACCGATGGCGCCAACGCCGCCTTCCTCGTCCTGTCCGATGGCACGAATGCGCCGGTTGCCGTGCTTGCCTCGCGGGCGCACGGTGACAATGCCGAGCTGAAGCGTGGCGCCGCCGTCTATCCTGTGCCGAAGGTGGCCCCGGTGCCAGTCTCGATCGTGCCGTGGCCGCAAGCGGTTGCGGTCTCCGGTCAGCTATTGGCGCCTCCGGGCCTCGATCTGAAGGCCGAAGGCAGTGAAGCGTCCGCCGCGGCGAAGGCGTTTGCCGATCTCACGGCCAGCCTGTTTCCGGTCGAGGGCATTGTCCGGCCGGCGGCGGAGGGCGGTTTCCCGGTCGAATTGTCAAAGGCGTCGCACCTTGGTCCGGAGGCCTACACGATCCGTTTCTCGCCTGCCGGCGTCGCCATTTCGGGCGGTAGCCAGACGGGTATTCTCTACGGCCTGATCACGCTCGGCCAGGTCCTGCGCGGGGCGCGGTCGCATCCGGGCACCTTCGTGTTTCCGACGGGCGGGGAGATCAAGGACGAGCCGGCGCTCGCCTGGCGCGGCACCCATCTCGACGTCGCCCGGCAGTTTTATAGCACCGCGGAGGTCGAGCGCTTCCTGCAACTGATGGCCTGGAACAAACTCAACCGTTTCCACTGGCACCTGACCGACGACGAGGCCTGGCGCGTGGAGATTGACGCCTATCCGGCGCTCACCGAAATCGGCGCCTGGCGCGGCCATGGCCGCAAGATCCCGCCGCTGCTCGGCTCGGGTCCTGAACCGACCGGCGGCTACTACACCAAGGCGGCGGTTCGTCAGGTCGTAGCGCTTGCCGCCAGCCTCGGCATCGAGGTGATGCCGGAAATCGACATCCCCGGCCATTCCTATGCGATGCTGCAGGCAATCCCAGAACTGCGCGATCCCGAGGAAAAGGGAAGCTATCATTCAGTCCAGGGTTTCCCGGACAACTGCCTGAACCCGGCGCGCGAAGAGACCTATCGCGTGCTGGAAGTCATCTTCGACGAGTTGATCGAACTCTTCCCGATGCGGGCGATTCATGTCGGCGCCGACGAGGTGCCGCTTGGTGCCTGGTCCGGCTCGCCGGAAGCGCTCACGCGGCTTCGTGCACTTGCCGGCGACGAGGTCGCCGAAACCCACGCCAAGCGCCTGAACGTCGTCACCAACACCCATGGCGCCGACGAGATCGACGGTTCGGGTGCGGCGGTGCTGCAGGGCGAGTTCCTGGCGCGCGTCCAGGCGTTCCTGGCGAGCCGAAATTGCGTTACCGGCGGTTGGCAGGAGGCGGCCCACGGCAACGTCATCGACAAGGCGAAGTCGTTGCTCTTCGGTTGGCGCACGGTCGAGGCGTCGGCCGCGCTTGCCGAGGAAGGTTACGACATCGTCGTCTGCCCGGGCCAAGTCTACTATCTCGACATGGCCAACAGCCCGGCTTGGTCGGAGCCCGGGGGCAGCTGGGCCGGCTGGTCAGACCCGGAAAAGCTCTACACCTTTGACCCGGTCGAAGGCTGGACCGACGCACAGAAAAAGCACCTGCTCGGCGTGCAGTGCTGCATCTGGTCCGAACCGATGACCGACCGCGCCGTCTTCGACCGGCTCGTCTTCCCGCGGCTTTCGGCGCTCGCCGAAACCGGATGGACGCGACCCGAACGTAAGTCCTTCAAGCGCTTCGAGGCGCTGGTCGGGCTGATGCCCGTGCTCTACGGCTTTTATGCTGCGGAGTAGGCGCGGTTAAGTTTCCAGTTTTCGTCTGGGCTTGGCCAGGCGATGGATTGGATAGGCAAACGGCGGCGAGAGCCGCCGTTCGTCGTTCGGAGCTAGCCAGGCGTGCGCTTCCGCTTTGCTGGATACGATTTGGATTTTCGTGCTTGTGCGCCGGAGCGTGACACGCAAAGGTGCGCATCGATCCCGCGACGACCCGCGGGATGCAGCGTTTCCTGAGGCCAAGTTATCGATGCGAAGACTTCCTGGATTGTCGGCGATGAAGGTCTTCGAAGTGGTCGGGCAGACCCGCAGCTTCACGCGGGCGGCCGAGCGGCTCAACCTCACGCAAAGTGCGGTCAGCCGCCAGGTTCGCAACCTCGAGGATGAGCTTGGCGAAGACCTGCTCATCCGTCGCCACCACCATCTCGAGCTGACGCCGGCCGGTGCCGAACTGCTGGCGACGATCCAGGAAGCGTTCCATAGCATCGAGGTTTCGCTGCGCAGCATCACCGAGAAGAGCAACCAGAACCGCTTGCGGATCAACGTTCCGCCGACCTTCGCCAAGCGCTGGCTGCTGCCGCGTCTGCCGCGGCTGCGCGTGGCCCTGCCCGACGTCGATATCAGCCTCAGCACCGAAGCCACGGACACGCTTGCCGAGCGCGGTCTTCTCGACTGCGCCATCCGCTTCGGCGATGGCGAGTGGCCGATGCTGGATGCCAGCATCCTGATGACGGAGCGGCATGTGGTCGTCTGTGCGCCATCACTGCTCGAAGGGGTGAAAGTCGAGGGTCCGACCGACCTTCAGCGCTTTACCTTCCTGCACGTGCTTGCCTCGCCCGACCGGCGCTATCTGACCTGGCGGCATTGGCTCGACGCGGCGGGGTTCCAGGATGTCGATACCCGCGGCGGGCTAGAGTTCGACCTGCTCGATCTTGCGATCGAAGCGACCTGTGCGGGCCTCGGCGTCACGGTCGCCGATCGTTCGATGGTTCGCAATCAGCTTGAGACCGGGCAGCTTGTGCAGCTTTTCGACGTCGAAGTCGAAGGGCATGAATCCTACTGGTTCGTCACGCGGCCCCAGGCCGGAAACGACCGCAAGGTCGACGCGTTTCGCGCCTGGCTGCTTACGGAAGTTTCGACCGACCGGGCTGCCTGAGCCAAGCATTCCATTTTGGAATGCTCTCGCTGAAAATTACTCGCTTGTGCCTCCGGCCCTATCGTCGCAACAGTTTCGTGACGGTCTCGGTCGGGAGAGAGACGGGCCGTCGCTCGTTGTGCTCTCTCCCGCGCAGTCCGCTTGTCCTGCGCGCCTTTGGCGCCCGGAGCCGCGGCCAACACATCCGAGATGCCATGAGCCACTATCGCAATTTTTCCGGCGGTCGTTTCATCGAAAGCACGTCTGCGGTGACGATCGACGTCCGTAATCCGGCGACCGGCCAGGTCTTCACATCGGTGCCGGCAGCAACGGATGAGGAGGCAACAGCGGCGGTCGAGGCAGCAATGAAGGCGCAGCGCGCCTGGGCGGCACTGCCGGCCATCCAGCGTGGCGATGCGCTGCGTCGACTGGCGACCGTGCTGGAAAACCGGGCTGAGACCATCGGCGCTGCCCTGGCGAAAGAGTCGGGCAAGAGCCTCGCCGACGCGACCGCGGAAGTCATCTATGGCGCCGAACTGATGCGCTACCACGCCGAATGGGCGCGCCGCATCGAGGGCGAAGTGATCGAGAGCGACAATCCCGGTGAAACGTTGCTCTTGAAGCGTGTTCCGATCGGCGTCGTTGCCGGGCTGATCCCATTCAACTATCCGATCTACACACTGGTGCGCAAAATCGCCCCGGCGCTGATTGCAGGAAACGCCGTTGTCGTACGGCCGAGCAACAACACGCCGACATCCGCCTTCGTTTTTGCCGAAGCGATCGTCGAGGCCGGCCTGCCGGAAGGTCTCGTCAACATCCTGACGATGTCGCATGACGTCGCGAAAACGCTCTGCACCCATCCCGGCGTCGGCATGATCACGCTGACCGGCAGCGTTTCGGCCGGCCGCATCGTGCTCGACTACTGCAAGGAAAACATCGCCAAGCCCTCTCTCGAACTCGGCGGCAAGACCCCCGTCATCGTCGAGCCGGATGCGGATCTCGATGCTGTGGCACAGGCGATCATCGCCTCCAAGACCGCCCATTGCGGCCAGGTCTGCACCAGTGCCGAGCGGCTCTATGTACACGAAAGCGTGCATGACACGCTGCTCGCCAAGCTGCGCGAAGGTTTCGCTGCCCGCGCCTTCGGCGACCGCGCCGAGGATGCGACCCGCATGGGCCCGCTCGCCAACGCCGCCGCGCAGAAACGCGTGCATGAAATGGTCGAGCAGGCGCGGGCGGAAGGCGGAACGGTCGAGACCGGCGGTTACCTGCCGGAAGGACCGGGCTACTTCTATCCGCCGACGCTGATTTCCGGCTGCCGCCAGGAGATGGAGATCGTGCGCGAGGAGGTCTTCGGGCCTGTTCTCGCGGTGATCCGCTACTCGACCTTCGAGGAAGCGCTGGCGCTGGCGAGCGACCATCAGTTCGGCCTGAGCTCGGTACTCTTCACCGAGAACTATCGCACCGTCATGCGGGCCAGCGACGCCATCGAGGCCGGCGAACTCTACGTCAACCGTTTCCCGGCGGATCCCTATCAGGGCTTCCACGCCGGCTGGAAACGCTCGGGCCTCGGCGGCGACGACGGCAAGCACGGGATGCTGGAATTCACCCAGACGCGCCTCGTCGTCCTGAAACACTGATCATTTGAAATGACGCAATTCCGGACGGGAACCGGAATTGTTCGGACATCAACATCAAGACCGGGCCGATGGCATGCTCCCGCCATCGGTCGGGGAGGAGACTACCCTTGAGCTCAATTTCCGAAACAGAAATCGCTGCGCCGTCCGTGTCGGCCCGCAGCCGTTACCTGCAACTGGCGCTGATCGTGATCGCCGCCGGCGCGATCTATCCGATCCTCTACCTGCGCCAGTCCTACCAGACGACGATGCTGGAGGTACTTAAGCTCACCAACACCGAGCTTGGCGTTCTCTATTCCATTCTCGGCACCAGCTTCCTGGTCGGCTACCTGCCGAGCGGCTGGCTCGCCGACCGCGTCCAGCCGCGCATCCTGATCCTCGTTTCCATGGTCGGCACGGGACTGCTCGGCCTCTGGTATGCGACGCTGCCCGGCTACTCATCGCTTCTCGTCATCTATTGCGGCTTCGGCGTCACGACGGGCCTGACGTTCTGGGCCGCCACGCTGAAGCAGGTGAACCTGATCGCCGGCGCCAATGAGCAGGGACGCTTCTTCGGCATTCTCGACGGCGGCCGTGGCCTGGTCGAGGCGCTGCTTGCCAGCGTCGCCATCGCGCTCTTCGTCTTCACGACGGAAACGCGCGGTGCCGGGCTTGCCATGGGTTTCCGTGATGTCGTGCTGCTCTATGCCGTTTTCTGCATCGTCGTCGGCATCGCCTATTTCGCCGTGTCGCAGCCCGTCGCTGTCGAGAAAGGCGCGCGCAAGCGCGAAGGCAACCTGCTTGCCGACATCAAGACGCTGCTCCGTATCCCCGAGGTCTGGCTCGTCGCCGCCATCATCTTCTGCGGCTATCACGTGTTCCTCGCGACCTACAGCTTCTCGGCCTATCTGCAGGAAGGCGGCTTCGGCATTTCCGCCGCCATGGCCGGCGTGATCGTCACGATCAAGCTGTGGCTGCGCCCGGTCGGCGGTATCGGCGGCGGCCTGCTCGGCGACCGCTACGGCAAGACCGCGATCCTGCTCCTGAGTTTCATCGTGGCAGCCGCCAGCCTCGTGGCGATGATCGCCCTGCCGGGCATCGGCTCCACGGTCCTCTTCGTCGGACTGGTGCTGCTCGTCGGCCTCATCACCTATACGATCCGTGGCCTCTACTGGGCGATCCTCGACGATTGCCACGTGCCGGCCAACATCACCGGCCTTGCGATCGGCATCATCTCGCTCGTCGGCTACGCGCCCGACACCTACCTGCCGCTCGTCAACGGATACCTCTCAGACCGTTATCCGGGCATCGCCGGCTACCAGTTCTATTTCGGCTACATCGCCGCCATCTGCGTCCTCGGCGCCATCGCCACCCTGGTGCTGATGGCCCGCCTCAAGAAAAAGGGATGACACAAATGAAGATCGCGTCTCTCAAGACCTATGCCGTCGCCGTCCCGCCGCCGCATGTGGGCGGAATGTACTGGATCTTCGTGCGCCTCACGACCGCCTGCGGCATCGAGGGCATCGGCGAGATCTACGCGACCTCGTTCCATCCAAAGGCGCTGACGCCGCTGATCGAAGACGTCTTCGAGCGGCATCTGCTCGGCCATGATCCGCACCAGATCGAGCGCTTCTGGCGCTCGGCCTATTCGAGCGGCTTCACCCAGCGCCCCGACCCGACGATGATGGGCATCGTCTCGGGTCTCGAAATCGCCTGCTGGGATATCATCGGCAAGGCCGCCGGCCGGCCCGTCGCGGACCTGCTCGGCGGCACCGTGCACGAGAAGCTCCGCGCCTACACCTATCTCTACCCGAAGAACGCGGCTGGAGAGTTCGACTTCAACGATCCGGATCTCGCCGCCGGATGCGCCGTCGAAATGGTCGAGATGGGCTTCACCGCCGTCAAGTTCGACCCGGCCGGTCCCTACACCAACTATTCCGGCCACCAGCTTTCGCTCGGCGTGATGGACCGCTCGGAGGAATTCTGCCGCAAGATCCGTGACGCCGTTGGAAGCAGCGCCGATCTGCTCTTCGGCACGCACGGCCAGATGGTGCCGTCCTCGGCGATCCGGCTGGCGCGGCGTCTCGAAAAATACGACCCGCTCTGGTTCGAAGAACCGGTTCCTCCCGGACAGGAAGCGGCGATGGCAGAGGTGGCGCGCGCGACCTCGATCCCGATTTCGACCGGCGAGCGCCTGACGACCAAGTACGAGTTCCAGCGCGTCCTCGAACTGAAGGCTGCCTCGATCCTGCAGATGAACGTCGCACGCGTCGGAGGGCTTCTCGAAGCGAAGAAGATCGCCGGCATGGCAGAAGCCTATTACGCCCAGATCGCCCCGCATCTCTATAACGGCCCGGTCGGGGCTGCGGCCAGTATCCAGCTGTCAGCTGCGTCGCCGAACTTCCTCATCCATGAGGCGATCCTCGATTTCAGCGGATTTCATGCGGATGTGCTGAAGACCAAGCTCGCCGTCGAGGATGGCTACATCATCCCGTCGCGCGAGCCTGGCCTTGGCATCGAGCTCAACATGGACGTCGTCGAAAAGCACACGCCGTACACCGGCGAGCGCCTGCACCTGCAGATGGACAGCCGGCCGGCGGACGTGAAGGCCTTCGCGCCGGCACGCGGATAACTCCGACTATAGGACATGCAGATGATCTACGACTACATCATCGTCGGCGCCGGGTCGGCCGGCTGCATTCTTGCGAGCCGGCTCAGCGAAAATGGTCGCCACAGGGTGCTTTTGATCGAGGCTGGCGGCAACGACAATTCCTTCTGGTTCAAGATCCCGGTCGGCTACGCCCGCAGCTACTACAATCCCCAGGTCAACTGGATGTATTCGAGCGAGCCGGAGGCCGAGCTTCAGGATCGCAGCATCTACGTGCCGCGTGGCAAGGTCCAGGGCGGATCCGGCTCGATCAATGCGATGATCTATGTGCGCGGCGCGCGCGACGACTTCGACGACTGGAAAAACGCCGGCAATACGGGCTGGGGCTATGACGATGTCCTGCCCTATTTCCGCCGGCTCGAAACCCATGCGCGCGGATCGTCCGAATGGCACGGCGGCGAAGGCCCGATCCACATCACCCCGATGCGCGGCATGACGCACCCGATCACCGACGCTTTCCTCGAAAGCTGCGGATCGTTGCAGCTGCCGCTGAACGAGGATTTCAACGGCGCCTCGATCGAGGGCGCCGGCGTCTACGACGTCAACACCAACAACGGCCGCCGCTCGCATTCGAGCGCGGAGTATCTGAGGCCCGCCCTCAAGCGTCCCAATCTCACGATCGAACGCTACGCGCAGGCAGAAAAGCTGGTCTTCGGCGAAGACGGACGCGTGACCGGTGTCGATGTCATCCAGAATGGGACGCGGCGCCGCTTCACGGCGGGGCGCGAGGTCATCCTGGCCGCCGGTGCGGTCGGTAGCCCGCAGCTGCTGCAGGTCTCGGGCATTGGCGACGGCAAGGCGCTGTCGTTGCTCGGGGTCGAAACGCGCCGGCATCTGCCGTCGGTCGGCCTGAACCTGCAGGATCATCTCTGCGCCAGCTTCTATTATCGCGCGACGATCCCGACGCTCAACGACGAGTTCGGCAGTCTGTTCGGCCAGATGCGTCTCGGTCTGCAGTATCTCTTGACCGGCAAAGGACCGTTCTCGATGAGCGTCAACCAGGCGGGCGGTTTCTTCCGCGGCCGGCCCGACGAAGAGCGTGCCGAACATCCAGCTCTATTTCAACCCGCTCTCCTACCGCATCCCGACGGATCCGAAGGCCGGGCTGAAGCCGGAGCCCTATCCCGGCTACCTGATCTGCTTCAATTCCTGCCGGCCGACGAGCCGCGGCAGCATCTCGATTGCGTCCGGCGACCCCTCGGTGAAACCGCTGATCCGGCCGAACTACCTGACGACCGATCGCGACATCGACGAAGTGCTGCAGGGAAGCCGGCTTGTCCGCCGGATCGCGTCGGCCTCGGCACTCTCATCGTTGACGGCGGAAGAGATTTCGCCGGCGCCGCGCGTGGAAAGCGACGAAGCGCTGATGGACTATTTCCGCGAAAACTCCGGCTCGATCTACCATCTTTGCGGCACCTGCGCGATGGGGCCGGAGCAGGAGAGTTCGGTGGTCGACAGCCGCCTGAAGGTTCACGGCGTGCCCGGTCTCCGCGTCGTCGACGCCTCGATCTTCCCCAACATCACCGCGGGCAACATCAACGCGCCGACGATGATGGTTGCGGAGAAAGGTGCCGATCTGATCCTTGCCGATGCCGCCTGAGCGGCACGGCTTTTCTGTCGACTGGGGGACCCGACGCAGTGGCCGGTCAGGCGTAGGGGTGTCGTTGAACGTCAGGCGTGATTTGCCATCGTCGATTGAGCGTGACTATACTTCCCGCACTTCATAGCCGTCCATATCAGGTGCTTGCCCCTACCGAACGATCGTTGCCACCGCGCTCGACGCGGCGAGACCACGGTCATTGAAATCTGGCAATGCGCCGCGAGCCTGCGAGGGAGAGACGCATGCCGAGTTTCCGCTTGAAGACGCTGTCGATTACGTTGCTCTTTGCATCGAGCCTGACGCCCTGGGCGGTGCAGGCGGCTTCACCCGAGCCCGTGAAGGCGGAGCACGGCATGGTGGTCACGGCCCAACACCTGGCATCCGATATCGGTGTTGCCGTGCTGAAAAGCGGTGGCAATGCCGTGGATGCAGCCGTTGCCGTCGGCTATGCGCTTGCCGTCACCTATCCGACCGCCGGCAATATCGGCGGCGGCGGTTTCATGACCATCCGCTTCAAGGACGGCAAGACGACGTTCCTCGATTTCCGCGAGCGGGCGCCTCAAGCCGCGACCAAGACCATGTATCTCGACGCCAAGGGCAATGTCGTTGACGGCCTGAGTACCGAGGGCTATCTCGCCGTCGGCGTTCCCGGTCCGGTCCTGGGCTTCGAAATGGCGCGCAGCCGCTATGGCACCAAGCCGCTTGCCGAATTGATCGCTCCGGCGATCGCGCTTGCCAAAGACGGCTTCGTGCTGGAGCAGGGCGATATCGATTCCTTCGAGGGCGAAACGGACAGGCTCGCCAAGGACCCGGCCGCGGCCGCGATCTTCCTGAAGGACGGCAAGCCGTTCGTCGCCGGCGAGAAGCTGATCCAGGCCGATCTTGCCGCATCGCTTTCGAGCATCGCCGAGAAGGGCACCGACGCCTTCTACAAGGGCGCGATCGCCGACCAGATCGTCAAGGCGAGCGCGGAGAAAGGCGGCGTGCTCGTCAAGGCAGATTTCGAGCGCTACGCCGTGCGCGAACTGGAGCCGGTCAAGTGCAACTACCGCGGCTATGACATCGTCTCCTCGCCGCCGCCATCCTCCGGTGGCGTGATCATCTGCGAAATCCTCAACGTTCTCGAAGGCTACCCCATTTCCTACATGGGCTATGGCGCCGCCGACACCGTGCATGTGATGATCGAGGCCATGCGCCACGCCTATGTCGACCGCAACACGTCGCTCGGCGATCCTGATTTCGTCGAGAACCCCGTCGCCAAGCTCACCGACAAGGCCTATGCCAAGGACATCCGCGACAAGATCGATCCGTTCCGCGCCGGCGTTTCCGCCACGCTGATCCCCAAGGGTTTCGGCGAAAGCAAGGAGACGACGCACTATTCGATCATCGACGACGAGGGCAATGCGGTTGCCGTCACCTATACGCTGAACGGCTCCTTCGGCGCCGGCGTCGTGGCGCCCGGAACCGGCATCCTGCTCAACAACGAGATGGATGATTTCACCGCCAAGCCAGGCGTGCCCAATCTCTACGGTCTGGTGCAGGGCGAGGCCAATGCGATCGCGCCCGGAAAGACGCCGCTGTCATCGATGAGCCCGACGATCATCTCCAAGGACGGCAAGCCCTTCATGGTGATCGGCAGCCCCGGCGGTGCACGCATCATCACCATCACGCTCGAAGCGATACTCAACGTCATCGACCACGGCATGAACATCCAGGAAGCGGTCGACGCGCCGCGCGTCCATCACCAGTGGCTGCCGGACAAGGTGTTCATGGAGCCCTATGCGCTCTCGCCAGATACCCGCAAGCTGCTGTCGGCCATGGGCCACAATGTCCAGATCGATGAAAGCTGGACGATCTGGGGACAGGCGACCGGCATCCTCGTCGGCGGCGAGAGCCTTTCGGACATCGAGGCCGGCGGCGGCGCCCGCTACAATGGCGCAGTCGACAGCCGCATCGGCGCGGGTGCTGCGCGCGGTTACTAGACGCACGCGAAGCGGCGCAAAGCTGCGCCCTCGACACCCATTCAGAGCGGCGGATCGTCGGTTCGCCGCCTGATTTCGCGCATGCGACCACCGCGTGCTCACGCGAAAAAGATTTGAAAGCGGTTCCGGTTGAATTTATTATGTTTTCAGAGCGTGCGACCGCACGCGATCGTACGCTTTGGCCAAGCTTCATTCGTGGAGGTTGTCATGGCACTGATGGAAGGAAAGAAAGCACAGGACTGGATCAATCTGGTTCTTGCCGTCTGCCTGTTCGTCTCTCCCTGGATCATGGGTTTCGTTGTCGAAAGCGTTCCGGCCTGGAACGCTTGGGGCGCCGGCGTCGTGCTCGGCGTTCTGGCTATCGCGACGCTTGCCATGTTTGCGGAATGGGAAGAATGGGCAAGCCTCATCGTCGGGCTCTGGCTGATCGCTTCACCCTGGCTGCTCGGTTTCTCGACCAGTCCCAACCCCATGTGGACGCATGTCGTCCTTGGGGTGTTGGTGACCGCGCTCGCGATCTGGGCCGTCTGGGACGAACGGCAGCATCCGCATGCACATGCATGACGATGAGTAGAGAAGATTGCGGCCCGGCGCCGCAGCGCCGGGCCGCAATCAGTTTGCATCATTCGTTGCAATTTTGCGTTTGCGGCTGGCCGGATCGAGAGCGAAATCTGAAAAACCGTGCGGAACCGTCCTCTTCGGATTTGCGTGAGTTCAAAGGTCAGATCCCTTCGAACAATCCAAACGGGCCAGCGCATCGATTCACCTTACGGTGTCTTCGACAGCGCGGCGCGCAACGACCGCCACGAACTCCCGAGCTCCGGAGTAGGTTTTCGGCTACCCATCGGCAGCGAGATCGTTGAAGCAGGCTTTGCTCTTGCCGAACCATGGAAATCACTGCCGGCAAGCCAATGTTCATGACATCCTGGTCATTCAGCGATTGCGCACGCACGCTGCGCGGGCGATGGCGTGCAATTGGATAATACCAATATAACGCCAATCAGCGACTGTTTCGGAACGTGAACGCAACTTGTATGCGCTATCTGTAAGAAATGTAACACGAATTATTCCGGCTTCAGTCGCCATTACGGATAGTTGCGCCGCCGCGATCTGGACAGGTGGTCATGTTTTGGTATTTCTAATACTGGCCGCAAGGAGATGGGCCAAATCGGAAGTGAATACGGAACGCTATCGGCCCGAGGGCGAGCAAGCCGGCGGGCAACCGGAAAACTGGGAGATTTAAATGAAGCCGAGTTCCATTTTTGCCCCGTTGGGGTCGACCGTGACAGCATCGGGCACCCCGCGTTCGGTGAAGGCGGGTAGCGCACGGCGCCGCCTCCTTGGACTGTTGACAGCGACAGCGTGTCTCATTTCAGCGGTTCCAGCCGGCGCCTTCGACCAGGCAAACGCTGCCCGTATAAAACAGCTGGTCGACACCGGCATGCAGTATTACTGGTCGGGCGGCGACGTCAAAAAGGCGGAAGCCGAAGTCTTCAAGGGCATTACGCTGCATGGCAAATATGATGTCGTGGAGGAAGCCTTCAAGGAAGCGTCGACGCTCGCGCCTGAGCGGTTGGATTTCCAATATGCCGTTGCTGCGACCCAGATCATCCAAAAGAAGCTCGACGACGCGCAGGCGACCTTCCAGAGCATCCTCAGCAAGGACCCGACCGCTTTTGATGCGCAAAGCTGGCTTGAGGCAATTGCCCGCATCCGTGGCGATGAGACCGGCGCGGCGCTTGCCCACCAGGCTCTGGCCGGTCTCGATCGCGAGAAAGCGGAAGAGTATCGCAAGCGGTTTGTTCGCGCAGAACAGATCATGGCTGAAAAGCCGAACTTCGACGTCCCGACTGTGCCAGGGAAGGTCGTGATCGTCGCGCTGGGCTACGCGCTCGCCGATGACGGCAAGGCGCAGCAAACCTTGCTCGATCGTCTCGAGGTGACGTTGAAGGTCGCCGAGGCCAACCCGACAGCGCTCGTCATGGTGAGTGGCGGCGTGCCGAAAAATGGCGTTACGGAAGGTGACGTCATGTCCAAGTGGCTGGTCGACAAGGGTATCAGTCGCGATCGCATCATGATTGAGGACAAGTCGAAAGATACGATCGGCAATGTGATCAATGCCGCCAATCTCCTGGTGCGGCATCAGGCCGACACGGTAATCCTGGTGACCAGTTCGAGCCACATGCGCCGCGCGCGCACGGTCATGGAGGATGCCTTGAAGCAGCGCGACCTGCCATCGGCAGTGGTGCCGCTGAATGCACTGGACGCGCCAACCCAGGATGAAGCGGCAAAGATCGGGGCCGACGAGCGGTTGGTCATTTACCGTGATCTGATGCGTGTTTCGGGCGTATGGGCCTATCCGGGGCTGCAGCAGTAGTCATCGGAACATCCCCGAAAGCGCCTGATGCTTGCGCGTCCCACCCTTGCACTTAAGGGTGGGACGCGTGCGTTTCTGACTCGGTTTGAGAATGCGCCGGTCGCGTGTATGGCACGCAGGAAGAGGCTGCGTTCTCCCGCACTTCAACATAATGCTTCCCATCCGTCCTGCTTTGCCCTAGAAGGCGCGCCGTAATCCGGTCGCAGCCTACCCGGTCAAAACAAGGACACCTATCATGAAGACAATCGTCATCTGCTCCGGCGGATTGGACTCGGTATCGCTTGCCCACAAGGTCGCAGCCGAACACGAACTCATTGGCCTGCTCTCCTTCGATTACGGCCAGCGACACCGTAAGGAGCTGGACTTTGCCGCCGCCTGTGCCAAGCGGCTCGGCGTTCCGCATCAGGTCATCGACATCAGCGCGATCGGCGCCCATCTCACCGGATCGGCATTGACGGACGATGTCGACGTGCCCGACGGCCACTACGCCGAGGAAACGATGAAAGCGACGGTGGTTCCGAACCGCAACGCCATCATGCTCTCCATCGGCTTCGGGTTGGCAGCGGCGCAGAAGGCGGATGCGGTGGCCGTCGCCGTGCATGGCGGCGACCATTTCATCTATCCCGACTGCCGTCCCGGCTTCATCGACGCGTTTCAGGCGATGCAGAACCACGCGCTCGACGGCTACGCCGACATCACGCTCTACGCGCCCTATGTGACGATTTCGAAGGCGGATATCGTCACCGACGGCGCGAGCCATCAGACGCCCTTCGAAGCGACCTGGTCCTGCTACAAGGGCGGCGCGCGCCATTGCGGGCGCTGCGGCACCTGCGTCGAGCGGCGCGAGGCCTTCCATCTGGCCGGCGTTGCGGATCCGACCAACTACGAAGATCCGGATTTCTGGGTGGCGGCGACGTCGGCCTTTGCGGCCGGGGAGGTGAAGTGATGTTCCGGATCACCAAGGAATTCCATTTCTCCGCCTCGCATCAGTTGAAGAGCCTGCCGGCAGACCATCAATGTGCGCGGCTGCACGGCCACAACTACATCGTCGAGGTCGAGCTTGCCGGCGCGGAGCTCAACGAGCACGGCTTCGTGCGCGACTATCACGAGCTTTCGCCACTGAAGCGCTACATCGACGAGAGTTTCGATCACCGCCATCTGAACGACGTTCTCGGCCACGACCGGGTGACGGCCGAATGTCTGGCGAAGCACTTTTACGACTGGTGCAAGGCGAGGCTGCCGGAAACCTCCGCCGTGCGTGTCAGCGAGACGCCGAAGACTTGGGCGGAATACCGGCCATGAGCGGGCCCGGCGAAACGCGCATCCGTGTCAGCGAAATCTTCGGGCCGACGATCCAGGGCGAGGGCATCCTGATCGGGCTTCCGACCGTGTTCGTGCGCACCGGCGGCTGCGACTATCGCTGCAGTTGGTGCGACACGCTGCACGCGGTCGACAGCGAGTATCGCGACCAATGGCTGCCGATGGGCGTCGAAGAGATCTGGAGCGAGGTCGTCACGCTCTCCGGTGGCAAGCCGCTGACGGTCTCGCTTTCCGGCGGCAATCCGGCGATCCAGCCGCTGGCGCCCCTGATCGCCCGCGGGAAAGCCGATGGCTATCGCTTCGCGCTGGAAACGCAGGGCAGCATCGCCAAGGACTGGTTTGCGGATCTCGACGTGCTGGTGCTGAGCCCGAAGCCGCCGTCGAGCGGCATGGAAACGGACTGGCAGGCCTTCGACGACTGTCTTCGAATGGCAGCGGATGGGCCGCAGGTGGCGCTGAAGATCGTCGTTTTCGACGAGCGCGACTATGCCTATGCCCGGGATACGGCGGCCCGGTACCCCCATCTGCCGGTCTACCTGCAGCCTGGCAACCATACGCCTCCACCCCCTGACGACGACGACGCCAAAGTCGACATCGACGGCATCATCGATCGCATGCTCTGGCTTGTCGGCAAGGTGACGGAAGATCGTTGGTTCGAGGCCCGCGTCCTGCCGCAGCTGCACGTCCTGCTCTGGGGCAACAGGCGCGGGGTGTAGGCGGCAGGCGCCCCCTTACCGCTTGCCGGCAAGCGCCTTCGCGCTTGGATCGCCAATCGGCGGCAGCTATGGTCCTCAAATCAAGACCAATGAGGGGCGTTCATGCAGCTGAAGACGAAACGTGTCTATGAGCCGAAGGCCGATGGCGACGGGATGCGCGTCCTCGTCGATCGCCTCTGGCCGCGCGGTTTGACCAAGGCGGAAGCCGCGGTCGATCTCTGGCTGAAGGACATAGCGCCGACCACGGAGCTGCGCCGCTGGTTCCATGCGGATGAAGGCACGTGGGAAGAGTTTCGCGAGCGCTACCTTGCCGAGCTCGACGGCAATCCGGTGGCAGTTGATCTGTTGCGACAGCGCATTGCTGAGGGCCCGGTGACTTTGCTTTACAGCGTGAAGGATGAGGCCCGCAATCATGCGGAGATCCTCAAAGGCTACATCCTCACCCATCGATAGACGAGGCGCCGGGTTCACGTCATGTCGTTGGAATGGATGCCTCGAATGCGCCGCCGGCGCGCGCAGCGATCCGGCGCCAGTCGCCGTCGAGGGGTAATCCGAAGACGTTGATAAGGGCAGATTCGATTGCCGGTGCATCGAATTCTTGGCGCGTCACGGTGCCGTTCCTGTCACGGATCGTCAGCCGGTTTCCGAGCAGGATGTTACGTGTCTCCTCGGTGGTCAACGTCACCAGCAGGGTCTGTCGGAAAAGCGAATGCGGATCCGTGTATGTCGCGATGTTTGCGATCCTATACGCGTCCTCTCCACAAATGCTCGGCGATACCTCGTAGACCGGTACCCAGTCACGAACAAGTAATGCCTCCAGCACGTAGCCATCGAGCGTTCGGCTGAGACGGAACGGCTCATGCTGCGTCGGTTGCGGCGTGGTTCGGTCGAAACGCAGCGGCGCGGTCGGCACGCAACTGCCGAAGCCGACATCGACCAGATAGCCGACATCGTTCACGAAGACGCGGAGCGCCATGTGCGACCAGGCCGGCGGCGGCGCGCCCGGGGCGCGCATCCACAGGACGCGGGCGATCAAGGGATCCACCCGGTAGCCGAGCGACGTGAGCACGCGCTGCAACAGGCCGTTCTGCTCGAAGCAATAGCCGCCACGCCGGCGGTCGATGAGCTTGGCGTCGACCGCCGCCGGCGAAAGGTCGATCCGACGGCCGAGAAGCACGTCGATGGCCTCGAAGGGGATCGACGCGGCATGGCGGGCGACGATCCTGCCAAGCGTTGTGAGATCGGGCGAGAGCGGCCCGACATGACCGATGCGGGCGAAGTAGCGGCCGAGGTCGACGGGAAATGGGGCGTTCCGCATGGCTAGAGGCTCCGATAGATGGCGTCGCGAAGATCGTCCGGAAAGCGTCCGTTCATGCCCTCAAAAGCGGTGTTGGTGAGCGCAACGACTGTCAGGCCGCGGGCCGGGTCGATGAACCACCTGTGCCCGTAGGCGCCGTCCCATTGCAGTGTGCCGCGCGACTGCGGTGTTCCCGCCATCTCGGGTTCGACAAGCACGGCGCCGCCGAAACCGAACTCCCACCCGGCGCCGGCGGCCAATCCGCCCGTCCTTGCCTGAATGTCGAACATCGAGCGGGTGCTGGCGGCGTCGAGCACCGGCGAGTGTCCGGTCCTGAGGCTTTCGAGAAGGCGGATCACGTCGCCGGCCGTGCCTGCCATGCCGGCACCGCCGGAGGGAAAGGCCCGCGGGTTCAGGATCCGGCCGGGCGACAGGCGCACGGGATTGCCGAAGAAGGGAACCGCATCGTCGCCAACGAGCCGCCGTGGCCGCGGCGAGGCATCGCCATAGTGGACCACGAGCCTGCGTGTATCGGTCACGGAAAAGTCGGTGTCGTTCATCCCCATCGGGCGTGTGACGAGCGTAGCAATCGCCTCCGGCAGCTTTGATCCCGTCGCCTCTTCGATAACGGCGCCAAGCACGTCGAGGCTCATCGAGTAGCCCCAGCCATGTCCGGGCGGATAGGAGAGCGGAATGGCGGTGAGCTTGCCGATGAGGGCGGTGAGATCATCGTCGGTGTCGTCGAGGCCGCTGCTGATGGCGTGCCGGCGATAAGGGCCGTCGCCCTGCTCCATGAACACGTAGCTCAAACCGGCACTGTGCGTCAGGAGTTGGCGGATGGTTATCCGAGGCTCGCTGCCGTCCGGCAGCTGCGGCCTGAACGCGGGCAGCCATTCCGACACGATATCGTCGAGACCGATGGTGCCCCTTTGCACCAGGTTGAGAGCGGCGACCGTGACGATCGGCTTTGCGACCGAGGAGAGCAGGAAGATGCTGTCCTCGGTCATCGGCCGGTCGGCCTCGCGGTCCGCAAGCCCGGCGGCATGTCGGTAGCCGGGCTCGCCGTCGATAAGGATCTCGACGACTGTGCCGACGATGCGCTGTTCATCCAGGGCTTCCGCAATCACCCGGTCGAGTTCGGCCTTCAGCCGCGTTCTGCGCTGCGATCTTCCTTGTCTTGTCGCATCCATGATCGTCTCCTGTGCTTCTCGAAACTGCGGCCCGGTCGACGCTTCAGGGCGAAATTCGGGCTCCCGGACAAAGGCAAAGCCCGTTCGCAGCGAAAGTCGATCGTCTGTTCCCGTATGGGAGGCATACGCGCCTGCACGAGGCAGCCGTCGTCGTCCGGCGCTAAAAACGGTGCGACAACGTCAGATGGAGTCGGGTTGATGAACACAAACAATCTGGGATTTGCAGGCAAAGTCGCCTTAGTCGCAGGCGCCAGCAAGGGTATCGGCGCGGCCACCGCCCGCGCCTTTGCGCAGGCCGGCGCATCCGTTGTCCTTCTTTCCCGCTCGCAGCCGGCGGTCGAGGCGTTGGCGGTTTCCATCCGCCAGGCGGGCGGCGACGCACTGGCGATCGCTGCCGATGTCGGCGACGAGAGTGCTATGAAGCAGGCGCTTGCAAGTGTGATGCAGCACTATGGCCGGCTCGACGCCGCCTTCAACAATGCGACGGATGGAACCATGCCGGCCCCGCTTGCCGATCTCGATATCGAAGGGTTCGATCGCGGCATCCGCACCAACATTCGCGGCACCTTTCTCGGCATGCGTTACCAGATCGAGGCGATGGCGAGGGCTGGTGGCGGCGCGATCGTCAACATGGCCTCCGTCGCCGGCATCAACGGCACCTCCGGGCTTTCCGCCTATGTCGGTGCGAAGGCCGGGATCATCGGGCTGACCAAGGCGGCGGCGCTGGACTATGCCGACCAGGGCATCCGGATCAATGTCGTTGCGCCCGGGCCGATCCTCACCCACCATCTCGAGGCCGCCGGCGCGGACATCCAGCGGCACGCAGCACTTTCAACGCCGATGCGCCGGCTTGGCCGGATGGAGGAGGTGGCCGCAAGTGTCCTCTGGCTCTGTTCCGATGCGGCGAGTTACATCACCGGCGTGGTACTGCCGATCGACGGGGGCATGACGGCGGGCACGAAAGTGCCTATGAATTACCGTCGAGGCGAGCCGCCTCGGCCGGCTGAACCCTGAGGTGCCTGTGGACTGGGAAGAACTCCATCTTGTTCAGCACTTGGTCCGCCACGGCTCGCTGAGTGCAGCCGCCCGTGCGATGGGCACCACGCAACCGACGCTCAGCCGTCGCCTCGAGGCTTTTGAGCAGAAGACGCGCAAAACACTGTTCGAGCGGCAACCGGGCGGCCTCGTGCCGACCGCCGTGTGCCTCTCCATCCTTTCTGCGCTCGAGCACATGGAGGCGAACGCGCTTGCGGTGGAGCGGCGCCTTGCGGTGCAGGACGACGCACTAGAAGGCACCATCACCGTGACCAGCCTCGACTGGATCGGAGACTACCTCCTGGCGCCGATCCTGACCAAGTTTGCAGCAATGCATCCCGGCGTCAGCATTCACCTTTTGAACGATGGCCGGCGCTTCAACCTGTCCAGGCGGGACGCAGACATCGCCTTGCGTTTCGGCAGTTTCGACCAAAACGATATCGTCGAGCGCAAGGTTGCCGATGTCGCCTACGGCCTGTTTGCAACGGAAGCCTACCTTGATCGTTTTGGCCACCCGGATGTTGCGGGCGAAGGCAGGAACCAGACGATTGTCGAGCTGATGGAGACGCCTGTGCGGGTATCGCTCTCGACCTGGCTGAAAGACCTTTTGCCGGAGGCGAGAGTGCTGCTGCGCACGAATTCGATTCGTTCACAATTGAGCGCGGTTGAGACCGGACAGGCACTTGCCACGCTGCCGCACTTTATCGCCGCCGGCCGGAATGGCCTTGTGGCCCTTGACCTCGGCGTTGCCGCGCCGGTTCTGCCGCTGAAGCTCGGTGTTCACCCGGAATTACGTGAATTGCCGCGGGTGCGAAAGCTCATGGATTTTGCCGTATCGCAGTTCGCGCCCCTGCGGGTGAGCCTCAACCCGTCAGGCTGAAGCGCCGGCGGACCAAGGCGCGACGCGTTTGCTGGGCACCGCAACGAATGCGCGAAATTTTCTTGGCTGTCGATGTCGGGAGATGACGACGTCATGCGTCTTAATCTCGAAGGCGGTGCTCAACCGCGCTGACAACAAGGAGATTGAGAATGTTTCGTACCGCTTTGATCGCTGGCGCCCTGCTCATGTCCGGCACTGCCTTTGCCGAGGCTGAGACCGTCGAAGTCAACGGCATGAAGATGTATTACGAAGTCTCGGGCGAGGGCGAGCCGCTCGTCGTGCTGCACGGCGCCTACATGAACATTCCCTCGATGGGTGCGATCATCCCGAAGCTGGCCGAGACCCACAAGGTCTATGCAATCGAGTTCCAGGGCCATGGCCGCACCACCGATATCGATCGCCCGATCACCTATCCGAACCTCGCCGACGACGTCGCCGCCTTCATGGATGCGGTGAAGCTGGAGAAGGCCGATGTCTTCGGCTACTCGATGGGTGCGGCTGCCGGCCTGCAGCTGGCGATCCGCCATCCGGACAAGGTGAACAAGCTAGCCGCCGCGTCCGTCGGCTACGATGCCGAGGGCTGGCAGCCGGAATTCAAAGCATTCATCCCGCAGATGACTGTCGAGATGTTCGTCGGCATGCCCTTTGCCGAAGACTACCGCAAGCTTGCTGCCAATCCGGATGGGTTTCCCGATCTGGTCAAGAAGCTGATCCAGCTCGAAAAAGAACCGATGGCCTGGGAGCCGGATGTCAAGGCACTGAAGACCCCGGTTCTCGTCATCGCCGGCGATGCCGATGTGGCGACGTTGGAGCACACGGTGGCACTGTTCCGCCTGCTTGGTGGCGGCGCCATGGGCGACATGGGAAAGCCGCTGTCGCCTTCGCGGCTCGCGATCCTGCCGGCGACGTCGCACACCGCCGTCATCAACCAGACGGAACTGTTGGAGGCTTTCATCGAGCCCTTTCTGAAGGGTGAGACACCGAAGGGCATGTTCCCGTGACAACAACGAACGGCGCCATCTTCGCAGGTGGCGCCGCCCTCCTATGGTGGATAGCTTCTAGCGCAGGCGCCTGCCGTCTGCGTCGAACACCAGAGCGGCTGTGGGTTCGAAACGGGCGGCGATGCTGTCGCCGGACTTCAGGCCGCGGCCGTTTTTTGTTTCGATGATGATCAGTTCGCCGTCGCCGTGCCGGGCATATGCAAAGGTCTCGCCGCCCAGATGCTCCAGCATGTCGATCGTCAAATCGAGGCTCGCCGAGCCGCTGTCGCCGAAATGCTCGGGGCGAATGCCAATGGTCACGGTGCTGCCGGGCGTTACGCCCTTGACCGCAATCGGCAGCGTCGCATTGCCGAAATCCGCCAGGCGGACATGTTTCTCCCCGCCCGCGTTTGTTTCGACGATCCCCTTCAAAAAGTTCATCTTCGGCGAACCAATGAAACCGGCGACGAAGAGATTGGCCGGATCGTCGTAGAGGTCGAGCGGCGAGCCGACCTGCTCGACCACGCCGCCGCGCATGACGACGATCTTGTCGGCAAGCGTCATCGCCTCGACCTGATCGTGGGTGACGTAGATGATTGTCGTCGCAAGCTTCTTGTGCAGCCTGGCGATCTCGATACGCATGTGCACGCGCAATTCCGCATCGAGGTTCGACAGCGGCTCGTCGAAGAGAAAGATCTTCGGGTGCCGCACGATCGCCCGGCCGATCGCCACGCGCTGGCGCTGGCCGCCCGAAAGCTGTTTCGGCTTGCGGTCGAGCAGCGGCCCGAGTTCCAGGATGTTCGCGGCTTCGCCGACGCGTTGTGCGATCTCGGTCTTCGGCACGCCGGCAAATCGCAGCGCGAAACCCATGTTCTCCCGTACTGTCATATGCGGATAGAGCGCATAGGACTGGAACACCATGGCAATGCCGCGCTTGGAGGGGTCGACATCGTTCATGCGCTCGCCGCCGATCGTGAGATCACCTGACGTGATCTCCTCCAGTCCGGCGATCATCCGAAGCAGGGTCGACTTGCCGCAGCCGGATGGCCCGACGAAGACGACGAACTCACCGGTCTTGATGTCGAGGTCTACACCCTTGATGACCTCGAAGTTGCCATAGGACTTTCTGACGTGCTTAAGTTGGAGTTCGCTCATGCAGCCGCCGCCTCGTCCGACACTGCCGAAAGCTCCAGCCTCACGGTTCCAAGCCGCGTCGAGGTCACCGCGACGGCGATGCCGCCGGCAGCACCCGTCGTTTCCAGCCAGAAGCCGGTCGAACCGCCCTGGAAGATCAGGCGATCGGGGCCGAGCAGGCGGGCAGGGCCGGTGACTGTCACGTCGACCGCGTCATTGAGGAAGGGCAGGATGTTGCCGGCCTGATCGAGCGCGCGCACGATCACCCGCACGCTGTCGCGCCCTTCGGCCCGAAGCGCCGTGCTGTCGGGGACGACTTCTAGCGCCGTCGGCACCGGATCGGCGACCATGCGCAGGTTGGCGACGGGCTCGCCGTCGATAAAGCCGGTGAAGGCTGCGTCATCCCACTTCATGCCCCAGACGCCGAGTTCGTCCTTGGTGAAGTGGCGATGGTCGATGACGACGGGCGGGTGCGGCAGATGCGGGAAGTTCTCGCGGTCGGGGCCGACGCGCTTGACGAGCGATCCGTATTTCAGCTCGACCTCGTCGCAGTTGGTGAGCACGATCAAGGGCAGCACGCCGCCGATGTTGCGCTCGCCGCGTGCCCAGAAGGTGACCGGCTTCATCACCACGCCCTCCGACGGTTCGCATTGGCTGGCATAGACATAAGCCGCGAATTTCGGCTGGCGGAACATGTCCATGACACCGTGATAGCAGATCCGGTCGCCGGAGCCGAAGTCCTTGTGGGTGTTGTAGTCGAACATGCACCAGCCGACGGCGCCTGAAATGCTTGGGTCGCCATAGGCCGCGTTCAGCACTTCCAGGTGCCGGCGCACATGCTCTGCCTGCCGTTGCTCCTGGTCGTAGATCTTCGTCGGAAACATGTGGCCGCCGAATTCGGTGATGAGATAGGGCACCTTGCGGGTGAGCCCGGTGCATTCCTGCTGCGGACGTAGCGCCGTGCGCGGGCGGTTTGCGCCCGGCAGTTCCTCGTTGCCGAGGATAAAGTCGTTCATGGTGTAGACGTCTTCGAGGTATTCGCTGTCGGTAATGTAGCGCACGCCGCCGGTCTGGCGCGTGGGGTCGAGTTCGCGTGCGAGCCGGTTGGTCTCGACGTAGAAATCATGCGAGTCCTGGGATTCGTTGATGCGTACGCCCCAGATGATGATCGACGGGTGGTTCCAGTCGCGCTCGATCATGCGGCGGACGTTTTGGATCGCCTCCTGTTTCCAGCCCTCGCCGCCGATATGCTGCCAGCCGGGGATTTCCTCGAAGACGAGCAGGCCGATGCGGTCGCAATGGTCGAGGAACCACTTGGATTGCGGATAATGCGAGGTGCGCACGAGGTTGCAATGCAGCGTGTTCTTCAGGATCTCGGCATCGCGCTCCTGCGCCGTGCGGCCCATGGCGTAGCCGACATAGGGGAAAGCCTGATGGCGGTTGAGGCCGCGGATTTTCAGCGGCCGTCCGTTGAGCTTGAAACCATCCGTGGTGAACTCGGCGGTGCGGAAGCCGAAGCGTGACGACAGCCGGTCGCTGCCGCGATCGCTGCGCAGCTGCGCTTCCACTTCATAGAGAACGGGGCTGTCGATATCCCAGAGCAAGAGGCCCTTCAGGCCCGTGATCTCAAGGGTGACGCTCTCGCCGCGGCTTTCACCGGCTGCTTCCGCCAGCACCTTGCCGTTCGCGTCCTTGAGGAGTGCCGTGACCGTGCCGGCAAAGTTGACGCCTTGCGGATTGCCGAGATCGCAGCGGATCGAGACGGACTTGGCATCGCTGAGCGCATCGCGGGTTTCGATCTTGAGATTGGCGATCGAAACGGCATCGGTGACCTTCAACCAGACGTCGCGATAGATGCCGGCATAGGTGAGATAGTCGATGCGGCCGCCGAAGGGCGGGATCTCAGGGTTTTCGCTGCCGTCGATCTTGACCGTGATCAGGTTGTCGCCTTCCCGCAGCTTATCCGTCAGTCTTGCTTCAAAGGGCGTGTAACCGTCCTTGTGGGCGATGATCTCCTCGCCGTTGAGATAGACGACGGCGTCGGCCATGGCGGCGTCGAACACGAGCGAGACCTCGCGGCCGTGGAACTCGCGACGCCAGGTAAGCACCTTCTGATAGGTGAAGGCGCGCTGATAGGATGCCTCGTCGAAATAGTTGAACGGCAATTCCACCGCATTGTGCGGCAGGCTGACCGATTTGCCTGCCTGCAGGCGGCCAGCGCTCGCCGCATCGAAGCCTTCGGAGAAAATCCAGGTATCGTTGAAAGAGGTAACAGAACGCATGATCATTCCTATTTGACTGAGCCCAGCATTCCCTGGACGAATTGGCGTTGCATGAAGAAGAAGACGGCGAGGGTGGGAAGTGTCGCGAGAATGGTGCCGACCATGACGACGCCGTAGTCGGGGTAGTAGGCAGACGCGAGCGAGGAGATGACCAGCGTGATCGTCTTCTGCTCGTTCGACTGCAGCACGATCAGCGGCCAGAGATAGTTGTTCCACGCCGTCATGAAGACGATGATGAAGGCCGCCGCATAGGTCGAGCGCATGACCGGCACATAGATGAACAGGAAGATCTGCCATTCCTTGAGCCCGTCGACCTTGGCGGCGTCCCGCAGTTCCGACGGGAAGGCCTTGGTGGTCTGGCGGAAATAGAAGACGACGAAGGCAGAGCCGATGGTCGGCAGCACGACAGCGAGGTGCGTGTTGATCAGCCCCGCCTTGCCCATCATGATGAACAGCGGAATCATCAGCGCGGCAAACGGGATCATCATCGTCAACAGAAGGGCGCTGTAGATCCTATCGCGGTGGCGCGAGCGGAACATCTCGAAGCCGTAGCCAGCCAGCGACGACACGGCGAGCGTCAGCACCGTCGCGAGAATGGCGATCTTGGCCGAATTCCAGAAGACCAGCGGTGCGTTCACCTGGGTGAAGAAAGTGGCGATGTTGGTGGCAAGCGCGCTGCCCGGCATCATCCTGCCCTTGATGATGTCGATCGAAGAATTGGTCGCGCCGAGCAGCATCCAGACGAAGGGAAAGATCGAGAGAAAGGCCATCAGCCCGACGAAGCCGTAGGTGACGATGGTGCCGACGATACGTGTGGTTCCGTTGTTCATCGGTCGCGCTCCCGTGCCGCGAAGAATTGCAGGCAGGCGAGCAGGGCGACGAGCACCACGATCACATAGGAGACCGTCGCCGCGTAGCCGAAATTCGGCATGAAGCGGAAGGTCAGGTTGTAGATATAGAGCGACAGGGTCAGCGTGGCGTTGGACGGTCCGCCCTTGCCTTCGGTGAGGTTATAGACCTCGTCGAAGAGCTGGATCGTGCCGATCGTCGAGATGATCGTCGTGAACAGAATGACGGGCTTCAACAGCGGGATAGTGATGTGGGTGAAACGCGCCCAGGCGGGCACGCCGTCTATCCGCGCGACCTCGTAGATCGACTTGTCGATGTTCTGCATCGCCGCGAGATAGAAGATCATGTTGTAGCCGGTCCAGCGCCAGGTGATGGCGAGGATGACGAGCACCTTCGCCCAGAAGGGATGGGTCAGCCACGGGATCGGCGAGGCGATGAGGCCGATCGCCTCGAGCGTCGAGTTGACGATCCCGTCGAGCGCGAACATGCCCTTGAACAGCACCGAATAAGCAACCAGCGAGGTGACGCAGGGCAGGAAGATGGCGGTGCGGAAGAAGCCGCGGCCGACGAGTTTCGGATTGTTGAGCAGCGACGCCAGGATCAGCGCCAGCAGGATCATGATCGGCACCTGCACGACGAAATAGGTCAGCGTGTTCGTCAGTGCCTTGATGAAGACCGGATCGTTCCAGAGGCGGATGATGTTCGAAAAGCCGGCGAATTTCAGCATCATGCCGCGGCCGGACTGGAACGACATCCACAGCGACCAGACGATCGGATAGATCATGAAAAGGGCGATCAGCCCGAGTGCCGGCGCGACGAAGAGCCAGCCATTGACGTTGTAATATCGGCCGATGCCGCCGCGACGCGCGAGAGCCATCATCATCCCCATGGATAGCAGGAGCCGTTGGCCGCGGCGTGTTTACCGCGGCCAGGAGCAATGCAGATAATCGCCGCGGCGATTACTGGACCTGTGCGCTGACCTCGGCGTCGATCGCCTTCAGGATGTCGTCGACGGGCGTTCCCTGCTGCAGTGCCGGAAGCTGTGCGGTAACGGCCGTGTCCGCCTCGTTGGTGAAGACGCCGTAGTTGACCGAGGGGACCTTCGCGAGCCAGTCGGAGAAGTTCTGCCAGACCTTTTCGCCACCGAAGAAGGCATCGGCCTCGCCATAGGCGGCACCGCCGCGGGCAGCGAGCAGTGAGCCGACGGCGCCGCGGTCCGTAAGGATCGTCTGGTAGAAGTCGACGTCCTTGGCGTAGACCTCGTTCAGGAAGTCGATCGCTTCGGCCTTCTCGGCTGAGCTTTCAAGCACGTACCAGCTCGAGCCGCCGAGGTTCGAGGCGTGCGTCGCGCCGTCGATCGAAAGCGCCGGGATCGGCGCCACGCCCCATTTGCCCGACTGGTCCGGCTGCGCCTTGACGGTGCCGGTGATCCAGACGCCGGTGATGACGGTGGCGACATCGCCGGACGTGAAGGTGCCGACCCAGTCGGCCCAGCCGGCGGCGGGCTTGTAGATGTTGGCGGCCATGATCTTGCCGACCGTCTCAAGCGACGCCTTCAGCGCCGCGTTGCCGGTGATGTTCGTCTTGCCTTCCTTGTCGAAATACCATTGCCCGGCCGATTGCATGATGATGCGCACGAGCCCGGCGTCGGTCGGGTCGAGACCCATCATCTTCTTGCCGGTCTTGGCTTCGACCTGCTTTCCGATCTCGATGAAGCGATCCCAGGTGATGCCTTGCATGTCCTCCGGCTTGAAGCCGGCCTGCTCCAGATAGTCCTTGCGGTAGTAGAGACCGGTGACGCCGGAATCGAACGGCATGCCGTAGACCTGGCCATCCAGCGTCATCAGCTCGACCTTGTAGGGAGCGAAGCCGGAGTAATCGACGGTGCCGGAGAGCGGCGCGAAGGCGCCGGGGAAGGACTGCAGATATTTCTGCGCGCCGTAGTCCTCGATGAGAACGATATCGGGCAGGGCGTCTGCGGTGCCGGACGAGAGGCCGGTCTGCAGTTTCTGCTCGACGTCGGCCTTGGCGAAATCGACGATGTTGAAGGTCACGTCCGGGTGCGTCTTGGTGTAGCGCGCGCCGGCCTCCTTCATGATCGCGACGTTGAAGTTCGGATCCCAGCACCAGATGGTGATTTCCTTGGCCTCGGCGGCCGTGACGGCCAAGAAGCTGGCGCCTGCAAGCGCGATGGCGGCAAAGCGCGGCAGATAGGTACGCGTGTCCATAGTTTCTCCTCCCTCGAAATTCGTTCCCCGAGACGTTCCTCCTGGTCTCGGCGCGGAGTATTTCGCAAATTTCTGGAGAAGGCAATATTTCAGTAAATTTTTACCACGCGTTTTTTACTGACCGTTTTACACACCCGGAACGGCGGCTCCCGCCATCGTGCTGCCGCGCCAGACCATCTCGGTTCCGAGGATCACCTTCTTCGCCACGTCTCGCCCGGTCAGCCGCTCGACCAGGAGGTCAACGGCGGTCTCGCCGATCACTTCGGCGGGGATCTTCACCGTCGAAAGCGGCGGCCCGAGAAACTGGGCGACAGGAATGTCGTTGAAACTCGCCACGGCAACATCGTCCGGGATCCGCAGGCCCATTTCGTGAATCGCGCGGTAAGCGCCGATCGCCATATTGTCGTTGCAGGTGACGAGGATCTTGGGCGGGTTGGGCTTCGACAGCATCGCCTTGGCGAGCGTATAGCCGCTATCGGGCGTCAGCTTTTCGACCATGCAGAGTTCGGGATCGTAGAGGCCGGCCTTCGTCATCCATTGTATGAAGGCGCGGCAGCGACGCTCCGAATGGATGTCGTCCTTGTCTCTGAAAGCGTCGATCCAGCCGAGAAAGCCGATGCGGCGGTAGCCCATGCCGTAAACGCCGTCGAGCAGGCGGTTCATCGCGATCGAGACGTCGCTCATCACGCTGTCGTCGACGTCATCGTCGGGGGCAAAGTCCGCAAAGACCAGATGGCGGCTGTGCCGGCGCAGCCAATGGACCTCTTCGCCATAGTGGTGGCCGACGGCGACGACGCCGCTGGCGCCCTGCAGGATCGCGGCCTCCGGCAGGTTGCCGTTGTGGAAGACCTTGACCACCTCGATCTTCAGCGCCTGACAGCGGTTTTCGATGCCGAGCCGGACGCCGACATAATAGGGGTCGATCAGTTCCTGGGCGGGTTGAAGGAAGTGCACCAGCGCGAATTTCAGGCCCTGCATTGCCCCGGCGCCGCGGCCGCGGTTGCGTGGCGTCGCATAATTCAGCGCCTCGGCCGTTTCGATGATCGCCTGTCGCTTCTTGGTGGAGATCGAGAGGGTCGGATCGTAATTCAGCACCCGAGAAACAGTCGCCGAAGAGACCCCGACAGCCGAAGCGATTTCCTTGATTGTTACCATGTCCAACGTCCTGCCCGCCGCCGCGGCCCTCCTTTCGGGCGCGGCGCAATTTTTATTTAGTAAAATTTTGCCTGGGGTTTTTCAATCGCTGGGCGTCTTATTTCGTTCATGGAATGGGGCGCAACCGCGCGTGGTCACGCCGCGCGGCCGATTGCCAAGGCCTGCGCTTGCAGTTCGTCGGAAAGAAACGCCCAAAGAGCCGAGACCGGGCGGGACGCCAGACCCTGATCGTCGGCGGTGAAAAGCCCAAGCTCGATCACCGGGGCAGGGGGCAGACCCTCTTCACCGCCGAGAACCCGCATCGTGTTGGTACGGATGTTGAGATCGAGGAGAACGGCTATGCCGAGGCCCGCCTCGATCATCGACTGGATGGAAGACAGGCTGGCGCTCGTCAGCACCGTGCGCCAGGGGCGATCCCCGCCCTTCAGCGCCTCGATCATCTTCTGCCGCCAGGTGCAGACGCCGTCGAAGGTGATGAGTGGCAGAGGCCCTTCCGCCGGCACCTCGAAACCGCGCGCCGCAACCCATCGGAGCGGCAGTCGCCAGGTAAGGATCGCCTCGCCGTGGATCAGCGCCGGGTCGCCGATCGCGACATCGAGCCGGCCCTGCGACAGCTTCTCCGACAACACGGTGCTTTCGGTCACCGTCAGTTCGAGCGCGACATTCGGATGGCATTCGGCAAACCGTTGCAACGCTTTTGGTAGCGAGCCGACCGCGATATCCTCGATCATGCCGAAGCGGATCGGTCCCTGGACGGCCTGCCCGGCAAGCGCCCGCCGGGCGCCGGCGCTCAGGCCCAACATCTTCTGGGCATAGGGCAGCAGCACATGCCCGGCTTCGGTCAGGTCCATGCCCCTTGCATTGCGGTTCAGGAGCTTGGCGCCGAGATCGTCCTCCAGTCGGCGCAACTGCATGCTGACGGCCGCTTGCGTCCTGGCCAGCCGCTGCGCAGCGCCGCTGACGCTGCCGCATTCGGCGGTCACGACGAAGGCGCGCAAAAGGGCGATATCCAGATCATGCATATAACGATCCCTTATGAAGGTATCACAATTATTAGCGTTCCTTATTGTGCCGAGATTGTTATGTCTGTTCAAGCCCAAGGGGAGAACGGACATGGCGGAAACAGAGACGACAGCGGATAGCGCGTGGAGCGAACCGGGTGCGACGGATGACACCAACGGGCGCGTCACGCTTGCCATCGTCTTCTGCCTTCTCTCGATGTCGAGCGTGCAGTTTGGCGCAGCCCTTTCGAAGCCCGCCATGGAAAGCGTCGGAGCCTTTGGCGCCACCTGGCTGCGGCTATCCTGGGCGGCCGCCTTCCTGCTCATCCTCGTCCGCCCGCCTTTTCTCCGCTACACCCGAGCGCAATGGATTTCCGCGCTTTCGCTCGGCGCGACGATGGCGGTGATGACGCTCTGCTTCTTCGCGGCGATCGCCCGCATTCCCCTCGGCCTTGCCGTGGCGATCGAGTTTCTCGGTCCTCTGACGGTCGCTGCCGTTTTCGGCGGTCGTGGCTGGCGCCTGCTTTGTCCCGTTATCGCTGCGGCCGGCGTGCTCTGCCTCTCCTGGGACGGTTCCTCCTGGGTCGCAGATACGCGCGGGCTTCTGTTCGCCTTCGGTGCGGCGATCGGCTGGGCCGGCTACATCATCCTGATGAAGCAGGCTGGCCAACGCTTCAAGGGACTGGAAGGGCTCGCCGTTTCGCTGCTGTTTGCCGCGCTCTTTGCGACTCCGTTCGGCCTGTCTCAGGCGCAGTCCGGCTTCTCCTTCGACATGCTCTTGATGACGGCCGGGCTTGCCATCCTGGTGCCGCTGCTGCCTTATGCGCTCGAATTCATGGCGCTGCGGCGCATGCAGCCATCGGCCTTCGGCATCCTGATGAGCCTGGAGCCGGCGATCGGCGCGGTTGCCGGCTTCATCGTGCTGGGTCAGGCGCTTTCCCTCAACCAGATCTTCGGCGTGGCCCTCGTCATGCTCGCGAGCGCCGCCGGAACCTTGCTGGCGAAAGCCTAGAGCGCAGCAGCCAGGCTGTTTTGCCTGACATCGGCTTTCTGAAACTCGCAGTTGGGGGGGCTGGCGCTTCAGCCCGCCGCGCCAACCTCTCCAAAAAAATAGGCACGTTGCGCACGACAGGCGAGATGTGCCCGTTTACAAAAGTAATATTATATGATTTTTTCTCGATGGCTGCGTGGAGGCAGCTTTCTTTGGGAGGAAATCATGAAAATCGCCAAGGCACTTGCGAGTGCAACGATCCTTGCTGCCTGCACGTTTGGCAGCGCATCCGCGGCCGATCTGGTCGTCGGCTTTTCGCAGATCGGCTCGGAGTCCGGCTGGCGCGCCGCCGAGACGACACTGACCAAGCAGCAGGCCGAACAGCGCGGCATCGACCTCAAATTTGCTGACGCACAGCAGAAGCAGGAAAACCAGATCAAGGCGATCCGCTCCTTCATCGCGCAAGGGGTGAATGCCATCCTCGTGGCGCCAGTGGTTGCAACCGGCTGGGACGAAGTGCTGCAGGAAGCCAAGGACGCGGAAATTCCGGTCATCCTGCTCGACCGCACGGTCGATTCGTCGAATGAGCTTTACCTGACGGCCGTCACGTCCGACCTCGTGCATGAGGGCAATGTTGCCGGCAAATGGTTGGTCGACACGACCGCGGGCAAGCCCTGCAACGTCGTCGAGCTTCAGGGCACGACCGGCTCCTCGCCGGCGATCGACCGCAAGAAGGGATTTGAACAGGCGCTATCCGGCCACGACAACCTGAAGATCATCCGCAGCCAGACCGGTGACTTCACCCGCACCAAGGGCAAGGAAGTCATGGAAAGCTTCCTCAAGGCTGAGGACGGCGGCAAGAACATCTGCGCGCTCTATGCCCACAACGACGACATGGCCGTCGGCGCCATCCAGGCGATCAAGGAAGCCGGCCTGAAGCCGGGCAAGGACATCCTTGTCGTGTCGATCGATGCCGTTCCTGACATCTTCCAGGCGATGGCCGCCGGCGAAGCCAATGCCACGGTCGAGCTGACGCCGAACATGGCCGGTCCCGCTTTCGATGCGCTTGCCGCCTTCCAGAAGGACGGCACCGCGCCGCCGAAGTGGATCCAGACGGAATCGAAGCTCTACACGCAAGCCGACGAGCCGCTGAAGGTCTACGAGGAAAAGAAGGGCCTCGGCTACTGACGTCGGCCGTGGCCCGCGCTGCTTCTCGCGCGGGCCACGTTCTTTCCCGAGTTTCCGTCTGAAGAGCACAGCTTGCCGCAGCTAGGCGCTGTGCTTCTCGTCAGTAGATACCAGCATCGCGGAGACGGTATCGATGCAGACCAATGACCACATTCTCCAGGCGATCCGGATCGAAAAGACTTTTCCGGGGACCAGAGCCCTCGACAAGGTCGATTTTCACCTCAGGCGCGGAGAGGTTCATGCGCTGCTTGGCGAAAACGGTGCCGGCAAGTCGACCCTGATCAAATGCCTGACCGGCGCCTATCGTCGCGACGGCGGCGCCATCCTGCTCGACGATGCCGAGGTTGATCCGCGCGACACCTTCGAAGCCCAGGCGCTCGGCATCGGCACGGTCTATCAGGAGGTCAACCTGCTGCCGAACCTGACGGTTGCCGAGAACCTCTTCCTCGGGCGCCAGCCGCGCCGCTTCGGCATGGTCGACGCCCGTGCCATGAATCGGCGGGCTCGGGATCTGCTTGCCGATTATGAACTCGACATCGACGTCACCCGCGATCTCGCCAGCTATTCGGTGGCGATCCAGCAGGTGGTCGCCATTGCCCGCGCCGTCGATCTCTCCGGCAAGGTGCTGATCCTCGACGAGCCGACGGCGAGCCTCGATGCGCATGAGGTGGCGATGCTGTTCCGCATTATCCGGCGCCTCAAGGCACGCGGGCTCGGCATCGTATTCGTCACCCACTTCCTCGAACAGGTCTATGAGATTTCCGACCGGATTACCGTGCTTAGGAACGGGCAGCTCGTCGGAACGCGTGAAACCGCCGATCTCGATCGCCGCGAGCTGATCGCGATGATGATCGGGCGTGAGCTGGCGGCGGAAATCCACGCGCCGCGCGCCGAGGCCCAGCAAGGGCCGTTGCGCTACCGCTTCCGAAACTACGGCCGCAAGGGGCGCGTCCGACCCTTCGACCTCGATGTCCGGGCCGGCGAAGTGGTCGGCATGGCCGGCCTGCTCGGCTCCGGACGGACGGAGACCGCCGAGCTTCTCTTCGGCGCCCATCGCGCTGACAGCGGCGGGGCCGAGATCGATGGTCGTGCGGTCGACCTTGCGTCGCCGCGCGCTGCCATTCGCCATCGCTTCGGCTTCTGCCCGGAGGATCGCAAGACTTCGGGCATTATCGGCGATCTCTCGGTGCGCGAAAACATCGTGCTGGCGCTGCAGGCCCGCCGAGGCTGGACGCGGCCGATCTCGCGGGCGGAGCAGAACCGGCTGGCGGACCACTATATCCGCGCGCTCGATATCCGCACGGCCGATCGGGAGAAGCCGATCAAGCTTCTGTCCGGCGGCAACCAGCAGAAAGCGATCCTCGCGCGCTGGCTCGCGACCGAGCCCGAATTCCTGATCCTCGACGAGCCGACGCGCGGCATCGATGTCGGCGCCCATGCGGAAATCGTCAAGCTGATCGAGGCGCTGCGCGAGAAGGGCCTGTCTCTGATCGTCGTCTCCTCGGAGATCGAGGAACTGGTCGCTTACAGCACCCGGGTCATCGTGCTTCGCGACCGCGCCCATGTCGCCGAACTCGACGGCAGCCGCATCACTGCCAGTGAGATCGTCGAAGCGATCGCCGCAACCAATGAAAGGAGGACGTCGTGACGTCGTTCCTCAGGCTCTATTTCAACCGGTTGCTGCCGCAGCTGATTGCGCTCGGCATTATCGTCGCGGCGGTATCACTGGTGTTTCCCGGCTTCCTCAACCTGCAGATCCAGAATGGCCGCCTCTATGGCAGCCTCATCGATATCCTCAATCGCGGCGCGCCGGTGGTGCTTTTGGCAATCGGCATGACGGTCGTCATCGCCACCAAGGGCATCGACCTCTCGGTTGGCGCGGTCATGGCGATCTGCGGCGCAACGGCCGCCGCGGCGATCACGTCGGGACACTCGCTCGCCGCGACGCTGCTGATCACGCTTGGCGTCGGTATCCTTTGCGGTCTCTGGAATGGGGTGCTGGTCGCGGTGCTCGACATCCAGCCGATCATCGCGACGCTGGTGTTGATGGTCGCCGGCCGCGGCGTCGCCCAGCTCATCACCGAGGGGGCGATCCTGACCTTCAACGACCCCGGCCTCGTCTTCATCGGCAGCGGTTCCTTTGCCGGCCTACCGATGCCGGTGGTGATCTGGTTGATATTCGGCATATTGACTGCGCTGCTCGTAAGGCGGACGGCGCTCGGCATGCTGATCGAGGCGATCGGTGTCAATCGCCAGGCGAGCACGCTGTCCGGGGTGCTGACGCCTGTGCTGTTGATCGCCGCCTATGTGCTTTCCGGTCTCTGCGCTGCCATCGCCGGCATTATCGCCGCCGCTGACATCCGCGGTGCGGATGCCAACAATGCCGGTCTGTGGCTGGAGCTCGATGCCATCCTTGCGGTCGTCGTCGGCGGCACGTCGCTGCTCGGCGGCCGCTTCAGCATCGCCGCATCGGTGCTCGGCGCGATCATCATCCAGGCGATCAACACCGGCATTCTTCTCTCCGGCTTCCCGCCAGAGTTCAACCTGATCATCAAGGCCGCGATCATCGTCTTCATCCTGGTGCTTCAGTCGCCGCGCTTCCGCACGGCCTTTGCCTTCCTCGTGCCGGCGCGCGGTGCGAGAAACCCGAGCGAGCGAGCCGCAAAATGAAGCCGAAATATCTTCCGCTCACGGCAACGCTCGTGATCTTCCTGCTCGGCTACGCGCTTTGCGTGGCGCAATATCCGAACATGCTGTCGACGCGTGTCATCGGCAACCTTCTGACGGACAACGCCTTCCTCGGCATTGCCGCTGTCGGCATGACCTTCGTCATCATCTCCGGCGGCATCGATCTTTCGATCGGCTCGGTGATCGCCTTTACCGGCGTGTTTCTCGCCGTCGTGCTGGAACACACGAGCATCCACCCGCTCATTGCCTTCGCGATGGTTCTGGCGATCGCGACGCTCTTCGGCGCCGCGATGGGGGCGATCATCCACTATCTGGAAATGCCGCCCTTCATCGTCACGCTGGCGGGCATGTTCTTGGCGCGGGGCATGGCCTTCGTGTTGTCGATCGACAGCATTCCGATCAAGCATCCCTTCTACGCGACCTTGAAGGCGCTCTACTTCAAGCTGCCGGGCGGCGGGCGCATCACCCTGATTGGCGGCCTGATGTTGCTCGTCTTCGCGATCGGTATCCTGATCGCGCACCGCACACGCTTCGGCACCAATGTCTATGCGCTCGGCGGCGGCACGGCGACGGCGCGACTGATGGGCGTGCCGGTTGCGGCGACGACGATCCGCATCTATGCGCTCTCGGGCCTGCTTGCGGGATTGTCCGGCATCGTCTTTTCGCTCTACACCTCGGCCGGCTATTCCCTTGCCGCCGTCGGCGTCGAGCTCGACGCCATCACCGCGGTCGTCATCGGGGGCACGCTTTTGACCGGTGGTTCGGGCTTTGTTGCCGGCACGCTGGTGGGCATCCTCATTCAAGGGTTGATCCAGACCTACATCACCTTTGACGGATCGCTGTCGAGCTGGTGGACGAAGATCCTGATCGGCCTTCTGCTCTTTGCTTTTATCCTGCTGCAGAAGGGTATCATCTTCGTTTCGCGCCAGCGCCAGCAGCGGGCGTGAGGCAAGGGTCGCGCGATGTGGCCGTCCCCCCATCAGCCGCGCAAACGCACGAGCCACCGGCTCGTCGTCGAGGAACTCGGCCAGGCGGTGGTCGGAGGGGAATTCGCTGTCGGGGATATCCTGCCGGGTGATGTGGAGCTGGCGGCACGCTTCAACGTTTCGCGCACGGTCCTGCGCGAGGCGATGAAGACACTTGCCGCCAAGGGGCTGATTGTCGCCCGCGCCCGCATCGGCACGCGCGTGATGCCGCAGGCAAACTGGAACCTGTTCGATGGCGACGTGCTTTCCTGGCATTTCCGGGCCGGTGTCGACGAGGCGTTTCTCCGCCATGTCAGCGAGGTCCGTCTGGCGCTCGAGCCCTATGCGGCCGGACTGGCGGCACGCCGCGCCACGGACGCGGATATTTCCCAGATGATGCGGCTGGCCGTTGCCATGGGCGATGCCGGCCATAGCGCGCAGACGCTGGCGCGCGCCGATCTCGAATTCCATCTCCGTCTGCTTGAAGCGTCGCTCAATCCGTTCATGCAGACCGTCGGCAGCCTGATCGAGGCGGCGCTGATGGGTGTCTTTCAATTGAGCAACACGGCCGCCGATGGCGCCGAGATCGACCGCGTCGCGGTCGCGCATATCCGCATCGTCGAGCAGATCCGCCTGCGCAACGAGGAAGGTGCACGGGTTGCGATGGAGCAGGTGATCCGCGTCGGCCAGCAGCAGTTGATCGCCAATTTGAGGGCACGCGGCTGATCCGCAGCCGTGTCCGTCGGCAAGACACAAGGCGGAATTCGCCGCGCTGCTTGGCATTTGCCGGCACCTGCGCGTAGGCTGCCGTTGTGGGCGGAGAAACCCAAATCCCGATGCGACCGGGCCGCCGACAGAGCGAGCGGGGAGAGCAGGGTGAAACAGGATGTGCTGATCGCCGGCGCGGGACCGACCGGCCTGGTGCTGGCTCTCTGGCTGACCGCCCAGGGTGTCAAGGTCCGCATCATCGACAAGAACGTTGGTCCCGGCCCGACATCGCGGGCGATGGTCGTGCATGCGCGAACACTTGAGCTTTACCGGCAGCTCGATCTGGCCGATGCCGTGCTCGAGGCGGGTCACCGCAACCCTTCGGTCAACCTCTGGGCGAAGGGCAAGGTCAAGGCGCGGATATCCTTCAGTCCGACCGGCGGGAAAATGACGCCCTATCCCTTCGTTCTTGTCTATCCGCAGGATCATCACGAGCGGCTGCTGGAGGCCCGACTGGCGGCCTTGGGCGTCAAGGTCGAGCGGCAGACCGAGCTTGTCGAGTTCGAGCATGACGCCGCCGGGGTGAGCGCTCGCTTGCAGTTGCCCGATGGTGGCTCGGACGTTTGCACGGCGCAGTATCTTGCCGGGTGCGACGGCGCGCGCTCGCCGGTCCGGCACGGACTGGAGGTCGATTTTGCCGGCGGAACCTACGACCAGACCTTTTACGTCGCTGACGTTGAAGTGAGTGGGGCGACTGCGAATGGAGAAGCCCATATATCGCTCGAAACCGGTGATTTCGTCGCCTTGCTCGCCTATGCCGAGGGGCGGGGCCGCCTCATCGGTCTGGTGCGGGAGAAGCGGGAGGATGCAGACGCACTCACCTTCGCCGATGTGAGCCATTGCGCCATCGAAAGCCTTCGCCTCACCGTCGACAAGGTCAACTGGTTCTCCACCTACCGTGTGCATCATCGTGTCGCCGATCGCTTCGGGCGCGGGCGCGTGTTTCTGCTCGGCGACGCTGCGCATGTGCATAGTCCGGTCGGCGGCCAGGGCATGAACACCGGCATCGGCGACGCCATCAATCTGGCCTGGAAGCTTGCAGCGGTGCTGAAGGGACAGGCGCCGGACCGCCTGCTCGCCAGCTATGAAGGCGAACGGATCGCATTTGCCCGCCAGCTCGTCGAAACGACCGACCGGCTGTTCACCTTCGTGACGGCCGAAGGCAGCGTCGCGGATTTCCTGCGCATCCACGTCGCCCCAGCCTTGGCTGGTGTCGCCTACCGCGTCGGCGGTGTCAGAGAATTCCTGTTTCGCATCCTGTCGCAGACGCAGCTCAACTATCGCGGCGGCCCCTTGAGCCGGAGTGCGCGCGGCCGGGTGCAGGGTGGCGATCGGCTGCCCTGGCTAGGCATCAATGGCCTCGACAATTACGCTTCGCTGGCGGCCATCGCCTGGCAGGTGCATGTCTATGGCGAGGCGCAAAACGACATAAGAGCTTGGTGCGCGGCCAAGCACATGCCGCTTCACGTCTTCCCATGGGGCGAGCAACAGGCTGCCGGCGGCCTGGTGCGGGATGCTGCCTATCTGTTGCGTCCGGACAGCTATGTGGCGGTGGTTGCGGACCGAGCGATGCCGGAAGCCCTCGAAGCCTACTTCGCCGACCAGGGGATCCGCCTGTCGGCGCCGGCTTGAGATTTCTCGAGACGGCGGCGCGGTGCGCCGCCGATGCTTGGTCGCAAGGAGCGTCAAGCTGAGACGAGAGATCCCTTGTCGGCTTGAACTCGACCGGCGGTCAGTGCCCGGCCGGCGTCTCGGCCTTGCGTTCCGCTGCTTCGCCTTCAACGGCCGGATGCCGGGAAATGCCCACGAGCTTGTGGCCGCGCTCACGCAGCCACTGGAAAGCGACGTAGAGCGCCGGAATGACGAAGATGCCGACGAGCGCTGCGGCAAGCATGCCGCCAGCGACACCGGTGCCGACCGCGCGCCGACTGAGTTCGCCGGCGCCCTTGGCGACCACCAGCGGCACCAGGCCAACGATGAAGGCGAAGCTGGTCATCATCACGGCGCGGAAGCGGGCGCGGGCGCCTTCGATCGCCGCATCGACGATGCTTGCTCCAGCCTCGCGGTGCGCCTTGGCAAACTCGACGATCAGGATCGCGTTCTTCGAGGCGAGCGCGATCAGCACGACGAGGCCGATCTGGGCGTAGATGTCGAAGGACAGACCCGCGACGAGCACGGACAAGAGCGCGCCTGAGACGCCGAAGGCAACCGACAGGAGCACCGGCACGGGGATCGTCCAGCTTTCGTAGAGCGCGACGAGGAAGAGGTAGGCGAACAGCACGGCCATTGCCAGGATGGCGGTGGTCTTGCCCGCCGCCTCCAGCTCCTGCAACGCCGTTCCGGTCCATTCGTAGCTGTAGCCGGGCGGCAGGGTCGAGGCCGACAACGCTTCCATGGCGGCAAGCGCCTCGCCCGAGGAGTGGCCGGCGGACGGCTGGCCGTTCAGCGTGATCGAGCGATAATTGTTGTAGCGCACGATCGACTGGGGACCGACGATATAGTCGACCTTGGCGACCGAGGCGACCGGCACCATGTCGCCGCTCGTATTGCGCACGTGTAGGCGCTGGATGTCGTCGACGGCGTTGCGGTCGGCTTGCGCCGCCTGCATCGTCACCTTCCAGGTGCGGCCGAAGAGGTTGAAGTCGTTGACGTAGTAGCTGCCGAGCGTGCCCTGCAGCGTGGTGAAGAGGTCGCTCACCGAAACGCCGAGGGCCTGCAGGCGGTCGCGGTCGATATCGAGATAGAGCTGCGGCGAGCTTGCCGAATAGGTGGTGAAGGTCGGCCCGAGCGCCGGGTTCTGGTTGGCGGCGATAATCAAGCCGCCCGCCGTTGCCGAAAGATCGGCGACGGAACGGCCCTGCAGGTCGAGCAACTGATACTCGAAGCCCGAGCCGGTGCCGAGGCCCATGATCGGCGGCAGGTTGAAGGCGAAGATCTGCGCGCCGCGGATCGCCTGGCCCTTGACCATGGTCGTGCGGATCGCCGCCTCGACGCCGGCCGCATCGCTCAGGCGTTCCGCAAAGGGTTTCATCGTGACGATCGCGAAGGCCGAGTTGGACTTCGACAAACCGTCGAGGAAGGAGTAGCCGGTGACGGTGATGACGTTGGCAACGCCCTCGATGCCGCCGAGCATCGTCTCGACCTGTTTCACGACTTCGTCGGTGCGGTTGTAGGAGGCGCCTTCCGGCAGACGGATTTCCGTGAAGAACGCGCCCTGGTCTTCCGCCGGCAGGAAGCCGGTCGGCACGACCTTGAAGAGGAAGCCCGTGGCGACGAAGGCGACCGCGAGCAGTGCCAGGCCGATGATGGCGCGCCGGGCGATGTGTCCGGCGACGAATGCATAGCCGTCACGCCCCTTGTCGATGGTCCGCGAGATGTAACCGAGGATGCCGCGCTTCGGCCCGTGATGGGGTTTCAAGAGCACCGCGCAGAGCGCCGGGCTGAGCGTCAACGCGTTGATCGCCGAGATCACCATCGACACCGAAACGGCGACGGCGAACTGCTGGAACAGCTGGCCGCTGAGGCCAGGAATGAAGGCGACGGGCACGAAGACGGAGAGCAGCACGAGGGTGATGGCGACAATGGCGCCGGTGATTTCGCCCATCGCACGCCTTGCCGCTTCCGCAGCCGACAGGCCTGGATTTTCCTCCATCACCCGCTCGACGTTTTCGACGACCACGATCGCGTCGTCAACGACGATGCCGATCGCCAGCACCATGGCAAGCAGCGACACGGTATTGAGCGAGAAGCCCATGGCGAGCAGCACGGCGAAGGTGCCGATGAGCGCGACCGGAACGGCAACAAGCGGGATCAGGGTCGCCCGCCAGTTTCCGAGGAACAGGAAGACGATGATGATGACGAGGATGAAGGCCTCAAACAGCGTCTCCTCGACGTTGTCGACGCTGGCTTCGACAAACTGCGCTGTGTCGTAGGAGACCGAATAGGTGAGGCCCGGCGGGAAGGATTTCGACAATCGTTCCATCGCGTCCTGCACGCCCCTGGCGGCAGCAAGCGCGTTGGCGCCCGGCGCCTGGTAGGTGCCGATCATGGCGACCGGCTTGCCGTTGATCCGGGCGTTGGAATCGGAGCTGGCGGCGCCGAGCTCGACGCGCGCGACGTCGCGGATGCGCACATAGGAGCCGTCGGGTCGTGCGCGCAGCACCACATCCTCGAATTGCTTGGGATCGGTCAGGCGCCCTTGCGTCTGGAGATTCAATTGAAACAGCGGGTCGTCGGTCATCGGCTGGGCGCCGATGCGGCCGATCGCGGCCTGGACGTTCTGGGCCTTCAGCGCATTGATCACATCGGTCGGCGTCAGGTCGAGGCTGGTCATGCGGTCGATGTCGAGCACGACGCGCATCGAGTAGTCCTGGGCGCCGAAGAGCTGGGCATCGCCGACGCCGGGCACGCGCTTGACCGTATCAAGCACGTTGATCGTGGCGTAGTTGGACAGGAACAGGCTGTCGAAGTTCTGCTTCTCGTCCGCTGCAAAGATCGTGACGACCTGCATCAGCGCGGAGGACTTCTTGCGCACGCTGACGCCGCTCTGCTTGACCTCGGAGGGAAGGCCGGCCTCGGCGAGCGACACGCGGTTCTGCACGTTGACGGTGGCGATATCAGGATCGGTGCCGACGGCGAAGGTTACGGTCAGCGTATAAGAGCCGTCGGCTCCGCTCGTCGACTTCATGTAGAGCATGTCGTCGACGCCGACGACCTTGCTTTCGATCGGCTGGGCGACGGTGGTTTCGACCACGTCGGCGCCGGCGCCGGGATAACTGGCGGTGACGCTCACCTGCGGCGGCACGATATCGGGGAACTGGGCGATCGGCAGACGGGTGAGCGCAAGCAGACCCGCCAGCGTCAGCACGATGGAAATGACCGTGGCGAAGCGCGGGCGATCGATAAAGATCTCTGAAATCATCGCTTAGCCACCTGCTGCCGTGGCCGCATCGACGGTGATGCCCGGGCGAACCTTGCCGGCGCCTTCGGTGATGACGTTCTCGCCTTCCTTGAGGCCCTTGCTGATGACCGCCTGGCCACGGGCGTTGCGTGACACGTCGATGCGGCGAAGCTCGACCTTGGAGCTGGCGTCGACCACCAGAACGAAGGCGCCCTGCTGGTCGCGCTGGACCGCCTGTTGCGGCACGGCAAGCACGTCCTGCTTGTCGGATTGTTCGAGCATCACCCGCACCAGCGCACCGTCGAGCAGGATGCTGTCCGGATTGGGGAACTCGGCGCGCACGGTCACGGTGTCCGTCCCTTGCGAGACGTTGCTGGCGATAAAGTTGATCGTGCCTTTTTGCTTGTACTCGGTGCCGTTCGGAAGGCCGAGCCCGACATTGGCGCCGCCGCTGATCTCGCCCTTCAGCACCCGTTCGCGATAGGTGAGGTAAAGTGCGGTCGCCACCGGAAACTGGACATAGATCGGGTCGAGCCGGGTCAGCGTCACGAGCGGGCCGCTGTCCGGGCCGACGAGGGCGCCGACATCGGCCGCCGTCAGGCCGACGATGCCGTCGAAAGGCGCCGTGATCTTCGTATAGGAGAGGTTGAGGTCGGCGTTGTCCTTGCTGCCCTTGAGCCGGATCAGGTCGCCTTCGGCTTTCCTGACTTGCGCGTGCGCTTCGTCGACCTTGGCTTGGCTGATCGTCTTGCTGGTGAGGAGCTGCTCGGCGCGGTCGCGCTCGAGGATCGCGAATTCCTTGGCGGCTTCGGCCGCCTCGATCTGCCCTTCGATCTCCTGCACGGCGGCGCGGTAGGCGCCGTCTTCCACCCGGTAGAGCTCCGTGCCCGCCGTCACCTTCTGCCCTTCGGTGAAGTTGACCGCCTCGAGGAAACCCGAAACGCGGGCGCGAATATCGACCTTCTGGATCGCCGTAACCTTGCCCGTCAGATCCACGCTCTCGCGCAGGTCCATGATGGTGGCCGGCGCCACGACCACGGCCGGCGCCTGCTGCGCCAATGCCGTTTGCGCGGAAAACCCGATCGCGACAAGCAGTGCTGATGATAGTGAAAGGGCAGGAATTCTCGAACGACGCATGCAACGTTCCCCCTGAACGAAACAGCTGGAGATAAGATCAGTCCTTGGCAGTGCATTGAAATCAGAACATGTTCTCCGCGCCAAGTCACGCAATCATGGGTTGATTTAAGCGGAGGCTTGCAAAGATGATGCAAATACCCGCGAAAGTCGGGTTCAGAGAGAACTTGTCACAAAAGCAATGATTTGCCGGACCATCGTGCGTTCACGGCAGAGGGAGGCGACAGGCTGATTTTGGCGGATTTCGGTTGAGGGAAGTGCGTGGAGGCGAACGTTTTACGTGTGCCACATCGTCACAATTGACGAGACCGGCCTGCAACCTCCGGTGACAGTTCCGCGGAACCGTCGAGTAGGCAGGTCCCGGCGCGATGCCGGGACCAGGCTTAGTACTGTTGCCGGATCGAGCCGTCAGACGAGGTCGAAACGGTCGGCGTTCATCACCTTGTTCCAGGCCGCGACGAAGTCGCGTACGAACTTCGCCTTTGCATCCGCCTGGCCGTAGACTTCGGCGATGGCCCGCAGCTGCGAGTTCGAACCGAAGACGAGATCGATGCGTGTGGCCGTCCGCTTGACGTCGCCGGTTCTGCGGTCACGCCCTTCGAAGACATCCTTCGCGTCGGACGTCGCCGTCCAGGCCATGCCCATGTCGAGCAGGTTGACGAAGAAGTCGTTGCTGAGCGTTTCCGGGCGATCGGTGAAGACGCCGTGGGCGGTCTGGCCGTGGTTCGCGCCGAGAACGCGCAAGCCCCCGACGAGCACGGTCATCTCCGGCGCGGTCAGCGTCAGCAACTGCGCCCTGTCGATCAGCAGCTCTTCCGGCGAAACCGCGTACTGGGCCCGCTGGTAGTTGCGGAAGCCGTCGGCGATCGGTTCGAGAACCGCGAAGGACTCGACATCGGTCTGCTCTTGCGTCGCATCCATGCGGCCAGGCGCAAAGGCGACCTCGATGTCGTGGCCGGCGGCTTTGGCTGCCTTCTCGACCGCTGCGGCGCCGCCGAGCACGATCAAGTCGGCGAGCGACACCTTCTTGCCGCCGGACTGGGCGTCGTTGAAGCTACGCTGGATGCCTTCGAGGACCTCGAGAACCTTCGCCAGCTGCGCCGGCTGGTTGACCTGCCAGTCCTTCTGCGGGGAAAGGCGGATGCGCGCGCCATTGGCGCCGCCGCGCTTGTCCGAGCCGCGGAAGGTCGAGGCCGACGCCCAGGCGGTCGAAACCAGTTCGGAGACCGAAAGGCCCGAAGCGAGGACCCTGGCCTTGAGATCGGCGATATCCTTGGCGTCGACGAGCGGATGATCGACGACCGGGATCGGATCCTGCCAGATCAACTCTTCGGCCGGCACTTCCGGGCCGAGATAGCGGGCGCGCGGACCCATGTCGCGGTGCGTCAGCTTGTACCAGGCGCGGGCGAAGGCGTCGGCGAAGGCATCCGGGTTCTCGTAGAAATGCCGTGCGACCTTCTCGTAGGCCGGGTCGACGCGCAGGGCAAGGTCGGTCGTCAACATCGACGGCGCGTGGCGCTTGGATTTGTCGTGCGCGTCCGGCACGGTGTTGGCACCCATGCCATGCTTCGGCGTCCACTGGTGTGCGCCGGCCGGGCTCTTCGTCAGTTCCCATTCGTAGCCGAAGAGGTTCCAGAAGAAGTTGTTGCTCCATTTGGTCGGCGTCGTCGTCCAGGTGACTTCGAGGCCGCTCGTGATGGTGTCGCCACCACGGCCGCTGGCGTAGGTGCTTGCCCAGCCGAGGCCCTGTTCCTCGATACCGGCAGCTTCCGGCTCGCGGCCGACATTGGCCGCATCGCCGGCGCCATGGGTCTTGCCGAAGGTGTGGCCGCCGGCGATCAGCGCCACGGTTTCCTCGTCGTTCATCGCCATGCGCGCGAAGGTTTCGCGGATGTCACGCGCGGCGGCGAGCGGGTCCGGAGTGCCGTTCGGGCCTTCCGGATTGACGTAGATCAGGCCCATCTGAACGGCGGCGAGCGGGTTTTCGAGGTCGCGGTCGCCCGAGTAGCGCTTGTCGTCGAGCCAGGTCTTTTCCGTGCCCCAGTAGATGTCTTCCTCCGGTTCCCAGACGTCGGGGCGGCCACCGGCAAAGCCGAAGGTCTTGAAGCCCATAGACTCGAGCGCACAGTTGCCGGCGAGGATCATCAGGTCGGCCCAGGAGATGCTGTTGCCGTATTTCTGCTTGATCGGCCACAGCAGCCGGCGTGCCTTGTCGAGGTTGGCGTTGTCCGGCCAGCTGTTGAGTGGCGCAAAGCGCTGCTGTCCGGCGCCCGCGCCGCCGCGGCCGTCACCGGTACGGTAGGTGCCGGCGCTGTGCCAGGCCATGCGGATGAAGAGCGGGCCATAGTGACCGAAGTCGGCCGGCCACCAATCCTGCGAATCGGTCATCAGCGCGAAGAGGTCGCTCTTCACCGCCGGCAGGTCGAGTTTCTTGAATTCCTCGGCGTAGTCGAAGGCTTCGCCCATCGGATCGGACAGCGAAGAGTTCTGGTGCAGGATCTTCAGGTTGAGCTGGTTCGGCCACCAGTCGCGGTTCGAGGTGCCGGGCGACTGTGCGCTCGTCTGGGCTCCGTGCATGACGGGACATTTGCCCGTTTTGTCGGCTTTCGCGTCCATTTTTATCTCCCTTCAAGATGACGTGAATATTGGATGGGTCAGAGGAAAAGCGCCAGGCGTGGACAGGCGCCCAGCCGAGCCCGCGGCCCGGCAGGTCTGGTGCCGTCGGTGGTTGTCGTTCCGCGAAGCGGTGTCGCCACTGGCTGCGTCTCCCTCATTGTGCGCGGACTCTATCAAAGTGGTTCCATTAATTTAAGTTGGATTTCCTGATTGTGGCGATAAGCGGATCCTATCGCTAATGGACGTGGGTCCCATGGGCGCATGCTTGCAGCCCTCCATGCATTTTTGATGACGTTCGAGCGTTGCCGATTGCAGCCGATACAAGAAAATTGTTGCACTGCACTCCCGCCAAACTTGCGGAAGGTAGCGCCAATGGTTAGTCACACCGCAACGACTCAAGAGCTTTCCATTTTTCGTGTGACGAAAGGACAGAAATCGTGGCTGAGACAGAAATTGGTGCCGGCAAGGGCCGTCGCAAAGCACTTTGGGCTGCTGTCGCGGTCATCGCGATCGCAGCCGCGGGTGTCGTCGGCGGCAAGTTCATGCTCGAAAAGGCGGTCGGGACCTTCATCGCCGAGCGCGGCGGGAAGGCCGGCTCGGTTGAGGCGGACTTCTTCGGCCGCGTTCATCTGCGCGACGTCACGCTGCCTTTCGCCGATGGCGTCAGCGCGCGCATCGCGGCAATCGACGGACGTCCGAAGATCTTTTCGCTGAGCGGCAAGCTCGACGTGAAGGGCCTGGAGCTCGACCTGAAGGCCGCCAAGCTTTCCGTGCCTGCGGCAACGCTGGAAGATCCCGACTTTTTCGCAGCCGGCCTGACGGCAAGCGGGGAAAAGGCTGACCTTTTGAAGCGCATCGAGCGTTTCGCGGCAAAGCAGGTCTCCGCGCCGGAAGTGACCATCGTCCAGAACGTTGCAAGCTCCGAGCAGAAGACGGTCTACAAGGATGTCCGGCTCGAGGATATCGCCAGCGGCCGCGTTGCGCGCTATTCGGCGAGCGGCGCCACGTTCGCCTTTGCCATGGATATTCCTGACGGCGAAGGGGCAACGAAGCGGGAAAAGATGGACGGCACCATGGGCGCCGTCACCGGAGAGAGCTTCGATGTGGCCTACATGGCCCGCATCTACACGCAAAAAGCCGGTCCTGAGGACAAGGAACCGAAGCTGCTCTACGGCCCGATCTCCGTAAAGAACCTTGCCTTCTCCGATAGCAAGTCGCGTTTCGGCTACGACGAAGTGCGCAGCAGCGGCCTCAGCGTCCGCATGCCGACCGAGCCGCTTCTCGAAACGCTCGAGCAACTCCAGGCGGTCAGCGATCCGGAAGCCCTGCCACCGGCGGAGCGCCAGGCATTCTTCAAACGCATTCTTTCGCTGGTCGACATGCTGGCAAAGGGCGACATGGAATTGCTCGGCCTGAAGATGGAAGTGCCGGAGCAGGAAAGCGCCGAAGGCAAGCTCGTGAAGCTCGCCGTCGACAAGATGGCGTTCCAGCTCAACGGCCGCAGTTTCGATGGCACGATGAACGGTGTCACGGCGGGCGAGGGGACCGACTACTTCAAGTTTGCCGAAGCCAGCATCAACGGTTTCTCCTGGGCTCCGACCATGGAGGCACTGACGAAGCTTGCGGGCCTGAAGGAGGAGGAATTCGAGACCTTCCCCTACACCACGCTGATGCCCGAATTCGGCACGATCCGGATCGCCGGGCTCGACGTGGACATGCCCGGCAGCGACCCGGCAACCGTGACGGACAGTGAAACCGCCGAGGACGAGAGCGCGACCGAAACCGAGGTCGATCCGTCGATCAGTGCCGAACAGGCGCCGGAAGCCGAGCAGGTGCCGGACGAAACGACAAACGGCGAAGCCGCCAGCGACGCGGCGGTCCCCGGCGATGCAGCAGAAGAGCCGATGGCCGAGGCGCCTGCAGAGCCGTCGGCGGATGAAGCGACCGACGGCGAAGCCGCCAGCGGCGCGGAGATCGCCGGTGAAGTGCCGGAAGACCCGATGGCCGAGGCGCCGGTAGAACAGTCGGCCGTGCCGTCCGTTCCGGAACGCGTTCGTTTCACGCTCGATACCTATGAAATCGCGCTGACGAAGCCGCGCAACGGCATTCCGACGGATGTCCGCGTCAGCTACCGCGACCTCAGCGTTCCGATCCCTGCGGACACGCAGGAAGAGGGCTTCAAGACGCTGCGCAAGATCGGCCTCGACAAGCTGGTCTTCTCGTCCAACGTCGAACTGTCGTGGGATGAGCCCAACGAGAACTTCGTCATCAAGCAGATTTCGCTGGATGGCAAGGACATGGGCAGCCTCTCCTTCTCCGGCGTCATGGGCGGCGCTTCGGAGGACTTCTTCTCCGGCGACCTCAATGCCGCGCAGATCGCGATGTTCGGTCTTACGGCGAGGGAAGTCACGCTCAAGCTCGAGGACAAGGGCATCATGGCCAAGGGCATCAAGCTCTATGCCGAGGATAACCACATGACCGAGGACAGCGTTCGCGGCCTGCTCGTGTTGATGACGAGCGCCGGTGTGCAGCATTTTGCCGCCACGCAGCCGAAACTGCAGGACGCGGCGACGGCGTTTACCCAGTTCATCAGCAAGCCCGGCACCTTCACGCTGAAGGTCAAGGCCAAGGATGAAGCCGGTGTCGGCGCGCTCGAACTGATGGGAGCTGCCGAAAACCCGGCGCTTCTGCTCGAGCAAGTCGATATCGAAGCCAAGGCGCAGTAAAATCTATCGCGGGCCGCGTCATCAGATGCGGCCCGCATTGCTTCAGTCGATGGCCGCCTGAAGGAAATCCCGAAGCGCTATCAATTCATCCTGCTCGATCTCGTGTGCGGCCCGATTGTAGAGGGGTCGGACATCAGCTTTCTGCCCCGCAAGATAATCGACCAGTTGTTCGGCGAGCGCCAATGGACCGGTAGGATCGTCTTGGCCGCCGGTGGCCAGGATCGGTTTGCCCTGAAGTCCGGCGTTGCCGGGTGGCACCCAAGACACGAGGGGATGCAGCAGGACTGTTCGCTCGAACAGACCAGGATATTTGACCAGGAGTGCGGCGAGCAGCGTCGCGCCTGTGGCGTAGCCGATGCCATAGACGGCTTGGCCCGGGTACACACGCCGCCTGTCGCCGATGGAGTTCGCCAGGTCTTCCACGGAGGTCGCGAATGCCCGGATGTCGCACAGCCCGTCAACGGCTGCCGCTCAGGGTTGCCAAGTTCTCCGATTTCTTCGAGAGCTACGTCACCGAGACGCGGCCGCTTTGAAGCGGCGGGATCATGCGGCATGAAGTCAATACAGAGCCGTTTGCGGCTAAATGTGAGCAAAGGATACAAGAAATTACTGGCAGCACCCCCCATGTTTTCTCGGATATGAGCGGCAATCGCGAGATGCCCCCTTGCGTCGGGCCTTTCGCGCATCGAAGCGGATTGCACGCGAGGAGTGAACTCCATCGCCAGGCGGGGCTGGACGGATGATGACAGAGCCAAGCGGTATTGGAGCGTATTTTGGCGAGCCGAAGGCGCCGTTTCTCATGGTGCGGCCCGTGCGGGACGCCCGGTTTTCGGTGACGCGCCTGCGGTGCCGGCTGAACGGAGAACTGAGCCGCATCGTATCGCTGCCGGCCGACGACGCCTATTTCCTGATGTTCTACTTCAAGGATGTCATGCACTGCGACCTGGTGCCGGGCGAAAGCGAAAGTGAAATTCGCCGCTACCGGCAGGGGTCGATCTGTCTCGTCGATCTCGCTGAGGGCGCCAGTATCCGGCTTGTCAGCGATCTCGATTCACTCGCTTTCCATCTGCCACGGGCCTTGTTTCATGAAGTCTGCGAGTTTTCGCATGCTCCCGCCGCCACCAGTCTTAGATGCCGTCGCGGCGAGGTCGACGACGTCATGCACAATCTCGCCTTGGCGCTGTCGCCGCTTCTTGACGAGAGCGAGGGTGAACCGGGTGCGGTACTGCAGCACATCGCCGTCGCCATCTGCGCGCATCTTCTGCATTCCTACCCGGATCGCGCCATCGCATCCGGCGGCCCCGATCTGTCTGTGTGGCAGGAGAAGGCGGCCAAGGACTTCATGATCGACCATTGGGCCAAGGACTTTTCGTTTGCGGCAGCAGCAGCGGCCGCAAATCTTTCGGAGGAGGGTTTTGCCGCGGCTTTTGCATCCGTGACCGGCCAGACGCCGCAAGAGTGGTTGATGCGGTACCGGATCGGTCGCGCCAAGCTCTATCTGATCGAGGAGGGATGGTCGCTGAGCAAAACCGCCGCCAGTTGCGGCTATGCCGACGAAGCCCGGTTCGTCGAGGCCTTTCGTGAGGTGACGGGCGTGACACCCGCCGTCTGGCGCGCGCGCTGGCTGCAGTGAGGGTACCATGCTGACCTTTGACGCTCGGCGATGCATCGCTGGATTTGCCTCTGTATTGCGACAGCCAACCGTTGTAGCATCCGCCCGGCCGCTGAAGCGGGCGGCTGAGCTGGAAATCGGGAGACCCTGACCGATGGCCTTGCAAGAAGGACTGAGCGCAGACGAACGCACACCGCGCCCTATCGTCAAGCGGATCAGCGTCGGTGACATCACCGTCACGAGAACCTTCTCGGATCGCTTCGATCTGGAAGTCGGGCCGCTGATTCCGGTCGCCGATGCCTTCAACGTCATCGTGCAGATGCGTGACTTCGAGGCGCATCGCCTGTGGCGGCGTGGCGAACTCGTCTATGAGGGAGGGCATCCCAAGGCCTCGCTCGCGATCACCGATCTTCGCGACCAATGGCAGTGCCACCATCTGTCGCCCTTCGACAATGTCCGCTTCCAAATTCCCTTTGCCTCAATGCGGAGCTTTACCGAAAGGGCCGGGCGCGGCGAGTATGTGTCGCTGTCTCCCGTGCAGGGACGCGTGGATCCGGTCATGTTCGGCCTTGCCCAGGCGCTGCTGCCCTCGCTCGATGAGCCGGACCGGGCCAATCTGCTCTTCGTCGAACAGATCAATCTTGCCGCATTGGCCCATCTCAGCCAGGCCTATGGCGGTCTGCATTTCCCCGTCGACAAGAAGGGGACGCTGGCGCCATGGCAGGAGAGGCTGGCGACGGAGTTTCTGGTCGCCCATTTCAACACGCCGTTCTCGATCGGCGATCTTGCGGCCCAGTGCGAGCTCTCGCGCAGCTATTTCAACAAGGCTTTCAAGGAAAGCTTCGGGCGCACACCGTCCAGGTGGCTGTCCGAATATCGGATCGCGCGGGTCAAGGAGTGTCTGCTTCAGGACACACCCCTTGCTGAAATTGCTATCCACTGCGGCTTTGCCGACCAGAGCCACATGACCCGGGGATTCACCAGCCAGACGGGGGAAACGCCGGCACGCTTCCGGAAAAAGAACCGGTCGGTCGTCGTCGCTGTGGATCGATCTCCGCAATAGGGTGGAAAGAGGGCGCGCCCTCGTGCAAAATTTTCAAAACAGGTGAAAAACGTGCAAGAATGATGCGGCGACCGGGGCAATCATAGGGCCGCTCCTGCAAATGATTTGGTGAAACCGAGAATGAGTTGCGCGCACGTTTACCCTGCGCACGGCGACTTACGTCTTTCGTTTTCGTCGTCACGGCAGGTGGGTTTGGCGGGCAGTCTCGACACATAGGAGCGAAGACGATGACGAATGTTTCCGCTGCCTCGGCCGGAGCGCGACCGCGCGACAGTCTCGGATGCTCGCTCGACCAGCTGGATGACGACAGGACGATCGAAGGCCGCGACATGGTCTTCCACCGCAAGCGGTCGACAGCGGGACCGCCGGGCCAGGTCACGACACCTGGCAACGGGCGAGGCTATCTGATCGGCCTATCGCTTGTGGGCGGTCATCGCCGCCGGGTTTTCGGAGCGCACCACTCTGCGACCCAGGAGTTCGGCCAAAACTCGATCTACGTCAGGAACTTTGCCGACGATTATAAAGCCGATCTCAAAGGATCCTTCGATTTCACCTTGCTTGAAATCGGCCACGGTGCGCTCGAACGCATCGCAGACGCGGCAAATGCTTCTGGCGTGAGCGAGCTGCGGCCCGTTTCCGGCTCGCCCGACCCCGTTCTCGGCGGCATGCTCGGCGCTTTGTTTGCGTCGGTGGACGGATACACGGATCGAAGCGCGCTGTTTGTCGACCAGCTCTCGGTGGCAATCGGCGTGCATATGGTCCGGCAGTACGGTAACGGCCGTGGCGAGAGCCTTGCCGGAGGACGCAGGCTTTCGCAGCGCTGCCAGGCAAAGATCCGCGATCTGGTGCAAGCCCGTCTGGATGGCGAGCTCACCGTCGAGGACATGGCTGCGACCTGCAATCTGTCGCAGGCGGCTTTTTTGCGTGCCTTTCGCGAGACGATGGGCAGCACGCCCTACCGCTGGCTGCTGCAGCAGAGGATCGAAAAGGCCAAGGATCTGCTGCAGTTCTCGCCCACGTCCCTGAGTGAAATTGCCGTCGTCTGCGGCTTTTCGGATCAGAGCCATTTTACCCGGGCCTTTGCGCAGGCCGCAGGTGCAACGCCGCGCCAGTGGCGGCGCAGCCGACAGTCGTAACCCTCTGAAAGTACACGCGCCCTGCCGGCTGAAGGCGAGCGAAATTTTCAAAAATCCACCTTTGGCGACAAGAACGGGTCGCCGGTCGGCGGCATAGTTGGGCCTCTCCAATCGGAGTTCAGTTTCAACAGTAAGAGGTCACGACCATGTCTGCGACAGCGACCCCCGGCAAACTCCTCGTCTCGCCCAAAGACCACACTCTGATCATGATCGACTTCCAGTCGCAGATGTCCTTTGCGACCAAGTCGATCGACGCGGTGCTCCTGCGCAACAACGCAGCACTTGTCGCCAATGCGGCGGCAGGTTTCGGCGTTTCGACCATCCTCACGACCGTTGCCGAAAAGACCTTCTCCGGCCCGATGTTCTCCGAGATCACCGATGCCTTCCCCGGCCAGAAACTGCTGGACCGCACCTCGATGAACACCTGGGAAGACGCCGCGGTGATCGAAGAGGTCAACCGCATCGGCAAGAAGCGCCTTGTCATGTGCGGGCTGTGGACCTCGGTCTGCATCGTCGGCCCGACCCTCTCGGCGCTCGATCAGGGCTTCGAGGTCTATGCCATCGCCGACGCCTGCGGCGACGTTTCGGATGAGGCGCATGAGCGGGCGATGGACCGCATGGTGCAGGCCGGCGTCCGGCCGATGACCTCGCTGCAATACATGCTCGAGCTGCAGCGCGACTGGGCGCGCACCGAGACCTACGACATGACCACCGGTATCGCCAAGAAGTTCGGCGGTTCGTATGGCCTCGGCATCATCTACGCCAAGTCGATGTTCGGCGCGTCCGAAGGCCACTGACAGAACGCTTCCGCGCTCTAGATTAACGCTCTGGCCGCCTCGCTGCGGCCGGAGCGCCACCTTTATCCCGTAAAGGAGTTGGCGATGAAGATGTACCTTCTCTCGCTTGGAGCCGGGCTGGTCGTCGGCGTCATCTATGCGCTGCTCAACGTCCGCTCGCCGGCGCCGCCGGTCATCGCGCTGATCGGTCTGCTTGGCATTCTCATCGGGGAGCAATCCGTCCCACTGGTCAAGCGCGCCCTGTCGGGTGAGCCGGTCAACCTCTCCTGGTTCAATCGGCAGTGCATGCCGCACGTGTTCGGCCATCTGCCCGGCGGGCAGATCGCAACCGGCACGGCGAAGGATGCTGCCGGCGCCGACGAAAGGGCCTGACGATGCCGACTAGACGCTCGTTCCTCGGTGCCGCCTCGTCGCTGGCGCTGCCCGCTCTCTTCCCGTCGGCCCGCACCGCCGGCGCCCAACAGACCGGAGATACTTCGATGACGCCCGACCTGATCCTTCACAGCGGCCTCGTGACGACGCTCGACCGCGCCAATCCGACTGCCACTGCCGTTGCCGTCAAGGATGGCCTGATCCTCGCTGTCGGTGACGACAGGACGATCATGGCGCTGGCAGGCTCAGGCACAAAGACCATCGACCTCAAGGGCAAGCGCGTCCTGCCGGGCCTGAACGACAATCATACCCATGTCGTGCGTGGCGGCCTCAACTTCAACATGGAGCTGCGCTGGGACGGCGTGCGCTCGCTTGCCGATGCGATGGACATGCTGAAGCGGCAGGTGGCGATCACGCCGGCGCCGCAATGGGTGCGGGTCGTCGGCGGCTTCACCGAGCACCAGTTCGCCGAAAAGCGGTTGCCGACGATCGATGAGATCAACGCGGTCGCGCCCGATACGCCGGTGTTCCTGCTGCATCTCTATGACCGGGCGCTGCTCAATGCCGCGGCGCTCCGCGCCGTCGGCTACACCAGGGACACGCCGAACCCGCCGGGCGGCGAGATCACTCGCGATGCCAGCGGCAACCCGACGGGGCTGCTCTTGGCCAAGCCCAATGCCGGCATCCTCTATTCGACGCTCGCCAAGGGGCCGAAGCTGCCCTTCGATTACCAGGTCAACTCGACCCGTCATTTCATGCGCGAGCTCAACCGGCTCGGCGTCACCAGCGTCATCGACGCCGGCGGCGGCTTCCAGAACTACCCGGATGACTATGCCGTCATCCAGAAGCTCTCGGACGAGGGCCAGATGACGGTCCGCCTTGCCTACAACCTCTTCACCCAGAAGCCGAAGCAGGAGAAGGACGACTTCCTGAAATGGACGTCGTCGGTCAAGTACAAGCAGGGTAACGACTATTTCCGCCACAACGGTGCCGGCGAGATGCTGGTGTTTTCCGCCGCCGACTTCGAGGACTTCCGCGAGCCGCGCCCGGACATGCCGCCGGAGATGGAGGGCGAACTCGAAGAGGTCGTGCGCATTCTTGCGGAGAACCGCTGGCCCTGGCGACTGCATGCCACCTATGACGAGACGATCACCCGTGCGCTCGACGTCTTCGAGAAGGTCAACCAGGATATCCCGCTTGAGGGCATCAACTGGTTCTTCGACCATGCGGAGACGATCTCTGACCGCTCGATCGACCGGATCGCCGCCCTTGGCGGCGGCATCGCCGTGCAGCACCGCATGGCCTATCAGGGCGAGTACTTCGTCGAGCGCTACGGCCATGGTGTCGCTGAAGCGACGCCGCCGGTGGCCAAGATGCTGGCAAAGGGCGTCAACGTTTCCGCCGGCACCGATGCGACCCGCGTCGCATCCTACAACCCCTGGGTTTCGCTGTCGTGGATGGTGACCGGCAAGACTGTCGGCGGCCTGCAGCTCTACCCGCGCGCCAACTGCCTCGATCGCGAGACGGCGCTTCGGATGTGGACCGAGAAGGTGCAGTGGTTTTCAAACGAGGAAGGCAAGAAAGGCCGGATTGAGAAAGGGCAGTTCGCCGACCTCATCGTGCCGAACAAGGACTTTTTCAACTGCGCCGAGGACGAGATTTCCTTCCTCACGTCAGAGCTCACGATGGTCGGCGGCAAGATCGTCTATGCGGCCGGCGAACTTGCCTCTCACGACGAGAACAAGGTGCCGCCGGCAATGCCCGACTGGTCGCCGGTCCGCACCTTCGGCGGTTATGCCGCCTGGGGTGAGCCCGAGGGCGCCGGAAAGCGCTCGCTCCGGCGCACCGCGATCACGTCGTGCGGCTGCGCCAGCGATTGCGGCGTCCATGGCCACGATCATGCCGGCGCCTGGACGTCGAAACTGCCGATCGCCGACCTTAAGGGTTTCTTCGGCGCGCTTGGATGCTCCTGCTGGGCGGTGTGACGATAGCGGAAGGGAGACGCAGAATGCGCACGAAAGCTGGCGCCGTCGCGATGGCCGCGGTCTCAATCTTGCTCAACGCATCGCTCGGACCGGAGCAGGCCTCGGCCTCGCCGACTGAGGGCGCCCGGCACCTCTCGGCGAAAGTCGTGGTGAACCATCCGCCGGCGAAGCATGGAGCCTACTACCAAGGCATATCCCAGAGCGCGATCACCGCTTTGAAATGGCCGAAAAATCGATGAGGGCGGCTTTGCCGCCCATCAAGCCGAAGACCGCCTGACAAGGAAACGAAAGATTGAGCCCCTCTTCCCTCGAAAACCGTCTCGCCGTTCGCCTCCGGCCGGGCCTTTCCGGCAACCGTGTCATATTCGTCGGGTTGCTGGCGCTCTGCTCGGCCTATATCCAGGGACCCTTGACGAAAATTTTCGACTTCCCGGGCGCGCTTGCCGAGATGGAGCATTTCGGCCTCTATCCGGCACCGCTCTTTGCTGTCGGCATCATCGTTTTTGAGCTTGCGATGTCGGCTCTCGTTCTCTCAGGCTTCTACCGCTGGGCGGCGGCAGGCGCGCTTGCGGCCTTCACCCTCGCCGCCACCTTGCTCGCATTCCGCTTCTGGGAACTGCCGCCCGGCATGGAGCGCGCGATGGCGACAAACGGTTTCTTCGAACATATCGGCCTTGCCGGCGCATTCGTGCTCGTTGCAGTCTATGATCTGCGCGAACGTGCATCCACGGAGAGGGGCGGCCAATGACGCAGGCAGCGACCAACAACGCCGGCACTTTCGCGCCCTTGCGCCAGAAGGTCTTCGCCGTGCTCTGGGTGGCGACGATCATCGGCAACACCGGCAGCTTCATCCGCGATGTCGCGAGCTCCTGGCTCGTCACCGACCTGTCGGCAACGCCCGCCGCCGTCTCGATGATCCAGGCGGCCGCGACGCTGCCGATCTTCCTGCTCGCCATTCCCGCCGGCGTGCTCTCCGATATTCTCGACCGACGCAAATTCCTGATCGTCGTGCAGTTCCTGCTCGCATCCGCGAGCCTCTGCCTGTTGTTCCTCTCTGCAAGCGGGCTGCAGTCGGTGACCTCGCTGATTGCGCTTACCTTTGTCGGTGGCATCGGCGCAGCGCTGGTTGCCCCCACCTGGCAGGCGATCGTGCCGGAGCTCGTGTCGCGACCGGACGTCAAGGGCGCGGTCGCACTGAACTCGCTCGGCATCAACATCTCCCGCGCGATCGGCCCGGCGCTTGGCGGTCTGCTGCTTGCCTGGTTTGGCGCGGCCGTCACCTATGGCGTCGATGTCATCAGCTATGTCTTCGTCATTGCCGCATTGGTCTGGTGGCGGCGGCAGGTGCCGGAGGACGACGCGCTCGCCGAGCGCTTCCTCGGCGCCTTCCGGGCCGGCCTGCGCTATGCGCGCGCCAGCCGCGAGCTGCATGTGGTGCTTTTGCGTGCAGCCGTGTTTTTCGCTTTTTCAAGTGCGATCTGGGCGCTGCTGCCGCTGGTCGCCCGCCAGCTTCTCGGCGGCGGCGCCAGCTTCTACGGCATCCTGCTCGGCGCCGTCGGCGCCGGCGCGATCGGCGGCGCGCTGGTGATGCCGCGCTTGCGGGCCCGGATGGATGCCGACGGATTGCTGCTTTTGTCCGCGGTCCTGACCGCCGCCGTCATGGGCGTGCTTTCCTTCGCGCCGGCGCAATGGGTGGCGGTGGCGGCGCTGCTCGTCTGTGGTGCGGCCTGGATCACGGCGTTGACGACGCTGAACAGCACTGCGCAAGCGATCCTGCCCAACTGGGTGCGCGGACGCACGCTCGCCGTCTATCTGACCGTCTTCAACGGCGCGATGACCGGCGGGAGCCTTGCTTGGGGCGCGACCGCCTCGGCGATCGGCGTGCCCTTCACGCTCGCCGTGGCGGCCATCGGCCTTCTCTCAGTCGGCTTCGCCTTCCACGCCATGAAGCTGCCGAAAGGTGAGGCGGATCTCATACCTTCCAATCATTGGCCGGAGCCGCTGACCAGCGAGCCGGTCGAACACGACCGCGGACCGGTTCTCGTCCTGATCGAATATACGATCGACAAGGCGGATCGGTCCGAGTTCCTGAAGGCGCTCGCCCGCCTGTCGCACGAGCGGCGGCGCGACGGCGCCTATGGCTGGGGCGTGACCGAGGACGCGGCCGATCCCGGACGGCTGGTCGAATGGTTTATGGTCGAATCCTGGGCAGAGCATCTGCGCCAGCACAAGCGCGTGTCGAAGGCCGATGCCGACATTCAGGACGATGTCCGCCGCTACCACAAGGGGCCGGCCGCGCCGGTCGTCAACCACTTTCTCGCGATCAACCACCCCCATCTCGGTTGACGCGGACCGCACGTCCCGGCGCGGATCTCGCGCCGGGGCCACATCTCGAAGACATACACCCAACCCAAACAAAGGAACCGTTCCCATGACCGAGAACTTCGTCAGGACTGAAGACGGCGTCGATATCTTCTACAAGGATTGGGGCTCGGGCCAGCCCATCGTCTTTCACCATGGCTGGCCCCTGTCGGCGGACGATTGGGATGCGCAGATGCTCTATTTTGTCAGCAAGGGCTACCGGGTCATCGCCCATGACCGCCGCGGCCATGGCCGTTCAACGCAGGTGAGCGAGGGACACGACATTGCACACTACGCGAAGGATGTTGCGGCGCTGACCACCAAGCTCGGCCTCAGCGATGCAATCCACATTGGTCACTCCACCGGAGGCGGCGAAGCGGTGGCTTACGTGGCACGCCACGGCGGCGGCCGGGTTTCCAAGCTGATCATCGTCGGCGCCGTGCCGCCGATCATGGTCAAGACCGAAAACAATCCGGGCGGCCTGCCGATCGAGGTGTTCGACGGTTTCCGGGCGGCGCTTGCTGCCAACCGCGCCCAGTTCTTCCTCGACGTTCCGGCCGGCCCGTTCTACGGCTACAACCGCCCGGGTGCCGAAGTATCGGAAGGCGTCGTCCGCAACTGGTGGCGTCAGGGCATGATGGGCAGCGCCAAGGCCCATTACGAAGGCATCAAGGCCTTCTCCGAAACCGACTTCACCGAAGACTTGAAGGCGATCGACGTGCCGACGCTGGTCATGCACGGCGACGACGACCAGATCGTACCGATCGACGACAGCGCGCGACTGGCGGTGAAGCTGCTGAAGAACGGCACGCTCAAGGTCTATGAGGGTTATCCACATGGCATGTTGACAACCCATGCCGATGTCATCAATCCCGACCTGCTCGCCTTCATTAAGGCCTAAAGCTCGGGCACGGTCCGCGGTGTCCGGGTATTGCGGACCGTGCCGGGACAACGCTACTGCATGGTTCCCTATTCATCGCCGGTTTTGCGGACGGAACATGCAGCGCTTCGAAGCGCTACAGCGCCCTCTATGCGCGTCAAAGGCGCGCGGCGCTGTAGTGCCGGCGCCGCACCGACAGCGGCGCGCAGCGGCGCCGATCCTGGATCTTATCGCGAGTTTCAGCGCGCCCGCTTCGGCCGGCGAACAGCCCGGACGACGCCGCTCGGCCCGCCGCCACAGAAGAAGCGCTCGCCGCCATCGGACTCGAGGCCCGATACGCCCATTCCGGTCGGCATGGCGACCGTTTCGAGCACGGCTCCCGTTTGCGGATCGATGCGCCTGATATCGCTTTCGTCACCCTCCCAGGTGCCGTGCCAGAGTTCGCCGTCGACCCAGGTCACCCCGGTCACGACGCGCTTGGATTCGATCGTGCGCAGGATTGCGCCGTTCTCGGGATCGATCTGATGAATTTTGCGGCCCCGATGCTGCCCGACCCAAAGCGTGCCCTCGGCCCAGGCAAGGCCGGAATCGCCGCCACCGCCCGGGGCCGGGATTGTTGCGAGAATTTTCCCGGTTTCCGGATCGATCTTCTGGATGCGATCTTCGGCGATCTGGAAGAGGTGCTTGCCGTCAAACGCCGTACCCGCATGCGCGGCGACGTCGATCGAGCGGACGGGCGCACCGTTTTCCGGGTCGAAGGCGTTGATCGTGTCACCGGCGGCGAACCATACGTTCCGGCCGTCGAAGGTGACGCCGTGGACCTGGTCTGCCCCGGGGAACGGGCCATATATCTGGATGATTTCGGCTTCGGATCTTTTCATGGGTCTGATCCTATTCGTTTGGCAAAGGGCCGGGGAGTAACAACACTGTCGGGAATGCGGCAATCGGCGGCACGACCCAGCGCCGTGCCCGCCCGCGCCCGATCGGCATAACCTTGCCTTGCGAGGCGAGCTCTTCGAGCGCCCGCTGCACGGTGCGCGCGCTGGCGTCGAGCGCGATTGCGAGCGCCGAACTTGACCAGGCCTCGCCGTCCGCCAGCAGCGCCCGCATCGTCGCATGTCGCTCGTCGACCGGCGGGGCAAGGACGACGACCGTGTGCTTGCCGTGCGGCACCAGCCGGAAGCCATCGCTCGTCGCCTTGATATCCGCAAGCGGGCGCAGTTCCTCGCGCAGCCGGCCGATTTCGACACGCAGCCTTGCCCGGTGGGATTCGTCGACATGTCGTGCGCCGAAGGCCCGGGCGAGCAAGGTTCGCCTTGAGACGTCTCCCGGCCAGGCTTCGCCCAGCGCGCGCGCCAGCGCAAAGAGCACCGGCCGAGTGGCAAGCGTGCACAAGGTCGCTTGTCTTCGGACGAGGTTCCGGCAGGCGTCGATGACGAGGGCGCCGGAAGCAAGCAGCTCTTCGACCTCGCCAAGCAGCAGCGAGCGCTCTTCCCCATCCGCCATGAGGCGGGCAGCCGGCGCTTTAAGCACGGCGGCCGCGTTTTCAACTTCCAAGATCAGGGCCGGAATGCCGGTCGTCCGAGCCGCTTCGCCCGCTCGCCCGAAGGCGGCGGTGGCGGCCTCGGTTCGCAACCGGCGCACGGCGATGCCGGCGAGCGCCAGGTCGTGGGCGGCTTTCGACAGCGGTGTCAGCCGCGCCGTATCGATATCGGCAAGCAAGTTCTCGGCCTCGTCCAGACGGCCGATCAAGAGCAGGCGCCGTGCCCCGAGATTGCGGGCGTGGGCGGCATTGAGGTGGTCGCCATGGGTTTCGAGCGTCGAGCGGGCGGCGTCGAGCGCCCGCATCGGCCAGGAAAGATCACGGGAGACGATGGCGATCTCCGCCTCGGCGACGATGCACCGCGCCCGCGCCACCGCTTCCTTCGGGCCGAAGGCGCGCGCGGCGTTCTTCAGCAGGACCTTTGCGCGGGTGAAGTCTCCAAGCTGGGCCATGGCGATGCCGCGCAGCGCCAGTGCCGGCGGATCGTCGCGTAGCGCCACCCGCTTCAGCGCGCCGAGCGGGTCGCCCGACGCCAGTGCTCGCGCCGCGGCGGTGATCAGCGAATCCATCGAAATCCCGTCACACTTGTCACTCCCGCAAGCCGTGTTCCAGCCTTTATCTATCTCTCAGGTGGCAACGGACAACAGAAAGAAGCTTCGTCGCACAATCAAGCGGAAACAGTCGGGCGCATGCCTTCAAGGCTGCATCGAATGTGAATCTGCAACTATTATGAAATTCTTTCGAAGCTTCTGTCGGCTTGGCGTCGGCGTGAGCGTCTTTCAATCGGGCGGGCGAGGGGATGTCCCAGGCACGGTCCGTCGCGCGATCAGGTTGCACAATTTTTCGGCGTGGCCGGACGTCCGGCCGGGCGGCTTTAAGGAGATTTGCAATGACTAATTTGCATTACCGTTGGGTCATCGTGGCGGCCGGCGGGCTGCTCGGCTGCCTGGCGATCGGCGCCATGTTTTCGCTTCCGGTGTTCCTGCTGCCGATTTCGCGCGAAACCGGCTGGTCGGTGACAGGCGTTTCGAGCGCCATGACCATCGGCTTCCTGGCCATGGCTTTTGCCAGCATCGCCTGGGGCAGCCTTTCCGACCGATGGGGCGCGCGTCCGATCGTGCTCATCGGCTCGGTGCTCTTGGCCGTCAGCCTCATGGCAGCGAGCTGGACGACCTCGCTGATCGCCTTCCAGATCCTTTTCGGTGTCGTGGTCGGCACCGCGACGGCGGCGATCTTCGCGCCGATGATGGCTTGCGTTACCGGCTGGTTCGATACGCATCGCAGCCTCGCGGTCTCGCTCGTCTCGGCCGGCATGGGCATGGCGCCGATGACGATGTCGCCCTTTGCCGCCTGGCTGGTATCCGCCTACGACTGGAGAACCGCTCTGCAGATCATCGCGCTGGTCGTTGCCGTCATCATGATCCCGGTCTCGTTTCTCGTTCGCCAGGCGCCGGCACTTGCCGACGGTGCTGCCGCGGCCTCGCCCGAGGAAGAGCCCCATTCGTCGATGACGACCAGCCAGGTGCTGAAATCGCCGCTCTTCATCATCCTGCTCCTGACCAACTTCTTCTGCTGCGCCACCCATTCCGGCCCGATCTTCCACACGGTGAGCTACGCGATCACCTGCGGCATTCCGGTCATGGCGGCCGTGTCGATCTACAGCGTCGAGGGTCTTGCCGGCATGGGCGGCCGCGTCGTCTTCGGTCTGCTCGGCGACCGTTTCGGGGCCAAACGTGTGCTCGTTCTTGGACTTCTGGCCCAGGCCTTCGGCGCGCTTGCCTATGTCTTTGCCGCCGGGCTCGGCTCGTTCTATGCGGTCGCCGCCCTGTTCGGCTTCATCTATGCGGGCGTCATGCCGCTCTATGCGGTGCTTGCCCGCGAGAATTTCCCCTTGCGGATGATGGGGACGGTGATCGGGGGGACGGCCATGGCTGGCAGCCTTGGCATGGCGACGGGACCGATTGCCGGGGGCCTGATCTATGATGCGCTGGCAAGCTACACCTGGCTTTACATCGGTTCCTGGGGCATCGGCCTCGGCGCGTTCCTGATCGCGCTCACCTTCCGGCCGGCGCCGCGCTACCAGGCGGCGGTGGCCGCGGCCTGATGCGAGCGTGCTGACAGCGAGAGAAAGGGCTCCGCCTGGGAAGGGGAGCCCTTTGGATCATTGCAGGCGCTGATCCGCGTCCGTCTTAGCGGTCGTCTATCCGGACCGTTCGTGCGCCGACATGCAGCGCCCGGCCGGCGCCGAGACCCATGATCGCCACGCCGATGCCGAGCGCGATGAAGAGAACGGCGCTGGCGGCGAAGCTGCCGGTCCAGCTGCGGATGAAGCCGACAAGCAGGGGGCCGATGGCGGCAAGCACGTAGCCGACGCCCTGGGCCATGCCGGAGAGATGGGCCGCCACGTGCGAATCGGGCGAGCGCAGCACAATGAGGGTCATCGCCGCAGCAATCAGGCCGCCCTGTCCGATCCCTTGCAGAACAGCCCAGACGAGCACCGTCGAGAGCGGCGCGAAAAGGATGCCGATCAACGCGATGACGGCGGCGGCGGCGAGCGCCACGCAGACGGCGCGCTGGTCGCGGCGCCTTACGGCGAAGGATGGCACGAGCAGGCAGGTGACGACCTGCATCATGATCGAGGCGGAGACGACCGCACCGGCAGTTGCGGCATCGAGGCCACGCTCACGCAGGATCGGCGCCATCCAGCCGAAGACGCAATAGGCGAGTGCGGATTGCAGACCCATGAAGAGCGTCACCTGCCAGGCGAGCCGATCGCGCCAGAGGCCTACGACGCGGAAGCCGCTGTGGCGGGCTTGCGCCTTGCCACGCAGCGCCTGCGGTGCCCAGATCATCAGCACGATGAGGGCGGGTACCGCCCAGGCCGCGAGCGCGCCGGACCAGGAGCCGACCACATGGTGTTCGATCGTCAGCGTCAGGCCGGCGGCGCTGGCAGCACCAGCGCAGAGCGCCATGGTATAGAGGCCCGTCATCATCGCGGCGCGGTCGGGAAAGTCACGCTTGACGAGGCCGGGAAGCAGCACGTTGCCGATCGCGATCGCCGCACCTGCCGCAAATGTCGAAAGGAAAAGAAGCGGCACGGACTGAACGCCGCGCAAACCCGTGCCGAGCGTCAGCAGGACGAGCACCCCGAGAAGCGTGCGTTCGGCACCGAAGCGTTGGGCGAGCTTCGGCGCAAGCGGCGCGAAAAGGCCGAGGCAGAGCACCGGCAGGGTGGTGAGCACGCTGGCGCTGGCGGTGGAAAGGCCGGTCGCCTGCATCACCTCGGGCAGCAGCACCGAGAGACTTGAAAACAGCGGCCTGAGGTTGAAGGCGATGAGCACGAGGCTGGCGCCCAGCAGGATGCGGGCGCTGCGGCTCAGCACCGGTGGTTGCGGTGCCGGCAGGCTGTCGGCCTCGGCATCGATAAGCTGGTCTTCGATGTCCAGCGGTTCGGCGGCTTCGGCTTTGTTGGGATCACGAAAAGTCTGGTTCATTGGGAAAGTAGCCGATCAAGTTCAGCGAGGACGGGGGCCATGAACGCCCGAACGGCGGCCGCGGCCTTGTCCGGATCACTGGCCGCAATTGCCTCGACGATCGCCGCATGCGCCCGGTCGTCCGGCTCCGGCAGGTCGCCCGACAGCGTCGAGTGAATGGTTTCGAGAATGGCCGAAGTGAAAAAGTCATAGAGCTCGACGATGGCCCTGTTGCCGGAGGCCTCGACGATCGACCGATGAAAGGCGATGTCGCGCCGTCCGAAGGCCTCACGCCCGCCATCGGAAACCGTGCCGCGGGCGAGAAGAAGGCGCTTCATATGTTCCAGATCCTTGGGCGTATGTCGCAGCGCCGCCAGGCGTGCGGCTTCCACGTCGATGGCCGCGCGCGCCTCCCATTGGTCGCGCAGGCTCGCCCGCTTGACGCGGTCAAGCGCGCCCGAGCTATCGACCGTCGAGCGGACATAGGTGCCGGAGCCCTGGCGGGCGTCGAGCAGCCCCTTCGAGATCAGGACCCGAACGGCCTCCCGCACGGTTCCGCGGCTCACCGCCAGAAGTTCGGTCAGCGCCGTCTCGTTGGGAATGCGTTCGCCGATAGCCCAGCGGCCGCTGAGGATTTCCGCCCGCAGGCTTTCGGCAGCGCTCTCGGCAAGGTTGGTACGATTGATCGGTTGCATTGTCTGCTCATCAAGTCATCAGATGATTTGATCAATACGGTGAGGCGTTCGCAGAGTCAAGCGTGACGACGGGGAATGAAGAAGGCGTCGAAGCGTCGTGAGGCCGGTTTCGGCGACAGGATTTGTCGGTGGCTGGCGCGCGGAATCGCGGTCGCGCGCCGGTCGGCGCGCGATACTCAGGCTTTAGCTACGGGAATCCAGTCCCGGCACCGCGTGATCTCAGTTGAGCCTGAGATCGAGGCCGGGATGCAGCTTCTTGAGGTTCGGCAGCGATTTCGACTGCCACGGGATCTCAGAGGTTCCGCGCACCGTCAATTGCACGTTCGGGCGGTTGCGTGCCTCGATCGTCAGCTTGGCGAGCAGGTTGATCCCGGACGAGTTCAGGAACTGCAGTTCGGTGAGGTCGATCGTGATGTGCTCAGGCTCGGTCTCCAGAACGCCCATCACCGTCGAGAAGATCGGGGCATAGGCCTCCGTTCCCGGCAGCCGCATCGTGCCTTCAAAATGAATATCGTTGCCTTCGGACCAAACGCGATACTCTTCTTCGTCCTTGTTTTCCATGTTCACCGGCTCATCAGTTCGAGAGGTCTGGGACCGCAATGGAGGCATAAGTCTCCAATGAGGTTTCGCCGTCGTCACCCTGGGCGCCAAAAACCCAAGCGAAACGAACGCCATAATCACTCATCAGCGTCAAAAGACCAAGCCCCGAGCCGCTCTTGCCGAGCCCGGTTGCGTTGGCTTCGATGCGCTCGATGAGCAGGTCGCCCGGGTCGCCGTCGGCGATCTCGGACAAAAGATCCTGGAAGCGCGCAGCCGCTTCGTTGTCGATCACGTTCGACACTTTCGTGCGGAAGCTGTGGCCCTCGAGGGCGGCCTCGACGACCACGGAACCGGAAGCGCGGAACTTCACGGCATTCTCGACCAGTTCGTTGGTGAGGTAGCCGATGTTGTGGCGCACTTCCCGATAGGTGTTGCGCGACGCGCGATAGCGCAGCGCCGCCAGTTCGGCGACGAAATCCGAAGCCATGGCGCAATGCTTCCAGCTGAGATCCAGCGGCCCGTCGTAAAGACGCAGCCGGGTCATCTTCTGGTGGGCGCCGATCGTCAGGTCCGCCAGTCCGTAGAGCGTGGTCATCTGATCACCTGTGTCTCATGACGACGAGCGTGATGTCGTCGTAGATCTTCTGCTTGCCGATATGCGCCATCAGGTCGTTGATGATACCCGATTTGACGTCCTCGGCGCTCTGTCCGTAAAACTTTCCGGCACTCTCGCACAGTCGCTCGATGCCAAACAGTTCGCCCTTGGCGTTCGCTGCCTCGGTCACGCCGTCCGTATGCAGCACGATCATGTCGCCGCGGCCGAACGAGATCTCGCGGGTGGCAACAAAGCGCGAAATGTCCGATTCCAGGCCAATCGGCAGGCCGAGGTCGAGCGTGTCGATCCGCTCGATTTCCGCACCCTTGCGCACGACGATCAGTTCCTCGTGCTGCCCCGACAGCGTCAGGCGGCCGTGGTCGTAGTCGAGGAAGGCCAACGACAGATGCTTGTCAGTGTTGGTGCGCACGATGTTCTTGTAGATGGCGCGGTTGAGGCGGTTGAGAAACTGCTCCGGGTCCATGTCGCCGGCTTCCTGCAGGGCCCTTGCGACCGACTGCACCATCAGCATCAGCACGCCGCTTTCAAGGCCATGACCGGTCACGTCGCCGATGCCGATCTTCAGCCGCTCACCGTCGCGCAGCACATCGTAGTAGTCGCCGCCCACCTCGTCGGCCGGGCGCATATAGGCGGCGATTTCGAGATCGGCGATTTCCGCGAGCTCGCCGGCCTTCGGCAGCACCATCATCTGGATCTGCTTGGCGACGGCGAGTTCGGCGCCAAGGCGCAGGTTCTCGCTGCGCAGTTGGGTATTCAGCGTCGAAATCTGATGGTTGGCGTCCTCGAGCTGCTTGGTGCGTTCGGTCACCAGGTTTTCGAGGTTCTCGGTATGGTAGCTGATCTCCTCAGCCATTCTATTGAACGCGATAGCGGCTTCACCGACTTCGTCGCGCGTCGTGATGGGCACACGGACGGAGTAGTCCTTCGCCTCGATGCTGGTTGCCGCTCCGGCGAGCGCGCTGATGCCGCGGGTGACCCGCTTGGAGATGCCGAACACGGCGAGCGTGACGAACAGCAGCGAAGCGAGCAGGGCCAGGATCTGATAGATGAGGATGCGGTTCGTCGCTTCAGAGATACTCGCCTGTGCCGCAAACAGCGAGGCATAGATTTCGCGCTCCGGCACGACGATGCCGATCGACATGGTCTCGCGGCGCACCGGGCCGGAAACCCAGAGGTTCTCCGGCTCGAGCTGCTTGAGGAGAATGAGATAGGGGACCTTCTCACCACCCTCATCGAGCAGTACCCGCTGAATGGCGCCATCGGTGCCAAGCGGCAGCTCTGCGATCGCGGGCTGGGCGCTGCGGCGCAGCGAGCGCTCCAACCCGGTGACGCCTTGTCCACCCGTGTCGCTGGACCGCCGCAGGCCGATCACCTTTTCGCCGACCGGATTGATGGCAAGCACGTTGCCGTCGGACATCACCAGAAATCCGAAGCCGCTGTCGCCGACCTTGACGCTTTCGACAACCTCGGCCAGCTGGTCGAGCGTGATATCGGTTCCGGTTGCTCCGGCGACACCTTTGCGGTCGGGCGTCCAGAGTGGCTGGAAGAAGCTGACGATCAGTTTGCCCGAGGCGGCATCGGTGTAAGGTGCCGTTTGCGTGGTGTCGGCTGCAACGGGCCTGAGGCTCGGTTGCTTCGCCCATTCCTCCCAGGACTCATAGAGGCCGGGGAAGAAGAAGTTCCAGAAGTTGGCTTCGTTATGGCCGGGGTAGAGACGGTCGAACGTCTGTGCCTGATCCGCATAGGGCGCCATCCGCAAGATCGGCCGTTCTTTTGGTCCGACGTAGTACATCTGCAGTTTGGAGCGGCCGTGCGCAAGCAGGGCGGGCGCAACCAGATCAAGAACGGCGCTGTTCTCGATATCGGCCTGTACCTCGGGTAGTGGCCGATGGTCGGGGCCAAGGAGATAGCTCCAGACGCTTACGCTCGAGAGCGGACCCGGAAGGTTCTGCGCCCACCCACCTTTGGCATCGTAAGTGACGGTAACGGACTCCGGTGCGTGCCGCGCAAGGGCCTCACCGACGTCGGACCGGCGCACCGGGCGGTCGATCTGCGCCTGGATTACGCCCGCGAGCGTGGCGACGTCGGCGTGAACCTGGCCGAGCAGAAGATTAACCCGCGCGGCCGTCGATTCCGCGTAGGTGAGCATGTAGTCTTCGTTGGCGTTTTGCAGGCCCTGTCCGACTTCCGTCGTCGCGTCGCGCGACAGTCTTTGAACGTTCCAGAGCGCCAGCCCGCCTGTCAGCAGGAGGTCGAAGAGCACGGCGCTGCCGACGACCAGCACGAACTTGGCGCGAAAGGATCTCAAACCGAACCGGGGACGTTTGATATTGCTCGCGCTCATAGTGGTTTGCGCCCGGACGCTGCCCAGATCGGCCAGCCCGCATAGCCCTTCGGATGCAGTGCAGCGAAGATGTGATCCCGGAAGCCCTGGCGGAACCGCTCGATGAATTCGGGTGTTTCGCCGTGCCTCACCGCCATGTCCGCAAACATCTTCTCCCAGCCGGCGATGATATCGGCGAAATCCTGTGGGTCACCGTCCAGATTGGTGACCATGAAGGATTCGACCAGGATGTCGTCGAAGCCCGTGTCGGCAAGATAGCGCCGGCTCTTCGGCCCGAACTCCACATCTATCTCGAAATTGCTCAAAAGCCGCGCGAGCTCATTGTAGGTCCATTGGATGCTTTGCGCCCGCGGCTCGCCGAGGCAGTGCGAGTTCTTCTCGTTGGTGATGTAGACGCGGCCGCCCGGCTTCACGATCCGATAGAGTTCCTTGAGAAGCAGCTCCGGCTGATTGAAGACCTGCAGCGAGTGGCGGCAACTCACGAAGTCGAACTGGTTGTCCTCAAGCAGCATCTCCGACGCGTCGCCGTAGGTGTATTCGATACCCGTCACGTCGAACTCGGCGGCCACCTTTCGGGCATAGGCGAGGCTCGGCTTCGAGTGGTCGAGCGCGACGATCCGCGACGGCTGGAACTCCTTCTGCGCGAGCACGGCGAAATCGCCGATGCCGCAGCAGATGTCGGCCACGGCGATGCCGGGCCGCATGCCGTGGCGCGGCAGGATGGTGCGCTCGTGGCGCCAGGTCAATTTCGTCTGCGCGCGCAGGATTGGGATGAAGCTCGTATCCTCGAAGTAGTCCTGGCCAGGATAGAACATCGAATCATAGACCTCGACGGAGATCTGCGGCTCGATCGTGCTCAGGTGCCGGAACATGCGCGTCGTCCAGCTGACGACGCTTGACGTGATGACGATCAGGCGCAGGTCCGACCGCTCCCGGCAGGCGTCGAGGGCGACCCGGATGAAGGCCTGGAAGGCCGTGTTGTTCATCTGGATGAGGCGCTTCACATCGATATAGAGAACGCCGCGCACCGTATCGATGGCTTCCCTCAGCGCATGGATACTCTCGGCGATTTCATCGATCGAACGCGGCCGAATCGTTCCGGCAAGCGAGAAGATCTGGCTGTTCGGATCGAAGTCGACCTTGAAACGCTGAGGAAGGCTCGCCGCCATCAACTCACCATTCCTTCAAGAGGAAGATCCACGATCAGGGTGATGGCCGGAGCCGCATCCTCGTCAAGCCGGAGGCGGGCGTCATAATTGACCGCCAGGTCCAGAAGCACCGATTCCCGGCTGGGGGCAAGGTCGTTGGAAATGGCGTCGAGATAGCGGGCCTGGGCATCGCTCTCACGGGTTTTCGAGACAGCCTCGCGATAGAAGCGCGCCTGACCAGGTGGGCATGGAAAGCTCAGTTGAACCCGTTCCGTGGCGCCTTGGCGATAGATCGACAGGCCGATCTTTCCGTCGGTGGTGCCGCCGCGAAACGAAACCTCCAGAAGCTCGTTGAGGGCGGAGGAAAAGAAGTTGGAATGCCGTACCGGATCGGTCCTGTTGTGGCTGATCATCCGGGCGAGGTAGCTCGAGACATGATCGCAATGGTGCCAGTCCGAAAGGAAATCTTCCATCTCCATATCGAACTGAAGCAGCGGCTCGAAAGCCGTTTCCGTGGTCTTATTGACACTAGCACCCATGCAGCAATGTCCTCCGCACCCCGAACTCTGCCACGGCCATACGCCACTTTCTATAATGATTTCTAACCACGCAACCCCGGGATCTTGCATGAAGACAACCCAGGTATTGCCTCGCGCCATATCGGGCGCAACGCACAGATGCGGGGGGCTACAGCGTCGCCATTGCCGATGAGCGGCGAAGATAGGCGCCGATCGCGTCCGCCGGCATGGGCATGCCCAGGAAATAACCCTGCAGACGGTCGCAACCCTCTTTTCGAAGCCAGACGGCCTGCCCGATCGTCTCGACGCCCTCGGCGGTCACGCGCATGCCGAGACCGTGGGCAAGGGCGATGATCGACCGGACGATCGTCTGGCTCTTTTCGTCGCTCTCCAGATCCTTGATGAAATAGCGGTCGATCTTGATCGTATCGAAGGGGAAGTTCTTGAGGTAGCTGAGCGACGAATAGAAGGTGCCGAAATCGTCGAGCGAGATCTGGATGCCGAGCACGTTGAGGGTGTTCAGCGTGTCCAGATTGTTGGTCGTGCGTTCAAGCAGCACCGATTCGGTAACTTCCAGCTCCAGCCGGTCGGCCCTCAGGCCCGCCATGTCGAGCGCCTGGGCGATCCGGTCCGTCAGGCCCTCGCGCAGGAACTCCGCCGGCGACAGGTTGACGGCGACGGTGAAATGCGACGGCCAGGTGGCAGCCTGCCGGCAGGCCTCCTCCAGCACCCATTGGCCGATCTCGTTCATCAGGCCGTCGGCTTCCGCCATCGGGATGAAGACGTTGGGCGGGATCGTGCCGACCAGCGGATGATGCCAGCGCACCAGCGCCTCGAAGCCGACGATCGAAAATGGCGGCTCGACGAGCGGCTGGTATTCGATTGAAAACTGCTTGTCCTGCAGCGCGGTGCGCAGACTGCGGCGCAGCATCTCGCGCTGTTCCAGAACGATCAGCATGGAACGGCTGAAGGTCTTTGCCCGGCCTCGTCCATCCTTCTTGGCGGCATAGAGCGCAATGTCCGCCGCCTTCATCAGTTGCTCGATGTCGTTTCCGTCGTTCGGCGCAATGGCAATGCCGATGCTGGCGCCGACGAAGACGGAGATGCCGTCGATCGTGAAAGGTTCGCTGAACGCCTCGATCAGTGCCTCGGCGAGATACTCGGCGTCCGCCGGCTGGTCGCTTTGACGCTGGATGACGGCGAATTCGTCGCCGGCCAGGCGATAGGCGACTTCGCCGTCGCGAAGGGCGCCGCGAATGCGCTCGGCCGCCATCTTGAGGACGGCGTCGCCGGCGCCGTGGCCCAGCGTGTCGTTGACCGGCTTGAAATCGTCGAGGTCGATCTGCATCAGCGCAAGCTTCTCGCCGGATGTCGGCAGGATGCTCTGCAGGTCGTCGCTGAACTGCCGCCGGTTGGGCAGGCCCGTCAGCACGTCGTGGGTCGCCTGGTGCAACAGCAGCGCGCGTTCGCTTTCGCCATGGCTGCCGATCTCGCGGCGGGTCGCGCGGCCGCTCGTTTCGAGCACGCCGATGCCACGCATGGCGCGAAAGACGAGCAGCGTGCGCCGCGACTTGGTGGCGGCGTCGACCACCTCGACGCTGCGCGGCACGCCGTAAGCGATGACGGATTCCACGGCCGCCTTGGAAACGGGCGCAAGCAATTCGGGATAGAGATGCCACAGGGTGGCATCGACGAGCGTGCCGACTTCGTAGGTTTCCTGCAGCGCCGGCGAGGCGCTGGTCAGATGAAAGGCCTCGTCATAGAACGAGAGAACTTCGTCCATATGAGCCGCAACGGGATCCTGCACTGAAGCTGAAGCAGACAAGGTTGCATCAGTGTCCGGCATGCTTGCCTTTCCCTCTCTGTTTCGAACGCGCCGGAAGAATATAAAAGCCCGCTCCAGCGGCGCTCCGGTTCGGCTCGTCCTTCTGCAAAGCTACCGCGTCGCCCGCCCGGGTCAATGCCAATAGGCTGCCTGCGATCTTACCTGTGGAAACCTCGCTTCGGAGCATGGCGAGCGCTGCTCGATATCCTTTGCCCCACACGGTTGTATATAAGCTTCCTCTTGTATCATTTGCCATCATTGCATGCAATTTGGGGCGGAACAGCTGTGGGCGTTTCAGCTCCGTCTATACGCATGTCCCATTGTGGGACGCCATATCAACAAGGGTTTCGGGCGTCTACTGCGGCCGGTCGCGGTTAAGCAAACGGCAGATACGCCCGCGCAACGGGGCCGTTGGGCTCCGTTTAAGTTTCGGTTAACCATAAAGGAAGTTTTCAGGGGATTATGTGGCTTGACCCATCCCGCGATCACCCGGAATTAAGAACCACGGGCGAGTTGGCCACCGGGTTGCCGATGGCCAATCGTTATTAAGCTCAGTGCGTGCTCAGAATCACGTCGGTCTTCTGGAAGGTCCGGACGTCGATCAGGCCCTTGTCGGAAATGCGCAGTTCCGGAATGACGACGAGCGCAAGCAGCGAGTGCTGCATATAGGCGTTGTTCAGCCGGCAGCCACAGGCGCGCATGGCCTCGACGATGGCGGCCGCTTTCTCGGCGACGATCTCCGCTCGCTGATCCGACATCAGGCCGGCGACGGGCAGCTCGACCAGGGCCAGTTCGCGGCCTTCCTTGATGACGACGATGCCGCCGCCGACCTCGTGCAGGCGGTTGGCGGCCTTGGCCATGTCCGCCTTGTTCGTGCCGACCACGATCATATGGTGGCTGTCATGGGCGACCGTGCTCGCCATGGCGCAATCGCTGTCATAGCCGAAGCCGGAGACGAAGGCGTTGACCACGTCGCCGGTGCCGCGGTGGCGCTCGACGAGCGCGATCTGGCAGACGTCGTTGGCCCGGTCCATCTGCACGAGGCCGTTCTCGATCGCCACCTCGGCCTGAAGCGCCCGCGTCGGCGCCTGGTTCTCGACGACGCCGATGACGTTGACCCGCGCGCGCGTCGCCCGTGCGTTGGATGGGATGTCGAAATCCGCGGCGGCCAGTAACCGGCCAAGGTGGACGGTGTTGCGGGCGCTTTCCGGGTAGACATAGGCCGGGATATCGCGCGCGAGTGTGCCGTTCTCGGCCATCAGCTCGCCGCGGGCAAACACCATTTCGATCGGCAGCGCGGCGAGGTCCGAGGTGACGATCAGGTCTGCCCGGCGACCCGGTGCGATCGAGCCGATTTCGCGCTCCAGGCCGAAATGCTGGGCGGTGTTGAGCGTCGCCATCTGGATCGCGGTCACGGGTTTCAGACCTTGAGCGATGGCATGGCGCACGACGCGATTCATGTGTCCGTCGTGAACCAGCGTGCCGGAGTGGCTGTCGTCGGTGCAGAGCAGGAAGTTGCGCGGGTCGAGGCCGGATTCGGTGACGGCCTTGATCTGCGCGGCAACGTCGTACCAGGCGGAGCCGAGGCGCAACATGGCGCGCATGCCCTGGCGCACACGGGCGATTGCGTCGTCGACCGTCGTGCCTTCATGGTCGTCGGCCGGTCCGCCGGCGGCATAGGCGTGGAACTCGCGGCCGAGATGCGGCGAGGCATAGTGCCCGCCGACGGTCAGCCGCGCATCCTGGGTGGCGGCGATCTCGGCCATCATCTTCGGATCGTTTCCGGCAACGCCGGGGAAATTCATCATCTCGCCGAGACCGATGACGTTCGGCCAGGCAAGCGCCTCGGCGACATCCTGTGCTGAAAGCTCGGCGCCGGCAGTTTCAAGACCCGGGGCGCTCGGCACGCAGCTTGGTACCTGGACCAGCACGTTGATCGGCAGGCTCTGGGCTTCCTCGTTCATCAGCCGGACGCCGTCGAGGCCGAGCACATTGGCGATTTCGTGCGGGTCGATGAACATGGTGGTGGTGCCGTGCGGAATGACCGCGCGGGCAAATTCGGTGACGGTGACGAGGCCGCTCTCCACATGCATATGCGCGTCGCAGAGGCCGGGAACAAGATAGCGCCCGGCGGCGTCGACGACCTTGGTGCCTTCGCCGATCGTGTGGCTGGCATCCGGACCGACATAGGCGAAGCGGCCGGCTTTGACGGCGATATCGGTGCCGGGGATGATTTCGCCGGAGTAGACGTTGACCCATTTGCCGTTGCGGATCACGAGATCGGCGGGCTTGCGGCCCATGGCGACGTCGACCAGTTCGGGTGCGGTCTTCGACCAGGATTGAAGCATGACTGTTTCCTTCGGATGGGCGATGTCGGCGCACTTGCATTAAGGGCGCCGTCGGATTTTCTGGCGGTTACTGGGTCTGGGCGACGAGCGCTGCGGCGAGCAGTGCCACGAACCACATGACCGGTCTTACATCGCCAGCCCGGCCGCAGACCAGCTTGATCAGCACATAGGCGATGATCGCAAGCGACAGGCCGAGCGTGATCGAGAAGGTGAGCGGGATCAATACGATCGCAAGGAAGGCGGGGATCGCCTCGTCGAGCGCGCTCCAGCGCATGTTGCTGATAGGCTCGGACATGAAGAGGCCGGTGAGGATCAGCACCGGTGCGGTTGCAACCGCCGGCACCAGAGAAAGCAGCGGCGACAAAAACAGGAAGGGCACGAAGAGCAGACCCGCGACCAGCGCGACGAGACCGGTGCGTCCACCCTGCTGGATGCCGGCGCCGGATTCGAGATAGACGGTCGCCGGGCTGGTGCCGAGCGGTGCGGAAATCAGTGCCGCGATGGCGTCGACATGCATCGATTCCCGGATGTTGCGGGGCATGCCGTTTTCATCCTTGAGGTCTGCCGCTTCCGCGAGGCCAAGGAAGGTCGAGAGCGCCTCGATGAAGTTGGTGAACAGGAAGACAAAGATGAAGGGCAGGTAGATCAGGTTCAGCGCGCCCAGGAGATCGATCTGGCCGACGAAGCTGAAATCCGGTGCAGCGGAGAAACCGCTCCAGTTGACCAGTGTGTGCACATCCGGCGTCTCCGGCCAAAACGCGCTGCCGTCGCCCCACCAGCGACCGATCGGGATCGAGAGAATAGTGGTGAGGATCATGCCGGCCATCATCGCGCCCGGAACCCGCCGCACCACCAGCGCCACCGTGAGCACGAAGCCGGCGATGAAGGTGAGGGTGACCGGGTTGAACTGCGTGAGACCAACGATCGTGTCGGGGTTGGCGACGATGAACTTGGCGTTTTCCAGGCCGATCAGCGCGATGAAGAGGCCGATACCGCAGGCGATGCCATAGCGCAGATCGACAGGGATCGCCTCGATGATCGTCTGGCGCAGATTGAAGAACGCCATGACGGTAAAGAGCACGCCGGCCCAGAAGACGCAGCCAAGCGCGACCTCGAGCGGCACCTTGGCGCCGACCACCATGGTGTAGGCAAAGAGCGCGTTGATGCCCATGCCCGGCGCCACCAGAATGGGGCTACGCGCATAGAGCCCCATGGCGCAGCTGCCGATGAAGCTGACGAGCACCGTCGCCGTCACGCCGGCCGAAAATGGAATGCCGGCATGCGCCAGGATCGAGGGATTGACGACGATGACGTAGGAGGCGGCGAGGAAGGTGGTGAGGCCTGCGAGGATCTCGGTGCGGACGGTCGAGCCGAGCCGCGAAATCTGGAAGTAGCGGTCGAGCAGCGCTGCGAGCCAGGATGTCTCCGGGCTTGGTGCCGCCTCCACGGACTTGTTCTGATAGTTCATCTTGTTCCCCTTTTTTTGAACGAAGAAGGGGGCCGGCATGACCGGCCCCCTTCCAAGGCATCATTCCGCAGCGACGGCGCGCTCGTCCCCGCCGGCGGGCGAAAACGGCGAGATCACCTTCAGCCCGACGCAGTCGACGACACCGAGATCGGTGATCGCATATTCCGGGATCGCCGTGATCTGCAACACGAACATGTACATGAAGGGCCAGGGCAGCGGGCAGCCGAGCGCGCGGGCCGCGTCGTCGAGCTGGTCTTCCAGCGCTGCCATCTCGGCCGGCTCGATGTCGGAAACGATGCCGCCGATCGGCAGGTGCAGGAAGGCCTCGACCTTGCCGTTCCTGACCACGACCTGGCCACCATGGTTGGCGATCAGGTGGTTGATGGCGATACGCATATCCTCGAGATCGGCGCCGATGCAGATGATGTTGTTGTCATCGGGCGCAGTGGAGCTGGCGATCGCGCCTTGCTTGAGGCCGAAGCCCGACGCAAAGGCGACCGGACGGTTGCTCGTCTTGCCGTAGCGTTCGACGACGGTGACGTATTGCACGTCCCGTGCGGGATCTGCGAGCACCTGGCCGTCCTTGACCGCAAGCGTCACGTCGCGGCGAGTGCGCACGAAGATCTTTTCCGGGGTGACGGCGATCGCCATGGCGTCTGCCGTCTCGCCGGCGCCGTGATAGGCGACCTTGAGATCGCCGGGCTGAAGCGGCGCGACCTTCACCGAGTTCAGAAGTGCGACGCTGCGCTGCGGCCGGATCAGTTCGATCGCCATCTTGCCGTTGCGGGCGACGACTTCACCCTTGGCGACGACGGTTTCGATGGTGAAGTTGCGCAGGTCGTCGACGAGCAGGATGTCGGCCGCGCGGCCGGGCGAGATCGAGCCGACCTTGTCGTCGATGCGGAGCGCATCGGCGCCGTTGATCGTCGCCATCTGGATCGCCGCCATCGGCGAAATGCCCATGGCGATCGCCATGCGCACCATGTTGTCGAGATGGCCGCGCTTGAGGATGTCGCTTGCTACCACGTCATCGGTGCAGAAGCTGATGCGGCGCAGTGCCTTAACGCCCATTTCCGTGACGATACGCAGGTTGTCGGCGAGGAAGTGCGAGATCGAGGATTCCCGTACAACGACATGCATGCCGGCGCGCAGCTTTTCGAGCATTTCTTCCGGCGTGTAGCTCTCGTGGTCGGCGCGAACGCCGGACTGCTGGTAGCCGTTGAGCCGCGCGCCACGGGTCATCGGGCAGCAGCCGAGAACCGGCAGGCGGCTCCTTTCAGCGAGTTCGAGCGCCGCGAGCACGTCGGGGTCTTCCTCCTGGATGAATTCGCGCACGGTCTCCCATATGCCGACGCATTCCGGCCAGTGGTGCGTCGCCTGGTGGTCGGCCGGGCTGAAATAGTGGCCGACGGTCGAGCGCGGCATGGTGTAGGGCGTCTTGCACGGCGCGCCCCAGAAGACCTTGAGTGGCGTCTGTTTTGCCTCGTCGAGGAACTCGCGCGCCGCGGCCGGGCCGCCGACGACGATGATCTGGTCGAGGCCGGTGACGATCGAGGTGGTGCCGAGCGGCACGACGGCCTTGGCAAAGCTCGTCAACGACATCTTCGAGCATTCGACATGCAGATGCCCGTCGATCATGCCGGGTGCCAGGTATTTGCCGGTGGCATCGACGATCCTGGTCTCTGGCCCGATATAGTCGGAGATGTCGCCGACGGCGATGATGCGTTCGCCATAGATCGCGACGTCGGCCTGATAGATCTCTTCGGAGACGACGTTGACGAGGCGACCGCCGCGGATCGCCAACGTTGCCTTGCCGCCGGTGCCCGATGCGGCGCGAATGAATTCTCTGATATCGCTCACTGGAACCTCTTCTCCCTTAGCTCCAGTGAATATTCCCAATTCCCAGTCGTTTACACAATGGGCCGAAATAGGCTATTCTCTGGACATATCGTGCAAGATTTTGGACGAAATATGGATCTCTCGCTCATAGACTGTTTCGTGAAAGTTGCGGATTCCCGCTCGATTTCTGCGGCTTCCAGGCGCTATCGCCTGCCGAAATCAACACTCAGCCACAAGATCCGGCAATTGGAGGATGAGTTCGGCATCGAGCTCTTCGTGCGCGAGGGTCATCAGTTGCATGTGACCGACGCGGGCGCGGAGTTCCTGCGCTACGCCCGGCTCATTCAGTCGAATTGCGACGATGCGGCAACCGCGATGGCGGAGATGCGCCAGGAGGTGGCGGGCACCCTGCGCGTGGGCTCGACCGGCGAGTTCGGCACGACGATCACCTCGGAACTGCTCTATGCCTTTCGCCAGCAATATCCGCAGGTCAATCTCGACGTTGTGTTCCTGTCCTCGCGCCAGCCATTCTCCGACGTCACCGAACAGGCGCTCGACGGTATCTTCCATTGGGGCGAGCCGTCCGATGTCGACTACATCAGCCGCAGACTTTCGGTCTCGTCTTACGGCCTCTTCGCCAGCCCGCAATACATCGCCCGCCATGGCCAGCCGGATAATCCGGATGCGCTTGCCGGCCACCGCGGCCTCGTCTTCCGCCAGCCGACGCGGCTGCAGTCCTGGTATCTGACACAGTCAGGCGAAGACGAGGTGGACCTGCTGCCGACGGCGACCTGCACAACCAACGACTACTGGACGATCAAGTATTTCGCCGTCGCCGGTGAGGGCATCGCCTATCTGCCCGACTTTTTCGTCGAGACCGAGCGGCAAGCCGGCCTGCTGGAGCCGGTGCTATCGGACTGGCGCTCGCCGCAGACGGCGATCAACCTCATCTATTCGCGCCGCCGGCACGTCTCGAAGCGGTTCAAGGCCTTCGTCGACTTCTGCATCGACTTCTACCGCGACCGGGACCGGGTGAAGATCCCGCGCTACTACGTGGAGCGCGTCAGCCTCTAGAGGCGAGGCGAGGCGGGGCAGCGCCATGCAGCGGCGTCTCTAGCCCAGCAACGAAGGCAGCGCGCTGGCGCCGTCGACATTGCCGCCACAAAGCAGGATGACGTTGGTCTGGCCGGCGCACCTCGCCGCGATCTGCCGGAAGCCGGCAAGTGCGAGAGCTGCCGCCCCCTCTACCAGCATATGCTCGTCGAGCAGCAGGTCCCGCATTGCGGCCGCGATCTCTGCTTCCGAACAGGTCACGACCTCATCGAGCACGGCCATCGACAATGGGAGGGTCACGCTGTCTTCGTCGAGACCGCCGGCAACGGCATCGGCGAGCGTTTCGAGGTGTTCGGTTTCGACCACCCGGCCGGCCCTTATCGAGGCCGCAAGCGCTGCCGAATTTGCAGCGGACACGCCGATGACGCGAGTATGCGGGCGGAAACTCTTCAGCACCGAGCCGATGCCGCTGATCAGTCCGCCGCCGCCCATGGCGATGAAGACATTGTCAATGCGTTCGGCTTGCTCCAGGAGTTCAAGTGCGATCGTGCCCTGGCCGGCGATGATTTCCGGGTCGTTGTAGGGCGAGACGTAGCCGAGCTTTTCGGTCGCGGCCAGCTGCTGCGCATGCTGTTCGGCAAGCCCGGTTTCGGAACCGTGAAGGACGACCTCGACGCCGTAGGCGCGGATGCGCTCCAGCTTCGCCGGCTTGACAATCTCGGGTAGCACCACCGTCAGCTTCTGGCCGATCGCGCTTGCCGCATGGGCAGCACCGATGCCGTGATTGCCGGAGGAGGCAGTGATCACCTGCTGGTCCCTTGGCAGCGAGGTCATCTTGCTCGCAGCCCCCCGGATCTTGAAGGAGCCGGTCAGCTGCAGGTTTTCCGCCTTTAACAGTACCGTCGAGGCTGTGTGCTGCCCGATCGCGCGCGACGGGATCAGTGGCGTCTCGTAGATGAAGGGGCGGATGCGCTGGCGTGCGCGGACAGCGCGCGCGGCCGTTTCGAAGACGTCTTTGGTCATGCGGTTGTTCCTTGCGAGCGGCCGAGCAAGCCGAGTTCATCGAGCACCGTGCGGGCAATGGCGATGTCCTGCGTCGCGATCCCTGTCAGGTCGGCGATGGTGATGTCGTTGTCCGAACGTCGACCTTCGGCCGCACCGGAAAGGACCGCGCCGAGGGCGACACAGCGTTCCTCCCGGATCACCACGGCCCGAGCCGCTGCAGAAAATTCACCGTGGTCCAGGCATTGCTCGGCGAGATCGACAAAGAGGCGGTCGGCGCGGGCAACGAGGGCAGTTTCGAGCTCCTGCTTGCCGGGTGCGTCCGCGCCCATGGCGGTGATATGGGTGCCAGGCCCGATCCATTCCGATCGGATCAGCGGCTCCTTCGATGGCGTCGTGGTTACGATCGCATCGGACTGGCGGCAGAGCGCTTCGAGATCGGTTGTCGCAGCGATGGGAAGGCCGAGGTCCGCGAGGTCGGCAAGCACGGCGTTCGCCCGTTCCATTGATCGCCCCCAGACCGTGAACCGCAATGGACGATCCGACAGGGAGGCAAGCGCCCGGATCTGGATGCGCGCCTGCGTGCCGGCGCCGACGATCCCGATCGAGCCGGCGTCCTTGCGCCAGAGCGCCGTGGTCGCGATCGCACCGCCGAGACCGGTGCGAAGATCGGTGAGGAGACCCTTGTCGTCGAGCACGGCCACCACGTCGCCGGTCTCCGAGGATACCGCGACCATCATGCCGGTGCTCGACGGCAGTCCCTTGGCCGGATTGTCGTAGAAGCCGGAGGCGATCTTCACGACGAAGATCGGATCGCCTTCGATGTAGCCGTATTTGATGTGGCAATCCGCATTCCGACCGGGAAGCGGCAGATAGCCGACCGGCGGCAGATTGGCGCGACCGTCGGTGACGGCGATATAGGCGTCGCGGATGGCCGGTGCCGCGAGCGTCAGCAACGGCAGCTCGGCCAGTCTTTCTCGATCGATGACGATCATGGCGCGCTCCCCTGGCTCAGATATTTGTAGACGGTCGCCCGGCCCATGCCGAGGATGCGCGAGATGTAGGAGGCGGCATTCTTGCCGCCGAAGGCGCCATCAGCGGAAAGGGCGATCACCAGCGCCTGCTTGTCGTTGCGGCTCAGGCTCGAGACTGTCAGCCCGCGCGCCGCGGTCCATTGCTGCACATACTCGTTGACGCGCTCGTGCCAGTCTTCCTTGAACAGGCTTTCGGGCTTGTCCGCGTCGACGGGAACGCGGACGAGCGCGTTGAGCGTCCTGAGCGCCGCATGAAAGTCGGAGACATCGGCATTGATGCAGAGCACGCCGATCGCCTTGCCGTCCGCGTTTCGCAGCACGGCGCTGATCGCCTTGATCGAGCGTCCGTCCCAATTGACCTTCTCGTAGGGGCCGATGATCGCTTCGCCTTGGCTGAACCCGATTTCGCTCAGCAGCGAAGCTTCGCCGATCTCGCGCTTGGAGAAGTTGCCAGCGATATGGACGACGGTTTCAGTCGCCAGATCGTGCAGCACGACCTCGGCATAGGGCTGGAACAGCAAGGCGATCGCGTCGCAGACCAGGCAATAGGGGCGGAGTTCTGGGGTCACGGCGTTCCTCTTCCTCGATAGCAGTCCACAAATCATGCGTAGACGTAAAAGTCTATATTGGATTTATAGTCTGAATGCCGCTCAAAACGACGACAGCGGCGCGCCGCCCTGGGCTCGCGCGCCGCTGTCCAAGCAGCCGACAGAGAGAGGGATCAGCTAGCTGGTGGCGGTCTTGACGACCTTCTTCCGCCTCCAGCCGGCGACGAGTGGCATCACGGCCATGGCGCCCGCCAGGATCCAGAGAATGATCGAGATCTTGCTCTGGAACAGGATCGAGATATCGCCGCCGCTGATCGCCAGCGCATTGCGCAGGTTCACCTCCATCACATGGCCGAGCACGAAACCGAGGATGATCGGCGCCATGTCGAAGCCGGCCTTTCGAAGCAGCCAGCCGATGATGCCGATGCCGAGCATCAGGAGGATCGAGAACACCGAGGCGTGGGTGGAATAGACGCCGACAACCGACAGCACGAGGATGCCCGGAACCAGCAGCCAGTTCGGTACCGTCAAGACGCGGGCGAAGATGTTGACGAGCGGCAGGTTGAGGAGAAGCAAGAGCACGTTGCCGATGAAGAGCGATGCGACGAGACCGCCGACCACTTCCGGCCGCTCGGTGATCAGCATCGGGCCCGGCTGGATGTTGTAGAGCATCAATGCGCCGAGCATGACGGCGGTCGTGCCGGAGCCGGGCACGCCGAGCGTCAGCATCGGTACGAAGGCGCCGCAGGCGGTGGCGTTGTTGGCAGCCTCAGGGGCCGTGAGACCTCGTACGTCGCCCTTGCCGAAGGTGCCTTCGCTGTCGGAGATGCGCTTCTCCGTGGTGTAGGAAACGGCGCTCGAAACCGATGCGCCGGTGCCCGGCAACACGCCAACGATGAAGCCGATGACCGAACCACGCAGCGTGGCACCGATCGATTTGCGGATATCGTCGAGGCGGGCGGTCATGCGGCCGAGTTCGCGGATGACCGTGACGCCGCTTGCCTGGTGTTCGAGGATCAGCAGCGCCTCGGATACCGAGAAGAGACCGATGACCAGCACGACGAATTCGATGCCGTCGCCGAGTTCCGGCTCGTTGAAGGTGAAGCGATAGGCGCCGGAGGTGGCGTCGAGCCCGACGGTCGCAAGCATCAGGCCGAGCGTGCAGCCGATCAGCGTCTTTACCGGCTGGCTACCGACCATGGAACCGAGGGTCGCGAAGGCGAACACCATCAGCACGAAGTATTCGGCCGGGCCGAAGCCGATGGCGAGGCCCGCAAGCAGCGGCGCGAACAGCGCCAGCCCGACGGCGCCGAAGACCCCGCCGACGAAGGAGGAGAGGCCGGAGAGCATCAACGCTTCGCCGGCGCGGCCCTGGCGGGCCATCGGGTTGCCGTCGAGCGCCGTCATGACGGCGCCGGCATCGCCCGGCACGTTCAGAAGGATCGAGGAAATGCGGCCGCCATATTCGGCCCCGCAATAGACGGCGGCGAGCAGGATCATCGTGCTTTCGGCCGGCAGGCCCATCGTATAGGCAATCGGGATCAGCAGCGCGATGCCGTTGATCGGCCCGATCGCCGGCAGGGCGCCGACCAAAGTGCCGATGAAGCAGCCTGCAAGACCGATGAGCAGGTTCTGCAGGGTCAGGGCGACGGTAAAACCGTTCCAGAGATAATCGAGATTCATTGAGATCACTCCATAACCGGCGGATCAGCCAAACAGCCGGCCGGCGGGCAGATAGACGTCGAGCAGGTAGGAAAAAACGAACCACCAGAGGGCGGCTTGCCCGACGCCGCCAATCAGCGCGAGACGCAGCGGCGCGCCGAAGATCCAGCCGACGCCGAAGGTCAGCAGGAAGATCGAGGCGGCGAAGCCGGCGGGCTCCAGAAGCAGTGCCGATGCAAGAAGCAGGAGCGGTACTGCAATGATCTTCACGAGAAGCTGCCCCTGCGGAAAGGCTTCGGTCGTTCCGGGGCTTTTCAAGTAGAAGAGGCAAAGCACCGCGAGGGTGATGGCGAGCAGCACCGGCACGACGCGTGGACCGAGCGGGTCCGAGGCGAAGGCATATTCGATCTGGCTGCCGCCGATGCCATAGGCAATCGCCAGCGCGAGCATCAAGAGCCCGCCGACCCTGCCGATGCGGGAGGATGAGGAAGTGGTGTCTGACATGGTTCTGTTCCCGATGTTTACGCCAGGGAACGGGTCTTCAATCCGGCCGGATGAGACGATCGGCAGGGAGCCCGTAAAGTGGTGGCAAACAAGCGGAGCGGGAGACTGTCCCGCTCCACCGTCCGGCTTACATGCCGGCTTCCTTGGCGATGATCTTGAAGCGTGCCACGTCCGCCTTGACCTGCTGGTCGAAGGCGTCGCCCACCTGGGTGTATTCGTAGAGGCCGCGCGCCTCGCGCTCCTTCACGAATTCCGGCGTTGCGGCGAGCTTGGTGAAAGCATCGGCCCACCATTTGTAGTCGGCGTCGGAGACGTCCTTGCCGACGTAGTAGCCGCGCCAGACCGGCCATTCGATGTCGACGCCCTGTTCCCTGGCGGTCGGCACTTCGGCGAGTTCGCCCGGCAGGCGATCGGGCGCCATGACCGCGAGCACGCGGACCTTGCCGGCTGCATGGTGCTTGGACATTTCCGCAGCATCGCCGGCACCGACCTTGACGTGGCCGCCTTCGAGCGCCGTCAGTACTGCGCCGCCGCCTTCAAGCGCGACGTAGCGCATCTGCTTCGGCTCCTGTCCCGCAGCTTTTGCCAAGAGCGAGCCCTTCATCCAGTCCTGCGAGCCGACAGCGCCGCCGCCGGCGACTGAGAAGTCGGTCGGGCTTGCCTTGTAGGCGGCGATCAGCTCGCCGAGGCTCTTGTAGGGGGAATCCGCGGCGACCACGAGCACGCCGTAGTCGGCGCCGAGCGCGCCGAGCCAGCGCACGGCGTTTTCGTCATATTGCCCGAACTTGCCCTGGGCGATCAGGAGCGCCGAGCCGGAGGAAGCAGCGGTGATCAGGTTGCCGTCGGCGCCGCGCTTGCCGATGACATGGTTGTAGGCAACCGCACCGACGCCGCCTTCCATATAGGTAACGGCCATCGGCTTGCCGATGATCTTGGCTTCGAGCAGCGCATTGGCGGCAAGCCGGCAGGTAAGGTCGAAGCCACCGCCAGGCTTGGCGCCGGCCAGGCACTCGGGCTTCGACGGCTCCGCACCGGCGGGCGATGCCACGGCGGCGAAAAAGCCGGCCGCCAGAAGGGTCTTCACAAAGGCTCGGGTCATGGTCTCTCTCCCATCCATGAGTTCTTCTTTCAAAGGCGCTATCGCGCGCCTGCCTCCATCGTGACATCCAGGATCCGGACGGCATCGACCCGCATCGACGGACCGCGTGGCGGCCGCCTGAAAATGCCTCGGCGATGATTGTCCTCCAGACCCTGGCCGCATCTCCCGTTGTCGCGATCAGGCAGTCCTCTTTCCTCCGCGAACCTGTCACCACGCTGTCACGAAAGCGGTCAGATCCGTCGGGTTGATCGGTGAAATCTTCCGTGTCACTGCTTGCCCATGCGCATCTTTCTGGTGGAGGACACGAGGGATGTCGGGGAGGTAATCAGCCGGCGACTGGAAAAGGTCGGGCACACCGTCGATTGGCAGACGGACGGTCAAGCCGCCGCCGACATACTCGAATTTACCGACTATGATCTCGTGATCCTCGACGTCATGTTGCCGGGGCTCGACGGGTTTGAGATCCTGCGCCATCTGCGCGCCCGGAAAAAGACGACGCCGGTGCTGGTGCTGACGGCGCGTTCTGAAATCGAGGACCGGGTCGGCGCGCTGGACCTTGGCGCCGACGACTATCTCGTCAAGCCGTTCGATTTCCGCGAGCTCGAAGCGCGCACGCGCGTGCTCCTGCGCCGCCGCCAGGGCGACCCGACCAACCTCATCGAGTGCGGCGATCTGGTGCTCGACCGCAACAGCCGCTCCGTGCGGGTCGGCAACCGCGAGGTCCAGCTCAAGCGGCGCGAGATCACGCTTCTCGAAGTGCTGGCCGCCCGGCCGGGCCGGGTTTTCAGCAAGGACGAACTGCTCGATCGGCTCTTCGGTTTCGACGAAAACGTCAACCCCAACGCCGTCGAACTCTATGTCGGAAGGCTGCGCAAGAAGATCGAGGGCTCGTCGGTGCGCATCGTCACCATCCGCGGTCTCGGCTATCAACTGGTGGCCGATGAAGCGGCGTGAAACCTCGCTCTTCTGGCGGCTCGTGCTGCGCGTGGCGCTGGTGCTTTGTGGTGGTGCGACGCTGCTTTCCGCCGCCGCCTGGTACTATGCCCGCGCGGCCGCCGACGATGCCTATGACCGGCTGCTCCTCGGGGCGGCGATCCAGATCACCGCGAACATGACTGTGGATGCGGGCAATCTGGGTGTAACGCTTCCGTCGTCGGCCTTCGAGTTGCTTGGCCTTGCCGAGCGCGACCGCATTTTCTATCGCGTGGTTGGCCCCGACGGCCGAACCTTGACCGGCTACGACGATCTCGACATCGGCATAAACGTCACCGCGGCGCGGGCCGGCCCGGTGTTCCTGACGACGGAATATCGCAACGTGCCGGTCCGCGTGGCCGTGGTCTCGCGGGCGCTTTCGGATCCGTCTTTTTCTGGCTGGGCCTATGTGGTCATGGCGCAGACGACCGAAGCGCGGCGCGGGCTTGCCGGGGAATTGACGACCCGCGCAATGATCCTCGTCGGCATCATGAGCCTGCTTGCGCTTGCCGGCACCGTGCTTGCCATCCGCTATTCGCTGCTGCCCGTCGATGCCCTTGCCGCGACGCTGCGTGCCCGCGATCCGCAGGATCTGACCCCCGTCGAGGCCGACATGCCCAGGGAGCTCAAGCCTTTCGTCGGGTCGATCAATCACTTCATGGGCCGCCTCGACGAGCGCGTCACCTTGCTTCAGCGCTTCATCGCCGATGCGGCGCATCAGATACGCACGCCGCTGACGGCCCTTTCGGCACAGGTCGACATGCTCGAAGACGACGACCTCGACGTCAACCGCAAGCGGCATCTCGGGCGCGTGCGGGACCGCGTCAGCCAGCTGGCGCGCCTCACTAACCAGTTGCTCAGCCATGCCATGGTCATCCACCGGTCCGATTCCGTGCGCTTCAAGCCCGTCGACCTTGGCGATATCGCCCGGAAGGCTTTCCGCTCGACGGTGCCGATTACAGTCGACCCGGACGTCGTCGTTTCCTTCGAGGACAGTGCCGAGCCGGTCTTCGTGCGCGGCGATGCGGTGAGCCTGCGTGAGGCGATAGCCAATATCATCGACAACGCGCTGCAGCATGGTGTCGAGCAACGGCTGGCCGTGCGCGTGAGGCGCGAGGATGACCGGGCCCTGGTGGAGGTCGCCGACGACGGTCCCGGCATTCCGCCAGCAGAATGGGCGGCGGTCACGACGCGGTTCGTCAGTTCCAAGACGGGAGAGGGAAGCATGGGGCTCGGCTTTGCAATCGCGGCGGAGGTGGCGCTGGCGCATCGCGGCACAGTTCGGTTTCTGGAGAAAGGCGCGCGCGACTTCACCGTCATTCTCGATGTTCCCCTTTATCGGGAGGGAACATGAGGATGTGGCGGCAACTTCGACCGATCGCACTTGTTGCGGTCCTTGGCTTTGCCAGCCCGGCCGGCGCGGTCGAGGGCACGCGGGCGTTCTTTCCGGCGCTCGAAGCCGAGCGCGGCCGGCTTGTCATCAACGGCGCGACCGACATCGAGGCGATGGAGCCGCTGATCCGCGATTTTCAGGAGACGGCGCGCGATGTCGCCATCGATTATACGGACTACGTGACCAACGATCTCTATCGGGACGCCGACATCGCCTGCCGATTGAAGCAGCCTTTCGGTGATCTCCTGCTGTCTTCGTCCGTCGATCAGTTGGTGAAGCTTGCAAACGACGGCTGTGCGCTCGCGCATGTCTCGCCGGAAACCCGCGACGTGCCGGCCTGGGCGAACTGGCGTGACGAGGTCTTCGGCTTTACCTTCGAGCCCTCCGTAATGGTCTACCACAAGGATTTCGTGCCGCCGGAGGATGTGCCGCACACCCATGGAGAGCTCACCGACCTGCTGCGCTTCAAGCCGGATTATTATCGCGGCCGCATCGGCACCTACGACCTGCGCCAGTCCGGTATCGGCTATCTGCTCGCCTTCCTCGATGCCCAGCAGGCCTCGACGACCTACGGCCGCCTGCTCGAAAGCCTCAGCCGCGCCGAAGCCGTGCTGCGCTGCTGCAACAATGCGGTGTTGTCTGAACTCGACAGCGGTAACGTCTATATCGGCTACAACATCCTCGGCTCCTACGCCTATGCCGCGGCGCGACGTAACGGCAAGCTCAGGATCGTGCTGCCGCGCGACTACACGCTGATCCTCAGCCGCGGCGCCCTGGTTCCGACGGGCGCCAAGCACCCCGAGCTCGCCGGTCGCTTCCTCGATTATCTGCTGTCCGAACGAGGACAGGACGTGGCACGGGAGAAAGCGTTTTTCTTCTCGCGGAGCGGCGCACTGCCGGCCGAGGTCGACGGACCCGAAAAACTGGTGGAGTCCGGGATCGGCCGGCCGATCCGGATCGGCCCGGCCTTGCTTGCCGCGCAGGACCGGCTGCAGCGCTCCCGGTTCATTGACGACTGGACCAAGCTGATCGTCGATACCCCGGTTCGGCTGCGCCCGAATTGAAGGGCGCTGCCTGCGGTCAAAGCAGGCGCCGGGATCGCGCGCGGCCTATCGCTCGCCCTTGCGCCAGGCGCACAATGCGTGGTCGAGCGACAGCCTGCCGGGACCGGAGGCCATCAGCGCGAGCGCCATGGCAGCCCAGGTGATGTGGATCGGCCAGCCGTCCGGTACGGTCAGCTGCACAACAATCGTCATGACCAGCAGCCCGAGGGCGGCAAAACGCGTTCCCAGGCCGAAGACAAGCAATATGGGAAGAATGATTTCCGCCGAACCGGCGGCAAAGGCCGTCAAGGCGGGCGCCGGATAGGGATAGGGGCCGCCGGGTAGATGCAGCCGGAATTCCGAGCTGAACAGCAGGACCGCCACGTCGTTCAATTGCAGGAACCCGTCCCACTTGCTCATGCCTGACCGAAAGAAGGGAACGGCAAGGCCGAAGCGCAGGACAAGCTGGGAGAGCCAGAGCGGCGCGAGCGCGCCGACGGCTCGGTTCGCCCGCTGGGTCCATTGCGACAGATCGGCTGTATGGCCGTTTTGCGAAAATCTGGATGCGGACATCATGGTTTCATCCTCCGTGATGAGTTGCCGTAAAGGCCCCCGCTTCGAGCGCGGTGGCGATTGCGGCTGCGAGATCAAGCGTGGGGCATTGCGTGGCAGCATCCGCGGCAGCCGCGGCGAGGGGGATGCCTGCCAGCAGCCGCGAAAGCAGAAGATCGGCGCCGGGCGCGAGACGGCGAACGATGACCTCCAGGTCGGGGCGGGTGATCAGCGCGCTCTCCGCATCAGCCGTTTCGACACGCCCCACCGGCCCGCTCTCGCGATTGACGGCAAAGATCGTGACGGCCGGATAATCGGAACGGACAAGCCTGGTCGCCGGATGCGGATCGAAGACGACGCCGCCGAGCTGCTCGGGCGCAATCAGGGAAAGTGCAGAAGGCGGAAGCGCCGGGGCGTCGGCGGCGTGATAGGCGTCGAGCCAGGCCCGTTCGATCCTTGCTACATCGGCAAGCCATGGCATGGATTGGGCATACTCGTAGCGGGCAATGAAACCCGGAAAGTCGCGGCCATATTCGAAGAGCAGCGGCGAGACTGGCGGTGTTTCGCGCACGTGAAAGCGGGCCATGGCGCGAAAGAAGGCCTCGCCGGTAATGCGCTCAGTCGCCGGGAAGGTCGCCGCCAGCGCTTCGATCAGGCTGACGGTGACGTTGTTGCGGTAGACGTTGAAGCGCTTCACCGCCGCCTTGCCGTTCGGGCCGGCGACCAGAGCCGGCGTCGGCCGGTCAGGTGCGAGCAGCGGCGGCACGAAACCGGCGGCATAATTGCCGATGCGGTTGAGAGGCATGGGGAGCAACCCGTCAGGCGCGGACACGGATCTTCTCCCGCGATATCCGCTGCCCGTAGGCATCGAGGATCGTCTGCGCCGCCGTGGCCTCGCGTTTCAAGACCGGCCAGTCCGGAATGGCGCCGTCCCACTCGATCAGCGTCGGGATGGCGCCGACGCGGGCGATGACGATGTCGTAGAGTTTCCAGACGGCGTCGGCAACCGGCCCGTCATGGCTGTCGATCAGGAGCAGGTCGCCCTCGTCGTCTTGCTGCTCCGCATGCCCGGCAAGGTGAATTTCTCCGACATGTTCAAGTGGGAAGTCATCGAGATAGGCAAGCGCCGAATAGCCCTGGTTGGTGGCGGAAACGAAGACATTGTTGATGTCGAGCAGCAGCCCGCAGCCGGTGCGCTTCACCAGTTCTCGGATGAATACCGTTTCGCTCATCGTCGAATCCTGGAAGGTGACGTAGGTCGACGGGTTTTCGAGCAGCAGCCGGCGGCCGATCGCGTCCTGGACCTCGTCGATATGATCGGATACGCGGGCAACGGTCGCCTCGGTGTAGGGCAGCGGCAAGAGATCGTTGTAGAAGGTGGTCTCGTGGGTCGACCAGGCGAGATGCTCGGAGACGAGGGCCGGTTCATAGCGGTCGACCAGTGCCTTGAACCGCCCCAAGTGCGCCTTGTCGAGCGGCTGTGGGCCGCCGATCGACATGCAGACACCATGCAGAGACACCGGAAAATCCTGGCGAATGCGGGCGAGAGCCGCATGCGGCGGTCCGCCGGCACCCATGTAGTTCTCCGCATGAATTTCGAAGAAGCCGCCGCAGGCATCATCGGCAAGGATCGCCTGGAGGTGCTGATGCTTGAAGCTCGTTCCGGCGAGCCCGGCGATTTCGTGTTTCGGCAGGTGAGGACCTACCGGGGCAAGTCTGCTGCCGTCGTCCGTTGATGTGCGCATTGCCAATCCCGTCATAATCCTGAGACCCTGGATGGCGGGTGGGAACGTCCCTGGACCGCTACCCCTTGAAAACCGAGGCGGAACGGGACGCGATCGCCCCGCGTCCCGTTCCTGAATTGCGATCGATCAGGACGGCATGTCGCGCGAAAGCGCCTCGGGCGAACCCATGCGGCCGTCGGGCAGCTTCATCGTCGTGCAGGTGCCGCCGTCGACGAATTTCCAGGCATTGCCCTGATAGTCGACGGTGGATGTTGCCTGGCACGTCGTGCCCGGGCCGGCGGCGCAATCGTTCTGGCCCTTGAGCGCGACGCCGAAGCATTTCTCCTTGCCGGCATCCATGGCGGACTTGACCTGCGCTTCAGTCAGTGGGCTCGCAACGGCGAGCGACGACAGGGCGGCGGCGACCGCGCTTGCCAGCATTGCGCTGCTGATCGTGGACTTCATGGACATCAAATTATCTCCGTGTTGAACTGTTCCCGTGCGTCCTGTCTGAGGCGCACATCGGGTCTTTCGCCGCGGCGACACCGGGCGTTACATAACGTTGGCAACACGCTTTCGTGATGGGCTCGCGAGGTCGGTCTGAGCAGACAGCGGCCGCGAATTTGAGATAGCCGTGTAACAAACGCCGGGAATCGGCGAATGGGAAGGAAAGAGGCGGGTGAGCGGCGCGGACGACGAACATCTCGCAAGACTTCTCCGCGCGGCCGTGGCCGGCGACGAAAAAGCCTATGCCGACTTCCTGCGGGACGCAGCGCAGGCGATCCGTGGTTGGGCCCGACGTTGGACCATCGGCGGAGGCGTCGATGCTGAGGACGTCGTGCAGGAGGCGCTGCTGGCAGTGCACGTCAAGCGCCACACCTGGCGGGAGGATGCGCCGGTCATCCCGTGGCTGCATGCCATTGCCAGGCACAAATACGTCGATGCCGTGCGTCGTCAGGCTCGCCGCCCGACGGTCGGCATTGAGGGGCTTGAAGACACGCTGGCAAGCGTCGAGACGGAGAAGGCCAGGGATTGGGAAATCGGCCGGGCGCTGGAAGGGCTGGCACCTGGGCAGCGCTCAGTGGTCAACGCGATTTCGATCGAGGGTTTCACGGTGGCTGAGACGGCGCAGAAACTGGACATGAATGAAACGGCGGTTCGGGTGGCGCTTCACCGAGGCCTTGCTGCAATCGCCCGCCGATTTGGACGAAACTAACCATGGACACGAACGACCTCATCAAGGCTCTCGCAGCGGACAATCGGCGACCCGGCCTGCCGATGAACACCGTATGGTCCGGCGTCGCCATCGGCGCACTCGTCCTTGCCGGTGTCGTGTTCTCGATCCTGCTCGGGCCGCGGCCGGATATCGCCGCTGCCGCCGAGACGGTGCGGTTCCTGTTCAAATTCGTGGTGACTATCGCGCTCGCCACGGCCGCTTTTGCGGCCATGCGCGTTGCCGCATGGCCCGACGCGGATCCGCGCAAGCTGGTGCCCTACCTTGCCGTCGCGCCGGCGCTCGTTGTCGGCGGTGTGTTGCTCGAGCTTCTTGCAGTGCCATCCGGTAGCTGGGTGACGAAACTCGTTGGAACCAACTATTTGGTCTGCATGACCTTCATTCCGCTGATCGGCCTTGCGCCCTTGGCGCTGTTCCTTCTCGCACTGCGCCATGGCGCCCCGTCGCGTCCCGGGCTTGCAGGCGCCCTGGCAGGGCTCGCGGCCGGCGGCATCGCCGCGACCTTCTACGCGGCCCACTGCCCGGACGATTCACCGCTTTTCGTCGCGACCTGGTACACGATCGCGGTCCTCATGCTGACGGTGCTTGGGGCGTTGGGCGGCCGTTGGGCGCTTCGCTGGTAGGGCCGGCCATATGAGCCTTCGCCGGCGTTTAAAACAAAAAAGGTCGGCAATGCCGACCTTTTCCCGCTCGCTGCGTCACACTGCCAGTACATCCGTGGTCAGCGTTTGCGCGCGAACTACGCCCGGAGCCTTCGGTTGATCATGTCCGTCGGGCTCCACGGGCAATTCGTTGATACCTATGTGTGGTGCCGTGCCAGAGGTTTCAAGCCCGAGGCAAGTGTTCGCCTCGGCCCCTGCACTAGGGTCAGGACTCGTTAATTACAGCCAGAAGATGACGGAAGCTGCGATGCAGATTGCTGAAAAGAAGGTGTGGGCGCATCGGTCGTAGCGAGTTGCGATGCGTCTCCAATCCTTGAGTTTGGCGAATAGGTTCTCGACCTTGTGTCTGCGGCGATAGAGAGCTTTGTCGTAGGCGTACGGTTTCGTCCGGCTTTTAGAGGACGGAATGCAGGGCTCGATGCCCCTGGCGAGGAGCTCTTCGCGGAACCAGGTGCTGTCGTAGCCCTTATCGGCGATGAGGCAATCGGCCTTGGGTAACGCGTCGAGCACCATCCGGGCGCCCCTGTGGTCGCTCATCTGACCCTCGGAGAGCAGCATGATGATCGGTCGGCCGTCATCATCGCAAACGGCATGGAGCTTCGAGTTCAGTCCGCCCTTGGTTCGCCCGATACGGCGGGGAACATCCCCTTTTTTAGAAGGCTTGCCGCGGTGCGGTGGGCCTTCAGATGTGTCGCGTCGATCATGATGCGCTCAGGCTGAGGACCTTCGCCGGCCAAAGCGGCGAAAATCCTGTCGAACACGCCGAGCCGGCTCCAGCGAATGAAGCGGTTGTAGAGCGTCTTATGTGGCCCGTACTGCGAAGGTGCATCCTTCCACTGCAGACCATTGCGGATCACATAGACGATACCACTGACAACGCGCTGGTCATCGACACGCGCAACCCCGTGTGAAAGAGGAAAATGTGGAGAGATGCGAGCCATTTGGCGCTCGCTTAGCAGAAACAAATCACCCATCAGAACCTCCTTCAACGGAGACTCTGAATCACATCTCAAACGAAATTAATAGGTCCTGACCCTAGCAATGAATGCTCACGCCGTGTTCGCGTAGCAGGGAAACGAGACGCTCATCCGGCAATTCATTGGTTACGAGCGCATCGATATCGGCAAGCGAAGCCAGACGCACCAGCGCACGCCGGCCAAACTTGCTGCTGTCGACGGCGAGGATCACCTGCTCGGCCTGGCGCATCGCGGCCGAGACGGCGGCGACTTCGGCATGGTCGTCGTCGCCGATATCGCCGTCCTGATCGATGCCGCTGACCGAGATGATGGCGACGTCGAATTTGAACTTGCGGATATAGTCGGCGGTCTCCTCGCGAAACACGCCGGCATCCACTTGCCGCACGAAGCCGCCGGGCACCGCGACGGCAAAGCTGCTGCTTTCACTGAGCGTGGTTGCGACGCGCAGACTGTAGGTGACGACACGAAGATCGCGGCGCTTGAGCAGTCCGCGCGCCACCGCTTCGCAGGTCGTGCCGGTGTCGAGGAAGACGGCAGCGCCGTCGGCAACAAGCTCGGCGGTCAGTTGCCCGATGCGTTCCTTCACCTCCGCGTTGTCGATGCGCCGCTGGCGGTAGATGTTGGGATCAACCGGAGTCGCAATGGTCGCGCCGCCGTGCAGGCGCCGCACCTTGCCCTCCTGTTCGAGCGCCATGATATCGCGCCGTGCCGTCTGGGTGGTGACGCCGAACAGGCCGGTGATCTCCTCGATCGAGATATAGTGGTTCTTCTCGAGGTGGCTGAGAAGCTGCGCCTGCCGGCGCGTCTTCTTGTCCCCATCCGAAATATCCCGATCGTCCATCACCCTCATCCTGATTGCCCCTCAGCACGCTTTGCTACCATAGGGCCGACGCCGATCTCCAAGGAAATCAGCGCAGCACCTATGGGCCGCGCGAAATTTTATGGCGCCCCATGAAATGTTGTAAAACTGACATTTGACTCGCTTAATGTCCGTAATCGTACATTTCAGTGAACTCTTCCGCACATCAATACCATCGCCATGAAGGTCTTGTGACGGAGCGTGTTCGCATCGCGACATTGGAGCAAGATATGAGACAACGTGGACACCACCTCCGCGGGGTGCGGGCTTTTGCGCGCCTTGCGCAACCGTTGCGCCTGGCGACGGCGATCCTTCTGTGCGGAACGAGCCTGACGCACTCGGCGGCCGAGGCGCGCGCCGCCGACGACAGCATGAAGATCCTGACGCTCAACACCTGGCTGGACCGCTTCAAGGCCAACCCGAGCGTGATGTCGGACTTCTTCGTCAAGGGGAACTACGACATCCTGACCTTCCAGGAGTTCCGCGCCAACAGCACCTACGCACGCGACATTCCCGGCATCCTGAAGAATGCGGGCCTTGGCACCTATGCGACGCGCCAGGACAGCGATACCGGCGTGTTCTCGCGTCTCCCCGGCACCTTCGGCGCCAGCACACTCGGCGACATCGTGACCTATACGGTGGTCGATCCGACCGTCAGCAAGCCGCAGGTGATCGTCGGCACCACGCACCTCAACTATTACGACCCGCCGACGACCCGCATCAGCGAGGCCAAGGGCATTAATCAATGGGCGAAGTCCGAGACGCGGCCGATCATCCTCACCGGTGATTTCAATGCCGGCGATGTCTCGGAACGCGGCCTGCATTCGATCAGCCAGCAGGAATTGCTGCTGAAGACCTACGTCAAGAGCCCGAGCAACAGCTTCTATCTGAGCCTCTTGCGCGACTATGCCAAGGATCAGCAGAAGCTCGACGCCTATATCGCTGAGTGGAAGGGCAAGAGTGCTTCGGCGATCAACGGCTCGACCGTTCCCTCTGGCCTCTTTGCCGACGAGATGTACCCGGTTGCCGGCAACCTGCCGCAGACGATGAACATCCTGAAGAAGCAGTTCCAGATCTTGCAGCTTCCAAACGAGCGCGAGCAGTTCTCGCCGCATGGCTTGAACGACGGCAGTGTCACCTGGCCGTCGCACGGCGAAGACGCCACCAACACCTGGGCAAGCTGGCACCGGGTCAAGATCGATCACTTCCTGGCGTCTCGTCCTTTCGGCAAGTGGTGGACGCTCGCCGACGATCCGAAGGATCCCTATTCGGGCGTCATCACCGACGTCAGCTACGTGACCAATCCGGATGGATCGAAGACGCCGCTTTCGGACCACGAGCCGGTTGCGCACACGGTGCGCTGGGTCGGTCCGGTGCTGCAGAACTACACGGATCCGGCGACAGCGACGGCCAGGACCCGGATCGTCTGGGGCGATGAAGCATCGACCTTCGCCGAGAAGGGCAAGGTCTTCAACCTTAGCCGCAACAACATGCGCAACGACGTCTATCTCGGCCAGATCGCCGACGAGAACGGCCTGCCAATTCTGGCCGGTCTGACCGACCAGGAGAAGAAGACGCTGCTTGATTGCAAGAGCAGCGATCCGCGCTTCCAGCAGGCGATCCGCGACTATTGCATCGACGATCATTCGTTCATCGACGAAACGCTGGTGACCGACGGAGGTACCGTTGTCGTCGAAGAGGACGCTGCGCTTGGCAGCGCAGCAGCGAAGCTGAGGCTCGATGGCGGGGCCCTCAGGATCGCCGGTCGCGACATGCATCAGATCGACCGCGATATCGTTCTCGAAGGTGCCGGTGGCGCGCTCGACGTGGCGGACGCCGCCAACGTGGTTGCCGTCAACAAGGCGATCAGCGGCAGCGGCGGTCTCACCAAGCTCGGCCCCGGCGCGCTCGTGCTTAACGGCCAGAACACCTATACCGGCGCGACCGTGGTCAAGTCCGGCCTGCTTTCGGTGCAAGGGTCGATCGCCTCGTCTTCAGGGCTCACCATCGAAAAGGACGGCACCATCGGCGGCATCGGGACGTTCGGCAGCATCACGATTGCCGACGGCGGCGTGATTGCCCCCGGCAATTCGATCGGCACGCTCAACGTTGCCGGAGATATTATTTTTGCAGCGGGCTCGACCTATGAGGTCGAGGCCAACGACAAGGGCGAGAGCGACAAGATCGTCGCGTCAGGCAAGGCGACGCTCAACGGCGGCTCTGTCCTGGCGCTCGCAGCCAATGGCAGCTATGCGCCGCAGACCAACTACACGATCCTGACGGCGGCCGGCGGCGTGACCGGTACCTTTGCCGACGTCGCATCGAGCCTCGTCTTCCTCGATCCGACGCTCGGCTACGACGCCAACAACGTGACGCTGACACTCAGCCGCAACGACATCCGCTTCGCGGATGTCACGGAAACCGCCAACCAGCGGGCAACGGCGATCGCCGCAGAAAGCCTCGGCTTCTCCAATGCAGCCTATTCGGCGCTCACCAACCTCGACCGCGCGCAGGCGCGTTTTGCCTTCGACCAGCTCTCGGGTGAAATCCATGCCTCGACCAAGGGTATGCTGCTGCAGGACGGCCTGCTCCTGAACGCTGCAGCCACCAACCGCATCCGCGCGGCTTTCGGCGATGACAGCACCAAGGCGACGCCAGTGCTTGCCTATGGCGAAGGCGGCATCGAAAGCGTTGCGGCCGATACGGACCGCTTCGCCTTCTGGAGCCAGGCCTTCGGCACCTGGGGCGATACGGATGGCAACGGCAATGCGGCGGGCTTCCAGCGTAACGTCGGCGGCTTTCTCATGGGCGCCGATGGCCTCGTCGGCGACAACTGGCGCGCCGGTCTCTTCGGCGGCTACAGCCGCTCGTCCTTCGATGTGGTCGACCGTCATTCCTCCGGGGACAGCGACAACTACCACATCGGTGCCTATGCCGGGACCGGGCTTGGCGCGCTGTCGCTGACGGCGGGTGCGACCTACAGCTGGCATCGCATCGAAACGACGCGCAGCGTGTCCTTCGGCGGTTTCGACGACAGCCTGTCGGCGGCCTATGACGCCCGCACCGCCCAGATCTTCGGCGAGGCGAGCTATGCCGCGAGTGCCGGTCGCTTCGATTTCGAAGGCTTCGCCAATCTCGCCTATCTCAACCTCGACACGGACGGTTTCCGTGAAAAGGGCGGGGCAGCGGCGCTCTCCGGCCGCTCGAACAACAACGACACGACCTTCACGACGATTGGCGTGCGCACCTCGACCGACGTTTCTTTCGGCGAAACGGCGGCGGTTCTGAGCGGCACCGTCGGCTGGCGCCATGCCTTCGGCGATGTCGTGCCGACCTCCACGCTTGCCTTTGCCGGCGGCCAGGGCTTTACCGTCGGCGGTGCGCCGATTGCCCGGGATGCGGCACTCGTCGAAGCGGGCATCGACTTCCAGATCGCTCCGGCCGCGACCTTCGGCGTCAACTACACCGGCCAGATCGCCTCAGGCGTTTCCGACCACGGCGTCAACGCCAAGCTGAAGGTGAGTTTCTGAGGCGGCAACACATCGCTCTGAACATCGAACGCCGCGCATGGTTTCCATGCGCGGCGTTCCTTCGGGTTGGTTGCGGCGGCCTTGTCGATCAGATCCAGACGGTCCTTCCTGCGCCATCGCAGCCAAGGGCGCGCAGGATGTTGAGGGGCACGTCGAGCATGGTCTCGCGACCCTGGGTCAGAAGGAACGAGGCGGTCTGCGGCTCGCGATAGGCAAGAATCTCGTCGCGCGAGGCGGCGGTGTAGATGCCGCGCAGGGCCCTGAGGCAACCGCTATGGGTGACGACGACATGGCGGCGGCCGCGGTCGAGCGTGTCGAGCCAGGCCTGAAGGCGCGCTGAAAGCGCCGTCCGGCTTTCGCCGCCCGGCATCGAATAGTCGAACGGGTCGGCGCTGTGCGCATCGTACTGATCGGCAAGATCGCGCTCGATCTCGTCATGGGCCAGCCCTTCCCAGGCGCCATAGGAGCGTTCGGCAAGGGCAGCCGCCTCGGCAAAACGATCGAAGGGGATCGACCAGGTGTCGGCGAGGATCGATGCGGTCTGGCGGGCGCGGCTGAGCGGGCTCACCCAGAAGGTCAGGTTCTTTTCCTCGTCGGCGATCCGTTCGGCAAGGCGCAGGCCGACGGCGAGTGCCTGGCGCACGCCATTGGCGGTCAGCGGCGTGTCCTTGCGGCCCTGCAGGCGGCCGGCGACGTTCCATTGGGTTTCGCCGTGGCGGATGAGGATGAGGCTTGGAAGATCTCTTTTCATGCGGAACTCGGGTGTCAGCGATCTGGCGCTGCTTGAAATGGGGAAGCTGGCGCCCGCCGGCGAGACCGGCGGACGCGCGTCGTATGCTCTAGTGGGCGAGCCATTGCGCCGACGACGGCTTGAGGCCGAGCGTCGTCGTCGCGCCGGGTTCGAGAAGCGCGTCGCCGGAATGGAACGGCGCGTCGATCAGCACCGTCGCCGCCCCAATCCTGACACCATAGCGCACGGTCGCGCCCAGGAACTCGCGATGCGCGATGATGCCCTCGAGCGCGACAGCGCCGGGCTCGAGGCTGCCAATCGTCGCATATTGCGGCCGGAAGATGAGCTTGGCGCCTGCGGGGACCTCGGTCCCCGCAGGGATCGGGATGGAGCCGCCGCCCACGACCTCGAAGCTTCTGGTAGCGCCGCTGCCGGCCACCTTGCCGTCGAGAATGTTGGCCGTGCCGAGGAAGTTGGCGACGAAGAGGTTGGTCGGCTTCTCGTAGAGCCCCATCGGCGTTCCCACCTGCTGGATGCTGCCCTCGTTGAAGACGGCGATCCGGTCGCAGACGGTGTTGGCCTCTTCCTGGTCGTGGGTGACGAAGATCGTCGTCAGTTGCAGCCGCTGCTGCAACTCGCGCAGCTCGCGCCTGACTTCGACACGCATCTTGGCGTCGAGGTTGGACAGCGGCTCGTCGAGCAACAGCACCTTCGGTTCGATCGCGATGGTGCGGGCGAGCGCCACGCGCTGCTGCTGGCCGCCGGAAAGTTGCGACGGGCGGCGATCAGCGAGGTGCTTGAGGCCGACGAGGTCCAGCGCCGCCTTGACCCGACGGTCGACCTCGGCGCGTGGCAGGCGCCGTTCTTCAAGGCCGAAGGCGACATTGGCGGCGACGGTCATGTGCGGCCAGAGCGCGTAGGACTGGAAGACCATGCCGATGTCGCGCTTCCATGCGGGCATGTCGAGCACGTCCTGTCCGCCGATCACGACCTTGCCCTGACGGGCGTTGTTGAAGCCGGCGATCAGCCGCAAAAGCGTGGTCTTGCCGCAGCCGGACGGGCCGAGAAAGGCGAAGAATTCCCCCGGCTGTATTTCGAGATTGATGTTCTTCAGGACGTGCAGCGCGCCGTAGTAGAGATTGACGTCACTGATGCTGATCGCCTTGGCGGGGCCGGCGGCGAGTGCGGCGCTGTTGATGTTCACTGTCATTGTTTCCTCCCGAATTATTTTGCCGTCCCGAGCGCCTTCTGGCGGCGCTCGATGACGTAGTGGGACAGGAGCGTGCAGAGCGCGACCATGATCACGGCGATGACGCCGAGGGCCGCACCCGGACCGCGACCGGCCGGCGATTGCATGAAGACGTAGAGCCCGTAGGCGATCGGCGCGTCCGAATTGCTCTGGATCAGCATCAGCGTCGCCGAGAGCTCGACGGCGGCCGTCGAGAAGCTGGTGACGAAACCGGCAAGCAGGCCGCCGGTCATCAGCGGCAAGACGATGCGGCGGATGGTCCGCTGCTTGGTCGCGCCGAGGTTTTCGGCGGCTTCTTCGAGCGATTCCGACACCTGTTGCAGGGCGGCGTAGCAGGCCCTCAGCGCATAAGGCAGGCGGCGGATGGCAAGCGCCAAAACCACCATGACCCAGAGCGTTGCAAGCGGTGTGCCGTCGGGCAGCGTGATGCCGTAGAAGGTCCGGAGATAGCCGATGCCGAGCACGACGCCGGGGATCGCGAGCGCTGCAGTGGCCGCCCAATCGAGCCAGCGACGGCCGACGACCTTGGTGCGCAGCACCAGATAGGCGATGGCGCCGCCGATCACCACGTCGATCAGGCCGGCAAGGCTGGCGTAGATCAGCGTGTTCTTGATGTAGAGCGAGCTTTCGCCGAAGACGCGGCCGTAATGCGCAACGGTATAGGCGTCCGGCAGCGGGCTGAACGACCAGACGGTTGCGAAGGACAGCAGCAGCAGGCCGATGTGTGGCGAGAGCACCAGGAGAAGGATCAGAGCAACGACGCCATAGGCGATGACGCTTTCGCCGCAGCTGAGCTTGCGCCTGGAAAGGCCGCCGCCGCCTCGCTGCACGGTCGAATAGTCCTTGCCGCGCATGGCGACCGCCGAAAGCCACATGGCGAAGATCGAGACCGCGATGAGGATGACCGAGATGACGTAGCCCATCGGGTCGGTGAGGCCGACCGAGGTGACGCGGAGATAGGCCTGCGGCGCCAGCATGTCCTTGACGTTGAGGAGCAGCGGTGTCGCCAGATCGTCGAAGACCTTGACGAAGACGAGCGACGCGCCGGCGAGATAGCCGGGCATGGCAAGCGGAAAGACGATGCGACGGAAGAGCCGGAAGCCGGAGGAGCCGAGGTTCTGGGCAGCTTCCTCCATCGACCGGTCGATATTGCGCAGGCTGGTCGACAGGTTGATCAGGATGAAGGGGAAATAGTGCAGCGACTGCACGAAGATGACGCCGTTCAGCCCCTCCATGAAGGGGATGCGGATGCCGAACCAGTCGTTGAGAAGCAGGTTCACCGTGCCGTTGCGGCCGAAGAGAAGCTGCATCGCCACCGCGCCGACGAAGGGCGGCATGATCAGGGGCACGAAGCCGAGCGTCTGGATGATGAGCGAGCCGCGGAAGTCGAAGCGGGTCGTGAGCACCGCGAGCGGCAGCGCAATGGCGCTCGCCCAGACGACCGACATGCCGGACACATAGACCGAATTGAAGAAGGACCGGCGGAAGAGGTCGGTGTTGAAGAAGTCGATGAAGTTGACGATGGTCAGCGCACCGGTGCCCTTCTCGGTGAAGGCGGTGTAGATGACAGTGCCGGCGGGGATGACCAGGAAGATCGCCAGGAACAGGGCGATCACCGAGACCGCCAGGATCTGGCCTGGTTTGGCCGCGGCGGGCCTGATGGGAACGGAAGCGACGAGCGCCATGGGGCAGACTCCGGAGTGAGTTCGGCCAACCGGGCGCGCGCAAGGCGCGCCAAGGTCGGCGAAGCTATGATGTTTTGGGAGCATGACCGCCCGCCAGTCGGGCAGGCGGTCGCTGTCGCACGTTAGTAGACGAGGTTCAGGGCTTCTTCAGCCTTGGCCTTGGCGGCGGCATATTTCTCCGTCGCGAACGCGGCCCACTTCTGCTCCAGTTCCGCCTGGCGTGCGGTCTTCTCTTCGCCGCCGGTAAAGGCGTCGCGCGTTTCTTTGCTGGCTGCCTCCTCCGCCGTGATCGGCATGGCGGCAGCCAGGGCCTTGGCTTCGTCAAGAAGCGCGCGGGCCGCCGGCTGTTCGTTGGCAGCGAGCGCCTTTTCGGCCGCATGGATCGCCTGGGTGGCGCCCTTCAGGTTTTCGAGCTGGAAGGAGATGAGCTGGTCGAACAGCGTGTCGACGACATCCGTGCGCTTCTTCGAGACGTCGCTGTCAAAGGTGATCATCGACTGGAAGCGCGGATCCTTGAACGGGTTCGGGAAGCCTTCGGGCGCCTTGGCGTAGAGCGCCGGGTTGATCGGCAGGCGACGGATCGCCGGCTCGAGCAGGACTTCCTGGCCCTTCTCCGACAGGATGTAGTTGACGAAGGCCTCGGCGCCGGCCTGGTTCGGGGCATTGGCGACAATGCCGATATTGGCCGGCACGACCGTCGTGACCGACGGATAGGCGAAGCTCACCGGGAAGCCGCTCGCCTGGGCCGAGAAGGCGAAGAAGTCGATGACTATGCCGATGCCGGTCTGGCCGGAGTTGACGGCGTCCGGAACGCCGAAGGAGCGCTCGGTGACCTGCTGCAGGTTGCCGCCGATGCCCTTGAGCGTGCCCCAGCCCTTGTCCCAGCCTTCGCCCTGCAGGATCGTCTCGATCGTCAGGTGCGTGGTGCCGGAGCGCGACGGGGCGGCGATGGCGACGTGGTCAAAGTATTCCGGCTTGGCGAGGTCGCCCCATTCGGCGGGCTTCGGCAGGTTGTTGGCTTCCAGGTAGCGGTCGTTCGACATGATGCCGTACCCCGACGCGGCAAAGCCGAAATAGAAGCCGTCCGGATCGTTGACCGGATAGGAGCCGACTTTTTCGGGCAGGCCCGTCACCGACGGGGTGAACTTCGCCAGGAGTTCCTTGCTCTTCAGGCTGTCGAAGGCGTCAGGCGCCGACGCCCAGAACAGGTCGACCTGGTTGTTGACCTTGGTCTCGTCGATGTATTTCACGCCCGAGCTGGTGCTCTTGTTCTGGACGTCGAGGGTAAAGCCGGGATTGGCGGCCTCGAAGCCCGCCTTGAACGGATCGGTCACGTCCTTGGAGAACGAAGTGACGATCGTCACCTTGCCGCCGTCCTGGGCGTGGGCCGTCACGATAAAGGCAGCCGACATCAGCATCGCTGCTGCGATGGTTTTCAACATAGGTATCTCCTCCCAATAGACCGCCAGTGCTTGGCGGCTGTCCTATTGAGAGCAAGGCCCGTGCCAGATCGAAAAACCCCGCAAAACCAGCCAGTTTCACGTCGGAATGGGTAAGAAGGGTAACATCGGGGCGGGCGAGGCGGGGTCAAAAGGGTAACATTACCCGTCGTCGCCATCGGCCCGGGCGTCGATGTCGAACTTGCGCATCTTCAGATAGAGCGTCTTGCGGGAAATGCCGAGCGCATCGGCGGTCGCACCCACGCGGCCCTCATGTCTGGCGAGACTGTTGATGATGATGGTCCGCTCCAGCCGGTCCATCTGCGCTTCCAGCGTCTCGCCGCCTGCGGTCGTGGCTTCGCTGTCCGGGCGCTCTTCGAGCCCGAGCACGAAGCGTTCCGCGACATTGCGCAGTTCACGCACGTTGCCGGGCCAGGGCCGGGCGTTGAGATCGGCCAGCAGATCGACGCCGACCGGCGGCGCAGTGCGCCCCTGGCGCTTTGCGGCAAGGCTGAGGAAGTGCTGGAACAGGAGGCCGACATCGCCCTTGCGGCGCGCGAGCGGCGGCAGTTCGACCCGGGCGATGTCGAGGCGGTAGGCGAGGTCTTCGCGGAATTCTCCCCGCCGCGCGGCATCGTGCAGGTCGGCTTTCGTTGCCGCCACCACACAGATGTTAACTGGCAGTTCGACGTTCGATCCGAGCCGTTCGATGACGCGCTCCTGCAGGACGCGTAGCAGCCGCACCTGGGCTGCGATCGGCATGGACTCGATCTCGTCGAGAAACAGCGTGCCGCCATCGGCATATTCGATCTTGCCGATGCGCTTTTCGCGCGCGCCGGTAAAGGCGCCGGCCTCATGGCCGAAAAGCTCGGATTCGAGCATGGTCTCGGGGATGGCGCCGCAGTTGACGGCGACGAAACGGCCCTTGCGGCCGCTGAAATCGTGCAGCGCCCTTGCGGTCACTTCCTTGCCGGTGCCGGTATCGCCGATGATCAGCACGTCGGCGGAGGCGGCAGCGATGCGCTGCAGCTTTTCGCGCAGCGCCACCATCGGCGCCGAATGGCCGATCAGCCGCGTCTCCCAGCCGTCCTTGTCGACGGAGAGGCGCAGCCGCCGATTTTCCAGCAGCAGGCGACGGTGATCGCGGGCCCGGCGCACGGTTTCGATCAGGTGCACCGGATCGGCTGGCTTCTCCAGGAAATCCCAGGCGCCTTCGCGCATCGCACGCAGCGCCATCGGGATATCGCCATGTCCGGACATCAGCACGATCGGGATATCGGGATCGACCTTGCGCACGGCGGCGACCAGGTCGAAGCCGTCATGATCGGGCATGCGCACATCCGAGACGATGACGGTGTCGCTGTCGGCGCGAAGGCCGGCGAACGCCGCGACGACGGAACCGTGCGGGGAGACTGTGAAGTCCTCCAGTTCCAACACCTGGCAGCAGGCCTCAAGCACGCTGGCGTCGTCGTCTATCAGGATGATGTCCGCTTCCGGTCTCATTCCGGGCCTTTCAGGGATACGAGGAATCGTGTGCCGGCCGGGCCGGTGTCGAGGATCGTGATGTCGCCGCCAAAATCCTTGACGATGTTGTAGGAGATCGACAGGCCGAGACCGAGCCCCGAGCCTGCCGGCTTGGTGGTGAAGAAGGGATCGAACACGGCTGGCAGGTTTTCCGCGGCGATGCCGTGCCCGGTATCGCCGACGATCAGCCGGGCGACGCCGCCGGTGACTTCAACGCTGACGCTCACGCGCCGAAGTGGCTGGCCAGCGACGGCGTCGAGCGCGTTGCCGACGAGATTGACGGCGACTTGCTCGAGCCGGACCGGTTCGGCCATGACCATTGCCGAACTGTCCTGCGGCAACGAAAGATCGAGGGCGACGTTCTCCTCCTCGAAACGGTGTTCGAGCAGGCTGAGGGCGTCCCGCACCGCCGCGGTGAGATCGACCGGCCGCAGCTGCGCGTCCGGCCGCCGGGCAAAGCGGCGGATATGGCTGATCTGGTCTGCCATGCGTCCCGTCAGCCCCTTCATCTTGTCGAGGTTTTTGACGGCCTGCTCGCCCTTGCCGCGGCCGATTAGAGTGGCGGCGCTGTGAATATGGGCGCGAAGGGCGGCTAGAGGCTGATTGAGTTCGTGGCCGATGCCGGCCGCCATCTGGCCGAGGGCCGCAAGCTTTGCCGACTGGATCAGCTCGTCGCGGGTCTGGCGAAAGAGGGTGAGCGCACGCGAGAGGTCGCCGAGTTCGTCGGCCTCGGGCGGCGGGATCGCCGTGGAGTGCCGGCCCCCGCTGATCGCGCCGGCGGCCGTCGCCAGCAGGCGGATACGGGCAATGAGGTTGCGGTGGACGTAGAAGTAGCCGATCGCGCTTGCGACAAGCACCGAGAGAATGGCGATCGCGACCAGCAGGCTTCGCCCGGTCTCGATTGCCGCAGCCGCGCGCCGGGCGGCGTCCCCGGCGCTTGCCTCGATCGCGATCACTTCCGTTTCGATCTTGCGGCCAAGCTCCTCGACGAGCCGGCCGTTTTCGCCGGCAAGTTCGGCAAGTGTGCTGGCCTGCAGCATTTCCGAGCGCTTGCGATTGGGTATGCCCGTCGAGGCGTTGGACTGGTCGAGAATGCGCCCGGCAAGCTGCCGAACGGTGATGCTGTCGGGCCAGCTGTCGAGCGAGCGGATGCGGCTTGCCAGTTCGTCGGCGCTGTCGCCGAGAAAGGCGTTGGTCTCCTGCATTTCCTCTTCGGTCGTGGCGTTGACCAGCCGACCGATCAGGCCTGTCGCAAGGTTCGCCTGGGAGACGACGGTCAGCAGCGCTTCGCTCTTGTGCTGTTCGGCGAGTGCGGCCGCACCCTGACCCTTGCGGGTCTCCGCTTCGATGTTGAAGCGGATATCGTCGACCAACGGATCGGCCTCTTCCAGAAGATCGGCCTGGACCCAGCGCAACTCGTCGATGTCCGACCGCATCGCCTCGCGCAGCGTGAAGCGCTTGCCCGCGGCAAGGTCGATCTTTTTCAGATTGGTGCCGATGGCCTCGGCGAGCGGCAGCAGCGCCGCCGTGCTCGACTGCGCCGTGTTTTCTTCGAGCAGGGCGCGAAGGGTCTGGAGGCGCGTCGCGTAGACGGCGCGGATCTCGTTGTACTCGGCGCGGCTTTCGGCGCCGGCAAGTACCGACGTCACGGAGCCGATGTCGGCCCCGGCCTTGGAGAGTCGCGACGCGAAGGCGAGCTGCGGCATCTGCTCATCCGCCATGCGCGACAGTTCGCCCGACAGCCGCTCGTAGGAAAGCCAACCGACCAGGCAGGCGCCGACAGCGAGCCCGACGATCGCGACAAAGGCCAGCACGAGGCGGGCGCCGATACCGAAGCGCCAGCGCGGCTGCTGTGCGGTCGTTTCGAGAACCGCCATCGTCACTGCCGCCACGGATGGAGATTGACGGGACCGCCAGATCGCGCCGCCGAGGAGAGCAGCTGCTCCGCCTCGTTGAGGTTCTGTTCGATCAGTGCGCGCAGGCGGCTCGCGAGTTCTGCGTGGGCAGGGGAGCGGGCGACGCCGCGGGGCCATTCGCCTTGCAGGGCCTCAGCAACATTGGCGACTTCGCTTGCCGAAAGCGGAGGCTGACCCAATAGCCGCCGCGCCCGAGCCAGCATGCTCAGCCGTTGCGCGTCTTCGATGTTCATCGCCTCCAGATCCGCAGCCCTCTTCCACAGGCGGGCAAGGGTTGCCCGGCGGCGCACGATATAGTCGTCGAAAATCAGATTGACGAGGCCATATCTGCGCGCCGACAGGGCGGCGTCGAAGCCGCCGGATTTCAGCAGGCGCTCGCCGTCTTCCTGCGGCAGCAGGCCGCTGTTGAGCGCTGGATTGACGGGAATACGGGCGATTGCCGGCGACAGCAGGAGTTTCTGGCCAGCCTCCGAAAGCACGAAATCGACGAAGCGTTCGGCTCCCGGCACGTTGCGCGCCCGGGACAGAATGCCGATGCTTGCCGGCACGAACACGGTGTCGGGCGGCAGGACGAAGACATTGCCGGCGCCGGCGAAATCCGGCGAGGTGGCGAGGAAATCGATGGTGATGCCGATGCTGAAGCGCCGCTGCGCCACGCCCGAAGCAACCCCGAAGCTGCGGGCGGTAACCGTTGAGAGATTGCCGCCGAGCTGCGACAGCATCGCCCAGCCTTTCTCCCAGCCGTAGGTTTGCAGCAAGGCTTCGACGATCAGGTGCGTCGTGCCCGAGCGGGAAGGCGTGGTGATGCCGATCTGGCCGGAATAGACGGGGTTCAGCAGATCCTGCCAGTCCTCCGGCACGGGCAGTTTGCTCCGGGCGAGATGGGCGGGATTGTAGACGAAGCCGTAGCCCGACAGCGCGAAGCCCAGATAGTAGCCCTGTGGGTCGTTCACGGGATAACCGAAGACATGATCCGGTGCGCCGGTGTTGCGTGGCGCGATCGGGCGCAGGCTTCCGTTGCGTTTCAAGAGCTCGAAGGCATCGGCCGCCGAGGCCCAGAAGATGTCGGCCGGCACGTCCGCCTTCTCAATGACGAAGCGGCTGGCGCTCGCCGTGTTGCGCTGCACGATCGTCACCCGCATGTCGGCATTGGCGCGTTCGAAAGCGGCGCGAAAGGGCTCGAAGAAGGAGGGCGGGTAGGAGGTGACCACCACGAGTTCCTGCTTCTCGACAGCACGCGCGGGCCCTGCAAACGCTATGAAGCCAAGTGTGATCAGCGGCAGCAGTGCCGCGACGATATCGAACCGGAACCTTGTCAATTCACTCCCACCGCGCATCGCCGTCCGGTCATTGCCGGTGCCGGTTGTCGCGGACCCTCCCCAAGATGCCGCCGTTTCGTGCATGCACGGTCGGCGATCGCGGCGTACTCTGCTACGAAGAGCCCACCGCCGTAAACCCCGGGAGGCGTGTCGGAGACTGTTGCAAACAGGTCGCAGCCGCGACGATTGGCGCCATGGCAAGATTTCTGCACTTGGCGGGGCGCGCGATTCGCCTATAGGTCGTCTTCCGGCAACCAATCAGGGAGGTTTCAAAAGATGCCAGCTTTTTCTTTCTCCCTACGGGGCGGCGTGCAGTCTTGAACTGGGCCGGGAAGGGCATTTTCGCCTTTTCGTCTTTTCCAGGTCGGATTTCGTTTCGCTGACCTTGGCCCTTCCTCTCCGGAGGATTCGGTCACTCCAATGATGCCGCATCGGAAGCTGGGTTCCTTTTAACGGCATATTCCATTCTGATCTTGTTTGAGGCCGATGCGTCGCGCATCGGGCGATTGTTATGGCTTTTACTCGTATTGACCTGCGCGGCGGTGCGTTCCGCAGCGTTCTTGGATTCACCTGGTCTCACTGGAAAGCGCAGCCGCTGCGCATCAGCGTCATTCTCGGCATGGTTCTCTTGTCGACGCTCGCTGACGTCCTGACGCCGCTCTATTCGGGCCGGCTCGTCGATGCCGTCGTTTCCGGTGTGGCGACCGATCAGCTTGCCTGGGATGCGGCGCTTGCCGCCTTCTGGATGCTGATGGCGCTGTCGCTCGGCGCGATCATTCTCAGGCACCTCACCTTCCTGGGGGTCACCGATCTGACCCTCAAGATGATGACCGACATCGCGTCGGCTGCCTTCTACCGCATCCAGCGCTTCTCGACCGACTGGCATGCCAACAGCTTTGCCGGATCGACGGTTCGCAAGGTGACCCGCGGCATGTGGGCGCTCGATCTCTTGAACGACACCTTGCTCGTCGCCCTGTTTCCGTCCGTCGTGATGCTGGTCGGATCGACAATCCTGATGTCGTTCTACTGGCCGATGATGGGCGTCATCATCGGTATCGGGTCGATCGTCTTCATCCTGATGACGATCGTGCTGTCGCTCGGTTACGTCGCGCCGATGGCAAGCCTTGCCAACCGGTGGGACACCAAGCTCGGCGGGGCGCTCGCCGATGCCGTGAGCTGCAACATCGTCGTCAAGGGTTTTGGCGGCGAAAGCCGCGAGGACGCACGCCTTGCCAAGGTGCTCGCCAAATGGCGTGACCGTACGCGCCGCACCTGGATCCGCGGCACGACCAACGGCACGTCGCAGGGCGCCATGCTGCTCATCCTGCGCGCGGCGGTGATCGGCTTTGCGCTGTTCCTCTGGTCGAAAGGCCAGGCGACGGCCGGCGACATCACCTTCGTGCTTACCTCGTTCTTCATCCTGCAGGGTTACCTGCGTGAAGTCGGGCAGCACATCCGCAACCTGCAGCGCTCGATCAACGACATGGAAGAGCTTGTCGACATCCATGGCCAGTCGCTCGGCATCGACGACAAGGCGGATGCCAAGCCGATCCGCATCACCGACGGCCGCATCGAGTTCAAGGATGTGACGTTCCACTACGGTGCGCACCGCAAGCCGCTCTACGACCGCTTCTCGGTGACGATCCGGGAGGGCGAACGCGTCGGTCTTGTCGGGCACTCAGGTTCGGGCAAGACGACCTTCGTCAAGCTGATCCAGCGTCTGCATGACCTGAAGGCCGGCGAGATCCGGATCGATGGTCAGGACATCGCATCGGTGACGCAGACGTCGTTGCGCCAGCAGATCGCGATCGTCCAGCAGGAGCCGATCCTGTTCCATCGCTCTCTGTCGGAGAACATCGCCTATGCGCGGCCGGACGCCACGCAGAGCGAGATCGAGAAGGCGGCAAGGCTTGCGAGCGCCCACGACTTCATCACGGCTCTGCCGAAAGGTTACGGCACGCTGGTGGGCGAACGCGGGGTCAAGCTCTCGGGCGGCGAGCGCCAGCGCATCGCAATTGCCCGCGCGTTCCTCGCGGACGCACCGATCCTGATCCTCGACGAGGCGACATCGAGCCTCGATTCGGAATCGGAAGTGCTGATCCAGCAGGCGATGGAGCGGCTGATGCTGGGGCGCACGACGCTCGTCATCGCGCACCGGCTCTCGACGGTGCGGGCGCTCGACCGGCTGCTGGTCTTCGACCACGGCCGGATTACCGAGGAGGGCACGCACGACGCGCTGATCCGCCTCGACGGTGGCATCTACCGCGGTCTCTTCGAGCGCCAGGCGCTGGAGCTGACCAAGGGGTTGGTGCTGAACGACCAGTAAGGCTTTGACGCCACCTGAAACCATCGCCGCGCCTGCCAAAGGCGCGGCGATCTTTTATGCTGGCCGGTTAAGCCAACGATCGAGGCCGCGAGCCGCCGCACGGCCTGTGGCAAAGCAGGCGGTCAGCAGATAGCCCCCGGTCGGCGCTTCCCAATCGATCATTTCGCCGGCGACGAAGGTGCCGGGCAGCGCTCTTAACATGTATTCGTCATCGATCGCGGACCAGGCGATGCCGCCGGCGGAGGAGATGGCCTCGGCGATCGGGCGTGGGCGGATGAGCGGGATTGGCAACGCCTTGATCAAGGCCGCAAGTTCTGGAGGCGGCAAGCGCGCGGCATCAGGCGAAACCTCACGCAGCAGCGCCGCTTTCACCCCTTCGAGCCCGGCCCCCTTGCGCAGGCGGTTGGAAAAGCTGGTCTTGGTGTCGAGGCGGCCAAGCTCTTTTGCCAATTTCCCGACGCCACGTCCCGGGGTGAGGTCGACCACCAGGTAGGCCAGTTCGCCGCGCGACAGCCGGTCCCTGAGCGCGCTCGTATGGGCGTAGACGAGGCTGCCTTCGATGCCGGTCCTGCTGATGACGAATTCGCCCGGGACGGTGCCGGCTTCCGACGTTGCGGTGACGCCCTTCAGCGCGGCGCCAGCAAAGCGATCGCGGAAGGTCTCGCTCCAGTCGACGTCGAAGCCGCAATTGGCGGGCTGGAATTTGGCGACAGACACGTCCCTCTGTTCCAGCCAGGAAACCCAGGCGGCATCCGACCCGAGACGCGGATAGCTGGCGCCGCCGAGGGCGAGCAGAGTCGCATCTGCGCTGACAAGCGTCTTGCCGTCCGGGGTATCGAACGCGGGTGCTTTGCCTTCAAAGCCAGTCCAGTGGTGCCGCGTCAGGATACGAACGCCTCGGCTTTCCAGCGACTTGAGCCAGGCGCGCAGGAGCGGCGACGCCTTCATCACCTCCGGGAAGACACGGCCCGAGGAGCCGACGAAGGTCCTGGTTCCGAGGTCTGCCGCCCATTGCCTGATGTCATCGGGCGTGAAGGCGTCCAGCGCCGCACGCAATCGCGGCGAGGCATTGCCGAAGCGCTGCGCAAAGGCCGTATAGGGCTCCGAATGGGTGATGTTCAGGCCCGACTTGCCGGCCAGCAGAAATTTGCGCGCGACCGTCGGCATGCTGTCATAGACGGTGACCGCGTGGCCGCGCTCGGACAGCACCTCGGCGGCCATCAAGCCGCTCGGTCCGCCGCCAATGACGGCGATGTTCTTTTGTCCCATGCGCTTTGCCCGGTCACAGATTTCGCTTCGGCGCACTCTTGGCCCGGCGGCGCGTGGCACGCAACCCCCGTCAGATGCCGCTATCGGCGATGGGCGCCGTTGAGCTTCTTCTCCAGCCACAGGCTGTAGCGCGAACCGGAAAAGCAGATGGCGAAATAGACCAATGCCGCGAAGATATAGGCCTCGCTGTAAAAGCCGAGCCAGGCAGGATCGGTGGCCGAGGTCTTGGCGGCATTGAGCAGATCGTAGATGCCGATGACCGCAAGCAGCGAGGTGTTGAGCACGATGCCGATCGACAGGTTGACGATGGCCGGGATGACGGCTCGCAGCGCCTGCGGCAGCACCACCAGCCGGAGCATTTGGATCCGGCTGAGGCCAAGCGACAGCGCCGCCTCCTTCTGACCCGCCGGGATCACCTGCAATCCGGCGCGGATGATCTCGGCGAGGTAGGCCGAGAAGAACAGGGTGACGCCGATCTGCGCCCGAAGCAGCTTGTCGATGGCCGCGCCGCTCGGTAGCGCCATCGGCACGATCAGCATGGCGACATAGAGCACGGCGATCATCGGCACTCCGCGCAGCACTTCGATGAAGGCAATGGCCAGGGAGCGCACGAGCCCCATGTCCGACTGGCGGGCAAGCGCCAGCAGCAGCGCGATCGGAAAGGCGAAGGCAAGGCCAGCGATCGAGACTGTGAGCGTGATCGGCAGCCCGCCCCAATGATTGGTCGAGACCGGTTCCAAGCCCGACGTCCCCGCCATCAGCAGCCAGATGCCGACGAGCGCCAGCAACCAGACCGGCACCAGGCGGAAGCTCCAGAAACGGGGAATGGCGGAGACGGTCAGGAGCGCAGCAATGAGAGCGATCACCAGCGCCGGGCGCCATTGCAGCGGCGGCGGGAAGAAGGCGAAGAGCATGAAACGAAACTTGGCGCCGACAAACGCCCAGCAGGCGCCCGCCGTTTCCGTGGCGCAATCGGCCGCGGTGCCGGTCCAGACGGCATCGATGACGGCCCAGCGGACAAAGGGAAGTGCAATCCAGAGGATTGCGGCGAGCGTCGCCAGCGTGACGAGGCCATTGGCCCAATCGTTGAAGAGGCCTTCACGCCAGCGGTGCCAGTCGGGCGCGACCGGCGGCGCAAGTTCGATCTGGCTCATCGTTTTCCTTCTCCGCGCAGAACGACGCGCCGGTTGTAGAGGTTCATGAGGGCCGAAACCGCAAGGCTGATCGTCAGGTAGACGGCGCCGATGATGATGATCGCTTCTAGAGCCTGACCGGTGGTGTTGGCCGTCGTGTTGGCGACGCTGACGAGATCGGGGTAACCAATTGCGACCGCGAGGCTCGAATTCTTGGTCAGATCGAGAAAGCTCGAAATCATCAGCGGCGTGATCACCCGAAGCGCCTGCGGCAGTACGACGAGGCGCATGATCTGCGCGGGCTTCAGCCCGAGTGCGCGAGCGGCTTCCCATTGACCCGACGCCACCGACTGGATGCCGCTGCGCACGATCTCGGAAATCGAAGCGGAGGCATTGACGACGAGGCCGATCAGCAGCGCGGCGAATTCCGGGGTCAGCGATAGGCCGCCGCGAATGTTGAAGCCGCCCTTGGCAGGCACTTCGACCGATGCGCTGAAGCCGAGGGATACGAGAGCGAAATAGAAGATTGCCAACGCGCCGAGTACGGTGCCGGCGGTTTTCGGCAGATAGAACGTCGCGCCCGCCAGCAGGCGTCTGGAAATGACGAGTGCCGCGAAGACGGTCAGGAGCACCGCGGGCAGCCATACGGAGGCCGGCAGACCGTCGACCGAAAGCGAGGGCAGAAAGACGCCGCGATTGCTGAGGTAGACGCTGCCCAGAAACGTATAGGCGCCGCGCGGCGGCGGAAGCGCGCGGATGATCGCACTCCACAGGAACAGTTGCAGCAACAAAGGCGTGTTGCGCAGAAGCTCGACATAGCCATGGGCGAAGGTCGCTAGCAGCAGATTGCCGGACAGCCTGAAGATGCCGAGTGCGACACCGAGCATGGTTGCAAGCAGACATCCGACGAGCGCGACCTTGACGGTATTGGCGATGCCGGCGGCAAGCGCCCGGGCGTAGCTGTCGCCGGCCGCGTAAGGAAGAACGCTTTCGCCGATCTCGAAATTGGCCTGATGGGAGAGGAAGGCAAAGCCCGGCGTCAGTCCCATGCGGTGCATGCTCTCGGCGGTGTTCTGGCCGAGAAAGGCAAAGAGCAGCAGCACGCCGACAAAGAGCAGGCCTTGCTGCAAAGGCAGCGGTCCGATCCAGGACAGGAGGCGCGAGACGGGTCCGGGCCCCGAAGGGCCCGGTTGGAGTTGGCGTGTCATGGGAAGGACCATGAACCGGCTCAACGGAACGGCGGCGAATAGAGTAGACCGCCCGCGGTCCAGGGCTGGTTGTAGCCGCGCTCGAAGTTGAGCGGCGTGCCCTTGCCGACGTTGCGCTCGAAAATCTCGCCGTAGTTGCCGACGGTCTTGACGATGTTGTAGGCGAATTTCGGATCAAGGCCGATCGCTTCGCCGAGCGACGGATCGACGCCGAGGAAGCGCTTGATCGCCGGATCCTCGCTCGCAAGGAACGTGTCGACGTTCTCCTTGGTGATGCCAAACTCTTCGGCCTGGATCGTCGCGTAAAAGGTCCAGTTGACGATTTCGAGCCACTGGTCGTCACCGGCGCGGATCGCCGGCGCCAAGGGCTCCTTCGACAGGCGCTCGGGCAGAAGCACGTAATCGTCGGGCTTGGAAAGCTGCGTGCGCTTGGCCGCAAGGTCGGTCGCGTCCTGGGTCAGGGCGTCGACGCGGCCCGAGTCGAGTGCCTTCAGGAACTCGCCGGTTTCCTCGATCGTGACCGGCGTGAAAGCCTTGCCGGTCTTGCGGAAGAAGTCGGCGATGTTGAGTTCGCCGGTCGTGCCGCTCTGGACGCCGATCGTCGCGCCGTCGAGTTCCTCGCCCTTGGCTACGCCAAGGTCCTTGCGCACCAGCAGTCCCTGGCCGTCGTAGAAGACGACGGGGCCGAAATGGAAGCCGAGCTTGAAGGCGCGGCTCACCGTCTGGGTGACGCCGGACAACAGGATGTCGAACTCGCCCGATTGCAGCGCCGGCAGACGCTGCTGCGGCGACGAGTTGGTGAACTCGACCTTCTCGGCATCGTTGAAGACGGTGATGGCGATGGCGCGGCCGAAATCGACGAAGAAGCCCTGCCAGCGGCCGTTGCTGTCGGGTGAGAAGAAGCCCGGCGTGGTGCCGACGCCGACCTTGATGACGCCGCGCGCCTTGATCTTGTCGAGCGTTTCGCCGGCAAGCGCCGAGGTTGCGATGAGGCCCGCCGCCAGCGCTGCCGTCGCGGCTAAGGCTTTTGTGAAAAGTTTTCGGTGAGTGGAAGTTTGCTGCATGAGGGTCCCCAAAGCCAAAAAAATGTCATTGCGCCACCGGGCGAAGCCGTTCGGGCGTACGTAAAAATTAAATCTATAGAAATTATATAATAGGTATTTTTGTGCGAAATTGGCGCGTGGCCCGAAACAGATTTCGCCGCCTCGTTTTTGCCGGGAACGTTTTTGACAAGAAGCCAGCGGTTGATGGCGGCGACCCCCGAAGGCGTTAATTTCATTCGCCCACGATCGATGGCCCGCAAGCTGCAGCGCGAACCTCCGGCTGCATATGCAGGCCTATGCCTCTTGTTGAGATCGGCGGAAGCTCCTAGGTTCCGCCCGTCGATTGGTTTATCTCCTTGGCGATGCAGCTTTTTGCGGGAAATTGGCGGGAACGGATGGGATGGGGCGCGCCGGTGTCGGTCGCCCTGCACCTCGTCGTAGCCCTTTTTCTTTTGTACGACCTGCCCTTCGAGCTGCCGACGCCGCCGAAGGAGCAGACCGTCAACGTCGAGCTCGTTCCGCCGCCAGCAGAGGCGAAGGAGCCGAAGAAGGCCGAGCAGAAACAGGCAGAGCAGAAGAAGGCGGGGCCGAAAAAGGGCGAAGAGAAGAAGGCTGAACAGCCAAAGCCGCAGCCCAAACCCAAGCCCCAGCCGAAGGCAGACCCGAAGACGCAACCCAAGCCGGCGCAGCAACTGCCGCAATCCTTCGCCTCGGCCATGGCCAAGACCAAGCAGGACAACAAGGAGGCAGAGCTTCCGCCGGCTGCGCGCGAGACGGAGAAAAAGACGGAGGCGTCCGACCCGGCAAAGGCGGTGGATGACAAGGCAAAGCCGGCGGATAAGCCGGCAACCGTGTCCTCGACCGAGAAAAAAGAACCGGTCAAGGAACCGAAACCCCCGTCAACGCTTGCCGTGCCTGCGAGAGCCACTGACAGCGCCACACAGAAGGCGGATGAAAAGGCAGCGGCGACGGTGGCAGAAGCCAAGCCTGAAGCAAAAGAAACGCCTGACGCCAAGCCGCAGACGGTCAAATCGGAAGACGGGACGGCAAAGGCAAAGCCGGCCGATGCTGCGGCAAAGGTCGAACTCAAGCCCGTTCCAAGCAAATTGACGAAAGCAAAAGAACTTTATTCTGCAAAGTCGATTGCCGATCCGCGGGTGAAACAGGCCCTGATCAACCTGCCGGTCAAGAGGCGGATCCTGCAACTGTGCAATCTCGAGGCGCTGGAGCAGATCCGCAGCCAGCGGCCGGATACCCCGCCCGAAGGACTGGTGCCCTTCGGGCCGCGGGGTGGCTTTATCGCCAAAAACCGTATGGACGCCAGCGGTGGGGCCTACCAGAACAAATCGAACTGGTACGACGTCGACTTCAATTGCGTCGTCAATGAAGATGCGACCGAAGTGACCTCCTTCAGCATTGCCATCGGTGGCGAAGTGCCGAAAGCTGCCTGGAAGGAGCGGCGGCTTCCGGGGAATTGATCCTTCCGACACGGATGGGGGCATGTCGTTGTCCTGACCAAACCCCATCCCGCAACAGCGCCCCACTGCGTGCAGCGCCTGTTGCCAGACGTCACGGATCGCCGCGCTGCACCTAGAACATTCTTGCCTGCCGGACTCTTCCGAGTCCGGCAGGCGCGAGTGCGAGTTGCCACTCTCGCACCAAGCTGGCGCGGATGTTGTTACTCCGCCGGTTGAAGAGCCCGCTCGCGATAGACCGAAACCAGTGAGGTGCCGAGCATCGCGGCAACCGCCGCAAAGAGGAAGACGCCGGCCGGGCCCTGCAGTTCGACAAGGAGGCCGCCGAGGATCGCCCCGGTGGAAATGGCGATCTGGAAAGTGGTGAGCGTCGCCGCTCCAGCACCTTCGGCCTCATCACCGGCCGCACGGCTCAAGAACGACTGGACGCTGACCGGCAGGGCGCCGAAGGCGAAGCCCCAGGCGGCGGTCGCGACGATGGCGACGGTCGGCAGCGCGCCCGCCAGGGCCAGGACCAGCGTGGTGGCAGCGACGCCGGCGGCCGCCGACATCATCGAGAGCCGCGTGCTGCGTTCGGCGAGGAAGCCGCCGGCAATGTTACCGAAGAAGCCACCGATGCCGAAGGCGAGCAGGATCGCGGTTATCGCCTCGACGCCGAACTGCGGCACCTGTTCAAGGAACGGGCGGACATAGGTGAAGCCGGCAAAGTGACCGGTGACGACCAAGAGGATGGTCGCAAGGCCGAGCCGGATGGCCGGGCGTTTCAGGACGTTGAGGATCGTGTCGAGGCCGGTCGTCCCGACCGGCGGAAGCCGCGGAACCGTCAAAGCCTGGACGATGAAGGTGACGATCCCGACGGCGGCAGCAAGCAGGAAGGCGTAGCGCCACCCGAGCGTCGCGCCGATCCAGGCGCCGACAGGCGCGGCGCAGACGGTTGCGATCGAGACGCCGGACATCACGATTGCCATCGCCCGCGGCATCAGCCGGCCGGGAACGAGCCGCATGGCGAGCGCCAAAGACAGCGCCCAGAAACCGCCAAGGCCGATGCCGAGGAGGAAACGGGCGGCAAGCAGCATCGGCAGGCTGGTTGCAAAGCCGGCGATCAGGCTTGAAACGATGAGAAGGGCGGTCAAGGTGAGAAGAACGTTCCGCCGGTCAAAGCGGCCGGTGTAAACGACGATCGCCGGGCCGGCGATGGCCGCGACCACGGCCGTCGTGGTGACCGACTGGCCGGCGGCGCCGACGGTGACGCCGAGATCGGCGGACATCGGCGTCAGCAGGCTTGCCGGCAGAAACTCTGCCGTGACCAGGCCGAAGACCCCGAGCGACAGGGAAACGACCGCCGCCCAAAGCGGCTTGTCCCGTTCATCCGCCTGTCCCGTGGGCTTGGCGACAATACCATCCATAATTTTCATCTCCATTGCATGTGGTGATGAAGATATGCATGGCCAATTGGAGTTTCTATGCTAGAAAATCCAAAACACTGTGCCGTTTGTCCAAAGGTGAGATGTAAGATGAGCGATGCGCTGACCGAGATCCTGCGCGGCCTCAGGCTCGACGGTGTCGAATATGGGCGCTGCCAGCCCTGTGCGCCATGGGCGACCGCCTATCCCGAGCAGGAACCGGCACGATTTCATTTTCTCGCCTCCGGTTCCGCCCATCTGCAATCGCCTGACGGGTCGTGGATGGAGTTGACGCCTGGAGATGCCGTGCTGTTGCCGCGGGGCGACGCACATGTGCTCGCGAGCAAGCCCGGCCTGCCGACGATCTCGATCCGCGACCTGCCGAAACGGCAGCTTTGCGACGGGATCGTCGACGTGCAATGCCCAAACTCGGACAGCCAGAACCTTCTGTTTTTCGCGGTGATGCAATTCAACGTCGACCGCCTGCATCCGCTCTTGCAGCTGATGCCGTCGGTCATGCGTACCAGCGACCTTGCCAAGAGCGAGCCGTCGATCCCGTCGCTTCTCGATACCATGACGCGGGAGGCTGCGATGCAGCGCGTCGGTGCGGGTGGCATCCTGGCACGGCTTGCCGACGTGTTGACGGCCACGATCATCCGCGCCTGGGTGGAGCATGGCTGCGGCACGTCGACCGGCTGGCTGGCGGCCGTACGTCACCCGGAGGTCGGCCGCGTGCTTGCCGCCATTCACCTCGATCCGACCAAGGACTGGACCGTACCGGAACTGGCCAAGCTCATGGGTGCGTCGCGCTCCGGTTTCGCCCAGCGGTTCGCCGATACGGTCGGCGAGACACCGGCCCGCTACGTGGCGCGCATGCGTATGCACCAGGCGCATCAGTGGCTGCGCGAGGGCAAACGGGTCGCCCATGTCGCAAACCGCCTCGGCTACGATTCGGAAGCGTCGTTCAGCCGCGCCTTCCGCAAGATCATGGGCGCGCCGCCAAGCCATTCGCGCAGCCTGACGATGTCAGCGGATCAGCTGGCATCGTGATCCGCTTTCGGTCGCGAACCCTCAGAACTTGACGTTGAGATCGGCCCGGACCCCGTGTTCCCGCGCCGTCGAGGCGATCTGCCCCTGGTAGGAAACGCCGAGCGTCGATGCCGGTGTCAGCGCGAAATCGATACCGGCCTCGAGAATGACGCTATCCCGCGCGATCGGGGCACCGGCGACCGAGAAGGCCTCGCTGCCGGAGAACGCCTGGGCGAGAGCAGGGGTAACGTCGCCATAGGCATGCCGCCAGCCGATGAGACCGCGCGCCGTTGCCTTTGCCGCGCCGAGTTCGAAATCGGCTGACGCGCGAAGCCCTGATGTGGTGAAGGCCATGTCGCTGGAACCGCCATGGACGGAGAGCGCTGCCGCACCGCCCTTCTCCTTGAACCCATTGGTGTGCACGTTGACATAGGCGAGGTTGGCGAAGGGCTCGAACGCGAAATCGCCGGCCCTGAAATCATATCCGAGTTCGCCAAACACCTGCGTGGTGCCGGCGCGGTAATCCGCAGTCAGGCTGTCGACGAGCGCTGGCGAAACGACGAGCCGGCTGCTGTCGATCTCGCTAAAGGTGTAGGCAAGGCCGGATCGGAACGACAAACCGCCCCAGGTCCCACCGCCATAGACCCCGAGGTGGTAGTTGTCGCTCGAGGCCCGCGAGCGGCGGTCGTCGACCTTGAAGCTGGAATGGCTGTAGCCGCCGAGGAAGCCGAGCCGCCAGTCGCTACCGATGTCGCCATCGAGACCGGCGACGAAGCCGCCTATGGACCGCGACAGGTCGGCTGCATTGCCGTCGCCGTCGGTATCCCCCCAGGACCCGAACGCCGAGCCCCACGCGCCCATGGTTTCTGGCGAAGAAATCGATGCCGTGGTGATCTCGTCGGTGTTAACGATCGGCCGCGCCGTGGCGCCGACAGTTTCAAAGGCTGCACGCAGCCGGTCGTTCATCCGGTTGCCGATGAGCTGGCTGTTTTCGATGAGGCCCGTGACGGTCGAGCTGTGAACGTCGCCCGGCAGCTGTCCGAAGAGGTCGGCTGCGGTTTGTCCGTCGAGGGTGACGGCGAGATCGTGGAGCGTCCCGCCGATACCGAGCCGCTCGACGGCAAAGGCAGCCGCGGCGGCGTTGCGGGTCTCGGCAAAGTCCGCGAAGGCAACGCCGTTGCGGGCGACGTCGAGGTAGACCGCGCTCGGCTCGTAGGCGAGCGAGAGGTCGAGGAAGGCGTAGCAGCCGCAGTCGTCCTCGAACCGCCCGGTCACGCCGCCGACCGCGGAGAGAATGGTGTGGCGGCCGTCGCCCTTGTAATTTTCGGGCCGGACCCTGACGTCGACTGCACCGGCGATTTCGGCCGTGCCGGTGACGTCGAGCCGGCTCGTGCCATCGGGTGCGTCGAGATTGACGAGGAACCAGCCGTCGCCCGACTGGCGATAGTTGCCGGCCACGGTCAGCGTGCCGCCCCTGCGGCCCCAGCCCGGATTGACGGCGCCGTTGTTGTCGACATTGCCGTAGATGGTACCGTTGCCGGAGAGTATGCCGTTTCCGTCAGCAAAGGTCTCGGAGGCAATGCTGCCGGCAATCGCCAGGAAGCCACCATCGACGCGTGTGGAGCCGTGATAGGTGCTGTCACCGGCCAAGATCAATATGCCGTCGCCCGACTTGATCAGCCCTCCCGCGCCGGTGATGTTATTGGACCATGCGCTTTCGCCGTCCTCGATCACGGCGTGGAAATCACCCCAGTCGAACTTGCCCGGACCTCGCACTGCCCGCCCGGCGTTGACCATGCCATAGCCAAACACGGGATCGACGCCCCGGTCGCCATAGTCGATGGCCGTTCCCAACAGGACTTGGCGGACCTGGTTCATCGTCATGTACGGGAATGCCTGCGCGACCAGCGCGGCCGTTCCGGCCACGAACGGTGCAGCCAGGGATGTGCCGTTTTCCCTGCTGTATCCTCCACCGGGGACGGCGACCATGATGTTGTCCTGAGGATTGGCCCAGACCCATTCGCCTCTTTCCGGGTCCCAGCGCGTGGCGTCGTCTCCACCAGGTGCGGCAAGACACCAATTTAATGCAACGCCACACCTGTTCGACCAATCGGGCATGTGTGTAGGACTGGTCGCCACCACGGCGAGCCAGCCCTGTTCCAGCTCCGGGAAAAGATAGGGGAGACCCGCATCGATGGACGGCTGTGCCGCGCCGTCGTTCATCGCTGCGAAGACGAGAAGTGCACCACGCGAAACCGCGTAGCGATAGGCGGACAGATTGTTTGAGAGCGTCGCTTCGGCCCGGTCGGCCGTCATTTCTGTAATGAAGCCGTCGCCATAACTGTTGTTGATGATCTTCACGCCGCGGTCGACGAGTGTACGGATTCCGTAGTTGGCGGCAGCATTGTTGATGTAGCCCGGTATGTCGGATGCCCCTGCCTGAACGATGGTCACGCGCGGGGCAACACCGTGCATGCCGACCCCATCGCGATTGGCGGCGATGACCGAGGCGACCGTTGTGCCGTGACCCTCCCCTACGAACGTCCAAGGCTTCTCCGGATCATAGGTGATACCCTCTACATAGCGTCCGGCAAACTCCGGGTGGGTAATGTCGAGGCCGCTGTCGACCACGCCGACCTTGATGCCGCTGCCGTCGTAGCCCAGCATGTAGGCATATTCAGCGTGGATAGTTGCCAGTCCCCACTGGGCGTTGAACTCTGGTGTACGCCACGTTGCCGGATCGCCGGGGTCGCCCGCATCCTGTGCGAACCCGGAGGATGACAGCGCGGTCGACACGACGAGCGTGGCGATGTGAGCGGCGGTTCGGCGGTTCTTTTGCAAGGCAGTTCCCCAATGCCCGGCATCGCGGCGCATCCGTGGCGCAGGGTATTGAAGAAAAACGGAAATTCACAAGGCGGGCGCGCGAAAGCTAGTCGCGCACGCTGCTTTGGAAAATACGGCAGGTGACGTATTTCGTCGCCCGAAACCGATATTTGTGTTGGTGGATCGCGGCAGGCAACAGGCGGTTCGTCGAAGAAGCCGCGGCGACAGCGATGAGGGCACCTGAAACACGCGCGGCCGAGGTCGCGCGTTCTCGACGACATCGATGCAAGAAGGGGCGGTGGCTGCATCCACCACCCCTCCTTTTGGCTATTGCGCCGGCTGGCTCTCGGCCGGAAGCACGGCCGCCGGCGAACCGGCCGCGGGCTGGACGGTGCTTTCGACAGGCGGAACCGGCGAGCGGGTGCGCAGCGTTTCGGCGCGGTGACGGCCGACCGAGACCCAGAAGAGCGCGACGAGCGCGGCAATGGTCACGGTGACGGTAACGTAGCGGATCCAGGTCGGGGCGTGCCCACCCGGATCGATGTGCTTCTCGTCGATCTCGCGCTTGCGGGTGATCGCTGCCGAGTAGAACACGATCGTCGAGATCACGAAGATCAGCGACCAGCGCGTCTGCTCGCCGTCGGAGCCGATGAGCGCCACCAGGCTGTAGATCGCCGCCGCAAGGCCGATGATGACGTACCAATTGTAGGTGCTTGCCGGCATCTTCTTGTAGCCGAGCACCTTGATGGAGATCGCCGAGTAGATATAGGGCAGCAGCGTCATGATCACTGCGATCGAGGCGATCTTGCCGAACTGCTCGCTGGCGGTCGGCGACATCGTGGCGAAGACCTGCACGGTCATGATGACGGCGACGATCGCAAGGCCGGCCGAGGGCACGCCCTTGGAATTGACCTTGGCGAAGATCGAGCCGAAGAGGCCGTCGTCGGCCGCAGCTTTCGCGGTCTGCCCGACGAGCAGCGTCCAGCCGGCAAGCGAGCCGAGGCAACCGAGTGCTGCGCAGATGGCGACCACCGCACCCGCGGTATCGCCGAGCGCCAACCGCGCGGCGTCTGCGAAAGGTGCCGAAGACGCGATCAGCTCCTTGTTCGGGATCATGCCCATGATCACCGTCGAAGACAGGATATAGGCGACGGCGGCGAGGATGACGCCGCCGACGGTGGCGATCGGGACGTTGCGCTGCGGGTCGCGAACGACTCCGGCCGAAACTGACGCGCTTTCCACCCCGATGAAGGCCCAGAGGGTGAAGTTGAGCGTCGCCATGATCGCCGCCCAGCTGTCCTTGCCCGACACGTTCCAGCCTTCGGAGAAGGTCGCCGGCGAGAACCAGAACCAGCCGAAGATCGCCATGCCGAGGATCGGCACCAGCGCGAAGGAGGTGGTGAAGGATTGCAGCCGTCCGACAACGTTCGGGCCGAGGATGTTGGCGTAGGTGAAGAACCAGATCAGCGCCACCTGCGCCAGCGCCGAGACCAGCGGGTCGCGCAACATCGGGAAGAAGGCCGTGAGGTAGCCGAGACCGGCGACCGCAAGGCCGACGTTACCAACCACATTGGCGAGCCAGTAGATCAGGTTGGTCTGGTAACCCATGTAGTCGCCGAAGGCCTTGCGCGTGTAGGCGTAAGGCCCGCCGGCGGCGGGATCGATCGCCGCGAGCTTGGCGAAGGTCAGCGCCAGCGCGATCGCGCCGGCAATGGTGATCAGCCATCCGAAGACGGCGATGGACCCGACCGCGGCGAGGTTCGCCGGCAGCATGAAGACGCCCGAGCCCATCATGTTGCCCGCGACCATCAGGGTCGCGGGCACGAGGCCGATCTTGGCGGATTCCGCGACGCCCGCGGATGTGGTTTTGGAAGCCGTATCGACAGCAGCCATTGTTCTCGCTCCTGAAGCCGGGTCAGCGGGTCAACACATAGACGCGATAGAGGCCGTCCTCGACCTCCACCCCGTGCGTGTCATGGGTGAAGCCCGGGAACCGGAGATCATAGGCCTCCAGCGCCTTGAGGTAGCCGAGGACTGGACCATCGGCGGGCCCAGCGTTTTCGCCCGGCATTAGAAGCGGGATGCCGGGCGGATAGGGCACGACGCCCGTTGCGACCGTGCGGCCGGCCAGATGGTCGAGCGTCACCTGTTCCACCTCGCCGCGCACCAGCCGCTCGTAGGCGCGCACCGGGCTCAGGTCCGGATGTGGCAGGACAGAGAAGCCGGCGGCCATGGAGGCGGTGGTCTTCAGTTGGTCCATCGCCTGGAACATTGTGTCGGCGAGATCCTTGAGACCCATGCCGGCGTAGCGTTCCGGGTGGTCCTCGATCAGCGACGGGATGGCCACTTCGAGCGTGAGGTTGGCGTCGTAGTCGCGCTTGAAGTCGCAAAGCGCGCTGACAAGCGAGCCCCATTTGCCCTTGGTGATGCCGAGCGAGAAGAGGAAGAGGATGGTGAAGTCGGTCGTCTTCTCGACAACGATGCCGCGGGCATCGAGATAGGCGGTGACGAGGCTTGCGGGTATGCCGACCGGCATCAGCCCGCCGCCGGGCGCAACACCCGGTGTGACGATCGAGACCTTGATCGGATCGAGCATGCAATAGCCGTCCTCGATCTCGCCGAAGCCGTGCCACGCTGCCCCGGGCTTCAGCACCCAGCAGGACGGATCGGTCGCGAGGGATTCCGGCGAGGCTTCATGGAAGGGGCTTGTGCGGCCGGTTTTCGGGTCGCGTACCGTATCCGGCTGCCAGCAATCGAAGAACCAGTCGCCGCGCTCTGCCGCGTCGTTGGCCAGCCGCGACATCATCAGGCGGAACACCACGGCTTCCTCGATCGACTCGTTGGTGAGCGCCGCGCCGCCGGGCCCGTCCATCATCGCCGCCGAGACGTCGTTCGAGGCAATGATCGCGTAGTTCGGCGAGGTCGAGGCGTGCATCATGAACGTCTCGTTGAAAATGCCATGCGGGATCGGCTTGCGGCCGTCGCGTACGTGAATGAAGGACGCCTGAGAAAGGGCCGCCAGCAGCTTGTGCGTCGACTGGGTGGCAAATACCGTCGGCTTGTCGGCCGTATGCGCCTTCGGATCACCGTGCATTGCGTGGCGGTCGCGATAGATCGGGTTGAAGCGGGCGTAGCCGTACCAGGCCTCGTCGAAATGCAGGCGGTCGACGCTGGCTCCGAGCAGTTCCTCGACGCGGGTCACGTTGTAGCAAAGACCGTCATAGGTCGAGTTGGTGATGATGGCGTGCTTTGGCTCCTTGTCCGAAAGGTCCGCGGCAAGCGGGTTCTGGTCGATCGCCTTGCGGATCGCGACCGCGGTCAGCCGTTCCGGCGGGATCGGCCCGATGATGCCGTAGTGGTTCCGGGTCGGCACCAGATAGGTCGGCACGGCGCCCGACATGGTCATCGCGTGTTCGGCCGACTTGTGGCAATTGCGGTCGCACAGCGCGATCTGGTCGCGGCTGACGCTCGCCATCAGGATGACGCGGTTGGAGGTCGAGGAGCCGTTGGTGACGTGATAGCTGCGGTGCGAGCCGAAGACGCGGGCAGCGTATTTTTCACTGGCGCCGATCGGGCCGGAATGGTCGAGCAGAGATCCGAGTTCACCGACCGAGATCGAGAGATCCGAGCGCAGCAGCGGTTCGCCGAAGAACTCGAAGAAGGCGCGGCCGGGCGGCGACTTCAGGAAACCCGTGCCGCCGGTGTGTCCGGGCGTGTGCCAGGAGTATTCGTGCACCTGGGAGAACTGGGCGAGCGCCTTGAACATCGGCGGCAGCACGGTCGAACGATAGCGCTCGATTGCCGCCTGGATACGGCCGCCGACGAAGTCCATCGTGTCTTCGAGCATCCAGACAAAATCGTCGACCTTCGCCATGATATCGGCCGGAACCGACGAGGCGACGCTGCGGTCGGCGAGCAGCAGCAGCGGAACGGTGCCGTTGCGCTTGCGCAGCGCCTCGACGACGCCGATCGATTGTTCGTGGCCGTCCGACCCGAGATCCCAGTCGACCAATACGCATTGGAGAGCGGGGTCCGACCGGATCACCGCAATACCGTCATCGGCGCTTTCTGCGGTCACCACCTCGATCTGGCGGCGCTCCAGTTCCGCGATCAGCGACCGGACGGCGCGGCCGGCCGCACTTTCCTCGCTGATCTCGTCGTCAAGAACGAGTGCTTTCATGCCGAGACGGCGGTGACCCCTGTTTAACGTACTCATATCCAATCCTCTCTCTAGTTCGGTGCTAGGTGCAGGTGGGGGTATTCTTTTTGACGTCAGCCAGTGGACGGCTCCTTCCTTTCGACTGACAGGTAGACGGGCAGTGCCACGAGCAGCAGCAGCAGGCACCAGAGGCCCGCCTGAGGTCCGCTGCCGTAGACCGTCCAAAGCGAAAAGATGAAAGCGACCAGGGCATAGGGCTTGTAGGGGCCAAGGCGGAAGCCGCCCCATTCCTCGTCGCGCGGACGTGTAAGTGCCAGGAACAGCGCGCCCTCGACGAGGCTGCAGAAGACGTAAGGCACCATGGCTGCGGTGGTCGAAAGGTCGACGGCGAACCTATAGACGGCCATCAGTCCCGACACGCCCGAGGTCTGCAGAACGAGAAGGGCCGAAGCAAGCAGCATCGAGAGGACGATACCCCACTGCGGCACGCCACGGCTGGAAAGGCGCCCGAAAACTGGAGGGAACAGCCCATCGCGGGCCGCTGCCATCGGCACCTGAGCCATCAGCAGCGTCCAGCCGTTGAGCGCGCCGATCGACGAAAGAACGACGGCGGCCGCAACCAGCGTGCTCCCCCACCAGCCCCACATCATGAAGGCCGCATCGGAGAAGGGAGCGGCGGAACGCGTAAGCGTTTCGCGCGGGACCGTGCCCATGACCACGAGCGTGCCTAGGATGAAGATGAGGCCGCAGCAGAGCGTGCCGAGCACGGTCGCCCGCGGGATCGTGCGTTTCGGATCGTCGACATCGCCGGCCGGAACGGTGGCAGACTCGATGCCGAGAAAGGCGAACATCGTCAACGGTGCGGTCGCGGAGATCAGACCGAGCATGGACAGCCCGCTCGGGTTGATGGGTGTCAGGTTCTGCGGCTCGATCCAGAAGAGGCCGAGAAGCGCAATCGCGATGAAGGGAAGGAGTTTCAATCCGACGGTCACGATCTGGAAACGCCCGGCGCTCCTTACGCCGAACATGTTGATGGCGGCAACCAGCCACATGGCGGCGAGCGAAACCGCCGTGAAGCCGCCCGGCATATGCTGAAGGTTCGGGACGAACACGCCGAGATAACCGGTGAAGGCCATGGCGATCGCCGGCAGCGACGCCCAGATCGAGATCCAGTAGGCCCAGGCGACCAGAAAGCCGGCAAACGGACCGAAAGCCATGCGACTGTAGGCGTAGGGGCCGCCGGTCGCGGGCCTGACGCCTGCGAGCCGCGCAAACACAAGGCCGAGGCACATGGCGGCAACCGCCATGCAGACCCAGCCGACGAGGGCTGCGGCGCCGTAGGGCGCGAGTGCGGCGGGAGAGAGATAGAAGCCGGAGCCGATGATGTTGCCGACGACGAGCGCGGAGCAAGCCCAGATGCCGAGGCTCGGCCGTGTCGCCATTTCGGGCGTCGTCTGCTGAGACCTGCCTGAGGTTGCATCAAGCGGCTTCGTCATGGATGGGAGGCTCCCTTGCCAAAGACGAGGCGAACTTATGAACTGTTTCTTATGGTTGCAACTGCTTTATTTCACTCGACTATCAGTCGCCGCGCTGATCCATGGGCCCATGCGGAAAAGTCGCATTCGGCTCATAGCTCCACGACCGACCGCGAAGGGCGGCGTTGCAGGCTTCTCATGAAACTATTCCATTTTTGCGATGCCGTTTTGCCGCCGATACAGGTAGGGTCGCCTGCGACGAAATGACTGCTTCGCGACCGCGGCGATGGGTGAGGAAAACGGCGAAAAATGACAAATATCAAGCGTTTACGGCTTCGCGACAGCGGTTTCCGCCCGGGTGCTTACGAACCCGGACCGCTCAATGCGATCACCGATGTGATGGGTGTCGCGGTCGGCCATGCCACCGTTGTCGAGGCTGACCGCATCCGCACCGGCGCGACCGCCATCCTGCCTCATGACGGCAACCTCTTTCAGGACAAGGTGCCGGCCGGCTTCGCTGTGCTCAACGGCTTCGGCAAGTTTGCGGGCTCCACCCAGGTCGAGGAGCTCGGCGAGCTGGAAACGCCCGTCGTTCTCACCAACACGCTGGCGACGGGACGCGCCATCGAGGCCGTCAATCGCTGGACGCTGGCGCAGCCGGGCAACGAGAAGGTCGTGTCGCTGAACGCGGTCGTCGGCGAGACCAACGACTCCCGCCTCAACGACATCCGCGCCGGTCGCCCGACGATCGACGAGATCGGCGCTGCCCTTGCCGCCGCGAAGACCGGTGCCGTCGAGGAGGGGGCTGTCGGTGCCGGAACCGGCACGGTGGCCTTCGGGCTGAAGGGCGGCATCGGTACGAGCTCGCGACTTGTGAAGGCGGCAGGCGAGGTCTTTACGCTCGGCGTGCTCGTCCAATCCAATTATGGCGGCCGGCTCACCGTCTGCGGTCGTGCCTACGAGGCGCCGGCGGCACACGACCGCGACGGTTCGATCGTCATCGTGATCGCGACCGATGCGCCGCTCTCTTCCCGCAACCTCAAGCGTCTGGCCGAACGCGCCTTCGGCGGCCTGGCCCGCACCGGCGCTGCGCTCAGCAATGGTTCCGGCGATTATGCGCTCGCCTTCTCGACGGCTGCCGCCGTTCGTCGCACCAAGGCGCGCGGGGCCGTGATTGCCGACTATCCCGATCTTCCAAACGACCTGATATCGCCGCTCTTCGAAGCGGCCATCGAGGCGACGGAGGAGGCCATCCTCAATTCGCTGACCATGGCCCGCACGACGCATGGCTTCAATGCCGCGAACGGCAAGCCGAGCACGGTCGAGGCGATCTCGCTCGAACGGCTTCGCGCGCTCAGCGAACACTGATTTGTGCCCCTGGATCGCGTTCGGTGTTGCGGTCCATGCGCTTCTGCCAAACCAATTTTTACGGAGCCTACATGTCCCAGCCGTCCATCCGCACCGTCTATCTCAACGGCGAGTTTTTGCCCGAGAACGAGGCGCGCCTCTCGATCTTCGATCGCGGCTTCCTCTTCGGTGATGGCATCTACGAGGTCACCGCCGTGCTTGAGGGCAGGCTGATCGACAGCGCATCGCATATGGCGCGCCTGGAGCGCTGCGCGCGTGAAATCGATGTGCCTTTGCCGGTATCGACCGACGAGATCGTCGCGATCGAAAAGCGGCTGATCGAAGAGAACGGCCTTGTCGAAGGCATGGTCTATCTGCAGCTCACCCGGGGCGCCGAGGACCGGAACTTTCTGTTCTCCGAGGATATCAAGCCGACGCTGGTGCTCTTCACCCAGGCAAAGACGCTGGTGACGGCCACCACCAAGGGGCTGTCGGTCAAGACCGTGCCCGACCAGCGCTGGGCGCGCCGCGACATCAAGAGCGTGTGCCTGCTGCCGCAGGTGATCGCGAAGCGCATCGCCAAGGCTGAAGGCTGCGATGAGGCGTGGATGATCGAGGACGGGTTCGTGACGGAAGGTGCTTCCTCCACCGCCTACATCGTCACGGCGGACAACCGCATCGTCACGCGCGGCAACAGCCACAAGACGCTGCCCGGCTGCACCCGGCTCGCCGCTCTCGCGCTCGCCGCCGAACAGGGAATGACGCTGGAAGAACGCCCCTTCACGCTCGAAGAGGCGCTCAACGCCCGCGAAGCGTGCCTCACCAGCGCTTCGAACTTCGTTGCGCCGATCACCCGCATCGACGGCAAGCCTGTCGGTAGCGGTGAACCGGGCCCGGTGGTCAAGCGCCTGCGCGAACTCTATCTGGAACGTGCACGGCAGACGGCGATCTAGCTCGCCCGTGCGGGCCAGGGCTGTCGCTTAGGCGACAGCTTCCAGGCTCTGCCAGACGCGGCCGACGATCGGGCGGCGGTTTTCCTTGGCGCGATAGAGCCGGATCTCGACACTGACGTCCCAGCGTGGGTCGGCGGCCCTGACCAGCGAGCCGTTCGCCAGCTCATCCGTCATCAGGCTTTCGGGCACCCAGGCGATGCCCCATCCGGATTCGGCCATGGCTTTCAGCCCCACCGACATGCTGCCTTCGTGCACCCTTTGCGCCGGCGGCAGCTCGCGCCCGATCAGATCATCCAGAAGCTGGCCGAAGAACGACGATTTTTCGTAGCTCAAATGCGGGAACGGTTTCGTGCCGCCTTCCAGCCGGTGCAGGGGCTCCCCCGCTTCATTCGCCGCCGAAACGGGGATGATGCGTTCGTGGCCGAGCACGCGATGTTCGAAGGCCTGCGGGTCGAGCAGGTGCGGGACCTGGGTATGGGCGTAGGTCAGCAGGAAGTCGCATTCGCCGTCGACAAGCGAATTGAGGTTTTCCTCCATGCTGCCGGAATCGGGGCGAAGTCGGGAGAAGAGCGGCCCGCTCCGGGCGTTGACCCGTGTCATCCATGCGGGAAAGAAGGTGAAGGAGAGCGTGTGCAGCGCTGTCAGCTTGATGGTGCGGGCGTCGGAGCCTTCCTCCTGCTGCAGATTGCGCCTTGCCTGGTAGAGCTGTTTCAGAGTCTCCTGCGCCACCGGCACGAATTTCGACCCCGCCTCCGTCAGGCGCGAAGGATAGGTCGCGCGGTCGACGAGCGTGGCGCCGAGCCAGGCCTCCAACTGCCGGATGCGGCGGCTGAAGGCGGATTGGGTGACATGGCGCTCGTCCGCCGCCTTTGAGAAGTTCAGCGTACTGGCGAGCGCCAGAAAGTCCTCAAGCCATTTGATTTCCACGGGCATGCACTCCTGAAGTCCGGTCCGTCATTCGCCGGCGACCGGGCTTCTTTTGTGGCAGCGCCCGCGCGTCATCAAGAAAAATCAGGCGCGGCGGCGATATTCGATCATCCGGGCTCGGCTCGTCACCAGTTCGAGGTGATCGGGCCCGAGGAGATGCAGGCAGATGCGCTTGACCCAGGGCCCATCGCTCAGCGTGAACAGGAAGCGACCATTGCCGAGCGGAGTGAGCGCCATCGTCTGACGAACGGGGCCGACGCCCATCAGGACCGCGCCGTTCTCGACCGTGAATTCCGCCCCTTCGTCGGAGCGCCAGACCCCGGAGAGCGACGCCGGCAGCGGCTCATGCGTCGCCGCTGGAAGGAAGCGTCGCGCGGCATGGCCGACCTCGCCGACAAGGGCGGAGCCGTCGCGGCGCAGCCGGACAGGGGATGAGGCCGAGCGCGACGAGGCCCAGCCGTCGCCGTCGTCATAGAGCGTCTCATCCGCATCGAGATAGGTGCAGGTGCTGCCCTTGACCTCGACCCACCACGGACCGGCCTCCGTCACGTAGAGACCGTCGCCGAGATCGGCTGCCGGGGTCGGCAGAGGAATGCCGGTGAGCGCTGCCATGCTTTCGAGCGCGATCTTGTAACCGTTGGTGTCCTCGCGGTTGGAGACCACGACGAAGCCGGCGCGCGTATCGGGATCGAGGAGGAAATAGGTCTTGTAGCCGGGATGTGAACCGCCATGGCCAACGAATTCGCGGCCGCCGAGCGACGAGTTGCGCAGGCCGAGCCCGTATCCTGTTGGTCGCCCGTCGGCGAGATATCGGGGCGCCTGCAACTTCTGCAGAAGACCGGCGAAGCGGCCTTCGCCACCGAGCAGCGCCTGCAGCCAGGTGGCAAGCGCCCCGGCGCTGCCGGTGAGGCTGCCCGATGCGGAAATGTGCAGGCCAGCGGCAGATAGCTGCCAGGTTTCGCCCGAGTGCCAGTAGCCGGGAACGAGGTCCCTCACCGGATCGTTCCAGACATCCGGCGCCTTCAGCGCGATGCCAAGCGGGGCCGCGATTTCCCGTTGGACGAAATCGTCGAAGCGGAAGCCCTTGCGCTCCAAAGCCGCTTCGATGAGGCGATAGCCGGTGTTGGAGTATGAGACCTCGGTGCCGGCGTCAAAGTTCAGCCGCTCCAGGCGTGAGAGGTACTCCAGCAGCGGTCCGGCCCTGGTCTCCGTGTAGACGGAAAGGCCGAGCAACGACAGGCATTCGCGGGTATCCGGCAGGCCGCCACTCATGTCGAGCGCCTGCCCGACCGTCACGTCCGCAAGTGGCGCCCGCAGTTCCGGAAGATGCTGGCCGAGCGGATCGTCTAGACCGATAAGGTCGGCATGCGCGAGCACCATCACTGAGAAGACGTGCTTGGTGAGGGACGCATAGCGCACGACGCTGTCGAGCGTGAACGGCGCGGATGTCGCGAGGCTCTCGACGCCGGCCGCATGCGAGAAGCGCGGTCCGGATTCATCGAAGCCGATGACCGCGCCGCCCGGTTCGTCTGCCACCCATTGTGCGGTCAGGCGTCTCGCAGCCGCTTCGGCGGCTTGCCAATCCAGCGGTGCCGGCATCGTCATGTCCATTCTCCAATTCTGGTCGCAGTGGTTTCCCACGCGTATCTCCGACTAAGCACGACAGAACCTCGTGCCGCCAATTCCGATTCCGGCAGGGCCTATGCACGGTTTGCATTTGCCCGGTCCGCCTGCATTGCGTTAGGCCGGCGGGGAAAAAGGGTGCGGTTCCCGCACCCAATGTCTATGGTCCGTCGGCGACTATCCATGAGTCGCACTTGAGGACAACAGGTTGAGAAGGCGATCCAGAATTGGCGACGCAAGCGAAAATCCCGGTCTTTGACGGACATAACGACGTGCTGTCGCGGCTCTGGCGTTCGCCGGGCGGCGCTGCCGAGCGGCGCTTCCTCGAAGGCGTCGATACCGGGCATATCGATCTCGACAAGGCCGCGGCGGGTGGCCTTGCCGGCGGCCTCTGCGCCGTCTACGTCGCCTCGCCCGGCCTTGCCAAGGATGGCAGCGGCGAGTTTGCAACGCCCGATCAACAAAGCGCACTCGAAGCCACGCTCGGCATGACGAGCCTGCTGATGCGGATCGAACGCCAGTCGGAGGGCCGGCTGAAGATTTGCCGCAGTGCTGCCGATATCCGCGCCGCCATGGACAAGGATGCCTTTGCCTCGGTGCTGCACATCGAGGGTATCGAGGCGGTCGGCGCCGATCTCGACGCGCTCTATGTGCTTCACGCCGCGGGTCTGCGCACGCTCGGCCCCGTCTGGAGCCGGCCGAACCTCTTTGCCTATGGCGTTCCCTTCCGCTTTCCCTCTTCACCCGATATCGGTCCAGGCCTCAGCGAGGCCGGCAAGGATCTCGTGCGCGCCTGCAACGAGCTGAAGATCATGCTTGATCTCTCGCACATGAACGAGCAGGGCTTCTGGGACATCGCCGCGCTGTCGCAGGCGCCGCTCGTCGCCTCCCATTCCAACGTGCACGCGCTCTGCCCGCATAGCCGCAACCTGACGGACCGTCAGCTCGACGCGATCAGGGACACCGGCGGTTTGGCCGGCATCAACTTCGGCGTCCTTTTCCTGCGCGCGGACGGGACCAGGAACACGGATACGCCGCTCTCGCTCCTTGTCGACCACATCGACTATATCGTCGAGCGTATCGGTATCGATCATGTGGCGCTCGGCTCTGACTTCGACGGTACGGCCATCCCTGCTGCGATGCGCAGCGCGGCCGATCTGCCGCTGCTCGTCGACCTGCTGCGCACCCGCGGCTATGACGATGCGGCACTCGCAAAGATCTGCCACGGCAACTGGATCCGCGTGCTGGAGACAACCTGGGGCGGGTGAGCGCCGCGCTCAGCCGCGAAGGACGTTAGGTCCTTGAAGCGATCGGCAAGCCTTCGAGCAGCACGCTGATCGCGCAATCGACGACGGCCGATCGCCGATCCCTGGCAAAAAGCCCATACTGGACGGCAAACGGCTTCGGTACGGCTGACGAGGCGGGCAGCGCCCGCATCGTGCCCGCGCGTATCGCGTCCGGCGGAAGCAAACCAATGCCGAGCCCGTTCTCGATCGCGGCCTGCAGCGCCGTGATGCTCTGGCTGGTAAAAGTGATCCGGTGTTCCCGGCCCTGGTCGGCCAAGGTCTCGATCATGCGGCGGCGCCAGAGGCAGGGTGCGGCGAAGGCAACAAGGTCGATCGGTCGGGTCTCGTCGAAGGCGTAGTCCGTCCCGCAGACCCATTGCAGCTCCACATTCCAGGTGGTGAGGGCGTCGGCGGTGACCACGGAGGTCGGCACGACCATGATATCGAGGTCGCCTTCGGGCCAGGTCTTTCCAAGCGCCACGCATTGCTCGACCACCACGTCGAGCCGGATCTCCTGGTAGCCGCGCCGCAGTCGACCGAGCGCTTCGGGCAGTGCCGTCGTTGCCACTTCCTCGGCCAGACCGACCCGCACGCCACCGCTCAGGTCGGCCTGCCGCAGCCGCGCCGCCGCTTCGTCGCCGAGCGCCAGCATGCGCGTGGCGTATCCGAGGAACAATTCGCCTTCGGGTGTCGGCACGACGCCGCGACCGGTGCGGGTGAAGAGCTGTCGGCCGAGCAGATCTTCGAGCCGGCGCATCTGCATGCTCAGCGCCGATTGCGTGCGGCCGGTCTGGGTGGCGACGCGGTTCAGGCTGCCCTGCCGGCAGACCGCGACGAAGCTGCGCAGGAGGTCGATGCCGATCTGGTCAGATATCATGAAGTTTGAACTCTGTTGTCATTGATATCAGTCTACACGGGTAACTCACGCATGGCTATCTGTCAGATGTGATCAGCGAGGAAGGCGAGGCAGCATCAGGCAGATCGGCATCGGCCGCCGCCTGGAGGCTGCCAGGACCAGCCAACTCAACCAGAGGACCAGATCCATGAAAGCTATCCGCGTGCATCAGCACGGCGGGCCCGATGTGCTCGCCTACGAAAATTTCGAACTCGGCGAACCCGGCCCGGGGGAAGTGCGCGTGCGCAACCGGGCGATCGGCGTCAACTTCGTCGACATCTATTTACGCAGCGGCGCCTACCCGCCGCCGCAGCTTCCATTCATCCCAGGTAAGGAGGGAGCCGGAGAGGTGGTCTCTGTCGGGCCCGATGTCGAGGGCTTCAAGCCGGGTGACCGCGTTGCCTATGCCGAGGCGCTCGGAGCCTATGCCGAGGAACACAATGTGCCGGCCCGTGTCCTCGTGCATCTGCCTGAGGATATCGACTTCGAGACGGGTGCGGCGATGATGCTGAAAGGGCTGACGGCGCAATATCTGTTGCGTCGCACCTTCCGGGTCGGGGCCGGCCACACCCTCCTCGTTCATGCGGCCGCGGGCGGTGTCGGCCTGATCCTGACGCAATGGGCGAAACATCTTGGAGCAAAGGTCATTGGCACCGTCGGTTCGCCGGAGAAGGCCGAATTGGCGCGGGCCAATGGTGCGGACTACGTGATCGACTACGGCAAGGAGAACTTTGCAACGCGCGTGCTCGAAATCACCGAAGGCGAGGGGGTCGACGTCGTCTACGACAGCATCGGCAAGGCGACGTTCGAAGGTTCGCTCGACAGCCTGCGCCCCTTCGGTCACTTCGTCAGTTTCGGCGCCGCTTCCGGCCCGATCCCGCCCTTCGACATCACGACGCTGGCGCAGAAGGGATCGCTTTATGCCACCTGGCCGCTGTTACCGGCGCATCTATCGCGGCGCGAGGACGTGCTGGCGATGAGCAAGGATCTCTTCGACGTTGTCGCGCGCGGCGCGGTCAATATCCGCGTGCACGCGCGTCTGCCATTGGCCGAGGCAGCCGAGGCGCATCGCCGGCTCGAAGGACGCCAGACGACAGGCGCCTTGGTGCTCCTGCCGTAAGGCCAGCGATGGGGCGATATGTTCTAAGAACTCGTGGCGGCGCTGGCTGTGGCGCCCGTCACTTGCCTTCGGCGATCCCCTCGAGCCGGTTCTCGGCCCGGGTCACGGCGAGGCTGTCGGTGGGGCTTCCTGAGGGCGCTCCGTCGCCGAAGACGTCCATGGTGCAGGTGTGCAGGATCGTGGTCGGCTCACTGGTGTGGTTCCACATCGTATGGGTGCGCAGCGACGGGAAATGAGCGGAATCGCCCGCTTCGAGAACCATCGCTTCGCCGTCCACCTCCAGCGTCAACGCTCCCTTCAGGATGAAGAAGATTTCCTCTCCCTCATGCGACATTGGCTCGCTGCGATGGCCGGGCGGCTCGTGGATAATAGTGCTTCTGAGCACGTTGCCGGGAAAGGAGGCGGAGAGCCGCTCATAGGAGACGGCCTTGCCGCTTTCTCCGCCGAGCCCATAGACCGGACGGTGTTCGCGCCGGGTAAATGGCGTCGCCACCTTCGGCGGATTGAGGAAGCTGCCGGCCTCGACTTTCAAGGTCCGGCAGACGGCGATCAGCGAGGTCAGCGACGGGACGGTGATGCCGCGCTCGATCTGCGAGATGAAGCCGACGGAAAAACCGGCCTCGTCGGCGACCTCTTGAAGCGTCATCTTCAGGGCCTTTCGCCGTTGGCGCAGGCGATCGCCGAGCGGCGGCGTTTCTGCCTCGCCGGTCGAAGCGCCGCTGGCATGGTCCGTCGTCACTGTCTGTCCCCTTCTCGTCTCTCCTCAAGCTAGGGCGCGGCCCGATTTCCTGTCAATCGTTTTTAGATATCCTAAAAATATCGGTTGCGCCCGAAAGGTCGGCTCGGGGTGAATAGCGCGAGATCGGTCAGTTGCTGCGCGGCTGTTCGACGGTCGCCGCCACGATGCGGCGCACGAGCGGAAGAACCACGAGCAGGCTCGGAAAGGCGACCAGCCAGGAGAAAGCCCAGGCCTTGATCCATAGTGCGAGAATATCGGGATGGATGCCGTTGCCGATGGCCGTCGAGACGAAGGAGACGATGCCCGACATCAGGACGGAAAGAACAAGCGGCATGACGATGGCCTGGTATCGATGCGGAAGCTTTTTTGACATGAGGTGAACTCCGGGGGTGAAGGGAATAGGTGTGGCCGCCGACCGTTAGGCCTGCGCCAGCTCGCGAATGAAACTCTCGAGATTGCGCGGTTCGCGCTGAAGAGCGGCGCGCAGCGTCAGGCTGTTTCCGCCAAGTCCGACTTCGGCATAGTAGGCGTGAACCTTGGACAGCAGCTCCAGCTGGTGGTCGGTGTATTTCGCGGCGATCGGTTTTGCCCATTCGTGAAAGCCGATGGTTGCCGCAACGATCGGCCGACCGAGCGCGGCGCTCATCATTCGGGCGATTTCCTCGCGGTTGTGCCGGCCCTCGGCACTAAGTTCCAGCGTCGCATGGGCGAGCCGGTCCTCCGTGAGGGCAATGGCCGCGACTTCGGCGACATCACGGTAGTCGACACGGGCGATGCGCGTCGCTGTCGGAAACGGCTCGGCGAAGCTGCCGGTGGCAAGCACGCTCGCCCAGGCCGACCGCAGGTTCTGCATGAAGTTTGCCGGATGCAAAATGGTGTATTCGAGCGGCGAGGAATAGAGCGCGTCCTCCACCGGGATCTTTGCTGCATGGTTCTTCAGCCGCACATGGGTTGGCTGGATGACCGAGGAGAAAACGAACTTCCGGACGCCGGCGCGAACGGCGGCTTCGACCATCGATACGCCCATCGCCGTCTCGTCCGGCGCAAAGGCCGGGCCGATGTGGAAGACGCCGTCAGCGCCCTCAAGTGCCCGGTCAAGGCTGGTGCGCTCGCGCAGATCGCCGATCGCGATCTCCGATGCACCGAGCGATTTCGCAATCGCGCCCTGCGCTTCGTCGCGGATGAGGGCGCGGACCCTGGCGCCGCGCCGCGCCAGTTCGGGAAGGACAAGGCCGGCGAAGCGGCCGGTGGCACCGACGACAAGGATCGTGTTGGAGCGCTGGTTCATGGGGTCCGCCTTTCGAGCCGTCGTGATGTGACGATCTCAAGCTAGTGCTGCACAACAATGCGGACAATCGACGCAAAATGTGATTTATTCTCCAGCAAAACGGGATTATCGAATGAGCCGCATCGAAGATCTGGAGGCCTTTCTGGCCATCGTCGAGCAGGGGAGCCTGACGGCCGCAGCGAAACGCCTGGGCAGACCGTTACAGACGGTCAGTCGGTCGCTCGCCATGCTCGAAGCCGATGTCGGTGTCGAGCTGGTGCATCGCACGACCCGCCGCTCAATGCCAAGCGAGGCGGGCGAGAGCTTCTATCTGCGCATCAAGCCTGCGGTGGAGGAGATACACGACGCGCGCGAGGAGGCCGCACAGCGGCGCTCCGAGCCGTCAGGCGTGCTGCGCCTTGGGGCGCCGAATCTGTTTGCGCCGCGTTTCCTGATGCCTGTGATCGCCGAGTACATGGCGAAATATCCGGAAGTCGAGGTCGATCTCGACCTCTCCGATGCCTTCGTCGATCTGGCAGCGAGCGGACTCGATCTGGTCTTGCGGATCGGCGATCTGCAGGATTCTGGCCTGACCGGCAAGCGCCTGGGCGCGCTTCGCCGCGTCGTCTTCGGCTCGCCCGCCTATTTTGCGAGCTTCGGCCGGCCGTCTCATCCGCAGGAACTCGCTGCGCATCGTTGCGTCACGCGCACGGGCGACGAGCGACCCGGCGTCTGGATGTTCACCATCGACGGGCGGGCTCGCGCCGTCAAGGTGAGCGGCGGGTTTCGCACCAACTCGATGAATTCGATCTATGCGGCGGTGGAACAGGGCCTCGGCCTTGGCTTTTCGCCGCTCTGGCAGATCAAACATCTGATCGATGCCGACAAGGTCGAAACCGTGCTTGAAGACTTCGAGCCGGCCCCGGTGCCGATCCATGCGCTGTGGTTGGAAGGGCGGACCCCATCTGCAAAGATCCGCCGCTTTCTCGATCTGCTCGGCGCGCGGTTGAAGCTCGACCGCCTCTGAAGGGCTTGGGCTGCGCCGCCCCGTGAAAAGCCGCCTATTTCGCGAATTTCTTGGCGCCGGCAACGCAGAGCACGATCGCGCCGGTCGCGGCCAGCATGCTCCAGCTGACCGGCTCGCCGAGAAGTGTTGCAGCGAGTGCCAGGCCGAAGAAGGGCTGCAGCAACTGCAACTGTCCGACGCCGGCGACGCCGCCGAGCGCAAGGCCGCGATACCAGAAGACAAAGCCGACGAGCATGCTGAAGAGCGAGACATAGGCAAGGCCCGCCCAGGCGCCGTTGGTGACGGCTGCGAAGGAGGCCGGCAGCGTGAAGAGCGTCAGCGCCAGCATGATCGGCAATGACAGGACCAGCGCCCAGCAGATCACCTGCCAGCCGCCAAGCTTGCGCGAAAGGCTGGCGCCTTCGGCATAGCCAAGGCCGCAGACAATGATGGCGCCGAGCATCAGGAGGTCGCCGACGGGCGATGCGGCAAAGCCCTGCACCAGCGCGAAACCGACGACCGCGGCGCTGCCGAGCGAGGAAAAGAACCAGAAGGCTGGGCGCGGCCGCTCGCCGGCACGAAGCACGCCGAAGATCGCGGTTGCCAATGGCAGAAGTCCGACGAAGACGATCAGATGCGCCGAGGTGACGTGCTGCAAGGCCAGCGCGGTTAGCAGCGGAAAGCCGAGCACGACGCCGAAGGCGACGATTGCCAGCGAAACGAGATCGGCCTTCGCCGGTCGCGGCTGGCGGAAGATGAGAAGCAGCAAGAGGCCGAGCAGGCCGGCGATCACCGCGCGCGCGACTGTCAGAAACACCGGATCAAAGTCCATCACTGCGACGCGGGTCGCTGGCAATGATCCGCTGAAGATCAGCACCCCGAGAAAACCGCTCATCCAACCGTCTGCCGTCTTGTCCATAGCATTCTCCTTTTTCGTCTGTATCCGTCGAACGGACTGGCTCTGCCAGAGACAATGCGGTACAGTTTTGCAAAACTGTATTGGATGTATGAGCAGTACGGATGACGGTTCAGGAGTTGGAGCTCGGCAGCGAAACGCTGCTCGAAGGCGTGATGTCGACGATCCGGCAGCGGATCGCCGGGCGTGTCCTAACGCCGGGGGCGAAGCTTCCGTCGATCCGCGCCTTCGCCAACACCATGCGCGTTTCGAAATCCACCGTCGTCGAAGCCTATGAACGGCTGGTGGCCGAAGGTGTCATTCGCTCGAAGCCCGGCGCCGGCTTCTTCGTGGCGGCGCCGCTGGCGCCTCTGTCTTTGGCCGAGATCGGTCCGCGGCTCGACCGGGCCGTCGATCCGCTGTGGGTGTCGCGCCAGGCGCTGGAAACGGGCGATAGCGTGCTGAAGCCCGGCTGCGGCTGGCTGCCGCCGAGCTGGATGCCGGAAACTGCAATCCGCCGTGCTCTTAAATCGGCATCCAAGCTGGAGGCGAGCGGGCTGACGGACTACGGAACGCCGCTTGGCCATCGGCCCTTACGCCAGCTTCTGGCGCGGCGTCTAGGCGAGCACGGCGTCGAGGCATCGCCCGACCAGATCATCCTGACGGAATCCGGGACGCAGGCGATCGATCTGCTCTGCCGCTTCCTGATTGAGCCAGGCGATACGGTCGTGGTCGACGACCCCTGCTATTTCAATTTCCATGCTCTGCTGCGTGCCCATCGGGCAGAGGTCGTAAGCGTGCCCTATACGCCTTCGGGGCCCGATCTCGAAAAATTCGCTGAGGTTCTCGCAACCCACCGGCCGCGGCTCTACATCACCAATTCCGGGCTTCACAATCCGACAAGCGCCACGCTCTCGCCGGTCGTCGCCCATCGTCTGCTGAAGCTTGTCGAACAGGCCGGGCTGACGATCGTCGAGGACGATATCTTCGCCGATTTCGAGCATACGCCGGCGCCGCGGCTTGCCGCCTTCGACGGGCTCGAGCGTGTCGTGCAGATCGGCAGCTTCTCCAAGACTCTCTCGGCCTCCATCCGCTGCGGCTTCATCGCCGCGCCGCGGGGGTGGATCGAGGGGCTGGTCGACCTGAAGATCGCCACCACGTTCGGTGGGCCGAGCCTTGCGGCGGAGCTGGTTTTTGCGATGCTCAAGGACGGCAGCTACCGCAAGCACATGGAGGCACTGCGCGAGCGCCTGGCACGGTCGATGAACGAGACGGCGGCGCGGCTCGGGGAGATCGGCATCACGCCATGGATCGAGCCGCAGGCCGGCATGTTTCTCTGGTGCCGTTTGCCCGATGGCATCGACGCGGCCGAGGTGGCGCAGAAATCACTGCAGCAGGAAATCGTGCTGGCGCCCGGCAACGTCTTTTCTCACGCCGGAACCGCCAACGGCTTCATGCGCTTCAATGTTTCCCAGTGCGAGGACGCGCGGCTGTTCAAGGTCCTGCCCGCGATCATGCGCCAATGCGTCGTCGGGCGCTGAAGTTGACCTGTCCGGTTCATTGCGCCACTGCACGTTTTGCAGGCAATCGCCGGCATCTACTGACGCTGGATCTTTGACCGCAGACTTGCCGCCCTGCTTTGCCGCGGAGTCGGGCAGGTTTTGCCTATTTTTTGTGCGAATCGCTGCTTCCTTGCGCTGTGCCATCGGTTCGGCCGCGCTCGCACCTGCCCCTAGTGACCCTTTTTTCTGGATTCTCGACGCTTAATTCGAGTTGGCACGATTAATGCTTCTTAACGCTCATCGGTCGTCGGGCAGCCAGTCTGGATTGCCCAACCGCTTCGGAACCAAGCCATTCCTGGCGTCATGTGAGAGAACGAAATGACAAAGTTTAAGCTCGAATACATCTGGCTCGACGGTTACAAGCCCACCCCGAACCTGCGCGGCAAGACCCTGATCAAGGAATTCGATGCTTTCCCGACGCTGGAACAGCTGCCCTTCTGGGGCTTCGACGGTTCGTCGACGATGCAGGCCGAAGGCAGCAGCTCGGACTGCGTGCTGAAGCCGGTCGCCGTCTATCCGGATCCGGAGCGCAAGAACGGCGTTCTCGTCCTTTGCGAAGTCATGATGCCGGATGCCAAGACGCCGCATCCGTCCAACACCCGCGCTACGGTTCTGGATGACGACGGCGCCTGGTTCGGTTTCGAGCAGGAATACTTCTTCTATCAGAACGGCCGCCCGCTCGGCTTCCCGGATGCCGGTTACCCCGCGCCGCAGGGCCCCTACTACTGCGGCGTCGGCTTCAGCAACGTTGGTGACGTGGCCCGCAAGATCGTCGAAGAGCATCTCGACATCTGCCTGGCTGCCGGTATCAACCATGAAGGCATCAATGCGGAAGTCGCCAAGGGCCAGTGGGAATTCCAGGTGTTCGGCAAGGGCTCGCGCAAGGCTGCCGACGAAATCTGGCTTGCCCGCTACCTGCTGCAGCGCCTGACCGAAAAGTACGGCATCGACGTCGAATACCACTGCAAGCCGCTCGGCGACACCGACTGGAACGGCTCGGGCATGCACGCCAACTTCTCGACCGCCTACATGCGCGAAGTCGGTGGCAAGGAATACTTCGAAGAGCTGATGGCTGCTTTCGCCGAAGCTCGTGCCGACCACATCGCCGTCTACGGCCCGGACAACCACATGCGCCTGACCGGCAAGCACGAAACCGCTTCGATCCACCAGTTCAGCTACGGTGTTGCTGACCGTGGTGCGTCGATCCGCGTTCCGCACAGCTTCGTCAACAACGACTACAAGGGCTATCTCGAAGATCGCCGCCCGAACTCCAAGGGCGACCCCTACCAGATCGCTTCGCAGATCCTGAAGACGATCTCCACCGTTCCGACCGACGTCGAAAAGCGCGAAGCCGCCTGATTTTATGGCCCGGCGCACGAGGGCGCCGGGCCAAAAATCGACGGGGTTGCGCTTTTCGCGACCAAACAAAAACGCCCCGCGGTAAGCGGGGCGTTTTTGTTTTAGCCAGTCGGTGGGCGGCTCAGGCCGCGCGCACGAAATGATCGGGCTCGACCTCGCGGATTGTCTCCTGGGTCGCCGCCGAACGCCGGCGCGTTTCATCGGCTTCGGCTGAGCTCACCTGCGCGTTCGGATCGTCGAAGCGGATGTCCGGATCCGGCACAGCCGAGAGCAGCAGCTTGGTATAGGGATGGGCCGGGTTGTCGATGACCTTACTGGTATTGCCCCATTCGACGATCTGGCCTGCATACATCACCGCGATATCCTCGGCGACGTAGCGGGCCGTCGCGATGTCGTGGGTGATGTAAAGCAGGCCGAGATTCATCTCGCGCTTCATTTCGCTCAAGAGATTGAGCACGCCGAGCCGCACGGAAACGTCGAGCATCGAGGTCGGCTCGTCGGCGACGATGACTTCGGGCTTGGCCGCGAGCGCCCGGGCGATGTTGACGCGCTGGCGCTGGCCACCGGAAAGTTCGTGGGGGTACTTCGGCGCGACGATCTCAGGATCGAGCTTCACCTGCCGAAGCAGGGCCTTGATCTCTTCGTCGACCGCCGCACCCCTGATGTCAGCACGATGCAGCATCAGCGGCCGCTTCAGGTGGTAGGCGATGGTGTGGGCCGGATTGAGCGAAGCGAAGGGATCCTGGAAGATCATCTGCACCGAGCGGCGATAGTCGGCGATTTCCTTGGATCCGGCCGCGTCGACGGGCTTGCCCTTATAGAGCAGCCGTCCTTCGCTCGGCTCGTATTCGCGCATGGCGATGCGGGCGCAGGTGGTCTTGCCGCTGCCGGATTCGCCAACGACGGCAAGCGCCCGGCCCGCATGCAATGAGAACGAGATAGCCCTCGCCGCGCGCACGGCGGCGGGGCCATTGCCGAAGGTCTTGCTGACCTTGTCCAGGGTAAGAATGGGTGCGGACATGCCGGTCATCGAAGAACGCCTCCGTGCAGCGAGGGGAAGGAGGCCCAGAGCTTCTTGGTATAGTCGTGCTCCGCTGTCCGGTAGATGGCGTCGGCGGTGCCCTGTTCGACCAGCTTGCCGCCGAGCATGATGCCGATGCGGTCGCAGAACTGCACCATCAGCCCGAGGTCGTGGGTAATGAAGAGCACGGCAAAACCGAGCTTGCGCCGGAGTTCGTTGATCCGCTGCAGGATTTCGCGCTGCACCACCACGTCGAGCGCCGTCGTCGGCTCGTCCATGACGATCAGCCGCGGATCGAGCGCAAGGCAGATGGCGATGACGATGCGCTGGCGCATGCCGCCGGAAAACTGGTGCGGATAATCGCGCATCCGGTCCGGCGAGATATCGACGAGCTTGAGCATCTCGGCGGTGCGATCACGCGCCTGTGCGCGGGTGATGCGCTTGTGCGTCTTCAAGACGTCGTAGAACTGCTGTTCGATGCGCAACACCGGGTTCAGTGAGTTCATTGCGCTCTGGAACACCATCGCCACTTCGCGCCAGCGGAAGTCGGCGAGATCCTTCTGGTCGAGGTCGAGCACGTCGCGGCCGTCGAGCAGGATGGCGCTTTCCTTGCGGATCAGCGCCGGCGGCTTGTGCAGCCGGCTGATGGCAAAGGCGATCGTGCTCTTGCCGCAGCCGGATTCGCCGGCAAGGCCGAAGACCTCACCGGGGGCAACGTCGAAGCTGACATTGTCGACGGCGCGGAAATCGTTGGTCTCGCCAATGTAATCGATGGTCAGGTTCTTGACCGAAAGCAAAGGTGCGGTCACAGGCGGCCCTCCCCGGAACGGATGAGCGCGGACCAGCGGCCGAGCCGGTTGCCGGTGCGAAGCCGCGGATTGGCGATTTCGTCGACGGCGAAGTTGAGCAGCGACAGGCCAATGCCGAGGAAGGCGAGCGCGAAGCAGGGCGTCAGGATGTCCCACCAGGCGCCGACCGAAAGGGCGGAGGCCTTCTGCGCCGCATAGAGCATCGTGCCCCAGGAAACGACCTTGGGATCGCCGAGGCCCAGGAACTCGAGCGTCGCCTGGGTGATGATCGCGAAAATCACACTGCCGATGAAGTTGATGCCGACGATCGAGATGAGGTTGGGGAAGATTTCGAAGGTCATGATGCGCCAGCGTGGCTCGCCCATCATTTCGGCGGACTTCACATAGTCCTTCTGTTTGACCGACAGCGTCTCTGCGCGGGTGACACGGGCGCCCCAGGCCCAGGATGTGCAGCCGAGAATGAGCGCGATGACCCACGGGCTTGCCTGGCCGATGAAGGCGGCAAGCACGAGCAGCAGCGGCAGGTTCGGCACGACCAGCACCATGTTGGTGAAGAAGCTGATGACCTCGTCGATCTTGCCGCCGCGATAGCCGGCGATGATGCCGAGTGCTGTGCCAACAATGGTGATGAGAAGCCCGGCGCCGAAGCCGACGGCGAGCGACGTGCGTGCGCCGTAGATGAGGCGGGCGAAGACGTCCTGGCCGATACGGGTGGTACCGAGCCAGTGCTCGAGCGACGGTGACTGATGCGGCCGTCCGACGCGCGCGCCCGGGTCATAGGAGGTCAGCAAGGGGGCTGCGATCGCGACAGCCAGGATGAAGGCGACGATCAGCGCGCCGACCATGGCCTTGCGGTTGTGAGTGAGCGGAAAGGAGGAGGTCTTCATATCACGCCCTCTTCAGTCGCGGGTCGAGCAGCACGTAGCTGACGTCGACGATGAAATTGGCAATGAGCATGGTGGCGGTCATGATCAAGAGCTGTCCCTGGATGACGGGGTAATCGCGGGCGAGGATCGCCTGGTAGAGAATGTTGCCGAGGCCCGGATAGTTGAACACCACCTCGGTCACCAGCGAGCCGCCGAGCACCGTGCCGATGGCGATGGCAAGGCTCGAGACGGTCGGCAGCAGGGCGTTGCGCGCCGCATACCAGATCATCACGCGGGTGTCGGAAAGCCCCTTGGCGCGGGCCATGACGATGTAGTCTTCGCCGAGCAGGTTGATCATGTTGTTGCGCATGGTCACGGCGAAGCCGCCGGTCAGAACGGCGCAGAGCGTCAGCATCGGCAGGATGCCGTGGTAGAGGATGCTGCCGAAATATTCGAACGTGAAGGCGGGATCGAGCGCCGGATCGGCGGCATAGCCGGTCGGGAACCAGCCAAGCGTGAAGCCGAAGGTGAAGACGACGATCAGCGAGGTGACGACGGCGGGAACCGAGGTCGCGAAGATCGCGCCGACGGAAACGATGACGTCAAACAGGCTGCCGCGGCGCCAAGCCGCGAGAATGCCGAGGAAGGTGCCGAGCACGAAGCTGACGATGGTGGCAGTTCCCATCAGGCCGACGGTCCAGACGAGTGCGTTGCCGAGCACGGTGGTCACCGGCAGCGGGAAATACTTGATGGAACGGCCGAGGTCGCCGCTGAAGATGCTGCCGAGATAGGTGAGGTACTGCTGCCAAAGCGGGCCATCGACGAAGCCGAAGGTGAGTTTCAGGGCCTGCAGGCTTTCGGGCGGCAGTTCAGCGCCGGCGCTCGAAAACATGATCTGCACCGGATCACCGGGCATCAGCCGCGGCAGGAAAAAGTTGATCGTCGCCGCTGCGACGAAGGCCGCCAGATAGAAGCAGAGGCGGCGAAGCAAAAAGGCCATCGGGAACTCCATCGACTGCGGCTGCCGCAAGAGCGCGTCAGGCGGCAGGGCTGTCTTCTTATCGAACCGCCCGTGGAGACTGACCCCAAGGACGATTGCGTGGCGGACGAAAAGCGCCCGCCACCGTTGCCGATCGAGATGCGGCGCCCTCCCGGATCGTCGTCCGAAAGGGCGCCGCGCCTTCGATCAGGGATCACTTCACCGGTTCAAGCGCCAGCAGGTGCAGAAGACGCGCCGGGTTGTTGCGGGTGATCGACGGGTTGACGAAGGGGTTTTCCGCCGTCGCCCAGCCCTTGAAGCGCTTGGTGTTGTACTGGTACCAGTTCGGGTTGTTGAACACCGGGATCATCGGCATGTTTTCGGCGACGATGCGCTGTGCCTTGTTCATCGCTTCCTTCTGCTTGGCCGGGTCGGCGGTCTGGGTGAACTCGGTCAGAAGCGCTTCGACATCCGGATTGAACCAGCGTTGCGAGGTAAAGCGGGTCTTGCCCTTGTCCGACGCGCTGAAGGCGCGCTTGTAGGGGTAGTAGGGCGAGGCCGATGCCGGCAGGCTGTTGATCGCCGCATCGAAGGTGCCGTTGATGAGGTTGCCGGTCCAGACCGCTTCCTCGGGCGTCTCGATCTTGGCGTCGAGGCCGACGGCCTGCAGGCCCTCGACGGCGATCGTCACCGTGTCGATCCAGTCGGTCCAGGAGCTCGGAACGATGATCGAGAACGAGATCTTGCTGCCATCCGGGTTGTCGCGGAAGCCGTCGCCGTCCTTGTCGGCGTAGCCGGCCTCGTCGAGCAGCGCCTTGGCGGCATCCGCATCGTACTTGCCGTACTTGCCGAAATCGGCCGCGACCGACGGGTCGGCCCAGCTCTTGTAGAGCTCGCCCATTCCTGCCGGGTCTTCGTTGAGCGTCGGGTAGCCGTAGCCGGCGACGTCGACCATGGTGCCGCGGTCGAGCGCCATCGAGGCGGCACGGCGGAACTTCACGTCGTTGAAGGCCTTGCGGTTGTTCTCGTTCGCCGTTTCCTGGTTGAACAGGAAGGCGACCATGCTGCTTGGCGAATACCAGAAGTGGAAGTGTTCCGGATCCTTGGCGACATAGACGTTCTCGATATCCGGGATGAAGGAGACGCCCCAGTCGAGCGTGCCCGACGCGGTCGCCGTCAGGATCTGGTTGTTGTCGGCAAGCTGCGGGAAGCGCACGCAGTCGACCTTGAGCGTTGCTGCGTCCCAGTAGTGCGGGTTGCGGCACTGGTCGTAGGTCTGGCCGGTGAAGCGCGGGATTTCGGTCAGCGGACCGCTGCCGACGGGCGCCTCGTTGGCGAAGGTGACCGGCTCGGCAATGTCCTTCCAGACGTGCTCGGGCACGATCGGCAGCTGCGCCAGCTGTTCGGCTGCAAGCGAGCTCGGATTGGCGAGCGTGAAGCGCACGGTCTCAGCGTCCACGGCCTCGACACCGGTGATGAAGGTCCAGATGCTGACGAAGTCGAGCGCCGGGAACTTCTTCAGGTAGTCGTAGGTGAACTTGACGTCGGTCGCCGTCAGCGGCTTGCCGTCGGACCACTTGAGGTTCGGACGAAGCTTGAACTCGATCGACTTCAGGTCGTCCGAGAGCTTGAAGCTTTCGGCCAGCCGGAAGACCGGCTTGTTGCCGTCGAAGCGGTTGAAGACGACCAGCGGCTCGTAGATGAAGTCGAGCGTGCTCTGACGCGCCGAGGTCTGGTTGAACGGGTTGAAGTTGCGAACCCAGGTGGTCGCCGGCTCGATATTGGCCGTCAGCACGGTCTGTGCCGCCGCCGGGCCGGCGATGAGGGCGAGCGCGGTGGCTGCGCCGAGAAGCGATTTTTTCACGGTAGTTCCCCTTTTAGATCGCTAGGATTTCTTGTTTCGGTCAGGCAACGAGGGCGCTGTTGAACATGTCCTCGACTTCCGCATGCACGGCGCGCACGTCGACCTTGAGCGTGCCGAGCCGGGCGTTGGCGGCGTCGATGCGTTTCTGCGCGGCGGCGGTCAGCGGGCTTGCCGCCTTGGCTGCCGCTTCGCTTTCGGCGAGATCACCATGGCTGTGGAGCGCGATGTCGAAGCCGGCATCGAGCACCTGGCGAACGCGCTCCGGCAGGGTGCCGCGCAGCGATTCCATGAAGATGCAGTCGGAGATGAGGACGCCGTCATAGCCCATGTTGTTGCGGATGACGTCGTGCATGATCGGCGAGATGGACGCCGGCAGTTCCTTGTCGAAGGCCGAGTAAACGACGTGGGCGACCATGGCCCAGGGCGTGTCGCGCAGGGCGACGAAGGGCTTGAAATCGGTGGACGTCAGCAATTCACGCGAGGCGTCGACGACCGGGCGCTCCTTGTGCGAATCGAGCGTCGCGCGGCCATGGCCGGGAATGTGCTTCATGATCGGCATGTTGCCGGTCTCGAGCAGGCCGTCGACCACTTCGCGGCCGAGTGCGGCGATGAAGTCCGGGTCGGCGCCGAAGGCGCGGGCGCCAATGACGGAGCTCGTCGTCGAGAAGACGAGGTCGAGCACCGGCGAGCAGCCGCTCGTCAGGCCAAGATCGGTCATCATCGTGCCCATGGCCTGGCTTGACAGGCGCAGGGCCTTCTTGCCGAGGGCAAAGTCACGGCGGGCGAGTTCGGCGAATTCGCCGAAGGAGCGGAACAGCGGCCAGGGGCCGGCGTCGAGATGCTGAACGCGTCCGCCTTCCTGGTCGGTGAAGACGGGAGCGTCTTCGCGGCCGACGGCTTCGCGGAAGCGTTCGATCAGAGCCTTTGCCTGCTGCGGATCACGCAGGTTACGGCGGCCAACGAAGAGACCGAGCGGGTTGGTTTCGCGAAACAGGGCGAACTCGTCGTCCGAAAGCGTAGGGTTCGGAAGACCGACAAAAAGGGCTAGGGGTGTCGAGGACATTCAGAGGCTCCGAGATTGGAATTATTTGGAGGGGCGGCGCAGCATGCCCTGGTAGATCCCCTTGTCGGGGGCGGGGATCGGCACGGCGCCTACGGTCTTTGCGTAGAAATCGACCGGGCCGGCGTCGCCGATGAAGGCATAGGCGTGGCCAAGCGTCTTCATGGTGTCGAGGCAATCGGAAAGCAGGGCGACGCCGATGCCCTTGCCGCGGGCGACGGGATCGACGCCAGTCGGGCCGAAGAAGCCGGGAGCGGTCGTGTCGTAGCAGGCGAAGCCGACGAGCTTGCCGTCGTCAACCGCGATAAGACAGGCGACGGGCCTGCGCGTGAAGGCGACAGTCACCTCGCTCGCCCAGTTCTCGCTGAAATTCTCCCGAACCCAGCCGACGACCAGGCCCATTTCCGGCGGCAATGCGGGACGGATCGTCACCTTGTCAGTTTTTGTTCTGCGCTTGAGTTCACCGAGGATCGGCGAATACAAGCTCACCAGCATGTCAGGCATATGCTCCTCCACATATTCCGTTATTAAGGAATTGCTGCCTTTGTAATGCAATAGATGGAGCCAACCGGACCGGCTTGTCAATCGCGAATCGTCAGTTTTGGGGGTCTATCTGCGTTCAGCAGGTGCCTATGTGAGCCGATGAAACGTTTCCACGGCCGTTCGCGATGCATAAATTCACGCGATCGTGCATTGCGTGGATGCGGAACAACGGTCGAGCAAGAGAGCGAGCCGCTGCGCGGCCGCGGAAATTGCACATTTGTACAACTTTGTTCTTGAGTTGTTCGAAGTATATATTGATTTACAAAAACACTAAGTATGGATGTATACGCTTATAGCGTGTGCGCCCGGAGAATATTTCGACCTTTTCGCGCGCAATCAAGTATTTCTTGAGAGGAAAAGTATCGTTTCCCGTTTGCACCGGCCTGGTTCGTTGGCCGTGCCGACCGGCTACTCCGCTGGACGCGTCAGGATGAAAAGCGCGGGAAGCGCCATTGCGGCTGCGACGATAGCGGCGAGCGAGAGGCTCGGATTGCCGAAGAAAAGGAAGAGGCCGAAGCTGGCGGCCATCAGGCTGACCGCACCGGTCTTGGCCCGCCGGGATATCGCCCCCTTTTCGCGCCACAGCCGAAGTGGGGCCCCGAAGACCCGGTGGTTGAGCAGCCATTGCTCCAGCCGGGGCGAGGCGCGGGCAAAGAGCCCGGCTGCCAGCAACAGGAACGGCGTCGTCGGCAGGATCGGAAGAAAGGCGCCGATGACGCCGAGGCCGACCATCAGCCATGCGAGGCAAAGATAGAGAAGGCGAAGCGCGGGGTTCACCGGAGGGCTCCAGGCTGTGTCATGCTTCGGATGCCTCGGCGATCACGACCGTTGCGGTCTCGAGCGGAGGCCAGCGGCGAAGTGCTTCGGCGCCCTGTTCCGACAGCGCGTAGATGCCGCGGTCGACCCGCTCGAACCAGCCATAGACGTTGCTGAGCAGGATTTTGGCGGCATCGGGTGCTACCGGGCGCAGATCGCGCGGGCGCTGCTGGCCGACTTGCAGGGCGGCAGCGCAGGCGAGCGCCTGCTGCCGATACGCGGTCATGATCGGTGTGCGCGTGGCGCCACCCGCGGTCGGATCGCCCTTGCGGCGGCGATGCTCGCTGATCAGGCGCGCTCTTTTCCTGTTGTTCTTGCGCGGCATCACCGCGGAAGCCGCGAGAATAACATCGACCATGCCATTGTCGGCGACCGCCAGCATCCCGAAGCCGAGCCGGCGGCAGAGATCGCGGAAACGCCGGTCACTCTCCCGCCCCTTGCCCTTGGCCGAAACACGGGCGGCGACCCACACCTCGTCGCCGGCGGTGGCGCGATCGACCGCCTGCAGGATCAGTTCGAGATTGAAGCTCAGCTTCAGTTCGCAAACGACCACCAGCGGCGGTTCGTCGTCGCTGAGCGCGACGATATCACATCCGCCGATCTCGCCCTTGACGCTATAGCCGCGGGTTTCGAGGAAGCTCTTGATCGGCTGGTAGAGGGTCGTCTCCAAACCCAAAATCCTGTTCTGCTGAAACTGGAAGGCGCCAAAGGCGGCCTCGAATTGGCGGCGAAGCGTTGCCGCTCAAATGAACATCTAGCAGATACCGCCGATCGCCGCCGTTGTCATCCCGTCGCAGCCGAGAGGCCGCCGGCGTCCCGTGCTCTGACGTGCGAGCCCGCGGGCGCAGTAGAGGCCTTCGCTTCGTGCTAACCTTGTGTTGTGCTATCATGCGGCGCGTGGCCCTCTTCGCAGGTGTCGAGCATGCGAGGTTCTGACGACGGATGTTGCGAACCCTCACGCTGTTGTTTTTGTTGATCTTGTCCTTCGCGTTTCCAGCTTCGTCGCGGGCCGAAAACGATCGGGTCGCCTTGGTGCTGCATGTCAACGGCGCCATCGGTCCGGCGACCGCCGAATATGTCAGGCGTGGCCTGACGAAGGCGCAAGAGCGCCGCCTGCCGCTGGTGGTCCTGCAGGTGGATACGCCCGGCGGCCTCGACACCTCGATGCGCGAGATTATCCGCGCGATCCTTGGCTCGCCCGTACCCGTCGCAACCTACGTTGCGCCGAGCGGCGCGCGGGCGGCGAGCGCCGGCACTTACATCCTTTATGCCAGCCACATTGCGGCGATGGCGCCGGGAACGAACCTCGGCGCCGCGACGCCGATTGCGATCGGTGGCGACATGTTCGGTGAGGGTAAGGACGGCGACAAACAGCCGGCGGCGCAGAGCCCTGCCGAGGCAAAAATGGTCAACGATGCCGTGGCCTATATCCGCGGGCTGGCGGAGTTGCGCGGGCGCAATGCCGACTGGGCCGAAAAGGCGGTGCGCGAGGCTGCAAGCCTCTCGGCCGAGGCGGCCGTCCGGGAAAAGGCCGTCGATTTCACCGCGACCGACGTTACCGATCTCCTGAAGCAGGCGAACGGGCGGACGGTGCGCGTGGGGCAGCGAGAGATCGTGCTCGATACCGCAGGTCTTACGACCGAGGACTTCGTGCCCGACTGGCGCACCCGGCTGCTTTCAGTGGTCACTGATCCCAATATCGCGGTCATCCTGATGATGATCGGCATCTACGGCTTGATCTTCGAGTTCCTGTCGCCGGGGTCGGTGGCGCCGGGAACGATCGGCGGCATCTGCCTGTTGCTCGGGCTCTATGCGCTTTCGGTGCTGCCCGTCAGTTATGCCGGCATAGGGCTGATCATGCTCGGGATCGGATTGATGGTCGCCGAGGCGCATTCGCCATCCTTCGGCGTGCTCGGCGCCGGCGGCAGTTTTGCACTGGTTCTGGGCGCGGCCATTCTCTTCGATACGGATACGCCGGGTTTTGGGGTTTCCTGGTCCGTGCTGGCGGCGCTTGCGGTTGCAAGCCTCGGTTTTAGCCTTCTGGTCGCTCGGCTCGCCTTCAGTTCGAGCCGCCACGCGGTGGTGACCGGCAGCGAACAGATGATCGGCCTTGCCGGCACGGTCGAAAATTGGACCGGCGCGGCCGGTTACGTCATCGCCCATGGCGAGCGCTGGCAGGCCGTCAGCACGGAGACGCTGTCGAGGGGCGAGAACGTGAAGGTCATCGGGCGGAACGGACTGACGCTCGAAGTGATCCGCGACGGACCAAAGACATAGCGCCCGCGGATCGGGTGAGGGCGCGGTGAAAGCGCCCGGAATGGAGGAATGGTCATGGACATGTTCGGGAGCCTTGCTCCTTTTGCTGCGTTGCTGGTGCTCGTCATTCTCGTCATCGCCTATTCGATCCGGATCCTGCGTGAATATGAACGGGGCGTGATCTTTACCCTCGGCCGGTTCACCGGCGTCAAGGGGCCGGGGCTGATCCTGCTTGTGCCCTATGTGCAGCAGATGGTGCGGGTCGATCTCCGAACCCGGGTGCTGGACGTGCCGAGCCAGGACGTCATCTCTCATGACAACGTTTCCGTTCGGGTCAGCGCCGTGATCTATTTCCGGGTGATCGACGCCGAGAAATCGACGATCCAGGTCGAGGACTTCATGATGGCGACGAGCCAGCTGGCGCAGACGACCCTGCGGTCCGTGCTTGGCAAACATGATCTCGACGAGATGCTGGCCGAGCGTGATCGGCTGAACGACGATATCCAGAAGATCCTCGACAGCCAGACGGATGCCTGGGGCATCAAGGTGGCGACCGTCGAGATCAAGCATGTCGACATCAACGAGAGCATGGTTCGGGCGATTGCCCGTCAGGCGGAGGCCGAACGCGAGCGGCGCGCCAAGGTGATCAATGCCGAGGGTGAGCAGCAGGCCGCGGCCAAGTTGCTCGAGGCCGCCGAGATCCTCGCCCGGCAGCCTCAGGCCATGCAGTTGCGCTATCTGAGCACCTTGAACGTCATTGCCGGCGAGAAGAACTCGACCGTGATCTTCCCGTTCCCGATGGAACTCGGTGGTCTGCTGGGATTCAAGCCCGACAAACCCACCGGCTCGGCGCAAGAGTGATCAAGCTGCTGCCCGGTCAAGCTGGGCGACCTTCAGCAGGTCATCGACGGCGCTGGGGGCTGCGGCCAACACCGGCGCCCAATGCGTCAGCGCCTCGCCCCGCGCGGGGAAAGGCAGCGTCCAGCCGCCGGCTTCGGTCACCAGGCAATAGCCGCCAAGGCAGTCCCAGGCATGCATGTAGGGTTCGTAATAACCGACGAGGCGACCTGCCGCCACATAGGCGATCATCAGTGCGCCGGAACCGTTGCGCATGAAGTTGCCGCCATTCGAGAGCAGGCGCTCGACGATGGCACCCATCTCGCCAGGTTTCACCTGATCGTTGGCGCCAAGCCCGGTGACGGCGTTGCGGATCGTGCGCGTGCCGTCGAGACGAAGCGGCTTGCCGTTCAGCGTCGCGCCCCGGCCGGTTGCAGCGGCATAGATTTCCTGGTGGCAGGGCGAGTGGATCACGCCGATAACGGGTTTCTCCGCATAGACCACCGCAATCGAGACGCACCAGTTTGGCATGCCGTTGACGAAGGGCGTGGTGCCGTCGATCGGATCGAGCACCCAGGTGAAGCCGGATGTGCCGTCGAGAAGTCCATGCTCCTCTCCGAGCACGCCATCGTCCGGAAACGCGGCGGCGATCTTGTCGCGGATCAACGTCTCGACGTTGCGGTCGGCGATCGAGACGACGTCGTGGGCGTCACGCTTGGTTTCGATGACGAGTGTTTCCCGCTTCAGGAAGTAATCGTAGGCGAGCCGGCCGGCCTCCTCGGCCATGGATTTGGCAAGCGCGAACCGGGCATCGAGGCCGGCAATTTCAGCAGTCATGCAAGTGTCCTTCTCGTATCCAGTTGTGAAAAGTCATGCGTCAATCAAAGCGAGGCCGCGGCTGCGGAACCCGATCGCGACCTCCGTTGCCGGAGATAGCATTTCCTCCACCGCCTGATCGACAACAAAGAGGAGACCCGCCGGCGTTTCGACCTCGTATTCGACGTGGCCGCCGAGATAGGCGGCGCTGCTGATCGTGCCTGAAAGGGCGGCACCCTTGGCCGGCGTCAGCGTCACCGCGTTGGGCCTTACGGCGAGTTTTGACGGACCCGTCCGGGCGCCCTTGGAGGGCAGGCGGTGCTCAAATCCGCCGATGCGGATCGTCGCCAGGCCGGCGTCGGTCGCGGTCACCTCGCAGGGCAGCACATTGGCCTCGCCCATGAAGTCGGCGATGAAGGTGGAGGCCGGTGCTTCATAGAGATCGCGCGGCGCACCTTGCTGCGCGATCGCGCCATCTTTCATGACGATGATGCGGTCGGAAACGGCAAGCGCCTCGTCCTGGTCGTGGGTGACGTAGACGGCGGTGAACCCGAGGCGCTGCTGCAACTCGCGGATTTCTGTGCGCACCTTGCGGCGCAGTCGCGCGTCGAGGTTGGACAGCGGTTCGTCGAGCAGCAACACCTGCGGTTCGAGCACGAGCGCGCGGGCAACGGCGACGCGTTGCTGCTGGCCGCCCGAAAGTTCGGCCGGAAGCCGCTGGCCGAGGCCGCCGAGGCCAACGAGCTGCAGGCCTTCTTCGGCGCGCTCACGCGCTTCCTTCTTCTTGATTCCCGAGGATTCGAGGCCGTAGGCGACATTGTCGAGCGCCGACATGTGCGGGAAGAGCGCATAGGACTGGAAGACCATCGACACGTCGCGCTCGTTGGCCGGCAGCATGGTCACGTCCTTGCCGCCGATCAGGATCCGGCCGGCGGAAGGGTGTTCGAGGCCGGCCAGCATACGCAGCGTCGTCGTCTTGCCGCAGCCGGAGGGGCCAAGCAGGGTCACCAGCGTGCCCGGCTCGATGGTGAGCGACAGGTCGTGGATGGCGGTGAAGCTGCCGAACTGCTTGCGCACGTTCTGGAAGACGACCGAGCCGGTGCGCGGGGTGCTCATGGAGGTGCTCATGCGGTTTTCTCCTGGGAGATGGTGTTGGACGAACGGACCGGAGCGGCGCCGAGGAGGCGGTTCTCGCGCCTCAGCTTGCGTTCGCCGACGAGGAGTTGCAGGCCGGTGATGACGGTGATCATCACCAGGATGAGGGCCGAGGAGTAGGCGATCGCCACGCCGAACTCGCCGTTTTCGACAAGGCCGACGATGTAGGCGGTGGCCATGTTGTACTCGGCGCTGACGAGGAAGACGACGGCGCTGATCGAGGTGATCGCCCGGACGAAGGAATAGACGAGTGCCGCGACGATCGCCGGACGCAGCAAGGGCAGGATGACCTTGCGCAACGTGCGGAAGCTCGTTGCCCGAAGCGTCAGCGACGCCTCGTCGAGGCTCTTGTCGAGCTGGCTCATCGCTGCAATGCCGCCGCGCACGCCGACCGGCATGTTGCGGAAGACGAAGCAGGCGACGAGGATCAGCGCCGTGCCGGTCATTTCGAGCGGCGGCAGGTTGAAGGCGATGATGTAGCTGATGCCGATGACGGTGCCGGGGATAGCAAAGCTCAGCATCAGCGCGAACTCGAAGACATCACGGCCGGCGAAACGCTGGCGCACGATCAGATAGGCCGTCAGCAACCCGACCATAGCCGTCAGTGGTGCTGCGATCAGCGAGATCTCCATGGTCGTCCAGAAGGAGTTCCAGGCAACACCCGTCCAGGCGATTGCGCCGTCGGCAAACGAGATTGAGAAGGCCTTGGCGTAGTGGTCGAGCGTCAGCGAGTTGTCGAGACCCCAGGTCTTCACGAAGCCGCCGAAGAGGATCATGCTGTAAACGACGACGGTGAAGATCATCCAGGGAATGACGATGGCGTGAACGCCGATCGAGATCGAGCGTGGCAGTGCACTGTGGGCACCGGAATCGCCCTTGCCGGTCACGGTCGAATAGTTCTTGCCGGCGAGCCAGTAGCGTTGCGCCACGAAGGCCGTGAGCGTGAAGCAGAGAAGGATGATGGCGAGCACGGCCGCACGGGACGGATCGTTTTGCGCGCCGACGACGGCGAAGAAGATTTCGGTCGAGAGCACGCCATGGCTGCCGCCGAGCACCAGCGGATTGCCGAAGTCGGCCATGCTTTCGATGAAGCCGATGAGGAAGGCGTTCGCCAGGCCCGGCTTCATCAGCGGCAGAGAGACGGTCCAGAAGGTGCGCCAGCGGTCGGCGCGCAGCGTCTGCGACGCCTCTTCCATCGAAGGGCTGACCCCTTCGACGACGCCGATCAGCACGAGGAACGAGATCGGGGTGAAGGAGAGGACCTGCGCGATCCAGATGCCGGTAAGGCCATAGAGCCAGCGCCCCGGTTCGACGCCGAAGGCATCCGAGAGAAATTCGGTAACGACCCCGGCGCGGCCGAAGAGCAGCGTCAGCGCCAGGCCGATGACGAAGGGCGGCGTGATGATCGGCAACACCGTCAAGAGCCGCATGCCCTTCTTGAAGGGGAAGCGGGTGCGGGTGGCGACAAGCGCGAAGGCAAGGCCAAGCAGCGTCGAACCGGACGCCGTCATCAGCGCCAGCCATAGGGTGCGCCAGGCGACGCCGCAGCGGCCTTCGCCGACGACACAGCTCAGGCTCCAGATCGAGGCGTCCTGGATATTGCGGATGAAACCATCCGGTTTGAACGAGCCGTCGAAATCCTGAACCGACGCCGCGAACATGCTGCCGACCGGATAGAAGACGAAGACGATGACGAGGGTGACGAGCAGGGAAATCGCCGCGACGATGAAGGCGTCGCCCTTGAGCACGCCGCGCTCGGCCAGCCCGAAGGCGAACAGAAGAACGAAGGTGAGTGCCATAAGCACGGCGCCGGCGCCCATTGACGGCTGACCGTCGGAAAGCGTGCCGAACAGGGTCTCGCTGATCGTCCAGGTCCAGCCGGAAAAGCCGATCGCCAGCCCCTGGAGAGCGAGATAGAGAACCCCCGCTGCGCCGGCGACGGCAAGCAGAAGCCCTCGACGCGCGGGATCGCGGACGAAACGCGCTGCCACGCAGATGCCGAGCAGCGCCAGCGCCACGATCAGCCACGGCTTACCATGGGCGAAAATCTGCATCAGGCCGGGGGCAACGGCTGGATCCCCGGGGAAATCGGCAAGCCAGCCGAGCCCGAAGAAGCCGCCTTCGATGCGATACCAGGGGACAGCCAAGAATGCGGCCAGTCCGAGCCCGAGCGTGAGGTCGAGCCTGCGGTTGCGATGTTCCATGACGGTCCTCGCGCAATTTGGAATGAAAGATGATGTGACATCGCATCGCCGCGACGCATGCCGGAAGCGATGAACGACGGTTGGGACCGTTGGGCGGTGCCGGCCGGATCAATCACCCGGCCGAACCGTTCAGGCCGCGATCAGTTGGCGCTCGCGCCGACCTCGCGGTCCCAGCGCTCGAGCAGGGCTTTGCGTTTCTCGGCATCGCCGAAGGTGGCGAAATCGTAGTCGATCAGCTTGATGTCCTCGAACTTCGGTGCTTCCTTCGGCACTTCGGCCGACTTGTTGGACGGCAGCTGGAAGGACTTGGCGTCCTTCATGCGCGACTGGACCTCGGGCTTCAACGCCCAGTCGTACCAGGCCTTGGCATTGTCCAGGTTCTTGGCGCCGCGGATGATCGACATCGAGCCGATCTCGTAGCCGGTGCCCTCGCAAGGCGCGATCGACTTGATCGGGAAGCCTTCGGCAGTCTGTGCCACCGCGTCGTGCATGAAAACGATGCCGAGGCCGGCTTCGCCGCGTGCGGCTGCTTTCACCGGTGCCGAGCCGGACTTGGTGTACTGCGCGATGTTGCCGTTGAGCTTCTTCAAATAGTCGAATGCCTGGTCCTCGCCCATGATCTGCACCAGTGAGGCAAGCGCGGTATAGGCCGTACCGGAAGAGTTCGGGTTGGCCATCTGGATCTCGCCCTTCAGCGAGGCGTCGAGCAGGTCGGCCCAGCACTTCGGCTCTTTCAGGCCCTTCTTCTGGAAGATCTCGGTGTTGTAGCCCCAGCCGAGCGCGCCGGCATAAACGCCGACGGTGCGATAGCCGGAGCCTTCAGCCTGCTTCTTCGCCCAATCTTGGAGCTGGTCCAGCATCGGCGACTTGTATTCGAGCGTCAGGCCGTCGGAGGCTGCCTGCAGGTGCGGGTCGCCGGTGCCTGCCCACCAGATGTCGGTCTTCGGATTGCGCGCCTCGGCGCGGATCTTGGCGTAGGTTTCGCCCGAAGACAGGCGAACCATGTTGACCTTGATGCCGGTTTCCTTCTGGAAATCGCCGGTCATCTGTTCGCAGATGACCACGTCTGCGGAGCAGATGAGGTTGAGGCTGCCGGCAGCCTGGGCGGGCAGGGCGGCAAGCGCCGTGCCTGCAAAGAGCATGAGGGAAAGCGTCGTTGTTTTCATTGGGGCATCCTCCTGTTGCCTGTTTGAAACTTGGGCGCGAACGGGCATGGCGCGGCCATCGGCCTGCCCGCCGGGCGGCACGTTCACGATTTCGCTGCTGTGGATTTTGCTACGCTTCTGCGAAGCGCTCAGTTCGTCGCGGCGATCTCCGCGTCAAACCGTTTGAGCAATCGACTTCGTTCCTCCGGCGAGCCGAAGGTGGCGAAGTCGAAATCGACCATCTTGATCAGCGATATGTCCGGTGCGCCAGGCGGCAACTCCGCGCGGGCGTTGGATGGGACCTGGTTCTGGCCGGCAGCTGCACCCGTACCCTGGCCTTCCGGGGTGAGCGCGAAATCGACGAAGCTTTTCGCGTTTTCGAGATGGCGCGCGCCCTTGACGATGCTGACGGCGCCGATTTCGTAGCCGGTCCCTTCGCACGGCGCGACGATGACGAGTGGGAAGCCCGCCTGCTTCTGCGTGACCGCGTCATGCATGAAGGAGATGCCGATCAGGGTTTCCCCGCGTGCTGCCGCCTTGACGGGTGCCGAGCCGGCCGTGGTGTACTGGTCTATGTTGCGGTTGAGTGCGCCCATGAACCGGAAGGCCTCATCCTCGCCGAAGAGCTGCACCAGCGTTGCAAGCGTGGTGAAGGCGGTGCCCGACGAGTTCGGATTGCCGCTGCGGATACGGCCGCGATAGGCGTTGTCGGCGAGATCCTTCCAGCAGGTCGGGGCCGGCAATTTCAGCGTATGCAGCAGGTCGGCATTGTAGGCAAAGCCAAGCGCTCCGGCATAAATGCCCGCCGAACGTCCGCCGGAGATGGCGAAGAAATTCTGCGCCCAGGGCAGCATGTCGCGCTCATGCGCCGGCTGATAGGGTTCGAGCAAGTTCTCCGATCCCGCCTGCAGATGGGTGTCGCCTGTCCCGCCCCACCACACATCGACGGTAGGGGTGTCCTTTTCGGCCCGGATCTGGGTGAGGATGTCGCCGTTGCTCTTTCGGGTCATAGCGACCTCGATGCCCGACTTCGCCTCGAAAGCGGCCTTCATCGTCGCGCACCACGCTTCGTCGACACCGCAAAGCACGGTGAGCGCCGGTGCCGTCATGCCTGACGTGGCGGCGCACAGCCATAGGGCCACGCCCGCGCCGATAGCGGTAATGCCTTTCACGATGTCCTCCCATTTGGAGCGTTGCCGCCCCAATCTCCGCAATCAGGATGTCGGTATTCCCTGCGGGTCGCAACCCGCAGAATGGTTACCGTTCTTACAACACGGATGCGGCTTTGCCGTTTCAAGATTACAAAGATTACAAATGTGACAATGCGGATAACGCGAGCCGCTTTGATCATTGGGGCAGCCCCGCCTATGATGGCGGCGGGAGGACGTGCATGCTGAGTGAGAGAATACGGATTCTGATCGTCGAAGACGATCCGGACATGGCGGAGCTTGTTTCCGATCTGGTGGAGGCCGAAGGCTGGATGCCGCTGACGGCGCCATCGGCGGAGGCCGCCGCTGTCGTCCTCGAGCGGGAAACGGTGCACCTTGTGCTCGTCGACCACAACCTGCCTGGAGCCTCGGGCCGAACCTTTGCCCAGCGGCTGCGGGCGCGCACCAATATCGGCATCGTCATGGTAACGGCGGCAGGCAGCGCCGCGGATCGGGTGCTTGGACTGGAGACGGCCGCCGACGATTATGTCGTCAAGCCGTTCGAGCCGATCGAACTGACGGCCCGGATCAAGGCCGTGCTTCGACGGACTTACCCGTCGCTGAAGTCGGAGCGGGAGACCGAGCGCGAGCACGAGCCCGCGGCGCTGAAACTCGGCGACTGGTCGATCGACCTCAAGAGCCGGCGCGCGGTCTGCCTTTCCGATGCGACCCGCTCGCTCACCAGCGCCGAGTTCGCTCTGCTGGAAATTCTCGCGGAAACGCCGAACACGCCGGTCACCCGCGCCCATATCCTCGATCGGCTGGGCGCCGAAAGCGATCGCTACATCGACCGCAACGTCGATGTGCTCGTGCTTCGGCTCCGGCGCAAGATCGAGCGCAATCCGGACCTTCCGCGCCACATCAAGACGCGGCGCGGCAAGGGTTATGTGCTGGACACCGACGACGACGAGGCCCGGCCGTGATCAGCCGCCCGTTCCTTTCGTCGATCGCCTTCCGCCTGCCGTTTGCGATCGTCTTCATCTGCGTGCTCGTTTTCAGCCTGGCAACGGTCGCCGTGTTCGGCCTGCAACGGGCGCGTGACGAGATGGCGGCCTACGGGCTGCAGGCCTTTTCCAGCCTTGCCAAGGCCTCGCTGGTTTCGCGCCAGGTTTCCGATCTCGTGTCCAGCGCGCCGTTCCTGATGAACGCAACCTCGCCCTATCGGGTGTCGAGCGAAAGCCGGTCGGTCGTCGCGCAGGTCGACGTCCTGCTTCAGACCATGGCGCCGGAGACCGGCAAGACAGCGGTCGAGGGCTTTGCCAGCGCCCACATCGTCGAGTTGCTGGATGCGATCCGCACACAGACGGTGACACTCGCCGCCGACGCGGATTCGGCCCAGCAGTACAAGGCCGATGCGGCAGCAGCGCTCGGAGAGATCGCCACCGGCAACGGCATAGCCGACGCAGAGGTTCGCCAGAGCCTCAACGCGATCGTGCAATCGGCATCCAATTCCGACAGCCTGTTCCAGCTTGGCGAACTGCGCCGCCGCTACGTTGCCGTAACGACGCCCCGGCTGGCGCCCGCCGGGCCGGATAGCCGGATTTCGGCAGCCAAGCTGACGCCCTATGAACGGGTGTTCGAGGCGCAGACCCACTATCTTCTGGAAATGTTCGCCATCCGCGCCGCGGTGGCGCGGCTGCACACGGTCTCGCGCGATCTTTCGCACGCCACGGAAACACAAAGCGAGGCCGTTGCCCGGGGGCTCAACGAGGATCTCGCCTCGACCTCTGATGCGCTGAGCCGACTGCTCGTCATCGTCGCGGTCTCCGCCCTGCTGGTGCTCGTCATGGCGATCTTCTCGATCCGCTCCGTCATGCGGGTGTCGCGCGGGATCGTGTCGCTCTCCAAGGGCATGAACGCGCTTGCCCAGGGGCGCCGTGACGTCGATACACCGAGCTACAAGGGGACTGAGACCGAGTTCCTGCGGCTGCTTGAAGCCTTCAGCGCCTTCCGCGAAAGCGTCGAGCGCGTGTCGCGGCTTCGTCGGACGGCCGAGGCGGCGGCGCGCACCATTCGCTCGACCTTCCGCAACATGAACGAAGGGATCGCGCTTTTCGATCCCGGCGGCAAACCGATCACGATGAATCGTCGCGTCATGGAGCTCGTCGGCTGGCCAGGCTCGGCGCGGAAGCTTCCGCTGCGCCGGTTCGTGAGCCCAATGCCGGAGATCGATCCAACCCTCTTGCCCGCCGATCGCGACGCGGGATCGCTCGACGACCGGTTGGTGCTGCGCCATCGCTCCGACATGGGCCGGGTGACCGAAGTCTCCCTGTCGCGGCAGCCGGACCGGGGCATCGTGCTGCTGGCGCGGGACGTGACGGAGATCGACCGGCAGGAGGCCGAGGCGGCGAAGGCGCAGCGGCTGGACGGGATCATGAGGATGACCCACCAGGTGAGCCATGAGGTCGGCAACATGATCGGTATCATCACCGGCAGCCTGGGGCTGCTGGAGCGCGAGACAGGCTTCAGCGACCGGCAGAAACGTCATATCGCCCGCATTCGCAAGGCGGCCGACCGGGGGCGTTCGCTGGCCTCGAGCATGCTGTCTGTCGGCAGCCAGCATCCACTCCAGCCGGGCGCGCTCGAAATCGGCGCGGTGCTGCGCGGCATGGCCGACGTGCTTGAAATCGCCGTCGGCGAAAAATGCCGGCTCGCCTTCGAGATTGCGGACGGCTTGCCCAACGTGCATCTCGATGCAGCGCTCTTCGAGCAGGCGATCCTCAACCTTTGCCTCAATGCCGCCGCGGCGATGCCGCTCGGCGGCACGATCCTCGTCCGCGCGGGCTGCGTCGAGAGTGATGTCGTCGTCTCGGTGACCGATGCGGGGATCGGCATGTCGCCGGAGGCGGTGGACAAGGCGTTCGAGCCCTACTTCACCACCCGTGACCAGGAGGGCGGTGCCGGCCTTGGCCTCGCCGTTGTCTACGGCTTCGTTCGGCAAAGCGGCGGCGATGCCCGCATTCTCTCGCAGCCTGGGCGCGGAACGACGGTGGAACTCGTCTTTCCGCGCTGAAGCGATACCGGTTTCTCGGGCGCTCTATGGCGCGCTTCGGCGCGAAAGGCGCATCACGGCGGCATCGATCCGTTCGCCGTTGTCGGCAAAGACGGACCACAGCCACGCCATCAGCCACAGCATCAGGCACCACGCCAGAACGACATCGGACAAGTAATGCGCGCCGAACACGATCCGGTTCAGCGAGAAGGCGAGGACAAGGGGGACGAGGGCGATGATTGTCGCCCGTCGCCATTGAACCGGTAACAGCAGTGCGAGCGCCACGAGCGCGATCGCGGTGGCGGATTCGCCCGACGCAAAAGAGCAACTGCGCGAGCAGGCGCCGGACACTTGCCAGGCCGGCGTAAACGGCAGGCTGCCGCCGAAATCGGTGATCTCATGGGGGCGCGCCCGTCCGATCAGCCGCTTCAGCGCCTGAATAAGGAGCCCCGGCCCGAGCGCAAAGAAGGTCAGGAAGAACAGTGCCTTGTGCGGGCGGGGCAGCCATGGGCGGGGTGCGATGGCCTGCGCAACCAGAAGCGCCAGAACGCAAGGCAGAATGAAAACCGGCAAGATACGGTTGAAGTCGCGAAGGGCCCGCAGCTCCGGCTCCCGCGAGAGCGGAAAGTCGCCGGTGGCGAAGGCGGCCCAGCGCGAGACGGCAAGATCGATGCCGGGAAAGGCCATGAAGACGAAGGCCGCGCAAATGGTCAGTGCGCCGGCGGCCGCGATTGGCTGGTGTTCCAGGCGCGCGCGCGCCTGCCCCGGCCAGAGACGAGGATTGGCGCGCGGCCATCGGCCGCTGTCTGAAGAGGTCGCCGTGGATGAATAATGGCTGGGCATGCGGTCGCTCGCAAGTTGTCTGTGTGTGGGCCGGACACTTGCGCCGCTCTGTCAAGGCTGCGTCGAGGAACTGGGAGCGCTTGATGCGCAAGACCGAACGGTTGGCTGATACAGCTTCTGGTCGAGCGCGACCGACATGCGGGAAGGAGGTCTCCGGCACTCTGCCCCGCATTTCGGCCGCGGGGAGAGGCCCGTTTTGTCGGTTGTACGGCGCGTCCGCCGCCAATTGTCAAGAAACGGCGAAGATTTGTTCGGAGCTCTATCCGGAGGGCCGATCAAGCGACCATTGGGCCGCGCGGACGAATTGCAACGCGGGCTTATTCGTCACATAAGCTGCTGATCACAACATCAGACCCAGGGAGTTAGTTCATGGTCGATAAGGGTCTCATCCTTCTGGCGGAGGACGAGCCGGAGATTGCGCAGATCCTAGATGCCTATCTCGTGCGCGACGGTTTCCGGACGGTGCGTGCCGCCGACGGCGAGACGGCGCTGACCCACCATGCGGTGCTGTCGCCGGACCTGGTGCTGCTGGACGTTCGCATGCCGAAGCTCGATGGGTTCGAGGTTCTCGCCCGCCTTCGCCGCGAGGGGAACACGCCGGTTATCATGGTCACGGCACTGGCAGAAGATCTCGACCGGCTGACCGGGCTGAGGCTCGGCGCGGATGACTACGTGATCAAGCCGTTCAACCCGCAGGAGGTGGTGGCGCGCGTCAACGCGGTGCTGCGCCGTACCCGCAACGGCGCCGGCGCCACCGTGCTTCGCTTCGAGAGTGTCGAGGTCGATCTCGATGCCCATGTCGCCTTCGTCGAAAAGGCCGGCAATCGCCAGTCGGTGCCGCTGACGCTCAGCGAATTCCGCATCCTTGCCCACATGATCCGCCGCCCGACGCATGCCTTCGATCGCGCCGATATCCTCGACGCCTGCCTGCCGGACAGCGATGCGCTCGCCCGCACGGTCGATACCCATATCGCCAATCTCAGGCGCAAGCTGGAAGATCTCGGTGCCTGCGGCTTCTTCAGTGCCGTGCGCGGCGTCGGCTACCGTTTCGTGGAGCCCAGATGAAGATCGGTCTCTCGCGCCTGCCGCTCGGCATTCTCACCGCGCTCGTGACGATCGCGCTGCTCATCATCAGCGTGTTCATCATCTATGCCGGCGTCGAATTTATGGAGCCGCGGCTGGAGGCGAGACTGCTGGAGCGGATGCCTGCGGAGGCGGCCCAGGCTTACAAGGACATCAATGCCGGCAAGTTGCCGCGCCAGGAGTCGCTGCAAAAGCTACTTTCGACGATGCCGGAACTCGAAGACTGGGCGAACTGGGAGGTGGACAAGATCATCCTCGGTTTCGGAGCGACGGCAGTCACTTTCTGCGGGCTCGTGGGCTACTGGCTGGCGCGCAAGATCAGCCGGCCACTGGAAGTGCTGGCGCAGGCGACGCAGGACCTCAGGACGGGTGACTTCGCGGTGCGCGTCGGATCGTTTCGCAAGGGTGCCAAGGAGGTGGCGACGCTCGTGAAGACCTTCGATGAGTTGGCAGCCGAACTGGAAAACATGGAGAACCGGCTGCGCTTCAATACGATGGCGGTGGCGCACGAACTGCGTACGCCGCTGACGATCCTGCAGGGCAACCTTCAGGGAATGGCCGACGGTGTTTTTCCTCTCGAGCCGGAAAGGGTGCGGCAGTTGCTGCTGCAGGTGGAGGGGCTTTCCGCCCTGGTTGAAGATCTGCGTACGCTTTCGCTCGCCGCCGGCCAGAAGCTGGTCACCCAGCGTCAGACGGTGGACCTCGCCGTGGAGGCGACCCAGGTGCTTGGTGCGTCAAACACCCTGCTTGGCTCTGTTGGCATGTCGGTGGAGGTCGCGCTTGAGCCGGTGCGGGTCTCCGGCGATTCGCAGCGTCTGCGCCAGGCGCTGCTGGCGCTGATCGAAAACGCTACACGCTACGCCGCAGACGGCCGTGTCCTGCGCTGCGAGACCGGGCGGCGGGGTGCCGACGAGGCTTTTATCCGGATGCTGGACCGTGGTCCCGGTCTTCCGGACGACGTTTCGATCCATTCGATCGACCTGTTCTGGCGCGGCGACGCCTCGCGGTCGCGCGCGACGGGCGGCACGGGCCTTGGGCTTTCCGTCGTCCAGGCGATCGCCAAGGCGCATGGCGGACGGCTGGAATTTTCCGCGCGTGCCGGCGGCGGCGCCGTGATCACGCTCGTCCTGCCGCGGGAAATCGTCCTGTGAACGATTGGCGCAACAGCCGTTGCGCCAAGCAATTTTCCGCTTTTCCCGATCGGAACATCGGCGGCTTCGCCGCCGTCGCGCCCGCTTAGAATCGGCGCGCAATTGCCCACCGGTTCTCCGCAAATCCTTGACAGTGCCCGGGCAAACCTGAGCTCGGCCGAGTCCTTCGGCCAACAGCGTTTGCTCTCAAGGATAGCACCATGTCCCTGGAATTCAGTCAGGAATACAGCGCGGATCTGCGGTTGCCGGTCGATGGCAAGGCATTCGTCGGCGAACAGCTGACGCCTTCGGGCCGGCCGGTTTCTGCGCCCGTCGTCGGTGAAGGCTCGGGAGAGACGTCGATCACCAGCCATGTGCTCAAGCTCGGCCTGAGGGTGAGCTTGAAGCGCGCCGTCGTATTTTCCATGCGGTTTGCGCGCCATCCGTTCCTGACATCGCGCTGGATCGGCTTTCTAGGCGAATTCGCCGAACGCTACCGGCTGGGTCTGCCGCACGATGATCTCGTGCGCAAGTCGATCCCGACATTCTTCCTGCACGGCGCGTCGTCGACAGCAAGGCTCGACCTGCTGCTCAATCACTTCGATGTCGCAAGCGAGGTCCTGTCGCGCCGTTCACTGATGGCCCTTTGGCGCGGCAGCACGCTGGAAATGGGCACGGTTTCCGGCCGCAGCGAGAACTATCGCATCCAGCTGCAACTGGCCGACCATGGCGGCGCCCGCCATGAGGGGGCATTTGCGATCCGGCTGCGCCGGCAGAGCGATGGCTATGCGCTCTGCACTGTCGGCTTCATCTTCGTGCGTTGCGAAGGCGACACCTATAGTCTCGCCATCGGCGGGATGCAGGGGCCGAAGGGCGAAGAGGCCAAGCGATCTCTGATCACGGCAACTCGCGATCTCGGCGGGCTCCGGCCGAAGGATGCGGCGCTGCTCGTCCTCAATGGCCTGGTGACGGAAGGCCACGCGGGCCACGTCTTTGCGGTCTCGAACGACAAGCACGTCATCAACCGCCGCCGCTTGAAGCGGCGCCGCATGATGAGGGCCGACCTCGATGCCTATTGGTGCGATCGCGGCGGCGTGCCGGCCGAGCCTTTCGGCTTCAGTCTGCCGATCGGCGACGACCCGGCGGCGCGGGACGGCAACAGGCGCGATCAGAGCAAACGCGCGTTTCGCGACATCGGCGCCTGGTTCTACTGAGCCGGTACCGGCATGTAAGCTGCCGCGATTACGGGATCTTCGTGAAGTCCATCTCGAAGGCGCCGGAGACGATCCGGCCCTTCGGCGTTGGCCCGGCTGCAGACGGGCGCACACTCAGTCATCGCCTCGCCTGCGATGCCGCCGACAACCAAAAGGGGCAGATATCACCCGAATTGCACGCATGGATGCCTCCAATTTTGTCGCGGTTGTTTATACTGGCGCCGATTCGAACCACAACTGGAAGTAAGTATGACGCGGGCCATTGCCAAGAGGCTTAAGCCGCACACGGGCGGATGCCTCTGCGGAGCAATCCGGTTTGAGGCGCTGGGGACGGCCGGAAAGCCGCATACGTGTTCGTGCAAGATGTGCCAGCGCCATTCGGGCGCCTTGACCCTGGCGTGGGTCGAATTCCCGAGCGAAGCCGTAACCTGGACCGGACCGGGCGGCGCGCCATCGGTCTATCGCTCCTCGGACTATTCCAGCCGCGCCTTCTGCCCGGCCTGCGGCAGCAGTCTCGGTGCGATCGACGATGCGCCGGTGGTTGCCCTTCTGCTCGGCGTCTTCGACAAGACGAGTGCCGTCGATCTGATCCCGAAGAGCCACAGCTATCGCACTGCCCGACCCAAGTGGTGGCACGTGGAGGCGGTGAAGCCCACGACCTGACGAGCAGGGGTCGAAAGTGATTGACGCAGCCGGTAGAGGCAGCGTCGACAGGGGCTAGAGCAGCCCCTTCACGGCGGCTCCGATGGCAATGATGCCGAAAGCGATCAGAACCAGCCCCGAAATGCGCGATACCCAGACGACGAAGCTGTCGGGCAGTCGCGTCCGGGCGATCGCAACGCCGCCGCTTAGGAAAAACCACCAGCCGAGCGATCCCAGGAAGACGCCCATGACCACGACGGCAGCGCTGAGCGCGTCGCCCGCTTCGGCAAGGCCGAGGCCGGCGAAGATCGCGGCAAAGGAGAGGATCGTCGCCGGGCTCGTCATCGTCAGGAAAAAGGTGGCGATGGTCGTGCGAATGAGATCGCGTCCGCCGACATCGGCGGCTGCCGTCACCGCCCTTGGCCGTAATCCGCTCCACCCGAGCCAGATCATGAACAGTCCGCCGGCCAAGCTAAGCGGCGTGGCGATGATGGCAAGGACCGCTGCGAAGGCCGCGAAGCCGATCGCAGCCAGTGCCGCATAGGTGGCATCGGCGGCGGCTGTTCCGAGGCCGCCGGCCACGCCCGCCCAGAAGCCGCGCTCCAGCGTGCGGTTGATGCAGAGCGCCCCGATCGGGCCTAGAGGGGCTGCGACCGCGAGGCCGACGAGGAGGCTTTTTCCAAACAACAATGTGGACATGGCATAGGGCTCCGGCCGGGGCATGGTTGCGCCGTTCGCTTCGAGGACGGTACATGCCCGGCAAACAAAAAATGTTGCAGCAGTTTGCGCGTCCGGTCAGGCGCGCGGCGCGGTCGTTGCCAGGCTTTCCCGCACGGTCGACAGCGCGATCACCGTTTCGCTTCGCGCCAGGAACCGCCGTTGCTTCATTTCGGCAAGGAACGGCTCGAGGTCGCCGAGCGATGGCATCCGGACCTTGACGCAATAGGACCAGGCGCCGGTGACATGGTGGCATTCCGCTACGGCAGGGTGACCGGCCATGAAGCTGCGGAACGCTTCCTCGTCCGCGTCCGGCGCAAGGCCGACCCAGACGAAGGCGAGTACGTCGAGGCCGAGCGCGCGATGATCGACCTCGACGGTGAAATTTCGGATCACGCCATTGGCGACGAGCCGGCGAATGCGTTCGTTGACGGCCGACGGCGACAACTCCACCGCAGCACCGATATCGGTCAGCGATCGCCTCGCATCGTCAGCAAGAATTTCAACGATTTTTCTGTCAACGTCATCCATTTCCAATGAATACGCTGTTTCTAATGGAATGTACAGATGATTTTTCTGTATGAAACCGCAGTTTCCGCGGAAACGTTGGTCGCCGGGGCTATTCGATGTCTTTCAAGGCGTCGAGCGGGCCGGTCAGTGCCGTGCGCGGCTGCACCAGTTCGGGCTGGATCAGGTGAATGCGCGGCTGCGGCCGGGCTTCCTCGATGACGTCGAAGGCCTTGGTGATCATGCCCTCGACGTCCTGGCGGATCATGATGACGGGGAAGGGCAGGAAGGACGCGAAGGGATCGTAATCGTAGCAGCCGACCACGAGGTCGGCGAAGTTTTCGTGCGGATGCCCTGCCATGAAACGCAGCAGCCCCTCGAAGTTGATCGACGAGTTGACGAAGAGACCGCGCGGCAGCTTGCCGTGCTTTTCGTAGAAGGCCTCGAAGGCGAGGCGGGCATTGTTCGGCGCATAGCCCGTCGGCTGGATGCATTCGTCCGGATCGGCGCCGAGCAGTTCGCTTTTGACGGCACGGAAGCCGCGGATGCGCTCGCGGCTGGCATGGTCGTTGCGGCCGCCGAAAAGGTAGAGATCGTGCGGCGCAAGCGGGCCTGATGCCTGGAAGTGGCGGATGATCGCCTCCGTCAGCATTCGCCCGCCCTCGTAGTTGTCGCTGATGACGGAGGGCACCTTGGTGCCGGGCAGGTCGATGTTGATGTGTTTGAGGCCGGCCGCCTCGCAGACCTCGTGCACGCCGTCGGGGTCGGTCGCGCCGCAGATGAACAGCTCGTCGATCGAATAGGAGATCAGCGTTTCGGCGGTCTTGCGCTCTTCCTCCGGATCGCGGCTGGCACTGACGACGATCGGGCATTGCCCCTTGCTTCGGACATGCGCCTCGAAGGTCTGCGCCATCGACGAGAAGTAGCGGTTGTCATGGATCGGCAGGAGCAGCCCGATCAGGCCGGAGCGCGAACTGCGCAGTCCGCGCGCCTGGCGATTGGCCGTATATTGGTGCGTCTCGGCGAGGTTGCGGATCAGTTCCGCCGTGCTCTCCTTGATCCGGCGCTTCTGCCAGGTGCCGTTCAGGACCGCACTTACGGTTGAAGGCGAGCTTCCTGACAACACCGACAGGTCGTAGATCGTCGCTTTCTTCTTGCTGCTGCTGGCCAACGGTTTCTCCCCCTGGTGGTTTTAGTGCCGATTTCCCCTTGACGAAAGATTAAGTCTGCACAATAGTTCTTGCACCATCGATTGTGCAAACAAGAAATATCGATTGTGCACATTTGATGGTGTCGTCTGAGGAGGCGGCGTTTCAGGGAGGCGAGGAACACTTCGCCAGTGATGATTTGAAACTGGAGGCCGGCGCTGAGGCGACCGGGCGCGTTCCCCCTATGGGAACGAGTGGAGGAGAGAACATGATCAGGAAAATTCTCGTCGCCGCCCTGGCGACATCGCTGGCGCTTGCGAGTTCGGCGGCCGCCTTTGCGCAGGATGCCGGTAAGGTCGGCGTCGTCGTCAAGATCGGCGGCATTCCGTGGTTCAACGCCATGGAAGCCGGCATCAAGGAACGCGGCCAGAAGCTCGGTATCGACGCCTTCATGGTCGGCCCGACCAGCGCCGACCCGGCGCTGCAGGTGCGCGCCATCGAGGATCTCATCGCCCAAGGCGTGAAGGTCATCGGCGTGGTGCCGAACGACGCCAAGGTGCTTGAGCCGGTGCTGACCAAGGCCAAGGAAAAGGGCATCATCGTCATCACCCACGAATCCCCGGGCCAGAAGGGTGCCGACTGGGACTTCGAGCTCGCATCCTCGACCGGTTTCGGTGAGGCGCATGGCAAGCTGCTGGCCGAGAAGATGGGCGGCAAGGGCGAATATGCCGTCTTCGTCGGCTCGCTGACCGTGCCGCTGCACAATGCCTGGGCCGATGCGGCAATCGCCTACATCAAGAAGAACCATCCGGACATGACGCTGGTCGGCGATCGCTACGGTGTTGCCGAAGACGTCGACAAGAGCCGGTCGACTGCACTCGACCTGATCTCTGCCCATCCGAACCTGAAAGGCTTCCTTGCCTTCGGCAGCCAGGGCCCGATCGGCGCCGGCCGCGCCGTCGAAGAGCGCCGCAAGGTCGGCGAGATCTTCGTGCTCGGTCCCTTCTCTCCCGGCCAAGGCCAGAAGCTGGTGAAGTCCGACGCGATCTCCGGCGGCTTCATGTGGAATCCGAAGCAGGCCGGCGAAGTCTTCGTCACACTCGCCGACAAGCTGATGAAGGGCGAGGAGGTCAAGGACGGTGACGAGATCGAAGGTCTCGGCAAGGTCAAGCCGGACTTCGAAAACCGCAACATCATCGTCGATCAGCTCGTGCCGATCAACAAGGACACGGTCGCGGATCTCGCGGCCATGGGTCTCTGATCCTCAAGGGTTCTCCCGGCTGCTGGGCCGGCTTCGGCCGGCCTGGCAAGTCCCTCAACCGTACCGGAGCCGGATGAGGAAAGGTGTTTGCGGTTTCTGCCCGCATCTTGCTCGGACTTAACGTGATTTAGGGGCAGTCCATGCACCAGCTTGCGACCGCGGGAGGAGGCGAGAAGCCGCTTCTGGCCCTGCGCGATATCAACATGACGTTTGGTGGGGTTCGTGCGCTCAAGAATGTGAGCTTCGACGTCCGCCCGGGCGAGGTTCATTGCCTTGCCGGCGAAAACGGCTGCGGCAAGAGCACGCTGATCAAGATCATCACCGGCGTTTACCGCCCCGCCGATGGCGCCTCGATCGAGTTCGATGGCGAAACCTATTCCCACATGTCACCGGTGACCGCGCAGGATCGCGGCATCCAGGTGATCTGGCAGGACCTGGCGCTGTTTCCCGAAATGAGCGTCGCCGAAAACATCGCCTTCCAGACGGTGCTCGGCCGCTGGCCGAAACTGGTCGATTATGGCCGAATGCGCCAGATCGCGACCGATGCGCTCGCCCGTCTTGGCGTGACGCTCGACGTCGACCTGCCGCTCAAGGAATATGCGATTGCCCAGCGCCAGATCGTGGCGATCGCCCGGGCGCTTGTGGGTGAAGCGAGGCTCGTCTTCATGGACGAGCCGACCGCGTCGCTGACGCAATCGGAAACCGACCATCTGCTCGATATCGTTCGCGGGCTCTCCGCCTCCGGCGTCGCCGTCGTCTTCGTCAGCCATAGGCTCGCCGAGGTGTTGGAGATTTCGAGCCGCATCACGGTCTTGCGCGATGGTGCGCTGGTGGGCGTCTACCCCGCCGCCGGCATGACCCAGTCGCGCATCACCGAACTGATGACCGGCAAGACCTTCGACCAGCAGGTGCGCGCGAAATTCCGCGACGGTCAGCCCGTCGTGCTCGATGTGAAGGGCCTGTCCCGCCCGGGCCAATTCGAGGATATCTCGCTCTCGGTCAGGCGCGGCGAAACACTTGGGATTACCGGCCTGCTCGGCGCCGGGCGCACCGAACTGGCGCTGACGCTTTTCGGCATGCTGAAGCCGGCATCCGGTACCATTGCGCTTGAAGGCAAGCCGGTCCGCTTTTCGTCCAACCGCGATGCGATTGCGGCGGGCGTCGCCTATCTCTCCGAGGACCGGCTATCGCTTGGCCTCATCCAACCGCAGTCGATCGCCGACAATCTCGTGATTAGTTCGCTCGACAAGATCCTTTCAGGCGGACTGCTCTCCGAGGATCGCAAGCGCAGCCTTGTCGCGCGCTGGATCGCCGATCTCGGCGTCAAGATCGGGCTGCAGCAGGATGCGATCTCCACGCTTTCCGGCGGCAACCAGCAGCGCGTGGCGATCGCCAAGTGGCTGGCGACCGATCCGAAGCTCCTGATCCTCGACGCCCCGACTGTCGGCGTCGACGTTGGTGCGCGTGCTGGCATCTTCGACATCGTCGCGCGGCTTGCCGAGACCGGCCTTGCGATCATTCTGATCTCCGATGAGGTGCCGGAGGTCTATTTCAACGCCGACCGTGTGCTGCACATGGCACAAGGCCGCATCGTCGGCAGCTATGATCCGCGCAGCGCTTCGCTCGCCGAGATCGAAGGAGCGGTCTATGCGTAGCTTCGTCCGCACCCACGCGACGGAAGTGTCGCTGCTTGCCGTCATCATCGCGATCAGCGCCGTGCTGTCGGTCTCGACCGCCAACTTCTTCTCGCTCGGCAACGCCTTTGACCTGCTGAACATCAGCTCGGTCAACATCATCTTCGCCGTCGGGCTGCTCGTCGTGCTGATCGCCGGTGGCATCGATATCTCCTTCGCTGTTGCCGCCTCTGTCGTGCAATACGGTACGGCCATTGCTCTTGGTTGGATTGTCGGGGGAGGTTGGATCTCAGGCCTTTTGATTGCCGGCTCGCTCGGCATCCTGCTCGGCGCCATCAACGCCTTCCTGATCCACCGTTTCCGCGTCATCTCGATCGTCGCGACGATCTCGACCTTCAACATCTACTTCGGCCTCCTGATGTTTTTCACCAAGGGCGTGTCGATCTACGACCTGCCGGATTGGCTGACGGACCGCGTCATCCTGTTCGAACACGAGATGCCGGACGGAACCTGGATCGAGATCACGCTTCCCGTGCTGGTGATGGTGCTCTGCGTCATCGCCACCTGGGTGCTGATCACCCGCACCACGACCGGCCGCCAGCTCTATGCGTTCGGCGACAATCCGGAAGGCGCGCGCCGCTTCGGCATCAACATCGGCGCCATGCAGTTCATCGCCTTCGGCTGGCTCGGTCTGATGGCCGGCATCGGTGGGCTCATCCAGGCGCACTATGCGCAGGAGGTGGTGCCGAACGCGCTCTATGGTCGCGAACTCGACGTGCTTGCGGCGGTCGTCCTTGGCGGCGCGCGGCTTGGCGGCGGCAAGGGCTCGGTGTTCGGCTGCGTGCTCGGCGTGCTCCTGATCTCGATCACCCAGAACGGCCTCAACCTGATGGGCGTCTCGCCCTTCGCTTTCAAGATGATCATCGGCGCCATCATCCTCGTGGCGATCACGCTCTCCAATACCCGCATCGAAAGGCTTCTGCCCTTCGTCAGCCAGAAAGGAGCCGGACGATGAGTGCGATCGTCGAACGCGTGAAGACCCTCATCGGTCCGGAAATAGCCGGGCCGGGGCTGGCGTTTCTCGCCGTGGTGTTGGTGTTCGGCATCGCCTCGCCGCAGTTCCTCAGCGCGGCCACCTTCGGTTCGGTCGCCTTCCAGCTGCCGGAGCTCGGCCTTCTGACGCTCGCGATGTTGCTGCCGATCCTGACGGGCGGGCTCAATCTCGCGATCACCTTCACGGCCAACATCGCCGGGCTGACGCTCGCCTGGGTGTTGCAGGCCAATGGCGGGGTGGAGGCCGGCCCCGGCGCTTTCCTGCTCGGTTCGGTGCTCGCCATTCTCGTTGGGGCGGCGAGCGGCGTGATCATGGGACTGGTGATCGCCTTTACCCGCGCGCATCCGATCCTCGTTTCGTTGTCGATGATGATCTTCCTGCGCGGCCTCGGCGAGTTCCTGACGCGCGGCGGCGACGTATCCGGCTTTCCGGCCTTCCTCGGTCCGCTCGGTCACGGCTCGTTTCTCGGCGTGCCGATCCCGCTGATCGTCTTTATCGTCTGCGTGCTCGCCTGGAACGTGCTGCTGACCCGCACGAAGCTCGGCTTCAACACGTACATGATCGGCTCCAACCTCGAGGCGACCCGCTATTCCGGCATCAACACCCGCAAGGTGATCGTGCTCGTCTATGCGCTCTCCGGCGCCATGTGCGCGATTGCCGGCATCATCATGCTGGCGCGCTTCAATTCCGTGCGCATCGGCCACGGTGAAAGCTACCTGCTGATCACGGTGCTCGCCTGCTTCTTGGGTGGCGTCAATCCGTTCGGCGGCTTCGGTCGGGTCATCCCTGTCTTTGTCGCGCTGGTGGTGCTGCAGCTTCTCTCTTCGGGTCTCAACCTCGTCGGCGCCAACCAGCATCTGGCGACCGCCGTCTGGGGTTTGCTGCTCGCCGGCGTCATGGTGCTGCGCTTCGTCGCGACGAAATTCAAGATTTCATTTGTCAGAAAGGAAACATGACCATGCAGGGTTTTGGCGTCCATACGAGCATGTGGACCATGAATTGGGATCGCCCCGGTGCGGAGCGCGCCGTTGCGGCGGCGGTGAAATACGCCGTCGACTTCATCGAGATCCCGATGCTCAATCCGCCGGCGGTTGATACTGCCCATACCAAGGCGCTGCTGGAGAAAAACAAGCTGCGCGCGGTCTGCTCGCTCGGCCTGCCGGAGCGCGCCTGGGCATCCGTCCGACCCGATGCCGCGATCGAGCATCTGAAGGTGGCGATCGACAAGACGGCCGATCTCGGCGGCGAGGCGCTGTCCGGCGTCATCTACGGCGGCATCGGCGAGCGCACCGGCGTGCCGCCGACTGAAGCCGAGTACGACAACATCGCCCGTGTGCTGCAGGCCGCCGCCAAGCACGCCAAAACCCGTGGCATCGAACTGGGCGTCGAGGCGGTCAACCGCTACGAGAACCACCTGATCAACACCGGTTGGCAAGCGGTCGACATGATCAAGCGGGTGGGCGCCGACAACGTCTTCGTGCATCTCGATACCTACCACATGAACATCGAGGAAAAGGGCATCGGCACCGGCATCCTCGATGCACGCGACTTCATCAAATACATCCACCTGTCCGAAAGCGACCGCGGCACGCCCGGCTATGGCAACTGCGCCTGGGACGAGATCTTCGCGACGCTGGCTGCGATCGGTTTCAAGGGTGGACTGGCGATGGAAAGCTTCATCAACATGCCGCCGGAAGTGGCCTATGGCCTTGCGGTCTGGCGGCCGGTCGCCAGGGACGAAGAGGAAGTGATGGGCAACGGCCTGCCGTTCCTTAGGAACAAGGCCCGGCAATACGGATTGATCTAGGTGCGCGCGCTTTAAGGGCCGCCTCTATCAGGACGGAGGGTCTCGGTATGGCAGTTTCAGCGGATGCGGACACGGGGACGGTCGCCGTCCTTGACGTCGGCAAGACCAATGTGAAGCTGAACGCGGTCACATCAGACGGTTTCGTCCTGGAAACGCTGAGCGTCGCCAACCCAGTGCTGCCGGGCCCGCCCTGGCGGCATCACGATCTCGAAAGCCTCGGCGAATGGGTCTTCGCCAGTCTCGCAGATCTTGGTCGCCGCCATCCGCTGCAAACCTTCGTCGCCGCCGGTCACGGGTCCGGCGGCGTACTCGTCGGCGATGACCCGGATATGGCCGCTGGCGCGGCTCTACCGATGATCGATTACGAGCAGCCGGTGCCGGAGAAAATCCGGCTCGGCTATGCGCCGCTCTCCGGCTCGTTTTTCGACCGCGGCAGCGCGACGATGCACAGCGCCACCCATCAGGCGCGCCAGCTCTACTGGATGCAGGAGCATGCGCCCGATGCCGTCGCCGCCGCGCGCTGGTATCTCGGCCTGCCGCAATATTGGGCGTGGCGGCTGTCGGGCGTTGCTGCATCCGAGGCGAGCCTGCTCGGCGCGCAATCGCATCTCTGGAATGTCGCCGAACGCTGCTTCGCGCCCATTGTCGGGACACGCGGCTGGCGGAGCCTGATGCCGGATTTTGCCGATGCCTGGCAGGTCCTCGGCTCCGCTCGTCCCGAGCTTGTCCGGCGCCACGGGTTGCCGGAAGGCTTGCGCGTGCTTACAGGCGGCCACGACAGCAGCCTCAACCACTATCGTTATCACGCCGGCGGGCTCAACGATTTCATCGTCGTTTCGACCGGAACCTGGATCGTCGGCTTTTCCGGCCGCACGGCGCTCGACCGGCTCGACGAACACCGCGGCATGACGCTGAACAGCGACGTCTTCGGGCGCCCGCTCGGCGGCGTGCTCACGATGGGCGGCCGCGAGTTCTCCCATGTGGCGGGCCGCGAACCGCCGGACGCCGCGGTGCCTGACGACGTCGTTCTCGGCTTGATCGCCAGACGCACCATGGCGCTGCCGTCGTTCGGCGACGATGACGGCCTCTTTCCGGGAAGTGCCGGTCGCGGTCGCATCAGCGGGCCACCGCCGGAAACGCCGATCGAACGCAAGGCGCTGGCGTTGCTCTATTGCGCGCTTCTAACGGCGGAGTGCGTGGAGGCGCTGGGGCCGGGGCCGCTGGTCGTACTCGACGGAAGCTTCCTGCGCGACCCGCTCTATGCCCGCCTCGTCGCCGCACTGATGCCGAACCGGCGTGTGCGTTTCAATCTCGATGCCTATGGCGTGGCCTCCGGCGCCGCACTGCTTGCAAGCGAGGGCCGGCGCCGGCGCCCGGCGCCGCTTTCGCTCGCCGATCCCGGCGACGTGTCTCACCTCTCGCCTGCTGTCGCCGTCTATGCGTCGCAATGGCGAGCCCGCGCCCGGGCTGGGCGCAACAATGGTTTCAGTCGCGACTTCGAAAGGACATATCGATGAGCAAGGCCGACATTCTGTCGCTCCGCCGCGAGATGGTGGACATCTGCCGCCGCATGAATTCGAACGGTATCAACCAGGGGACTGCGGGCAACATTTCTGTTCGTACCGAGACCGGTTTCCTGATCACGCCGTCGTCGCTGCCCTATGAGACGATGCAGCCTGAGGATCTGGTCGAGATGGATTTCGACGGTACCTATGTCGGTCTTCGTCCGTCGTCGGAATGGCGTTTCCACCGCGATATCCTGAGGGAACGCACGGATATCAACGTCGTACTGCACTGCCATTCGGTCTATGCGACCACGCTTGCCTGCCACCACAAGACCATCCCGAGTTTTCACTACATGACCGGCATTGCCGGCGGCACGACGATCCGCTGTGCAGAATATGCGACCTTCGGCACGCAGGCATTGTCCGACAATGCGCTTGTGGCGCTCAAGGACCGTACGGCCTGCCTGCTTGGCCAGCACGGCCAGATCTCGCTCGGCAGGACGCTCGAGTCCGCCCTGTGGCTGGCGATCGAGATCGAGACCCTGTCGCGCATGTATGTTCAGGCGCTGACGCTTGGCGAGCCGCCGGTTCTGCCCGACGACGAGATGGAGCGCGTCATCGCGCAGATGCGCCGCATGAGCTACGGGCAGGCCCCGGATGATGAGGGTGTCAACGATCTTGCCCGTCCCAGAGAAGCGGTTTGAGGCGACTGGTCGCGGCGCCGCCGAAGCGCGCCGGCCCGCCCTGAAACAATCGATTTTGAGGGGACAAAGCCGTGCGTCGTCGCCCGGTCGCATCTCTGCCCCCATTCTTCGCGGGTTTGCGAAATGGGGTGAATCAACTAATGCTCAGCCATGATGCAACGATATCTGAGTCGGAGATTCGGCACGTCGGAGAGACGGCTGCGCCCTGCGGACGGCTGGCGCGTGGCTGCGGTGTCGCTGGTGGCCGCGACCGTGCTGTCGGGCTGCAACACGCGCCAGGACGTCGGCACGCCGACCGGCAGCATCATGGTTCCCTCGGAAAACGCGTTGATCCTGCCGCCGCCCGGCGGGCCTGCGGTTCTGAACGTCGTCGAACGGCGCAGCACCAACGCGATCGAGCAGGATATCTATCTTTACACCTCGGCGGCGACCCCAGGTCAGAACCTGCTGCGGGCCAAGTTCTTCGGCCCGATGAACGCCAAGTTCGACCAGCAATCCCGCTCGAACTATGCCGCTGTGCGCGACAACAAAATGATGGCTGAGGCGCGCCGGGCGCTGCCCGGCGTTTCGCTGTCGCTCAACCCTTATTTCCTGCAGAATAATTACGGGCCGTTCGGCTATGCCTTCGGTCAGGGCCGGGCGAACGACGCCTGCATCTTTGCCTGGCAGCAGATCCGCCAGGCGGAGAACCATCGCTCGCCGCTCAAGGGCTACGGCACGATCCAGGTGCGGCTGCGCTATTGCGCGGCAGGCGCCAGCGAGACCGAGCTTCTGGCCCCGGTCTACGGCTACACGATCACCGGCACCTTCGGCGATCCTGCCTGGAACCCCTATGGCGCGCCGCCGCCGCTGGAGGCGGGTCTCGGCCGAACCGGCAGCCCGATCTACCGCCAGGAAGAGGCGGTGACCACGAGCGCTCCGGTGGCGGTTCCGCGGCGCCAGGTGCAGCCCGTGGCACGGCGTGAAGTCAGCAGCGTTCCGGCACGCGTCGAACAGCAGGTCGTTGCGCCCGCCGCGGTAACGTCGATCCCGGTTCCGCAGCCGGACGGGACCGTCTCAATGCCGCAGGCGCAGGCGGAAACCACGGCGAAAACCTTGCCGAACGTGATCGTGCCGGCTCCCGCGTGCGCAGGGCAGCAGACCGGAGGAGCCTGCCCTTAATCGACCGCTAACCATCCTTTGTTATGGGCTGGTGTCGGTAGGGGAGACTCGGTCGAATATGGGTCGGGCAATACCAGTGGCATGATGCCGAACGCTGGAAGGCAAATGTATGAGCAGGATCGGATCGGTTGCCGCTTGGGCGTTTTTCTCGCTTTGTGTAATGGCGGTCATCACGCTGCCGGTGAACCTCCAGACGCAGCTCATCGTCAGCGTTCTCATCGTTACCTTCATGGCCGTGCTCAAGCTTGCCAATGCCGGCGGCCGCTGGCGGCTGATCGCGCTCGCCTTCGGTACGGCGATCGTGCTGCGTTATGTCTATTGGCGCACGACAAGCACGCTGCCGCCGCTCAACCAGCTTGAAAACTTCATCCCGGGCTTCCTGCTCTACCTTGCTGAAATGTACAGCGTGATGATGTTGTCGCTCAGCCTGTTCGTAGTGGCGATGCCGTTGCCGCCGCGAAAGGCGAGTTCGATCTCTCCCGGCAAGTTTCCGAAGGTCGACGTCTTCGTGCCGTCCTACAACGAGGACGCAGGCCTGCTCGCCAATACGCTTGCCGCCGCCAAGGCGATGGATTATCCGGCCGACAAGCTGACGGTGTGGCTGCTCGACGACGGCGGCACCCTGCAGAAGCGCAACTCGGCAAACCTTGTCGAAGCGCAGCGCGCATCCGCCCGCAATGCCGAACTGCAGGCGCTTTGCGACGATCTCGGCGTGCGCTACCTCACGCGCGAGCGCAACGAGCACGCCAAGGCCGGCAACCTCAACAACGGCATGCTGCACTCCGACGGCGAGTTGATTGCGGTCTTCGATGCCGACCACGCGCCGGCGCGCGACTTCCTTTTAGAGACCGTCGGCTATTTCGAGCAGGACCCGAAGCTGTTCCTGGTGCAGACGCCGCACTTCTTCCTCAACCCGGATCCGCTTGAGCGCAACCTGCGCACTTTCGAGAAAATGCCGAGCGAGAACGAGATGTTCTACGGCATCATCCAGCGCGGTCTCGACAAGTGGAATGCCGCCTTCTTCTGCGGCTCGGCCGCCGTTCTTCGCCGCAAGGCGCTGGAGGATACCGAGGGCTTCAGCGGCATGAGCATCACCGAGGATTGCGAAACGGCATTGGCGCTGCACGGACGCGGCTGGAACAGCATCTATGTCGACCGCCCGCTGATCGCCGGCCTGCAACCGGCAACCTTCGCCAGCTTCATCGGCCAGCGCAGCCGCTGGGCGCAAGGGATGATGCAGATCCTCATATTCCGCTTTCCGCTGTTCAAGGGCGGACTGTCGATCCCGCAACGGCTTTGCTACATGTCGTCGACGCTGTTCTGGCTGTTTCCGATCCCGCGGACGATTTTCCTTTTTGCGCCGCTCTTCTATCTGTTCTTCGACCTTGAGATCTTCACGGCGTCTGGCGGCGAGTTCCTCGCCTATACGCTGGCCTACATGGTCGTGAACCTGATGATGCAGAACTATCTCTACGGCTCGTTCCGCTGGCCCTGGATCTCTGAACTCTACGAGTTCGCCCAGACGGTGCATCTGCTGCCGGCGGTCATCTCGGTGCTGCTGCGGCCGAGCCGGCCGACCTTCAAGGTGACGGCAAAGGATGAATCGATCCTGGAAAGCCGGCTCTCCGAGATTGCCCGGCCGTTCTTCGTCATCTTCGCGGTGCTTTTCGTCGCCCTGCTCATGACGGTCTACCGGGTCTACACCGAGCCGTACAAGGCAGACGTGACGCTCGTCGTCGGCGGCTGGAACCTCTTGAATCTGATCATGGCCGGCTGCGTGCTCGGCGTCGTGTCGGAGCGCGGCGAGCGGGCAGCCTCCCGGCGCGTCAAGGTCAGCCGCCGCTGCGAATTCGGGGTCGCCGACAAATGGTATCCGGCAACGATCGAGGATGTCTCGGCGCACGGCGCGCGCGTCCAGGTCTACGGCATCGACGCATCGACGCTGCCGACCGACACCGAGGGCGGGATCCGCTTCGAGCCCTACAGCGGCAGCGGCGTGGCCGAGACGCTGCCAGTCGCGATCCGCAACAAGGAGGTTGCCGGCGATATCACCATCATGGGCTGCCGCTACCTGCCGCAGGTCGCCCGCCATCACAGCCTGGTCGCCGACCTGATCTTTGCCAATTCGCGGCAATGGAGCGAGTTTCAAAGCGCCCGGCGCGGTAATCCGGGACTGGTGCGCGGAACGTTCTGGTTCCTCTGGCTGGCGCTCTATCAGACGAGCCGCGGCATGATCTACTTCCTTCGCAGCCTGCGTGGCTCCGAGGCGCAGAAGGAGGGCGCTTGATGCTCAGGCGCCTCGTTCTCCCAGCCCTCTTGCTTGCGAGCCTTGCAACCGGCGTGTCGGCGCAGCCGTCGCCTTTCGACATGTCCGGCGAGCGCCCGGCGGATGCTCCGATCCTGCAGCCGCCGGCAGACACCGGAAGCAACGCCGGGCCGGCAGAACCCATCGTCACGCTCAAGCCGCCGGACGACTTCAAGCGCTTCATCATCCCGTTCAGCGCACTGTCGCTGACCGGAGAGGTCGATGAACGCACCTGGTCCGTCTATCTGACGCCGGCGCAGGCGCAATCTGCCGCCTCGCTTAATTTCGCCTATCAGAACGCGATCGTCGTTGCGCCGGAAGCGTCGACGCTTTCGATCTTCGTCAATGGCGAACTGGCCGGCGAGAAGCCGATCGGCTCGGCGGAGGCCGCCACGCCGCTGAGCTACGACCTGAAGCCCGGGTTGCTGCGCGCCGGATCCAACGATATTCGCGTCAAGGTTCGCCAACGCCACCGCACGGACTGCACGGTCGAATCGACCTATGAACTGTGGACTGAGATCGCACCGGAATCGGCCTTCATCCGGTTTTCCTCCGGCGACAGCGCGACGCTTTCCAGTCTCGACGACGTACGCGCAGTCGGGCTCGATGCGCGCGGCCGGACGCAGTTCAACCTGGTCGTACCCGGCCTCCAGCAGCCGAGCCGAACGGCAGCTCTGATGCGGCTTGCGCAAGGCATGGCGTTGCGCGGCCAGATGCCCGCCCAGGAATTCGCCCTCAGCGAGACCATGCCTGAACTCGCGAAACCCGGGCAGATGACTGCGCTCGTCGGCACCGCGGAGGAAGTGGCGCCGTTCCTCGAGCGACTGCCGGAAGGTGCGTCGAGCGGCCCTGTCGCCATGTTCGTGCGCGACGGCAAGACGAAGTCGTCGGTGCTGGTGATCAGCGGTCCAGACTGGTCCGCCGTTCAGGAGGCGATCGAGGGGATCACGCAGCCGATGGACCGCCCGAGCAACGTGCCGCGCGACGTCATCGCCACCGGGCGTTGGCAGTTGCCGGAGACGCCGCTGGTCGTGACGAATGCGCGCCTGCGCTTCTCCGAGCTCGGGGTGGAAACCAGCGAATTTACCGGCCGGCGCTTTCGCACGCGTTTCTCCGTAGCCGTGCCGTCGGATTTCTATGCCGACGCCTATGGCGACGCGACGCTTCTGCTCGACGCTGCCTATACGGATGCCGTGCTTCCAGGCAGCCACATCGACATCTATATCAACGGCAACATCGCATCGACGATCCCTTTGAACTCGGCCACAGGCGACATCCTGCGCCACCTGCCGATCAAAGTAACGATGCGCCATTTCAAGCCCGGTCCGAACCTGATCGAGATCGAGGCGGTGCTTTCCGCCGAGCCGGACAAGGTCTGCGCGCCGGGAACGCCGGCCTCCAACGATCCGCGCTTCGCGCTCTTCGATACGTCCGAACTGCGAATGCCGGACTTCGCGCGCATCGGTCGCCGGTACCGAATATCGCCGCGATTTCCGGTGCCGCCGCCCCCTATCGCAGTGATAGCGCCGCCGTTCCCCTTTTCCTCGACCGTGCAGACGAGGACACGCTGTCGGCGGCCGCGACCTTCCTTGCCCGCCTGGCGGTTGCCGGCGGCAGGCCGATGCTGGTGGAGGTGATCACATCGCCGCTTGCAGCCGGCAGCCGCAACGCGATCTTCATCGGCGCCATGCCGCAGTTGCCGAAGACGGTGCTGACACAGGTCGGTATCGACCCCGCCAGGCAGATGTCCTGGGGCAATGCGGAGGACACCGGCCGTCCTGACGACACCCAGAAAGCCATCGACGAATGGCGCACGCGCCTGAGCGGCGGCGCCTGGCGCAACCAGGTCACGGGGTTTCAGACCTGGGTGAAGCAGGAGTTCGACATTTCACTGAGCTCGCTGCGTATCCTGCCCGAAGCGCAAGCCGCCTATATTCCGCCGGAAAGTGCCGGGCTTGTGATTGCGCAAGGCGCCAATCCGAGCGACGACGCGACCTGGACGCTGCTGACGGCGCCAACCGGAAAGCGTCTGCGTGAGGGCACGGCGGCGATCGCCGACGTCACGCGCTGGCAACAGCTTGCCGGGCGGGTCTCGGCCTATGAGCCGGCGACAGACAAGATCGAGGCGACGCCGGTCGCCGGATTCGATTTCGTCCAGACGCAGCCGCCGTCGCTCACCAACTATCGCCTGATCTTTGCCAACTGGCTGTCCAGCAACATCATGGTCTATGCCCTGCTGCTGATCGTGCTGTCGGTGCTTCTGGGGCTGGCAACATCCTCGATGCTCACTCGCCTGGGGCGGCGCCAATGAAGTGGCGGACCGCGCTTCTCGCCGGATTGCTTGCGCTCCTTTTGCCGATGGCGGCCGGAGCCGACGAACAGGCGGGCTCGGTGAAGGCTGGGGAATGGGACCAGTACAAGGCGCGGTTCCTCGATTCCGGCGGCCGGATCATCGACGACGCCAATGGCAATGTCAGCCATAGCGAGGGACAGGGTTATGGCCTGCTTCTCGCCGTGCTGGCCGACAACCCGGCCGACTTCGCGCTGATCTGGTCGTTCACGCGCCGTGAGCTGCTGCTGCGCGACGATGGGCTGGCGGCGTGGAAGTGGAGTGCCACCGAAACGCCGCACATTATCGACATCAACAATGCCACCGACGGCGACATCCTGATCGCCTATGCGCTGGTGCTCGCCGGTGAACGCTGGAAGCGGCAGGATTACCTGCAGGCCGCCTCGCGGATCGCCAAGGCTATCCTCGACAACACCCTGCTCGATCATGGCGGGCGAACGCTGCTGTTGCCCGGCGTTACGGGCTTCGGTACGACCGATCGCCCGGATGGCCCGGTGGTCAATCCGTCCTACTGGATCTTCGAGGCTTTTCCCGCGCTTGATCGGGTAGCGCCGTCGCCGCGCTGGAAGGCGCTCTCGGACGACGGCCTGGCCTTGCTCAATGCCCTGCAATCAGGCCCGAGAAAACTGCCGGCCGACTGGGTCAGCCTGCGTGCGATGCCGAAGCCAGCCCAGGGCTTTCCCGCCGAGTTCGGCTATAACGCTTTGCGGATCCCGCTCTACCTCGCCCGGGCGGACATGGGTGGCCGCGATCTGATGGCGCGGCTGCGGGCGGGAATGGCCGGCGACAACGACGCATTGGTCCTCAGCGACGCCTCTACGGGGGCCGTTCAAACCAGCCTCACGGACCCCGGTTATCGATTTGTTAACCATATTCTGGCCTGTGTCTTGGACAGGGTTCCGATACCCGACAGCGTCAAGGTGTTCAGCCCGACGCAATATTACCCTTCCACGCTGCACCTGTTGGGGCTGTCTTACGTGAGGGAGAAGCGTCCGGAGTGTCTATGAAGTCCTCAATCGTTGCCATTGCCGCTGTGATGACTACGGCGATCGGGGTTGCCGGACTGACCGATGGCGGCTTCTTGCGCCAGGACAACAAGAAACTCGGCAGCTTGACTGGCGAGAGCCAGGAGGCGCCGGCCGTCGGCGGCAGCGCCGGCCAGGGCGCGCGCGGCGCGCCGCCGCAATTCACCGAGGTGGCCCAGGCCGACAGGCCGTCGGAGGAAGCACAAAGCACAAGCAAGCCGCAGTCGGTGGTCGACGAATCGGCGCTTCGCTACTTTGCCGCCAAGGGCGATACCGCACGGCTGCAGGCGGAAATCTCGCGCCTGCGCTCGCTTTATCCCGACTGGGTCCCGCCCGCCGATCCGCTGGCTGTGCCGCGCAACAACGACGTCGCGCTCGAAACCATGTGGCGGCTCTACTCTGAAGGCCGCTACGCCGAAGTGCGCAAGGCGATCGCCGAGCGTCAGGCGAAGGAAGCCGCCTGGCAGCCGCCATCGGACCTGCTCGAGCGCCTCAACGTCGCCGAGGCTCGCGCCCGGCTGGTGAACGCCTCCGAGCTCAAGCAGTATGAAACCGTGATTTCGATTGCTGCGAGCACGCCGAGCCTTCTGACCTGCTCGGAAGTGGATGTGCTCTGGCATGTGGCGCAGGCCTTTGCCGAGACCAAGCGGCCGGACCGGGCCCGCGATGCCTATCTCTATGTGCTGAAGAGCTGCGACAACGCGCCGGAACGGCTCGCCACCGTGCAGAAGGCTGCCGCTGTGCTGTCCTACGCGACGCTGCAGGATCTGCTCGCGCTCGAGCGCACCACGCCGGAGGGCGTGCCGGAGTTCGAAAGCATCCGTGATGATCTCGCCCGGCGCTTCGTTGCCGAAGGTGACGGAGACAAAGCGCTTGCGGTTGATCCCAAGTACGTCCAGCGCGTCGAAAAACTGGCCGAGACCGGTGGCACGGCAAGCGACGCTCTGCTGCTCGGCTGGTATCAGCTGCGCCGCGACAACATGAGCGCCGCCGAGCAATGGTTCCGCCGTGCCCATGACAAGGAAGACAGCGCCTCCGCCGCGCAGGGGCTGGCGCTGACGCTGATCGCGCGCAAGGCACCGCTCGAGGCCGAGGCCGTACTCTACCCGTGGCGCGATAGCTCGCCCGATGCCCTTGCGACCTATTTCGCGGCGACTGCCAATCTGCTGGCAATCGATCCGCCGGTCGCCCTCGATGCCGCCGTGCTGGCGCGGATCGCTCAGGAAACGACCAAGGCCCGCGAACCGGCCACGGCCCAGCAGTTCGGCTGGTATGCGCGCGCCCTCAACCAGCCGGCAACCGCCGCACAATGGTTTGCAACGGCGCTGCGCTGGAAGCCGGACGACGAGCCGTCGGCCTATGGCCTCGCGCTCAGCCGTGACCAGCTGAACGACAAGGATGGCGTCGTCGAAGTCCAGCGTTTGTGGTCGGGCCGTTCCGAACGCATCGCCCGGCTTGGCGAAGTCAAGGAGAAGCTCGACGAAGTCAGCCGCGCGCCGCTTCCGACGGCCGAGGTGCAACGGACGCAACCGCAGCCGACGGCCCGTACCACCGTCGTCACAGAGGTGGTCGAGCAACCTGCCGCTCAGAGGCCGCGCACGGGCGGCGTCGTGCAGAAATCGGTGCGCAGCGGGGCCGGCTGCCGAACCACCATCAATCCCGCCGGCATGGCGCCGCAGGCGGCGCTCGCGCGCGGCTGGTGCCTGATGGACCTCAACCGGCCGCTGGAGGCCGCCGAAGCATTCGAGGTGGCCTTGCAGGCGCCTGCGTCGCAGATGCGCGAAGACGCGGCCTATGGCCAGAGCCTGGCCTACCTGCGCGCCGGCCTCACCAACAAGGCGGCGGTGTCGGCGACCAAGTCGACGCAGAGCCGGGGGCGGGTCGACGAGCTGCAGACGGCGATCCTCGCAGACCGTGCCATTGCCGCCTTCAATGCCAATCGCTACCGCGAGGCCATCCTTTTTCTCGATCAGCTCGGGCAGATCTCGACCCGCCGCCAGGACCTGATGGTGCTGCGCGGCTACGCCTACATGAACCTCAAGTACCACGCGGAAGCGCGACGCATCTTCGAGGCGCTTGCCGCCACCGGCAATAGAGACGCGATGCAGGGCCTTGCGGCCGTCGAGGCCAGCCAGGAAATCTGGCCGAACAAGAACTGATCGTCGATCCCGCGATGTCACGGCGACACCTGTTGCCGTACCAGGAGTGGAACGCTTGCCGCCGGACTCGGCGCGAGGGCCCGCCAACTCGTTCGCGCACAGGATGCAATCGGCAGGCGGTTCCGGATTTGCATATCGTGCTTGGCTTTGCCCCTCTTTGGAAGGAAATTAGCGAAACGCGGTGCTATCGTCCGGCCATGTCGCGGCGTTGATCTCATTGCATTCGCTGCGATCCGCGTAGAGGATGGAGCGTTATCGTCCGGCCGCTGTGGGAGGAGACCGCACTGGGCGGCACGATGGGAGGATAGACATGTTTCAGGGCGGATTGAGCTTCGCGCTTGGCGAGGACATCGACGCGTTGCGCGAGAGTGTGCGGCGCTTCGCAACGGACCGTATCGCGCCTTTGGCGGACGAGACCGATCGCAGCAACGCATTTCCGATGCCGCTCTGGCGCGAGATGGGCGAGCTTGGTTTGCTCGGGATTACCGCCGGCGAGGAGCATGGCGGGGCCGCTATGGGCTATCTCGCCCATTGCGTGGCGATGGAGGAGATCAGCCGCGCATCGGCCTCGATCGGCCTTAGCTACGGCGCCCATTCCAATCTCTGCGTCAACCAGATCAACCGCAACGGCAACGACGACCAGAAGGCGCGTTACCTGCCGAAGCTGATTTCCGGCGAGAATGTCGGTGCGCTGGCGATGTCGGAGCCCGGCGCCGGTTCCGACGTCGTTTCGATGACGCTCAGAGCCGACAAGCGCGGCGACCGTTATGTGCTCAACGGCAACAAGATGTGGATCACCAACGGTCCGGACGCCGACGTGCTCGTCGTCTATGCCAAGACCGATCCGACCGCCGGCCCGCGCGGCATCACCGCCTTCCTCGTCGAGAAGGGCTATGCCGGCTTTTCGACCGGCCAGAAGCTCGACAAGCTCGGCATGCGCGGCTCCAACACCTGCGAGCTGATCTTCAAGGACTGCGAAGTGCCGGAAGAAAACGTGCTCGGCACCATCGGCGGTGGCGTGCGCGTGCTGATGTCGGGGCTCGACTATGAGCGTGTCGTGCTTTCGGCCGGGCCGCTCGGCATCATGGCCGCTTGCCTCGATGTGGTCGTCCCCTATCTGCATGAGCGCAAGCAGTTCGGCCAGGCGATCGGCGAGTTCCAGCTGATGCAGGGTAAGCTCGCCGACATGTATGTGACGGCGAATGCGGCGCGCGCCTATGTCTATGCCGTGGCGGCGGCCTGCGATCGCGGCGAGACCACGCGCAAGGATGCGGCCGGTTGCATCCTCTATGCGGCTGAGAAGGCGACGGCGCTGGCGCTCGAGGCGATCCAGGCGCTCGGCGGCAACGGCTACACCAACGACTACCCGGCGGGTCGCCTGCTGCGCGACGCCAAGCTTTACGAGATCGGCGCCGGCACCAGCGAGATCCGCCGCATGTTGATCGGGCGGGAGCTGTTTACCGAGACGCGGTAGCCGCCGGCAACTGAAACGGCCGAACTCGATCGAAAGAGGACTTGATGACCGTTCTGAAATCTCACATTTCTCCGTCCTCCGATACGTTCAAGGCAAACCAGGCGGCCATGGCGGAGGCGATCGCGACTGTCGAAGACGCGGTGAAGGTGGCGGCCGCCGGCGGCGGTGATACCGCGCGCGAACGCCATGTCAGCCGCGGCAAACTCTTGCCGCGCGACCGGGTGGCCAACCTCATCGATCCGGCAACACCCTTCCTCGAAGTCGGCATGACGGCGGCGCACGGCATGTACAACGGCGATGCGCCGGCGGCCGGGCTGATCACCGGCATCGGCCGGGTGTCTGGCCGTGAGTGCATGATCGTTTGCAACGACCCGACGGTCAAAGGCGGCACCTACTATCCGCTGACGGTCAAGAAGCACCTGCGCGCGCAGGAGATCGCCGCGGAAAACAATCTGCCCTGCATCTATCTGGTCGATTCCGGCGGCGCCAACCTGCCGAACCAGGACGAGGTTTTTCCGGACCGCGATCACTTCGGTCGGATCTTCTATAACCAGGCCAATATGTCGGCCGCCGGCATCCCGCAGATCGCCGTGGTGATGGGTTCCTGCACCGCGGGTGGCGCCTATGTGCCGGCCATGTCCGACGAGACGATCATCGTCGAAGGCCAGGGCACGATCTTTCTCGCCGGCCCCCCGCTCGTGCGCGCCGCGACCGGCGAGGTCGTCTCGGCGGAGGATCTCGGCGGCGCCGATGTGCACACGCGGCTCTCCGGCGTGGCCGACCATCTGGCGCGCGATGACGCTCATGCACTGGCGCTCGCCCGCCGGGCCGTTTCGGCACTCAATCGGCTGAAGCCGTTGACGGTCGAGCTGGTGACGCCTGAGCCGCCGCTCTACGACCCGCACGAGATCGCCGGCATCGTGCCCTCGGATCTGCGCACGCCCTACGACATCCGCGAGGTCATCGCCCGCACCGTGGACGGTTCCCGTTTCGACGAATTCAAGGCGCGCTACGGCACCACGCTCGTCTGCGGCTTTGCCCATGTGCACGGCATCCCGGTCGGCATCATCGCCAACAACGGCGTGCTGTTTTCGGAATCCGCCCTGAAGGGCGCGCATTTCGTCGAGCTCTGCGCCCAGCGCAAGATCCCGCTCGTCTTCCTGCAGAACATCACCGGCTTCATGGTCGGGCGGAAATATGAGACGGAAGGCATCGCCAAGCACGGCGCCAAACTGGTGACGGCGGTGGCGACGGCACGTGTGCCGAAGGTGACGATGCTGGTCGGCGGTTCCTTCGGCGCTGGCAACTACGGCATGTGCGGTCGGGCGTTTTCGCCGCGGTTCCTGTGGACCTGGCCGAACAGCCGCATCTCCGTCATGGGTGGTGAGCAGGCGGCCGGCGTCCTGACGACCGTGCGCAGCGAGGCCCTGAAGCGGGCGGGAACGCCCTGGAGCGAGGAGGAGGAGGCGCGTTTCCGCCAGCCCATCCTTGATCTCTTCGAACGCCAGAGCCATCCGCTCTATGCCTCGGCCAGACTTTGGGACGACGGCGTCGTCGATCCGCGCAAGACGCGCGACGTGCTCGGCCTGTCGCTGTCGGCGGCGCTCAATGCGCCGATCGAAGACACGCGCTTCGGCCTCTTCAGGATGTAGGGACACCGCCATGAAACGCGAAAACATCAATGCCCCGAACGCACCGCAGCCGCGTGGAGGCTACTCGCAGGCCGTTCGCCTGGAGAACTTCGAGCGTCTGCTCTTCGTCAGCGGGCAGGTGCCGCTGACGCCTGAAGACGCGCTGCCGAAGGGTTTCGAGGCGCAGGCGCGCCAGGTCTGGGCCAACATCGACGCGCAATTGACCGCGGCGGGCATGACCAAGGTCGATATCGTCAAGGTGACGGTGCTGCTTGCCGATCGGCAACACGCCATGGCCAACCGCGCGGCCCGCGCCGAATATCTCGGCGCGCTAGCACCCGCCATGACGGTCGCGATCGCCGGCATCTTCGATGCCGGATGGTTGCTCGAAATCGATGTGATCGCAGCGCAATAGGGCCAGGAGATGCCGATGTTTTCCAAACTCCTGATTGCCAATCGCGGTGAGATCGCCTGCCGGGTGATCCGCACAGCCAAGCGCCTCGGCATCCGCACGGTCGCCGTCTACTCCGATGCCGATGTCGGCGCGCTGCATGTGGCGCTGGCCGACGAGGCGATCCGCATCGGCCCGGCGCCGGCGCTCGACAGCTACCTTGTGGCCGAACGCATCATCGCGGCGGCGCACTCCGTCGGCGCAGACGCCATTCATCCCGGCTACGGCTTCCTGTCGGAGAATGCCGACTTTGCCGAAGCTGTCGAGGCGGCCGGCATCACCTTCGTCGGACCGTCGGCGTCGGCCATTCGCGCCATGGGGCTGAAGGATGCCGCCAAGGCGCTGATGGAGCAATCCGGCGTGCCGGTGGTTCCGGGCTATCACGGCGAGACACAGGAGCCGGACTTCCTTGCCGGGGAAGCGGTGAACATCGGCTATCCCGTGCTGATCAAGGCGCGCGCCGGCGGCGGCGGCAAGGGCATGCGGCGGGTCGACAGCGCCGCCGACTTTCCGGCTGCGCTGGAGGCGGCGCGCCGCGAGGCGGAAGCGGCCTTCGGCGACGGCGCGGTCCTGATCGAGAAATATCTGACGAAGCCGCGGCATATCGAGGTGCAGGTCTTCGGTGACCGGCACGGCAACATCCTGCATCTTTACGAGCGCGACTGCTCGCTGCAACGACGCCACCAGAAGGTGATCGAGGAAGCGCCGGCGCCGGGCATGACCGCGGAAGTGCGGCGCGCCATGGGCGAAGCCGCCGTTCGCGCGGCGCAGGCGATCGGCTATGTCGGCGCGGGCACTGTCGAGTTCATCGCCGACGTGACCGACGGACTCTGGCCGGATCAGTTCTATTTCATGGAAATGAACACCCGGCTGCAGGTCGAGCATCCGGTCACCGAGGCGATCACCGGCATCGATCTCGTCGAGTGGCAGCTGCGGGCTGCAGCCGGTGAAGCGCTGCCGAAACGCCAGAGCGAGATCGCCATCGACGGCTGGGCCTTCGAGGCCCGCATCTATGCGGAAGACCCGTCGCGCGGCTTCCTGCCGGCGACCGGGCAACTCACGACCTTGAGCTTTCCGGAGGAGGGCGTCCGTGTCGATGCCGGTGTCCGGCAGGGAGACAGGATCACACCGTTCTACGATCCGTTGATTGCCAAGCTGATCGTCCATGGGCCCAACCGGTCGACGGCGCTGGCCAGGCTCGAGATCGCGCTCAGGGCCTGCCGCATCGGCGGAACTGTCACCAATCTCGATTTTCTGGCCCGCCTTGCGGCCGAACCGGATTTTCGCGGCGGGCACCCCGATACCGGCCTGATCGATCGTTCGATCGATCGGCTATCGGCGTCGCCGGCGCCGAACGATGCGGCCCTCGCGCTTGCGGCCATCATTTCGACCGGAGCCTTGCAGCCGGACGGATCGGCCGATCCCTGGTCTTCGCTCGGCCATTGGCAGATTTGGGGTGACGCAAACCGCAACATCGCGATCGAGCACCTGGGTGGACGGACGACCGTGGCGCTGGCGGCCCGTGGCCGGGATCAGTTCGCCGTCCACACCGGGACGGCGGCGCTGCCGGTCGTTATTCTCAATCGCTCTGCCGATGGCGCCCGGGCGGAAATCGCCGGCGCGCAGCAGGAGTTCCGTTTCCTGCGCGAAGGCGAGCAGATCACGCTGTTCCTGAATGGTGAGACCTACGGACTTCGCTTGCCGGACGCGCTTGGTGCCGGTCACTCAAGCGAGGTCGCCGACGACGCGGTCTCGGCGCCGATGCCCGGCATCGTCAAGCTCATCCGGGTCCGCCCCGGTGATGCGGTCGAGAAGGGCCAGGCGCTTGCGGTCATGGAAGCGATGAAGATGGAACTCACCTTGTCGGCCTCGCGCGCCGGCGTGGTCGAGAGCGTGCAGGTCAGCGAAGGCGAGCAGGTGACAGCCGGCGCCGTGCTGGTGATGCTCCAGCCGGAGAGCGCGGAATGAGCGGAGCGGCGCCTGGGCATGTGACGATCGTCGAGATGGCGCCGCGCGACGGGCTGCAGAATGAAAGCGCGCTCGTCCCAACGACTGAGAAGATACGTCTCGTCGATATGCTCTCGGATTGCGGCTACGAGCGGATCGAGGTGACGAGCTTCGTCAGCCCGAAATGGGTGCCGCAGATGGCCGACGCCGCCGAAGTGATGGCCGGCATCCGGAGGCGGCCCGGGACGCGCTACGCGGTGCTGACGCCCAACATGCGCGGTCTTGAAGCCGCGCTCGAAGCCGGCGCCGACGAGGTGGCGATCTTCGCCTCGGCTTCCGAAACCTTCTCGCAAAAGAACATCAATTGTTCGATCGCCGAAAGCATCGAGCGGTTCCTACCGGTTGCCGAACTGTGCCGGGAAAAAGGAATTCTGCTGCGCGGCTATGTGAGTTGCGTTGTCGAATGCCCTTATGAGGGTGCGATCGCCGCAGCGAGCCCTGCCCGCGTCGCCGGCCTGCTCGATGATCTCGGTTGCTACGAGATCAGTCTCGGCGACACGATCGGCCGCGGCACGCCAGAGGCGGTGGACGCGATGCTGGCCGCGGTGCTGGAGCGCATTCCGGCCAACAGGCTCGCCGGGCATTTCCACGACACCTCCGGCCGCGCGCTCGACAATATTGCCGTTTCGCTCGACCGCGGCCTCAGGGTCTTCGACGCTTCGGCCGGCGGTCTCGGTGGCTGCCCCTATGCGCCGGGTGCTGCCGGCAATGTCGACACGCTCGCCGTCAACGCCTTCGTAACGGCCAAGGGTTTTTCGACGGGGCTCGACCTAGCGAAGCTCGAACAGGCCGCCGCTTTCGCGCGGACCTTAAGGACGGGATCATGACCTTCGAAACGATCCGGATCGAAACCGATGCGCGCGGTGTCGCGCGGCTGACCTTGGCACTGCCGCAGAAGCACAACGCGCTTTCGGCGCGGATGATCGGCGAACTGACCGAGGCGGCAGAGCAGCTTTCGGCCGGCCGTTCTGTCCGCGTCGTTATCCTTGAGGGCGAGGGCCGCAGCTTCTGCGCCGGCGGCGACCTCGGCTGGATGCGCGAGCAGTTCGATGCAGACAGGGCGACTCGCATTGCTGAGGCGACGCGATTGGCGATGATGTTCAAGGCGCTGAACGAGATCTCGAAGCCCGTGATCGGCCGCCTGCATGGCAATGCCTTTGGCGGCGGCGTTGGCCTCATGAGCATCTGTGACGCGGCGGTTGCCTCGACCGACGCCAAGTTCGGCCTGACCGAAACACGCCTCGGCCTGATCCCGGCGACCATCAGCCCCTATGTCGTCGCCCGCATCGGCGAGGGTAAGGCGCGGCCGCTGTTCATGTCCGCCCGCCTGTTCGGTGCGGAGGAGGCGCGCGCCTTGGGGCTCGCCACCACCGTTGTCACCACCGACGCGCTGGATGCGGCGATCGAAGCAGAGATCGAGCCCTATCTGGCGGTCGCGCCGGAGGCCACCGGCCGGGCCAAGCGACTGGCTCGCTCGCTTGGGGCTCCAATCACCGAAGAGACCATTGCCGCGACCATCGAACAGCTTGCCGATTGCTGGGAATCCGATGAGGCGCGTGAGGGTGTCGGCGCGTTCTTCGACAAGCGCGAGCCCGCCTGGCGGCGATAGGCGTCCTTGATTTGGGCATGTTTTGATCTTATTTTGATAACACAATGATCAAAACAAGTGCGGATCCTATCATGGCTGCTGTCGGTCTCAACATCTCCACCGCCCACTACGGCGAGAGCCAGTCGTCCTTCCTGTCCGCTCGGCTGGTCGCCGAACGCCTTGGCGTGACGCTTGCCGAACTCGCGAAGCTGATCGGTGTCGCGCGCAACACGCTGACGGCGAAGTCCAATGCCCGAAAGGTCGATGCGGCCTTGAGCAGCGTCGTCCGTATCCTTGCCATGGCCGGCGAAATGGCGGGCGACGATAGCCGCGCCGTCATCTGGTTCAAGCACCAGCCGATCCCCGGCTGGGCCGGCAAGACCGCCTATGACCTCGTCGGTGAAGGCAAGGCCGACAAGGTGCTCGCCTATCTCGAAGCCGTGCGTTCCGGTGTCTACGCCTGATGGCGGTTGGTGAGCCGGTGCGCCTCTGGCGCGCCTATGTGCCGCGCTGGGCGCATGCGCCGCTCTCGGGCGAAGGGGCAGGGCGGTACGGTGGGAGGTGGAATCCCGTTGGAACGCCGACGGTCTATGCCGCCCGCGAGCTCTCGACCGCCTGGGCCGAATACAATCAGGGTTTCGTCCAACACCCGGCGCTGATCGCCCAGCTTGAACTCCGCTTTGCCCGTCTTGCCGATCTGACGGCGCCGGAGATCCTTTCCGACCTTGGTCTCACCGAAGAAATCCACCGATGCGAATGGCGCGATGCGCTCGATCGTGGTCTGGTGCCGGAGACGCACCGCCTGCAACTGGCGTTGAGCGACCGAGGCTTCGATGGCCTGATCTATCCGTCCTTCATGTCGCCCGGCGGCACCTGCGTCGCGCTGTGGCACTGGAATACGGGCGAGGGTTCCGAACTGAAGGTTATCGATCCCGAAGGGCGCCTGCCGAAAACGCCGGCGTCCTGGCTCTGAATTTGAGCCGTTTGCGTGGCGATGAGGCTGCCTCAGATCACCTTGCCCGGATTGAGGATGCCGTTCGGGTCGAGCGCCCGTTTGATCCGGTGCATGAGTTCGAGTTCGGCCGGGCTGCGCGAATGGTCGAGGAAATCCCGCTTCAGCGTGCCGACGCCATGTTCGGCCGAGATCGAGCCTTTGTAGCGCCGCACGATTTCGTAGACGATGCCGTCGACGATATGCGGCGTGTCCGCGTCGCTGTCAGGCTCCGAAAAGGCGATATGCAGGTTGCTGTCGGCGACGTGGCCGAAGAAGGAGACATGGGCGGCCGGGAACCGTTGAGATAGAGCCGCACCACATTCCGTGGCGAAGCGGCCGATATCGCCGATCGGCAGGCTGACGTCGAGGTTGACGAGTGCCGGCAGCTGGCTGTCCATCGCGTGGCCTTCGCGCACGCTCCAGAACGAACGGCTTTCTTTCTCCGACTGGGCGATCAGCGCATCGGCAATGATCCCATCTTCAAGCGCCTCACCGAGAAAGGCCTCGAAACCGTCACGCTCGCTGGCATCACCGAGCAGATCCTGCTCGACGATCACCGCGAAGGGCGGGATTTCATCAAAGAGCTTCAGCTTCTCCGCCTCGGCGTTGAAGCGGAAGTAGTTTTCCCACATCGCCTCGAAGGCCGAGAGGCCGGGCAGGCGGCGTTGGCAGCGCGTGAGGAAGGCGACCACATCGTCGTAGCTTTCGAGAGCGCAGAGCGCCGTCAGCCGGCCGGCGGGCAAGGGCCGCAGGCGCAGGACCGCGCGGGTGATCACGCCGAGCGTTCCTTCGGAGCCGATGAAGAATTGCCGGAGGTCGTAGCCGGTGTTGTTCTTGATCATCTTGTTGAGCGACGAGATGATCGTGCCGTCGGCGAGCACCGCTTCGAGACCGAGCACGTTGTCGCGGGTCACGCCGTAGCGAAGCACCCGGATGCCGCCGGCATTGGTGGCGAGGTTGCCGCCGATCTGGCAGGAACCACGGGCGCCGAGATCGATTGGCAGCAGGAAACCGGCGTCTTCGGCGGCGCGCTGCGCCACTTCGAGCGGCGTTCCGGCCCGCACAGTCATGGTGCCTGCCTGTGGGTCGATCTCTTCGATGCCGGTGTAACGCTCGAGCGAGATCACCACCGCGTCGCTGCCGGCATTGGCGCCGCCGGCAAGCCCGGTCAGGCCGCCCTGGACGACAACCGCTTGGCCGTTCTCGTTGCAGAGCCGGAGGGCCGCGGCGATCTCGCCACTGCTTGTCGGGCGGATCACGGCTCTGGGCAGCTCCCGGCCGGTCAGGCTGGCGTCGCTCCGGTGGCGTTCGCCGATTTGCGTGCCGGTGAGCACGATGTCGCCGAGGGCTTGTTTCAGGTCGTCGACGATCGTCATGCGCTTCTCCCGGTTCCGCAGCCATTGTCGGCAGCGGGCGTCCCTGCTTAGCGCATCGCGAAGCAAACCGATATCCGCACGGCGACTCTCAGCCCGTCGTTGCCGGCACGATTGCACACGGCACGACGAGACAGGTGAAACTGCGCTACCGAGCGCGCCCGATCAACTGCCGGTGCGCGCCAGCTCGAAGGGCTCGGCCGTTTCCACTTCGGCCGGCGCCTCCAGCGTTGCGGCCGCATTCGGCTGCTCCTCCCTGAACAGTTTCCACTTTGTCGGTCGGAAGGCGATGCGGCTGTGGTCGCCGGCAGCGGCGCGTTCGGGTGAGAGTTCGATCTCGACATGCGGATGGTTGCGGCCAAGGTCGAGTTCGAGATGGCGGGTGCCGGCAACGCGGCGGCTGGCGGCGACAAGACCGGCAAGGCAACCGCCGCAGCCGTCGATCAGCTCGATGTCGTGCGGGCGGAAGTGCAGTTTCGCCGGGCCGTCGGGCTCGGACGGGGCGCGCAGCCCGATCGGCCGATCCTCGAACCAGATCTCGCCGTTCTGCAGCGTAACATTGAGGCAGTTCGACTGGCCGATGAAGCCGTAGACGAAGGGCGAGACCGGATGGTCGTAGATCTCGTCGGGGGTGCCGACCTGTTCGATCACGCCCTTGCTCATGACGACGACGCGGTCGGCGAGCTCCAGCGCCTCGTCCTGGTCATGGGTGACGAAGATCGTCGTGTGGCCGGTGCGGTCGTGAATGTCGCGCAGCCACTTGCGCAGTTCTTTCCGGACCTGTGCGTCGAGCGCGCCGAAGGGCTCGTCGAGCAGAAGCACGTTCGGTTCCACCGCCATGGCGCGGGCGAGCGCCACACGCTGGCGCTGGCCGCCCGAGAGCTGCGCCGGATAGCGCTTGTCGAGGCCGGAGAGCTGGACGAGGTCGAGCAGATCGAGGGCGCGCTTGCGGATCTCGGCCGACGGCGGGCGGCGATTGGAGGGCCGCACCTTCAGCCCGAAGGCGACGTTGTCGAGCACGGTCATGTGGCGGAACAGGGCATAGTGCTGGAAGACAAAGCCGATGTTGCGCTGCTGCACGGTCTTTTGCGAGGCATCCTCGTCGCCGAAGAAGATCGTGCCTTCGGTCGGGCTTTCGAGCCCGGCAACGAGACGCAGAAGTGTGGTCTTGCCGGAGCCGGAGGGGCCGAGCAGCGCGATCAGCTCGCCGGAGCGGATGTCGAGCGAGACGTCGTCGAGCGCCGGGAAGCGGCCGAATTCCTTGCGGATGTTGTGAACGCGCACGTCCATGACAATACCTTTCGAATGCCGGCTTTCCCGGTCAGTGCCTGCGGCTGGCGGCGATCTCGGCGCTGTAGCGGATCTCCAGCGCCGTCTTCAAAATCAGGGTGATCAGCGCCAGCAGCGCCAGCAACGCCGCCACCGCGAAAGCGGCGACGAAGTTGTATTCATTATAGAGGATTTCGACCTGCAACGGCATGGTGTTGGTCTCGCCGCGGATATGGCCGGACACCACCGAGACGGCGCCGAACTCGCCCATGGCGCGGGCGTTGCACAAAAGCACGCCGTAAAGCAGCCCCCATTTGATGTTGGGCAGCGTCACATGCCAGAAGGTCTGCCAGCCCGATGCCCCGAGAGACAAGGCTGCCTCCTCGTCGCTACTGCCCTGTTCCTGCATCAACGGGATCAGCTCGCGGGCGACGAAGGGGAAGGTGACGAAGACGGTGGCGAGCACCAGGCCCGGCACGGCAAAGAGGATCTGGATGCCGTGGCTCTGCAGCCAGGGACCAAGGACACTGTGCGAGCCGAACAGAAGCACGAAGACGAGGCCGGAGATCACCGGCGAGACCGAGAACGGCAGGTCGATCAGCGTCGTCAGGAAGGCCTTGCCCTTGAACTCGAACTTGGCGATCGCCCAGGCGGCGGCCACGCCGAAGACGAGGTTGAGCGGCACGGCGATGGCGGCGACGATCAGCGTCAGGCGGATGGCCGAAAAGGTTTCGGCATCGCCAAGGGCCAGCACGAATTCCGTCACGCCCTTGCGCAGCGCCTCGGTGAAGACGGCGGCGAGCGGCAAAAGCAAAAACAGCGCGACGAAGGCGAGCGCGGTGATCGTCAGCGTCAGTCGGGCAAAGCGGCTTTCGGAGGTGGCGGCGGCCAGTTCCGGCAGGGCGGCGCGAGGGCCGGAAGCCGGACTGAGACCGGGACTGGGTGCTGAAGCGGCGGTCAGGTCATGCGACATAGACATATCTCCGCCGGCTCCAGGCCTGGATCGAGTTGATGAGGAGCAGCATGGCAAACGAGATCGCCAGCATCACCGCGGCAATTGCTGTCGCAGCCGCATAGTTGAACTCTTCGAGCCGGATGACGATCAGCAGCGGCGCGATCTCGGAGACATAAGGAAGGTTGCCGGCGATGAAGATCACCGAGCCGTATTCGCCGACACCACGGGCAAAGGCGAGCGCAAAGCCGGTGAGGCCGGCTGGCAGCAACCCTGGCAGCAATACCCGGCTGATTGTCTGGAAGCGGCTGGCGCCAAGGGTGGCTGCAGCTTCCTCCACCTCCTTGTCGATCTCCTCCATGATCGGCTGCACGGTCCTGACCACGAAGGGCAGGCCGACGAAGATCAGGGCAATGACGATGCCGGCCGGGGTGAAGGCGATCTTGAGGCCAAGTGGTTCCAGGAACTGGCCGATCCAGCCGTTCGGGGCATAGAGCGTCGTCAGCGCAATGCCGGCCACCGCGGTCGGCAGCGCAAAGGGCAGGTCGACCATGGCGTCGATCACCCGCTTGCCGGGGAACCGGTAGCGCACCAATACCCAGGCGAGGATGACGCCGAAGACGAGATTGATAACGGCAGCGATAAAGGCCGTGCCGAAGGAGATCTTCAAGGCATTGAGCGTGCGCGGATCAAGCGCCAGCGCCACGAACTGCGCCCAGCCGAGCCCGCTGGCGCGAAACACCAGACCCGACAGCGGGATCAACACGATCAGAACCAGCCAGCTCAGCGTGATCCCGAGCGACAATCCAAATCCAGGCAAAACACTCGGCTGGCGAAATCGCCAGGGTGCAGTCTTCGTCGCATCCGTCAATGGCACTACCTTTGCAGTCTTTACGCGGCACGATGAAACGCGCTTCGCTCGAGGGCTCGGCCCGGCGCGACGCGAAGCAGCGCGCGCAGCCGGGCTCGCCGGCTGCGCGCGCTGTTCAGGTTTTATTGGCCCGGCTTGTAGAGCGTGTCGAAGACACCGCCGTCGCCGAAGAATTTCGGCTGGGCTTCTTTCCAGCCGCCGAAGTCTTCGATGGTGACGAGCTTCAGTTCGCCGAACCGCTTGATATCGGCCGGGTCTGCCGCTGCCGGCTTGAACGGCCGGTAGTAGTGCTTGGCCGCGATCTTCTGGCCGGCATCGCTGTAGAGGTAGCCGAGATAGGCTTCCGCCACCTTGCGTGTACCCTTGGTGTCGACGTTGCCGTCGACGAGCGCTACGGGCGGCTCCGCCTTGATCGAGATCGACGGCGTGACGATCTCGAACTTGTCGGGGCCGAGTTCCTCGAGCGACAGGTAGGCTTCGTTTTCCCAGGCGAGCAGCACGTCGCCGAGGCCGCGCTGCACGAAGGTCGTCGTCGCGCCACGGGCGCCGGTATCGAGCACCGGCACGTGCTTGAAGAGCTCGGTCACATATTCCTGCGCCTTGGCGTCGTCACCGCCATCGGCGGAGCGGCCATAGGCCCAGGCAGCGAGGAAGTTCCAGCGCGCGCCGCCCGAGGTCTTCGGGTTTGGCGTGATCACCTGGATATCGGGCTTGACCAGATCGCCCCAGTCCTTGATGCCCTTGGGGTTGCCCTTGCGCACCAGGAACACGATCGTCGACGTGTAGGGCGCGCTGTTGTTTTCGAACTTCGTCTTCCAGTCTGCCGGGATCTTGCCGGTTTCCTTGGCGATCGCGTCGATGTCCGCTTCGAGCGCCAGCGTCACGACGTCGGCCTGCAGGCCGTCGATGACCGAGCGGGCCTGCTTGCCCGAACCGCCGTGCGACGTCTGGATCGTCACGGTCTCACCGGTGTCCGCCTTCCACTTCTCGGCAAAGGCAGCATTGAAGTCCTTGTAGAGTTCTCGTGTCGGATCATAAGACACGTTCAGGATCGTCGTGTCGGCAAACGCAACACTTGCAGCTCCCAGCTGCAGGCCTCCGAGCACGATTGCCAGTCCCACCATTCCGGTAATTCGTCCAAAGACCATTTCGACCTCCATTGGTTACCAGATAAAACTATCAATTTTGTCGACTGCTACAACGTAAACCGATGACGCCAGAAGCAGCTATGGGGAAATGTCCTATCGTTTTGTCGGGCTTTTCGGGAACGGTTTGCCTGCAACCGCCTCCGCGACCGCGCCAAACCAACGACAGAATACATGGAGAGCGCGAAGCGGCTGTCCAGAAAAAATGCGCGGCGGCGGAAATATTTGGCGCGCATCTGCGAGGAGGCGACGACGGCCGTGCTCGGCCGGCTGAACGCCGAAGACTTCCTCGGTTACTGGTCGGCGGTTGCCGGGGACGAAGCGGCCTGCTCTCGCGACCGCGGCTATGCGGACGGGCTGGTCGTGGCGGAAAAGGTGGTGTTTTCGAGGATGCTGACCGAAGCTCCCTGGGAGCGCACGCGGATCGCGAATGGATCGGTGATGGACGTCGTTTCAGACCTCAAGGCGTCCGGCGAAGGTGACATTCTCGTCAACAGCAGCGCCAGCCTCATCAAGTCGCTCCTTTCGGCCGACATGATCGACAGGCCCTATCTGCTGATCTGCCTGGACATTGCAGGAGGTGGCGCGCGGCTCTTCGAGGACGGCCTGCCGGGCACGACGTGGCGCGTTGCGCACCAGGAGACGGGTGAGCGGGGCAAGATCGCGCTCGTTTATGACCGGGTCCGCTGAGCGCGGAGCGTCAAGAGTGGCGGCGCGGCAAACGCGCCGCTCAACTATGGCGACCGGCTAAAGCACGTGGCCGCGCGCCACTACCGGCCAGATATCCTTCAGCCTGTCGCCTTCGACGATATGGACGGCGTCGAACATGTTGGTCACGACGCAGGCGTGGTTCGGCACGATCCTCAGCTGCTCGCCGACCTTGAGCCCGATTGGCCCGTCGGTGACGAGGCGGCCGTGTTCCTCAGAGAGCTGGTCGATGCGGATGTCGTCGCGGCCGAGCACGTGGCCGTAGCCGCTGAGGCCGAGTAGATCCGAGGTCAGCACCTTGCTGCCGGCATCGATGATGGCGCGGTTCTCGGAGGGGACCGAGACGACGGTCGCAAGCACCGTCAGCGCGCACTCGTTCCAGCCGGCGACGCCGCGCGAAACCAGCGAGCGGTCGTTGTAGATATAGGTTCCGGGGCGGTATTCGCTGGCAACAGGCGCGCCGTCGGCATGCATCATGCTCGGCGTGCCGCCTGAGGTGATAGCGGGGACAGTGATGCCGTCGGCCTCGATCAACTGCTTCGCCTCGCTCATGAAGGCCTGGACCTTCGCCTGGCCGTTGACGGGCGGATAGGTCATCAGGCCGCCGAACACGAGCCCCTTTGCCTCTTCGATCCGGCGGGCGAGCTTGGCGGCCTCTGCCGGGGAGCCGACACCGCAGCGATCGGCGCCGGTGTTGCATTCGACAAGCACGTGCAGCGGCTTGTCCTTGTCGGCGAAATAGCCGGCGAGCCCGTCGATGACCGTTTCGCTGTCGGCGACGACCGAGAGCGAAACGCGGTCATTGAGCCGCTCCAGCCGCGCCATCTTGGCGTCGCCGAGAATGTTGTAGGTGATCAGCACGTCCTTGATCCGGTCGCTGCCGTCAACCATCGCCTCCGCCTCGGTGACCTTCTGGCAGGTGATGCCGATGGCGCCGGCTTGAAGTTGAAGCTCGGCCATCTGCGGCAGCTTGTGCGTCTTGATGTGGGGGCGCACGCGAATGCCGTGCTCATCCGCATAGGCCTGAAAGCGCTCGATGTTGCGCTTGGCAATTTCAAGATCGACGAGAACGGCCGGGGTTTCGATCGGCAGGGGCATCGCGACTCAACTCCTCTTGGGCGGCGCAGGATCGGGGCGAAACTACCTCAACTGCCCTTGACAAGATATGACCGCGGGCCTTTGATACGTCAATCCATTATTCAAGATTATGATGCATAGTAATAGAATAATGGTGGGGAGGCTAAAAAAGGGAGGAATGAAATGAGCAAGACCGTTTTTGCAGCGGCTGCCGTCGCAGTCATGGCTATGGCCGGCTCGGCCTTGGCCCAGGAGCCGGCGAGCAAGCTGGACGAAGTTATCGCCCGCGGCCATCTGGTCATGGGCACCGGCAGCACCAATGCGCCGTGGCATTTCAAAAGCGCCGACGACAAGCTGCAGGGCTTCGATGTCGACATGGGGCGCATCATCGCCAAGGCCCTCTTCGGCGATCCGGAGAAGATCGAGTTCGTCAACCAGTCGTCCGACGCCCGCATTCCGAACATCACCACCAACAAGGTGGACATCACCTGCCAGTTCATGACGGTGACCGGTGAGCGCGCGCAGCAGATCGCCTTCACCATTCCCTACTATCGCGAGGGCGTGGGCCTGATGCTGAAGGCCGACGGCAAATATGCCGATTACGCTGCGCTCAAGGCCGGCGGCTCGTCCGTCACCGTATCCGTCCTGCAGAACGTCTATGCCGAGGCCATGGTGCATGCCGCCTTGCCGGAAGCGACGGTCGACCAGTACGAGTCCGTCGACCTTATCTATCAGGCGCTGGAATCCGGTCGTGCCGACACGGTCGCCACCGACCAGTCGTCGCTCGCCTGGTACATGACGCAGAACCCCAACCGCTATAAGGATGCCGGCTACGGCTGGAACCCGCAGACCTATGCCTGCGGCGTCAAGCGCGGCGACCAGGACTGGCTGAACTTCGTCAACACCGCACTGCACGAGGCGATGACCGGCGTCGAGTTCGATTTCTATGCGAAGTCGTTCAAGACCTGGTTCGGCAAGGACCTTGCTCCGCCGCAGATCGGATTCCCGGTCGAGTACAAGTAAGCCTCTCCGGGGCGATCCCGCCGCCTGCGGGGTCGTCCTGCGTCCTTCGGCATGGGTGGCTGAAACATGGGCTATACTCTGAATTTTGCCGCCGTCTGGCGCTCTTTCGATCTTCTGCTCGAAGGGCTGGCGCTCAGTCTCGGCCTCGCCTTCGCGGCAATCCTTGCGGGTTGCCTGATCGGTCTCGTCACCGCTTTCGGGCTGGTGTCGAAAAACCTGTTCCTGCGCAAGCCGGCCGGTCTCTATGTGACCGTCATCCGCAACACGCCGATCCTGGTGCTGGTACTGTTCAGCTACTTCGCCTTGCCGCAGCTCGGCGTCAGGCTCGGCAAGATCGAGAGCTTCGTGCTGACGCTGGCGATCTATTCCGGCGCCTATCTCGCCGAAGTCTTCCGCGGTGGGCTGCTTTCAGTTCCGCCGGGGCAGCGCGAGGCGGGGCTGGCGATCGGGCTCACGGAAATGCAGATACGCACCTCGATCATCCTTCCCTTGATGCTGCGCAACGTCCTGCCATCCTTGAGCAGCACGATGATCTCGCTGTTCAAGGACACTTCGCTTGCAGCCGCGATCGCAGTACCCGAACTGACCTTCGAGGCGCGCAAGATCAATGTCGAGACCTTTCGGGTGATCGAAACTTGGATCGTTGCGAGCTGCCTCTATGTCGCCACCTGCTCGGTATTGGCCGCCTTGATGCGCGCGGTCGAGCGCCGTCTCTCCGTGCCGAGGTGATCGCCATGGATTTTCCAGCATTTCTCGACCAGCTCTGGCTCGCCCGCATTCCCTTGCTGAAGGGGCTTGGTGTCTCGATCTCGATCTCCTTCCTGTCGATCGTCGTCGGAACGGTGCTCGGCGTCTTCGTCGGCCTGGCGCTCACCTATGGCTATCGCCCGGTGCAATGGGTCGTGCGCGGCTATACGGATTTCATCCGTGGCACGCCGGTGCTGGTGCTCGTTCTGGCGAGCTACTATGTGCTTAGCACCGTCGGTATCGATCTCGGGCCCTTCCAGGCCGGCATCCTGGCGCTCTCGGTCTTCTGCAGTTCGCATGTCGGCGAACTCGTCCGCGGCGCCCTGCAGGCGATCCCGAAGGGGCAGACGGAGGCGGCGAAAGCCATCGGCCTGACATTCTCGCAGACCTTCGTCTACGTGCTCGGGCCGCAGGCGTTGCGGCAGGCGCTGCCGGCCTGGGTCAATACGGCGGCCGAGATGGTCAAGGCCTCGACGCTTCTGTCGATCATCGGCGTCGCCGAGCTTTTGCTTCGCACCCAGGAGCAGATCTCCCGCAGCTTCATGAGCCTGGAGTTCTATTTCTTCGCCGGCTTCCTCTATTTCGTCATCAACTACAGCATCGAGCGCTTCGGCCGTTACGTCGAACGCAAGACCGCTGTCCCATCCTGAGGCTTCGGCTCCGATGACCCAGACACTGCTTGAAATCCGTGACCTCCACAAACGCTACGGCGCCGTCGAAGTGCTGAAGGGCGTCGACTGCACCATGGCGCAAGGGGAGGTCATCTCCATCATCGGCTCCAGCGGCTCGGGCAAGACGACGATGCTGCGCTGTATCAACATGCTGGAGGAGTTTCAGGGCGGCTCGATCCGCATCGACGGCCAGGAGATCGGCTACGAGACCGTGGGCGGCCAACGCCGCCGCAAGAAGGAAAAGGAAATCGCCCGCCAGCGGGCGATGACCGGCATGGCCTTCCAGCAGTTCAACCTCTTCCCGCATATGACCGCGGCCAGAAACATCATGCTCGGCCTGATGAAGGTCCGCGGTATGGGACGCGATGAGGCGCGGGCGGTTGCCGAGAAATGGCTGGACCGTGTCGGGCTGCTCTCACGCATGGATCATTATCCCGGCCAGCTCTCCGGCGGCCAGCAGCAGCGCGTGGCGATCGCCCGGGCGATCGCAATGAACCCGAAGCTGATGCTGTTCGATGAAGTGACCTCGGCGCTCGATCCCGAACTCGTCAACGAGGTGCTGCAGGTGATCAAGGGGCTTGCCGAAGACGGCATGAGCATGCTGCTCGTCACCCACGAAATGCGCTTTGCCTATGAGGTCTCGACGCGCGTGATCTTCATGAACCAGGGCCGCATCGGCGAAGAGGGCAACCCGAAGGAAATGTTCGTGAAGCCGCAGACCGAGCGCCTGGCGGAGTTCCTGAAAAGCTCGTCGTTCAATTGATGTGGGGGCTATGATCGGGCCGGCCGCCGCGGCAGCGACGGTCGGCTGTTGTTCGTCGCGAAAGGCTCAGCCTTTCGCCAGCGACCGGCCGCTTTGCGGATCAAAGAGATGCAGCGCATCCGCCTCGATGCTAAAGGCGCGCTCGTCACCGGCCAGAAGCGAGCTGCGCGGTGGCAGGCAGGCGGTGATGCGCTGCTCACCGATCCGTGCCGTGGTGACAAGTTCCGGGCCTGTCAGTTCGACCACTTCGACGCGCGCCTTGAATTGCGGCGCAGTCTCGTCGCTGGAGGCCAGCCGCAGCGCTTCCGGGCGGATGCCGATCTTGACGCGCTGACCATCGGAGACCACACCGCGAAAATGGGACGGCAGGGCGATTGCCTGATCACCGCCGGCGATCGTCACCTGACCCTGAGCAACAGTCGCATCCAAGATGTTCATCGGCGGCGAGCCGACGAAGCCGGCGACATAGAGCGTGGCGGGCCGGTCGTAGATCTGTTCCGGCGTGCCCAGTTGCTCGATCCTCCCGTCGCGCATGACGGCGATACGGGTCGCAAGCGTCATCGCCTCGATCTGGTCGTGGGTGACGTAGACGACAGTCGTCTTCAGCATCTGGTGCAGGCGCTTGAGCTCGGTGCGCATTTCCATGCGCAGCTTGGCGTCGAGGTTGGAGAGCGGCTCGTCGAAGAGGAAGACCTGCGGATTGCGCACCAGTGCGCGGCCGATCGCGACGCGTTGGCGCTGGCCGCCGGAGAGCTGGCTTGGCTTGCGCTCGAGCAGGTTCTCGATTTGCAACAGCTTGGCGGTTTCTTTTACCGCCTTCTCGCGTTCGGCGACCGGAACCTTGCGCATCTCCAGGCCGAAGCCGATGTTCCGCGCAACGCTCATGTTCGGGTAGAGCGCATAGGACTGGAACACCATGGCGATGTCGCGATCCTTCGGATGCGCGCCAAGAATTGAGCGCTCGCCGATGCGGATGTCGCCGCCGCTTGGCTCCGCCAGTCCGGCGATGATGTTGAGAAGCGTGGACTTGCCGCAGCCGGATGAGCCGAGAAGGACCAGGAACTCGCCGCTTTCGAGCGCGATGTCGATGCCCTTCAGCGTCTCGACTTCGCCATAGCGCTTGTGAATGTTCTCAATCGCAAGTGCGCTCATGCGCCGGTCTCCTGAAGGTAGGACGAAAGCGGTTGGCCGTAGCTGCGCGGCAGGGTGGAGATCGCCTCGGAAGCGATGGCGACGCCGGTGCGCAGACAGGCTTCGAGCGGCATCTCGGCGGCAAGTGCCGCGAGGAAGCCTGCATTGAAGACGTCGCCGGCGCCGATCGTATCGACCACGGTGACGACGGGTGCTGGCGACGATGAAAGGCGGCCTTCCGCGTCAATGGCGATCGCGCCGTGTGGTCCGCGCTTGACGACGACGATCGCGCCTTCGGGCATATGTTTTCGGAGTTCGCGTGCCGCCTCGGCCGGGTCGGTGACACCTGTCAGCGTCGTCGTTTCGACCTCGTTGAACAGCGCGAGCCGGCAGCGCTTCATCCAGCCGATGGTCGCGGCGCAGTTCGCCTCCGTCCAGCCGTCGAGCGGCCAGCCAGTGTCGAGTGCCACCGCAATGTCGTGCGCATCGGCCCAGTCGAAGAAACGATCGTATTCGGCCGTCAATGCGTCCGTCAGGAACGAGCCGGTCAGAAGCGCGTAGCCGCCGCGCAGCTTCTTGCCGTCGAGCATCGCCCAGACTTCCTCGAAGGTGAGGAGCGGCAGATGTCCGCGCGTGGTGAAGAATGTGCGCTCGCCGTCGGGATGGGTAATGCCGACGGAGAGCGTGGTGCCGACGCTTTCGACCGGCCAGGACACGGACCGCTCGGGAAAGGCCTGCCTCAGCCAGGTGCCGAACTGGTCGTTGCCGACATTGGCTGCGATTGCGTAGTCGACGCCGAGCGAATCCCAGGCGAGCGCGCTGTTGCCGGCGCAGCCGCCGACGCGCAACTCGTCATGGTCGACGATGATTTCGGTTCCGGCTTTCGGCCAGGGGGCCGCCGGCCCGAGGATGAGGTCGACATTGGCGTTGCCGACCACGGCAAGAGGACGCATCGTTATTCGCTCCGGGTAATCTTGGTCGAGCGCACCGGAGTGCCGGCATTCTCGACGCGGGCCGCCGCAAAGGCGATCATGAAGGACTGCGCGACCGGCAGCATGGCGAAGATTGCCGCGAGGCCAGTGGCCGGCGCAAAGGGAATGGTGGTGACACCATCGCTCGCCGCCTCGCCGGAAGCGTCGAAGACGATGACCGGCGAACCGGCTTCGGCGGCCGAGATCGCCATAGCGCGAACGAGCCCGGCGGTTGCATCCGCTCCACGGAAGAGAACGACGCCAACCGAAGGGCCGAGCATTTCCATAGGCCCATGCCGGAGCTGACCGCCTTCGAGCGAGAAACAGGGCAGGCGCGAGAGTTCGGTCAAGCCGAGACCGATCGCCTCTGCGAGGCCCTGCAGGCGACGGCCTGAGGTGACGACGGAGCGGACGTTGCTCAGGGCCGCAAGCGCTGCGGACGTATCCGGCGATTGCGGGTTTTCCAACGCGGAAAGCGCTTCGCCGGTGTCATCGCCGAGGGCTGCGAGGACGGAGAGGTGCAGGGCGAAGCTGATTGTCAGGCTGCGGGTAGCAGCAAAGGCCTTTTCGGTGCCGCCGACGCCGACCAGCGAAGGCGCGTTGCTTGCGAGGAAGGAGCCACCTTCCAGCGTCAACCCGAACGTGTGCGGCGTTCCGCCATCGGTCTCGGCGAACCAGCGCAGCACTTCGGCGCTTTCGCCGGACTGCGAAGTGATGAGGATCGTCTTGTCCTCGATCGACAGCGGCTGGCCGAGCTGCTCTGAAAGCGGCAGGGCGACGGCGTCGATGCCATGAGCGCGGTAGAGCGGTTCGACAGCGCGGCCGACCGCATGCGAGCCGCCCATGCCGAGCAGCAAGAGTTTGCCGGTCGCTTTCAGCGAGCGGGCGATCTCTGCGGCGCGCGGCGCTGCGCCGCGGACGGAGGCGACCGCATCGGCGGCCTGGCACGCCATTTCACGATCGATTGCGGCGAGCCCTGCGGGGCGTTCCGAAGTGGTCATGGCCGTCATCCCTTCACACCGCCGCTGGTAAGCCCGGAGATCAGGGCACGTTGCATGACGAGGCCGATCAGTACCGGGGGCAGGGCGGCCAGCACCCCGGCTGTGGCGATCAGCCCGTAATCGGAGACACGGCCGCCGGCGAGATCGGAAATGGCGACCGTAAGCGTCTTCGCGCGCAGGTCCGACGTGAAGAGCAGCGCGTAGAAGAATTCGTCCCAGGCAAGCAGGAAGGCAAAGAGTGCCGATGTCGCCATGACGGGTGCTGCGAGCGGCAGGGTGATGAGCCTCAGGATCTGGTCGAGGCGGGCGCCGTCGATCATCGCGGCACTCTCGATCTCCTTGGGAATGGAATCAAAGCCGGATTTCAGCAGCCAGGTGGTGAAGGGCGCCAGAATGGTGAGGTAGACGAGGGCCAGGCCGAACACCGAATTCAGAAGCCCGAGATAGGCAAGCCCCATGTAGAGCGGCACTGCGAGCGCCACCGGCGGCAGCATGTAGGTGGCGATCACCGCATAGAGCGACCAGGAGACATTTGACGTGCGCGACACCGCCCAGGCGGCCGGAATGGCGACCGCGATCGCTGCCAGCGTCGCCATGCCGGCGACCTTCAGGCTGTTGAACAGCGAAGCGGTAAAGGCCGCACCCGCGCTGTTCTCGATCGTCGAGAGAAGCAGCCGGTAGCGCGAGAGGTCGATTTCCTCCGGCCACCAGTTGAGCGGCTTCGCCGAGAGGTCGGCGGCCGACGAGATGCTCATGACGAAGAGCCAGAGGATGGGGGCGAGAATGATTGCCGCCAAGAGCAGTGCTGCCGCATAGACGAAAACGGTAAAGAGTGGGCTTTGGCGTTCCATCACGAGGCTCCCGCGGCTTTGCGCACCATGGCCGCGTAGGCAACGGCGAGCACGGTGACGAGCAGGGTGACGATCAGCGCCAGCGACGCGCCGGATCCCGCCCGCTGGAAGGAGAAGGCTTCTTGATAGACCAGGATCGACAGGGTTCGGGTGCTGTTGGCCGGACCACCGCGCGTCATCACCCAGATGAGGTCGAAGACCTTGAAGGCCTCGATGGTGCGCAGCACCAGCGCAACCAGCAGCGGGCCTGCGAGATAGGGCATGATCACGTAGCGGAAACGGTTGAAGGGGCCCGCACCATCGACGAGCGAGGCGGCGGTGATATCTCGCGGCACGGCCTGGAGGGCGGCAAGCGCGATCAGCGCGACCAGCGGAAAGTTCTTCCAGCAATCGGCGACGATCAATGCCGCCAGCGCCGAGCCGGGTTCGCCGAGCCAGGAGCGGTAGCTGTCGATCACTCCGAACTGCAACAGGGCGGCGTTCAGCGCGCCGTATTCCGGGTTGTAGATCAGCCGCCACAGCGTGGCATTGACCACGGTCGGCAGCGCCCAGGGCAGGATCATCAGGGCTCTGAGCGCCGTGCGGCCGCGGAATTGCTGGTTGAGCAGCAGGGCTGCGAGCACGCCCAGCACCATTTCCGCGGTAACGGAGACGACCGCGAACCAGGTCGTCGTGATGAACGCACGCTGGAAATTCGAGCCGCCAAGCATCTTGGCATAATTGTCGAAGCCGACGAACGTGCCTTCGGTGCCGACGAGCTTGGCGTCGGTGAAGGAAAGCCTGATCGTGTCGATCAACGGCCAGCCGATGACGGCGATCATCACCGCCAGCAGTGGCAGCATGAGCAGCCATGCGCGCGTTGTTATCCAGGTGCCGGACATAGGATGGAAACCTTCTCGGGCCTAGGGAGCCCCGTCATGCTATCGCATATTGCCCCGGACCGTAATCGACCCAAGCGAATGATGCGCCAAATCAAAGTGTTAAAGCGTTGCGGCGGCGCCGCCAATTCCCGCGGTCCCCGGGCGGTTTCCCGCCCGGGGCTTGGGAGGGCGGCTCAAAGGCCGCTGTTTTCGGCCGCCGTCTTCAGGGCGTCTTCGGCCGAGGCTTGGCCGAGAAGCGCTTCCTGGATCGCCTGTTGAAGGGCGGTCGAAAGTTCCTGGTACTTGGGGGTCGTCGGACGCGGATACATGGCCGCGAGGCCAAGCTTGGCAGCACCGATCAGCTCTTCCTGGCCCTTGGTGACGCTGGCGTCCTCATAGGAGGAGGCCCAGATCGGCAGGCTGAGCTTGGCGTAGGTGTTCTGCGTCTGCTGCGAGGTCATGTAGACGATGTACTTCCAGGCATCGTCCGGGTTCTTGCTGGTCGAGGTGACGCCGAGGCCCATCGAGCCGTTGACGGCCGAGACTTCGCTCTTGCCGGCCACGCCCGGTGCCGGCACGACGCCGACCTTGCCCGCGACCTTGCTTTCCTTCGGATCGTTGGCGAGGTTGTACATGTAGGTCCAGTTGAGAGCGAAGGCGGCTTCGCCGTTCTGGAACACCTTGCGCACGTCCTCCTCCAGGAATTCCTTGGAGTTCGGGTTGGTCAGGCCCGAGGTGTAGCTCGTCACCATGTAGTTGAGCGCGTCGAGACCGCCGCCAGAGGTGAAGGCCGGCTTGCCGCCATCGATGAACTTGCCGCCATAGGCGCTGACAAGCGTGGTGTAGTCGCAGATCGCGGCTTCGGCCTGCGACCAGCTCCAGGCGATCGGGGTTGCGAGCAGACCCTTGTCCTTGATGACCTTGGCCTGTTCGGCAAGCTCGTCCCAGGTCTTCGGCGGTGCCTTGATGCCGGCCTTCTCCAGGATTTCCTTGTTGTAGAACAGGTACTTGGTGTCGAGGATCCAGGGCATGCCGTAGCGCTTGCCGTCATATTCGACCGTCGTCCAGGCGCCGGGCAGCACGCCGGACTTCATCTCGTCGGTGATGCGGTCGGTGACGTCGACGAGCACCTTGTTGGCGGCATATTCGGCCGGCCAGATCACGTCGAAGAGCACGACGTCGTAGCCGCCGCCGGAGCCCTGTGCCAGCACGGTCTTGTCGTGCAGGCCTTCATAGGGAACGAATTCGAGATTGACCTTCACATCCGGGTTGGCCTTGGTGAAGGCCTCGGTCATGGCGCGTACATCCGCCTCGCTATAGGCGGCCTGCGCCATGAACAGTGCGTTGAGCGTCGTTTCAGCATGCGCGTGGCCAGCGAATGAGACGCCGGCAAGGGTCGCGCAAAGCAGCGTCGTTCTTATGGATTTCAACATTCCTACCTCCCAATGACATAAGCGTTTCAGATTTCCCGGCATGCCTTATGCGGCACGCCGCATGCGAGAAGTCCGCTCTTCACAAAGCGGCTGTCGACATAACAATTGGAGCGCTCGCGGTCGGTCCTGCCGCCGCTTTCGTTCCCCCGAAGCTCTTTTCGGCTTCTATTAAGTCAATTGTCTTGACTTATTTTTTGTTCAATATTCTAACAGTGTCAAGAGGGGTTTTTGGATGAACGATATGCGCCTGATCCGGGCGAAGAGCGGCACCAATCAGGAGGGGACGAGCGCGCATAACCGCCGCGTCATGATCGACGCGTTGCGGCTGAACGGGCAATTGTCCCGCGCTGACCTCGCCCGCGCAACGGCACTGACGAAGCAGACCGTTTCCAACATCATCGAGGATCTGGAGCGCGACGGGCTGGTCGAGTCGCTGGAAGCCGTACGCAACGGCCGTGGGCAGCCTTCGACGCCCTACCGGCTGGTGCCGGAGGGTGCGTTCGCGATTGGGCTGCAGATCGACCGGCACGTGACGCGTACGATCGCGGTCGATCTCGTCGGCCGGGTGCTCGCCCGCGGCGAGGCCAACCTACCGGCCGGCGGACCGGCGACCGGGGTCAGGACCATCCTTGAGCTGATCGAAAAGACCCGCCGCGACCTGACGGCGCTTGCGCCGCATTCGGAAGATCGCCTCGTTGGGCTTGGCGCGGCCATGCCCGGTCCCTTCGGCGTGGAGGCCGATGCCGACGACCCCTGGATGATGGCGGCCTGGCAGAACTTTCCGCTGCTCGAAACCCTTGCTGCCGGCACCGGGCTCGATGTCGGTCTGCAGAACGACGCCGCCGCAGCCGCCACCGCCGAGCGTATGGTCGGCGCGGCGCATGGCGTCGATCATGCGATCTGCATTTACTTCGGCTATGGCCTCGGCGCGGGCCTGATCCTCAACGGCGAACTTTATCGCGGTGCGAACGGCAATGCCGGCGAGATCGGCATGATCCTCAGCCTGCCGCGCGGCGCCAGCTCGGACGAGCGCATGCCGCTCGAACACCGCGCCTCGATCGCTTCGCTGTGCAAGCTTCTGGACCTCGACCCCGCCGATCCGGACCTCTATGCACGCATCGATGCTGTGGCAGAGAGCCCGGACCAAAGGCTGCTGCGGTGGATCGATGCCGCCGCCTTTGAAATGTGCGCGGCCGTCCAGACGCTGGAAACGATCTTCGACCCGCAAACGGTGATCCTCTGCGGTGGCCTGCCGCCGGGCCTTGCGCGCCTGCTGGCGGACGCGATGATGCCGCTGCTTCCGTCGATAGCCGAACGGCGAGACCGTACACTTCCTCGGCTGCAGGTCGGCTTCACCGATCCTTGGGCGGTGGCGATCGGCGCTGCCGCCGAGCCGATCAGCCGGACCTTCGATCCGCGCTTTTCCGCGATCCTCAAGACCCGGGCTGGCGCCGCCATCTGACCGCCGGCTTTCGACGATCAGGTCCGGGGTTCGTCCAGACGGGCGAGTTCCGCAAACTCGGTGCCGACAAAATCGAGCAGGGCGCGGACGGAGGGAAGCAGGCCGCGCCGCGACGGGAAGGCAGCATGAATGATGCCGGCCTTCGGCGCCCAATCGGGCAGAACGTCCACAAGCGTGCCGTCTTTCAGGTCCTGCCGCACGACCATGGTCGGCAGCTGGCAGATGCCGACGCCGTTGAGCGCGGCGAGCCGCAGGGCCACCATGTCTTCGGTTACGAGGCGTGGCCGATGTCGGACGATCGCGGTCGCGCCGTTGGGACCGTCGAGCCGCCAGTCGTGGCTTTGGCGGTCGGGGTTCCAGGCAAGGCTCGGCAGGCCGCCGAGATCCGCCGGTGCCGGCGGGTTGCTCAAACCGGCAAGCAGCCTGGGGCTGGCGACCAGCCTTTGTTTGCTCTCGGCGAACCGCTTTACGACGAGATCGCTTTCCTCGAGCGGCGGGAAGCGCACGCGGATGGCGACATCGATGCCTTCACGCAGAACGTCGACGCGGCGATTGGTGCTTTCGAGCACGACCTGCACCTTCGGCCGCGACGGTGGCGGCATTACGCCGTCGCCTCCGAACTGCAGCGCACCTGGCATCGCGACGACGCCCAGCAGTGGGCCGAGATCTACACCAAGGTCTTCCCGGAATATCAGCTGCTGATCGAAAGCTACCTCAAGGCCCAGCAGGTCGAGAAGGATCAGGAACAGCTGGACTCGCAGCGCGGCTAAGGCCCGCGTCGGGCAAGCGAATGAAGCACCCACGGCAGATATTCTGCCGTGGGTGTTTTGTCTTGGCAGTCAGCGGCGGTCGATTTCCAGAATGGTCTGGAACAGGACCTCGGCGCCGCGGGCACACTCCTCGGGCGCGGTGTATTCCGCCTCGTTGTGCGAGAGCCCGTCCTTGGATGGCACGAAGATCATGGCGGTCGGGGTGATCGTCGCCATATGGGCGGCATCATGCCCGGCACCGGAGACCATGTCGGTCGCCGAATAGCCGAGCGCTTCCGTGCTGGCGCGCACGGCGTTCACGATCGCCGGATCGAAAACGACCGGTGCCTTCGACCAGATGTGATTCAAGGCGACGCCTGGCCCAGCCTTGCGGACAGCGTCTTCAAGGGCCGCTTGCATCTGATTGAGCCCGGTCTCGGACGGATGGCGCATGTCGATCTGGAGTCGAACGGAACCGGGCACGACATTGCGCGAATTCGGACCCACCTCGACGAAGCCGACGGTGCCGACACCCGGCGGGTTTTGACGGGCGATGTCGCGGACGGCAAGGACGACCTCGGCCGCCGCTACAAGTGCATCGTCGCGCTGCGCCATCGGCGTGCTGCCCGCATGCGCCTCAGTGCCGGTGATGACGACATCGAACCAGCGCAGCCCTTGGATGCCGGTGACGACACCGACCTCCGTCGCCGACGCTTCGAGCAGCGGTCCCTGCTCGATATGGAGCTCGACATAGGCGGCAAAGGAAGCCGGATCGACCTTGGCCTCGCCGCGATAGCCGATCGCATCGAGCGCCGAGCCGACCGTGACACCTTCGCGGTCGCTGCGCGCCCGGGCGTCATCGATCGACAGCGCGCCGGCAAAGACGCCGGAGCCCAACATTGCCGGCGAGAAGCGCGAGCCTTCCTCGTTCGTCCAGTTGACGACCACGAGCGGATGGCGGAGCCGGGTGGCGCTTTCCCTGAGGGTGCGCAGGATTTCGACCCCGGCAAGCACGCCGAGAATGCCGTCGAAGCGGCCGCCTTGCGGCTGGGTATCGAGATGGCTGCCGACGGCGATGGCCGGCAGCGACATGTCCTCGCCGGCATAGGTCGCAAAGATGTTGCCAATTGCGTCGACCTCGACCGTGCAGCCGAGCGTGCGGCATTCGGAAACGAACCAGTCGCGGACCTGCCGGTCCTCCTCGGTCAAAGTCAGGCGCGTGACGCCGCCCTTGTCCGCAGCGCCGAAACGCGCGGTCGAGATGATGTCGGCCCACAGCCGGTCACCGTTCGTCGCCGGCGTGTTGATGCGGGTCGTTTCGCTGCGCATGGCTTCGGTGCTCATTTCTGCTGCTCCGGCGCGTCCTTGTTGAGCCGGTAGCGGAAATCGCAATGGGAGGCGCCCTGCATTACCGTCTGGGTGCGCTCCAGCGTAATGCGCGGGTCGTAGCCGGTGCAGAAGACGCCGTCGCGGTTGCAGGACAGCAGGTGTCCGATGTGACCAAGCCCCATCTCGCGATAGGTCTCGGCGTAGCGACAGCGCTTGACGTTGTAGTGGAATTCCTCGTCCGTCGCCTTCGTCACCTCGATGACGAGCGCGTCGTCCTGGGTCCAGAGATCCTGAAGTTCCTGGAAGGTGCGCAGGTTGGTTCCGCCGGGTGTCTTTGCGGCAAAGGTCCGGCCCGCCTCGATCGCGGCCTTGGTGATTGCCTTATCGAGGATCGCCTGGGCGCGCTCCTCGCCGATCTCCTCGCGCATCGCCTCATAGATCGGCGCGATGATGCCGGCCTCGATGCGGCGGCGCGCGAGAATTCCGATCTCGCCATCCATCGCGACGCGCGAATCGGTGTTTTGGTTGTCCGTCTTGTCCATGCAATGCCTCCCTGTCTGCCTCGGGGCAGATCAACAGGGAACAGGATACTACGCCGGGCATGCTGCTGTGTTGCAAATCCGTGCCGGAAAGATTCCTTCAGGCGCAAATACTTTGCGCCATTCCGTCGTTGTGCAGGAAGCAATCGCGAGCCTGCCGACGGATCATGAGCGGCAGGGGTGCCAGCCGGGAACCATTAGCGCTACGCGTTTCCCCAGGCAGCGCCCCTTGAACAGGTTCCCGGGCGATAGGCACGTTCAGGGAAAGCGCGATCGCTGCGGCGACAAGGCCGAGCCCTCCAGCCGCCTGAACGCCAAGGGCGGGAATGAGAACGAAAGAAACAGCCAGGCACCCGGCGATCACGCCGAGCGTATTGGCAGCATAGAGCCTGCCGCCCTTCGCGGCGACGCTACGTTAGCGATTCAACTTCTACCGGCGGGTGTCCGCGGGTAAGTACGTAACAGTTACGAAGGTCGGCGACGGCGGGTAAATCAGGTCCGGCCCACGGCTCCGAAGCGCCTTGGCGGCGCGGCCTCCAGGCCGGGATTGAGGTCGGGCAAGTCCGATGTCGGGCCGCCGCCATCGGCGGAGGTTTCCGAAAGCCAGCGCTGTCTTGCCACCTTCAATCCGCCGCGCAACCGGAGGAGATCAGGCCCGTCCTGATGGGAGCCGCCGCTGCCGTAGCGGCTGCGGCGATAATCGGCAAAAGCGTTTGCCGTCGCCGGGTCGGCGAACCTGTCGAGCCAGCGCGAGAGCGGCGTGTTGCCGGTCCGGCGTGACCAATGGTCGAGCGCCGTCTCCAGCCGCATGGGGTCGTGATCCCGACACGCGTCGAGCACGTGGCAAAATGCCGTCGCCTCGGATTGCGCCCTCTGCTCGAGCGCGGTTTCCAGCCGGGTTTCGAGGCGACCGAACAGATTGGCGGCCAGCTGGATAAGCGTCGCGAGTGCGGCGATCGATGCCGCGATGCCGAGCCACCACAGCCAGTCGAAAGGTTCCTCAGCGGGCGGCGGCGCAGGTGGGGCGAGTGCGGGCGCAGCCGCTGGGGCAGCGTTGACGTTGACGGTCACGCCGGCCGCCTCGGCCGTCTGCGTCGATCCGCTCGCCGGGTCGAACCAGGGCAGGCTGATCGCAGGAAGCGCGTAGGTGCCGGGCTTTGCAAAGACGTAGGTTGCCACGTCCTTGCGCAGTCCCGCCGTGATATCCCCGCGTGACGTGCGTTCCTCCGAAAGCACCGGATCGTGCCGGTACAATTGCACGTCCGCCGGGGCGTCGAAGGTCGGTTCGGGTATCATCATCGGTGCGAGGCCGGCCGCGCGAATGGTGATGGTCCGCACCAGGGCATCGCCTGCCTTTAGCCCCGCGGGATCCCGGTCGAAAGACTGGGTGAGGGTGATTTCTCCGGCGGTGACGCCGGCCTCTCCGCCTGCGCCTTGCGGAACGGCTTCGACCGTGAACTTGAGCGAAGGCAACGTCACCTGACCCTTGCTCATCTGGCCGGGTACGGCGGCATAGCCGAACGGAATGACGGCGGGCGGCAGTACGTAGTCGCCTGCCGCCTGCGGGGTGATCGCGTAGGTTTTGCGGATGCCTGAGAAGGCCTCGCCGTTGACGGTCTCGTTGAGGTTCATGCCGCGTTCGTCGGGCATGGTGACGACAGTGCCGGGAAGATCGAACAGAGGAAACTGCGGCGGCGAAAGGAAGTAGTTCGGCACGAAGACGTCGACGTCGACCTCGATCTGCTGGCCGGCATAAATCGGCGCCTTGGTCGTGAGCGTCGCGCGGGCAAAGGGATTGGCGGCGAAGGCCGTGCCTGCAAGCCAAAGCGACAGGCCGAGGAGCCAGATGATCTGCCGCGGCAGGGCGGCGAAGGCTGTCACGGGGCCGCCTCCTTTGCTTCGATCGCAAATTTTCGTGCCAGCAGTTCGGCCGGCGACACCTGGATGTTGCGCATCCACATGTCGGCCGTCTGCGGTCCCCCTTGCGTGGTGGCTTCCGTTCCCTTCTTGCCCTTGTCGTCGAACTGGACCTGGTCCGGGTCAATGCCCGCCTGTTCCTGCTGTGCGTCCTGTTCCTGCTTGTCCTTGTCGGCCTTGCGCTTTTTGGCGATCTCGAGGTTCTTTTGGGCGTCGGTCCAGTCGGGGCGGCGCTTTAGCGCCTGCTCGTAGACGGCGATCGCTTCGTCGGCCTTGTCGAGGTGCAGGAGGGTATTGCCCTGATTGTAGTAGCTTTCCGCCGTATCGCTCTCGGCAAAGGCGTCGATCGCATCCTGGAAACGGCCGGCGCGGTAGAGCGCTGCGCCGCGCCAGGCGGGATCCGCGAACGTTTCAGAGGCCCCCTGGAAATCGCCCTGTTCGAAGGCGCGACGGCCCTGCTGGTCCGGAGTGAGCCAGAGGTCGATAAAGCGATTGTCCGCCGCCTCCACCCGTTCGCTGCCCATGAGCGAAGTGGCCGCGAGCAGATAGACCGCCCAGCGTATGGTCCAGCCGCGTCGGAACCAGAAGAGGCCGAAGACGGCGATCGGAATCGTCAGCCACCAGCCGAGATCGTGCCAGCGCGTCAGCCCTTCGGCCGTCTTCGCTGCAAAATTCGTCTGGATGCGTCTGATGATCCAGCTGACGTCGGCGTCGTCGGATGTCACCGACGCGACCTCGACCTTGGAGGCCGACTGCAGCGCCTTGAGGCCGTCGACATCGAGCTTCGCCCTGACATACGCGCCGGTCGCATCGGTCAGGAACCCGCCGTCCGCCGTCTTGACCGGACCGCCTTCTGCCGTGCCGATGCCGAGCACCATCAGCGAGTTGCGCCCCTGATACCCACCGAAGGCCGGGAAGGCGGAACGCTCGACGCCGTCGGTCATGAACAGGATGGTGCCGGGCACCGTTTCGTTGGCGAGCGCTTTTTCGACCTCCTGCAGGGCCTTGGCTGTGTCCTTTCCCTCGACGGGCATGATCTGCGGCGACAGCGCGGCGAGGTAGGATTTGACCAGCGCGGCATCGTCGCTGAGCGGCAGGACCATGTGGGCGGAGCCGGCATAGGCGAACAAGGCGGTGCGCGAGCCTTTCCTCCTGTCGAGAATGTCTTGAATCTTCAATTTGGCGCGTTCGAGCCGCGTCGGCGAAACATCGGTCGCGTTCATCGTCGGGTTGAGGTCAATGGCGATTGCCAGAGGTGCGGTGTCCTCGACGAAGGGCGGCCGTTCACGCTGCCAGGTCGGGCCAGCGGCTGCGATCGCCGCAACGGCGATCAGTGCGGCGGTGACGTGCACCGGCTGGAAACGCCGTTTCCCGCCCTTGTCGATCAGCAGGTGATCGAGCAGGTGCGGTGCGATCATGTCCTGCCACTGCGAGCGGACATCGCCGCGCCGGGTAACGAGGTAGATCAGCAGCGGGACGGCGGCGAGCGCCAGCAGCCACAGCGGCCGCAGAAAGTGAAAATCCGCGATCATGGCGCTGCCTCCCGGCGCTGACGCCGGTCGCCGAGCGAGGATAGGAGCCACATGACGGCGTGATAGGCGAGCACCAGCAGGAGTGCCGCACCCAGCGGATAGTAGAACAGCTCGATGCGCGGCCGCCAGGAGAGCGTCTTCTGGTTTGCCGGCGTCAACTGGTCGAGCAATTGGTAGATGTTCTGCAGACCGGCCTGATCCTGGCCGAAGAAGTAGCGCCCCTTCGTCGCTTCGGCGATCTGCTGGAGTGCCGCCGTGTCGAGCTTCTGTTCTCCTTGAGCATTGGGATCGCCGATGCCGACCGTGTGGATCACCACCTTTCGCTCGGCGGCGATGCCGGCGGCCTTGTCGGGCGGCATCTTACTGGCGGTGTCGTTGCCGTCGGTCAAGAGGATCATCACCTTGTCCGGCGCGGTGCTGGCGTCGAACATCTTGATCGCCAGCCCGATCGCATCGCCGACGGCGGTGCGGGGACCGGCCATGCCCGGCAGGCTGTCGGCCAGCATCAGCTTGACGGTCTTGTGGTCGAGCGTGAACGGTACCAGCGGATAGGGCGCATCGCCAAAGGCGATCAGGCCCAACCGGTCATTGGGCCGCCGGTCGATGAAGTCGGCGACCACCGCGTGCACCGCTTCGGCGCGGGTCTGCAGGTTGCCGGCGGGATCGCGAAAGTCGCGCGTGTCCATCGACTGTGACAGATCGATCGCCAACATCAGGTCGCGCTGCGGTTCGACCTTTTCGATCGGCGGCTCGACATATTGCGGCCGCGCCAGCGCCAGCACGATCAGCGTCCAGCAGATGGGTGCGATCACCTTCTGGCCGAGATTGGTTCTCGGAACGACGGAGCCTTCGGTCGGACCGAGATTGGCCGCCGCGGTGATGTCCTTGAAGAACGGCACCCTGACGGCGGCCGACTGCTCGCGGTATGGCGGAAGCAGCCACCAGACAAGGAAGGGCAACGGCAGAAGGATCAGTGCCCAGGCGTGGTCAAGCACGTACATGATGCGCCTCGATCCAGTGCCGCGCTGCCGCGATGTAGGCCTTTGCCTCAGCCTCCGGAACCGCGGCGAGCGCCTGGCTGCCACGATACTCGGCTTCCTCGAAAAAACGCGCAGAGGCGATAGGAAAGACAGGGCCGCCGGAATGAGCGTCGAGATACTTTGTCCAGCCGGTGCCGTGCAGGCCGGCAATGGCTTCGCGTGGCCAGATCGAGAGCGCGGTCCGCTTCAAAAGGACAGGCAGGGCCGCGAGCGCCTCGCCACGCGATCCGGTGGCGGCCAATCCGGCTTCTATCTTCCTGAGGTCGGCGAGCGCCTCGCGGCGGTAGCTGTTGGCCTCCCAGCGCCGGTACCAGCGCCAGCAGGCAAAGGCCGCCATGAGAAGGATAATGCAGCCGAGCACCGCCCACGCCTTGGTCTGGGGCATCATCGAGACAGGCTGCGGCAAGGCGATATCCGCGAGCTGCCGAAGGGCGGCGTCGAGCATCGGATCTTTCGCAGGTGCCGCCGTCGCCATCATCGCCTCCGCTGCCGGCTGGCGAGTTGGCCGAGCATGGTGCGCAGCTGCGGCGCCACCTCTTCCGCCGCAGAGATCGGCAGCATGGGCAGGCCGAGCTCCTCCTGCCAGGCGCGCAGCGCTCGCCCGCGCTTGCGGGCAAAGCTGTCGATCGCCTCGCGCACATTGCCATGGCCGAACTGCACTTCGGCCTGAAGCAGCCCGCCGCTAAAGACGATATCGCCCTTGCGCGGCAGTTCGAGGAGGAAGGGATCGTAGATCAGAACGCAGATCACATCGTTGTGGGCCGAAAGCTTCAAAAGCATGTCGCGGGTTTCGAGGCTGTAGCCGTCGAAGTCGCTGACGACGATGATCAGGTGATCGTGCCGGGCGATGTTGGCGACGGTCGTCAGCACGACGTCGAGCTGCTCGGCTCCATGCGGCGCCTGCGAACCGGCCTGCAGTGCGGTATTGTGGCGAACGATGCTGTCGGCGAGCCGGATCACCGCTTCGCGGCTGCGGTATGGGCGCGTTTCGGTCACCTCCTCGTCGCCGAAGACGAAGCCGCCGACACGGTCGCCAAGGGCCAGCACGCGCCAGGCGGAGAGCGCTGCCACTTCCGCCGCGGCGACCGACTTCATCGCGCGGCGGCTGCCGAAGAACATGTTGATGCGCTGGTCGACGAGGATGAGGGCCGGCCGGTCCTTCTCTTCGTCATAAACGCGGACGACCGGCTTGCCGGTGCGCGCCGTCACGCGCCAGTCGATGGCGCGGATGTCGTCGCCGGGCAGGTAGTTGCGTAGTTCCTCGAAGGAAAGTCCGCGGCCGCGCATGCGTGATTCGTGACGGCCGGCAAGCAGGCGGCGCACCGGAGCCTTGCGCAGGAACGTCAGGTCGCGGGCCATGGCTTCGAGGCCGACAAGTGCGTCCACTGAGGTGTAGACGCCGGTGGCGTCGGCGGTGCGGGGCTTTATGATGCCGCGTGAGCGGGCGAGGGCCGGCAGGGATATGGCCATCGGCGAACCTCCATCCTCAGGCGACCGCGACGAGCTCGACGATGCGGTCGATCACCTGGTTGGCGGTGGTGCCGCCGGCATGCGCTTCGTAAGAGAGGACCAGGCGATGGCGAAAGACATCGTGCACGGTCGCCTGCACATCGTCGGGCGTGACGAAATCGCGGCCGTTCAACCAGGCGTGCGCCCGCGAAACCTTATCGAGGCCGATGACGCCGCGCGGGCTCACGCCGACCTGAAGCCACTTGGCCAGATCCTTGTCGACCTTGTCGGGATAGCGCGTCGCCATCACCAGCGCGACGATGTAGTTCTCGATCGCTTCGGAAACGGTGATCGCCGATATTTCCTTGCGTGCGGCAAAGACCGCGTCCTGGGCAAGCTTTTCCGTCGCATGATTGTTGGATTTGGCGTTGGTTTCCTCCGAGCGCACGAGCCGCATGATGTCTGCCTCTGAGGCTGCGTCCGGATAATCCACCTGGATGTGCATGAGGAAGCGGTCCAGTTGCGCTTCGGGCAGCGGATAGGTGCCTTCCTGCTCGATCGGGTTCTGGGTCGCCATGACCAGGAACAGATCGGGCAGCACATGGCTCTTGCCGCCGATCGTGACCTGGCGTTCCTCCATCGCCTCGAGCAGCGCCGATTGCACCTTGGCCGGCGCCCGGTTCACCTCGTCGGCGAGGATGAGATTGGCGAAGATCGGCCCTTCCTGGAACTGGAACGCGCCCTTGCCGCCCTCGGAAAAATAGATCTCGGACCCCGTGATGTCGGCGGGCAAGAGGTCGGGTGTGAACTGGATGCGCGAAAGCTCCGCATCGAGGTTTTTGGCCATGCTCTTGATCGCTCGGGTTTTCGCAAGTCCGGGCAGGCCCTCGACCAGCAGATGGCCGTTGCTGAGCAGCCCTAGCAGCAAGCGCTCGATCATGCCCTCCTGGCCGATGATCGCTTCGCCGATGCGCTTGCCGAGTTGTTGGATATCGTCGCGTGCACCCATGAAGTCCTGCTCCCTTGCCCCGCCGGCAACATCAGTCGTCATGAACTTTCGCGAGAGCTTATTGTTAAATCAGGCCAATTGGAAAGAACGTAACAGTAACGAAGGCCTGAGCGGCGATGGCGGATACCTCTTGTGGCACGCGGCCTGCGCCCCGAGGGCTTTGGGCGATTGCGTAACGGTTACGTACTTTGGGCAGCGGGCATTTGGCGCTAACGTGTGCAGACCGTCCGCGCGCGTGCTAGCCGACGGTGCCAAGGGAGATCAGAGCCACATGCAAATGTCCCCGAAAATGCCCCTTGTCGACGAAACGCCGGCGGCGATCAGCGCCCGCGAGCAAATCTGGATCGAGGGCGGGGCCTTTCTCATGGGTTCGGACAAGCACTATCCGGAGGAAGCGCCGGCCCATCCGGTGAAAGTTGACGGCTTCTGGATCGACGTCACGCCCGTTACCAACCGGCAGTTCGCCGCCTTCGTCGAGGCGACCGGCTACGTGACCGAGGCGGAGAAGACGCCCGATCCGAAGGACTATCCGGGCGCGCTTCCGGAAATGATGCGGGCGGGTTCAGTGATCTTCGACCCGCCGAAGCGGGTGACCAGCAACAGTCCTTCGCAATGGTGGAACTTCAAGTTCGGCGCCGACTGGCGGCGGCCCTATGGGCGGCAGAGCAACATCCGCGGCAAACTCGACCATCCGGTAGTGCAGGTCTCCTACCTCGACGCCAAGGCCTATGCCGCCTGGGCGGGAAAGGACCTGCCGACGGAGGCCGAATGGGAGTTCGCCGCGAAAGGCGGGCTCGAAGGCGCGGAATTTGCCTGGGGGGACGAACTGGTGCCCGAGGGACGTTTCATGGCAAACACCTGGCACGGCATGTTTCCGACGGAAAACCTGAAGCCCGACGGCTTCGAGCGGACCTCGCCGGTCGCGAGCTTTCCCGCCAATGGCTACGGCCTCTACGACATGATCGGCAATACCTGGGAATGGACCAGCGACTACTGGTCCACCCGCCACCCTGCGCCGGCGCAAAAGAGCTGCTGCATACCCGCCAATCCGCGGGGCGGGGACCGGGAAGCGAGTTTCGATCCGCGGCAGCCGACGATCCATATCGCCCGTCGCGTCGTGAAGGGCGGATCCCATCTCTGCGCGCCTAACTATTGCCGTCGGTATCGTCCGGCGGCGCGTCACGCGCACGAGGAAAACGCGGCGACGACCCATATTGGGTTCCGTTGCATTCGGCGGCCCTGATCCGGCCGGAGGACTTGAAAACCGTTCCGCCAGGAGGATGGATGATGACGGCAACAGCGATGCGTTTGGGGTTCGTGATGGACGAAAGGGCTTGCAAACCGCGGCTTCGCGCAAGGCTCGCTGGCCTGTTGCTCGCGTTCGTTGCGGCCTTCGCCTCACCTGTTGCCCTTGTGGCGGCCGATGCGCCGGCCGACATTCTGCCCTCGTGGAACGATGGCGAGGCGAAAAACGAGATCGTCGATTTCGTCACACGGGTCACCAGCGAGGGCAGCGCCGATTTCGTGGCGCCGGCAGAGCGGATCGCCGTCTTCGACAATGACGGCACGCTGTGGACCGAGCAGCCGAACTATTTCCAGGGCATGTTCGCCATCGACCGCGTCAAGGCGATGGCGCCCGAGCACCCCGAATGGAAGGACAAGGAGCCTTTCGCATCGCTGCTGAAGGGGGACATGGCAGGCGTTGCCGCCGCCGGCGAAAAAGGCATCGTCGAGTTGGTCATGGCGACCCATGCCGGCATGACGACGGACGCGTTCACGAAAACGGTCACGGATTGGTTCGCGACCGCCCGGCATCCGCGCTTCGATCGCCCCTATAACGAGATCACCTTTCTGCCGATGCGCGAGTTGCTCGATTATCTCAGGGCAAGCGGCTTCAAGACCTATATCGTCTCGGGCGGCGGCATCGAATTCATGCGGCCGATGACCGAACAGATGTATGGGATCCCACCCGAGCAGGTGGTCGGCAGCAGCATCACGACGAAGTACGAACTCGACGGCGACGCGCCGGTGCTGATGCGGGAGCCCAAGATCGACTTCATCGACGACGGTGCCGGCAAGCCGGTCGGGATCAACACCTTTATCGGCCGCCGCCCGATCTTCGCTGCCGGTAATTCCGATGGCGACTATGAGATGCTGCGTTGGGTAACGGCGGGGTCCGGCCCGCGTTTCGGCATGATCGTTCACCATACGGACGGGGAGCGCGAATGGGCCTATGATCGGCAATCGCCTGTCGGCAAGCTGGACAAGGCGATGACCGAGGCCGAGCAGCGGAACTGGCTTCTGGTCGATATGAAGAACGACTGGCGCAAGATCTACGCCTTCGACAAATAGGTGGCTGCACGGCTGGCGCCGTGCGCCTCAGCGATCGATGTTGGGGCGAGGGCCGAGTGCTAAGCGCGACTTTAGCGCGGGGCCGTGGTCGACTATCGTCGCGCGGACGATGGTGCTCTTGCTCGTCTTTCCCGCCGCGGAACATCTCTCAACACCGATCGCGATATCGCGTGTGCCGCCTGTGCGGCTGCTGACGGCCCGAATCATGGGATTCGAGGCGAAGATTGCCAAGGTGCCGGCAATCCGGACCAATGTTACTGTTACGTACTTCCGAAAATCGGCGTTCGTGCCACTTTTCGCTCAGGGGAGAGGTAAGCGAGGGGCGGATTGGCCACAAGCACCGACCGGCGAGCCGGCCCCCCGCCCGCAACGGTGTCTGGTCGTCGCTGACACCTTGGGGAATGCAAAGGCATGAGCATCGATTGTCGTTCAAACGGATGGTAAACCATGCCCAGCGCAGCCTCTCAACGGGGACTACTGAAGCTTATGCTCAGGCTGCCGGCTCTGCGCGGCCAGTTGCAATTGCTCTGTGCCAAGAACCAGTCCCTGGAAAGCCTCTGCGAAGCCTATGAGGAAGCGAGCTCTATGCTTGACCGGCAAAGGCGTCTCGCCCCTCTGGATCATTCGATGATCTCGGAGTATGAATTGATCTGTCGCGAGATCGAAGAAGAGGTCATTTCCGTCTGTATCGCCGATACGGGGACGTGAGCGTAGTCCGTTGTGATTAACAAATAGCTCGCTTGAGCTTGTCAGAGCGACGAAAACCCCACAAGAATTCTATGGGAATGATCGGGCGTTCCTGTTCCAACTTAAAATGATTCAATTCTTCGATGAAAATATTTTGTGACGGTGCGATATTCTTCTTTCCGCCACAGAAGCTCTCGTCTAGAGTTCGCCTCGCGTTGCACTCTCTTTGGGGTTGTGGCAGTTGGGAGCGCATCATGGAAGCCAGCAGAAATGCGGGTCAAACGAACTGCATTGCCGTTGCAGAATGCGAGGCGCGAGCCGCCCTTGAGCGCATTCTTGCCGACAGCCAGTTTCACGCGACCGAGCGTCATCGCAAGCTGTTGCGGTACGTGGTTGACGAGTTTTTCGCTGGCCGTTCGGGCCAGGTGAAAGCCTACACGATCGCCATTGACGTCTTCGGACGGCCCGCCTCCTTCGATCCTGCGACCGATCCGATCGTGCGTGTGGAAGCGTCGCGCCTGCGCGCGGCCCTGGCGCAATATTACGAGGCGCTCGGCGAAAGAGCGGAGCTTCGCATCGAGCTGCCGAAAGGCAATTACGTTCCGCAATTCGTGATCAGCGGTGAGCCTTTGAGAGGGGTGCTCGAGAGCACGACGCCGGTTGCTGAGGCGGCAGCCGAGCAGCCCATCGAGCTCGCGATTGCGCCTGCCGTTCTTGCCCGCAAATGGCGCCCGCTTGCGGGCTTCGCGGCACTTGGAACCGGCGTGGCGGTCATGGCCGGGGCCTTCTACGTGTCCATTGCCGACCACCTTCCCTGGCAGCCGGTTTTCTCGGCCAAGCCGACGATCGTCGTTGACGTGCCGACGCGGCAGGGTGCCGACGACGACGTGCAGAAGAAGGCGGGTGACTATCTGGTCCACGCACTCTCGCAGTTTTCCGCCGTCCGCACCCTTGCGCCGGTCTCGCCCGCGGGTGTCGACGTGGCGTCGATAACCGGGTGGGTTTCGTCCGCGCCGCCGGTCAAGCTGCAGGGCAGCAAGGAATACAGGCTTTCCATCGCCTACAGCACCGACGAGCGCCGGCATGAGGTCTCCTGGCAGGTGATCGATGTGCAAAGCAACGAGGCGTTGAGGTCCGGCAACTCGAAGGTGGCGCTCGACAGCGGCGACGCGCAGGAAATACAGGAAAAGCTGCTTTCTCGTCTGGCCCTTTCGCTTGCCGGCGAAGAGGGCGTCATTGTCAGTCTGGAGGCTGCGCGGCAACTGGTGACGCCGTCGATCGGCTTCGGCTGCGTGCTTCAGGCGGATGTGGCACTGGCGCGGATCGACCCTGAGGGACTGGTTTCGGCCCACGGCTGCCTTGAAAAATCCGTCGCCTACCAGGCCGCCGACGCCGATGTTTTGGCGAGCTTGGCGATGGTGTTGGTGGCAACCGGTGAAGCGAGCGCCGCGCCGACGGTGGCTGAGCGTGCGCTGAAGCTCGCCGACAAGGCCGTTGCGCTGGCACCGCAATCGAGCCAGAGCTACGTCGCCCAGATGCAAGCGCGCTTTGCAGCCGGCGACAGGGAAGCGGCGTTCATTTCCGGTCGGCGCGCGGCGGCACTCAATCCGCTCGACGACGCCATTCCGGCGCGGCTGAGTCTGCTGCTTTTCGTCAGCGGCGCCTATTCGCAAGGGGTGAATCTGGCCCGTGTGGCGGATGCCGGCAGCGAGTATCTTCACCACGATGCCGCGCTGACCCTGGCGCTCGAAGACTACCGCAGCGGCCGCTACCGCGAAGCGCTGAGGCGCGCACGCGAGCTTGCCAATCCGGCGGACATGGCGGTCAATCTCCTACGCGTGGCAGCGGCAGGCCAACTCGGCCTGACGCGGGAAGCGACCAGCGCTTTGGACGGATTGCGCCTGAACGAAACGCGCGCGTCGCAGTCGTACGATACGGAACTGGTCGCTCGAGGCTACGCGCCGGACCTGATCGCGTTGCTTGATGACGGTCTCGCCAAGGCCGGCTTCGCCCAGCAGTAAGGCCGGGCCCGAGCCCCTTTTAGTTTTCGGCGGCGACCCGGATCACCAGCTTGCCGAAATTGCGGCCGTCCAGCAGACCGATGAAGGCTTCCGGCGCATTCTCGAGCCCGTCGACGATGTCTTCGCGGTAGCGGACTTCGCCGCTTTTGATCCAGCCGGCCATCTCCTGATAGAAGAGCGGCCTCTGATCGGCAAACTCGCGTTGGATGAAACCCCGGATGAGCAGGCTCCGGCTGAGCACTTCGCGCATGACGCCGGGCAACCGGTCGCTCCCGGCTTGCGCGCCTGCGGGCTGGTTGTAGTGCGCAATCAGGCCGCAGACGGGCACGCGAGCGAAGTCGTTCAACAGCGGGAACACCGCATCCCAGACATGACCGCCGACATTCTCGAAATACACGTCGACGCCTTTGGGGCAGGCGGCGGCGAGCTGTTCGGCGAAATCAGGCGCGCGATGATCGATCACCGCGTCGAAGCCGAGCGTGTCGCGAACGAAGGCGCATTTGTCCGCACCGCCGGCGATCCCGACTGCGCGCGCACCCTTGATGCGGGCAATCTGCCCGACCGCCGAGCCGACGGCGCCGCTTGCAGCCGCCACGACGACCGTTTCGCCCGGCAGCGGTTTGCCGATCGTCAGCAGCCCCGCATAGGCGGTGAAACCGGGCATGCCGAGAATGCCGAGTGCCGTCGAAAGAGGTGCGGCCGCCGGATCGAGCTTGCGCAAGTCAGTACCACGCGACAGCGCATAGCTTTGCCAGCCGGAGTGGGAAAGAACGAAATCGCCGTCGCTGAAATCCGGGTGACGCGAGCGGAGGACGCGGGCGACCGTGCCGCCCTCCATGACAGCGCCGATCTCCACCGGCTTGGCATAGGAGCGGCCGGCATTCATGCGGCCGCGCATATAGGGGTCGAGGGAAAGGTAGAGGATCTTCAGGAGAACCTCGCCTTCCGCCGGCTCCGGGATAGCCGTTTCGACGACGCGGAAATCGCTCGGCACCGGTTTTTCGGATGGCCGCGCGGCAAGCAGGACCTGGGTATTCTTGCTCATAGTCTTTTCCTCCTGTGCGTGTCCCGATGCCCCGCGGCGGCTGACGCGCGACGAGAAGCTCTTTTCGCATGAAACGAAACAAAGGCCTACAGACGAGTTTTGAGCCACAAACGGCTCCGCGGGCTCGCCCCTGCGGACGAGCCCGCGGAAAATGCGAAAGCGTCTTACGCTCAGGCGGCGTCGATCGCTTGTCTGAGATCGGCGATGATGTCGTCCGAATGTTCGATGCCGATCGAAAGCCTGACATAGCCGGGCGTCACCCCGGTCTTTAGCTGGTCGATCTCCGACAGCTGCGAGTGCGTCGTCGTGGCTGGATGAATGGCCAGTGAGCGCGCGTCGCCGATATTGGCGACATGGTAGAGCAGTTTCAGCCCGTCGATGAAACGCCGTCCCGCCTCGCGACCGTCCTTCAGCTCGAAGCCCACGAGCGCGCCATAGTGGCCGTTCAGCAGATATTTCCCGCCGCGCGCTTTTGCCTCGCCATCCTGGAACTTCGGGAAGATCACCCGCGCCACCTTCGGGTGGGTGCGGAGGAACTCGGCCACCTTGATGGCATTCTCGTTGTGCTGCCGGATCCGGAGCGGCAGCGTTTCCAGACCCTGGATGAACTGGAATGCGTTTAGCGGGCTGATCGCGGCGCCGAGGTCGCGCAACAGCACCGCGCGGGCGCGCAGGATATAGGGATGAAACGCGATCGCGGCCGCTTTTTCGAGCCAGGTCTTGCCCTGGTAGCTCGGGTCAGGCTCGTGCAGGTTCGGATGGCGCGCCTCATGCTCGTGCCAGGGAAACTGGCCGCTGTCGATGATCGCGCCGCCGATCGAGGTACCGTGCCCGCCGATGTATTTTGTCGTCGAATAGACGACTACCGCAGCGCCGTGGTCGAAGGGCCGGATCGTCAGCGGGGCCGCCGTGTTGTCGACGATCAGCGGAATGCCGAAGCGCTTGCCGATCTCGGCGACCTCGGCGATCGGAAAGACTTCGAGCTTCGGATTCGGCAGGGACTCGGCATAGTAGGCACGTGTCCGGTCGTCCGTCGCCCGGGCAAACGCCTCGGGATCAGCCGCATCGACGAAACGAACCTCGATGCCGAAACTTTTCAGCGTGGCGGCAAACAGCGCCCAGGTGCCGCCATAAAGGCCGGCGGCGCTGACGACGTTGTCGCCGGAGCGCGCAAGGTTCAGGAGCGCGAAGGCCGATGCCGCCTGGCCTGAGCCAAGTGCCAGCGCGGCTGCTCCCCCTTCGATCTCCGCCAGCCGCTGCTCAAACGCGTCTTGCGTCGGGTTGGAAACGCGGGTGTAGAGATGCCCCGGCGCCTCCAGCGCAAAGAGCTTGTCGGCGCCGTCGGTGCCGGGCAGTTGATAGGAGGTCGTCTGGTAGATCGGCACGGCGACGGCGCCGCTTGCCGGATCGAAGCGATAGCTGCCGCCGTGGAGCGCCAGCGTTTCGGGATGCAATCGCCCGCCGGCTTCGCGCAGGCCGTTCGGCGTCTTGATCTCGACTGCCGGTTCTTCCGGCTTCTGATGGATCGTCATGCCATTTCTCCTTGGCTCTCAGGTTGATCGGCGCTGTCCGGTTGATCAGGCGGGCACAGCCGCCTTTGGCTGCTCCAGCAGGTCTGCGTGGTGCGCGGCGGCGACATCGGGGTGCGAGCGCAGCCGGGATTTCAGCACGTTGCGGCCGACCTCGTGGAAGAGCGGGTTCTGCGGATCCTGGGTGACGCCGCGGACCTCGGCTGCAAGCTGTGGCGGGAGATCGAGCACCGGGATGGTCGAAGCGAGATTGGCGCCGAGGAAGAAGGCGACCGAGAGCCGATCGCCGCCAGCTGGCGGCGTTACCACCCGGTGGATGTTGGCGAGCAGATAGCCGTTCGATGCCAGTTCCAGGAGTTCGCCGACATTGATGACGAAGGTGCCGCGCTTCGGCGGTGCGTCGATCCAGCCGCCCTTGCCGTCGTCGACCTGCAGTCCGCCGACCACGTCCTGCAACAGGATGGTGACGAAGCCGCCGTCCTTGTGGGCGCCGACGCCCTGATCGCTTTCGGTCTTGTCGCGGCCGGGATAGCGGATGATCTTGAGCAACTGGTTGGGGCCATCACGATAGATCGGCCCGAAGACATCGGGCTTCTGCCCGAGCGCTTCGGAGAAAATCTCGATCAGCCGGATACCGAGCCCGGTGACGGCTTCGATATAGCCAAGGATCGCAGGCTTCAGTTCCGGCAAGGCGTCCGGAAACTGGTTCGGGCCGACAAGCCGCTTCCACGGCGCATCGCCGGACGCGATATTGAGGCTCTGGCGCTCGGGACCAAAGTCGACCTGTTCGCGCCAGTCCTGCGTGCCGCGCGTGTATTCGAGGCCGGCGCGATTGTAGCCGCGGAAGTGCGGCGACTTGCGCATCTCGATCGCCCGCTTGTCGTCCTCCGGCAGCGCGAAGAAGCGGCGCGAAAGCGAGAGAATGCCGTCGATTTCGTCCTGCGGGATCCCGTGGCCCTCGAGATAAAAGAAGCCCACCGAGCGGGCAACGCTGCGCAACTCGTCGAGCGCTGCGGCCCGCTCGGGGTGGCCCGCCGCAAAGCGCGAAAGGTCAAGGACGAGCAGGGTTGGATTTGTCTTGCTCAAGCCGGTCTCCCTTTGTCGTTCAGGCGGTGGGCCAGTCGATAAGGCCCTGCGCCGGTTCGCACATGATGGGAGAAGCCTAACCGGAGGTGGCTCGCTCACTCAATATTGTCTATGGAAATTATGGACTAAATTTCACCGAAAGCGCGAAGCGGGCTTTCGAACGGAACTGGTTTGCGGGGAATATCCGTCCCGGCCGTCTGTTTTACGGATTCCCTGAGCTGTCTCATGCGTGCGAGAGCAATGATCGTTCGGCGACGAAATCCGCTTGCGGCGAAGCGCGGGGAGCGGCAGACGCTAGGCCTAACAACGACCAAAACCCCGCTTCGCCTTCGGCCAAACGGGGCTATTTTCGTGTCATCGCTCAATCGCAAAGCCACCGGTCCGCGCAGGCGGACCAATCGCGGGATGACGGCAATCCCAAAAGCGGCGTGGAACTCAGCAGCGGCCGAGGCTCGGGCGCGTCAGCAACTCGTTGGTCAGATGCGCTCTCTGGCTGCCGCAGTCCTCGGCCTCCTTGAGCAGCGATGCGAGCGCGAGTTCGAGACAGTATTGCACGCCTTCGACGTTGAGGGTCTTGGCGGAGTCGCGCGCATAGGTGACAAGACGAGCCAGTGCCAAGAGCTCCTTTTCCTTGTCTTCCGGTTCTACCGGCACAGCAAATGAAGATAGCATAATTTTCCCCAGCTTCCTTTGGATCCGCAGATCCAGCCCACCGTGGCCAATCATAGCGTGACTTCGCGGCATTGCGCGTGACATGAGCGTGACACACGTTGTATGTGAAAACCACATCCTTAAGATGAAGCGTCAGGTTGACCGAACAACCTCTTCCACATGCTGGTAGAATTGAATTTCCAGCCTTGCGATGCAACCGTCCGTTGGGTTGGCGCGTGTCGCAGTGCGTCCAGTAAATGTCGCGCGTCGATGCCCTTCTGGTCGACATATTCGCTCGCGAGCAGCGCGGTGAGACGGGCGGGGTCCGTCCCCGCCGGCAGTGCAACGCGCGCGACGATGCCCGCCCAGTTGCGCTCCTTGTAGAACATGGCGGACGCCGTCGCGCCCATCGATGCGATGAGCGCTGGGTCAAGGGCTTGGGTCTGCGAGAGGCGCTTGAGCGTCGCATCGACGTTGACCAGCGGGAGTGTCAGCGGCAGATAGCCGAGTTCGGCCGGGCCGTGGATCAGCGCAACGTCGGCGTCGTCCACGCGGGCTCCTTCGGCGTATTGCCGGTAGATCTCGCCAATGCCGACCATGCCGAAGGGCGCGCATTCCACCGCGCGCAGCGCGCCCATGCTGGCCGCGCCGAAGACCTGCACGCCCAGCGACAGCGCATAAAGGATTTCCTTGTGCCAGACGGGCGCAACATTCTCGAAGTTGCCGTCGATAAGCCCGATCGCGGTTGCACCGCCCTCAACTGCGCGCAGGACGTCGCCCTGAACGGCAGGCGGGAGGATTAGGACGCTCTTGTCCGCCGCGTTTCGTGCGTCCGGCAGCGTCGGGCCAACAAAGACAACGTTCATCCGGCCTCCAGAGCACGGGCGAGCGCGCGTTCTCCGAAGCGACGCTTGCGCAGGCCGTCGGGATTCTCGAGGGCCGGAACGATGACCTTGACCACCGAGAAAGGTGCAACGCCTTCCATCAGCGGAACGACGACAACCGTCCGGATGCCAGCCGCTTCAAGCCGCAGCAGTACGTAATCGAGCAGCGCCTGAGGCCCGGCCGGGGCATCGGGGGCCGCCACGCTTGTCCGGAGCGGCACGGCGGCAAACAGGCCTCGCGTTTCCTCGGGAAGGTCGCGGGTGAAGGTTTCCGGAAACACATCGTCGCGGGCGCCGCTGATATAGGTAAGCCGCGACTGGGTGGCCTCGGTCACGGCACGGATGGCGGCGCGCCGCGCCACGGGGTGGGCACCGTGGCCGATCGTGACGTCGTGATAACGCGGCTGCCTGGCCGAGAGAATGCCCGCTTCGGCGAGGGTTGCGGCATAACAGGGGATGCCGATGTCGCTGGTCATGTCGAACAGGCGCAACTCCAGACCTGAAGAGGCGATCCGTTCCGTAAGGGCATCGAGGACAGGATCCTCGAAACTTCCCGGATCGATGCAGCTTCGGTGCTTGCCGTTCAGCGGCAGCATTCGCCACAGCGTTTCGGCGTCGCGCTCGATGCGCTCGAGCAAGCCGTGCAGGGTCGCCTCGACCTCGGTGTTGCCCGAGGCCAGGCCATCGGAGGACTGCCAGTAACGATAACCGACGATCGTCCGGTCGAGGATTGTCGCTTCGCGCGGAACCCAGGTGGTTGCGCCGTCAAAGAGGTCGAAGCCACGGAGCCAGTCGATCGTTTCGTCGTCCTGAAGGTCCGCTTGCCCCGCCGAGATGAGCCCCGGCAGATGCAGCGTTCGATCGCCCGTTTCGGAAAGAGCCCGGCTGGTGGCCGTTCTTGTCGGGGCCGACGGCGCGCAGGCCACTGCCCGCTCGATCGCCTCCATGGCCGCCGAAACCTTGGCGTCAACGTCGGTGATGCCTTTTCCCTGGTTGATGACGATCGATCGGGCGTTGGGCGACACGGCGCTCCACACGGGAATGCCGAGCCGGTCGAGGCCGGTCAGCCGCGCAAGCCGGGTGACGCCGAGCGCCGGCAGGAATGCCTCGATCCGCCGGAACGTTTCTTCTGGCGGGCAGGCGCGATCGCTGTAGGAAAGCGGCTCGGCCGCCGGACGGCTGGAATGCTCGTCCGACGGCCGGCCAGTTTCAGCGGCTTGTGCCACGCGTGGACTAGCCGTCCATGAACCCGCCGGAAACGGAGCCGGACGAGGCCGCAACCACGGCGAGATTGACGCCCTTGTGCACCATTGCCCCGCTGTTGTTACGCAGGTCGTTGGCCGCAGCCAGCGGCCCCTGCGTCGGCGTTGCGATCTGCGAGACCGTGCCCGCATCCAGATCCGCAACCCAAAGCCGGTTGTCACCCGCCAAACCGATCACCACTACTTTTGCCATTTTCCCCTCCTGGCCGTTGCTGATGTGAGAAATCAGAAGCCCGCCTTGCGCAGGCCCTCGCAATAATGAACGCGCTGCCATTCTTCCCTAAAGGGAACGATGGTCATCCACTTGTCGAGATCAAAGTCCGGATGCACGTCGAAAGTCTTACGGACGAACTGGCGCGCTTTTTTCCGGTTGCCGAGCATGCCCCAACTTGCCGCCGACAGCCGGTCGGCAGGGGTCGGATCGCGCATGCGCTCGATATAGGCGATCGCCTGCTCATACTGGCCAAGCGAGTAGCTGGCGCCGGCCGCGGTCCAGAAATATTCGTCCGGCGCAATCGGGTTGAGATCGATTGCTGCCTGGATCTTGCGCAGGCCACCCTCGGGGCGCGAAGCTTGCACCAGCGTGTCGGCGTAGCTCGCAATCACGTTGGCGTGCTGAGGGCTCAGCGCCTCCGCCTTGTCATGGTATTCCATGCTCTCGTCGAACTGTCTCAAGTAGAGCTTGACGACGCCAAGCTCGCGATAGCCCGTTGCCAGCGTGTCGTCGGCCACCACCGCATCGCGCGCATGCCGTTCCGCAAGCGCCAGCAGCTCTGCGTCGCCGCGGGCTGTCAGCAGCCACTCGAAAAAATAGCTGCGGGCGAGCCCGCTCATCGCCGGCGCAAAGCCGGAGTTCTCATAGAGCGACTGGCGGAAACTCTTGCGCGCGCGCCGCAGTTCCGGAAGGTTGAGCTGCTTGAGATAGCGCTGTCCGAGCAGGAAGCTGCGGTAGGAGCCGACATTGGTCTCGTAGGTCTGGCGATGGGTCTCGTTGCGCTCCACCTGGTTGGCGATCGCCAGTGCGATCTGGCGGGCAATTTCCCGCCGTGAGGCCATCAGCCCGTCGCCATCGAGATTGAAACGGTCTGCCCAGATCACTTCGTCATTGGCAAAGAAGATCAGTTGCGTGAAGAGCGTCAGCCGGCTGCCTTCGTCGGTCAGGCGCGTGTCGAGAATGTAGCTGATGGCGTGCTTCTGGTAGGTGCTGGCCTTGTCTGCCTGCAGGCTGATCTGTGCGGCCGTGTAGGGCGCGATCACCGAAACCGAGCGAAGCGCGCAAAGCCCGATCGTCACGTCCTCGATCAGGGCGCTTGCAAATTGTGTTGCCGGACTGTCGACCGCGCCGTTGTTCGGCGGCAGAAGGACGACGCGCGGCGGGCGCGAGTCGGCTGCCGGCTCCGACGTCGGCGCGATTATCGTCGAGATCGACCGCAATTCCGGCCTGCTGATCGCGATCGCGCCGCCGCCATTCGAGACAGCCCGCGCTTCCAGATGGTAGCCCTCAAGCTGAAACGCCTGGGTCAGGATCTTGCGCACGTCCTCGTCGAGCGGGTTGCGCTCGAGCAGCCGGGTCGCTGCCGCCTTGACCAGCTTGCGATGGTTGTTCGTCGCCTCCGCTGCCGCGAGAAGCAGGCTTTCGCGCAGCAGCGCCATATGCTCGCCACGCTGCCGCTCGATCCAGCCATGCAGCGCCTGCCCCTGGGACTTCAAGTCCTTGAGGAAGTCTTCCTGGAAGGTTTCGACGGCCCACTGGAGACGGGAAAGTGGATCGCCCGCCTCACGCCCGATGGTATCGAGGTCGCTCTTGAGCCGGCTGGCGTCGAGGCGCACGGTCCGACGGCGAGAAACACAGGAAGTGACAGCCGAGTTCTTCCTGGCGCGCGCTGATGCGGGAGATCGTCTTGCGCAGATTGACGAAGGCCTGGCTCGGGACGATCTCGTCCCAAAGGAGCTTGGCGACATCGTTTCTGGACTTCTCGCTATGGCCGCCGACGATGAGATGACACAGGATCAGCAGACCCTTTTCGGGAAACGCTACCTCACGCCCGCCGTTATCGACGAGCCGCAAGCGCCCGAGGGTCTGCAGTCTGAATGTCATCCGGTCATTCCTGTCGGGCGCGGGTGCTTAGCCGTGCAGGTCCTGAGCGTGGCTCGTGCTTGAGCGGACGGTCTCGGTCTCCGGCGTCTGGGCAACGGCGGCGACCAGCGAGATGATCTTCTTGCGCAGCACCGGGTCCGTGATCTTCAGGAAAGCGCGGTTGAGCGCGATCCCTTCCTTCGACGAAACGAAGGACGAGATTTCGCTCGGCTCGCGTGTTGTGTCGCCGTTGCGTGCGCCGGCAGGGTCTTCACCCTCCTGGAAGAAGAAGCTCGGGTGCACGCCGAGGATATCGGCGATCGCCTGCAGACGGCTCGCGCCGATGCGGTTGGTGCCTTTTTCGTACTTCTGTACCTGCTGGAATGTTATCCCGAGACCGTCGGCCAGCTTCTCCTGGCTCAGTCCGGCCATCAACCGACGCATCCTGACGCGGGAACCGACAAAGACATCGATCTGGCTGGGGGCTTTCGTGTTCACTTGTATTTCCTCCGCACGTAGGAGTGGGCAAATCATACATATGAGTTTGCTTGAATAAATGACTCTATGCAATCACTACGGGCTAAAACACAAAGATTTGCGACGCTTTAATGAATTTGCCCGGGGAGACGGGATAGCGACCGTCGCGATCGGGACAGAAGCGGGCAACCTGAAGGACCGGGGAGGGGCGGTGAAACGGCATGCGCCCCTGCGGCGCTCCGAATCGTTCCGGTATCCGGCATTTGCTGCGGCACGTTCCGCTCCGTTGTGTCTAACTTCTCGGTGACCCGTTACGGTCGCCGTTACTGTTACGTACTTGCGCTTTGGTGATGGGCAAAGATGTCTATGGCTCAATCAGTTCCGGTGCCAGCTTCGGCTTCAGTCGTTGCGGGCGCGGGTCGGCCGCCCGGGATCTCGGAGAACCGTAATGCGCAGACTGACACTCGCCTTCACCCTCCTCGCGATTGCCGCGGTTCCGGCGCAGGCCGGGCCGGCAACGACGAGCGCCTCAGTCAATTTCCGGGAAGGACCGGGAACCGGCTTCAACAGTCTGGGGACGATCGCCGAGGGAACCGAGGTCGATGTCAAGGAATGCGACGATGCGGGCACCTGGTGCGCGGTAAGCTTCAATGGCCAGAACGGCTTCGTGAGCGGCAAGTACCTGAACGATGCCGATCCCAAGGGGCTCGGTTGGCCGCGCGCCTACAAGACCGATAGTGGCGCGACCATCACGCTCTATCAGCCGCAGATCAACGCCTGGAAGGATTTCACCGAACTCGATGCGCTGATCGCCGCCGAATACAAGCAGTCCGACGACGCCAAGCCGATCTTCGGCGTGGTTGGCGTTACCGGCAAGACCGATGCCGACAGCGCCTCCGGCCAGGTCGTCGTTTCTGATATCAAGATGACCGAGATCAACTTCTCCGTCCTCGACCGGAAGGAACTGGCGGATCTGACGCTCGAGGTCGGCAAGCTGATGCCGGTCGGGACGATCACCATTTCGGAGGACAAGCTGACGGCGAGCCTCGCCGACTACCAGCGGCTCGGCAATGTCGAGGGGTTGAAGGCCGACGCGCCGCCGATCTTTATCAGCAAGAAGCCGGCGATCCTGGTGCAGACCGACGGCAAGGCCGTGTTTGCCCCGGTCAAGGGCGTCGAGGGGCTCTCCTTCACGGTCAACACCAATTGGGATCTGTTCAAGGTCGAGGCTGACGCCACTTATTACCTGCGCAACGACAAGTCATGGCTGCAATCGAAGGATCTCGCCTCGGGATGGCAGTCCGCCTCGTCGCTTCCCGACATACTCAGCAAACTGCCGGACGACGACAACTGGAAGGATGCCAAGGCGGCGATCCCGCCGCAGGCGGACAAGGTGATCGTGCCCGACGTGATCTATTCGGACAAGCCGTCGGAACTGCTCGCCTTCGACGGTGAGCCGAAACTCGAACAGGTGCCGGGCACCGGTCTCAAGGTTGCGACCAACACCGAGAGCGACGCCTTTTACCGTGACGCTGACTCAAGCTGGTACATCCTCGTATCCGGTCGCTGGTTCGCGAGCACCGCGCTCGACGGCCCCTGGACCTTCGCGACGCCCAAGCTGCCGCAGGACTTCCAGAACATTCCGCAGGATGCCGCCTATTACACGGTGCGCGCGTCCGTTCCCGGTACCTCCGAAAACGCAGAGGCGCGGCTGAAGGCGAGCATTCCCGAAAAGGCGCGTGTCTCGCTCGATGGCTCCGTCACGGTGGACGTCGCCTATAGCGGCGACCCGAAGTTCGAAACGATCGACGGGACGTCCCTGACCTACGCGGTCAACACCAACGAGACCGTCATCAAGGTCGGCGACAAGTATTTCGTGCTCAAGGACGGGGTCTGGTTCGTCGGCGATGCACCGACCGGGCCGTTCGCTGTGGCAAAGGCGGTGCCGGACGAGATCTATACCATCCCGCCGTCGTCGCCGATCTACAATGCCACCTATGTGCGCATCTACGATACCGAGCCCGACGCGGTCTGGTTCGGCTATACGATGGGTTACCTGGGTGCCTATCTCGCCTGGGACACCTTCGTCTACGGCACCGGCTGGTACTATGACGACTATTGGGATTACGGCTGGGCCGGTGGCGGTTACTGGCCCTATTATCCACGCCCGGTAACCTATGGGGTCGGCGCCTTCTATAATCCGGCCATCGGTACGTTCGGCCGCTATGGATATGCCTACGGGCCCTATCGCGGCATTGCTGCCGGTGCGGCCTACAATCCGCGCACGGGCACCTATGTTCGCGGCGCGGCCGGCTACGGACCGAACGGAGACCGCGGCTTCGTCGCCGCCTACAATCCGCGCACCGGCAACGCGGCGATGGCTCGCGGCGGACATAACGTCTACGGAAGCTGGGGCACCGCGGCCGTCAAGCACGGGTCCGATTTTGCCCGCATCAGCGGCGGCTCGACCGCCAATGGCGCCGGCGTCAATTGGCGCACGTCGGACGGGAACCATGGCTTTGTCGCCGGCGGCAAGGGCGGCGACGTCTATGCCGGCCGTGACGGAAACGTGTATCGTCGTGACGACGGACAATGGCAAAAGCGTACGCCCGACGGTTGGCAGCCAGTCCAGAAGCCTTTGATCCAGGATAGGACCAAGGCGGGCGAGCAATTCTCCGCCAATCATCCGGATGCAGCGGAGAACATCAACCAGAGGATCGAGACGCGGCAGCAGGCCGGCCAAGGTGTGGCGCAGGCTGCCCGCGAGCGTGCCCCCGACCATCTGGCGATCGACAATATCGGCCGGCAGCTCGGCAACCAGCGCAGCTTCGAGCGGCAGTCGTTCGGTCAGCGGCCGCTGAATTTCCCGACCGGTGGCGGTGGCGGCTTTGACCGCCCGGGCGGCTTCGGGGGCGGCGGCTTTGACGGCGGCGGTTTCCAGGGTGGTGGTGGATTTGGCGGTGGGGGTGGCTTCCATGGTGGAGGCGGTTTCCACGGAGGCGGTGGGTTCCACGGTGGCGGTGGCTTCCGTCGCCGCTGACCGCGTCGCATTTGGCGTTGACGCAACAGCCCGGTGGTATGTTAGCCTTTGTAAAGATTGGGAGTCGTGCCGGTCGGGGGACGGGCATGTTCGTCGGGGGTGATGAGAATGGGCTGTGTCGGGTCGTCGGGTCGCTTGCTTATGGGGCCGGTCTTCGGTCTCGTGGCTTTTCTTTCCGCTGTTTTCGGGCTGGTTTCGCCAGGGCTGGCGCAGCAAGCCGCGCCGGCGGCTCCGCCCGCAAAGGTCCAGCAGCTGATCCAGCTTCTCGATGATCCGGAAGTGAAACAGTGGCTGTCGACGAAACAGGCCCCGCCCGCCACTGCGGCCGAAGCTCCGGCCGGAACGCCCGCAACCGGTGTCGTGGCGCGTTGGACCGCCGAAATCAGGCGTCATCTGACCGGCATCGGCAACGCCGTGCCGCGTGTCCTTCCGGAGATGCAGGCGGCGCGCCAGCGCCTTTCCGGCGACATGGAGAGCCATGGCGCCGCTCCCATCCTCAAAGGGTTTTTCCTGATCCTGGCGATCGGCTACGGCGCCGAATATCTCCTGCGCTGGCTGCTCGGACGCAGCCTGAAGGGGGCGGTGCTGACGGGGCCGGCCCGCACCATGCTCACACGGCTTCTGCCGCTTATCGTTTTTGCGGCTGCCAGCATGTCGGTGCTGGCGATCGCCGACTGGCCGACGCGGCTGGAAACGACGATCGCGCCGCTGCTCGGCGCCTGGATCGGAGCACGCCTTTTGATGATCATCGCCTCGGCGGTCCTGACGGGGGGACCGGTCAACGAGGGGAATGCGGACGGGCGAGGCGGTTACCTCTCGCTCACGCCCGATGAGGCCAGCTTCTGGCACCGGCATGCCCTATGGCTGATCGGTGGCGGGGCGCTCGTCTGGGGGGTCGGCGACGCGATGAGCGCGTTGTCGATTTCCGCGGACGTGCGCAATCTCATCACCGCGCTTCTTGGGCTCGTGGTCCTCGCGCTCGGGATCCTCACAGTCGTGCGGCGTCCGGTGGGGGCCGTTGTCGGTTCGCGCCGTATCGTCGGCAACGTGTTCCTGGTTGCGTTCCTGATCGTGCTTTGGCTGCTTTGGGTCGCCGGCATGGACGTGCTGTTCTGGATCGGCCTTTACGTGATCGGCTTGCCGCCGCTGCTGCGTTTCACGAGCGCCTTTACCAAGACGATGCTGGATAGCTCGGCAGAGGACGATGCGCGCGTGGTGCGCAACATCTTCATCGAGCGCGGGGCACGGCTGCTGGTCATCGCGCTTGCCGCCGGCTGGCTGGCGCTCGTCTTCAAGGTCAGCGCCACGTCTATGATGCAGGACGACGCCTTCAATCGGGTGTTCCGCGGCGTCCTGGCGGGTATCGTCATCCTGCTGGCTGCAGATCTGGTCTGGCAGCTCGTCAAGGGTTTCATCAACCTGCGCGTCAAGCAGGCCAATCACGCGACCGAGGATCCGGCCGAGCGCGCCCGCAACACCCGCCTGATGACGTTGCTGCCGATCCTGCGTAACTTTCTGGCAGCCTTCATCGCGATCGTAGCCGTGCTGATGGTGCTCTCCGGCCTTGGGGTGGAAATCGGCCCGCTGATTGCCGGCGCCGGTGTCTTCGGCGTGGCGATCGGCTTCGGCTCGCAGACGCTGGTCAAGGACGTCATCAGCGGCATCTTCTATATGATGGACGATGCCTTCCGGATCGGCGAATACATCCAGAGCGGCAGCTACAAGGGCACGGTCGAATCCTTCAGCATTCGCTCGGTCAAGCTCCGGCATCATCGCGGTCCCGTGTTCACGGTGCCTTTCGGCTCGCTCGGCGCGGTGCAGAACATGAGCCGCGACTGGGTGATCGACAAGTTCCTGATCAACGTTTCCTTCGATGCCGACGTCGCCAAGGTGAAGAAACTGGTGAAGGGCATCGGCGCCAAGCTGCTCGAAGATCCGGATATCGGGCCGCTGATCCTGGAAACGGTCAAGATGAAGGGTGTCGAGAACTTTGGCGACTACGGCATGACCTTGAGTTTCGCCATGAAGACGAAGCCCGGGGCACAGACCCAGGTCCGGCGCCGGGCGCAGGTGATGATCAAGGAATCCTTCAAGGAAAACGGCATCAACTTCGCCTCGCCGACCGTGCAGGTGGCGGGCGACGAGCAGCAGCAATCCGTCGCCGCGGCCGCCGCGACCCGCGACGCCATCGCCAAGAAGAATGCGGCCGCCGCGCTTGGCGAAGGCGGTCCGCCGCAGGAATAGCATTTCGGCAACAGGGTTCTCGGGCTGGGGGCTGACATGAAACGCGTTCTCTTGGGGCTGCTGCTTCTCGTGTTCTTCACGGGAAGCGGCGCCTTGGCACAGTCGAATGAGCAATTCCTTCGCTCGATGTTCGTCCCACACAAGGACGACTTCGACGGAATGGAAAAGCGGCGCGTGATCCGCATTATCGTGCCTTTCAGCAAGACCATCTATTTCCTCGATCGCGGCCAGCAATTGGGCACGGCCGTCGACTTCGGAACGGCGCTCGAACACGAACTCAACAAGGGGAAGAAGAAGCAGATCGACAAGATCCGCGTCGGGTTCCTGCCGATGCCGCGGGCGCGTCTGCTCTCGGCGCTCGAAGAAGGGCTTGGCGATATCGTCATGGCCAATCTGACGATAACCGAGACGCGGCTTGCAAAGGTCGATTTCACCGCGCCGCTGTTCGACGAAGCCAAGGAGGTGCTGGTCACCGGCCCTTCGGCGCCGGCGATCACAAGCGTCGACGATTTGAGCGGGCAGGAACTGCATGTGCGCCGATCGAGCAGTTATTACGAGCACCTGGCGGCGCTCAGCGCCGGCTTCGAAGAGGCCGGTCGCGCGCCGATCACGCTGAAGGACATGGATGAGAACCTCGAGGACGAAGACGTCCTGGAGATGATCAATGCCGGCCTGCTGCCCTGGACGGTCGTCGACAAATACAAGGCGGACATCTGGGTGAAGGTGTTCACCGACCTCAAGGTGCGCGACGACATCGTCGTTTCCGACCACGGGGAGATCGCCTGGGCGATCCGCAAGGACAGCCCCAAGCTTAAAGGTGTGCTCGACAACTTCGTCAAGACCCACAAGGTCGGGACGACCTTCGGCAACATCCTGAGGAGCACCTATTACAAGGGCGACAAGATGCTGAAGCGCGCCTATGCGCCAGCCGATGTCGAACGTTTCAAGCAACTCGTGGAAATCTTCCGCACGCACGGGAAGACCTATTCCTTCGACCACCTGATGCTGATGGCGCAGGGCTACCAGGAATCGCAGCTCGATCAGTCCCGCCGCAGCCACAGGGGCGCGGTCGGCATCATGCAGTTGCTGCCATCGACCGCTGCGGACAAGGCCGTCAACATTCGCGGCATCGATAAGGACGAGAACCTCAACGTCGAAGCGGGCTCGAAATATCTGCGCTACCTTGTCGATACCTGCATCGACGACCCGGCCGTCACGCCGAAAAACCAGATGCTGTTTGCCTTCGCGGCCTACAATGCCGGACCGGGAAACCTGCGCAAGTTCAGGGCCAAGGCCAAGGATATGGGGCTCGACCCGAACCTCTGGTTCGGCAATGTCGAGAATGCGGCGGCGGCGATCGTCGGGCGCGAGACGGTGCAATACGTCAGCAATATCTAAAAATACTATGTCGCCTATAGCCTGCTCTCGGAGCATGATACGGAAACCACGGTCGAGAAGGCCGGCAGCACAGGGGTGGCTGCAACGCCTTAGCGAACGCGGCGGCGCGATCTGGCCGCGCTGGAAGAAGAGAAACGAAACAAGGAGTGGCAGGCACGGAGCGGTCCACGGACGGCGATGGGGCTGCCAGGTGATCATGGTGAAAAACATCCGCAGCCTTGGCGGGCTGTTTGGTCTGCTTGCTCTGTCCGCGGTGACGCTTGCGGGCTGCACGACGCCGGACCTGGAGCCGATCCCCGGCAGCATCACCTATGGCGGGCAGCCGCGCACGAAGCTGACGAAGGCGCCCGTCGGCAGCATCGTCCCGCACCGCTTCACGAGCGGCAACAGCTTCGTTCAGGAAACCTATGTCATCGAGCCGGACCGTTCGCTGAAACTGATCCGCCGGGACTACTACGATTTGCCGATCGACCGATGAACCGCTGGCGGTCGGGCCTGGTATCCCCTTGGCTGCAGACGGCGGCGCGGACGCATGCTTTCCTCTCCCGCGGTCCCACCGGAAAGCGGCAAGCTCCCGGCGCGGTCGGTTGACAGGCCGCCGCGGAGAAACGATAGCTCGCTGCGGATGAAGATCGCCTTTTACGCACCGCTGAAATCCCCAGACCATCCCGTTCCTTCGGGTGATCGCCTGATGGCGCGCATGCTGGTTGCAGCACTCCGTGCGGGAGGGCACGAGGTCGCGGTCGTCTCGGACCTGCGCAGCTTCATGGCGGCCGCGTCGGACGTAGATTTTCGTGAACTGGAGCAAGCGGCGGCAGGCGAGATCATCCGCCTCCGGCAGGGGTGGATGCGCGACGGCGCCCCCGATCTATGGTTCTGCTACCATCCCTACTACAAGGCGCCGGACCTGCTCGGTCCTTCGCTTGCCGCCGAATTCACCATCCCCTACGTGACGGCAGAGGCCTCCTACTCGGCGCGGCGAAACGAGGGCGTGCGCGCGATCGCCCAACGCCACGTGCTCCAGGCCATCGAGCAGGCGGCAGTCAACATCTGCCTGACGCGCCGGGACCGGGATGGCCTGCTGGAGGCCGCGCCCGACTGCCGCCACGCGATGCTTGCCCCCTTCATCGATGCCGCCCCTTTCGTGCCGGGCGGCGGAAGCACGGATGACCTCTGCCGCATGGTCGCTGTCGCCATGATGCGCAGCGGCGACAAGCTGGACAGCTACCGCATGCTGGCGCAATCGCTGACACACATCGCCGATAGCCGCTGGACCCTGACGATCGTCGGCGACGGTCCGTGCCGCGACGAGGTGCAACAGGCCTTCTCGGCCTTGCCGTCCGACCGGCTGGACTGGCTCGGCGAAAGGAGCGCTGCCGATCTGCCGGCTATCCTTGCCGGCAGCGACCTCTACGTTTGGCCGGGCTGCGGCGAGGCCTATGGGCTTGCCTATCTCGAAGCTCAGGCGGCGGGCCTGCCAGTCGTTGCGCAGAATACCGCCGGCGTGCCGGAAGTGGTCAGGGACGGCGAGACCGGGATCCTTACGCCCGATGGCGATGCCACCGCCTTTGCGGCGGCGATGCGCGCGCTGATAGAGGATCCGGTCCTTCGGCGGAGATTGGGTACGGCTGCCGGACGGTTCGTCCACGACGAACGTTCCTTCCCTGCCGCGGCGCGGCGGCTGCGCACGATATTTGACGAGCATCTGGAGGCGACGGCATGAGACGACCCCATTGGCAGCAGCTTGCCGTCGCGCTCGACCGCGTGGCCGCGTCCGGTCGACAGGTTGATTTCTGGCTGCGGGACGACGACGCCGCCGAGCCGACGGCAGCACTCGACCGCCTGTTGTCGCTGGTTGACAAGCACCTGGTTCCGGTGGTCATCGCCGTGCCGCCCGCGCTGACGGGCGAGGCGCTTGCGCGCCGCCTCGATGGACATGCCGGCGTCAGCGTCGCGGTGCACGGCTGGGCGCACCGCAACCATGCTCCGCCCGAGGAAAAGAAACAGGAACTCGGCGCGCACCGGCCACGCTCAACGGTTCTCGATGAACTCACGGAGGGTTACGCGCGTCTCCAGGCGCTGTTTCCGCGCAGCTTCGTGCCGATGCTGGTGCCGCCGTGGAACCGGATCGACGGCGCGCTTCTGGATGACCTGCCCGGGGTCGGTTTTGCGGCGCTGTCGGTCTTCGGTCCGGAAAAACCCTCGCTCTTCAAGCTCGTCAACACCCATGCCGATGTGATGGATTGGCAGGGAACACGCGGCTGCCGCGAGCACGCGGCGATTGTAGCAGACATCATCGCCAGGCTAAGGCAGATCTGCGGTGACGATGAAAAGAGGCGGGATCAGGCCGGGCGAACCATCGGAGTGCTCACCCATCATCTGGTTCACGACGCCGGCGTTTGGTCCTTCATGGAGGAGCTCTTCACGCTTACGGCCGCGCATCCGGCCTGTCGCTGGCGGACCGGAGCCGATCTCATAGCTTAATGATCCTTTCGCTGGCGGAAGCGTAGTTTGGCCAGCTGCCGCGACAAACAGTAGGGACGCTTGCCGCCATGTCAGGGAGGCGCGGCCGTCGGATGCGACGGCCCATGTTTTGCTGGAACACCACCTCAGCCGCTACCGGGTACGACAGTGTCGTCATCGTTGTCCGGCAGCAACCCTGAGCCGGGGGTCTTGGTCTTGTCGGTCAGTCGATCCTTTGCATGAGGACCTGCGGTTGGAAGATGCTGCCCACCCGACGGATCCTTGCCGGTTTCCTCGATCGCCTGCTGGGCCTTCTTGTCCTTGCTCATGCGGCGCTCCTTCTTTGGAAAGAAGGAATCCACGAGGCGTGAAATAGTTCCGGCCCGAATTTCGGGTAAAGGACATCCCGACGCGATTTCAGATGCTCAATCGAGCTCGACGATCTGTCCGTCGCGGGCGGCAAAGGCGCCGGGGAATGTCGCCTTGACATCGCGTTCCATGGCGGCCAACGCCTCATCGGTGCGCGACGGATCGTGGTGGAACATGGCGAGCTGCTTGACGCCGGCGGCCATCGCCAGTCGTGCGCCATGCATGCCGGTCGAGTGTCCGTAACCCTGAAAATGCTCCATCTCGCTTTCGAGATAGGTGCAGTCGTAGACGAACAGGTCGGCCCCGGCGATCAGTTCGAGCACGCCGGGATCGAGAACGCCCGGCTCGTGCTCGGTATCATAGACGAGCGCGACGGCGCGGCCATTCCATTCGATCCGGTAGCCGACGCAGCCACCGGGATGATTGAGGCTCATCGTGCGGATGGTGACGCCGGCACGCGGGGTCAGCACGTCACCGGGTTTGAAGTCCATGCCGTCGAGGCTCGCCTGACAGATGTCGGGATCGACCGGGAACCACGGCGGGCGCATGAAATCGCGGATCATCTCCCGCGTGGTCATGGTGCCGTGCAGATGGCCTGACCAGAAGCGCACCGAATTGCGACATTTGTAGATGGGTTTGAAATAGGGAAGACCGATAATGTGGTCGTAGTGGCTGTGAGTGAAGAATAGATCGAACTCTTCGACACCTTCGGCGATCAACGCATATCCCGCCTCGCGCAGGCCAGAACCGGCATCGAACAGCAATACGTCCTTACCGCATCGAATCTCGATGCAGGATGTATTTCCCCCATAGGCGACGTACTGTTGGCCGGAGACCGGCAAACTTCCTCTTACGCCCCAGAACCGCACTCGAAAGTTGTCGTCACGCATTCAGTTTCGGCTTCACTACGCACACTTGGATCATTTTGATCCTTGTATGACTGTTAAACAAGCACAGATGGCCACACCCCTGCAATGCCGTGGGTCATTATTTGGAAACTAACCTTCGCGTCGCCAAGTTCCGCTCCGGCCCGATCCGCTTCTCGCACAACCACTAGGCCGCCGAAACGGACAGAGGTGTCCCCCTGGTAACAGCCAACGAAACTTTTTGTTGCGCTCCTGCGTGAATTATCTGACGAACGTTAAGGGAGAGCGAGATCGAGGCGCTGATGGCTGAGGCAATGGAAGGGCGATTTTACGATAGCGTGCCGCTGTTCGCCGCCTTCGAAGGCGTCGCGGACGAAGCGAATTACCGGCCGTTGCCGGACGGCTGGCTGCTTGCCGTGGCCGATATCGTCAACTCGACCGGTGCGATTGCCGACGGCCGCTACAAGACAGTCAACATGGCTGGCGCGAGTGTCATATCCGCCCTGATGAACGTGCTCGAAGAAAAGACAATGCCCTTCGTATTCGGGGGGGATGGCGCCTTGGCGGCGCTGCCGGCATCGATGGCCGACAGGGCCCGCGACGCGCTGGCTGCAGTGAAAACCTGGGTGGCGGAGGAACTTGACCTTGAGTTGCGGACTGCGCTCGTTCCGGTCAGCGACATCCGCCAGCACGGGCTCGACATGCGTGTCGCCCGCTTCAAGGCCAGCGACGAGGTTTCCTACGCGATGTTTGCGGGCGGCGGGGCAAGCTGGGCCGAGGCGGCAATGAAGGCCGGGCGCTATCACGTCGCGGCGGCGCCTGCCGGCAGCCGGCCGGACCTGACCGGCCTTTCATGTCGCTGGAACTCGATCGAGTCCTGCCACGGCACGATCGCCTCGATCATCGCGGTGCCGGGGGCGAAGGGCAACGGACCGGAGTTCCAGGCGCTGATCGCCGACATCGTCGCGCTTGCCGACGAGGAAGATCGCGGCGGGCACCCCGTTCCCGAGCTTGGGCCGACCGCGCGGCTCTCGTTCCAGGGGATCGACATCGAGACGCGTGCGGCCGCTCCGCGAGGGCGACGTTTCCTGAAACGTTGCATCATCACCGTGCAGACGCTGGCACTTTTCGTCTGCCTTCGCATGGGCTGGAACTTCGGTCCTTTCGATACGAACCGGTATCGCCGCGACCTTGCCGACAACACCGACTTCCGTAAATTCGACGACGGCCTGAAAATGACGATCGATATCAGTGCCCCGTGCCTCGAACGGATCGAGGCGCGGCTGCAGCGGGCAGAGGCAGAGGGCGTCGGACACTATGGCCTGCACCGGCAGGATTCGGCGCTGATGACCTGCATCGTGCCGACGCCGATGACCCGCGACCACATACACTTCGTCGACGGCGCCTCTGGAGGCTATGCGGTGGCGGCGAGCAATCTCAAGGCCGCGCTGGCGCGCAACAAGGCTACTCAACCCTTTGCGGGTGGCGCCGGCTAGCTGTTGTGGCCACAGGGATGCGCACGACCGTTGCGCTATGCCTTGATAATGTGGCTGCCCGTCAGGCCGTTTCGATGGAAGACGTTGCGGGTATCGACGACGAGCGGCGCCCACTTGGCGAGGGCTGCGTAGTCCACCTGGTCGTGGTCGGTGGCGATCAGCACGGCGTCGAACGCCGCCACCGTGGGCTCGTCGAGCGTCACTGAACTCCGGCCCTTCAGAGCGGCATATTCGCGCGTCGGCGGGATCTCGGTAACGTAGGGGTCGTGATAGGCGGTGTGGCCGCCGCGCTCCTCGATCAGTTCGATCAGGCGCAACGATGGGCTCTCGCGAATATCGGGAACGTTCTTCTTGTAGGCGAGGCCGATGACGAGAACGGTGGAGCGGCTGAGCGCCTTGCCGGCGTGCCGGTCCAGCGCCTCGGCCAGTCGGCTGACGACGTGGCGCGGCATGGCCGAGTTGATCTCGCCGGCAAGCTCGATGAAACGCGTCGGCAGTTCGTATTCGCGCGACTTCCAGGTGAGGTAAAAAGGGTCGATCGGAATACAGTGGCCGCCGAGGCCGGGGCCGGGATAGAACGGCATATAGCCGAACGGCTTGGTTTTGGCGGCCTCGATCACTTCCCAGACGTCGATGCCCATCGCCTCGTAGACAATCTTCAATTCGTTGACGAGCGCGATGTTGACCGAGCGGAAGATGTTTTCGGTGAGTTTCACGGCTTCCGCCGTGGCGTTGGACGAGACCGGAACGACCGTCTTAACCACGGAAGCGTAGAACGCCTCCATCAGCTTTGCCGCCTCGGGGCCGTCGCCGGCGACGACCTTCGGAATGCTCACGGTCTCATAGACCGGGTTGCCCGGGTCTTCGCGCTCGGGTGAAAAGCCGACGAAAAATTCGGCGGCGGACTTGAACCCGGTTTCCTCGAGGATGCTGCGCACGATGCCATCGGTCGTACCGGGGTAGGTGGTCGATTCCAGGACGATGAGCTGCGCGGGACGCAGGGTTGCGGCGATCGCGCGCGACGTCTTTTCGACAAAGGAAAGGTCCGGGTCGCGATATTTGGTCAGGGGCGTCGGCACGCAGATGATGATGACGTCGCAGCCGGACAGTTCGAGGAAATCCGTCGTGGAACGGAAACGGCCAGCACCGCTCTCCCGGGCAAGGACAGCGTCCGAGACCGCCCCGATGTAGGACTTGCCCGCATCGAGCGCGACGATCTTGCCGGGATCGATGTCGAAACCGATGACGGAATAGCCCGCGCGCGCTGCCGCAATCGCCAATGGCAGGCCGACATAGCCGAGCCCGATGACGCCGACCTTGGCGCTCCGGTCGGAGATGGACGACAGCAGGCTTTCGAAATGAGGTGAGGTCAAGTTTCGGTTCCGGATCTCGTGGACAGACAGGCGCGGCGCGCGAACATGTCGTGGTTTGTTGGAGAGAAACAAGCCCCAAGTCAAGCGAGGCCCGGTACCAGTGCTGCTGGCACGCCGTTGAGCCGGCTATCAAATCTTCGTGCTGCAACAGGTCGGAAAAATCTTCGTTCGCCTCTGGAAATTGGCTGCGCGCGTGAATATCTGCAACATATAAGTGCCGCATTCCGGGTGCCTGCACGTCATCGACGCCGGAATCGGTTGGAGCATTTTCTTAACGGGCACGGCTCATCATCATCCACCGCGAACATGAACCGGCAAATTGCCGGGGCGTTCGCCGTCTCCGGATGCTGACGCGGGACGGTCTGTCATGCGAGGACGCGAAATGGGCCCGACGAACGACAACGTATCCGAAATCCTCATCGACAAGGTCGCCGACTGGCTGATGCGCACATCGCTGAGCGACGCGCCGCTGGAGACGATCGTCAAAGGCTTCTGCGAGCGGCTGGCGGCCGCCGGCCTGCCGCTGATGCGCGTCCATCTTTCCTTCTCGATGCTGCACCCGCTTTACGATGCTCTGGGTTTCACCTGGGTGCGCGGCAAGGGCGTGGAGGTCAGCGGCCTTCGGCACGAGGAACTGGCGCTTAATCCCGAGCGGTTCCTGCAGAGCCCTTACTATTACCTGCTCAACAACAATCTCGAGCATGTCCGCCGGCGCATCTACCAGGATACGCCGTCCGAGTTCCCGATCTTCGACGACCTCAAGGAAATGGGGGCGACGGACTATCTGGCCTTCATGCAGTCGCTCGGCGCCGATTCCGGCCATGGCATGGTCGGGTCCTGGACGACGGATCGGCACGGCGGCTTCACGGACGATGTCATTGGCGCGCTTTTGAAGCTGCAATACCATCTGGCAGTCGCGGCGAAGATGGCGGTGCTCGGCAAGCTCGCCGACAACATGCTGACCACCTATCTCGGCTCCAGCGCTGGCCGGCGTGTGATGAGCGGCCAGGTTCGCCGCGGCGACGGCGAGACCGTGCGCGCCGTCCTCGTCATGGGCGACATGCGCCGCTCGACGATGCTGGCGGAAAAGGAAGGGCGTCAGTCCTATATCGAGACCCTGAACACCTATTTCGATGCAATCGCAGCCCCCTTCAATCGCAACGGTGGCCATATTCTGAGCTTCGTCGGTGACGGCTTCATCGCCGTCTATCCCTGTGGGCGCCACAAGGAGCCCTCGGAATTTGCCGCCCGCGAGGCCTTTGCCGCCGTGCGCGCGGCAACCGCACGCATGGACATGCTGAACGGCGAGCGGCGCAAGCAGGCACGCGATCCGATCGGCTACGGCATCGGTCTGCATGTGGGCAACGTGATGTTCGGCAATGTGGGCCTGCGCGACCGGCTGACGTTCTCGGCCTTCGGCTCGGCCGTCAACGAAGTCCAGAGGTTGCAGAACCTGACCAAGAAATACGCCCACAGCGTCGTCGCGAGCGAAGCCTTCGTCAATTATTGCGGCGGCGACTGGACGGCCCTCGGCCAGGAAAAGCTCCGCGGCGTGCGGCAGAAATTTACGATCCTCTACCCCAACGACGCTGCCTTGCTCGCAAGGGCCGATGAACGCTTCGACGACGTGTTGCAGGATGGACTTTCCGAGGCGGAGCATGTCATGCTGCTTCATCGCAATACGCGTCCGCTCCAGCCGCCGCGCGGCCTTATCGACAAGATGCTTCAATAGGGGGAAGAATGTTTCGCACCGTCCTTTTCGTCGCTTCCATCGTCATGGCCGGGAGCGCGATGGCGCAGCCATGGGAAACCAAGCTTTCCGACGACTTCGAGGGGCGGGATTTTGCGCCTGAGGGCGGGCTCTACTATCGCGAGAACTTCGAGCAGACCGCCGGCACGGTGGAGTTTCAGAACGAGGTCAAGCATAACGGTAATGGCGCGCTCAAGCTGAGCGTCGTTCCGACCTGTCCCGATTCGCTCGACGGTTGCAGCGAGCGGGCCGAGATCTGGGAAAAGACGGCGCTGCGCGTGCCATACGACCAGGGCGTCTGGTATGGTTTCGCGGTCAAGTTTGCCGACCCGATCCCGAATGAGGACCATCGTTATCTGATCGCCCAGTGGAAGCGCGAGATCGATCCGGGTGCCGAGGGCGATTTCAGCCCGTTCCTTGCCTTGAGGCTCGAGGCCGGCAAACTTTTCGCCACTGTGGAAACGAACTATATCGCGCCGCTCTGGGCCGGTCCTGAGGGGAAGCCGGCGAGCTGCAAACCGGGCGAGATCCCCGTATGGGGGCGGCCGGGCGTCAACCAGATGCGCATGCTCGTCGCCGCAGACAGCAACTGGGAGCTGATCGACGGCAGTCTCTTCAATGCATGCACCGATGCGATCAAGGTGACGAACCACGGCAATCCGTTGCCCGACCCGAAGTCCGGCTGGATCGATTTCGCGATCTACACGCTGCCGGGAGCCAATGGCACGGGTCGCATCGAACTTTTCGCCAACGACAAGCCGATCATCACGGTGACTGGCCATATCGGTCACGACGACAAGGGGCTCGGCAAGAACCAGTACTTCAAGTTCGGCCCCTACCGGGCGGCCGATACCACCGACTGGACACTGTTTTACGACGACTTCAGACGCTCGGCCAATTGCGCCGACGTGTTGAAGGGCGGTGCCTGCCCTTCGTTCTAACCATCTGAAGATGCAGGTGGGTATAGCCTCGTCTGCAACCGGGTGTGCTGGACAGCCCTTGGAAGCTGCGCTAGTCTTTTTTTAGAGGCGGCGGATAAAAAGCAATGAGGGAAGCGTGCTGCTATGACATCTGGGGCGGACCTGCTTCGAGTTGAAGGTCTGCGGATCACATTCTCGGTGCTCGGCGGCGAAGTTCAAGCCGTCAACAACGCGAATTTCAGAATTTTGCCCGGCAAGGTGACGGCGCTCGTCGGCGAGTCCGGATCGGGGAAATCCGCAATCAGCCAGGCGGTGATGGGCATCTTGCCCAACGTCGCCAAGGTTGGTGGCAAAATTTTGTTCAACGACCCGACGACGGCTGCAAAGCCGATCGACCTGCTCTCGCTGGAGCGGGAAGGGGAGGAGATCCGCAGCCTGCGCGGCACGCGCATCAGCAAGATCTTCCAGGAGCCGATGACATCGCTGTCGCCGCTCCACACGATCGGAAACCAGATTTCCGAAGTGCTGAAGATCCACACCGACGCGGAAAAGGCGGAACGTCGGGCGCGAACGGAAGAGCTGCTCGGCTATGTGGGCTTTGCCAATCCGAAGCGCGCCTACGACATGTATCCGTTCGAGCTTTCCGGCGGCATGCGGCAACGCGCGATGATTGCCATGGCATTGATCTGCCGGCCGGCGCTGTTGATCGCCGACGAGCCGACGACAGCGCTCGACGTGACCGTTCAGGCGCAGATCCTGAAACTCCTGCGCGAGCTTCAGGTCAAGCTCAACATGGCCATGCTTCTGATCACCCATGACCTTGGCGTCGTCGCCAACATGGCCGACGAGGTTGTGGTGATCTATCACGGCCAGATCGTCGAGGCGGGTCCGGTCGAGGCGATCTTCCGCAACCCGCAGCATCCCTATCTCAAGGGCCTGATGGCCGCGGTTCCGCATTTCGACATGAAGCCCGGCGAGCGGCTGAAGGCACTGCGCGAAGTGCCGGTCAAGGCTGGAACGCTGCTCGGGACTTCGGCCGCCGACCGGCGCACCGGTCCCGACGTGCTTTTGTCCGTCCGCAATGTCTCGAAGACCTATGGAACGCGCAAATCGTCCTGGTTCGGTGGTGGCGAAGATACGCTGCATCGCGCCGTCGACGATGTCAGCTTCGACATCCGCCGTGGCGAGTGCCTCGGCCTCGTCGGGGAAAGCGGCTGCGGCAAGACCACCGTCAGCAAGATCCTGATGCGGGCCGTCACGCCCGACCAGGGCTCGGTGATCTTCGACAATGGCGAGGGGTCGGTCGATGTGCTGAAAGTGCAGGGCGACGACCTTAAGGCCATGCGGTCCAAGATCCAGATGGTCTTCCAGGATCCGGTCTCCTCCCTCTCGCCGCGCATGACGGTCAAGAACATCCTCAGCGAGCCACTCGAGATCCACGGGCGCGGAACGGGCAAATCGCGCGAAGAAACGGTGCGTTCGCTGCTGCAGGCCGTCGGTCTCGACCAGCGCTTCATTAATCGGTACCCGCACAGCTTCTCCGGTGGTCAACGCCAGCGCATCGGGATCGCGCGGGCTCTCGCGCTGGTGCCGGAGCTGCTGATCTGCGACGAGCCGGTTTCCGCGCTCGACGTCTCCGTCCAGGCGCAGATCCTCAACCTGCTGAAGGACCTGCAGAAGGAACTGGGACTGACCTGCCTGTTCATCTCGCACAATCTGGCTGTCGTCGACTATATGGCCGACCGCATCGCCGTGATGTGCGCCGGGCGTATCGTCGAGCTGGCACCGCGCGAGGTGCTGATGCGCAATCCAGTTCATCCTTATACCAAGTCGCTGCTGGCGGCGGTTCCTTATCCGGATCTCGACCGGCCGCTGGATTTCGAACTGCTGAAGGACAGCGAAGGTTCGGACATGCGGCGCTGGGGACCGCAGTTCCGGGACGATGATGCCGGCGACGCGCTGATCCCCGCGGATCTCGGTGGTGACCACATCGTGCTGGCGCGCCGATCCGTGGATGCAAGGGAGTTGCGGCCATGATCACCCGCCGAACTGTACTGGCATTGCTTGCGACCGTGGCTCTGCCGACGCGGCTCTTTGCAGCTGCAGGCGAGCCCGCATTCTGGGAAAAGCAGATTGCCGACGGCAAGCTGCCGCCGCTTGCCGAGCGCCTGCCGAAGACGCCGCGTGTCATCAACGTCGCGGCCATGGGGCGCCAGCCCGGCAAGTACGGCGGCGAGGTGCGGATGCTGATCGGCAGCGCCAAGGACATCCGCCTGATGACGATCTACGGCTATGCCCGTCTGGTCGGCTTCGACGAAGCGTTGAAGATCGAAGCGGACGTTCTCGAAAGCTTCGAAACGGTCGAGGACCGCATCTTCACCTTCCACATCCGTGAAGGCCACAAGTGGTCCGACGGCACGCCGCTGACGTCGGAGGATTTCCGCTATTGCTGGGACGACGTTCTCAATAACGAGAAGCTGAGCCCGGCCGGGCTGCCGACGGCGCTGGTCATGGATGGCGAGGCCGCCAAGTTCGAGATCATCGACGAACGCACGGTGCGCTATTCCTGGTCGACACCCAATCCTGACTTCCTGCAGAAGCTCGCCGGCGCCCAGCCGATGGTGGTGGTGATGCCGTCGACCTACCTGAAACAGTTCCATGAGAAATATCAGGAAGAAGACAAGCTCAAGGCCCTGATGAAGGAGGAGCGGGTCAAGAAATGGAGCCAGCTGCACATGCGCATGGCCCGTTCCTACCGCCCGGAAAACCCGGACCTGCCGACGCTGGACCCCTGGCGCAACACGACGCCGCTTCCGGCCGAACAATTCGTCTTCGAGCGCAATCCCTACTATCATCGCGTCGACGAGAACGGCCTGCAGTTACCCTATATCGACAAGTTCGTGCTCAGCGTCAGCTCGTCTGCGCTAATCCCGGCCAAGACCGGCACCGGCGAAAGCGACCTGCAGGCGACCGGTATAGACTTCGTCGACTACACCTTCCTCAAGGATTCCGAGAAGCGCTATCCGGCGAAAGTGCTGCTGTGGAAGAAGACGCAGGGCTCGCGCCTGGCGCTGCTTCCCAACCTCAACTGCTCGGATGCGGTCTGGCGGGCACTGCTGCAGGATGTGCGCGTTCGCCGCGCCCTGTCGCTTGCCATCGACCGCACCGAAATCAACAAGGCGGTGTTCTACGGGCTGACGAAGGAGAGCGCCGACACGGTGCTGCCCGAGAGCCCGCTCTTCCGGCCCGAGTTCGCCAATGCCTGGGTCGCCCACGATCCGGAACAGGCCAATGCGCTGCTCGACGAAGCGGGCCTGACCAAGAAGGACAGCGACGGCATCCGCATTCTCTCCGACGGCCGCGCGGCGCAGATCGTCGTGGAAACGGCCGGGGAAAGCACACTCGAGACGGACGTGCTGCAGCTCATCACCGACTACTGGCAGAAGGTCGGGATATCGCTCTTCATCCGGACCTCGCAACGCGACACGTTCCGCAGCCGCGCCGTCGGTGGCGAGATCATCATGTCGATGTGGTTCGGCATAGACAACGGCGTGCCGACGGCCAGCATGAACCCCGGCCAGCTTGCGCCGACCGCGGACGACCAGCTGCAATGGCCGGTCTGGGGGCTGAATTATCTTTCCCACGGCGAAATGGGCCAGGCCCCGGACCTTCCGGCAGCCGTGGAACTGACGGAACTGCTGCAGCGCTGGCGGCATTCGGCCGAAGACGCCGAGCGGACGGAGATTTGGAGCCGGATGCTCTCGATCTACACCGACCAGGTGTTCTCGATCGGCATCGTCAACGCCTCGCTCCAGCCGATCCTCGTGGCAAAGAAGCTGAGGAACGTGCCCGACACTGCGCTCTACGGCTTCGACCCCACGTGCTATTTCGGTGTCTACAAACCCGACACCTTCTGGATCGAACAGGAAGCCTGACATGCTGCGATATATTCTCTGGCGTATCGCGGCGATGGCTCCGACCCTCCTCATCATTTCCGCTCTTGTCTTCACCATCATCGAACTGCCGCCAGGAGATTACTTCGAAAGCTATGTCGCCGAGATCAAGGCGCAGGGCGAAGGCGTGGACATGGAGCAGATCGAGGCGCTCAGGAAGGAGTACGGCTTCGATCAGCCGCCGGTCCTGCGCTACGTCTATTGGCTCGGCGGCATGCTGCAGGGCGATTTCGGCTATTCGTTCGAGTACGAGCTTCCGGTGAGCGCGGTCGTCGGCGACCGCCTTTGGCTGACGATCCTCGTCTCCTTCGTCACCATCATCTTCACCTGGCTGATCGCCTTTCCGATCGGTATCTACTCGGCGACCCATCAGTATAGCTGGGGAGACTACGGCCTGTCGCTGATGGGCCTGATCGGCATCGCCATCCCCAACTTCATGCTGGCGCTGATCCTGATGTATTTCGCCAATATCTGGTTCGGGATTTCGATCGGCCATTTGATGGACCAGAAGTATCTCGCTGAACCTATGAGTTGGGAAAAGGCGAAATCGATCCTCGAACACATCTGGATACCGGTCATCATCGTTGGCGCGGCGGGAACCGCCGGCATGATCCGGCGCCTGAGGGCCAACCTGCTTGACGAGTTGCAGAAGCAGTATGTGGTGACGGCACGCGCCAAGGGCCTTTCGCCGATGCGCACGCTGGTGAAATATCCGCTGCGCATGGCGCTGAACTTCTTCATCTCGGATATCGGTTCGATCCTGCCGGCGATCATCTCCGGCGCGGAAATCACCGCGATCGTGCTTTCGCTCGAGACCACCGGCCCGATGTTGATCAAGGCGTTGCAGAGCCAGGACATGTATCTTGCCGGGTCTTTCTTGATGTTCCTGGCCTTCCTGACGGTGATCGGCGTGTTGATCTCCGACATCGCGCTCGCCATTCTTGATCCTCGAATTCGGCTGCAAGGCAGGAGCACCAAGTGACGTCATTTCTTCCGGCGCCCGGCGAGCCCATGCCGCACTACGTATCTACGGCTCCGTTCGACCCCTATTCCGTCGAGGCGATGACGGACGAGCAGGTGCGCGTCAACCAGGCTTCGCAGCTGCGGCTGATGTGGTGGAAATTCCGCCGTCACAAGCTGGCGCTTGCGTCCGGCGTTTTTCTCGTCGTGCTCTACCTGATGATCGTCGTCTGCGAGTTTCTGGCGCCCTATAACCTGCATACCCGGAATATGGACTATATCTATGCGCCGCCGCAGGCGGTGCATCTCTTCCATGAGGGCAAGTTCGTCGGTCCCTTCGTCTACGGCCGCACGATGACGCTGGACATGGATACGCTGAAGCGCAACTACGCCGACGATACCAACGATGTGCAGCCGCTTCGCTTCTTCTGCCGCGGCGACGGCTATCGCTTCTGGGGGCTGTTTGAAAGCAACGTGCATTTCGTCTGCCCGGCAACGGGCGGCGAGGCCTTCTTCCTCGGAACGGACCGCCTCGGGCGCGACGTGCTGTCGCGCATCATCTATGGCGCGCGGATTTCGCTGACGATCGGCCTTCTCGGCATTACCGTCAGCTTCGTGCTCGGCATCGTCATCGGCGGTCTTGCCGGCTACCACGGCGGCGTCTTCGATCTCATCGTCCAGCGTGTCATCGAGGTGTTGCAATCGATCCCGAGCATACCGCTCTGGCTGTCGCTGGCGGCGATCATGCCGGCGACCTGGAGTCCAATCTTCATCTATCTGGCGATCACGATCATCCTCGGCCTGCTCGATTGGACCGGGCTTGCGCGCGCTGTCCGCTCGAAGCTGCTGGCCTTGCGCGAGGAAGACTATGTGCTTGCGGCCCAGCTTATGGGCGCAAGGAGCAGCCGCATCATCGGCCGGCACCTCGTGCCCGGTTTCATGTCGCATCTGATCGCCACCGCGACCATCTCTATTCCCGGCATGATCCTCGGGGAAACGGCGCTCAGCTTCCTTGGCCTCGGTCTCAGGCCGCCGATCACCAGCTGGGGCATTCTGCTGACGGAGGCGAAAAGCGTCAGCGTCATTGCCTTCTATCCCTGGCTCCTATTTCCCACAATTCCGGTCATTCTTGTGATTTTGGCGTTCAACTTCTTGGGAGATGGGTTGCGTGACGCGGCGGATCCCTACAAATGAAGCCCGGTTTGACGCAGCCACACGGCCCGCGTGAAACGGTTCATCGTACCCTGAGTGAAAGGTTTCTTGCATGATGCGGCGTTTTGAAGATGCCCGGATCCTCATGTATAGCCATGACACGTTCGGGCTCGGACACCTCAGGCGCTGCCGCACGATCGCGCATTCGCTGGTGGAAGACTATCGCGGCTTGAACATCCTGATCATTTCCGGGGCGACGATTGCCGGCGCGTTCGACTATCGCGCGCGCGTGGATTTCGTGAAGATCCCGAGCGTGATCAAGCTGCATAATGGCGACTACACCTCGCTCGACCGCCATATTGAACTCGATGAAACGCTGAAGATGCGCCAGGCGATCATTCGCCATACGGCAGAGACCTTCAAGCCGGACATCTTCATCGTCGACAAGGAGCCGATGGGCCTGCGCGGCGAGGTCGAGGAAACGCTGACCTATCTGAAAGCGCACGGCACGACGCTCGTCCTCGGCCTGCGTGAGGTCATGGATGCGCCGCACCTGCTCGAGGCAGAGTGGAAGCGGCGCGATACCATGCGCAAGATCGAGCAGTACTACGACACGATTTGGGTCTACGGCCCGCCTGATTTCTACGACCCCCTGACCGAACTCGACGTGCCGCCCGCGGTGCGCGAGCGCATGAACTTCGTCGGTTTTCTGCAGCGCAGCGTCCCGCGCGAGGAATTGCCGGGTCATAAGCCTCAGGGCGACTACATCCTCGTCACCACTGGCGGCGGCGGAGATGGGGCGGACCTGATCCACGACGTCATCCATGCCTATCAGCAGGATCCGGAGCTCACGCACAAGGCCCTGATCGTGCTCGGACCCTACATGCCGGTCAAGAAGCGGGAAAAGCTGATCCGCAAGGGCAGCAAGATCCCCTATATCAAGATCATCGAGTTCGACAATCGCATGGAAGAGCTCATTGCCGGTGCCAAGGGCGTCGTCGCCATGGGCGGCTACAACACCTATTGCGAAATCCTCTCCTTCGACAAGCCGGCGCTGATCGTGCCGCGCATCCAGCCGCGCGAAGAGCAACTGATCCGCGCGCGCCGGGCTGCCGAGCTGGGGCTGATCGAGATGCTCCTGCCGGACGAGGCGGAGGATCCGTTACGGCTGGCGGCGGCGCTGAGGGCGCTGCCCTATCGTGAGCCACCGTCGAAAAGCAGCGCCAACGGCCTGCGGCTGGAAGGCCTCGTGCACATCTCCGAAATCGTCGGCAGATGGCTCGACCGGCCGTCGAGCGACCACCTGAACATCGTGAAGAAATCGAGCTGAAGCATTGCCGACAGACCGCAAAATTGCAGTCGTGCTGAAGGGCTACCCGCGTCTTTCGGAAACATTCATCGCCCAGGAACTGCTTGGCCTCGAGCGCGCCGGGATCGAACTTGTCCTGATCTCGCTTCGGCGTCCGACGGACGGCAAGCGCCACCCGGTGCATGACGAAATCCGCGCCGACGTCCACTATCTGCCGGAATATCTGCATGAGGAGCCGCTAAGGGTTCTGCGCGGGCTCGTGCGCTGTCTGCCGAAACCCGGATTCTGGCGCGTCCTGGGTCTGTTCCTCAAGGACCTGCCGCGCGATTTCAGCCGCAACCGCTTTCGCCGGCTCGGCCAGGCGCTGGTGCTCGCCTCCGAATGGCCTGGACAGCCGCGCTGGCTGCACGCGCACTTCATCCATACCCCTGCTTCGGTGACGGCCTATGCCAGCGTGATCGCTGGCACGCCCTGGACCTGTTCGGCGCATGCAAAGGACATCTGGACCTCGCCCGACTGGGAACTGTCCGAAAAGCTCGGCCTTGCGCGCTGGACGGTAACCTGCACACGCATGGGGTACGAGCATCTCCGCAGCCTTGCCAGCGACAAATCGAGAGTACATCTGAGCTATCATGGCCTCGACCTCGACCGCTTCCCGCATTTCGACGGCACGCATTCCAATCGCACCGGTTCCGATCCGGCCGATCCCGTCCGCATCGTCAGCGTCGGCCGTGCCGTTGGAAAAAAGGGCTACGACGTGTTGCTGAAGGCGCTGGCCAAGCTGCCGGCAGAGCTTCATTGGCGGTTCGAGCATATCGGCGCCGGCGAACTGACCGGCCAATTGAAGACGCTCGCCACGGAGCTCGGCGTCTCCGACCGTATTGTCTGGAAGGGCGCGCTCGACCAGACCGATGTGCTTGCGCACTATCGGGCAAGCGACATCTTTGCGCTCGCCTGCCGGATCACCGCGGACGGCGATCGGGACGGGTTGCCGAACGTGCTTGTCGAAGCATCGAGCCAGCGGCTGGCCTGCGTCTCGACGGCGATATCCGGCGTTCCGGAACTCCTTGAGGACGGCGAAAACGGCCGTGTCGTTCCGTCGGAGGATCCGCAGGCACTTGCGGTCGCGCTTGAGGAACTGATCCGCAATCCGGCACTTCGCCACAGGTTCGGCGATGCGGCCGAGCGGAAGGTTCGCGGCCAGTTCGACCACCACACCAGCATCGAACAGCTCGCCGGCCTGTTCGCCAGCGAATGGAGAGCCGCCTGATGCCCGCACGTCGCGTCTTCTTCTACGTACAGCACCTGCTCGGCATCGGTCACCTGGCGCGGGCAAGCCGGATCGCGAGCGCCTTGGCGGCCAAAGGCTATGACGTGACCGTCGTGACGGGCGGCAGCCCGGTGCCGGGGTTCCCGGCAAACGATGTGAAACACGTGGCCCTGCCGCCGGTGCTGGCTGGCGACAAGGGGTTTAGCGGACTTGCCGATGGCGAGGGAAACCCGGTCAGCGAGGCTTTCAAGCAAGAGCGCCGGGACCTGCTGATTGAGGCATTTCTTGCCTGCAAGCCTGACATCGTCATCTTCGAAGCCTTCCCCTTTGGCCGCCGCCAGATGCGTTTCGAGTTGATGCCGCTGCTGGAGGTGATCGAGAAGCAGGAGCCGCGGCCCCTCGTTGCCGCATCGCTGCGCGATATCCTGCAGGAGCGGACGAAGCCCGGGCGCGCCGAAGAAACCCTCGACGTTGTCAGGGCGCATTTCGACCTCGTGCTCGTGCATGGCGATCCCGCCTTTGCGCGGCTCGAGGAGACCTATCCGTATACGGCGGAGATCGAAGACAAGATCGTCTATACCGGTCTTGTCGCCGGCCATGCCCCTGAACCTCCGGCTGAAAGGTTCGACGTCCTTGTTTCGGCTGGCGGTGGCGCGGTCGGCAAGGAACTGATCGGCGCGGCACTACAGGCGGCCGGGCTGCTTGCGGGCGACCTGAAATGGTGCCTGATCACCGGGCCGAACCTGCCGCAGGACGACTATGATGGCTTTGCCGCCGCAGCGCCCGAAAACGTGCATCTGTTCCGCTTCCGCAAGGATTTCGCGAGCCTTCTGTCGGGTGCGCGGCTCTCGGTTTCCCAGGCCGGTTACAACACCGTCTGCGATATCTTCCGTGCCGGCTGTGCGTCGCTGCTCATTCCCTTCGTCGCCGGCGGCGAGACCGAGCAGTCGACGCGCGCCGAAAGGCTCGAAAAGCTCGGCCTTGCCGGCGTTCTGCCAGAAGCGGACGTAACACCGGAGAGGCTGGCCCGCGACGTCGAGACGATGCTGGCGCGGCCAAGGCCGGAGATCCCACCGCTCGACCTGAACGGCGCCGCTAGAACGGCGGAGATACTGGGGCTTCAGGCGGTCCGCTAGCCGTAGTCGGTGGTGCCCATCGGTCTCCGCTGAAGGCCGCCCTTGAGCGGAACCACCGAAATAGAAAAGTCGCTCGGCAAACCAATGGTCGGACGACCATTCGTCTATCTGCCAGTATGTACGGAGCCTGGATATTTTCCTCGCGTTCTGCGTGTCCCGGCTGGTTGTCTCCGGAATGTCATGTTAGTGAAATCAATAATACTGATTCTGAATATACGCAGTGCATTTCCACCGAACGATAACCTGGGTTCCTGTTTGCACTAAACTCAAGGTCTTGCCAGGACTGGGTCATACTCTTGGCGAAGAGTTTCCCGCACGGCTTTCCTGCCTTGTCTACCTCCCCAGCATCCGCCGGCCTCTCGCGCACGGCTTCGCCGGTGCGCTGCAGCGGCGCCGGCTGGCGAGCGTGGAGGCAGCGGGGCACCCGCGGTGAACGGCGGCCGCAGAGCAATGCAAGGGGATTTCGGCGCGTCGAGCGCGTAAGGCAGGAGGGGCAGTTGAGAAATCTGATCGCGCTGTTGATCTCAGTGACCTTGGCATTGGGGGCCGGGGAGGTAATGCTGCGCATGTTCACGCCGTTTCCGATCGGAACGCAGTCGCACCGAAGCATCGACGAAAAGTATGGCTATCGTCTCGATCCTACCCTTTCCGGCGTTGACGAGGACGGCTTCCGCGACCCGGCAGGCGCACGGCAGGGCTTTCAAGTCGCCGCAATCGGCGACTCGATGACCTATGGCAACAACGTCGAAAGCGGTCAGACCTGGCCGGCCGTCTTCCAGGCCATCACCGGCGAACACACCTACAATTTTGGTGTCGGAAGTTACGGCATCTACACCTACCACGCGATCGTCCACGACGCGCTGGCAAATGGAGCCAAAGGCGCGATCGTCGCCATTTTCCCAGGCAACGACTTCGCGATCGTTTTTTCGGCATGCGATATCATGAACGCGCGTTCCGACTTCTGGCTTGCAGAGCAGGCACGGCTTCACCTGCAGGCTCTCTTCAGTCCGACCGGAAGCCATACGCAATGCACCAAGGCGCGATCGGCGAGCATCAAGACGAAGCTGTTCGAGAACGTCGCGCTTCTGAGCGCTTATCAATATGCGATAAAGGACCGTGTGACGAGCTTGTATGCGCGCTTCCTTGGCACGGGCAGCGATGAAGCGTCCGAATATTACCGGTTCCCGGACGGGATCACACCCGTGTCGAGGCGCTATGTGGATGATGCCGGTCGCATGAGCGATTTGGCCTCGTCCGAGACAGCGGCGATGTTTGCGGACTTTGAACGCTTTGCGGCCGATTGGGCCGCGCAGGGACGGGGACGGGTAGGACTGTTGCTGATTCCGTCCAAGGAGCGTGTGGTTTTCGAACACCTTCGGCGCGGTGGCCAGCTGGCGGTTGCCGATCCCGCCTTCATCCGCAGTGTCGAGCGTCAGATCGCACTCGAGGACAAAATTCGGGAGGTCGCCGGCCGGCTTGATCTGCCGTATCGTAGTGCGGTGGATGCAACGACCGACGCCTTGCGGGATGCGATCCTGGCCGGGCAGCGCTTTTATCCTGATAACGACGGACATCCGTTTGAGGCAGGCTACAAGGCGTTCGCGGGAACCGCGTCGTCGCTCTGGAACGAGATGAAAACAAGGGTCGCCGAGACGCATAACTGAACGTCGGGGGGGCGGCGGTACCCGTGGAGGCCGAAGACAGACAACGGTGCCGGAGCGCACGGGTGCTGTCCCGGCAAACAAGTGCGATCTCGATCGGTTCAGACCGTGCCGATCAGCATGAAGCGGGTGTATTTTTTAGTCGGCAGCGCGCCGGCGAACTCCACGGTCGTCAGTGCCGCCTGCTTGGCGAATTCCTCGACCGAGGCCACGCAGTTGATATGCGTCGGCTCGCTGAAATAGTCGTTGGACTGGAGCAGCACCCGCGTACCGGCCGGAATGCGATCGAGCCATGCCTTGAGGTCTGCGATATGCTCGCAGCTCGTATTGATCACCACGTCTGCCGCGAGCGCCGCGTAGTCGATCGCATACATGTCCGCCGTCACGGCATGAAACTTGTCCGGAAAGGCCGCGTTCAGCGTCCGCGCCACCGCTTCGACGTCCGGATCGATGTCGAAGCTGTCGACTGCCGCCACATCGAAGCGCTGGTCTTCCAGCAGCATGGCGCCGAGAATGCCGTACCAGCCGCCGAGGATGGCGATCTTGCCGTAGGAGGGGCCGGCCACCTCAAAGAGCGTATCGCGCGCCCAGACCTTGCAGGCAACCTGCTTGTGGTTGAAGGCATTGGCGATGTGGGCGTCTGGATGTTTGGCGATCACCCGGCCGATCCCTTCGATCAGCGGACTGCGCGTATAGGCGGCGATGCCACGCGCGAGATCGAAGGCATGCTCGTACCAATCGTTGGTTTGGCAGGGGGGATGGCTGGTTTGTTTCATGCGGTCGTTGTAAGCTGCGCATCGAGCGAGTGCAATAACGGCGTGTGCTTTCGGGAGCGTCGACCTCTGCCGGTTGACTTCAAGGCCGCCTGTTGGAAACCGCGTCCATTGCAGATTTCCCTCGCACCTGCATAATCGATCAACCGGATTCGGCGCCGGGCGGAATATGCAGGCGTCCCTTCAGGAGCGTGCCTTAGGGTACCCGTCCGGAGGTGTCGCCGAAGAGTGATGCGTGCTGGGGACATATGGCAACCCGGCCCGCCAGCAGCAGTCGTGTTCAATAAGGTCCTATCGCCAGTAACATGGAACCACGCCTTTCCCGCTATATCTGGACCCACACGCGCAAGGACCAGCTTTGGATCCTGGTTGTCGTCGCGCTGTCGATGATCCCTTACTTCCTGTCGTTCGATCTGCCGAAGCAGATCGTCAACGGGCCGATCCAGGGCGATGGCTTCGACAGTCCGGAGGCCACTCAGGCCTTCCTGCCGATATCCTTCGACCTGCCGTATTTGGGCACGTTCAACGTCTTTGACGGCTTCCAGCTCGGCCGCGAAGGCATGCTGCTCGCCCTCAGCCTGGTGTTCCTGGCGCTGGTGGTGGTCAACGGCCTCTTCAAATTCTACATCAACACGTTCAAGGGCCGGCTCGGCGAGCGGCTCTTGCGCCGCATCCGTTTCGAACTCGTCGACCGGGTCCTGCGTTTTCCGCCCAGCCATTTCAAGCGGGTGAAGCCCGCCGAAATCGCGACGATGATCAAGGACGAGGTCGAGCCGCTCGGTGGTTTCACCGGTGATGCCTTCGTCTCGCCCGCCTTGCTCGGCGGCCAGGCGTTGACGGCGCTCGTGTTCATCCTGCTGCAGAGCTTCTGGCTCGGGCTGATCGCAACGCTGATCGTCGCGGTTCAGGCGGTCATCATTCCGCGCATGCGCAAGCGGCTTCTCGTGCTTGGGCGCGAGCGGCAGTTGACGGCGCGCGAGCTTTCCGGCCGCGTCAGCGAAATCGTCGACGGTATCGGCGCGATCCGTGGCCACGATACGTCGAACTACGAGCGCGCCGACATCGCGGCGCGGCTCGGCCGGATCTTCAAGATCCGCTACGACCTCTACCAGTGGAAATTCCTCGTCAAGTTCATCAACAACTTCCTCGCACAGGTCACGCCCTTCCTGTTTTACGCGATCGGCGGCTATTTCGCCCTGCAGGGTCGCCTCGACATCGGCCAGCTCGTCGCTGTCATCGGCGCCTACAAGGACCTGCCGGGTCCGCTGAAGGAACTGATCGACTGGGACCAGGCCCGTCAGGACGTCCAGGTGAAATATGCGCAGGTGGTCGAGCAGTTCAGCGTCGACACGCTGCTCGATCCCAAGGTCCAGGCGGTAGCAACCACCGCTGCCGTGCCGCTCGCAGGCCCGCTTGCCGCCGTCAATCTGACGGTGATCGACGATGGCGGCTCGACGCTGCTTGACCACGTCTCGCTGCAGGTCCAGCCCGGCGAGAAGGTGGCGCTGATGGGCGGTGGCGAAGTGCTCGCCGAGGCCTTCGGCCGGCTCGTCTGGCCGGCAAGCGGCAAGGTGCTCGTCGGGGGCCAGGACATCTTGGAACTGCCGGAATCGGTGACCGGCCGACGGATCGCCTACGCCTCGTCCGACGTCTACGTCTTCCAGGGCAGCCTCGGTGACAACATCCTTTACGGGCTGAAGCATGCGCCGCTCACGGACGAGATCTATGAGGGCGAGCGTGCGACGCACCGCAAGTGGGAGGTGACCGAAGCCCGGCTGGCCGGAAACCCGTATCTCGACGTCAACAGCGACTGGATCGACTATGGATCCGCCGGGGCGAACGGACCGGACGATCTGCTCGTGCAGATCCGGCCGGTTCTCGACGCGGTGCTCTTGACCAACGACGTCATGGCGCTGGCCGTGCGCTCGACCATCGATCCCCACGAGCATGCGGAGTTCGCCGCCGGCATCGTCGAGATGCGCAGTGCGCTCCGGCAGCGTCTCGAAAAGGAAAAGCTCAGCGACCTCGTCGTGTTCTTCGAGCCCGGGACCTACAATGTCGAGGCGACGATCGGCGAAAACATGCTCTTCGGCACCATCACCGATCAGGTGATGTGGGCAGATGCGCTGGAGAACCATCCGTTCTTCAAGACGATCCTGCAGCGGGTCGGCCTGCGCGACACCTTTTATGAGATGGGCATCGAGATCGCCGAGAACGTCGTCGAACTGTTCCGCGACCTGCCGCCGGATCACCCGTTCTTCCAGCAGTTGACCTTCATGACCGCCGAGGAAATCCCGGTCTATGAGGCCATCCTCCAGAAGGTACGCACCAAGGGCAAGGGCGAGGTTTCCGAGGACGACCAGATCAAGGTGATCAGGCTGTGCTTCGATTACATCGAGCCGCGGCACCGTTTCGGTCTTTTGACCGACGAGGTCATGGCGAAGATCGTCGCCGCCCGGCGCGAGTTCGACGAAGGCCTGCCGGCCGATCTCGCCGGGATGATCGAGCACTACCGCCCGAACCGATTCATCGCGTCCGGCAGCATTATCGACAACGTGCTCTTTGGACGTATCGGTCACAAACACGCCGACGGCTCGGAGAAAATCCGCGCGATCGTCCGGGATCTCTTCGAGGCGGGCGGTCTCTACAACGAAGTGCTTGCTTTCGGCTTCGACTTCAATGTCGGCGCCGGCGGCAAGCGGCTGACGGCCGCGCAGCGGCAGAAGCTCGACCTTGCGCGCGCGCTGATCCGCAATTGCGATTACTACATCTTCAATCAACCGCTCCTGGCGCTCGACCAGCGCGTCCAGGAACAGGTCGTCCGCAACGTCTTTGCGATGCTCGATCAGGGCGGGCGTGATCCGGCGGTCATCTGGGTTCTCGCCAATCCGGCGCTGGCGGACCTCTTCGATCGCGTCGCCCGGTTCGAAAACGGGCGCCTGCTGCACGACGCCAATGTGGATGAACGACCTGACTACAAGGAAATGGCATCTTGATGTAATATTAATGTCAGGGCACGAGCATATGGTCCCGCCGCGATGCGGGAGGCAAGTTGCCCCCGACGGGAACTCGGAGACACGGATTGTGATGTTGCTCAAAGATGAAGTCGAAATGCTGCGCCGAATAACCCTGTTCTCGGGATTGCCGCCGGCAAAGCTGAAACTTCTGGCCTTCACGTCCGACAGGGTCATGTACAGCGCCGGCGAAGCGCTGTTCTATCAGGGTGACATCGGCGACGCGGCCTATGTCATTCTTTCCGGCAAGGCGGAGGTGCTCATCAATACGGCGGGTGGGCCTTTCAAGATCGCCGAAGTCGAGCAGAATTCGATCGTCGGCGAAATCGCCATTCTCTGCAACACGCCACGCACCGCGACGGTGCGCACCAGCACGCCGCTCGAGGCCCTGCGCATCCGCAAGGACGATTTCCTCAAGCTTCTGGCCGACTTCCCCGAGATGGCGGTGGAAATCATGCGCGTTCTCGCCGACCGCCTCGCGCAAACGACGGCGGAGCTCAGCGAGGCCCGCGGTTCGATGGAGCCGGTGGACGCCTGACGGCGGCACCTCCTTTGTACGGGCGAACCTTCCCGAAAATGCAGGCGGCGATGTGCCGGGGCAGCCATTCGCCTCGGTCATATGAGCCCTTCGCAAAATCCATTCCGCTTCGTCCGGATATGGGTTAGAGAAACGCCATGCGTTCGATCACCTATTTCCACAAGACCGTTCAGTTTCCCGACAAGCCGGAAAAGAAGCGCTTTTTCGCGCGGCTGCAGAACGGCGACTGGGAGCCTTGCACGTTCCAGAACATCGCGCGCCTGGTCGACGCCAAGACGACTTTCATCGACATCGGCGGCTGGATCGGCGTGACGCCCTATTGGGCGGCGCAGATTGCCGACAACGTCATCACGGTCGAGCCCGACCCTGTCTGTTTCGGCATCCTCAAGGAAATGCAGCCGGAGAATTGCGGCGAAGTGCGGGTCATCAATGCCGCGCTATCGGAGGATGACGTTCTCGTGCTGCATTCCGTCGGTGGCGGTTTCGGAAGCTCCGAAACATCGGCCCTGATCGCCGACGACGACGGCGAGGCGATCCGTGCGCGCACCGTGACGATCGCAGCCCTTCAGGACATGGCGCGGACAGAAAGGCTCTGTTTCAAGATCGACATCGAAGGTTACGAGTATCGCGCGCTGGACCAGTTCCGCACGATCGATCGGATGCGGACGGCCGGCGTGCTGCTGGCGGTTCATCCGCAGATCCTGTTTGCGTCGCTGACGGGCTCCAGGCTGTCGCGCGTCCTTCGCACCATGACCGCCACTATCGGATTGATCCGTAGCCTGAAGGGCTTCCGCCTCGACAATCCCTCGGCAATCTGGACGGCGCTACGCAAATCGATCGCGCGCCGGGAGTTTCGCGGTTTCGACCTGCTGTTCGTGGCGCGCGAGGGTAGCCGCTAAGGAGCCTTTGGCGGCTCAAGTCCTTTCATGCATGAGGACAAGGACGGTAATGTCCGGGCATCCGCCGAGAACCGAAACGATCCTCGGTTCGGTTAACCATGCCCCCGCTTAAAGTTAACTCTTCGTTTCAAAATGTTACTTCCGGTGGTATAGGTTCGCTGCTGCTATTTCCTGGTTTTGGTTGTGGCGCGTCGCGGAGGGCGGTTGCATGTCCTGGTTATACGTTGCCGGTGTCGCCTATGGCCTGACGGCGTTTTTTCTCGTGGGGATGACCTACCTTGAAGGATTGCAGGCGCATGCACCTTGGAACATGTACCGCGTGGCCGGGCTTCTGGTCTGCGTTTTCTGGCCGATTCTGTTTGTGTATCTGATGCTCAGGATGGCATCGAAAAGACGAATTCCGGAGCGCTGACGGCAAGGGCCAGCGGCGCTTATCCTCAACGCGGCGCCTGAACGGCGGTATTTACCATACAACTAGAAAATGCCGGAGATTAACCCATGATTCCGTCATGCGGTTTATGGTCCGGCAGTGATCGAACGGTGTGAAAGTATCTCGGCATGTGCGGTTACGGTGGCTATTTCGGGTCGGTCCCGGATGCGGAAATCCTTCTCAAAAGGATGGCCTCTGCGATCGCGCATCGTGGCCCGGACGAAAACGGCGTTCTTGCCGCACCGGAGGCCGGGCTCGCCCATGTACGGCTGTCGATCGTCGGTCTCGGCGACGGCCAGCAGCCGATGTCCGACGAAACCGGCGACCTTTCGATCGCCTTCAACGGCGAGATCTTCAACTACGTCGAATTGCGCGAGGAACTGCGCGCCAAGGGGCGGCGGTTCCGCACCGCGAGCGACACCGAGGTCATCCTGCATCTCTACGCCGTGATGGGTGAGGACTGCCTGTCCGTCCTCAACGGCGATTTCTCCTTCGCGATCTGGGATAGACGCCGTCAGCGCATGGTGTTGGCGCGCGACCGCATGGGCGTGCGCCCGTTGTTTTACACGACCCATGCCGGGACATTCTATTTCGCCTCCGAAATCAAGGCGCTGCTCCAGGTTCCCGGCATTTCCGCCGAACTCGATCCCGTTGCGCTCGACCAGATTTTTACCCTTTGGGCGCCGATCGCGCCGCGGACCGGCTTTCGTGGCATTCACGAGCTCGAGCCGGCTCACCTGATGATCGTCGAGAAGGGCAAGACGTCGATCCGCCCCTATTGGCAACTCGACTATCCGGACCACGACGCGCCGCCGCTGTTTGCCAATGAGCGTAGCGCGGCCGAGGAACTACGCGCCCTTCTTACCGATGCGACCCGGATCCGCATGCGGGCCGACGTGACCGTCGGATCCTATCTCTCGGGCGGGCTCGACAGCTCCATCGTCTCGGCGCTTGCGGCCGGAATGGCGCCGCAGGGTCTGCGCACGTTTTCCGTGACGTTTGATAGCGTCGAACACGACGAGAGCGCCTTCCAGATGGAAATGGCAAAGGCGCTCGGCACGCATCATAGCGCGGTCGCCTGTCGTGCCGGCGACATCGCGAAGGTCTTTCCGCAGGTCGTCCGTTTCGCCGAACGTCCGATTATCCGCACGGCACCCGCCCCGCTTTACCAGCTCTCGGGTCTCGTGCGCGAGCAGGGATTGAAGGTCGTGCTGACGGGCGAGGGCGCCGACGAGGTCTTCGCCGGATACGATATCTTCAAGGAGGCGCGGGTGCGCCGCTTCTGCGGCCGCCAGCCCGGCTCGCGAATCCGGCCGCACCTGTTCCGCAAGCTCTACCCCTATCTGCCGGGCCTGCAGCAGCAATCGGCGGAATATCTCGCCGCCTTCTTCGGCGCCGGCGACGTGCCGCTCGACGACCCGCTGTTCTCGCACCGCCCGCGGTTCAAAAGCACGGCCGCGACCAAGATCTTCTTTTCTCCTGACCTGCGCGCCACGCTGAAGGACTACGACGCGGCCGAAGATCTGGCGAGCCGGCTTCCCGCTGCCTTCGGTCGCTGGCATCCGCTGCACCAGGCACAGTATCTCGAAAGCCGTTTCCTTCTGCCCGGCTACATTCTCTCCAGCCAGGGCGACCGCATGGCCATGGCGCACGGGATCGAAGGACGCTTCCCGTTCCTGGACCACCGCCTCGTCGAGTTCGCGACGCGCCTGCCGCCGGAAATGAAACTGAAGGGGCTGGTGGAAAAACACATCCTGCGCGAAGCGACGAAGGACCTGCTTCCGCCGACCATCGGTCAGCGCACCAAGCAGCCCTACCGCGCGCCCGACAGCCATTCCTTCACCGGCGCCGGCGAACTGGAATACGTTCGCGATGCCATGAGCGAGACACGCATCGGCGACAGCGGTCTGTTCAATGCCAAGGCCGTGAGCAAGCTCTACGAGAAATGCCAGTCGCAACCGACTACCGGCTTTAGGGACAATGCCGCCTTCGTCGGCATCCTGTCGACGCAGCTCTGGCTCCAGACCTTTACCGGCACCAGCATCGGCGCCGCTCAAGCGGCCTGAAACCCATTGGGAAAGGAAATGAAATGACGGAAACCATCAAGGACAAGGTCAGGGCCTTTGTCATCGAGAACTTCCTGTTTGGCGATACCTCGTACGATCTCGCCGACGGTGCCTCTCTGATCGAGAACGATATCATCGACTCGACCGGCGTTCTGGAACTCGTCGCCTTCATCGAGGACCAGTTCGGCATCGCCATGGCCGACGCAGACATCGTGCCGGCGAACCTCGATTCGCTCGCGCGCATCTCGGCCTTCATCGAGGCAAAGGCCGGAGTGCCGGCCACGGCCTAACCAAGACCCGAGGGCGTTCCATGCGGTTCGAGCAGTTTCTCATCGGCAATGCGGCAAGGCATGCGGCCAAGACGGCGCTGGTCACCGATCGCAAGCGCCTCAGCTACGGCGAGTTCGACGATCTGTCGAGCCGGCTGGCGGCCGCGCTGGCAAAGGCAGGCGTCAAGCGCAACGACCGCGTCCTCGTGTTCATGGACAATTGCTGGGAGGCGGCCGTTTCGATCTTTGCGATCCTGAAGGCGGGCGCGACCTTCAGTCCGATCAACGCCTCGACCAAGGCCGACAAGCTCGCCTACATCATCGACGACTGCGAGGCGGCTGCGATCCTGACGCAGGCCAAGTTGATGCCGGTGGTGGCTGACGCCCGGGCGCAGAGCAGCGGCAAGGCGGATATCTTCGTCGCATCGACCGCGGCGCCCAATGGCCAGTCGCCTGCCGGCGCGGTGCCCTTCGAGGGCTGCCTGTCGGCGGAGGCGACGCCGGTGCCGCATGGCGGCATTGACGTCGATCTGGCGATGCTCATCTACACATCGGGCTCGACCGGCCGCCCGAAGGGCGTGATGATGACCCACCGCAACATCGATGCGGCGTCGGAATCGATCACCACCTATCTGCGCAACGAGCACGACGATATCATCCTCAACGTGCTGCCGCTCGCCTTCGACTATGGGCTCTACCAGTTGCTGATGGCGATCAGGCTCGGGGCGACGCTGGTGCTCGAAAAGTCCTTCGCGTTCCCGCATGCGATCTTCGAGCGTATTCGCGAGGAGGGCGTCACCGGCTTCCCGCTGGTGCCGACAATGGCGGCGATGATCCTGCAGATGCGCGACCTTGAGCCGGGTTTCCTGCCGAGCCTGCGCTACCTCTCCAACACCGCCGCCGCCCTGCCGCCGCCGCATATCGCCCGCCTGCGCGAGCTTTTCCCGGGCGCACGACTCTATTCGATGTACGGGCTGACAGAGTGCAAGCGCTGTACCTACCTGCCGCCGGAGGAACTGGATCGCCGTCCGGGCTCCGTCGGCATTGCCATCCCCAACACGGAAGCCTTCGTCGTCGACGACGAGGGCAGCCGCGTGCCGCCGGGCGTTCCCGGCGAACTCGTCATCCGCGGGCCGCATGTAATGCAGGGCTACTGGCGCAACGACGTGGCGACCGAGCGCATGCTGCGGCCCGGGCCGAACCCTTGGGAGAAGGTGCTCTATACGGGCGACCTTTTCCAGACGGACGAAGAGGGCTTTCTCTATTTCGTCGGCCGCAAGGACGATATCATCAAGACCCGCGGCGAGAAGGTCGCGCCCAAGGAAGTCGAGACCGTGCTCCATGCCCATCCCGGCATTGCCGAGGCCGTCGTCATCGGCATGCCGGATCCGGTTCTCGGCCACGCGATCGCTGCCCTTGTGGTGCGCACGGATCCTGACTTGACCGACAAGGACATCATCCGCCACTGCACCCGCCACCTCGAAGATTTCATGGTGCCGAAGATCATCGAATTCCGCACCGAACTGCCGAAGACGGATACCGGCAAGGTCAGCCGCCGACTTGCCGCCGAGACGATGGAGCCTGCACAATGAACATCAGAACAACCGGGGGCAATGGCCCGTTTTCGGCCGAAACCCTGACGATCGACCGCGCGGCCGAGACCGATCGCATCGTTTCCGCCTTGCGCGGACAGTTGCGCTCCATGAAGAAGCGCGGTCTGGTGCTCGGGCTTTCGGGCGGCATCGACTCCAGCGTTTCCGTGGCGCTTGCGGTGCGCGCGGTCGGCGCCAAGAACGTCTTCTGCCTGTTCATGCCGGAAAACGACTCCGATCCGGAAAGCCTGCGCTTCGGCCGGCTGGTCGCTGAAACCTTCGGCGTCGCGGCGATCGTCGAAGACATCGGGCCGACCCTCAAGGCCATGGGCTGCTACGAGCGCCGCGACGCCTTCATCCGGGAACTGGTTCCGGACTATGGCGACGGATGGGCCTCGAAGGTCGTCATCGCCAATGCGCTTGAGGGAGAAGGCTACAACATCTCCTCGCTGGTCGTTCAGAGCCCGGAAGGCGTGCAATCGAAACATCGCATGCCGCCCTCGGTCTATCTCGGCGTCGTTGCGGCCACCAACATGAAGCAACGCACTCGCAAGCAGGTCGAGTACTACCATGCCGACCGGTTGAACTTTGCCGTACTCGGCACGCCCAACCGGCTGGAATACGACCAGGGCTTCTTCGTCAAGAACGGCGACGGCGCCGCCGACGTAAAGCCGATCGCCCATCTCTATAAGTCGCAGGTCTATGCGCTTGCCGCCCATCTCGGCGTTCCCGCGGAAGTTTGCCGTCGCCCGCCGACGACCGACACCTATTCGCTGGAACAGACGCAGGAGGAGTTCTATTTCTCCCTGCCTTACGACCGCATGGACCTCTGCCTTTATGGCCTCAATCACGGGATCGAGATCGAGGCCGTCGCCAAGGCGGCCGGCTTGACCGTGGTCCAGGTCGAAAGGGTCTGGGCGGATATCGCCGCCAAGCGCAAGGCGACGCGCTACCTGCATCTCGGGCCGCAACTGGTGCAGCCCGTGGAGGAAATTGCCGGCTATTGAGGCCTGGCCGCACCGCCGCCCATCGTCAATCGAAGCTGCCGCCGATCAGCCGGCTCCAGTATTCGCCGGAAATGCCGTTGAAGAAGCCCTGTCCGTCGCGGCAGGCTTCGACGACGGTCTGGTCGCGCGAATGCACAACGGTCGAGGCGACGTGCACGAAGGCGATGCGTCGGCCGAGCATGGCTTCCATCAGCGCCGGTTGCGTGCGCCCGCGCAAACCCGCAAGCCCACGTCTCGACGCCTCGTCGACCAGGCAGTCAATGACCGGCCCGGCCTGCCCTGGCCGCGCCAGGATCTGCAGTACCCGACCGATTTCACCGGCTTTGACGTAGTAGGCGAATGCACCGACCACGGCGCCCGTGCGCGCCGTCACCAGCGCGTAGGCGAGTTCGCCCTGCTCGGGCTTCTTTTCGGCATCGGCAAGGATGTGGTCGAGCTGCCCGTCGCTCCATTCGGGGCGAAGCGGAAACGGCGCGGTGAACTGGTCGACGACGGCGGCAAAGCCGCTGCGGTCCGTCTCGGTCGCGGTGAAGCCGGCCGGTGCCGCCCCCGCCTCGGGCAGGGCGGACCAGCGCTGCTCGCCCTGGCCCATGCGCTTGCGATAGAACCTGTCGAGTGCGCGCGCGAAGGGGGCGGCGAGCCGGGCGGGCTTGATGCGGTTCGAGGCGACGCTCAGGCTAAAGGTCGCCGGACGGATGACGCGCACCCAGTCGAGGCTGTATTGCGGCAGGACCACGCCGCGAAGCCGCGTCCACATCTGCACAGAGACTTCGCTTGCTGTCTCACTGAAGGATAGATCCTGCGGACCGGCGAGGAAGGCCTTCATGAGGCGCGCTCCGGCCAAGGGGTCGCTTTCCCGGTCTTCCGCCATCAGCGATCCGCAGATCGCGGCGCGCAAGTGCCGGCCGTTCAGTGTCATCGGCAGCGCATTGACGCCGACGAAGCCGGTAATCCGACCCTCGTCGTTCACATGCACGAGAGGTCTGATTTCCGGATCGCAGCCTGGCCCGTCGAGATAGAGTTGCCGCATATAGTCGGCGAGCGCGGGCGAAGCGGTCCGCTCGTCACGGAACACCCGCTGGAACATTCCGGCGACCGCTGGAACGTCCGCGTGGTCTAGCGAACGGATTTCGCTCATCGGGCCTGCTCTCCGGCGCCGGCCTCTGCCGGGCCGGCGATTTTCTGGACGATGGCGACGCGCGGCTTGCCGTCACGGTCGGATGCGAAGGTGACCGGTGCATAGGCTTTCGCCCGTGAGAGAAGTGCAGCCGCCTGCCGCTCCTGGCCCTCGCCGAACTCGAACAACAGCCAGCCTCCCGGTTTCAGGAAGGCAAGGGCGTCCCGGATCAGGCGCTGGTGTATGGAAATGCCGTAGGGGCCTCCGTCGAATGCCTCGCGCGGCTCGTTGTCGAGCAGATGCGCGCGGTCCCCCTCCAGCCGGCCGCTCGAGATATAGGGTGGATTGCAGACCACCATGTCGATCTTGCCCTGGAGATCGTCGCTTTCGAGCGCCGCAAAAAGATCGCCCTGCCGGACAAAGACGCGCGACCCGAGGCCGAGCCGATCGACGTTGCGGCGGGCAAGCGCCACGGTGCTGTCCGTCAGGTCAGCGCCCCAGACACGCGCCGACGGGATCTCTCTGGCGATACCAACGGCGAGGTTGCCGGAACCGCAGCACATGTCGATGATGGTGACGTCGAGGGGGGCGCCTTCAAGGATTGAGACGGCTCTTTTTCCAAGAAGCTCTGTTTCTTCCCGTGGAACTAGGACGTCGGGCGCAAGTTCCAGTTCGACACCCATGAAGCGGTGCAGTGTTGCGGCCCGGTCTTCGGTCGGTCGGTCGGTCTGATTGCTGTCGTTTTGCGCCACAGCCACTCCTCATGTCGCTGGAAAACTCTGTAGACGTGCGGACCGCAGCCTAGTGCAATTGAGTAAACGGAAGCTGAAATACAATTGCCGCGAGCACGTTAACCGCGCAATCATTTCTGCCTGTTACCTTGCGCGTGATCAGAGGCGGGTGCTCGCTGTCATTGAACGCTTTTTGCGCGCAACAATGACGGGTTGAGATCAAGGGCAGATCGGAATGGCTTCGGAAGGTGTGAAGGAACGCGCGCACAAACCGTTCCTCTCGATGATCATATCCTATGCTGCATCCGGCGGCAGCCTTGTCATTGGCTCGGCTGCGCAGCTTCTGACCTTTGCGATCCTCGCGCGCTTTCTCGGCGTGCATGAATTCAGTGTCTTCGTCGCAATCACGGCCGTTGCCAACATCGCGGTTCACCTTTGTGGTCTCGGCGCGATGGAGTGCCTGGTGCGCCGTGTCGCGCGCGACCGGGGCATGTACCCGCAGATGCTCGGCCACAACATCATTCTGACCTCGATCAGTGGCGTGCTGCTGGTGTTGCTCGGCGCAGCGGTGTTGCCGTTCTTCTTCACGCTTTCGCCCGATCCCGCGGCCAATGTCGCGGTGATCACCTTGATGCTCGTGACCAACATCATCTTCGTGCGGGTCATCGTGCTGGCGGAGCAGATCTTTCTTGCGCATTCGAATTTTGCCTCGGCCAACAAGGTGGTCGTCGGTTTCGCCCTGGCGCGCACCATAGCTGCAGCGCTCGCCTGCATCGCCTTCGGGGTCGCGACGGTGGCCTCCTGGGCTGTATGGCAGTTCGTATGCCATGTAATCGTGGCCCTCGGCTGCTGGCGGGCGGTCAAGGGGTTGGGACGCCCGACCTATGGCATCGTGCGGGAAGAGCTGCCGCTCGGTCTCTATTTCAGCATCCCGTTCATCCTGCGCGCCGTCCGGCAGAACGCCGACCTTCTGGTCCTGAGCCTCGTGGCGAGCGCCGAGGTCATGTCCAGCTACAGCGTCGCGCGGCGCATGCTGGAGAGCAGCTATCTGTCGGTTGAGGCCTTGAACCGGCTGATCTATCCGGGTTCGGCAAAGGCAACGGCAGCCGGCCTGCACCACGCCTTCGAGCGCGTGCGCAAAGTGCTGTTCGCGGCCACCTCGATCAGCATTGCCGCGGCCGTTGCCGTTTTCGTGCTGGCGCCGGTGCTGCCCTATCTCTTCGGCAAGGACTACGTCTCCCTCGTTTCCTTCGTTCGCATCCTGTGCTGGGTTGTGGTGCCGCTCGCCATGTGGTCGGTGGCGATGGAGGCCCTTGGTGCGTCCGGCCACCATCCGGCGCGCGCTTCGGTCATGGGCCTTGGCAGCGTGCTTGGTGCGGCACTCACCGCCTGGGCGACCTGGTACGCACCGCCGACAGGCACGTTCATTTCCTTCTACGTGATCGAGACCGCGATGGTGATCGTCTCATGGGCGGTCTTCCTGCGCTTCGTGCGGCGCGATCGGGAACAGGCCGGCGCGGCCTCCCTGTCGACGGGGGTGGTGCATGGAGGTTGAGCTCGGGAAGATCCAGGCCGCACGGTCGTCCGGACGGGAAATGCCCCGGATGGGCAACGTGCGCGCCATGGAACCCCGGGATATCCCAGCCGTCAGCAGCATGTTCACCCGGATCTTTCGCAAGCGGGAGCAAGAGGCGAGCGCGGAGCTTCAGAACTATGTCGAGACCATCTTCTTCGGCAGCCCGCTTTATGCGCCGGAACACGGCAGCATCGTCTACGACGACGGGACCGGCGGCATCGGCAGCGCCATTCTAGCGATTCCCATGGAGTTCACGGTCAACGGCCGCCGAACGGTGGCGAAACTTCTCTGCGCCTTCATGTCCGAGGGCAAGGCCGGTGCGGTCGGCGCCGCCTGCCTGGCGCGCGCCATGCGGGCGACACGGCAAGACATGTGTTTTTCCGACAACTCGTCTCCGGTCAGCGCCGATCACTGGGTCGCTGGCGGTGGCGTCGTGCTGCCGATCCAGAGCCTCGACTGGCGCCGCTCCTTCCGTCCGTTCAGAGCCTGGGGGCTAACGGTTGGCAGGCAAGTGCGCCTGCTCAGATCCCCGATACTTTCCAAGCCGCTTGCGCTTGCGGACCGGCTTTTGCGCCGCCGCCGCCCGCGCACGAAACCCGATCCGGTGGCCGGCTGCACGACGCACGCCATTGATCCTGCTGCCTTCGTCGATCTCGCAGAACCCATGCTGCAGCGATTTTCCGTCAGGCCGGTCTGGTCGCGCAGCGAATTCGACTGGCTGGTGACGGTCGCGCGACTGAACACGCCGCTCGGCGAGCTTCTCTGCCGCGAGGTCCGGGATGAAAGCGGGCGCGTCATCGGCGCTTATCTCTACTTCGGCAAGGCCGGCGAGCGGGCAACGGTGCTCAACGTCGTCTGCGAGGCCGGCCGTGAGTTCGCCGTCACCGCACAGATGTTCCATGCGCTTGACGCCGAGGGTTACGCGCTCGCCGTCGGCAGCTCGCAGCCGTTCCTCATGAATGCGATCTCGCGCCAGAGATGGCTGTCCTTCCACCATCGCGGCTATTTCTGCATGGTGACGCGGCATGCGGATCTGAAAGACGCGGCCCAGCGCAACGATATCTATGTGGGCGGTCTGGCATCGGAGAGCTGGAGCCGGTTGTTGACCGACTTCTGAAGCGACGGGTTAAGCGGCAATCCTGCCGTTTAACGGAATATTCACCGTACAACCTTAATTCTGCGCTAGAAGGCGGCTCGCGGGGTCACGATCTTCGCGTCTTGATGGGCGTGCGTGAGGGATGCTTATGTATAGGCCGGACGAGGCCGGAAAACAGGGGGCCAGCCAACCGGCACGCGAGCAGCGTGCACCGGTCGAAAGAGGCTCGCTGCTCGATCTGCTCTCGTCAGACCTTCACGAAGCGAAGTCTGGCGCTGACGGTTCGGCAACAGACCGGCCTGCCGAAGTCCAGCATCAATCCAGAGATGTTCCGAAAGCCTCGCCCCATCCGGCTGACTTGGTACCGCCCGTGTCCAGTGCGGCCGGCGCGCGTCGCGACAGCTATTTTCCCGGGTTGAGCGGCCTCAGCCGGATCGGCGTCGACGATATCATCGGCTGGTTGCGCGACGGGCTCATCTGGATAGTGCTGGCGCTCGTCCTGTGCGTGGGGGCCGCGCTCGCCTATGCGATGACGGCGACGCCCCGCTATACGGTCTACACCGATATCGTCGTCGATCCGTCCAACCTCAATGTCGTCAGCGATGACGTCTTCACCACCAATCCGCAGCGCGATGCGCAGTTGCTGGAAGTGGAAAGCAAGCTGCGTATCCTGACGTCGCGCAATGTGCTGTCGCGGGTGATCACCCAGATGCGCCTCACCGAGGACCCGGAATTCGTGAAGCCCTCGGCCTTCAGTTCGCTGAAGAACCTCTTCTCGACGAAGGCGGAGCAGCAGGCCGGAAACGAGCTTGCTGCCATGCGGGCCTTGTCGGAGCGGGTGGAAGCCCGGCGCGAAGAGCGGTCCTTCGTGGTGGTGATGAAGGTCTGGAGCGAAGAGCCTGCGAAAGCGGTGACGCTGTCGGATGCGATCGTCGCGGCTTTCGAGCAGGAGCTGTTTCAGTCCGCCGCCGAGAGCGCCGGTCGCGTCGCGCAGAGCCTCAACGCCCGGCTCGACGAGTTGCGCCACAACGTCACCGAATCCGAACGCGCGGTCGAGGATTTCCGCCGCAAGAACGGGCTGCAGTCGACCAATGACGGTCAGCTCGTGAGCAATCAGCTTTCGAACGAACTCAACACCCAGGTTCTCGACGCCCAACAGCGCTTCATCCAGGCCGATACCCGCTACCGGCAGATGAACGACGCGATAACACAGGGGCGGACCGCAAGTGCATCCGAGTTTGAATCCGTCAACATGACGAACCTGCGAGAGCAGTATAACGTGCTGCAGCAGCAGATCGCCTCCATGCAGCGCACCTATGGGGAGCGCCATCCCCGCCTCGTCAATGCGCGCTCGGAGCGTGCGAACCTGGAATCGGCCATGGCCGACGAGGCGCGCCGCATCCTCGATCGCGCCAAGGCGGACATGGACCGGGAGCAGCAGGCCTTTTCGGCCTTGCGCGCCAAGGCGAGCGACGAGAAGTCGAACGTGTTCTCCGACAACGAAGCCCAGGTGCAGCTGCGAGACCTCGAAAGGGACGCGCGCGCCAAGGCTGCCATCTATGAGACCCACCTGGCGCGCGCCCAGCAGATCACCGAACGCCAGCAGATCGACACGACTAATGTTCGCGTGATCTCGCGCGCCTTGCCGCCGAATGCGCGCAGCTGGCCGCCGCGCACCGTGGTTCTGGTCGCCGGCGGCGGTTTCCTGGGGACTATTCTCGGCATATCCCTCGCGCTTGCCCTCGGTCTGTGGAGATACATCCGTCGTCCGCAGCCCCTGGCGCCGTGAGAGGGCGGCCATCGTGCCCGATCTCAGCGGCAGCCCGGCCAATTCTGCAGAAACCTTGAGGGTCCGCGTCGGGACCTTCCTGTTCCTGGCCATTTCCATCTACTACTGGATCCCCTTTCATTCCTTCGTCGACCTGACCAAGGAAAGTCTGCTGGAACCGGGCGGCGACAATTCCAGCCGGCTGAACCAGATCGTGGCACTGCTGCTGTTTGCGGGCGCCTCCTGCTACGGTGTGCTGCATCCGATGCGGCGTGGGCTTATGCAGCCGCGGGTGCTGCTTGCGATCCTGCTTTTGTGGGTGCTCTTTGCCTGCCTGGTCTCCGCTCATCCGGCCAACGGCATCAAGGCGATCATCCTGACGACGATGGTTGCGGTCAACGCCAACGTCTATCTGCTGCTGCCGGCCAACGAGCGGCACTTCGCCAAGATGCTGGCGGTCTCGACGCTCGTCATGCTCGCGGTTGCCTATTACGGCGTCCTGTTCAAACCGCTTCTGTCCATTCACCAGGCCAACGAAGTGCTGGAGCCGATGCATGCAGGGCTGTGGCGCGGCCATTTCCGTCACAAGAACGAAGCGGCGGTCGCCATGGTGCTTGCCTCGTTTCTCGGCCTGTACGTCCTGCGCCGGTGGTCGAAGCTTGTCGGCCTGACCATCGTTAGTCTGGCCTTCTTCTTCCTCATCCATACGGGAGGAAAGACCTCGACGGCGATGTTGCCGGGCATTCTGCTTCTGGCGTGGCTCTTCGAACATGTGCGCTTGCTGCGCATCCCGATCGCGATCGGCGGCGTGGCCCTGTTCAACCTTTTCGCCGTCGGGTCGGCCGTCTTCCGACCGCTCGGCGAATTCGTCTCGTCGCTCGGCATCGACGCGACCTTCACGAACCGGGCCGATGTCTGGCGCTTCGCCTTTTCGGTGATCGCCGAACAGCCGTTTATCGGGCGAGGCTTCAAGGCCTTCTGGCAGACCGAGGAAGTGGTGTTCAGCGGCGGTGGCATCGAGACCTGGGCGGTTCGTGCGGCCCATGCGCACAATTCGTATCTCGAGACGCTTCTCGTCATCGGCATTCCGGGGTTGATCCTCACGCTGCTTTGGCTGGTGGTGCTCCCGCTCTATCATATCTCGCGCATTCCGCCGGCCCGGCAGCACAGCGACCTCACGCGGCTGTTCCTGCGGATCTGGCTCTATTCGATCTACAGCGCCAGCCTTGAGGCCTTCTTCTTCGATGGTCCGAATGTGCTGTGGTTTACCTTGCTTTTCGCGATTTGCGGTTTGCGCCTGCAGTCCTCGGCAGCGCTTGCAACCGAACCACGCCCGCTTGCACAAAGGATGGTGGCGCATGCCTAGTTTTTCACAGGCTCTGTCGAGGGTCGACGGCCTTGTCGACCGCGTCGCCAACCGGCTTATCTGGCGTCTCGCGTCGAAACCCCGTGATGTCATAACCGACGCGCCGCTCGTGTCCTTCACCTTCGACGACGTGCCGGACACAGCACTTCACAATGGCGCCGCTATTCTCGAACGTCACGGCGTGCGCGGCACGTTCTACATCGCCGGGGGGCTTGCGGGGCGCGTCGAAACCGATCGTACCCTGATCTCGCCCGAGGGCTGCGCGGATCTCGCCCACCGGGGTCACGAGGTCGGCTGCCACACCTTTTCCCATAGCAAGATCAGGCGTTTGGGCGGAAGTGGGCTTGCCCGGGATCTCGACCGCAATGCCGCCTATCTCAGGCAAAGCGGCGTCGGCCCGGCCGCGACCAACTTTGCCTTTCCCTACAACGCCGCCTGGCCGCTGGCGCGCCGGGAGTTGGCGCGCCGCTACCGCACCTGCCGCGCGGCCGGCGAGGGCATCAACCGCACGGCCGTCGATCCGCTGATGCTGAAGGCCGTCGAGATCCGGCAGCCGGAGACGGACGCGCAGGCGCTCACGGGCTGGATCGAAGATGTCGTCGATCGGCCTGGCTGGCTCGTGTTTTTCACCCACGACATCGCCCCGCGCCCGACGCCCTATGGCTGCACGCCCGAGACCTTCGAGAACCTGGTTCGCTACGCGGTTGAGAAGGGCTGTGTCGTGTTGCCGGTCGAGCAGGCGCTCGACAGGCTCGGCTGGTAGGAGGACGCATGTCGCGGCAGGGAAACGGCGGCAACAGGCTGCTCGCCATCAACAATTACTTCTATCGCCGTGGCGGCGCGGAGGCGGTCTTTTTCGACCACATGAAGATGTTCTCGGACATCGGCTGGGACGTGGTGCCCTTCGCCATGCAGCACGAGGATAACGAAGCCTCGCCATGGTCCGAGTATTTCGTCTCCGAGATCGAGTATGGTCGGCGTACCAACCTCCTGCGCAAGGTGGTGCAGGCGGCGAGCGTCATCTACTCGCGCGAAGCGCAGAAGAACGTCAGCCGGCTGATCGAGCGCGCGCGGCCCTCCGTCGCCCATGCGCACAACGTCTACCATCATCTTTCGCCCGCGATCTTCTCGACGCTGAAGGCGGCCGGCATTCCGGTCGTCATGACCGCCCACGATCTGAAGCTCGCATGTCCCTCCTACAAGATGCTGCGTGACGGTGCCGTCTGCGAGGACTGTCGCGGCGGGCATATCTACAACGTCTTGCGTCATCGCTGCATCAAGGGGGAGACGACGCTGAGCGCGGTCGTGCTCGCTGAAACCATGGTCCACCGTGCGCTCGGTCTCTACCGCAACAAGGTGGACCGCATCGTCGTGCCGAGCAAATTCTATGTCGAGAAGCTGGTCGAGTGGGGCTGGCCGCGCGAACAGATGGTCCATATCCCGAACTTCGTCGATGTCGGCGTCTATTCGGCCGACTGGGTCGAGGGCGACTATTTCGTCTTTGCCGGACGCCTGGCCCCGGAGAAGGGGTTGGCGACGCTGATCCGCGCGGCGGCCACATCAGGCCAACGGCTGGTGATCGCCGGAACCGGCCCCGAGGAAGCGATGCTGCGCCAGTTGGTTGCGCAAACCGGCGCCGACGTGACCTTTGCCGGCTATCTCTCAGGCCAGTCCCTGCATCGTCTGATCGGAGAATCCTGGGCGCTGGTTCTGCCTTCCGAATGGTACGAGAACGCGCCGATCAGCGTGCTTGAAGCCTATGCTTTGGGGCGACCGGTAATCGGCGCCTCGATCGGCGGCATTCCTGAAATGATCCGCGAGGGTGAGACGGGCATGACCGCGATTTCGGGCGACGCCGATGATCTCGCCCGCGTGCTCTCGACGATGGCCGGTCTGCCAGTTGCCGAACGCGCTGCGATGGGTGCTTCGGGCCGACACTGGATCGCCAGTGAGTTCTCCGCGGCCGCCTATCGTGAAAGAACGGTCGACCTCTACTCCAGGCTGGGAGCGGTCTGATCTCGTCCGGCATTAACGTTACGATACAATTTGTAGTAACCTGGGCTCGCCCTATGGTTTTCGGTCATTTATATAAGGGGTGAATGAAATATCTTGGCGATGATTAAGTATATCGCCCTAGTAAACGGAACGGGCAACCTTCGAGGCGACACATGAGCAGAAAGCCTGATGTTTCGCGAAGTCATCGCCAGCAACAGCCGGTGATTGCGCAGGAGATGGTGCAGACCGGACTGTCGGACGGAGCCGGCCGGTTGCCTCGGCATAGCGCGGCGCTCGCAGGCCGGCAGCATGGCCACCCCGTTCAGAGCGGCGCGCTGGCCGCGCGCGGCGAGCGCAAGCGCGTGATGATGCTGGGCTTGCGCGGCATCCCCAACGTTCAGGGCGGCGTCGAGAAACACGTCGAAATGCTGGCGAGCAAGCTGCTCGGATACGGCTGGGACGTCGAGGTGGTCGGACGTCGTCGCTATCTGGAGGATCGTAACGCCTACGCCTGGAACGGCGTCGACGTCGTCCCTCTCTGGGCACCGCGCCGGATGGCGTTGGAAGCCATTGTACATACCTTCCTCGGTGTCTGGCTCGCCGCCTGGCGGCGCCCGGATGTCCTGCACATTCATGCCATCGGCCCCGCGCTGATGACGCCGCTTGCGCGCATGCTTGGGCTCAAGGTCGTGGTGACCCACCATGGCTACGACTATGACCGGCAGAAATGGGGCGGTTTCGCCAGGCGCACGCTGAAGCTCGGAGAGCGCCTCGGCATGCGGTTCTCGAACGGACGCGTGGCGATCTCGAAGGACATCGCCGAGACGATGCATGCCCGGCACCATGTCTCCATGACGCTGGTCCCGAACGGCGTCCAGGTCACTCCGCCGACCGGCGAGGCCGGCATTCTCGCGGAGTTCGGCCTGGAACGGCGGCGCTATATCCTGCTCGCTGCCCGGCTGGTTCCGGAAAAGCGACAGCTTGATCTCATCCGCGCTTTTGCCAAGTGCGACTTGGCCGATATGAAGCTCGTTCTTGCCGGCGGCGCTGAATTCGAAACGCCCTACGTCAAGGAGGTGAGGGCGCTTGCGCGCGACGTGCCGGGCGTCGTGCTCACCGGCTTTCAGACAGGCGACAGGCTGGCGGAACTCTTCGACAATGCCGCCCTTTTCGTTCTGCCGTCCAGCCACGAAGGCATGCCCATTGCGCTGCTTGAGGCGATGGCCTACGGGCTGCCGGTGCTTGCAAGCGATATCGTCGCCAATCAGGAGATGGAACTGGCGCCCGACGAATATTTCCCGTTGGGCGACATCGACGCGTTGGCGTCCGGTATCGTGGAAAAACTCGCAGCCCCGCTCAGCGACGAGGAGGTGCGCGAGCGTGCGGCGCACGCGGAAGCCGCCTATAGCTGGACAAATGTGGCACAAAGGACCGCGGCGGTGTATAGCGCGTTGCTGGCGAAGTAGCCGGACGTTCGCGTCCGCCGTGTCGCCGGCCGGAGCTTGCCCCGTGCGTTCACCACGCACCGCTCACCTCAAAAATGCGGCCGCGCCCCCGCAACGCGATGAACGCGCAGGCGCCGTCGCCGATCGTTCGATGATTGCCGTGCCTCGCACGCCTCCTGGAAGACAAGCCGACAATGACTATCAAACGCGCCGCCAGCCTCTTCGCATGGATCCTCTTTGCCGTGATCGCCTATTCGACGATGTCGCCGCTCGACCTGCGGCCCCGCATCGGGCACCTGGTCCATCTCGAACGGTTCGGTGCCTTCGGCCTGCTGGGCCTGCTGTTCGCGATCGCCTATCCGAGGCGGCTGGGGCTCGTGCTGGTTCTGGTCTTTGCGACGGCCATCGGCTTCGAGCTGCTGCAGATGGTCTCGGCCGATCGCCACGCACGCGTGACGGATGTGATGGTCAAGCTTCTTGGCGGCGCCTGCGGCGTCTTTGGCGGCTGGTTCCTTCATCGCTTTCGCTTGCCGCTGCTGCGACTGCTGGGGCGGTAAACCAAAACGCAAAATATCGCCGATAAGATCGGCGGCAACCGGAGCAGGCCTGCGCTCCGTCGAGACTGGGGGATCGCGTGGCAGTATCCGTCATCATCAAGACGCTGAACGAAGAAAAGCACATCGCCGCGACCATTGAAAGCGCGCTGAAGGCGCTCGAAACCGTTGGCGGCGAGGTCATCGTCGCCGATAGCGGCTCCAGGGACAGGACGGTGGAGATCGCCTCGCGCTATCCGGTCGTGATCGCACAGATCAGCCCGCCGGCACTTCCGAGCTGCGGCATCGGCCCGCAACTCGGCTTCCAATACTCGCGCCACGCGCATATCTGCCTGCTCGACGGCGACATGTTGCTGGACGACGATTTCCTCGAAGTGGCGGAAGCGTTCCTCGCCGAAGACCCCGAAGTGGCTGGTGTCACCGGCCATGTCCAGGAGATGCTGACCTCAAACCTCGAATTCTCCCGCCGGGTCACACGCAATTCACCAGAAAACCGGATCGGCGCGATCGACCGCATGAATGGGGGCGGCCTCTATCGCCGGGCGGCGATCGAGGCGGTCGGTTACCTGTCGGACCGTAATCTGCACGGCTATGAGGAGTTCGACCTCGGCATCCGGCTCAGAAGTGCCGGCTTTAAGCTGCATCGCCTCGACCGACGCTTCGTCCAGCATTTCGGCCACACTGACAATTCCTATCGCCTGCTCGTGCGCCGCTGGAAGAGCAAGTATCTGTTCGGCATCGGAGAACTGCTGCGCGCCTCGCTCGGCCAGCCCTATTTCCTCCAGCTCGTCAGAGAGCTGCCGGAGCTCAAGCTTTGGGCGCTGGTCTATCTCTGGTGGGCGTCGTCGCTTGCGATCCTGCTGTTCGTGCCCGATAAACTCCTTGCGCTCGGCATCGTTCTTGCGATCCTTGCCGGCGTGGTCGGGCTGATGAGCCTGCGCAAAGGCGGTTTCAGCATGGGGCTTTATACCGTCGTCGCCTGGTTCTTCCATGCAGCGGCGCTGCCGGTCGGCTTCTTCCGGGCGCGCCGAAAGCCTGACGCGCCGATCGAAAGCAAGCTGCTCGGGGCCCCGGCATGATGCGGCGGCCATTGCTGGTAGCCGCGGCAGCGCTTGCTGCTGTCTGCTCGCCGGCGCAGGCATCGGACCAGTGGCTTGCCGTGCGGGAAATTTCCCTCGAGTTCGAGGCTGGCAGCCCTCTCGATTTTTCGTCTTTCCTGCCGAACGGCACGATCGATGCGGATCACCGCCTGGTCGCCGGTGCCGGCGGGCGGCTTGCCTTCGCGAAGTCGCCGGACAAGCCGGAGCGCATGCTCTGCGCATCGCTTGCCTGGAGCCCAGCCTCCGGCGGGTTTCCAGATCACGAAACGGCTGACCGCTACGCCCGACAGCTGGCGATGCGCGGCTACAATCTCGCCCGGCTGCATTTCGTTGATGGCAGCCTGATGTTCGGCCGGGACCGCGACTTCGATTTCGACCCCGAGACGCTCGACCGTGTCCACTACCTGCTGGCGGCGCTGAAGAAGAACGGCATCTACTGGATGATGGACGGCCTCTCGTCGCTGCGCGGCGTTTATGGCGGTTTTGACGATCGCTGGGACGATGGCGGTAACCTCAAGCTCGAGCTGTTTGTCGACGAGCGGGCGTTCGACCACTGGAAGCGCATGCAGGAGATGATCCTCGGGCGCGTGAACCCCTACACGGGCGTGGCGCCAATCCGCGACGATGCGCTCGCGGTCGTCATTCTCGCCAACGAGAACGGCATGGAGTTCGACACCGTCGTGCACGATCGGCCGGGCAAGCCGCCCTATGATCCGCAGCTTGCCAAGCCGTTCAACGTGTGGCTCGCCAAACGCTACGGATCGACCGAGGCGCTTGCCAAGGCGTGGCCTGACCTCCGCCCGGACGAGACGATCGAGGCGAGATCCGTGGCGCTGCCGGCGGACCGCTACGTCCCTGCTCCGCGGCTGCGCGACCTGCAGGCCTTCTTCACCGAGACGGAAGAGGCCACGACCGCGCGCATGAGCGAGGTGCTCCGCAGGCTCGGCTACCGCGGCTTGATCAGCAACTACAACAACTGGCCGACGGTGCAGGCGTCGCTCAGCCGCCGCGGCCTCGAAGCCGTAACCATGAATACATATCACGACTGGGTCAGCGGCTACGCCCCGGGAAGCAAGACGACGCAGGTCAGCTCGATCGCCGACGGTGTTAATTATATCCGCATGATCGCGGCAACGCGCTGGCTCGACCGGCCGTTCCTCGTCAGCGAATATGATCATCTGTTCTGGAACCGCTACCGCTACGAGGCCGGGCTGGCGATGCCGGCCTATGCGGCGCTGCAAGGCTGGGACGCGCTTTGCCGACATGGCCATGGCCCGATCGTTCTTTCCTACGGCGAGCCGTTCCCGCACAAGAAGGCGATGCTGCCTTATGCCATCGCGCTCGATCCCGTCGCGCGCGCCGGCGAGACGCTGTCGGCGCTTCTCTACCGGCGCGGCGACGTGGCGACCTCAGCCGTCACCGTCCCGTTTGCGGTACGTGGTGAGGAGGATCTTTCCGACGACATGCAGGCCCGCGAACCGGAACGCCTGACGGACCTGGCGTTGGTCGGGCGGATCGGTCTTGAACTGAACCGGCTCGGCGATGTGCCGGCGGTGAAGCAACCGCGCCAGCAAGACAGCGAAGGGATACTCGGCAGCCTGCGCCAAAGCGGCGCGCTTTCTGATGAAAACGGTACCAGCATCGATACCGGCATTTACCAGAGCAGCACCGGCGAGATCCTGTTGAACCGCTTTGCCGGACAATTGCGCGTCGTCACCGACAAAACGGAGGCAGCCGCCTTCTCGACGCTGCGAGAGCCGATCGATCTCGGCCTGCTCAGGGTCGAGCGGGCCGATGGCAATGGGCTCGTTGCGCTCTCGGCGCTCGATGCGGATGGAGGGCTCGCAAGGGGCCGGCACCTACTGCTGATCTTTGCGACCGATGCACAAAACACCGGCATGGCGTTTCGCGACACCGAGGAGAAGGTGATCGAGGACTTTGGGCGGCTGCCGGTTCGGCTGCGTGAAGGCTATGTCGATCTGACGTTGGCGCGAACCGCAAAGAACTGGAGCGTTTCGCCCGTGGGCCTCGACGGCAAGGTGCATGCGCCGGTAGCGCAAGGCACGGGCGACGTCGCCTTCCGGCTCTCCAACAATGGGCCCTTCGGCCCAACCACCTATTTCCTCCTCGAATTGCGGTAAGGAGTGGCGCGGCACATCGCTGGATCAATGAATGGCCACGATGTCAGTCTATGCTCCGCCCCTTTCACGTACAGGAGGTTGAGATGAGAATATCGGAAGCCATGCATCCCGGCGCTCGCTGGATCTCTCCCGAAACCGATCTGAAGACAATCGCGCGTATCATGCGCGACGAGGACATCGGTGCGCTGCCGGTCGGCGAAAACGACCGCCTGATCGGCATGGTCACGGACCGCGACATTGCCTTGCGCGCCTTTGCCAACGGGCGGGACCCGGCGTCGATGACGGCGCGGGACGTGATGACGAGGGATATCGTCTATTGCCGCACGGACGAGACGATCGAACATGCCGTTCATCTGATGGAGGCCAAGCAGGTGCGGCGTCTGCCGGTGATCGACCAGGACAAGCGCATGGTCGGTATGCTGTCGCTGGGGGACGTCTCCCATGCGGGCAGCCAGCAATTGTCGGGCGAACTCGCCAGAGCCGTCACGGCCCACCACGTCTAAGGTCGGGCTCTACAGGGTGCGGCGCCTTTAAGAGGGCGCCGCAAGCCGTTTCGTTTGGGGCCATCAGAACCGGTAGCTGATACCGGTGCCGATCAGCCACGGATCGAGCTTGACCTTGCCGCTGACAGCACCGGCGCCGGGCAGGGTGGCGTTGACCTCCGGTTCCAGGAACAGCTTCTTCACGTCGAAGTTCAGGCCCCAGTGGTCGTCGAGCTTGATGTCGACGCCCGCCTGCAGCGCCACGCCAAAGGTGTTCTTCAGGTTGAAGCTGGAGAAATCGCCGCGGGGCCTCTCGTTGTAGAACATCGTGTAGTTCACGCCTGCGCCGACATAGGGCTTGATCTCGTCGGTGACGTTGAAGTGGTACTGTAGCGTGAGCGTCGGTGGCAGCAGCCAGGCCTTGCCGATCTCGCCGAGGCCGGCGATCGAGCCGCTGCCGCGTGCCGTGTGTGGCGTCGTGCCGAGGATCAGTTCGGCGGCGATGTTGTCGGTGAAGAAATAGGTGATGTCGAGTTCCGGCACCACGGAATTGCTGACGCCGACCTTTTCGCCGTCGAGCGCGCTGCCGTTGAGATAGAGCGTGCCCTTGTCGTCAGGCAGGACAGCCAGTGCGCGGCCGCGGATCATCCACGGGCCTGGCTCGCTTGCGAGAGGCATTTCCGGTGCCGCGACCGCGCCCGACTCGGAGAGATCTGCCGCCGTCGCGAGCGCGAGCGGCGCCGCAAGCGCGGCGAAAAGGACGGCAGATGGCAGAATGGCGCGAGTAGGCATGATTTTCCGGACCCCCAGAAGAAGTTGAACATCGCCGGTCAGGGCGTTGGCGGCAGGGATTCTGCGGCCGACGGCACTATGCTCAACGGGGCGTCTCAGCGGTTGTCTTGGATCAATGCGCGCGCGAATCACCAAGCCTTTGGGGATAAAGGTGGATTCGGCTGAAGATGCGATATCCGCGCCAATCCCCTGTCAGGCGGGCATGCGCGGAATGCTGGCAAGAAGACGCTGTGTGTATGGGTGCTTCGGGGCGGCCAAAATGTCGCGGGTCTTGCCGCTCTCGACCACCTTGCCGCGCTCCAGAATGACCATCTCCTCGCAGAGGGCCGCGACGACGCCGAGATCGTGCGAGACGAAAACCAGCGTCAGCTTCTCGGCGAGTGTCTTGAACAGCTCGACGATGCGGATGCGGGTGGAAAGGTCGAGCGCGCTGACCGCCTCGTCGGCGAGTACGATCTGCGGTCGCGCGACGATGGCGCGGGCAATGGCAATGCGCTGGCGCTGGCCGCCGGAAAACTCGTGCGGGTAGCGGTGGAGTGCATCGGCAGGAAGCCCGACCGCTTCGAGCGCCGCGGTGACCGCCTGCGTCCGGTCACCCGGGATCCGCAGCGACCGCAGCGGCTCGCCGATAATGTCGATCACTCGCTGGCGCGGGTCGAGAGAGGAATAGGGGTCCTGGAAAACCGGCTGCACGGCACGACGATAGCGCTGCATCAAGGCGCTGCTGCCGGTGTCGAGGATCTCCTCGCCGAAGCGAATGCTACCGCTGGTCGGGCGAATGAGCCCGAGCATCAGTCGCAGCAGCGTCGTCTTGCCCGATCCGGATTCGCCGACGAGACCGACGCTCACTCCCGGTCGCACCGATATCGAGACGTTGTCGAGGGTGGTCTGCTGGCGGGAATAGCCGAAGCTGACGTTTTGAAGATCGAGCATCATGATCCGGTTGCTCCCAGCGCTTCGTCGAAGAGACGGGCGGCCTCGACCAGCGTCCTGGTATAGTCGTGCTGCGGCTTGCCGAAGACCGAGCCGACCAGTCCCTCCTCGACAGCGATACCGTTCTTCAGCACGAGGACGCGCTCCACCACCTGGGCAACCACGGGCAGGTCGTGGCTGATGAACAGAAGCGCCATGCCGGTCTCGCGCACCAGCTGGTCCAGCAGCTTCAGGATCTCCGCCTGCGTCGTGACGTCGAGCGCGGTCGTCGGCTCGTCGGCAATCAGGAGCTTCGGGCGGCAGGCGAGCGCCATGGCGATGGCGACGCGCTGGCGCTGGCCGCCGGACACTTCGTGCGGGTAGGAATTGATGATGCGGTCGGGCTGCGGCAACGCCACCTTGTCGATGAGGTCGCGGACTTCGCGTTGGACCGCCTCCTTCGTTGCCTTGCCGCCGTCCCGTTCCAGACGCCGGCGAACGGGCTCGGCGATCTGTCGGCCAATCTTCATCAGCGGATCGAGCGCGGTCAGCGGCTCCTGGAAGACGACCGCTGCGGCCACGCCGCGCAGCCGGTTCATCACCCGATCTGTGGCGCCGACCACCTGTTGCCCGTCGAGCGTGATCGAGCCGGCGACAGTGATCGACGGCGGCAGCAGGCCGGTCGCTGCCATTGCCGTCATCGATTTGCCGGAACCGGACTCACCGATCAGGCCGATGCGTTCGCCGGGCCGGATTGAGAGGGAAAGGTCAGAGACCAGCGGCTTGTCGCCGGCGCGGATGTCGAGACCCTTGATGTCGAGAAGCGTCATCGCGATCTCCCCCGTGTCGGATCGGCGATATCGCGCAGGCCGTCGGCTAGGAGGTTCATGCCGATGACGAGTGCGACGAGGGCGATGCCCGGCGCGATCGCGCCGATCGGCGCCGTATAGACGGTCCCTTGCGCTTCCTGCAGTAGCCGTCCCCAGGAGGCGTTCGGGGGCGGCGCACCGAGCCCGAGATAGGAGAGCGACGCCTCGGCGATAACGGCCAGGCCGAACTGCAGGGCGAAGTTGACCGAGAGTGTCGGCCAGATGTTGGGAAGCACATGGCGGAAGACGACTCCGGCCCAGGAGGTTCCCGATGTGCGCGAGGCGACGATGTAATCCTGCCGCAGCACCCGCTTGGCAAGGATGCGGGTCAGCCGCGCGACGATCGCCGAGATGGCAAGCCCGAGTGCCAGGATCGCCGACCAGAGACTGGCGCTGTCGCTTGCCGCCACCACCAGCATGGCAAGCAGCAGGGTCGGAAAGGCGATCAGGATATCGAGCGTCGCGGCCATCACGTCGTCGGCAAGGCGCGTGGCGAAGGCTGCGAGAACGCCGAGGCTGACGCCGATCGCAGCCCCGATCACAACCGCACCCGTGCCGACCAGCAGCGCTGTGCGGGCGCCGATCATCAGCTGGGTAAGCAGGTCGCGGCCCAAGCGGTCAGTGCCGAGCCAGTGCAAAAGCGACGGCGCTTCCAGTCGTCCGCCTGAGGCGTTCAATGGATCATAGGGCGTCCAGAAGAGCGTCAGTACCGCAACGGCGACGTTGAGGCCGACGAGCGCAAGGCCGACGGTAAGCGCCAGCGAGCGCCGGCGTTTCGGCGCAGAAACGGATGTACCGATCGAGGTCATGCGTTGCCTCCGACGGCCCGTTCGCGCAGGCGTGGATCGATCAGCCGTTGGGTGAGGTCGGCGGCAAAGCCGATCAGCAGCACCAGCAGGGTGGAGATGAACAGCACGCCCTGAACGTTCGGATAGTCGCGCTGCTCGATCGCAAGCAGCAGCATCGAGCCAAGGCCTGGCAGCGCGAAGACGCGCTCGACGACGACCGCGCCGAGCAAGGTCGTCGCAAGCTCGATGCCGAGGATGGAAACGATCGGCACGGCGCCATTGCGGATGCCGTGGCGAATGAGCGCTTCGGGGAAGCTGGCGCCGAGGGCGCGCGCCGTTCGCAAGTAATCGCTACCGAGAACGTCCTGCGTCGCCGAGCGCACATAGCGCAGCAGTGACGCGCCCATGACGAGGCCGATCGTCATGACGGGCAGGGCGAGCGCATAGAGCACCTGCCCCTCATTCTGCCAGCCGCGGCGGGGAAAGCCGCCCGAAGGGAACAGCCGGAAGGTGACGGCGAACAGCGTGACCAGCAGAATGCCGACCCAGAAGACGGGGATGGCGATGCCGAGCTGCGAAACTGTCGAGATCAGTCCGCCATACCAGCGATCGGCCTTGACGGCCGAGAGGATGCCGAGCGGAACGGCGATCAGGATAGCGAGCACAAAACCCATCAGCGCCAACGGCACGGTGACCGTCAACCGCGCGGCGATCTCCTCGATCACCGGCTTGCCGCTGACGAAGGACGTGCCGAGATCGAAGCGGGCGAGGCTGCCGGCAAAGCGCAGAAACTGCTGCCAGAGCGGCAGGTTCGAGCCGACCTGTTCACGGGCCTTCTCGATCTGCACGGCATCGGCGCCGACCGAGAGAAGCGCATTGGCGGGGTCGCCCGGCAAAAGGCGCAACAGCACGAACAGCACCACCGCTGCGATCAGCAGCGACAGAAGCAGAATGGCAAAGCGGCGGACGAGATAGGTGAGAATGGCTGCATTCCTTTCTTCTCACGGGATCCGTGATCAGAGAGCTGGCTTTTGCACCAAAAAGAAGAGGGAGGCTAGAGCGTCTCTCGTCTTTGGGAGTGCCTGTGGAAGGCCTGAGAGGTGCCCGGACGAATCGGCGCGAAACGCAATCAGCCCCCGGAACGGATCCAGGGGCTGTCGTTTACGCATCCGGCGCGGATGCGCGCCGGATGGCGATGCCGCTTACTGCTCGCTCTTCTTGATGCCGAAGGCGAAGAACTGCGAGTTCAGGCCGTTCACGGGATAACCGGTGACGGCCGAGCTCGAGACGACGATCTGCGGGTAGAGGTAGAGCCAGTTGCTGGCGGCATCCTCGGCGATGATCGTGTTGGCTTCCTTGAGCTTGGCGGTCTGCTCGTCGGTGTTGGCCGCTGCCTCCGACGCTTTGATCAGGTCGACGACTTTGGGATTGTTGTAGCCCCAGTAGAAGTCTGGATTGCCGTAGAAGACGATGTCGCGGTGATTGACGTGCTCCTGCAAAGTCGCCTGGAAGTCATGTGCTTTGTAGACCTTCGTGTACCACTCGTTGGCGGTGATCACGTTGATCTCGACCTTGATGTTGACCTTGGCGAGTTCGCTCTGGATGAACTGGGCGACGATCGGATGAGGGTCGTAGTTCGGCGTGTCGAGCTTGAAGGTGAAGCCATCGGCAAAGCCCGCTTCCTTCAGCAGCGCCTTGGCGCTCTCGACGTCATAGGCATCGACGGCGGTGAGGTCCACGTACCAGGGGTCCGTCGGCGGAACGAAGGAGCCGATCAGCGTGCCGTATTCGCCCCAGATCGACGTCAGCAGCTTCTTGTCGTCGATGACGCGGGCGATCGCTTTGCGGACCTTGACGTTGTCGAAGGGGGCGACGCGGTCGTTGAAGGCGAGCAGTTCCTTGGTCGTCGACTGGCCGGCGGTGACGGTGAAGTCAGGATTGTCCTTGAACTGGGCGATCGAGTCCGGGCTCTGGACGCTGGTGATGATGTCGACGGCGCCGGTCAGGAGCGCATTGTTGAGCGCGGTCGCGTCGGTGAAGTACTGGAAGACGACTTCGCCATTGGTCGGCGCGGTCCCCCAGTATTTGTCGTTGCGGATCAGGGCCAGCGACGAGCCGCGGCGCCATTCGTCGAGGCGGTAGGGGCCCGTGCCATCTTCGCTGGCGTTCAGGTCCTTGGCCGCATCGTTGACGATCCAGACATAGCTCAGATTGTAGGGCAGCGAGATCGAGCGGGCAGACAGCTTGACCACCACCGTCTGGTCATCGGGCGCCTCGATGGCGCTGATGGTTGCAAGGCTCTTCTTGCGCGAGCTCTTGGATTGCTCTGCCGTCACGCGTTCGATGCTGTACTTGACGTCTGTCGCCGTCAGCGGATCGCCGGAGTGGAAGGTGACGCCGGGGCGAAGCTTGAAAGTGTAGGTGAGGCCATCGTCGCTGACGCTCTGCTCGGCCACGAGACCCGGCTGAACGTCGCCGGCATCGGTCAGCGTGAACAGCGCTTCATAGACATTGCCGTTGAAGGCTTCGTTGATGCCCTGGCCGGCGCCGGCGGTGTTGTCGAGGTTCTGCGGCTCATAGAGCGAGCCGATGGTGATCGAGGCATTGGGATCGAATTTCGCGTCCTCGGCAAGAACGGCCGTGCTCGACGAAAGAGCCAGCGCCAGCGTGGTGGCTGCCAAGGTTGCGCCGCGCGCCCGGCGGGTTTGCCCCGCGGTCTTGCCAAAGCCGATGATAGTGCCAGTCATGTCCCAAACTCCTGCTTATGCCTGTTGTGCGGATCGCACCGCCGCCCGAATTCTAGCCATCGGACGATTGCCGTGCATCATACTTATTCCCTAGTAATTTAGTGGGAAAATTGATTTCTTTTGTCAGGCGAAGTTGAAATTTGTACCCGCGATTGCGGCGGTTGGGCAGATGCGTGTTTCGCTTTTCATCGCTCGGTGTCGGCGGAGATATATCAGGCAGACTTTGGACGGCCCGTTGGCGCTTGAGGAATTGACGTGAACTCCTTCCGCTGATTGTGAACGCCAGGCGCCAAGCGGAAATCGATTGTTGTTCGCAAATCTTTTCCCTCGAAAATTGCAAAATGCAACGAGTCGACAAAAGGATTCGACAGTCGGAAGATTCTGATATATCGGCTGATTAATCGTTTAATCACGCGATAGCGGAAACCACTGATTTGGCGCGTTCCGGACCAAAACTGACGAGGATTGCCAGAACGCTGGGCGTCTCCGCGGCGACGGTTTCAAACGCGCTCTCGGGCAAGGGGCGCGTCTCCGCCGAGATGGTGGAAAAGATCCGCGCGACCGCTGCCGAGCTCGGCTATGTGCCGAGCCAGGCGGGCAGGGCGCTGCGCACCGGCCGCACCGGTGTTCTCGGCCTCGTGCTTCCCGATATCGCCAATCCGCTCTTCCCGCAGATCGCCCAGGCAATCGAGCTTGCGGCTTCGTCCTCGGGCTATGGCGTGCTGATCGCCGACTCGCGCGGCGACGTCTCGACCCAGACCAAGGCGATCGAGCGCCTGATCGATCGCGACGTTGATGGCCTGGTGATCGTGCCCAGGCGCGGCACGCGCATTGCCGATGTCGGCTGTCCGGTCGCCGTCATCGATACGCCCTCGACGCCGGGCAACACGGTCGCCGCCGACCATTGGGGTGGCGGCCGGCAGATTGGCGAACACCTTAAGGCTCTCGGCCACCGCCGCGTGATGATCATCGGCAACAATCCCGCCTCGAACGTGCAGAACGACCGCGCCGGCGGTATTCGCTCGGTCTTCGGCGAGGGCACCCATGCCGATACGCTCTGGATCGAGCCGTTGGAAAAGGCGGCCGGCAAGGGCTGTCCGCTCGGCCTCGCCGACAAGGTGGCGGAAGGCTACACGGCCTTTGCTTGCATCTCCGATCTCCATGCGCTGCGGGCGCTCACGGAATTGCAGCGCGCCGGCATCAACGTGCCGGAAAAGGCGAGCGTCACCGGTTTCGACGACCTGATCTGGTCGCCGGTCATCACGCCGGCGCTGACGACCGCGCGCATGGACATGACCGAGATCGCGGCGATCGCCGTCGCAGCGCTCGTGAAGGCGATCAGCGAGCGCGACCCGTCCGATCCGGCGATCGGCGCACCGGTTACGGCGGCGACCTCCAAGGTGCCGATGCATCTGGTCGTCCGGCAATCGGCCGCGGCACCGCCCGCGTCTCAACCCGTTCTTACCACTGCCACCGCAGCTACATCCGTCACCGAAGGAGGACACCAGCCATGAAGAAGTTCTTGCTTGCCTCGAGCGCGCTCTTGCTCGTTACCGCCCCTGTCGCATCCGCTCAGGAAAAGACGCTCACCATTTCCGTGTACGGCTTTGCCCAGGACGCATTCAAGGAACTGGTCTACACCCCGTTCGAACAGAAGTGCGGCTGCAAGCTCGTCGTCGAAACCGGCAACAGCGTCGAGCGCCTCGCCAAGATGGAAGCCAACAAGGCGAGCCCGGTCGTCGACATGGCCGTCGTCTCGATGGCCGACGCGCTTTCGGCCACCCGCGCCGATCTCATCGAAAAGATCGACACCTCGAAGCTCCAGAACTTCAACAAGCTCTACGACCTTGCCAAGGACCCGAACGGCGACGGCATGAGCGTCGGCTACACCTTCTATGCCACTTCGATCGTCTATCGCTCGGACAAGATGGAAGTGAACTCCTGGGCCGATCTTCTGAGCGACAAGAACGCCAGCCACGTCGCCTTCCCGAACGTCACCACCAACCAGGGCCCGCCGGCGCTCTACATGGTCGGCGAAGCCATCGGCAAGAACACGCCTGACCTCAAGGAAGCGATTGCCGCCGTCGGCGCCAAGAAGGACGATATCGTCACCTTCTACGTCAAGTCCTCCCAGCTCGTTCAGCTGATGCAGCAGGAAGAAATCTGGGCCGCTCCGATCGGTCGCTTCTCCTGGGAAGGTTTCACCAAGCTCGGCCTGCCGATCAAGTGGGCAACGCCCAAGGAAGGCCAGACCGGCGGCATGAACGTCATGGTGCTGACCAAGGGCAGCAAGAACCAGGATCTGGCGCTTCAGTTCATGGACTTCTGGCTCTCGACCGAAATCCAGACCGCGCTTGCCGAAAAGCTGGTCGACAGCCCGGCCAACAAGGACGTGAAGGTTTCGCCTGAGATCGCCGAAAACCTCACCTACGGCGAAGAGACCGTGAAGAATCTGAAGCTGATCCCGTCGGCCGTTGCCCTCGACAACCGCGAAGCGTGGCTGTCGGAGTGGAACGCCCAGGTCGGCCAGTAAGACCAAGCCATTGCGACCTCCACCGGCGGATCGTGATCGCCGGTGGAGACCTGATGCGACGGGCGCGATGAGACGCGCCCCGGAATGCCTTGAAAGGAAGAAGGATGTTCCAGAACCGCGCCGAAGCCCTGGCGCTCGCTCTGCCCGCAGCGGTCTTTGCGGCGATCGTCTTTCTGGCGCCGGTGGTGATCCTGCTGGCGGAAGGCTTTCGCAGCGCCGACAGCTGGTCGCTGTCGGCCTATACGACCTTCTTTTCCGATCCGCTGAACCGCACCGTCTTCCTGCGCACCTTCCGGCTCGGCCTGATGGTTACCGTCGTTTCGGCGGTCATCGGCTATGCCGCCGCCTTTGCGATCGTCAATCTGACGCCGCGCAACAAGGGACAGATGATCGGCCTTGTCGTGCTGCCGCTGATGATCTCGTCGGTTGCCCGCACCTATGCCTGGATCGTCATTCTCGGCCGCACCGGCATCGTCAACCAGGCGCTCCAGCTTGTCGGCCTCTCGGATGAGCCGATCCGCTTCCTCTTTACCGAGACCGCCGTGTTCATCGGTCTCTTGCAGCTTTTCCTGCCGCTGATGATCCTGTCGCTGATCAGCGCGCTTGAAAACATGCCGAAGGATGCGATCCCGGCTGCCCGCGTACTCGGCGCCAACTGGTTCCAGGTGTTTTTCAAGGTGATCCTGCCGCTGACCAAGGAAGGCCTGGTGATCGGCGGCACGCTGGTCTTCACCGGCTCGCTCACGGCCTACATCACACCGGCGATCCTCGGTGGCTCCAAGGTGCTGATGCTCGAAACGCTGCTCTATCAGCGCGTCACCGTCGCCAACGATTTCGTCGCGGCCAGCGTCATCGCCTTCATCCTGATCGTCATGAGCTTTGCCGCCAATCTTCTTTTGAAACGGCTTGCCACCGCGAGGAACAAGCGATGACACCTCGTATCTTTACTCCGCTCGTCCTCTTCCTGGTGATCGGCTTCCTGATCGGGCCGTTCTTCATCATCGTCGCCGCGTCGCTCTCCGGCGGCGAGACGCTGGCCTTCCCGCCACAGGGCTTCTCGCTCAAGTGGGTCGCCAAGGTGTTCACGGTCGAGAGCTTCCAGGAAAGTTTCGCGATCTCGATGCTGCTGGCGATCGGCGGAACGGCGGCCGCTCTCGTGCTCGGCGTTCCCGCCTCCTACGCCCTCTCGCGCTACAAGCTGCCTTTTGGCGAAACTATCCGCACGATCGTGTCGCTGCCAATCATCGTGCCCGGTATCATCGTCGGCCTGGCGCTCTTGCGTTACATCGTCGTGCCCTTTGGCCTCAACATCACGCTGACGCTGTTCCTCGCCCACACCGCGCTGGTTCTGCCCTATGCGGTCCGGGTCGTCTCGGCGAGCCTCAACAACCTGCGCTCCGATATCGAGGAGGCAGCTGTGCTGCTCGGCTCCTCGCGCGCCGGCGCCTTCTTCCGCGTGGTGATGCCGAACATCCGCAGCGGCATCCTCGCCGCCTTCATCCTCGGCTTCGTCACGAGCTTCAACCAGGTGCCGGTATCGCTCTTCCTCTCCGGTCCGGGTGTGCGCACCCTGCCGATCGACATGCTCTCCTACATGGAGATCACCTACGATCCGTCGGTCGCCGCCCTCTCCGCGCTGCTCGCCTTCATGTCCATCGGCATCGTCTTCCTTGCCGAACGCTTCCTGGGATTCTCTCGCTATGTCTGACGCCCCCTTCCTCAGCCTTGAAAAACTGACGCTCGCCTATGGCGATACCGTTGCGGTGAAGGACCTCGACCTTTCGATCCGCAAGGGCGAACTGGTGGCCTTCCTTGGGCCCTCCGGTTGCGGCAAGACGACGACGATGCGCTCGATCGCCGGCCTGCTGTCGCCCGCGTCCGGCGCGATCAAGCTCGATGGTGCCGACATCACCCGCGTGTCCGCCAACAAGCGCTCGGTCGGCCTGGTCTTCCAGTCCTATGCGCTGTTTCCGCACCTGACCGTGTTCGAAAACGTCGCCTTCGGCCTGCGGCTGAAGAAGCTGCCGGCCAACGAGATCGAGAGCAAGGTGACCGCCGGTCTCAAGTCGGTCGGGCTTTCGAAGTTTTCCGCCCGCAAGCCGGGCGAACTCTCCGGTGGCCAGCAGCAGCGTGTCGCGCTGGCGCGTTCCATGGTCATGGAGCCGAAGGTGCTGCTGCTCGACGAGCCGCTGTCGAACCTCGACGCTCGTCTGCGCCTCGAAATGCGCACGGAACTGCAGCGGGTGCAGAAGGAAACCGGCGTCACGATGATCTTCGTCACCCACGACCAGGGCGAGGCCCTGTCGCTGGCGGACCGCATCGTCGTCATGCTGAACGGCGCGATCGAGCAGATCGGCACGCCCGAGGATATCTACAACCGCCCGATCTCGCGCTTCGTCGCCGACTTCGTCGGTTTCGAAAACATCTTTGCCGTCGAGGGCGGCAAGCTGAAGGCCGAGAACGGCCCGATCGATCTTTCCGGATCCCTGCCGCCTGACACGGCAGGGCTTGCGTGGCGTCCGCGCATGGTGACCCTTGGTTCAGGTCCTTTCCAAGGCACCGTGCGCGGAGCCTCTTTCTCCGGCAGCACGCGCGAGTACCTGCTCGATACGCCGCTCGGCGCCATCAAGGCGGAAGAGGATGCAGCACTTGCAGCCCGTGAAACCGGTTCTGCCATTGCCTTCGACCTGCCGGTCGAGAAGGCCGCACGCCTCAAGAAGTTCGGGTAAGGTCCGATGGGTGTCTGGATCGATACGGACATGGGGTTCGACGACATTGCCGCAGTGCTTGTCGTCCTTCATGCCGGTGAAGAGATCGACGGCGTTTCGCTGGTTTTCGGTAACACGCCGCTTGACCAGGTGAAGCGCAACGCTGCCGGCGCCGCGCGCGCTTTCGGCTGGGCTTTCCCCATCCATGAGGGGCGCGCCCTGCCGGTGCTCGGCAAGCTCGAAACTGCCGAACGCATCCTTGGCGAAGCCGGCATGCCGACAGCGGGATTGACGCTGCCGGAGGCCGACGCCTTGCCGGTAAGCGACGCCTTTGCGGCACTTTGCGCCTGGCTGGAGCAGGAGGGGCCGAAGCGGATTCTGGCGCTCGGGCCGCTCACCAATCTCGCTGCCCTTTGCCTTGCCCGTCCGGACTTGGCGAGCCGGATCACCGACCTCACCTGGATGGGGGGCGGCGTCACCAGCGGCAACCATACGGCATCTGCCGAATTCAACGCCTTCGCCGATCCGGAAGCGCTGGCGATCGTGATCGCGCATGGCCTGCCGCTGCGCATGGTCGATCTCGATCTCTGCCGCAAGGTCTTTGCCTACCCCGATGACGTCGCGCCGATCCGCTCGGCGGGTGGCGTCCATGCCGCCCTCATCGCCGATCTGCTTGCCGGCTTCATTTCGATCGGCACCAGTCGCGGCCGGCCGGGCATGGCGATCTACGACCCTTGCGCTGCCGTTGCCTTCGTCAATCCGGGCGCAATCTCGTTTCGCAAGGCGCGCATCGATGTCGAACTCGGAGGGACGCTGGCCCGCGGGCGCACCGTCGTCGAAACGCGCGAAAGCCACGCGATCTTCAATGCCGAATATGCCGTCGATGCCCATGTCGAGACGACCAGGGCTCAGATCCTGGGCGCTTTGATGAAGGAAGCGCAGAAGTGAGTTCCATAGAGCAGCCTCAGGACTTGATGGATGCGGCGCTCCGCAGCCGGGCAGTGGCGGCAGCGCGTGGTGCTGAACCGTTCGACGTTCTGATTTCGGGCGGTACGCTCGTCGACGTGGTGACGGGCGAGCTTCGCCCGGCCGATATCGGCCTTGTTGGATCGTTGATCGCAAGTGTCCACGAACCGGGCACGCGCTCCGATGCGGCAACCATGATCGATGCGACGGGCGCTTACGTTTCGCCCGGTCTGATCGACACCCATATGCACGTCGAAAGCTCGATGGTGACGCCGGCGACCTATGCCAATGCGGTGCTGCCGCGTGGCGTGACGACCGTCGTCTGGGATCCGCATGAGTTTGGTAATGTCAACGGTGTGGCCGGCGTGCGCTGGGCCGCAAATGCCAGTCGCGATCTGCCGCTGCGCACGGTGCTGCTGGCACCGTCGAGCGTGCCGTCAGCACCCGGCCTGGAGCTGGCCGGTGCCGATTTCGACGCTGATGTGATCGCCGGCATTTTGAGCTGGCCGGAAATCGGCGGCATCGCCGAAATGATGAACATGCGCGGCGTCATCGACGGTGAGGCGCGCATCACCGGGATCGTTCAGGCGGGGCTTGCCGCCGGCAAGCCAGTCAATGGCCATGCGCGCAGCCTTGCGGGGTCTGATCTCCAGGCCTTCGTGACCGCCGGCGTCAGCTCCGACCATGAGCTCGTTTCCGGCGACGATCTGCTGGCAAAACTCAGGGCAGGGCTTTCGATCGAACTGCGCGGCTCGCACGATCACCTGCTGCCGGAATTCGTCAAAACGATCAAGGCTCTGGGCCATCTTCCTCAGACGGTAACGCTCTGCACCGACGACGTTTTCCCGGACGATCTTGCCCATTCCGGCGGCCTCGACGACGTCGTTCGCCGGCTGGTGCGCTATGGCCTGCCCGCCGAATGGGCGCTTCGGGCGGCAACGCTGAACGGCGCGGTCCGCCTGGGCCGGCATGATCTTGGACTTGTGGCGCCAGGGCGTCGGGCGGACATCGTGATCTTCGAAGATCTCGCTGATTTCTGTGCGAGCACGGTCATCGTCGACGGCAAGACGATTGCAGACGCCGGACGGATGATCGAGCCGCTCTGCGGCATCGCCGCCGAGACCCTGCACGGAACGATGAAGATCGCGCCGCTGTCGGAGAACGATTTCCGCATTCCAGCAGATGGCACGAAGGTCCGCGTCGCGACCATCGACCGGCCGCGTTTTACCCAATGGGGCGATGCCGTTGCCGCGGTCGAGGGCGGCTTCGTCATTCCGCCCGAGGGGACGACTCTGATCGCCGTGGCGCATCGTCACGGGCGCGCCGACAGCCGACCGTCTGTTGGACTGTTGTCGAGTTGGGGTGCCTGGCGCGGCGCCTTTGCAACCACGGTATCGCATGACAGCCACAACCTCACGGTTTTCGGCGGCAATGCGCAGGATATGGCGGTCGCCGCCAACGCGGTGATTGCTGCCGGTGGCGGCATGGCCGCTGTGTCCGGCGGCAAGGTCGATGCACTCCTGCCTCTGCCGCTCGCGGGGCTGGTCTCCGAGGAGCCGCTGGAAGAGGTGGCGGATAGCTTTGCCGCACTCCGCGAAGCAGTCGGCCGCATCGTCGATTGGCAGCCGCCTTACCTGGTCTTCAAGGCCTGCTTCGGCGCGACGCTCGCCTGCAATGCCGGACCGCACCAGACCGATCGCGGCATCGCCGACGTGGCGACGGGCAAGGTCATGGAAAGCCCGATCCTGGAGATCCTTGAAGCCTGACATTCAACGGCCGCCCAGGCAGGGCGGCCGTTGAAGTCCGACGTCATTTCCGTATGACAGCTTGCCTCGCCCTTCAAGCGCAGGTTCTAAATCCTTGAGATCGCACGCTCCCGCCTGCTTCTTCGCGATGCAAGCGTTACTCGGCGCGTGCCAGTTCCTGCTCCACGAGGGTCGACCAGAAGGTGGCGCCCGGACCGATCGCGTCGTCGTTGAAATCATAGGCAGTGTTGTGGTGCAGCGCGCCGTCGACGGCGGGGCCGTTGCCGAGCCAGACGTAACAGCCGGGCGCTTCCAGCCCGAAGAAGGCGAAATCGTCGCCGGCGGTCGACGGTGGAAATGACGTCCGGGTCTTCTTGCCGAACACCGCCTGAGCGGCGCTCAACGCCCGAGCAGTGGCATCGGCGTCGTTGACGACGGGCGGAATGCGGCGTTCGAATTCGTAGTCAACGGAAATCCCATACATCTCGGCGGTACCACGCGCGAGCCGGCCGATCTCCGTTTCGAGCTGATCGCGCACTTCGGGCGTATAGGCGCGGGCCGTGCCGCCGATTTCCACCATATCGGGGATGACGTTGAGCGCCTTCGGGTCGCCGGCGCGCACGGAACAGGCGCTGACGACGGCTGGCTGTAAGGGATCGACGACGCGGCCGACGATCGACTGCAGCGAGGCAAGGAAGGTGCCGGCGGCCGTCACCGGATCGCGGCCGAGATGCGGCTTGGCGCCATGGGTGCCGACGCCGCGAAAGGTGAGCCGCCAGCTATCCGAAGAGGCAAGCTGCGGACCGGCGACGACGGCCATTTCGTCCGGGTCAAGGCCCGGCATGTTGTGCAGGCCATAGACGGCGTCGCAGGGGAAAAGTTCAAAGAGGCCGTCTTCGACCATGCGTTTCGCACCGCCACGCCCTTCCTCGGCCGGCTGGAAGATGAAGTGCACCGTGCCGGAGAAATTACGGGTCTTAGCCAGATGGCGGGCGGCGCCGAGCAACATGGTGGTGTGACCATCATGACCGCAGGCATGCATCTTTCCGGCCTCGCGGGATTTGTAGGGACGGTCGGCGATCTCCGGCATGGCGAGCGCGTCCATATCGGCGCGAAGGCCGATCGAGCGTGTGCCGTTGCTGACCTGCAGCGTGCCGACGACGCCGGTTTTTCCCAAGCCTCGGTGGACCTTTAGACCCGCTTCCTCAAGCCACTTGGCAACGAGATCGCTGGTGCGTACCTCCTCGAAGCCGAGTTCCGGATGGGCATGCAGGTCGCGACGGAAGTCGGTGAGGAAGGTGAGGTCGTCGGCTATTCCGTCTGGCAGGCGCATCGTCAGGCATTCCCATGTTTCATTGCGCGAAGGGCTTGTGAATTCCGCGTGCTTTGCTTGAGCCGCAGCGCCCTTTCGGTTTGATCGAAGTCGCAAACGGTATAGACGAAAACGGCCGGAACCAGAACACCAAGCCGGCCTTTTTGATCGCCTTTCATTTCGGGCGAAAGCGCGCAGACGAGGACCGGACCGATGCAGCCCCACGACTTCTGGCAGGAAATCTACCCGCCGAAAAGCTTCGATATTCAGGCAGGTTATCGCGATTTCTTCCCGGCGTCCCTCGGCGATGCCAGGCAGATTCTCCTGCCGATCCGTCAACTCGCCGACGGCAAACATGCGCTGGCCTCGCTGATCGTCAACCAGGCGAGCTTTGCTGTTGAGGACGCACTGGCAACGGAACTTGCGGCGAAGCTCGCACCCTATGAGCCCGAAGTCGTCGCCGGTCTGCCGACGCTCGGCCTCACGCTTGCGTCTGCCGTTGCCCGCAAGCTCGGCCACAGCCGCTACGTGCCACTCGGGACGTCCAAGAAGTTCTGGTATGTCGACGATCTCTCCGTGCCGCTCTCCTCGATCACCACGCCCGACCAGAAGAAGCGTCTCTACGTCGATCCGCGCATGTTGCCGTTGCTTGAGGGTAAGCGCGTGGCTCTGATCGATGACGTCATTTCCAGCGGTACGTCGATCCTTGCCGGGCTGACGCTGATGGAAGCCTGCGGCATCGAGCCGGTCGCGATCGGCGCGGCCATGCTGCAGACCGAGCGCTGGCACCAGCCGCTTGCGGACCGTGCACCGCATTGGCCGGAGCGTGTCGTCGGAGTGTTTCAAACGCCCTTGCTTCAGCGGGGTGAAGACGACAGCTGGCGCGCCGCCTGAATTTCTTGGCTTCCGCGCGGCAGCGAAGATAGATTTGTCTATCTGCTCGGCACGTTACGAAAGGACTTGCATGCGGTTCATCAATCCGATCCCTTTCGTCCGCGACATCGATCACTCCCGGGAATTCTACGAGAAGATTGTTGGCCTGACGGTTCGCGAGGATTTCGGAAACTTCGTCCTCTTCGAAGGCGGCTTCGCGATCCATGAAGGACGTTCGCTGGAGCGGACCGTCTGGCGAACAGAGTTTGGTTCGGATGAGCCTTACGGGCGGCGAAATCTGCTGCTTTATTTCGAGCACGAGGATGTCGATGCGGCCTTCGCGCGCATTGCGCCGCATGTGGACCTGATCCATCCGGTCGAGCGTCAGGCATGGGGCCAGCGTGTGTTCCGCTTCAGTGACCTTGACGGGCATGCGGTTGAGATCGGAGAGCCGCAGGTGCTGGAATCGCCAATCGGCCCGGAGAACCCCTAACTTATTCAGGCGCTGGCTTCATTGAAAGCCAAGGCGCCCTCGCCGTCGCGAAGGCGTCTTGGATTGTGTGCTCTCTCTTAGAGGGCGAAGCGCGGCTTAGTTCGCCGGCCGGACCTGATAATAAACCGTCGACTTCGCGCCGCCCGCCTTGGCGATGGTGTAGACATCGTACGAGGCCTGCGGATCGTTGCCCATGCCGAGCGAGCCTGAAGGCATGCCGGGAACCGCGATGCCGGCGACATCCGGCTTTTCGGCCAGCAGCTTCTTTACCGCTTCGAGCGGTACATGGCCCTCGATGACATAGCCGTCGATGACGGCGGTATGGCAGCCCTCCATGTCGGCCGGAACCGCAAAGCGCGTCTTGATCACCGACATGTCGGCCTCATCGCGCACCTCGACCTTGTAGCCGGCCGCTTCCATTGCGTCGGCCCATTGTTCGCAGCAGCCGCATTGCGGATCCTTGTAGACGGCCATGGTGCCGGTTGCCGCGACGGCGCCCGTCGCAAAGAGGGTGATGCCCGCGATCGTGCCCGCCACGAAATGCCTGCGTAATACGTTCATCGAACATTCCTTTCCATTCTTGCCTGATCTCAGGATTGTGGCGCCCGGGCCGCGCAAAGTCGACCCGGGCAGTTTGTCGCTGCTACTTGATCTCGGTCACGGTCAGCTTGCCGTTGACACGGTCGGCGACGAATTCGATCGACGCGCCTTCCTTGAGCTTGGCAAGCACCGCGTCATCGGCGCGGAACACCATGGTCATGGCCGGCATGTCGAGGTTCTTCAGATCCTCATGGTCGATCGTCACCTTCTTGGCCTTGGTGTCGATCTTCTTGACCACGCCCTTGGTGAACTCCGCGGCCTGGGCGGGTAGGGAGAAGGTGGCGGTGGAAACAGCCAATGCGAGCGCTGCGAGGAGTTTGCCTACGGTTTTCATGGTTTCATCCTTTCCTGTTTTCTCGGGTTACTTCTTCACGACGTCGAGTGGGCCGTGCATGCCGGCGTCGTAATGGCCTGGCACCAGGCAGGCGAATTCGAAGGTGCCGTCGTTGGTGAAGGTCCAGTAGATGTCGCCGGACTTGCCCGGCTCGAGCCGGATGGCGTTCGGGTCGTCGTGCTCCATGTCGGGGAATTTCTCCATGGTGATCTTGTGTTCCTGGATCGTCGCCTTGTCGTCGAGCACGAATTCGTGGGCGAGTTCGCCGGCGTTCTTGATGGCGAAATGGACCGTCTGGCCCTGGCGAACCTTGATGGTTGCCGGGGTAAAGATCATCTTGCCGTCGTCGGTTTCCTTCATGGTGACGCGGATCGTCTGCGTCGACTTCTTGCTGTCGCCGGGCTCGCCGATCGACACCTTGTCGTGGCCGCCGGCGTGGCTGCCGCTGGCGAGCGCCTGGGAGGAAAGGGCGGAGGCGATAACGAGCGCCAGAGCGAGTGCTGATTTCTTCATCGTAATGTTCCTGATGGATTTGAAAGAGGTCATTGCAGTCGGCCGCCCTCTCACGGTTTGGGCGTGAGCACGGTCTTGGCATCCTTGGCCCGCGTCGGTTCCGGCAATGCGCCGGTCCATTCCCAGGCCTGTGTTCCCGGCGGGTTTTCGTACCAACCGGGATCGCTGTAATCGCCGGCGGAGATGCCTTCGCGCACCTTCACCACCGAGAACATGCCGCCCATCTCCAACGCGCCGTGCGGACCCCAGCCGGTCATCATCGGGATCGTGTTGTCGGGGAGCGGCATTTCCATTTCGCCCATGTCGGCCATACCGGCCGTACCCATGGGCATGTAGTCGGGCTTCACCTTGCGGATCTTTTCCGCGACCGATTTCTTGTCGGCGCCGATGAAGGTCGGGATATCGTGGCCCATCGCGTTCATCGTGTGGTGCGACTTGTGGCAATGGATCGCCCAGTCGCCCTCGTACTTGGCGTCGAATTCGTAGGCGCGCATGGCGCCGACGGGAATGTCGATCGACACTTCCGGCCAGCGTGCCTCCGGCCGCACCCAGCCGCCATCGGTGCAGGTCACCTCGAAGTCGTAGCCGTGCATGTGGATCGGATGGTTGGTCATGGTGAGGTTGCCGACCCTGACCCGCACGCGGTCGTTCTTGGACACGACCAGCGGGTCGATGTCCGGGAAGATCCGGCTGTTCCAGCACCACATGTTGAAGTCGGTCATTTCCATGATGCGCGGCACATAGGTGCCGGGATCGATGTCATAGGCATTGAGCAGGAACACGAAATCCCGATCGACACGCATGAAGTTTGGATCCTTCGGGTGCACCACGAAGAAGCCCATCATGCCCATGGCCATCTGTACCATTTCGTCGGCATGGGGGTGGTACATGAAGGTGCCGGATTTCACGAGGTCGAACTCGTAGACGTAGGTCTTGCCGGCCGGAATATGCGGCTGCGACAGGCCGCCGACGCCATCCATGCCCGAAGGCAGGATCATGCCGTGCCAGTGAATGGTGGTGTGTTCCGGCAGCTTGTTGGTGACGAAGATCCGCACGCGGTCGCCTTCGACCGCCTCGATTGTCGGGCCTGGCGACTGGCCGTTATAGCCCCAGAGATAGGCGGTCATGCCGTCGGCCATCTCGCGTTCGACCGGCTCCGCGACAAGGTGGAATTCCTTGACGCCGTTGTTCACACGGTGCGGCAATGTCCAGCCGTTGAGGGTGACGACCGGGTTGTAGTCCGGTCCGCTCGTCGGCACGAGCGGCTTCTGGGTCGCGGCATTGTCCATGCTTGCCGCTTCGGGCAGGCCGGAGTTTGAGGTTTGGGCCCAGGCGGCGGTCGAAACGAGAGCAGCACCGGCGCCGATGAAGTTTCTTCTGTTGAACATATCTGATCCTTTTTTGAGTTAGGGCGGGATGCGTACGGAAAACCGCACACACTTTTCCTGCTCCCGCCCTAGTGTCCGGCGCCGGCTTCCGCTGCCGCGGGCGCTGCCGCGCCTCCAGCCGATCCGCCCGATCCGCCGCCGTGGATTGCGGTCATCAGATCGGCATCGGCCAGCCAGAAATCGCGCTTCGCGTTGACGGAGAGCACGGTCGAATTGACCTTGGCCCTGACGTCGGCAAGCAGCTCGAAGGTGCTGGTGATCATGCCGTTGTAGCTGAGCGTCGCTTCTTCCTCGATCTTGGTGCGCAGCGGCACGACGTTGTTGCGGTAGTGCCGGGCGATGTCGTAGCGCGAGCGATAGGCCTCGTAGGCGGAGCGTGCTTCCGAGCGGATGTTGACCGCCTTTTCCGCCAGCAGGTTCGCCGAGCGCATATGGGCAAGCTCGGCCTTGCGCATGCGCGCATTGCCGCTGTCGAAGATCGGGATCACGAATTCGAGCTCGAACTGGCCGGTCGTCTCGACCTTGGTGCCATGATCCTCCTTCTCCCGTTCCGCCTCCGCACCGGCGACGAGTTCCAGGTCGGTCACGTAGCGGGTCGCCTCGGTGAGCTTGTAGGACTTGGCCACGGCTTCGAGATCGAGGCGGGCGATCTGCAGGTCGACGCGGCGCTTCAGCGCTTCCGCCTCGATGCTGTCCTTGCGGGCCAGCGTCTTCGGCAGGTTCGGCAGGCGGTTGGGCACCTGGTAGTCGACATCGCTGCCCCAGAGACCCATCAGCCTTGTCAGGTTTTCCTTGGCAAGACGGGCTGCAAGCCGGGCTTCGGCTGCCTGGCCGGCGAGTTCAGCGTTGAAGACGTGCTCTCGCGCCTGGTTGCCCTTGCCCATGGCGCCGGTCTCACCGAGTTTTGCGGCGAGTTCCGAGGAGGCGTCCGCAGCCGCCTGGGCCTGGTTCAGTTGCGCGACGGTTTCCCATGCGGCAACCGCTTCGATCCAGGCGCGGCGGGTTTCGGCGGCCAGCTGCAGCGTGCTGAGCGCGGCGTTGAGCTGCGCCTGGCGGAAACGCGCGTCGGCGACCGCGATGGTCTTGTCGCGGGTCAGGAGCGCCAGGATGTTGGTGGTGACCAGCCCCTCGATCGCCTTGTAGGCCTGCAGTTCCGGTGTGCCGATCCCGGTCGTGCCGATCGAGACAGTCGGGTTGAGAAACAACGTCGCCTGCCAGGCATCCGCCGACGCGTCGCCGAGATCGGCATAGGCGGCCTGCAGGCCCTTGTTGTTGAGGAGTGCGACCTGAACGGCGGTGTCGGCGTCGATTGTCTTGCGCTTCAGGAGCGCCTTGACCTCGGCATTGACCTTGTCTGCCTGTACGCGGTTCTGGATCCAGACGCTTTTCTTGGTCGCGGCCGTCGAGACCTTGGCATCCACGGTGGTGAAGCCCGCGTTCTTGGCCGAGTATTCGGTCACGCAGCCGGCGAGCACGAGGGGCAGACCGATGGCGGCAGCGAGGTTGAGCTTGCGAAGCCTCATGACGCGTCTCCCTTGGCGGTCGACTGTGCGTCGTTGAGGGGTCCCCAGGCCTTGGGGCCGGTGGGTTCGCGGTGGGTGTAGCCCGAAATGGGGCTGCGATATTGCGTGCTTCGAATGCCGCTCGTGCTGTTGGCGGGATCGCCAAGGCTTGAGACCCCGGCAGGCAATGTGGCAGCGCATCCGCCCAGGATGATGGGCAGGAGCGCCATGGAAAACAAACGTTTCATGGTCAAACCTGAAATGTGAATGGCAGAGGCCGGCGATCGACCGGATGAAACCGGGCGGGCCTTGTCGCGGACGGCGCTAGAGGTGGTCGAGCGTCACATCGGACACGCGGAAACCACGGCAACGCTTCGCACCACTGCAGATCCTTCCGTCGACCAAGACCAACGGAGACCCGCAGCAGCGGTCACGGATTAACGAAATCAGGCTCTTGGGGGACGATGAAGGCCGTCGAGCTCACCGGGGGTGAGCTGCGGGTGCGGGCCGAAATTGCGGATGGAGCGCGGGAAAGCCGGATGGCTTCCGTCGACATCGCCGAGCACCGCCACGGCGGCGCAGAAGGTCTTGCAGCAATCCTTCTTGTCCGACTTGCCGTTTTCTTGTGCCGGCTTCACCTTGCCCTTGTCGAGGCTCGGGCAATGCTCGGTCGCAGCTTGCATCGGATTGGCGGCTGCCTCGATCTGCATCGAGCCGTGCGCGGCCGCATGCATCATGCCGGAGGCGGTGGAAAAAGGCAGCACGGCCAGCGACAAAGCGATCGCCAGCTTCAGCACTATCAGCAAACGCAGATATGTGGTTCGCACCTTCTCCATGATCGATCCGTAGAAACGCCTTTGATTCCTGTCAATGATGCTTGCGCCTGGCGCCGTCACGAATGCGTGAGGCTCCAGGATGCGCACTCGTCGTCACCCGTGCCGCCGGTTGCGGACCGGATCGATGCCGGCCGTACCGAAGCGGGCGGGCTCGGTTGCCTTCGTCGGCGCGTTCGTGGCGTCTGCGAGATCTTCGAGAATGGGACAGTCCGGGCGGCCGTCGCCATGGCAATGGGCGGCGAGATGTTTCAGCGTCCGGCTCATCGCCTTCAGCTCCTCGGCCTTGCGCTCCAGGATCTCGACATGTTCGAGCGCGATCTTCTTGACCTCGCCGCTGGCGCGCTCGCGGTCGCGCCAGAGCGCCAAGAGGCCCGCCATCTGCTCGACAGTGAAACCGAGATCGCGCGAGCGGCGGATGAAGCGCAGCGTATGGACGTCGTTGTCGCCATAGTTGCGATAGCCGGCTTCGCTGCGGTCGGCCTGCGGGATGAGGCCGATTGTCTCGTAGTAGCGGATCATTTTTGTCGAGACGCCGGAGGCGCGGGAAGCTTCGCCGATATTCATGATGTCATCCTTTTTACCGCCGTGCGGCCATTCCCTTGAGAATATAAGGGCTCTCCCCGGCTTCCGCCATGCTGGCGAGAGCCGGGGAGACGATCGAACCTAGGCCGCCTGTGCTGCGGCAACCGGGCGAAAGGCCCGAAGCCGCAGGGCATTGCCCAGCACGAAGACGCTCGACAGCGCCATGGCACCGGCCGCAAAGATCGGCGACAGCAAGAGGCCGTAGACCGGGTAGAGCGCGCCGGCGGCAACCGGGATCAGTACCGCGTTATAGGCAAAGGCCCAGAACAGGTTCTCCTTGATGTTGCGGATCGTCGCCTTGGACAGCGCGATCGCATTCGGCACACCCAGGAGATCGCCGGACATCAGCACCACGTCGGCGCTCTCGATGGCGACGTCCGTACCGGTGCCGATCGCCAGGCCGACATCGGCTTCGGCGAGCGCCGGCGCATCGTTGATCCCGTCGCCGACGAAGGCGACCGCGCGTCCGCCTTGCTTCAGCTTCTTCAGAGCCGCGACCTTACCATCCGGAAGCACTTCGGCGATTACCTCGTCGATGCCGAGCTTGGCCGCGATCGCCTCTGCGGTGCGGCGGTTGTCGCCGGTGATCATCGCGACCTTCAGGCCGAGATCGTGCAGCATGCGGATCGCCTGATGCGTCGTCTCCTTGATCGGGTCGGCAACGGCGATGATCGCCGCCAGCTTGCCGTCGATCGCGGCATAGAGCGGGCTCTTGCCTTCCGAGCCAAGGCGGGCCGCCTGGTCGGCGAAGGCCGACACGTCGAGCTTCAGCTGCGTCATCAGGCGGTCGGCACCGACATGGACCGTGCGGCCCGAGACCTCGGCGCTGGCGCCGAACCCGGGGATTGCCTCGAACCTGGCCGGTTCAGCGATCGCCAGTCCCTTTGCTTTGGCTGCGTCGACGATTGCTTCGGCGATCGGGTGCTCGGAGCGGGTCTCCACGGCGGCGACCAGCGTCAGCACGGTATCACGATCGAAGCCTTCGGCGGTTTCGAGGTCGGTCAGTTCTGGGCGGCCCTTGGTCAGCGTACCAGTCTTGTCGACGGCGATGACGGCGGCGTTCCGCAGCGTCTGCAGTGCCTCGCCCTTGCGGAAGAGCACACCCATTTCGGCGGCGCGGCCGGTGCCGACCATGATCGAGGTCGGGGTGGCAAGGCCCATGGCGCAAGGGCAGGCGATGATCAGCACGGCGACGCCGTTGACGAGCGCGAAGGTGAGCGCCGGATCCGGACCGAAGACCAGCCAGACGCCGAAGGTCAAAAGCGCAATCGCGATGACGGCTGGCACGAACCAGGCGGTGACGCGGTCGACCAGCGACTGGATCGGCAGCTTGGCGCCCTGGGCCTGCTCGACCATCTTGATGATCTGCGCCAGCACCGTATCGGCGCCGACCTTGGTGGCCCGGAAGGTGAAGGAGCCGGTTTTGTTGATCGTGCCGCCGACGACTTCGCTGCCGGCCACCTTTTCGACCGGAACCGGCTCGCCGGTGATCATCGATTCGTCGACATAGGAGGTTCCGTCGAGGACGCTGCCGTCGACAGGAACCCGGTCGCCCGGGCGCACGACGACGGTGTCGCCAGTCTGCACGTCGGACAGCGGCACCTCGACCGTCTCGCCGTTGCGGATGACGCGGGCGGTCTTTGCCTGCAGGCCCATCAGATGCTTGATCGCCTCGGAGGTCCGGCCCTTGGCGCGCGCCTCGAGGAACCGGCCGAGCAGGATCAAGGTGACGATGACGGCTGCAGCTTCATAGTAGACGTTGGCGGTACCGTCGGGCAGAAGGTCCGGCGCGAATGTGGCAACGACCGAGTAGATCCAGGCGGCGGACGTGCCGATCGCGACCAGCGAGTTCATGTCCGGCGCCAGGCGGAAGAGGGCGGGGACACCCTTCTGGTAGAAACGCAGGCCCGGGCCGAAGAGCACCAGCGTCGTCAGCGCGAACTGCAGATACCAGCTTTCCTGCATGCCGATATTGTTCATGACGAATTCGTGCACGCCCGGGATGAAGTGCGAGCCCATTTCAAGCACGAAGATCGGCAGCGTCAGGACGCCGGCAATCAGCAACGCGCGCGCAAGCTTTCGCGTCTCCTGTTCGCGCTTCTCGCCTTCGCGGTCGACGCTTTCGTCGCCGGTGATGCGCTTGGCGGCATAACCGGCAACGCGAACCGCCTCTTCGAGTGCGGCGGCGGTGGCGATGCCCCTGGTTATGCGCACCGAAGCGCGCTCGGTCGCCAGGTTGACGTTGGCTTCGGTGACGCCCGGAACGGTCTTCAGCGCCTTTTCAATGCGGGCGACGCAGGACGCGCAGGTCATGCCTTCGATGGTGAGCTCGACCGTGTCTTCGGCCGCACCATATCCGGCATTCTCGATCGCCTTGACGATGTCGGCCGACTTGGTGCTGGCATCGAAGCGGACGTCGGCGCGTTCCGTTGCAAGGTTGACCGAGGCTTCGGTCACACCAGGCACAGCGCGAATAGCCTTTTCGACGCGCGCCACGCAGGATGCGCAGGTCATGCCCTCGACGGGAATGCTGGCGCTCAATGCGGCGGCGGACATCGCTTCGAGGTCGTTTGTTCTAATGGGGGTCACAGATCCCATGATCGTGCTCCTTTCTCTGTCTTTTGTCACAACATGGGGCTTCCAACGATGGGAAGGTCAAGGGCGCAAAAGAGATTTCTGCACGCCATCTTCAGAGCGGCTGGGAGAGGTCTGCCACCGCAGCGATAATGGCCCGCGATGCACGATGAAGCCGCCTCGACCCAAGTTCAGCCGCGATGCCCGGCAGGTTTGTCAAAGCGCAGTTCGAATGGCTCCCGGTTTGCCGGCGATCGCAAGGCTGCGACCGTGCTTCGCGTGCCTCTTGCGAGTGAACTGCATCGGATCCATCCTGTAGAAGTTGCGTCCCATAGGGAGGTTAGGATGACGGCTTATAATTGTGTCCGTTTCCGCGTTAGACCCGGTCAAGAGGAACGGTTTGAGCAGCTTTTTCGCAGCGCTGGTCGCGACTTTGAAGGCTTGAGAAAGATGGCGCTCAGCAAGTCAGCGGATGGATCGTATTTCTCAATTGCCCAATGGGAAAGCCTTGAGGCGATCGCCGCGGCACGGCCCATGATGAAGGCGAACCTCGACACGTTCCGCGATACGCTCCTGGAACTCAGCCAGGATCTCGGGGTCACGGACCCGATTTCCGGCGAGGCGATCTTCGAAATGGCGCGTTAGAGCAATATGCTGCGCAAGGCGTGACGGCAACAGCTCCGTCGGTTGGTTGACGGGGAGGTCGGCCTTGGCTGCTAAGGTCGCGGACCTGATGACAGTGATGTCGTCGGCTTGCGAACGCGTGGGGCAGCATCAGGACTGGCACGACATCTAGCGCCGGATTTTGGATAGCTTGAGGGCAGAACACTGCGACGAAGGCGCGATGACGGGTTGAGGTCACCGCGGGCAATGGCTATGTCGTGCCGCACACACGCGTCACGAACCATAAGGCCATTCGGAATGATCCCAGACTTTCTCGTTACCCATTCCGGTGGTTTCCACGCCGACGAGCTGCTTTCCAGCGTCATCCTTACGCGGCTTTTCCCTGAGGCTCGCCTCGTTCGCAGCCGGGCGTCGGAATGGTTGAAGCCCGGGGCGGACCGCATCATTTATGATGTTGGTGGCCAGTATGATGCCGCAGCCGGGCTGTTCGATCATCATCAGCGCGGGGCGCCGGTTAGAGAGGATGGCCAGCCCTACAGTTCGTTCGGCTTGATCTGGAAGCATTACGGTCGCGCCTATCTGGCAGCGTTCGGCGTTCCCGAGGCCCATGTGGAGGCGGTCCATGCGGCCTTCGATGCGCGCTTCGTGCTGCCGGTGGATCTGGTCGATAACGGCGCGCTCGACCCCTCCGTGGCCGGCCCCTTGGCGGGGCTGACGCTGTCGGCGCTGCTGGAAACCTTGAAGCCTGTCTTCGACGAATCCGGCCAGGAGGCCGAGGACCGCAGCTTCCATCAGGCCCTTTCGATCGCGCGCGCCTTCGTCGAGGCTGGCGTGTCGCAACGCGCCGCCAAGCTTCGGGCCGAGGCGCTCGTGCTGCAGCAGATCGCCCTTGCCGGTGAGAGCCGAGTGCTCGAACTGCCGCGGGGCATGCCGTTCCGCCCGGCGATCGTGAAAGCTGGCGCCGACCACCTGTTGTTCGTCGTTCATCCGCGCGAGAATGACTGGTGCCTGACGGGCATTCGCAAGGCCGATGAAGGGTTTGAGCTGCGCGCCGATCTGCCGGCTGCCTGGGCCGGCCTGACGAACGGCGAGCTGGAGGCGGCTTGCGGCGTGGCTGGCGCGCGGTTCTGCCACAACGGCCGCTTCATCGCGGCGGCAGCGACGCGGGAGGCAGCACTGGCCATGGCCGAGCTCGCCGTCAAGGAAGCAGTATCGGCGGGCAGCGGTCAGGCCTGAGGAAACTGATGAGCCGACGGCGGCGGCTATGGCCAGTGCGCTGTCGGCAGGATCGCCTGTGACGGGTCACGCCGAAAGCGTGGCCCTGAACTTGCTCGGCGATTGACCGTAGGTTTTTGCAAAAATCCGCGAGAAGTGGCCGGCGTTCTCGAACCCGACTTCGAGCGCGATGTCGATCAACGGCGCCTTCGTCTGCGTCAGCAGATGCTTGGCGCGTTCCAGCCGAAACTTCCGATAGACGAGCGCCGGCGACATTTTCGCCTTGTCCATGAACAGGCGTTCGAGCTGCCGTCGGGACAAGCCGACGGATGCGGCCAGCTCCGGGATCGACAGCGTGTTGTCCGTGTGCTGCTCCATGATGATGAGAGCGGCATTCAGGCGTGGGTCGTTGCTCTCGATCGCCAGCGGTTTTCTCGGCTGGACATGAAGATGCGAGCGGGCCTTGTCGATCTGCAGCACTTCGAGCGCATTTCGCTCGGCTTCCTTGCTGATATGCAGGCGCACGATATGGGCCGCCATGTCGGCGGCACTGCTGCCGCCAGCGCAGGATCCACGGGTGCGATCGAGATTGAAGAGACGGTCCGAACGAACCTTGAGATCGGGGAACCGCTCGCGGAACGCCTGATAATGAAGCCAGCTCACGCAGACGGTGTGCCCCGTCATCAGGCCCGCTTCGGCAAGGACGAATGTCCCAGTACAGAGACCGATCAGAGGCACCTTGCGCGCCGCCGCCTTCTGGAGGAAGCGGACGGTGTCGTCGTCGATCGGCTGTTTGCTGTTGAGCAGGCCGCCGACCACGACGATGTAGTTGAACCCCGCTGGATCAACGAGGTCGGATGTCGGCGCCACCTGCACGCCGCAACTGGAGGCGATGAGATGCCGCGTGTTGCCCAGCACCTGCCAGTCGGCACGGATGCGGCCGGACTTGTCGAGCTCGTCGCTCGCAAGTCGCAGCGTGTCGATGAAGAGCGCGAATGCCGAAAGGGTGAAGGACCGCGCCAGAACGAAGCCGATCTTGAGACGTTCGGGCTGTGTCTCGTTGGATTTGATGGTCGTCGTCATGTGCCCTTCATGCTCGTGCCGCCAAGACCTCCCGTTGCCTATCGAGCATGCTCGGACATATCAGGAGAGGTAGCCGCTGGCGGCCGAGACTTGCCTTTCGCTGTCCATGGGGAGCCTGGGTTCCGTTCTTCCGGCACCCCATGGTGTGGCGCGGGAGGTCGACGCCCGGATGAAGGCGTCTTCGTCCGCATCATAACGAAGAGGACGGGCTCAAATTGCTCTCGTCACGACCTGCGCCGCTACGGTTACGAACATTGCGGCCAGTGTCAGCGCCGCACTGAACCGTGCGACCTTCATCCGCCGTTCGCGCGAGCCGCTCCAATCATACCCCATCACTTCCCTCCCTCCCGACCGGGCCAGAACGCGTTTGCTCGGTCTTCCGCCGAACTGCAGGTCTCGCCAAGTCACGGCTTTGAGTTACCCCTCATGCTGCCGCGATGCCGCCGATCGTGTCAAGTTTGCCTCGGCGCGAGCAATGTTCAGGTGCCCGTCATAGCTCTGCGCAAAGGCGGCTGCGCAAAGGAATTTGCTGTTCGAGGGCGCAAACCCCCTAGTTGTGCGGGGAGCCTCTTTCCGCCGTTGTGATAGTTTTCTCTTTGGTGTGATTTTTTAAAGGGAGGGCGAAGAATGCCCGGCACATTCTCTACCGCCGACATGGACGTGATCAAACAGCAGCACGAGGATTGGTGTCGCGCGAACGACACCGACCCGAACAGTCCCGCGGGAATAGAGAAAGCCATGCAGATGCTGGTGAATTATGGCGGCAGCGCCAGCCAGCAACCGTCCGCGCAGCCGCAGAAGGTGCGCGCCAAAGCGCGCGCCTGATCTCCGCATCCACCCACGTCATTTAGCGGTCCGCGCCTGTCCTCGATCGCCTTGAACGAAGGCGCCTGGTCATAGTCGGGTGCGTGGGGCGGGCCTCCTCACGCGCCTGTCGGCGGCGCCGTCGCGATCAGGCGTTGCCCCATCTGCTTGGGGTGCGCACGTCAAAGATGCACTCTCCGAGGGTCAGAGGTTCTCCTTGAGGAGGACCTCTATTCTGATCTTGTCCTGTGCGGCGTGCGGTTCGCGAAAATCCGTTCGCGCGCGCATGATGCGGATGGCACTGCGCACCGCGTGTCCCGGGTCCTGGGCGATGACGGCGTCAACGCTGGCGTCGCGCAGGCCACGTTCGCTGAAGGGGGTGCGTTCGTGGACGACCACCGTGATCTTTTGCAGATCGGTGAAAGATGCGGCGCCCTCGAGCGGGATCCGGGCCTCGGAACTCAACACGTAGATCGCCGCAACCTCTTGATTGTTTTCAAGGACTCGCTGGAGGATCTGGGTGGCCCTGCGCTCGTCGCCGTGGGTTTCGACCGAGGGCAGACATTGCAGGTGAGGGAACTGTGAGTTGACGATATCGTCGAAGCCGAAGCGTCGCTGGATGCTGTCGAGCGACTGCATCGTCTCGGCCACGATCAGGACCTTTCCCGCCCTCTTGCCGACAAACCGGCCGATGATCTTGGCCGCCGTCGCGCCGGCGGCGTAGTTGTCGACGCCGACGAAATCGGCGGTCGGGAGCTTTTCCTGGCCGGACAGAAACTGCACGAACTTGACGCCGCGTTCGATCAGACGGCCGATCGCGTCGCGCACTTGCGGCGATTCCGGCGCCATCATCGCGATCCCGTCGAATTCGTTCTCGTCTATATCTGCGAGGTATTTGGCAACCTTGTGCGGGTCGTCGATCGGGATCTGGACGACGTCAAGGTCGATGAGATCCCCCTTCATCGACACCCGCGCCTCTTCCACCCGGTGGATGAGTTCCGCCAGATAGAGATCGCCGCTCGTCGGCAGCACGAACCGGAACCGGTAGCTCTTGTTGCGGGCAAGGCTGACGGCTGCCGGGTTTCGAATAAATCCAATGCGCTCAATGGCTTCGTTAACACTGCGAACGGCCTTCGGGCTGACATTCGGCCTGTCGTTCAGCACGCGGTCGACGGTTGCGAGGCTCAAGCCCGCTGCCTCAGCAAGATCTTTGGCTGTTGGCCGCATGCGGAACTCCCAGTGTGTATCGTTCCCAATCTACTCCACCAAAATCGCCGCGAAATCAAGAATTGATGTGCGCACCTCAAAAATCGCTTGCGTTGAGGTGCGCACCTCAGTTATGAATCCTTCAGCGAAGAACGCAGGCCCTGAATGCGGCCGCGCCCACCGCTAGTGCCAAGAGGATTTAGGTACGCCAACCGCCCGGTCAGGGCGCTTTCCTTCTGATGGAGGTCAGAAGGTACAAGGGGGAGGAACCCAATGATGAAACGGATTCTGTTGAGCTCGACAGTCATGGTCGGAGCGTATTTTGCCATTGCGGGTGCGTCCGGTACGCACGCTTCCGCAGCCGAACTGACCCTTTGCTGGGCCGCCTGGGATCCGGCCAATGCGCTCGTCGAGCTCAGCAAGGATTTCGAAGCAAAGAGCGGCAACACGATGAAGTTCGAATTCGTGCCGTGGCCGAACTTCGCCGACCGGATGCTGAACGAGCTGAATTCCGGCGGCAAGCTCTGCGATCTGATGATCGGCGACAGCCAGTGGATTGGCGGCGCCGCCGAGAATGGCCAGTACATCAAGCTCAATGATTTCTTCGACAAGGAAGGGATCAAGATGGACGACTTCATTCCCGCAACCGTCATCGGTTACGCGGAATGGCCGAAGAATTCGCCGAACTACTGGGCTCTGCCGGCGTTCGGTGACGTGGTCGGTTGGACCTATCGCAAGGACTGGTTCTCGCGTCCCGAACTCCAGGCGGAGTTCAAGCAGAAATACGGCCGGGATCTCGCCGTGCCGAAGACCTTCGCCGAACTCAAGGACATCGCCGAATTCTTCCAGAAGCGCCAGGTCGACGGCAAGACCGTCTATGGCGCTGCCATCTATACGGAGCGCGGCTCAGAAGGCATTACCATGGGCGTGATGGACGTGCTCTACAGCTACGGCTTCGAGTACGGAAATCCGAAGAAAGCCTATGAGCTCGACGGCTTCGTCAACTCGGCGGACGCGGTCAAGGGCCTGGAATTCTACAAGGCGCTCTACGATTGCTGCACACCGCCCGGCCATTCCGACGCCTACATGTCGGAGGATATCGACGCCTACAAGTCCGGCCAGGTCGCCCTGCAGATGAACTTTGCCTTCACCTGGCCCGGCATCCATGCCGACGCCAATGTCGGCGGCGACAAGTCCGGCTACTTCCCCAATCCTGCTGGTCCGACCGGTGTACAGTTCGCCCAGCTCGGCGGCCAGGGCATCTCGGTCGTCGCAGCGTCCGACAAGCAGAAGGAAGCACTGGATTACATCAAGTGGTTCGCGCAGCCTGAAATCCAGAAAAAGTGGTGGTCACTCGGCGGCTATTCCGCGCTGCGCTCCGTGGTCGAGGATCCGAGCTTCGCCACGAGCCAGCCCTATGCGCAGACGTTCCTCGATTCGATGGCAATCGTGAAGGACTTCTGGGCCGAGCCGTCCTACGCCTCGCTGCTGCAGGCCTCGCAGAAGCGCTTCCACGATTACGTCGTTGCCAACCAGGGCACGGCGAAGGATGCGCTCGACGGTCTCTCTGAGGACTGGAAGGACATCTTCGAAGACGAAGGCAAGTATTGACGCAAACACCCGCCGCCTCCCGGCGGAAGCGTCCATGCGGGGCCGGCCGGCCGATCTCTCGCGCCGGCCCCGCATGCCAATTCGTCAATGCCTTAGGGGAATACCATGCTCCATTCTTCGATCGATCGCGCTGCGCACGCGACGCCGCCCGTGCTTGCACGGCGCATCAGAGGCTTGTCGGACCGCGCGATCGCCTGGATCTTCGTCGCACCGTCCATTGTGCTGTTGCTTGCGATCAACATCTTTCCGCTGATCTGGACCGTCCGGCTGAGCTTCACCAATTTTCGCGTAAACCGCCCGAACGAACCTGTTCAGTTCGTCGGTCTGCGCAACTACCTGAACATCCTGACCGACAAGGACATCTGGCTGACGATGCAGGCGACGGCCCATTTCCTGATCTGGACGATCGTCCTGCAGGTGCTGATCGGCTTTGCTCTCGCCTATCTCATCAACAAGAAGTTCCGCGGCAACGACCTGTGGACGACCATCATCGTACTCCCGATGATGCTGAGCCCGGCCGTCGTCGGAAACTTCTGGACCTTTCTCTACCAGCCGCAGATCGGCCTGTTCAATTACGCGATCGGGTTCCTGACCGGAGCAGACCCGTCCAGTTTCTCGATGATCGGCGACACGTCGCTGGCGCCCTGGGCGATCATCATCGTCGACACCTGGATGTGGACGCCGTTCGTCATGCTCATCTGCCTTGCCGGGCTGCGCTCCATTCCGAGCAGCATTTATGAGGCGGCGGAATGCGACCGGGCCAGCAGCTGGCGCCAGTTCTGGACCATCACCATCCCGATGGTGCTGCCGTTCCTGATGCTGGCCATCCTTTTCCGCGGCATCGAGAACTTCAAGATGTTCGACCTGGTCGTGCAGCTGACGGGCGGTGGCCCGGGCTCGATCACGGAGCTGACGTCGATCAACCTGAAGCGTGAAGCCTTCGAGAAATGGCGCACCGGATACGCGTCCGCCTATGCCGTCATCCTCTTCGTGACCGTCTTCGGCCTTGCGTCGATCTATGTCAAAGCACTCAACAAGGTGAAGCAGAGATGAGCAGCTTTTCTGTAACGGAGCCATCCGCACGGCAGAAGTGGTTCGCAGGCGCCCTGGTCGTGCTTTATGCGGTGATCACCATTCTCCCGTTGCTCTGGATCATCGGAACTGGTTTCAAATCGCCCTCTGACGCGATCGCCTATCCGCCGAAGACCTTCTTCGAGCCGACGCTCGAAGGCTATGTGAACCTCTTCACGACGCGCACCCGCGTTTCGGAAGAACAACTGAAGGAAATGGGCGAACCGAAGACCTGGTACGAGCGTCTCGTTCGCAAGGATGGGCTGATCATCGCCGGCCCGTCGCGGTTCCCGGAGCGCTTCTACAATTCCGTCATCATCGGGTTCGGCTCGACGGTCCTGTGCATCGTGCTCGGAACGGCCGCGGCCTATGCCTTCTCGCGCTTCAAGGTGCCGCTCAAGGACGACCTGCTGTTCTTCATCCTTTCCACGCGCATGATGCCGCCGATCGCGGTCGCCATTCCGATCTTCCTGATGTTCCGCTCGCTCGGGCTGAACGACACCCATGCCGGCATGATCCTGCTGTATACGGCAGTCAACCTGTCGCTCTCGGTCTGGCTGCTCAAGGGCTTCATCGACGAGATCCCGATCGAGTATGAAGAGGCAGCTCTGATCGACGGCTACACTCGCTTCCAGGCTTTCTACAAGGTCGTGCTGCCCCAGGCGGCGACCGGCATCGCGTCGACGGCTATCTTCTGCCTGATCTTCGCCTGGAACGAATACGCCTTCGCCGTGTTGCTCACGTCGGGCACCGCGCAGACCGCACCGCCCTTCATCCCGACGATCATCGGCGTCGGTGGGCAGGACTGGCCGGCGGTGGCGGCCGGTGCGACCCTCTTCCTCGTCCCCGTGATGGTGTTCACGATCCTGCTTCGCAAACACCTGCTGCGCGGCATCACCTTCGGAGCGGTAAGAAAATGACAGCTTTCCTCAACCAGTTGCTCCGCCTTCGCCGTGGCGCATGGGAAATGGTGGCATCGGTGCTCATCGCGCTGGGCGTGGTCATGCTCATGCAGCCAGTGTCGCTCGCGCTCTACTCCTTCTCCTTCCTCGTGACGCTGCTTGGAACAGTCATGTTCATCATCGTCAGCCATTTTCCGGAGTGACCCATGGCACAGATCAGAATTGAAAATGTGCGCAAGGAGTTCGGAGCGTTCACGGCTGTCCAGTCTTCGAGCTTCACGGTGGAAGACGGCGAGTTCTTCATGCTGCTCGGCCCATCGGGATGCGGCAAGACGACGACGCTTCGGATGATGGCGGGACTGGAGCTGCCGACGAGCGGCCAGATCTATATCGGCGGCGAAGAGGTCGGCATGAAGCGGGCGAGGGAGCGCGATATCGCCTTCGTCTTCCAGATGTTCGCCCTCTATCCCCACATGAACGTACGCAAGAACATCTCCTATCCGCTCGTCAGCCAGGGGATGAAAAAGGCGGATGTCGCGGCGCGTGTCGCCGAGGTGGCAAAGATCCTCAGAATTGAAGGCATTCTCGACAAGCCGGTCGGCGGGCTCTCGGGCGGTGACCGCCAGCGTGTTGCGCTCGGCCGGGCGATTGTCCGCAACCCGAAGGCCTTCTTCATGGACGAGCCGCTGGGCGCGCTCGACGCGGAGTTCCGCGAACATATGGCGGGGGAACTGCGGGCGCTGCACGATCGCATGGGCGCCACCACCGTCTATGTGACCCACGACCAGCTGGAAGCGATGCAGATGGGTGACAAGATCGTCGTCATGAACCACGGCGTCATCGAGCAATTCGGCCGGCCGCAGCAGATCTACGACTGGCCGGCGACGAAGTTCGTCGCCAAGTTCATCGGCTCCCCGTCCATGAACTTTCTGGAGTTCGAGGGCATGATCGGTATCGGCGGCGACAGCATCGATCTCGGTGGGAAAAAGGTGGCGGTGCCGGCGTCGCGTGAGGGCAGGGCCGGCACGCTGTCGCTCGGTGTGCGTCCCGAGCATGTCCGTTTCGTCGACGACTCCAGCTACAGAGGCCGCGTGATCGCCGTCGAGTATCTCGGCACGACACAGATCGTCACGATCGAAACGCCCAATGGCGAGATCAAGGCGCGCACGCCCTCCAGTCAGGCAGCCCGTACCGACGAGCTTCTCGGTCTCGATTTCAACGCGCGGACCTTGACGCTCTTCAATGCGGAGACGGGTCGTGCTCTTGTCTCCGAAGCCAACGAGGGAGTGCTGCGCCGTGGCTGAAGTCATCCTAAGAAACGTGACGAAGACATTCGGCACCCACACAGCGCTGGACGATGTCTCGATGACGATCCCGGACGGGTCGTTCGTGGTTCTCCTGGGCCCGACAGGCGCCGGAAAGACGACGACGTTGCGCATGGTCTCGGGGCTCGACACGCCTAATAGCGGCGAGATCTTTATCGGCGGGATGTCCGTGCAAGGACTGACGCCGGCGCAGCGCAACGTGGCGATGGTATTCCAGCAATATTCGCTCTACCCGCATCTGTCCGTCCGGCAGAACCTGGAATTTCCGCTGAAATCCCCGCTCTTGAAAACGCCGCAGAAGACGATCGACGAAAAGGTGAACGCCATCGCCGAGGTCTTGCAGATTTCGCACAAGCTCGACAACAAGGCGACCGCCTTGTCCGGTGGCGAAATGCAGCGCGTTTCGATCGGGCGTGCGCTTGTCAGAAACCCGCAGATATACCTGATGGACGAGCCCTTGAGTTCGCTCGACGCGAAGCTTCGAGCCGATCTGCGCGTCGAACTGAAGAACATTCAGGCAAAGTCCGGGGCGACGCTTCTTTACGTCACCCACGACCAGATCGAAGCGATGACCATGGCAACGCATATCGGTGTGCTCGAAGAGGGCAGGCTTGTTCAGTTCGGATCACCAAGAGAGGTCTACGAAGCGCCGGTTAGCGTTTACGCCGCGACCCGCCTCGGCCAGCCGCGCATCAACGTCCTGCCTGCCAAGCTTTTTGCGGGCGCGCCGGACAAGGCGCAGTCGATCGGCCTTCGCCCCGAAAATATCGTCCAGGGCGCCGGAGAAGATGCACTTCTGACCCGTGTCGAACATCTGGGCGACCAGACGCGCCTGCATCTCACGTTCAAGCAGCACAACCTCGTGACGGTCACGGACCCCCATACCGGGTTCCGCGGCGGCGAGACTATCAAGATCCAGCCAGACAAGCCGCTCTTCTTCGACGCGGCCGGAATGCGCATCGCTTAGGAGGCGAACATGAATCAGTTTATCAACCGCAAGGAAAATGCGGTTACGGAAGCGATCGACGGGGTTCTTGCCGCATCCGGCGGCGCGCTCAGCCGCCTCGACGGATATCCGCACATTCGCGTCGTCCTGCGCTCTGACTGGGACAAGGGCAAGGTCGCGCTCGTCTCCGGTGGCGGCTCGGGACACGAGCCCGCGCATATCGGCTTCGTCGGCAAGGGCATGCTGACGGCCGCCGTCTGCGGCGACGTCTTCGCATCGCCGAGCGTGGACGCGATCCTCGCCGGTATCCTGGCGGTGACGGGACCTGCCGGCTGCCTGCTGATCGTCAAGAACTACACCGGTGACCGGCTGAACTTCGGCCTCGCGGCCGAACGCGCCCGCGCCTACGGCCTCAATGTGAGCATGGTCATCGTCGATGACGACATCGCGCTGCCGTACCTTCCGCAGGCACGCGGTGTCGCCGGTACCCTGTTCGTCCACAAGATCGCCGGAGCGCTCGCAGAAAGCGGGGCGGACCTCGATACGATCGCCAATGCGGCGCGCAAGGTCATATCGGGCACGAGCACCATCGGCATGTCGCTCGATACCTGCACCGTTCCGGGCTCGCCGAAGGAACATCGCATCCCCGAAGGCCATGCGGAACTCGGCCTCGGCATCCATGGCGAAGCTGGCGTCGAACAGATTGTGCATTCCGATGCGAGAAGCGCTGTTGCCGCCATGGTCGAGCGCCTGCAGGCGGCGATGGAGGACAAGCCGCACGTGGTGCTCGTCAACAATCTCGGCGGAACGTCTATCCTGGAAATGTCTATTCTCATGCACGAACTCGCCCAGTCGGCGATCGCCGATCGGATCGTGCATCTGGTCGGACCTGCGCCGATGATGACGTCGCTGGACATGCGCGGCTTTTCCGTCTCCGTCTACCCAGCCGACAAGGCCGAGCTGGAGCTGTTGTCCCGGCCCGTGGCGCTTCCGGCCTGGCCAGGCGTGACCGCCGTCAGGCCGGTGAATGTACGCGCCCTGCCTGATGGCCTGACGCCGATTTCGCCTCTGCCTTCGCGGCACGATGCGACGCGGCAGTTCCTGCTTGCCTGCTGCAACCTGCTGATCGATGCGGAAAAGGACCTGAATGCACTCGATGCCAAGTCCGGAGACGGAGACACCGGCTCGACACTCGCCGGCGCCGCACGGGCACTCATTCAGGCCCTCGATCGCCTGCCGCTATCCGACCACACGCAGCTCTTCCGCGCCATCGGGCAGGAGTTGAGCCAGACGATGGGCGGCTCTTCGGGCGTGCTTCTGGCGATCTTCTTTGCCGCCGCCGGGGATGGCGCCTCGAGCGGGCTTTCGATCCGCGAAGCGCTGAAAGCCGGGTTGGCGCGCATGCAGGAAATCGGCGGGGCGCAGATCGGCGACCGCACCATGGTCGACGCGCTTTCTCCGGCACTGGACGCGCTCGACGCGAGCATCGGCGCGGCCTCCAAGGCGGCGCGCGACGGCGCCAATCTGACCGCGACGCTGGTGCGGGCAAGGGCAGGGCGTGCCGCTTACATCAATGCCAAGCAACTCGAAGGGCACATCGATCCCGGCGCCGAAGCGGTCGCTCGCCTGTTCGAGCACCTGGCACGGCATCCGGATATGCTCGGGCGCCAGCCGGAGGGGGCCGCAGCCGTCGCCGGCTGACGGTGACCGAAACATTGCCCTGACAACAAAACGCCCCGGAAAGCCGGGGCGTTTTGTGACGGGAGGTGTCGGAGGGAGCGTGCGCTCAGAGCGCGCGGCTCTCGTATCCGGCCGCCTTCAGGGCGTCTGCGATCGGCCCTGCCGCTGCGGCGGTCTCGACGCTGACTTCCCGATTGCCGAGATCGACCTTGATCGTTGCCTGCGGGTCAACGCTCAGGATCGCCTTCTGGACGACGCCGGCGCAGTGGCCACAGGTCATGTTGTCGATCTTGTAGTTCTGCATGCTTGTCTCCTTGGTTCGGTTGTGAGACAAACATGGCGTCTCCCACCGTTGGAAGGTCAATAGGCCTTCAAGATATTTGTTTGCGGCATTTCCAGTCGCGCGAATGGTGGAAAATACCCCCGCAAGTGTAGGCCAGCAGCCCCTCAAATTCTCCGAAAAATTTGAAAGTCTTTCATCATCGATCCCGGGAATGGACGGCTAGCGGTCTGCGTCCGGAAGTCGCACAATCCAAAGGCTGTGCAAGAGGCATTCGCGTCGTCCGAAAGAGGGCGGACGATCGCCAGCCGGCACGAAGCCTAAAGCGAAGCGATCGTTCCGGGAACATCCGGGCGTTCGAAATGCACTGGTCGGGAACTGGAGGAGACGGTTTCCCGCTCACTGTCGTTCGGCTGCGTCGTGGTGACGCCGCCAAGGGAGGAAAGATGTTTGAACGACTATTCAAGCTGAAAGAGCATCAGACGACGGCGCGCACCGAGGTGATCGCCGGTATCACGACATTCCTGACGATGTCCTACATCATCTTCGTCAACCCCGACATCCTGTCGAGCACGGGCATGGATAGGGATGCCGTCTTCGTCGCAACCTGTATTGCCGCGGCACTCGGCTCTGCGGTCATGGCGCTCGTCGCCAACTGGCCAATCGGCATGGCGCCGGGCATGGGCCTCAACGCCTTCTTCGCCTTCACCGTCGTTGCGGCGCTTGGCTTCACCTGGCAGCAGGCGCTGGGTGCTGTCTTCATCTCGGGCGTGATCTTCCTGATCCTGACCGTGACGGGCGTGCGAAGCTGGCTGATCGCCGGCATTCCGCATTCGCTTCGAAGCGCGATCGCCACCGGTATCGGCCTCTTCCTTGGCATCATCGCCCTGAAGAACGCCGGCATCGTCGTCGACAATCCGGCAACGCTTGTCGGTCTCGGCGACCTCAAGCAGACTGGCCCGCTGCTCGCGATCCTCGGCTTCTTCGTGATTGCCGTTCTGGACTCGCTAAAAGTTCGCGGCTCGATCCTGATCGGCATCCTGGTCGTCACCGTCCTGTCGATGATCCTCGGCGTCAGCGAGTTCAAGGGCATCGTCTCGGCACCGCCGAGCATCGCGCCGACCTTCCTGCAGCTCGACATCATGGGCGCCCTGCACGGCGGCCTGCTGCATGTCATCCTCGTCTTCGTGCTCGTCGAAGTCTTCGACGCCACTGGCACGCTGATCGGCGTCGCCAAGCGCGCCAAACTGGTGGAAGAAGGCAAGCCGAACCGTCTGGGCCGCGCGCTTCTCGCCGACAGCACCGCGATCGTCGCCGGCTCGCTGATCGGTACCAGCAGCACGACCGCCTATGTCGAAAGCGCCTCGGGCGTCCAGGCCGGCGGCCGCACGGGTCTGACCGCGCTCACCGTCTGCGTGCTCTTCCTGGCCGCGCTGTTCTTCTCGCCGCTGGCAGCTGCCGTTCCGTCCTATGCGACGGCCCCGGCTCTGCTCTACGTTGCCGGCCTGATGATGCGCGAACTGACGGAAGTCGAGTGGGACGACCTGACGGAAGCGGCTCCGGCAGCGCTTACAGCACTCGCCATGCCCTTCACCTACTCGATCGCCAACGGCCTCGCCTTCGGCTTCGTCAGCTATGTCGTCTTGAAGGTCTTCACCGGTAAGTGGAGCGTCATCCACCCGGCAACCCAGCTCGTGGCAGCGCTCTTCATCGTGCGCTTCGCGTTCTTCGCCGAATAACGAAAATCGGCCGGGGCATGCCGCCTCGGCCGATCAGAATTTCCCCGTAAGTGCTGGCCGGAGCAACGAAATGTTGCTTCGGCCTTTTTGCCTCGATCTGGCTTAAAGAGCGCAAATCCGAACGGAAAGCCGCTTCACACTTTTCCTGGATTTGCTCAGTATTGCCCGGCGGGCAGATGCACCACAAGGCCGTCGAGTTCAGCCGACACCGTGATTTGACAACTCAGGCGGCTGCGCTCGTTCGGATTGACGACGCACTCGATCATGTCCTGTTCCTGGAACTCGGGCGCCGGCAGGCGGTCGCTCCATTCGCCGTCGATGTAACAGTGACAGGTGCCGCAGGCGCAGGAGCCGCCGCATTCGGCAGCAATGGCGTCGATGCCGTTCTGCACGGCGGCTGACATCAGCGATTGGCCGATCTCCGCCTGAATTTCTTTCGTCGTGCCGTCCGCGTCGATGAAGACGATCTTGGGCATGGGTATTCTCCGATTGCGTTTGTTGGTGTCGAGGATATGGGATCAGGCCGGCCGGATGGCGATCTTCAGCCGCTTGGGTCCACGGACAGAAAGACCGCGCTTGTATTCCGGCTCCCGGTCGACGAGTTCGATGGTTGGGAAACGGCGAAGCAGGGTGCTGAAGATGATATCCATGTCGAGGCGCGCGAGGTGGTTGCCGAGACAGAAATGCACGCCGCCGCCAAAGGCGAGATGACGGTTGGGCGTCCGGCCGATGTCGAACGTGTCGGCATTCTCGAACTGCTTGGGGTCGCGGTTGGCGGCGCCATAGAGCAGGCCGAACTTGGTGCCGCGCTCGAAGCGACGGCCGAAGATCTCGATGTCCTCGACGCAATGGCGGTGGAAGAACGGAAGCGGCGACTCGTAGCGGAACATCTCCTGCACGCCGGTCTGGATCAGGCCGGGTTCGCTCCGCAGCCGCGCCATCTGCTCGGGGAAGCGCAAGAGTGCGTGCATGCCGCTGCCAAGCACATCGATCGTGGAACCGTGGCCGGCCATCAGGATCAGCATGCAGGTGGAGATGAATTCGTCGAAGTTCATGGCGCCGGAGCGCTCCGCCTCGATCAGCACCGAGATGAGGTCATCCTTCGGCGCCCGCTCACGTTCGGCCTTCAACGCTGTCAGGTATTCGTAGAACTCGGTCGTATTGCGCTCGGCGAGCTCCTTGCGCGCGTCGGATCGGTCGACGTCGAAGAACTGCACGATGTTTTCCGACCAGATCCGCAGCTGCGGACAGTCCTCGTCCGGCACGCCGAGCAGGCGGCCGATGATATGGCCGGGAACATGGGCGGCCAGATCATCGACAAAGTCGATCTCGCCGCGATCGGCGAGGCTATCGATCAGCCGGTCGACATAGGCCTGGATCTGGTCGCGGAGCTTCGCAATCATAGCCGGTGTGAATAGTTTGAAGACCTGCTTGCGCAAGCGGTCGTGCACGGCACCATCGCTGTCGAGCAGGCTGAACTGCACGAAACGCTCGTGGTGTGGCATGTCGTGCCAATTGGCGGCGCGCTGCAGTTTTGAGAGCTCTTCCTTGGTCGCGAGGTCTTCGAGCGAGCGCACCATGCGCTTGTCCATGACGATCGCCGAGACGTCCTCGAAGCGCGAGGCAAGCCAGATGTCGAAATCCGCAAAGTAGTGCAGCCCCTCTTTTTCGCGCAGCGCGCGATAGGTCGGATAGGGATCGCGAGCAAAATCCGGGGACAGCGGCGCGAAGGTGAAATTCGCGGCATCGCCATTCGGCGCGGCTTCGGTCATGGGCAATTCTCCGTGCATAAAGCTGCATGATAACGTCACTGCCGTAGCTCTGTGAATGGCGCCCTGTCGCAAGATGATGGACAAAACTCGCGTCGGATGCCAGAAAATGGCATGCTGACCGAAAGCGAAGAGATCCATTTCCACACCCCGGCAAAATTCGCAGGTGCGTTTCCCTATCTGGCGCTGGTGGCCGGAAGCCGGACGGCGCGCCCTGACGAGGCGCCGATCCGCAAACGGTTCCACCAGCACGTCTTCGTCTACACAACAGGCGGACGCGGGTTGATCGAGGTGCACGGTCAACGTTTCCCGACCGAAACCGGCAGTGTTGCCTGGCTCGATACCTCTCAGGCCTATGCGCATAGCTGCGCTGCCGACAGCGAAAGCTGGCGTTATCTCTGGATGGGGATCGAGGGACACGGGCTTGATGCGCTCTACCAGTTTCTCGGCGTGCAGCAGTCGCCATTGTTCGTGCCGAGAGACCCGCGGAGGGCACAGGCGGCGTTCGAAAGTGTGAGCGGATTTCTTGCCGAACGCTCGCCGGCGACGGACGCCCTGTCGAGCGCCACGATCGCGGGGCTGATGGCGGACATGATCGCGCCACGGCTGATCGGAGCCGAACCGGCCGAGGACAGGTCCGGTGAAGACCGTTTGCTTCAGGTGCTGTCGGTGATGCGCGGCGATCTCGCCAGGCCCTGGACGATCGACGATCTTGCGGCGCTTGCGCGGCTGAGCCCGTCGCAACTCTTTCGTCGCTTTCGCGACATGGTGGGAACGACGCCGATGGACTGGCTGCGCCACGAGCGGATCAACCAGGCGAAACGCCTGCTGGTTGGACCCGATGCCAAGGTCTCGGCGGTGGCCGCCGTCTGCGGCTATCCGGATCCCTATCATTTCTCGCGCGATTTCCGCCGCGTGACCGGATACACGCCGACAAAATTCCGGCGGGATGGCGGCTATTGAGGTCGCAGTCTTCGTCCGATTTCGGCGGCCAGCGAGGCCCTGGCGCACCGATAACCCGACCGGACGACCGGGTCATGCATTCATTCACACGATCAGGAACGGCTCCTTGAAGAAATGTTCCTCCAGATTGACGCCTTCGCCGCCGCGATCGACCACCGCGAAATCCGAGACGTCATCGAGCGGCGTCAGGATGCCGTGCCAGACATTGCGGGCGATGTTGACGCCCTGGCCCGGGGTGGTCTTGAAGGCGATCGGTTCACTCGGGCCTTCGTCGGTTTCCCGGGAGACGACGATCAGAAACGGATTGTCGCTCAAGGGGATGAAGGCCTGGCTGCCGAGCGGATGACGCTCGACCATGGTGAGTTTCAGCGGCAGAGGATAGGGTACGCCGCGCACCAGGCTGATCATGGGCCGGGCCTTTTCGCCTGTTGTATCGATCTTGGCGAGGTCGTGGTAGCGGGTTGCATTGCCCCCGTTGATGGGGAAGTTGTTGGCATTCTCCGTTTCGATCACGTCGCCGAAAGGCGCAAAGGCCTCCCGGGTCAACGGCTGTATGACGATCTCCTTCATGTGACGCTCCTCCGTCCAATGTTGATGGGTTGCCTGGAAGTTTGATCGCTTCGCCTCCTCGGCGAAACGATCTAGATGCCGGCTTTCGCAATACGCCCGAAGACACGCAGCCGGCTGACGCCGCCGTCGGGGAAGATGTTGAAGCGTACGTGGGTTACCGGACCCGCGATCGCGAGTGCGCTTGCTTCATAGGTGTGGATGCTGTCGGCGGCGAGTTTCTGCGGCGGCAGGACCTCGCGCCAGAACATCGACGATGCCGTAATGGATGCGGCTACTTCGCAAGCGTTCGCTCCAAGGTCTGCCGCCTGCAGCGAACAGGCGTCCGGGTAGTTGCCCTTGAAGTGGGCGGTATCGACCACGATCCGGTCGATCTCGCCGCGCGCGGCGAGTTTCACCACGATCCAGTCGTTGCCGGGCTCGCGCCGTCGGCGGGTCTCCCAACAGAGCTGGCTCGGTTTGTCTGAACAGTTTCGGGCGTTTTGCTAAGTGGATTTCCGCCTCGATTATGCTGCCGCCATCATCGGTGTCAGCGCGTTGAAGTAAGCCTGATCCGGCGTCTGCCGGTCAAGGGATGAATGTGGGCGTCGGGTGTTGTAAAAGGACAGATATCGAGCGATGCCAACGCGGGCCTCGGACACGGTTTTGTAGGCGTGGAGGTAGACCTCCTCGTATTTGATCGACCGCCAGAGCCGCTCGACGAAGACATTGTCCCGCCACGCGCCCTTGCCGTCCATCGAGATGGCGATCTCAGCCTTCTTCAGCACGGCAGTGAAGTCGACGGAGGTGAACTGCGAGCCCTGATCCGTATTGAAGATGTCGGGCTTTCCATACCGAGCAAGTGCTTCCTCGACCGCTTCGATGCAAAAGGCCGTCTCCATCGTGATCGACAGCCGCCACGACAGAACCCTCCGGCTGAACCAGTCCACGACAGCGCAGAGATAGACAAAGCCGCGCGCCATCGGAATATAGGTCAGGTCCATCGCCCAGACCTGATTGGGCCTGGTGACCGCCAGCTTTCGCAGGAGATAGGGATAGACCTTGTGACCTGGTGCCGGTTTCGAGGTGTTCGGGCGACGGTAGATCGCCTCGATGCCCATCTTCTTCATCAGCGTGGCGACGTGCAACCGTCCCGCTTGCAGTCCTTCCGCCTTCAAAAGCCCTTGCAACATCCGGCTCCCGGCAAACGGGTAGTCGAGATGTAGTTCGTCGATCCGGCGCATCAACGCCAGATCGCCGTCCGACACTGGACGCGGAGAATAATAGACGCTGCCACGACTGAAGCCGAGAAGCTTCGCCTGGCGCACGACCGACAGTCTGTGCGTGCGGTCGATCATTTCTTTCCGCCCAGCAATCCCGCCTTGCCGAGCGCACCGGACAAAAAATCGTTCTCCAGCGTCAGCTCGCCGATCTTGGCGTGTAGTGTTTTGACATCGACTGTGGGTGTCGTCGGTTCTGTCTTGGCTTCATCGCCGAAAACGCCCGTCGCCCCCTCAAGGAGCTGGTCTTTCCACTGCTTGATCTGATTGGCGTGCACGTCGAACTGCTGGGACAGTTCCACCAGCGTCTGTTCGCCTCTGATCGCGGCAAGCGCCACTTTCGCCTTGAAAGCCGGGCTGTGGTTCCGGCGCGGTCGTCTCGTCATGGTCTCTCCTGTTTCCGGCATCTATGCCAAAGTCAGGCAGAAATTCCACTTATCCCCGCTGTTCAAATTTCCCGAGCCAGCTCTCAACCGTCGCCCATGTTGATGCCGCGTCCGGGCGCAAGCAGCCGCTGGTGGCCGTAGTGTCCGTTGGAATAGGCGATGATGCGCCCGCCGAGCAATGATGAGGCCAGATCGACCACCGTGTCGCCGATCGCTGCCCGGTCTAGCGCAGGCGCGCCGTAAACCCGAAGGCGGGCGACGCCGCCGTCGGGATAGATGCGCAAGCGCACATGGCTCCAGACAGAATCCGACCGCGCTTCGAAGTGATGCAGCGCGCTCGGGCCAAGCGGCCGAGGGCAGACCAGCTCCGTCCAGACCGTCCGATCGTCCGGGCCATCCGGTGCCAGGCAGGCGTCGATGGCGCAAGCGCTCGGGTAGTTGCCGGTGAAATGAGCGGTATCAACCTCGAAGCCCCGGATGAGGCCGTTCGTCGCGAGTGCCACGATGGCGTGGTCGTTGCCGGGGCCGCGGCGTCGCCGCGTCTCCCAGCCGTCCATCCACTTGCCGTTCTCGTCATAGACACCGGGATGATAGACCGGCGGCGCGTCCTGCAGCATGCGTTCGAGCGGCGCGAAGAACTCGTCGGTTGCAAAGACCGGCCGCGCGCCGAGACCGGCGGAGGCAAGGTTGATCGCGTTCAGCGCGAATTCGGGCGGGTTCACGCCGTCGATCGTCATCGCGAGACCCTCAGCTCGGCAGCATGTCCTTGAGGCGCAGATAGGCGATCCGCTCCACCTGCCGGCACGCGGTCTCGAACTCCGTATCGCGATCGTTGCCGATCCGGCTTTCGAAGGCGGCGAGGATCTCGTCCTTGCTGCGGCCCTTGACCGCCATGATGAACGGGAACTTGAACTTCTCGACATAGGCGGCGTTGAGCGTGGTGAAGCGTTCACGCTCGGCATCGGTCAGCGCATCGAGGCCGGCACCGGCCTGCTCGTTGGTCGAGCTTTCGGTCAGGCGCTTGGCCTGTGCCAGCTTGCCGGCTAGATCGGGGTGGGCGATCAGCACAGCAAGCCGCTCCTCGGCCGAAGCTTCGCGGAAGACTGCGGAAAGGGCGGCGGCAAGGCCGATCGCGGTGTCGTTGGCCGGCGAAAGTTCGCCCTGGAAGGCGCGCTTCGCGATCCACTTCGAATGTTCGAAGACGCCGCCGAACCTGGCGACGAACGCCTCTTCGCCAAGCCGCGACGGACGATCGTCCCAGGCCTTGTACGGGTAGTTTTCGGCCCAATGGCGGGCGATATCGACGCGTTTTGCGAGCCACACCTTCTCGTGGCCCTGCACATAATCGAGGAAGCGGGCGAGTGCCGCGGCGCGGCCGGGCCGGCCGACGAGGCGGCAGTGCAGCCCGATGCTCAGCATCTTCGGCGCACCGGCCGTACCTTCGGCGTAGAGCACGTCGAAGCTGTCCTTGAGGTAGCTGAAGAACTGGTCGCCGCTGTTGAAACCCTGCGGCGTGGCAAAACGCATGTCGTTGCTGTCGAGCGTGTAGGGGATGACCAGCTGATGGCGCCCCGCATGCTCATGCCAATAGGGCAGGTCGTCGGCATAGGCGTCCGATACGTAGTCGAAGCCGCCGGCTTCCGTCACGAGATCGAGCGTGTTGTCGGAACAGCGCCCCGTGTACCAGCCGCGCGGGCGCTCTCCGGTGACGATGGTGTGCAGCCGGACCGCTTCGGCGATCTCCTGGCGCTCGCGCTCCGGCGAAAAGTCCTTGTGTTCGATCCATTTCAGGCCGTGCGAGGCGATTTCCCAGCCGGCGTCCTGCATGGCGGCGACCTGTTCCGGCGAGCGCTTCAGCGCGGTTGCGACGCCATAAACGGTCGCCGGCACGCCGCGCTCGGTGAACATGCGATGCAGCCGCCAGAAGCCGGCGCGTGCGCCATATTCGTAGATCGATTCCATGTTCCAGTGGCGCTGGCCCTGCCAGGCCTGCGCACCGACGATTTCCGACAGGAATGCTTCGGAGGCTGGGTCGCCATGCAGCACGCAGTTCTCGCCGCCTTCCTCGTAATTGATGACGAATTGCACGGCGATCCGCGCGCCGTCGGGCCATGTGATCTTGAAGTTCGGGCCGTGGCCGTGAAGATCGCGGGGGTATCTCATCTAAGCAGCTCCTCCAGACATTTTCGTCTCTGCATCCAATTTCTAGCGGCATTTGTTTCGAGCCATTCCCCCCAAAAAATTTGAAAGTCTCGAATGATCCGGTCGCTACCAAGCGGGTGGGAATGCCGGAATACTGCGAGGTGGAAAGCTGACTTCGGGAGGAGCGAAAACTATGCAATCTCAGGGTGGAAACGCCGGCCGTTTGACGACGCACGTGCTGGATACGGCCAGCGGCAAACCGGCCGAAGGGCTGCGCATCGAGCTCTACCGGGTCGATGGCGATCGCCAGACGCATATCAAGTCCGTCAAGACCAATGACGACGGCCGCTGTGACGAGCCGCTTTTGAGCGGCGAGCGCATGCAGACCGGCACCTACGAGCTGCAGTTCCATGCGGGCGATTATCTCGGCGGCGCAGCCAAGCGCGGTGACAACCCGTTCCTCGACGTGATCCCAATCCGCTTCGGCATCGATAACCAGGGCGCGCACTATCACGTGCCGCTGCTGCTTTCGCCCTATGGCTACTCCACCTATCGCGGGAGCTGAGCAATGACGATCCAGATCCGCAACACCATCCGCTTCATCCTGAACCACCGCCTCGTCGAACTTGCCGATGTTTCGCCGGTTCAGACTCTGCTCGATTTTCTGCGCATCGACCGCAATCTGAAGGGCACGAAAGAAGGCTGCGCCGAGGGCGACTGCGGTGCCTGCACCGTGCTTGTCGGCCGCCTGCTCGACGGCAAGCTCAAGTATGAATCCGTCAATGCCTGCATCCGTTTCGTCGGCTCGCTCGACGGCTGTCATATCGTGACGGTGGATAGTTTGGCGCAGCCGGCTGGCCCGTTGCATCCGGTGCAGCAGGCAATGGTCGACACGCATGCCTCGCAGTGCGGTTTCTGCACGCCGGGCTTCGTGATGTCGCTCTATGGCCTCTGGATGGAGAACTCGAAGCCGTCGATCGCCGAAATCGAAAAGGCGCTGCAGGGCAATCTTTGTCGCTGCACCGGCTATGCCGCGATCATTCGCGCCGCCGAGGCGATCTCGACAATCGGCGATATCGGCAAGGATCCGCTGGTGGCCGAACGCGACCGGATCGCAGGCGAACTGGCAGCACTTCAGGACGGCCGTCGCGTGGAAATCGGCTCCGAGACCGAGCGCTTCATCCTGCCGGGCTCGGTCGATGATTTCGCCGCCGTGCTCGAAGCCAACCCGAAGGCGACGATCGTTGCCGGTTCGACCGATGTCGGCCTCTGGGTCACCAAATTCATGCGCGACATCTCACCGGTCATTCACCTGACCCATCTTGAAGAACTGCGCCGCATCACGGTCGATGCCGACGGCGTGACGCTCGGCGCCGGCGTCAGCTACGCCGAAGCCTACCCCGTTATCGTCGCGCACTTCCCTGAACTGACCGAGCTTTGGGATCGCATCGGCGGCCAGCAGGTCCGCAACATGGGCACCGTCGGCGGCAACATTGCCAACGGCTCGCCGATCGGCGACACGCCGCCGGCGCTGATTGCGCTTGGCGCCGCGATCACGCTGCGCAAGGGCGATCGCCGCCGCACGGTGGTGCTCGAGGACTTCTTCATCGCCTACGGCAAGCAGGACCGCGAGCCGGGCGAGTTCGTGGAAAGCGTGCGCATTCCTTTCGTTTCCGATAACGCGCGTGTGGCCGTCTACAAGGTGACGAAGCGTCTGGATGAGGACATTACCGCCGTCTGCGGCGGCTTCAACATCGCCTTCGAGGCAGGTCGGGTCAGCGACGCCATCATCGCCTTCGGCGGCATGGCCGCTACGCCGAAGCGAGCCGCTCATGTGGAGGCGGTGCTAAAAGGCGCCGAGTGGAACGAGGAGACGATCGAGCGCGCTGTCGCTGCCTTCGATCAGGACTTCACGCCGCTGACGGACTGGCGCGCCTCGGCGGAGTACCGCCAACTGGTGGCGAAGAACCTGCTTCGCCGCTTCTATCTCGAAACGCAGTCGAGTGGCGGCCAGCTCCGTCTCGATCGCACCATTGCTGTCGCGGTTTAAGGGAGGAAGCCATGAACGTGATGCAGCCCATCGACCGCATCCGCGGCGGCGTACACGAAAACGAACGGCACGAGTCCGGCCACAAGCATGTGTCCGGAACGGCCGAATATATCGACGATATTCCTGAGCCCCAGGGCACCCTGCACGGCTATCTCGGCCTCTCGCAGCGGGCGCACGCCGACATCCTGTCGATTGACTTTGAGGCCGTGAACGCCAGCGAAGGCGTGATCGGCGTTCTGACGGCCGCCGACATTCCCGGTGAAAACGACATCAGCCCGGCGCACAAGCACGACGAACCGATCTTCGTCACCGACAAGGTGGAGTTCCACGGCCAGCCGATCTTCGCGGTTGTCGCCACGTCGCGCGAAGCGGCGCGGCGCGCGGCCGCCAAGGTCAAGATCGAGTATCGCGATCTGCCGCATGTGACCGACGTGCTCGAAGCGGCTGCCGCCAACTATCCGCTGGTCATCGATCCCTTGAAGCTCGAGCGTGGCGACATCGACGCCGGCTTTGCCAAGGCGAAGAATATTCTCGAAGGCGAGATGCGCATCGGCGGCCAGGACCACTTCTATCTGGAAGGCCAGATCTCGTTTGCCATTCCCGGTGAGGACGACGAGGTGCTCGTCTATTCCTCGACCCAGCACCCGGCCGAGACGCAGCACATGGTCGCGACCGTGCTTGGCGTTCCGTCGAACGCGGTCACCGTGAATGTGCGCCGCATGGGCGGCGGTTTCGGCGGCAAGGAAACCCAGGCCAACATTTTCGCCGCCGTTGCGGCCGTCGCGGCCAAGAAATACCGCTGCCCGGTCAAGGTCCGGCCGGACCGCGACGACGACATGAGCGCCACCGGCAAGCGTCACGACTTCCACGTGGACTACAAGCTCGGCTTCGACGACGAGGGGCGCATCGAGGCGGTGGACGCTGTCTTTTCGGCACGCTGCGGTTACTCGGCTGATCTCTCGGGTCCGGTCACCGACCGCGCGCTCTTCCATGCCGACAACTGCTATTTCTATCCGAACGTGCGCCTGCGTTCGCGTCCGCTGAAGACCAACACCGTTTCCAACACCGCGTTCCGCGGTTTTGGCGGCCCTCAAGGGATGGTCGGTGGCGAACGAATGATCGAGGACATCGCCTATGCCGTCGGCAAGGATCCGCTGGAAATCCGCAAGCTGAACTTCTACGGCGGCGAGGGACGAAACCTCACGCCCTATCACCAGACCGTGGAAGACAACATCATCGGCCGCATTATCGAGGAACTGGAAACCTCGGCGGATTATGCCAAGCGTCGCGAAGCGGTGATCGCGTTTAACCGCGAGAACAATGTGGTGAAGCGCGGCATCGCGCTGACGCCGGTAAAGTTCGGCATCTCCTTCACCAAGACCGAGTACAACCAGGCCGGCGCGCTCGTGCATGTCTATACGGATGGTTCGATCCATCTGAACCATGGCGGCACCGAGATGGGGCAGGGGCTCTATACCAAGGTCGCCCAAGTGGTGGCCGACGAGTTCCAGGTTGATCTCGACCGGATCAAGGTGACGGCGACGACGACCGGCAAGGTGCCGAACACGTCTGCAACCGCGGCGTCCTCCGGCTCCGATCTCAACGGCATGGCCGCTGCCAATGCCGCCCAACAGATCAAGGAACGGCTGGTCAAGTTTGCTGCCGAGCGCTGGAACGTCGCCGAGGCCGATGTCGCCTTTGAACCGAACGTGGTGCGGATCGGAGCGGAACGCTTGAGCTTCAACGAGTTCATCAAGATCGCCTATGGCGCCCGCATCCAGCTTTCGGCCGCCGGTTTCTACAAGACGCCGAAGATCCACTGGAACCGCGCCGAAGGCCGGGGCCGGCCGTTCTTCTACTACGCCTATGGCGCCTCGTGCTCCGAGGTCAGCGTCGATACGCTGACCGGTGAATATCAGGTCGACCGCACCGACATCCTGCACGATGTCGGCCGCTCGCTGAACCCGGCGCTCGATCTTGGTCAGGTCGAAGGCGCCTTCGTTCAGGGCATGGGCTGGCTGACGACGGAAGAGCTCTGGTGGGATGCCAAGGGCCGGCTGCGCACGCACGCGCCCTCGACCTACAAGATCCCGCTGGCATCCGATCGCCCGCGCGTCTTCAACACCCGGCTTGCCGAGTGGTCGGTCAACCGCGAAGAAACGATTCGCCGCTCGAAGGCTGTCGGCGAACCGCCTTTCATGCTCGGCATCTCCGTGCTGGAAGCCTTGTCGATGGCGGCCGCGAGCGTTGCGGAGTATCGTATAGCACCGCGCCTCGATGCGCCGGCAACGCCGGAAAGGGTGCTGATGGCGATCGAGCGGCTGCGGGCGGCCGCACGGCAGAAAGGGTAACAGGGGCTGATTGTCATGGTGGCGAGCCGCGAGGATATCAGGGACTTTCTCCGACGCGAGCGCGACTGCGTGCTTGTGGAGGTGACCGGTGCCGCCGGTTCGACGCCACGCGATACCGACGCCTGGATGCTCGTCGCCGCCGATAGCCTGTTCGGCACGATCGGCGGCGGGCAACTCGAATACATGGCGATCGACCATGGCCGGAGGGCGCTGAAGCGCGGCGACGCGCCGGAGGCGATGACGATCCCGCTCGGACCGGAGATCGGCCAGTGTTGCGGCGGGCGCGTGGCGCTTGCCTTCACACGAATCGATCGGGAGAAAGCCGCCATGCTGATTGAACGCAGCGACCTGGAAATCGCCAGCCGGCCGCATGTCTATGTCTTCGGCGCGGGCCATGTCGGCGATGCACTGGCGATGGCGCTCTCCCTGGTGCCGGTGCGCACCGTTCTCGTAGATACCCGCGAGAATGAGCTTTCGGCCGTTGCCGACATTCCCGGCATCGAGACCTGCCTGACGGCGATGCCGGAGGCAGTGGTGCGCGACGCGCCCCCCGGCAGCGCCTTCGTCATCCTCACCCACGACCACGCGCTCGACTTCCTGATCGCGGCAGAAGCGCTTCGCCGCGACGATGCCTCCTATGTCGGTATGATCGGGTCGAAGACCAAGCGCTCCACTTTCAAGAACTGGCTGTCGCGCGAGATCGGTCGACCGGACCTCTTCGACCGACTGGTCTGCCCGATCGGCGGCACGACGGTGAAGGACAAGCGGCCAGCGGTGATCGCTGCGCTTGCCGCCGCCGAAGTCATGGCGGCTGCGCTCAATTTTCGCCAGCCGGTGCAAGCGGACATCTCGCGTCGGCCGGCTGCCGCCAAGCTTGTTCGTTAGCAAATCCGCCCGTCAGCGGAGCGCCGTTTCGCCCCGGTGCGCACCGTTGAGGTGGAGCGCAAAGCCGTTGATGCGCGGGTCACCGACCTCCGGTCGGAGTTCAAGCGTCGGGATCGCATAGTCCCCGCCGTTCTGCCGGCGATAGGGAATGGGCGCAGTTGTCGCGAGCGTGTGCATTCTTTCTTTCAGTTGATCCGCTGTGGCTTGAAAACCAGCGTCGTCAAGGCTGTCGACGCGGTAGGCGACGAACGGCGGGAGCACGTCGTAACCGGGATAGAAGAGGATCCCGTGGTTGATCGGGAAGAGCAGGTCGTCGATCGGCCCGTTCACGCCCCGCGGCGAATAGTGCTCCTCCCAGCCGCCCGTCGTCACGACAAGCATGGCGCGTTTGCCGGCCAGCGTTCCCTCGCCGAAGCGCCTGCCCCAATATTTGTCGCTGTGCTCGCCGACGCCATAGGCAAAACCATAGGCATAGACGCGATCGACCCAGCCTTTCAGGATTGCCGGCATTGAATACCACCACAGCGGAAACTGCAGAATCAGCGCGTCGGCCCAGAGCAGCTTTTCCTGCTCGGTCTTGACGTCGGCGGTCAGCGTATCGGTGGCAAAGGCCTCCTTCGACGCGCGGCTTGGCTTGAACCGGGCATCGGGGGCAAGGGCCGGAAAATCGGAACGACCGATCTCGGACTTCCATCCCTCGGCATAGAGATCGGTGACACGAACCTCGTGGCCTTCGGCTTCAAGCGTCTTGACGGCGATATCGCGCAGCGCGCCGTTCAGTGAACGCGGTTCGGGGTGGGCATAAACAAGCAGAACTTTCATGGTCGATATCCTCGGTGCCATCAACTGAGACTCTAGGTAGACCGCCCCATCCCTATGCGGTAGATATTCGAAATGCATAGGATCATGCCGAAAAATGGATAAGTCTGATGTTACGCTTGAACGCATGCGCACCTTCGTGCGCGTCGCCGAGCGGGGCAGTCTTTCGGCTGTTGCGCGTGAGTTCGGCATCGGCCAGTCGACGGTGACGCGGCAGCTGCGAGAGCTCGAGGAAGCGATCGGCGTGCCGCTGCTTAGCCGCACCACCCGTCGCGTCACGGTGACCGACGAAGGCAGCCGTTACTACGCCGATAGCGTCCAGATCCTGCGACTGGTAGAACAGGCCGGCGACGAAGCGCGCGGTGCGCGTGGGGCTGCTGCCGGTACCATTCGTGTGTCCTGCACGTCCGCATTCGGAGTGCTGCACGTTACCCGGCTGATCTTTGCTTTCCAGGACAGGCATCCCGACATCGGCGTCGATCTGAGCCTGACCGACGAGCGCATCGACCTCGTGCGGGAAGGCATCGACGTCGCGTTGCGGCTCGGGCCGCTTAGCGACAGCTCCATGAAGCTTAGGCCGCTTGGGCAGAGCCGGCGTCTTCTGGTGGCTGCTCCGGCCTACCTGGCCGCGCGCGGATTTCCGCGCGCCCCAAGTGACCTCTCGGCGCATGAGGGGATCCGCATGTCGAACATTGCCGGCAGTGACAGGCTCAACTTCGAAGCCACAGACGGGCGGCATCTGTCCGTGCCCTTCGGTGGACGCCTTCGCATCGATCATGGGCTTGCTGCACGTGAGGCCCTCGTCGCCGGCCAGGGCATCGCGCCTGCCCACCGATGGCTCGTCGACGATCTGATCGAGGCCGGCGTGTTGGTACCGCTGCTTCCGGACTATTCATTGCCTGCGGTGCCGCTCAGCCTGCTGATCGTGCCGGAACGCTCTGGCATCGCCCGTGTTCGTCTGTTGGTTGATTTCCTGGTCGAGGCGATCGGCAACCTTCCGGGGATCGAGAGGTCCAGAGCCTAGCGGCCTCGGCCGTCCGCCAGCTGCGACAGCGTGATCCCTAACCCGAATGGATCGGTCGCATGACCCGTGCGCCGTAAGCCATACCACAAATGTGTCGCTTACCCTTTGCTTCCGGATCTGTCTATCATCAGTAGTTTCTAAAATAAGGTTGACGCTGAGGTCGACCTTAGCGGAAGTAACGCGTCCAGGATTTTCTTTAGTGCTTTTCAGACAAATCGCGTTTTACGCAATTGCACAGAGACGGGGACGCATCAGATCGGAAGACGACTATGAAGAAACTGACGCGTGCTCTGCTCTTGTCCACGGCATTCGCGGTGCTGACGCACTATAGCGCGCCGTTCATGATCGGCGTTGCCCACGCCGATGGGGGTACTACCAGTGGTGAAGGCAGCACGGGCGGCACCGGTGGCGACGGCGGGACTGGCGGCGCCGGAGGAACCGGTGGTGATGGCGGCACGGGCGGCGATGGTGGTGGCACCGGCGGCGATGGCGGTGGCACCGGTGGTGACGGTGGTGGCACCGGTGGCGATGGCGGCGGCACCGGCGGTGACGGTGGTGGTACGGGCGGCGATGGCGGCGGCACCGGTGGCGACGGCGGTGGTACCGGCGGCGATGGCGGCGGCACGGGTGGTGATGGTGGCGGCACCGGTGGCGATGGCGGCGGCACCGGCGGTGACGGCGGCGGTGGCGGCAAGCCCAAGCACGCCAACAACGGCTTCGGCAACGGCGGCGGTGACGGCGTTCCCGGCAAGTCGAAGCACAGCGACGTGAAACGCTGATCTCTGAAAAATGTTGAGGGCGCGCCGCATCGGCGCGCCTTCTTTCTTTTGCAAACTACGTTGAGATCGCCCCGTGCCGGGCGAAAGAACCAGCTCTCCGTCGATAGGAGCCGCCGGCAGCCCCCGGCGATGCCTAGGGCGTGCAGTCTTGCTCCTTGGCCCACACCGAAGCGGCCGGAAGACGAACGGTCAGGCCAGCATTCCGTTGATCAGGCGCTGACAGCGCTCGGCCATGTAATCGATCATCAGTCGCACCTTGGGGTCCTGGAACCGCTTGTGTGGATAGATCGCCGCAAGCTGCACGCTGAGCGGCGGCGTGTCGACGAGGATCGGGACGAGTGCGCCGGAATTGATGTGCGCCTTCACCTCGAACAGCGGCTTGTTGATAATGCCGCGGCCGTCGAGCGCCCACTGCGTCAGCACGTCGCCGTCGTCGGAATCATAGGGTCCGGTGACTTCGAGCTTGCGCACGCCTTCCATGGTCTGGAGCGTCCAGAAATACTCTTTCGAACCGGGATACCTGAGCAGCAGACAGTCGTGCTTGTCGGCGATGAGTGCGTCGGGCGTCTGAGGGATACCCCGCTTCTCGAAATAGGCAGGCGCACCGCAGACAACGCGCTCGCAATTCATGATGCCGCGCATGCGCAGGTTCGAATCTTCGAGGATGCCGAGCTTGAAGGCGACGTCGACGCCTTCCGACAGGATATCGACATTGTGGTCCGACAGGCGAAGCCGCACTTCGATGTCGGGATACTTGTCGTGAAACTCCGGAATGCCCGATGCAATCAGCCGCCGACCTATCCCCAAAGGAGCGGTAATCTTCAGCGCGCCCTTCGGATTGCGCGAGAGATCGGCGATCGCATTTTCTGCTTCGTTGACAGCCTCGAGGATCTTCACCGCGCCGTCGTAAAAGACGCGACCGTGCTCCGTCGGGGTCAGCTTGCGCGTCGTCCGATTGAACAGGCGAACGCCCATATGGCGTTCCAACTCTTTGATTCTATTGCTTGCAACCGCCGGCGTCACGCGCTGGTCGCGACCCGCTGCCGACAGGGTTCCAAGCTCTACGACGCGTACGAAGACGCGCACATTGTCCAGATAAGACATGCCTCCGTCCCACTCCTTCAGGCTCTCTCTAGCCTATCCATTCCGTCGCTATTTTATAGATTTTTTTGAAAGTGTTGGTGAAGCAGCGACGTTCCCGCGACCTCCAGCAATGACACATAATGGTCCGAGGAGAAATGGGAGAATTTCATGTACGACTATGCCATCGCCTGGGATTGGCTGACCTTTGCCGTGAGATGGCTGCACGTCATCACCGCCATTGCATGGATCGGTTCGTCCTTTTACTTCGTCGCCCTCGACCTCGGTCTGAAGAAACATCCCGGCCTGCCGGTCGGCGCCTATGGCGAAGAATGGCAGGTGCACGGTGGTGGCTTCTACCACATCCAGAAATACCTGGTTGCGCCGGCCAACATGCCGGAGCACCTGATCTGGTTCAAATGGGAGTCCTACGTCACCTGGCTCTCCGGCTTCGGCATGCTCTGCCTGGTCTACTACGCCGGCGCCGACCTCTACCTGATCGACCCGAACGTGCTCGACGTCTCGAAGCCGGTGGCGATCGCCATCTCGCTCGGCTCGATTGCCTTCGGCTGGCTCGCCTATGATACGATCTGCAAGTCGCCCTTCGGTCGCGACAACACCCGACTGATGGTGCTGCTCTACTTCATTCTGGTCGGCATGGCCTGGGGCTACACGCAGCTCTTCACCGGCCGCGCAGCCTTCCTGCATCTCGGTGCGTTTACCGCGACGATCATGTCGGCCAACGTCTTCTTCATCATCATTCCGAACCAGAAGGTGGTCGTCGGCGACCTGATCGCTGGCCGCACGCCCGACGCCAAGTACGGCGTGATCGCCAAGCAGCGCTCGACCCACAACAACTACCTGACGCTGCCGGTTCTCTTCCTGATGCTGTCGAACCACTATCCGCTGGCGTTCGGTACCCAGTACAACTGGATCATCGCCTCGCTGGTCTTCCTGATGGGCGTGACCATCCGCCACTATTTCAACACCCGTCACGCGAACAAGGGCAACCCGACCTGGACCTGGCTGGTCACTGCGCTGCTCTTCGTCGTCATCATGTGGCTGTCGACCGTGCCGAAGATTCTTGCTGGCGGCGAGGAGGCGAAGATTTCCGCCGCGCAACAGCCGTTCGTGACGGCGGAAGCCTTTCCGAAGGTTCGCGACACGGTGCTTGGCCGCTGTTCCATGTGCCATGCCAAGGAGCCGGGCTGGGAGGGCATCGTCGTCCCGCCGAAGGGCGTGATGCTCGAGACCGACACTGAGATCGCCAATCACGCGCGTGAAATCTACCTGCAGGCCGGCCGCAGCCACGCGATGCCGCCCGCCAATGTCACCGGCGTATCGGACGAGGAGCGGCAGTTGCTCGTCGCCTGGTACGAATCCGTCGTGAATGGAGGAAAGACCCAATGACCGATCTGCTGATCCGCGGCCGTGTGCTGACCTTTGTCGAGGAACCGAAGGGCATCGACGACACCACCTCCTATCGCTACTTCGAAGACGGCGCCGTGCTCGTGCGCGGCGGCAAGGTCGCCGATATCGGCGATCATGTCGATGTCGCCCGTCGTGCCGGTGCCGGCGTCAAGGTCGCCGACCATCGCCCTCATCTGGTGTTGCCAGGCCTGATCGATACGCATCTGCATTTCCCGCAGACGCAGGCGATCGCCTCCTACGGCGCCCAGCTTCTCGAATGGCTGAACACCTACATTTTCGTCGAGGAGCAGAAGTTCCGCAAACCGGAGCACGCCGACTTCATCGCCGGCCGTTTCCTGGATGAGCTTCTGGCGAACGGCACGACCACGGCGGCCGCCTATTGCTCGGTGCATCCGGAGAGCGTCGACGCCTATTTTGGGGCGGCCGAAGCGCGCGGCATGCTGATGATTGGCGGCAAGGTGATGATGGACCGCAATGCGCCCGATGCGCTGCGCGACACGGCGCAGCAGGGCTATGACGAGACGAAGGCGCTGATTGCCAAGTGGCACGGCCGTGGCCGCGCGCACTACGCCATCAGTCCGCGCTTTGCCATCACGTCGACGCCGGAGCAGATGGAGGCGAGCCGCGTGCTCGTCGCCGAGCATCCGGAGTGCTACGTCCAGACGCATCTCTCTGAAAACAGGGACGAAATCGCCTTCGCCACGTCGCTCTATCCGGAAGCGAAGGACTATACCGACATTTACGCGCGCTACGATCTGCTGACGCGCAAGACCTTGCTCGGCCACTGCATCTATCTGAGCGACCGCGAGATTTCGGTACTCGCCGAAACCGGTGCCGTCGGCAATTTCTGCCCGACCTCGAACCTGTTCCTCGGCTCGGGTCTCTTCGATCGCGATCGCTTCGACAAGCTCGGCGCCCGCTGGTCGGTCGCGACCGATGTCGGCGCCGGCACCAGCTTCTCGATGCTGGAGACGATGGACGAGGCCTACAAGGTTCTGCACCTGCAGGGCCAGCGGCTGACGCCATTCAACTCCTTCTACCGCATGACACTCGGCAACGCCCGGGCGCTCGATCTCGACGACCGTATCGGCTCGCTGCATGCCGGCGCCGACGCCGATATCGTGGTGCTTGATAGCCGCGCCAAGCCGTCGATGGACTTGCGCATGCGGGTTGCCGGTTCGCTTGTCGAGGAACTCTTCATCCTGCAGACGATGGGTGACGATCGATGCGTGGCCGAGACCTATGTCGCCGGCAAGCCGATGAAGGGAGCTGCACGCGCTGCGAAGGACGCAGTCACCTCGGCAGTAAAGAGCCTCGAAACGGCCTAAGGCGCGTCCGCCCCTGCTGGCTCGCCAGCATTGCCTATTATAACGCCGCGTGTCCGGATCGGACGCGCGGCGTTTCTGTTGGTCGGGATTTAAAGCTCTTCCGGTCGCTTGCCGCCCATCGCCTTGGTCAGCGCATCCGCGCGTTCGCGCACGATGGGGCCGAAGGTCGAGAGCTTCTGATCGCTGACGCGGACCGACGGGCCCGAGATGGATATGCCGGCGATCGTTTCGCCATATTCGTTGAAGATCGGAGCGGCGACGCAGCGCATGCCGAGCGTGTGCTCCTCGTCGTCGACCGACCAGCCGCGGTGGCGGATCTCCTGTATATCCTTCAACAGCGCCGGCAGCGTATCGCGCGTCTTGTCGGTGAAATGCGCGAGTTCGCGACCGTGGAGCAGCTGGGCGATCTCCTTGTCGGACCAGGTGGACAGGATGGCCTTGCCGATGCCGGAGGCATGAACCGGACCGCGGCGGCCGGGACGGAAGAAAGCGCGCATCGGCGCGTGGCTTTCGACCTGCGAAATGAAGACGACGTCGCCGCCTTCCTCGATGCCGATATTCGCCGTCTCGCCGCTTTCCTCCATCAGTCCTTTTAGAAACGGCCGACTGATGGTGCCGAGCTTGCGGAAGCGCAGATAGGCGTTGCCGATCTCGAACGCCTTCAAGCCGACTGTCCAGGCGCCCGTGTCCGGGTCGTGCATCACCATGCCGTGGCCGGCAAGCGTTGCCAGCAGCCGGTGCACGGTCGACGGCGCCATGCCGGTCTCGTCGGCGAGCTGGGTGAGGGTTGAGCCGTCGCCTTCGGCCACGACCGTCAAAAGGGCGAGACTGCGATCAAGCACCTGGACGGATGAAGGGGCGGCGTTCTCGCCCGCCTTGCGTCCGCGTTTTCCCCTGCCGTTGCCGTCCATAAAAGCCTCTCTGCAAATCACGTGTCTCGCCCATCATCCTCTATCAGGCCATGCCGCGATTTTCTCCGAATTATTGAAAATCTTTATTTCCACATGATGGAAATGAATTCCATTTGCGTGTTGCGTATCGACGATAATGGATTATTGTTTCAGGAAATTGGAGGAGTTCCCATGGCTAAGATGCGTGCCGTTGACGCGGCTGTTATTGTTCTGGAAAAGGAAGGCATCGACTGTGCCTTCGGCGTACCGGGTGCCGCCATTAATCCGTTCTACTCGGCGCTGAAGGCGCGCGGCTCGGTTCGTCATATCCTGGCGCGCCACGTCGAAGGCGCTTCCCACATGGCCGAAGGCTATACGCGCGCCAAGCACGGCAATATCGGAGTCTGCATCGGCACGTCGGGCCCGGCCGGCACCGACATGATCACCGGCCTCTATTCGGCCTCGGCGGATTCGATCCCGATCCTCTGCATCACTGGCCAGGCGCCGCGCGCCCGTCTCGACAAGGAAGATTTCCAGGCTGTCGATATCGCCAAGATCGCAGCACCGGTCACCAAGTGGGCGGTTACCGTCATGGAGCCGGCGCTCGTTCCCTTCGTCTTCCAGAAGGCGTTTCACATCATGCGCTCCGGCCGTCCCGGCCCGGTGCTGATCGACCTGCCGGTCGACGTCCAGCTTGCCGAGATCGAATTCGATCCGGACACCTACCAGCCGCTTGAAGCCTACAAGCCGAAGGCGACGCGGGCCCAGGCCGAGAAGGCGATCGCGATGCTGAACGAAGCGGAACGCCCGCTGATCGTTGCCGGCGGCGGCATCATCAACGCCGATGCATCGGACCTTCTGACAGAATTTGCCGAAATCACCGGAATTCCGGTTATTCCGACTCTGATGGGCTGGGGCACGATCCCGGATGACCATCCGCTGATGGCCGGCATGTGCGGCCTGCAGACCTCGCATCGCTACGGCAATGCCAACATGCTCGCCTCCGACTTCGTGCTCGGCGTCGGCAACCGCTGGGCAAACCGCCACACCGGCAACGTTCCGACCTACACGGAAGGCCGCAAGTTCGTTCACGTCGACATTGAGCCGACGCAGATCGGCCGCGTCTTCGCGCCCGATTTCGGTATCGTCTCGGATGCCGGCGCTGCGCTGAAGCTCTTCCTCGATGTCGCGACGGAATGGAAGACGGCGGGCAAGCTGCGTGACTGGTCCGCCTGGGCGGAAGAGTGCCGCGAGCGCAAGCGCACCATGCTACGCAAGACCCACTTCGACCAGACGCCGCTGAAACCGCAGCGCGTCTATGAAGAGATGAACAAGGCCTTCGGCCGCGACACCTGCTACGTTTCGACCATCGGCCTCAGCCAGATCGCCGGCGCCCAGTTCCTGCACGTCTATAAGCCGCGCAACTGGATCAATTGCGGCCAGGCCGGACCGCTCGGCTGGACCCTGCCTGCGGCACTCGGTGTTCGCGCCGCCGATCCGGACCGGACGATCGTGGCACTCTCAGGCGACTACGACTTCCAGTTCCTGATCGAGGAGCTGGCTGTCGGCGCCCAGCACAAGCTGCCTTACCTGCATGTGGTCGTGAACAATTCCTATCTCGGCCTCATCCGCCAGGCGCAGCGCGGTCTCAACATGGACTTCGAAGTCAGCCTCGCCTTCGACAACATCAACGCGTCGGGCGATGCGGAGAAGGGTTACGGCGTCGACCACGTCGCGGTTGCCGAAGGTCTCGGCTGCAAGGCGATCCGTGTGCGCAGCCCGAACGAGTTCCAGGAAGCCTTCGACCGGGCGCGCGCGCTGATGGACGAGCACCAGGTTCCCGTCGTCATCGAGTTCATCCTCGAGCGCGTCACCAACATCTCCATGGGCGCCGACATCAATGCGGTCGTCGAGTTCGAGGAACTGGCGCTGCGCGGCGAGGACGTGCCGACCGCGATCACGGCCCTGCTCGACTGAGCCTTGAATGACTGAGGAGATGCGGGCGCTCCGCCGCCCGCATCGCTCACAAGACAAACACAAGGAGGAAACATCGCATGGCGAAGTTCGCTGCGAACCTGACAATGCTGTTCAACGAGGTGCCGTTCCTCGATCGTTTCGCCCTTGCTGCCAAGGCCGGCTTCGAGGGTGTGGAATATCTGTTTCCCTACGAATTCGAAAAGGTGAGCCTGCGCGCAGAGCTTCAGCGCCATGGCCTGACCCAAGTTCTGCACAACCTGCCGGCAGGCAACTGGGCGAGCGGCGAACGCGGCATCGCCATCCTGCCTAACCGGGTCGACGAGTTCCGCAAAGGCGTGGCGAGCGCCATCGACTACGCGACGGCGCTCGACTGCAAGCAGGTCAACTGCCTGGTTGGCATCGCGCCTCACGGTGTCTCTGAACAGGTGCTGCGCGACACGCTGGTCGCCAATCTCAAGCTTGCTGCAAGCGAACTCGGCAAGCAGGGCATTCGCCTGCTCATCGAACCGATCAACGACTTCGATATTCCGGGCTTCTATCTCAACACGGTCGAGCAGGCGGCTTCGATCATTGAGGAGGTCGGCAGCGACAACCTGTTCATCCAGTACGACCTCTACCACCAGCAGCGCACGCAGGGCGAGTTGATCGGCACCTACAAGCGCTTTGCCGATCGCATCGTTCATGTCCAGCTTGCCGACAATCCGGGCCGCAACGAGCCGGGCACCGGCGAGATCAACTATCCCTTCGTCTTCGACGCGCTGGAAGCGGCCGGCTACGACGGCTGGATCGGTTGCGAATATAAGCCGCGCACCACGACGGCCGACGGCCTCGGCTGGCTCGGCGCCGAGCGCCAGCGCACCCAATCCGCAGACATCATCAAGATCAGGAGCTAAACACCATGGCAACAATCGGTTTCATTGGACTGGGTATCATGGGCACGCCGATGGCGCGCCACCTGCAGGATGCCGGCCACACCATCGTCACCTCGAAGTTCGTCATCCCGCCGCGCCAGGAGCTGCTCGACAACGGCCTCAAGTTCGTTGACTCGCCGAAGGCGTTGGCCGAAACCGTCGACACCATCATCCTGATGCTGCCGGATACCCCTGAGGTCAAGGATGTTCTCTTCGGCGAAAACGGCGTCGCCTACGGTCTTTCCAAGGGCAAGCTCGTCATCGACATGAGCTCGATCTCGCCGATCGAGACGAAGGAATTGGCCAAGAGAGTTCGCGAGACCGGTGCCGAATACATCGACGCCCCGGTTTCCGGCGGCGAAGTCGGCGCAAAGAATGCTTCGCTCTCGATCATGGCGGGCGGCGCCCAGGAGAGCTTCGACCGCGCCCTGCCGCTCTTGAAGTTGATGGGCAAGAACATCACGCTCGTCGGTGATTGCGGCGACGGCCAGGTCACCAAGGTCGCCAACCAGATCATCGTTGCGCTGACGATCGAAGCGGTCTCGGAAGCGCTTGTCTTCGCCTCCAAGGCGGGTGCTGATCCGGCGCGCGTCCGCGAAGCGCTGATGGGCGGCTTTGCCTCCTCGCGCATTCTCGAAGTTCACGGCGAGCGCATGATCAAGCGCACCTTCGATCCGGGCTTCCGCATCTCGCTGCATCAGAAGGACCTCAACCTGGCTCTCCAGGGTGCCAAGTCGCTCGGCATCTCGCTGCCGAACACGGCGGCAACGCAGGAACTCTTCAACAACTGCGCCGCCAACGGCGACAGCGGCCTAGACCACTCCGGCCTCGTCCGGGCGCTGGAGCGCATGGCGAACCACCAGGTTGCCTAAGCAATTCCAGGAAACGTGCGAAGCGGTTTTCCGTTAGGAATTGCGCCGCTTTGAAAAGATCAGGCGACGACCTTAAATGCGCATGACTCGTCCGGCGTCCCATTGTACCGGACCGGTCATGCGTCCGGGCGGCGGTTGGAGGAACCGCCGCCCGAGACTTTCACGCAGTTCCAACCGCGATTTGCGCGGGGATGACATATAAGGATGGAGCGACGCGACATCCTCCAGGGGGAGACCAATGCCAGCCATCACCGATCCACGCCGTTTCCTCGAAGCGCTGTTCACCTCGGCCGTTGCGGCGGCTGATCCGGAGAAAGTGATCGCGGCCAACCTGCCGGCGCGACCGAAGGGGCGGACGGTGGTGGTTGGGGCCGGCAAGGGTGCGGCCCAGATGGCAGCCGCCTTCGAACGCCATTGGCATGGTCCGCTCTCGGGCGTGATCGTCACCCGCTATGGCTATGCAGCCCCATGCGAGACGATCGAGGTGCTGGAAGCGTCGCACCCCCTGCCTGATGAAAACGGTTTGCTGGCCTCGAAGCGCTTGCTCGCCGAAGTCTGCGGCCTGACGGCGGATGATCTTGTCGTCGCGCTCGTCTGCGGCGGTGGCTCGGCGCTTTTGCCCTCGCCACCACCCGGCTTGACGCTGGAAGACGAGATCGCCGTCAACCGGGCGTTGCTTGCCTCCGGCGCGCCGATCAGCGCCATGAACGCCGCGCGCAAGCACGTCTCGATGATCAAGGGCGGTCGGCTGGCTGCCGCGGCCTATCCGGCCAAGGTCGTTTCGCTGATCGTTTCCGATATTCCGGGCGACGATCCGGCGCTGGTCGCCTCCGGCCCGACACTGGCGGACGCCAGCACGCGCGAGGATGCGCTGACGCTGATCGAGCGCTACAGTCTGGACCTGCCGGCAAAGGTTATGGCGTGGATCAATAGCCCAGATAGCGCCGCGCCATCTCCTGATGACCCGCGTTTTGCCCGCAACGAAGTCCGGCTGATCGCATCCGCATCCGTATCGCTCGAGGCCGCGGCTGCAGAGGCGCGCGCCGCCGGCATCGACGCGATCATTCTTTCCGATGCGATCGAGGGCGAGGCGCGCGACGTTGGCGGTGTGCATGCGGCGATCGCCCGGGAAGTCGCCGGCCGCGGTCGACCGTTCACCAAACCGGTCGTCGTTCTCTCGGGCGGCGAGACGACCGTCACCATCCGCGGTAAGGGCAAGGGCGGACGCAACAGCGAATTCCTGCTGGCGCTGGCGCTCGGCATCGACGGTGCCAAAGGGGTCTCGGCGCTGGCCGCAGACACCGACGGCATCGACGGCTCCGAGGACAACGCCGGCGCTTTCGCCGACGACACCACCATCGCCCGTCTCGCGGCGCAACGGCTGGATGCCGCGGCATTCCTGCAAAAGAACGACAGCTGGTCGGCGTTCGATGCGCTCGGCGATCTCTTCAAGCCGGGGCCAACGGGCACCAACGTCAACGACTTCCGCGCCATCCTGGTGCAATGATGTCGGCCTGCTGGGCGCGTGGTCTGCCGTTACCACCCGCCTCACGCGAAGTGGCAACTGACCGAGCCGTAAGCGCCGAAATCGGCGACGATCGTGTCGCCGTTCCTGGCTTCGAGCGTGCGGATGAAAGAGCCTGAGAGAACGATCTGGCCGGGCTCGATCGCGTCGCCGCATTGCGCCAGACGATTGGCGAGCCAGGCGATGCCGCGCGCCGGGTGGTTGAGCACGCCGGCCGCAAGTCCCGTTTCCTCGATCACCGCGTTGCGCGAGACGATCGCCCCCATCCAGCGCATGTCGACCGTATCGGGGCGCACGGCGCGGCCGCCGAGGATGAGGCCGCCATTGGCGGCATTGTCGGCGATCGCATCGACGAGGATGCGCGCCTTCTTTGTTTTCGGATCCGTGCGGACGATCCGGCTGTCGAGAATTTCCAGCGCCGGCATGACATAATCCGTGGCGTTCAGGACCTGGACGATGTTGACCCGCGGGCCTTTGAGCCCGGTTTTCATGATGAACGCGATCTCCGCTTCGACCCGTGGCTGGATGAAGCGATCGGCGGGTATGCTTGCGCCGTCGTCGAACAGCATGTTGTCGAAGAGCACGCCGGAATCGGGCGTGTCGATGCCGAGCGCCTGCTGCATGGCATTGGACGTCAGCCCGATCTTCCAGCCGATGATGCGGTGGCCGTCGTCGCGTTTGCGCCGGACCAGAGCCGCCTGGATCGCATAGGCGTCGTCGACCGTCATTTCGGGATGCTTGAGCGAGAGGAGCCCGATCTGTTTTCGATCGCGTTCGGCCTGATGCAGGCTTTCGGCGGCCTTGGCGATCTCGGTTGCATTCAGCATGGCGCCCCCCGACTTCAGCGTCCTTAAGGATACACCAAGGTCGGACCCGGCGCGCGCACCGTCTTTGGGCGATCAGATCGGCTGACTTGCCAGCATCAGGCCGAGGCCGATGAGGATCGAACCGCAGGCGCGCGGAACAAGATTGCCGGCGCCACCAACCAGCCGACCGAGCGTGAAGGAGGCGAGGAAGACGGCTGCGATATCGGCGACCGACAGGGCAAGGTTCACCAGCAGGCCGAACATCAGGAACTGCAGCGACATCGGCATCGCCGCGGCCGGATCCACGAACTGCGGCAGGAAGGTCACGAAGAACAAGGCGGTCTTGGGATTGAGGACTTCCACCACGATGCTGTCGCGCAGGACGCCGGGTTTCGCAGCCTCGGCGTGGGCGGCATGTTTGCCGACCCCGAGCAGCATGGTCGCGCCGAGCCAGACCAGATAGACGGCGCCGGCAAGCCTGATCGCCCCATAGAGAAGCGGTGCATGGTGAAGCAGGGCGGCAAGCCCGAGCGTCGCGGCGGCGATGTGGACGTAGCAGCCGATATGGATGCCGAGCGCCGCCAGGAGGCCGGCCTTGCGGCCATGCGCCAACGTCTGCGCCGTCATATAGAGAATGGCAGGACCCGGCATGAAGGCGAAAATCGCCGTTGCCAGTGCGAACGAAATCCAATGCTCCAGCGACGGCATGGGGGCTCCTCCCGAAGTAGCCGGAACGCCCCGGGCCGACGTCTTGGCGTCGAACCATCTCGGTGGCGCGATAGAGCGGGAGAACTACGCTTGGTTGTATCCGATTGACATACGGCAGGTGCCGTATTTCGGCGTTGTGGCAGGATCGCCTGTTTTGCCGTGGTTAAGGGAAGGTGATTTCCGGAAAGACCGGCGAGGACTGCGATATCAACCGATCGGCAGGCCGATGCGCAGCGCATAGGCCGCGATCTCTGCCGTGTTGTGCAGACTGAGCTTGCGCATCAGGTTCTCGCGATGCTTGCGGGCCGTGAGCGGGCTGATACCGAGGCGATCGGCGGTCTCGCGCGCGGTCAGCCCCTGGGCGGCGAGAGAGAGGATCTGCATTTCGCGGCGGGTGAGGGGGATGGGGGAGAGCGCCGTATCGGTTGTCGGCGGCGGCTGGTGGCTGCGGGGATCGTCGATGGCGAAACGAACCGATTGGCTGAGATAAATTTCGTTTCGCAGCATTGCGTCGAGTGCTGCATTCAGTTCGGCCGGGTCGCCGGTCTTCGTCAGGTAACCGCTGGCCCCGGCGGCGATCACGGCCCGCACGGTTCGCGGCTCGATGTTTGCGGTCAGCGCCAGGATCTTCATGCGCGGCGCGACCGCCCGGAGTTCGTTGATGAACTGCACGCCGGCAACCCCCGGCATGCCGAGGTCGAGGATCACCAGATCAGGACTGCTGGCGCGAACGATGGTCGTCAGCGTCTCGCCGTCGGCCGCTTCCGCAACCACCGATACGTGGTCCATGGTGGAGAGCAGCAGCTTCAGGCCCTCGCGAACGATGGCGTGATCGTCTGCCACCACGATCGTCAGCAGTTTGCGCATGTAAGCAATCCTTCATCGAAATCGGCAATTCTCCGCGGACATGGCGTTGCATCGAGACAGGAGCGGCAATGGAGACTCGCGAACACCTGCAACCTCTCCTGATAGGCTTATTATTTCGTCAATCTTACGCGGTGCTTTTTGCCAATTTCGCAATTCCACTGCCGGTTGCTTATGTCCTGCGCGATCTTGTGTCGTGGGACCTGCTGTTTTCATGGGGCGCCGCACTCTATCTGCTGACGTTCGCCCGCATTCTTCTCGACTGGCGATATCGGCGGCAGACGGATGAAGGGCGGACGCGGGACTGGCGGCGATGGGCCTGGCGCTTCACGCTGCTTTCGTGGGTTTCCAGCGGTCTCTGGGGCGCGCTTGGCTGGTTTGCCTTCCATCCGGACGAGCCGCAGACGCTTGCCTTCGTCTGCATCGTGATCACAGGCATTGCCAGCGGTGCGGTGCCGTCGCTGTCTGCCTTTCCGCTCGCCTATGCCGGCTCGCTGGTTGCGATCCTCCTGCCCTTCGCGATCCGCTGCTTCCTTGGCGAAGGGCGGATCTACGACACCTATCTGATTTTCACCATCTGCCTCTTCGGCGTCGACCTCTACTACAGCCGCGTCACCCACAGGACGCTTGCCGAAACGGTGCGGCTGCGTTTCGAGAATCTGTCGCTGATCACCAGCCTTGAGGCAGAGCGCGACAAGGCGCAGAGCGCCGATCGCTCCAAGTCGCGGTTCCTCGCTGCCGCAAGCCACGACCTGCGTCAGCCGATCCACGCCCTCAGCCTTTTCACCTCGACGCTCGCAGCACTCGGTCGCAACGGTGACGTTCCGGCCAAGAACGCCCGCGACCTCGCCGATCGCGCGCGCTCGGTTATCGGCAATCTCGGCGGTCTGCTCGACGCGTTGCTCGACATTTCCAAGCTTGACGCGGGAATCGTGACCGTCGCGCGAGAACCGGTGTCCCTACGGCGACTGTTCCACGACCTCAAGGCGGAGTTCTCCGGCATTGCGAAGGACCAGGGCCTCGGATGGCGCGTGGTGATGACGGATGTCTGGGTCGATACCGACCCGATGATGCTGAAGCGTGTCCTCGACAACCTCATTTCCAATGCGTTCCGTTACACACGGACCGGCAAGGTGCTGATCGGTTGCCGACGCCGCGGTGCGGCGGTGGAGGTGCAGGTCTGGGACACCGGTGTCGGCATCCCCGATTCAGAGCAGGAAGCGATCTTCGAGGAGTTCGTGCAACTGCAAAATCCTGCACGCAACCGGGCGCAGGGGCTCGGGCTCGGCCTTGCCATCGTGCAGCGTACCGCCGCTCTGCTCGGCCACCCGATCAAGGTAGTCTCGACGGAGGGTCGCGGTTCGATGTTTTCCATCACTTTGCCGGTGGTCGCGCCGCCTTCGCTGGCAAAGCCCGGACGCGCCCATCCGACCGCTGCGACGCAGCAAGGGGGTATCGTCGTCATCGACGACGAGCGCGACGCGCTGGATGCAACGGCGCTGTTGCTCCGCACGCTCGGCTATGCGGTCTATGCCGGGCGTTCGGCTGCCGGGGCCCGAAAGGAGCTTGCGAAGGCTGCGCGCCTGGGAGAGGCGCCGGTCGATCTTGTCATCACCGATTACCGTCTCGAGGCCGGCAAGACCGGGATCGATGCGATCCGGGAGATCAGGGCCCATCTCGGGCGGGAGGTGCCGGCGCTGATCCTTTCCGGCGATACGTCGCCGACACGGCTGAAGGAAGTGACCGCAAGCGGCCACCGTCTTCTCCACAAGCCGCTCGATGCGGTGCGGTTGGAGGAGGAGATCGAAGCGCTCCTCGCCGAGCGGCCTGAAGATGCGGCACGCGAGATCCGCACTGTTACTCGATGAAGACGCGCACGCTGGCGGCGCGGCCGACGGAATCGATCACCGTCAGCGTCGAATAGCCGGCACCATCCGGTTGCCACTGCGTGACCCGCCGGCGGGTGAGCTCCGGCAGAGGCTTGCCATTGGCAAGCCAGCGGAACGGCGCGCGTCCGCCCTGGAGCTTGAGTGTCAGCGGCGAAAGCGCCTGATGGTTCGCACTGAGCTCGACGCGTGCGCCCTCGGGCGGAAACACGATCTGCGGTGCCGGCTCGCGGGCCGAAGCGTTGACGAGGCCGCTTGCCGTCAGCGAGAAGCGGCGCTGGCTGATCGGCAGTTCGGCTTGAGAAATGCGGATCGCGCCGGCCGGCGCATCGGGCAGCGGTGTGATGCCGAAGCCGGATTTGGCGAAGCCTTCGAAGAGAATGGGGGCGGCGCTGCCATAGCCGGTGAGGCCGGGAACCGCCCCATTGTCGGGCCGTCCGACCCAGACCCCGAGCACATGGCGGCCGTCATAGCCGACCGACCAGGCATCACGGTAGCCATAGCTGGTGCCGGTCTTATAGGCGATGCCGCGCTGGCGACTGCCAGCGGGCGGCAACACGCCGGAGAGCGCGTCGGAGACATTCCAGACGGCGACCGGCGAAAGCACCGGTTCCGCTTCGATCAGGCCCGCCTTGCCCTCAACGCCGTCGCCGAGCCGGAGCGGGAAGCCGCGATTGGCAAGCGCCGCATAGAGCTGCACGAGATCGCGCAGGGAAAGTCCGACGCCGCCAAGACCGATCGCAAGGCCGGGTGCTTCGCCGGCAGGAAGTGCCGGCTTCACCTCGCCGCGGCGAAAGCGCATCATCAGCTCGGCCGGGCCGACCGCGTCGAGCAGGCGGATCGCCGGAACGTTCAGAGACAACTGCAGCGCCTCGCGCACGCTGACATCGCCCTGGTAGCTCATGTCGAAGTTGCGTGGGCGGTAGCCGAAGAAGTCCGCCGGCCGGTCCTCGATGATCGTTTCCTGGCTGACGAGTCCTTCTTCGAAGGCAAGGCCATAGATGAAGGGCTTGAGGGTGGAGCCCGGCGAACGCGTGATGCGCGTCATGTCGATCCAGCCGGAGCGGCTCGCATCGAAATAGTCGGCCGATCCGACCGAAGCGACGATCTCTCCGGTCTTCGCATCGGCCATCACCATGGCGACCGAAACCTTCGGTCCGAGCTTGGTTGCCCCTTCCCTTGCCACGGCTTCGAGGCTGCGCTGGACGGCAAGGCGCAAGCTCGTCTCATGCCGAACCGCCCGCGGGTCCTTGCGCAACGCCCGTTCGGCGAGGTGCGCGGCATAGGCCGGGAGTTGCAGCCTGCGCGACGGAACGGACGTGGCGATCGCGCGTTCCGCTTCGCCGTCGCCAATCACGTCAGCAACGGCGAGACGCGTCAGCACCCGTTCGCGGGCGGCGACAGCGGCGGCATGGTTGCGGTCCGGGCGGCGCTTCTCCGGCAATTGCGGTAGTGCCACGAGCAGGGCCGCTTCGCCGGCCGTCAGCCGTTTCGGCTCCTTGCCGAGCCAGGAGAGGCTCGCGGCGCGCACACCCTCGATATTGCCGCCATAAGGCGCATGGGTGAGATAGAGATTGAGGATCTGGTCCTTCGATAGCCGTCGCTCGATCTGGATCGCGCGTGCGATTTGCAACAGCTTGGCGGTTATCGAGCGCTGCTGCCGCGGCTCGATCAGCCGGGCGACCTGCATGGAAAGCGTCGAGGCGCCCGAGACGATGCGGCCATTGCTGACGAATTGAAGCGCGGCGCGGCCAAGCGCCAGGATATCGACGCCGGAATGCTCCTCAAAACGCTGGTCTTCGTAGGCGATCAGCATCTTCAGGAACTGCGGATCGACATCGTCGACCGTGGTCTTCAGTCGCCAGAGGCCATCCGGCGTTGCGAAGGCGCGCAAGAGCTGTCCGTTGGCGTCGTCCACCTCGCGCGAGACGACGTCCGCCTCCGCAAGCGGCGGCGGGAAGGCCTCGTCAGCCTTTTCGATCGCAAAGCCCGTCAGCCCCGTCACCAGCAGGCAGACGGGCAAGGCGATCAGCAGTTTGCGCCCAATCGACATGATCTTGCCTATTGCGCGGCCAGCACCTCCATGCGCCCGGTCGCGGTGCGGGCCGAAAGCTGCGGCCGGTACATGTCCTCGACAGTTGCGGCCGGATGGTCATAGGTGCCCGGCGTTACCGCGCGCACGACATAGGCCAGCGTGACCTCGCGGCCGGCGCCGATGCTGCGGTCGAGTGCTGCGACGAAGCGGTCGTTGCGGAACTCCGTATGGGTCGCGGTGATTTCGCCGAGCCACTCGAAATTGCTGAGCTGGGCACTGTCGACGAGGCTCGGATTGTCGATCTGGAAACCGGCCGGCAGCAGGTCAGTGACCAGCACGCGCGACGGCCAGTCGTTGGCCTCCGTGACTTTCAGCACGACGACGTAGCGTTCGTTCTGCCGCGCTTCCATGACGTTCGCCTCGGCTCCGTCGAGCGTGTAGTAGGTGCGCTCGATGGTGAAGCCGTCGCCGCCGGCCGAAAGCGGCTGGGCGGGGGCGGCGACCGTGGTGACCACGGCCGAAACCGGATCAGCACCCTGGTTGCGGATCACCACCGGGTGGGTGATGAGCGCGTCGCCGGTCATCTGGGCGGCATAGCTGCCGGACTTCGATGCGCCGTTGACATCGAGCGCCATGTCCTCGTCGCCATTCTGGATGGCGCGGGCGGCAAGCAGCATCCAGGCCTGTTCCTGGGTGCTGGTATAGGTCTTCTGTTCCCATTCGCGGGCGACCATTTTCGATAGCTCTGGAACGATCGGCGGGACCGGTCGGCTTTCGGCCGCAAGCGCCAGCACCGCCGCGCCGTCACGCAGCGACGAGCCGTAGTCGGAGCGCGACAGGCTGACATTGACGAGGCCCGTCGACATGTTCGCCGCGTTGGCAAACGTGTCCTGCGCCCCTTGAGCATCGCCATACAGCGAAAGCGCTGCGGCGATATGAGCCTTGGCGAGCGGCGTCGGGAAATCGTTGATCAGCGTGTTTGCGTAATAACGCAGGTCGTTGATCGCCGCCTTGCGATTGCGGGCAAGCACGTAGAGCGCATAGGCGATCTCGTTGCCGCGATCCTTGGCGTTGGTGTCGTAGCTGACGCCGTTCTGCAGGTTTTCCAGCGCCTGAACCATTGCGGCCTCGGGCACGTCATATTTCTGCTCGCGGGCGCGGGTCAGGAAGTCGGTGACATAGGCATCGAGCCAGAGGTCGCCGTAGCCCGGCCCCCAAAGACCGAAGCTGCCCGACGAGGACTGGTTGGAGAGCACGCGGTAGATCGCCTCCTGCACCCGTTTCGTCACGCCCTCGTCATCGGCAAGGCCGGACTGCTTGGCGAGTTCGCTCAGGTAGAGCAGCGGCAGCGCGCGGCTGGTCGTTTGCTCCGTGCAGCCATAGGGATAGCGATCGAGGGTCATCAGCAGTGCCGGCATATCGAAGGCGGCAGAGCGGGTGACGCTGAGGTTGACGGAAGCGCCCTGCAGGATGCTGTCGGCAAGCAACTGCCCGTCGACCGTCAGGCTGCTTCCTGGCGCGATCGAAACCACTTGCCGCTGTGTCACCGGCAGGGTTGCCGGACGCACAAGCAGGTCGAGCGACTGCTCGAGCGAAAGGCCGTTGGCGCCGGTCAGCGCCACGGTGACGACGCCGTTGCCGGGATATTGCCCGACCACCGGCAAGGTGATGGAGGAGCGACCGCCCTGGTCCAGGGTGACCGTGCTGCCCGTCCCCGGTTGCTCGACGGTGGCCTGGCCACTGGTCGTCACATGGATCTGGTAATCGCCGGCCGGTGCGTCGGTATTGGCGATATCGAGCCTCAGGTCCGACCGGTCTCCGGGCGCCAGGAACCGCGGCAGGCTGGCGGTAACGACGACGGGGTCGCGGATCACCACGTCGCGCGTGGCGTGGCCGACACCGGATTTCGTCCAGGCAACGGCCATCAGTCGCGCCGTTCCGTTGAACTGCGGGATGTCGAAGCTGACGGTTGCCTTGCCGTCGCCGTCGAGCTGTACCGGTCCTTCGAAGAAGGCGACCAGCTTTTCCGTGGGCGGGCTGCCCTGAAGCGCGACCTGGCCGCCATCGCCGCCGGTGCGCAGTTTTCCGTTCGCGCCGAGCGAGCCGTCGATCAGGCGACCGTAAAGGTCGCGGATTTCAAGGCCGAGCTGTCTCTGGCCGAAATACCAGGCTTCCGGGTTCGGCGGCTCGTAGCGGGTGAGATTGAGAATGCCGACATCGACGGCGGCGATCGTCACATAGGCTTCCTCATTGGCACCGGCACCGGCGACCTGGAGGCTGATGTCGAGCGGCTGGCGCGGCTCCATCTTTTCGGGCGCGTTAAGCGTGACGGCGAGCTTGCGCTCGGCGGGATCGACGGTGAGCCATTTGATGCCGATGGCGCGCATCGGCATGCGGCTTTCCTGGGCATCGCCCGGCCGGTAGAGCGTGGCGGTGACATAGGCGCCGGCGCCCCAGGCGTCGGTGACCGGCAATTCGACTTCGCCGCCTTCAGCCGCAATCGATGCCGTCTCGGTCGTGATCAGGTTCTCTGTGCCGACGGTGACCAGCAGTTCGCCGGCAAAACGCGGCGAGACCTTCAGCTTGGCCGTGTCGCCGACCGCATACTTCTCCTTGTCGAGCCCGATCTCAAGGCCGTCAGGCGTTTCCGTCGAGGTGGCCGCGACATACCAGCCGGCGTCGAATTCGACGCTCGAAGTCGGGCCATCGACCGCGGCCGTCTCGACTTCCAGGCGATAGCGGCCCCAGCCGACGGGCACGGAGATATCGCCGCCGTCTTCCGTCAGGTCGACGCTGCCGTTGGCCACCTGTTTGGTGGTAACGACGGGCTCGTATTTCCAGGCGCTGCCGTCGCGATACCAGTGATAGTTCCGTTCGACGCTGATCAGCTTCCAGAGGAGCCCCTGCATGGCGATCTTGCTGCCGGCCGGATCGACGGCGATGACGCGGAACTTGCCGACGGAGTTTTCGGCGAGCTCACCCTCGAATTCCGGCTTGATGCCGAGCATCGGGCCCTCGGCGCGCACCGGCAGTTTTAGCGAGCGCTCGACGGCGCGGCCGCCGGCTTCACGCATGCGAACGGTCACGGTGGCATTTAGCAGCTGCGTGGTCGAGGGCACTTCGTCGATGAGGACGTCGAAGCTGGATTTGCCTTCTTCGTCGAGCGACGAAAGCTCTTCGAGCGGCAGGCGCGTGTCTTCGCTCGCCTCTTCGTCGGCAAGACCGAAGGAATAGCCCTTGAAGGCGGCGTTTTCGCGCGTCGGCTTGATCGTCACTTCGCCTTCAAGTTCGAGGCCGGCAGCCGGTGCGCCATAGAGATAGCGCCCGTCGACTGCCACGCTTGCCGTCTCACCGACGGCGATTTCCTTGGCGTCGCTGGTGAGATCGAATTCGGTGCGATCCGGCACGAAGTCATCGATCAGGAACTGCTTCTCGCCGATCGCAGGCGACTTCGGGTCAGTGAAGATCTGCATCGTCCAGGTGCCGCGCATGGCGTTTGCCTGGGTGTCGAGGTCGAGCGTATGGCCGCCGAGCTTGCCGCCGGCACTGGTCATGCGGCGATATTCGACACCATCCGGGCGGAGGAAGACGAAGGTCAGCGGCAGGTTCTCGATCGCCATGCCGTCAACGTCACGGGCAAGCGCTGCCGCATGCACGGTTTCGCCGGCACGATAGATGCCGCGCTCGGTCCAGGCGAGAATGTCGATGGCGCCAGGAGCCGCGCGCCCGGTGACGCCACGATCCGAAAGGTCGAAGCCGGCGCGGCTCATGTCGAGGAAGACATAGTCGTCCTCGCCCTTCTTGGCGGTGATGACGGCGGGCGTGAGCCCGGCCGTGCCACGGATCAGTCCAGCAGTGAAGGTCACGCGGCCGTCATCATCGCTCACCGCCGTGCCGAGGATCTCGTTGTTTTTGGCGACGAGCTGCAGTTCGACGCCTTCGATCGGCTCGGCAGTCGCAAGCGAGCGCACGAAGACGTTCAGCCCGTCTGTGCCGGCATAGGTGGAGATACCGATATCGGAAACGACGAACCATTGCGTCGCGCGCGCATCCCATTCCTGGCTGATACCGGTGGTCGGTGCGGCGGTCAGGACGTAGACGCCGGGCTTGCGTTGAGGCAGTGCCTCGTCGACCGGGAAGCTTGTGACGACCTCTTTGTTGACGTCGCGCTCGATGTCGATCGAGCCCTGCCAGACGAGTTCGCCGATCTCATCCTCGATGCGCTGGGCGCTGTAGCCGTCGAGCTGGGTCAGGAACTGCGAGCTCTGCAGCACCTGGGCGATGCTGCGGTCGCCGACGCGGTAGAGTTTCAGCTTGGCGCTGTCGGTGTTGACGGAAACGAGCGGGATGCCGCGGCGCGCGGTCGACGGCAGCACGAAGCTGTCGCCGGTGAAGCGCACCATTTGGGCGCGGTCCGCGACATAGATATCGAGGGTGACGGGCGCTTCGAGCATTTCGTCGACGGTGGACGGCAGGCCGGCGCGAAGGGTCAGCTTGTAGCGCTCGCCATGCGATAGGCCTTCGATGCAGATCTGGTCGCCCTTCGCCTCAAGCGCCTTTGGCGCAGCACCATTGACGGTGACGAAGGAGGCATAGTCGGCGCCGCTCTTCAAAAGCTGCTCGGAGAACTGCACGCAGGCGCGCGGCGTCGCAGCGTCGGAATCGATCGTATGTTCGACGACGCGGAAGCCCTTGCGCTGCTTAAGGTCGAGATAGGCTGCCTCGACCGATTTTGCCTTCACCAGTTCCAGGCTCGCCTTGTAGGCGTTCAGTGCGGCGCGGAAATTCTCGGCGCCTTCCAGCGATTTGGCCATGACGGCAAGCGCATGCGCCCGGCTCTCGGTGGTGCGGGTCAGCTCGTAGCCGTTGATCGCGGCGATCGCCGCCTGGATCGATACGCTTGAATTGTTGGTGATGCGGTTCGCGGTTCGCGCCGCCTCCAGCCAGAGTTCGGCGTCATCAGGATTGATCGCCAACGCGCCCTGGAAGGCCTTCAGCGCATTTTCGATATTGCCCATGCCGGCCTGGCCGCGTGCCATGTCGATGAGCGTATTGACGCCCATGCCCTGCTGATCGTCGGCAAGGGTAAGATTGGCCTTGGTGTTGCGGGCGTCCTGCAGCAACTGATCCGACAGGAATTTCAGGCGCGGCGGCGCCCCGATGTCGGCTTGTGTGACCTGCGGCTGCACGACCTTGCCGGCGATGGCGCCGGGGAAGGTGTTGAGCTGGTTATAGTCGGACTTGAGGAAACACCACTTCACCTTGGGATTGTAGGTGAAGGCGCGGCAGGCCTGGTCCGCGATGCATGTCTGCTGGCATTCGTCGAGCGAGACGTTCTGTTCGGTCCTGAGGTCGAAACCGAAATAATCGCCGTCCTGAGTGATCTCGATCTGCCGTCCACTCTCCTGGGCAACGGCGGGGATGCCGGCGGTCAAAAGCGATAGGAAGAGGGTGGAAAGGCCGAAAAACGCGCGCACAGACATCAAGTCCTCCCAACGCTGCCGGTCTCGATAGAGGCTTCACTTTTCAGGCTTCCGCCCCGCTTGTCAACCGGAGAGCAGTCGACGTGCGGCGCAATTTCAGCGGGAGCACTGCTGTGAAGGATCGAGCATCGATCCGGAATGAAACACGATAAAACGATATGTAAATCAAACTATTATGACGGTCGGCCAAAGCCGCGGGAGAAACCGCGCCGCTAGCCTCTTTGTTCTCTCAGGAAGACGGTCAGCGAGCGACCGGCATCGAGGATATGATCGCGCGTCAAGGCGCTGGCCCGCTCGGCGTCGCGCGCCACACAGGCGTCGAGGATGGCCTTGTGTTCGCGGCGCGCACGCGCGACGCCCGAGGTTAGCGTCAGCTGCGCCCGCAGGTAACGGTCGATGCGATCGAGAGAGGCGCGAACGATCTGCAGGTAATAGGGGCGACGTGCTGCCTCGTAGAGGCTGTAGTGGAAGTTGCGGTTGATTTCGCCCCAGCGGTCGGAATTTTCCTCCTGCTCGAATTCCTCGCAATGCTGGCGTGCAAGGTCCAGAGTACGGCGGTCGAGACTGGGTACGGCAAGCCGAATGACCTCAGCCTCGATCAGTGCGCGAAACTCGAAAATCTCCTCGATTTCCTCAATCGAGAGGCCGGCGACAACGGCGCCCTTATAGCGCTCGGTGGTAATCAGCCCATGCTGCTCCAGCCGCGAAAGCGCCTCGCGCACCGGAATGCGGCTGGTGTTGAACATCTGGGCGATGTGGTCCTGGCGCAGGTTCTCGCCTTCGGCAAGGTCGCCTTCGATGATCGCCTTGCGCAAGGCCTCATAGACGATATCGGCCGCTGAGGCGGCTTGCCTGACATCGACGGCGTCGAGTTTCATCCTGTTCAAACCCCGCTGGCCAAGCCTCTCGGCACGGCGAATTCGGAAGCGTTTTCGCGCTGTTGGTCAACGGTCATAGGTCCAATCCGGGCGCCGGGCAACAGAGCTTTGGAAAGTAGGCGCGACGATCTCGTCGCCGGAGCCGGAAATTGGCTGACGGAGGAAAGCTCTCTGATGAAGCGGAGCGGCAGAGCGTGATATGGTCGAGCCTGCGAAGCCAGCCTTGTCTTGGAAACCTCTCGTGGTGTTACCAATGCCGCTCGTTTACAGGCCCGCTCGAGCCGACGAATTGGCTGCGACCGATGCACTGGCCGTCTCAAGCATCAACGATCTTACCATTCGGCACGGCTTCGGCCCGATGGCGGCGACAAGCCCTCCCAATTTTCAGCTTTTTTGCCTTAGGGACGATCCGGACGGCCTCTGGGTGGCCGAAGAGGGCGGGGGCATCGTCGGATGCGCCTGGAGTTGGACTTGCGGGGATCTCTGGTTTCTCGCCCAGTTGTTCGTCGATCCCGCTCAACAGGGCCGGGGCATCGGAAATTCGCTGCTGGAACGAACTCTGGAACATGCGCGCAAGTCAGGCGCAGCCCACAAGGCGCTGATCACCTTCACCTTCAATCGGGTGTCGCAGGGGCTCTACATGCGACACGGTTTCTTTCCGCGCACGCCGATCTATTTTTTCGATGCCAGGCGGGAGGCAGTGCGGATGTTGCCGGAGGCGGTCCTGCGCGCCGTGCCGATCGAACCCGATGCAGCGACCATGGAGACGCTGGCGACGGTCGATCGCTGCGCCATCGGCGTATCGCGGGACAAGCACCATCGCTACCTGCTTGGCGATCTGGCAACCCGAGGGTTTCTGTTTTACGCCGGCAGCGATCCTGCCGGATACGGCTATATCGGCGCCAACGGGCACATCGGCCCACTCGCCGTCCTGCGGCCCGACCATGTTCAAGATGCCTTCGCGGCCGCGTTGCGATTGGCCGCCGCGGGCACGTCTGAGAGGATTTCGGCCTTCTTGCCCGGGGCATGCGACGGCGCTTTGAGCCTTGCGGTCAATCAGGGGATGCGGATCACGTTTCCAATGCTGCTGATGGCGTCTCCCGGTTATGGCGACTGGACGCGCTATCTGCCCCGCAATCCGAGTTTCATGTGAGCTCTTGAGGTGTGCTCGAGGCGCTTCCATGTCGCTGATCGAACTCAAAGCGCAGCTATTTCGACGTCGTTGCCGACAAGCCGGTCGGCGGACTGTCACGGCGTACGTTTGCAGGCCTCTGGCCGGATTTGGATTATGAGTATTTTCAGATTGTATATTGGATCCAATTTTTCTAAGAGTCGTTTCGTCGACGGGCGACGCCATCGCGTCACCCAGTGAAATGGGGGAGCGGCCGCAAGTGAAGGGCGCGCCCGGGTGGCGTCCGTCCACCGTCACGGAAGGAGAAAGCGCATGCGCAGCAACAAGGTCGTTCATATCGTTTCCTGCCACGCGGAAGGGGAAGTCGGCGACGTCATCGTCGGCGGCGTCGCGCCGCCGCCTGGAAACACGCTCTGGGAACAGCGCCGCTTCATCGCCGAAGACCAGACGCTGCGCAATTTCGTGCTCAACGAGCCGCGCGGTGGCGTCTTCCGCCACATCAATCTGCTTGTGCCGCCGAAGGACCCGCGCGCGACCATGGGCTTCATCATCATGGAGCCCGAAGATACGCCGCCGATGTCCGGTTCGAATTCGATCTGCGTCTCCACCGTTCTGCTCGACAGCGGCATCGTACCGATGCAGGAGCCGGAAACGCGCATGGTGCTGGAAGCGCCCGGTGGACTGGTCAACGTCGTTGCCGAGTGCCGCAACGGCAAGGCCGAGCGCATCACCGTCACCAACGTGCCGTCCTTTGCCGACAAGCTCGACGCCAAGCTCGAAGTCGAGGGTCTGGGCACGCTGACGGTCGATACCGCCTATGGCGGCGACAGCTTCGTCATCACCGACGCTCGCGCTCTTGGTTTCTCGGTGACGCCAGACGAGGCGCGCGAGCTTGCCGAAACCGGTATCAAGATCACCCGCGCGGCCAACGAACAGCTCGGCTTCACCCATCCGGAAAATCCGGAATGGGATCATATCTCCTTCTGCCAGCTGACGATGCCGGTCGAAGAAAAGGACGGCATTCTGCATGGCCGCAACACGGTGGTCATCCAGCCGGCCAAGCTCGACCGCTCGCCGACCGGCACCGGCTGCTCGGCGCGCATGGCGGTGCTGCACGCGCGTGGGCTGATGAAGGTCGGCCAGCGCTTCAGCGGCCACTCCATCATCGACTCGACCTTCAATTGCCGCATCGTCGGCGAAACGACGGTCGGCGGACGCCCAGCGATCGTGCCTGAGATCTCCGGACGTGCCTGGATTACCGGCACGCACCAGGTGATGCTCGACCCGGCCGATCCGTGGCCAGCCGGCTACCGCCTTGCCGACACCTGGCCGCGCAAGCAGTAAGGTCTGCCTTTGCGGGCCGCCTCGTTGCGGCCCGTACCTTTCGGCCCAGGCCTTTGGATTGTTCTGCCGGTTCAGTCTTCCTTGATGATCCGGGTGGTGCCGACCCAGAGTTCGCGGGCCGGTCCCGCGCCGACATTGCGGGCGCGGTGCGGCAGCGAGGCGGGGAAGTGCAGCGTGTCGCCGGCCTTCAGCAGATAGTCCTTGCCATCGATCTGGTAGAGCATCTCGCCCTCGATCAGGTAAAGGAAGTCCTCGCCCTCGTGGCTGGTCAGTTCCGACGCATAGCCCGGCGGCATATGGGTGATGCAGCCGTTGAGCGCCGCGCCCGGAAAGCCGCGTTCGATCAGTTCGTAGACGCGCTCCTTGGTCTCGACATTGTAGCCGGGGCGTTCCCCTGCGTGCGAGACCATCGAATGCGAATGCTGCGGCGGCTGCGACAGGAAGGTGTCGACGCTGGTGCCGAGCGCATTGGCGACGTTGTACAGCGAGATTAGCGACGGGGTAGAAATGCCGCGCTCGATCTGGCTGATGAAGCCTTCCGTAAGCCCGGCCTCGCGCGCCACGTCCTTCATTGTCTTGCCGATTTCCTTGCGGCGGGCTCTGAGCATTTGCCCGAGCGAGGCGGGTGTCGAGGCTTCGGGGAGGGAGGCGCCTTCATGGGCTCCGGGCGCCTCTTCGATCTTCAGGGGCATGACTTTCTTTCCGCTTGACTCACGTCTATCGATGTACTTTAGTCCAGCTAAAGTTGGTTCGGCAAGCCGATCAGATCGTATGCCAGCCTTCTTGAAAAGGGGAACTACAAGAACGTCTTCGCGGCAATCCGTCGGCGGCAAAAAACACTAAGAAAAATTGGATCCAATATCCAATAAACGTGTTCAGCGCGCGATCGATGTCGGCTGCGGTCAAAAGGAGGAGTGAGATGAAACCTATATTGCCTATTCTGCTCGGCACGACGCTGGGTCTGCTTGCGGCCACCTCGGCGTTTGCGATCGAACGCGGTGGCGCGATGACATTCGCCCGCTACGACGACTCGACCGTCATCGATCCCGTTTACGCCGACCGCAATCCCGATCTCTGGATGGTGAACGGTCTCTACGAAACGCTGCTCCGCAACGGTCCTGATGGTTCGATCGTGCCGGGTCTCGCCGAGGCTCACGAGGTTTCGGCAGATGGCAAGACTATCACCCTGACGCTTCGAAGCGGCCTCAAGTTTTCCGACGGCTCCGACCTTACCGGCGCCGATGTCGTCTTCTCGCTGGATCGGGCACGCAATGCCGAACTCGGCCCCTGGGCGGGGCTGCTCGGCGCCGTCGACGCGGTCACGGCCGATGGCAACAAGATCACTGTGTCGCTGAAAAATCCCGACCCGACGATCATCTCGATCCTCGCGACTTTCAACACCGGCATCATGCCAAAGGCGGCCTTCGAAAAGGCGGCCGGCGCGACCGACCAGGAAAAGGCGCGCGCCTTCTTCTCGGCCGGTCCGGTGACATCGGGGCCCTTCGTCATGAAGAGCCATGTGCAGGGCTCGAGCATGAGCTTCGAGCGCAACCCGAACTACTGGCGCCAGGGCGAAGACGGCAAGCCGCTGCCCTATCTCGACCGGGTGGAATTCCTCGTCATTCCGGATGACGCGACCCGCATCCTCAAGCTTCAGGCCGGCGAAGTCGACGCCGCCGAGTTCATTCCGTTTGCCCGCGTCGGCGAGCTCGGCGCCGATCCGAACCTGAAGATGGAGCTCTTCCCCTCGACCCGCATCGTCTACGCGCCGATCAATACGCGCGAGGCGAAGAAGGACGGCGCGAAGAACCCGCTTGCCGACGTCAAGGTGCGCCAGGCGCTGAACTATGCGACCGACAAGAGCGTGCTGATCAAGCTCGTGACCTTCGATACCGGCAAGCCGATGACCTCGCTGATGTCGGCTGCGACGCAGCTGCATTACGGTCCGGCGCCGCTTTACCCCTACGATCCGGAAAAGGCCAAGCAGTTGCTGTCGGAAGCCGGCCTCAGCGGCGGCTTCGAGGTTAAGCTCACCACGCTTGCCGGCAGCGCCGACGATGCAACATTGTTTACCGCACTTCAGCAGATGTGGGCGCCACTCGGCGTCAACCTCAAGGTCGAGCAGGTCGACAACCCGACCCGCGGCGAGAAGAACCGGTCCGGCGATTTCGACATCCATACGTATGGCTGGGCGAACGACGTCAACGACCCGGCGCAGGTGACCGGCTGGCTCGGCTATTACAAGCAGCGTCAGGCGGTCGGCACCGGCTGGAACAACCAGGAATTCAACACGCTGTTCGAGGCCTCCAACGTCGAGACCGATCCGGCCAAGCGCAAGGACGAATACAAGCGCATGCAGGAGATCTACGCGGCCGAGGCACCGTTGCTCTTCCTGTTCGAAACGCCGTTTGCCGTCGCCGTCTCGAAGTCGATCGAAGGCTACGTCCAGACGCCGCTCGGGGCCAATGACTTCTCTGAAGCCTGGCGCGCCGACTGATAGCGGAACGATCTGCGAGAGCCGGGCGGCAAGCCGCTCGGTTCTCCGTTGAAGGTTGGAACCATGCCCTCACTTTCCTATCTCGTGGCACGGCTGCTGCAGATCATCCCGACGTTCCTGTTGGTGATGATCTTCATCTTCCTGCTCGTGCGCCTTTTGCCGGGAGATCCGGCCATCGCCATGGCCGAGGCCAAGGCGACCGATGCGCAGCTTGAACAGATCCGGCACAATCTCGGTCTCGATGAGCCGTTGCCGGTGCAGTTCCTCGTTTTCGTCAAGAACACGCTGACCGGCGATCTCGGCCGCTCGATCATGTTGAAGGCGCCGGTGATCGAGGTCATTCTCAGCCGGTTGCCGACGACGATCTTCCTGGCGCTCTATGCGGTCGTGCTCGCTGTGTTCCTCGCCGGGCCGCTCGCCTTCCTTGCGGCAGCGCGCGTCAACAGCCCTGTCGATGTCGCCATCCGCAGCGTCTTTCAGGTCGGTCTTTCCATGCCCGTCTTTTACATCGGGCTCCTGCTGCTCACCGTGCTTGCGGCGCAGTTGCGCTGGTTTCCGGTCGGCGGCTACGGCAAGACCTTTTTCGCCAATCTCTATCACCTGATCCTGCCCGCACTCAGCGTCGCGCTCTATACGTCGGCGATCATCCTGCGCAATCTACGCGCCTCGCTGATCGAGGTGCTCGACGCCGACTATGTGCAGTTCGCGCGGGCCAAGGGGCTTTCGCCGCGCATCATCATGACCCGGCACGTGTTGCGCAATGCGCTCGTTTCGACGGTCACTCTGCTGGGTTTGTCGATCGGCAACCTGATGAGCGGCACGCTGGTGACCGAGACGGTTTTTGCCATTCCTGGTGTCGGCCGGCTGATGCTGGAGGCGATCTTTGCCCGCGACTATCCGCTGATCCAGGGCCTGACGCTCACCTTCGCCGTGCTCGTCTCCGTCGTCTTTCTGCTGACGGATGTCGTGCAATCCTGGCTCGATCCGAGGCTTCGCCAATCATGACGGTCCTCACTCAAACCCATTCGCGGACGCGGGGACGGCTCGCCGCCTTTCTGGCACGCGCCTTCGCCCGTCCTTCTTTCGTGATCGGCATTGTCATTCTCGGCCTTTCGCTGGCGCTTGCGGTGTTCCCTCAGCTCTTTGCTCCTTATGACCCGCTTGCCTTCGACCTCCAGGCGATCCAGCAGGGGCCGAGCCTTGCGCATCCCTTCGGCACCGACAATTTCGGCCGCGATGTGCTCTCGCGCGTCATCTGGGCCTATCGCGTCGACATGCAGATGGCCTTCTTCGCGACGATCTTCGCGCTTTTGATCGGCCTCACCGTTGGCGCCTTCGTCGGTTACTACGGCGGCATTGCCGACGTGATCTTCGGCCGTTGCGTCGACGCGATCATCACCTTTCCCTTCCTGGTGCTGGTGATCGCGATCGTCGCGGTGCTGGGGCCTGGCCTCGTCAACATGTATGTGGCGATCACCGCGGTGAACTGGGTCTATTACGCCCGGCTGACGCGCGCCGAAATCATGGCGCAGAAGGCCAACGACTATGCCGCGGCCGGCCAAGTTCTCGGCTACTCCGATCGCCGCATCATCTTTCGCCATCTGCTGCCGAACGCGATCTCGCCAATCCTCGTCTATTGGATGACCGATATGGCGCTCGCGATCCTGCTCGGCTCGTCGCTCGGCTATCTCGGCCTCGGCGCACAGCCGCCGGCTGCCGAATGGGGCGTCTTGATCGCCGAGGGCCGCAACTTCCTGATGACGGCCTGGTGGATGAGCCTGATGCCCGGCATCGCCATCGTTCTGACCGGGCTCGGCTTCAGCCTCGTCGGCGACGCGCTGGCCGATCTGCTTCGGCCGAAGGGGCGCTGAGATGAAAAGCACAGAAAAACCGGTCGTGCTCGACGTCAGGCACCTTCGAACCGAGTTCGGCCCGCAAGATCGCCCACTGGTCGCGGTGGACGACGTCTCGTTCCAGGTGGGGCAGGGCGAGATCCTTGGGCTGGTCGGCGAATCCGGCTCGGGCAAGAGCATCACGCTGCGCTCGATCCTCGGCATCATCCGGCCGCGCGGCCGGGTCGCCGGCGAAATCCTCTGGAACGGCCGCGACCTCGTTCCGCTCGACGAGGCGCGTCTCCGGCGCATCCGCGGCCGCGAGATCGCGATGATCTTCCAGGAGCCGATGTCGTCGCTCAATCCACTGCTGACGGTCGGCCTGCAGATCCAGGAAAACCTCGTGGCGCATACGAACCTCGACGCAAAAGCGCGGAAGGCACGCGCGATCGAACTGCTCGATCTCGTCGGCATCCCCGGCGCCCGCAATCGTCTCGACGATTTCCCGCACGAGTTCTCCGGCGGTATGCGCCAGCGGGTGATGATCGCCATTGCGCTTGCCTCCAATCCGAAGCTGCTGTTGGCCGACGAGCCGACGACGGCGCTCGATGTCACCATCCAGGACCAGATCCTCAGGCTCATCCAGTCGCTGAGCCGCGATCTCGGCATGGCGGTGATCCTCGTCACCCATGACATGGGTGTCGTCGCCGAGACCTGCGATCGCGTGGCCGTCATGTATGGTGGCAGGCTTTGCGAAGTCGGTACGACGACGGATGTGATCGCCGACGCGCGCCATCCCTATTCCTTGGGGTTGTTGCGCTCGATCCCGCGCGACGTTGCGCCGCGAACGCCGCTCTATTCGATCCCCGGCGCGCCGCCGGCGTTGAACGCGCTTCCAGGCGGCTGCGCCTTCAGCGCCCGCTGCCCGGTCGCAGGACGCGAATGTCCTGACATTCGGCCAGCGCTCGAAGCGATCGGTTCGTCGCGGCTCGTTGCCTGCCATCATCTTGAAGATGCCCAAGCGCATTTCGGACCGCGGGAGGCGGCGCAATGATCATGCCCACTTCAGCAAGCACAACGCCTTTGCTTTCGCTGCGTGCGCTGTCGATCCAGTTCGAGAAACGGCGCTCGCTGTCCGACACGCTCGCCCGCCGTCCGCAGCAGGTCGTCTCGGCGGTCAACGGCATCGACCTAGAAGTGATGCCCGGCGAGACGCTCGGGATCGTCGGCGAATCCGGCTGCGGCAAGTCCACGCTTGCGCGCCTGATCGCCGGCCTGCACCGGCCGACATCAGGCGATATCTTGTTCGAGGGCGAGAGCGTCGTCGGCCTCAAGGGGGCACGGCGGCGCGCCTATAACCGGCGCGTCCAGATGATGTTTCAGGACCCCTATACCTCGCTTAACCCCCGCATGACCGTGCGCGATACCTTGCGAGAGGCGATCACGGTGCATCGCATGCGCGATGGAGCGGCGATCGATCGTCGCGTCGACGAGCTGCTTGATCTGGTGCGGCTGCCCGAAGGGGCCGCGGATAAGTTCCCGCACGAGTTCTCCGGCGGCCAGCGCCAGCGCATCGGCATTGCGCGGGCGCTGTCGCTGGAACCGACTTGCCTGGTCGCCGACGAACTCGTTTCCGCGCTCGACGTTTCGGTGCAGGCGCAGGTCGTCAATCTCCTGATCGAGCTTCAGGACGAGTTGGGGCTGACAGTGCTGTTCGTTGCCCACGACCTTCGTCTCGTACGCCATGTCTCGCACCGCGTCGCCGTCATCTATCTCGGCGCCATCGTCGAAATCGGCCCGTCGGAGGCGCTGTTTTCGAAGCCGATGCATCCCTATTCCAAGGGACTGCTTGCTGCCGCGCCGTCGCTTGACCCGGGCGCCAGGCGTCGCACGCCGGCACTGTCGGGTGAGCTGCCGAGTCCGCTCGCCATCCCGCCCGGCTGCCCCTTCCACGTGCGCTGCCCGCACGCGACCGAACGCTGCCGCCGCGAAAAGCCGGCGTTGCGCCCAGTCGGATCAGGCATGACCGCCTGCCATTTCGCCGAGACGATCGGCGGCGCCTCAAACTCCACTCGATAGGAAAGACATCATGGATACGAGAGCAAGGCCGGATATCTCCGGCCGCATCGGCGCGCTGCGGCGCAAACTTGCGGAAGCGGGGCTCGACGGCTACGTCGTGCCGCGCTTCGACGAACATCAGGGCGAATACTGCGCGCCACACGACCATCGACTGGCCTTTGTCACCGGCTTCACCGGCTCGGCCGGCGTGGCGATCGTCATGCGCGACCGCGCAGCGATCTTCGTCGATGGTCGCTATCAGGTGCAGGTGCGCGACGAAGTGGAGCTCGGCACCTTCGCGATTGAGCATTTCTATGATGCACCGCTCAAGGATTGGCTGAAGAACAATCTGCGCAACGGCGAACGCGTCGGCTTCAATGCAATGCTGCTGCCGTCCACATGGGATGCGGATTGCAGCCGCTCGGTCGAGCTGGCGGGTGGTGTCTGGACGCCCGTCGACGGGGATCTTGTCGACGCGATCTGGACCGACCAGCCGGAAAAACCGCTCGGCAAGATCACCGCCTTCCCGGTCGCCAATGCCGGCGAAAGCGTTGCCGAGAAGAAGCGCCGCATCGCCGCCATGCTGGCGGAGCAGGGGGCCGATCTTTTGATCGAGGCGCAGCCGGACAATATCGCGTGGTTCCTCAATGTCCGCGGCCGCGACGTCGCCTTCAACCCGATGCCGCAGTCCTTCCTGATCTTCGACCGCGCCGGGCAAACGGAATGGCTGGTCGATCATCGCAAGCTTCCGAACGACCTCTCGGACTTCGAGCTTGACGATGTTGCCATTGCCGAGCCTGGCAAGTTGCTCGACCGCGTCAGGGCGATGGCGGCCGGACGCACGGCGCTGATCGATCCCGGATTTGCCCCGTCGGCCACGGCCCATGCCACACGCGCCGCAGGCGGCACCGTGCAGCTCGCGAAGAGCCCGATCACGCTCGCCAAGATGCACAAGAACGCGACCGAGCTCTCGGGCTTCCGCGATTGTCACCGTCTGGACGGCGCCGCCTGGGTTCGCTTCTTTGCCTGGCTCGAGCGGCACACCGCCGAACGGGAGGCGAGCGGCAAACCGGTGACCGAACTGGAAGCGGAAGAGCGTATCCTCGGCTATCGCCAGATGGCCGAAAGTTTCGTCGAGCCGAGCTTCCGCTCGATTTCGGCAGCCGGCGGTCATGCCGCCATGTGTCACTACGCAGCCACCGAGGCGAGCAACGGGCTGATCCGCAAGGACGGTGTCTATCTGCTCGATTCTGGCGGGCAGTATCTGACCGGCACCACCGATGCCACGCGCACGACGGCGATCGGTCCGGTCAGCGACGAGATCCGGCGGGCCTACACGGCCGTCCTTAAGGGGTTGATCTCCATGGCATCGCTGAAATTCCCCAGGGGAAGCTTCGGCCACCAGCTCGACGCCTTTGCCCGCCGCCCGCTCTGGGATCTTGGTCTCGACTATGACCACGGCACCGGCCATGGGGTCGGTCACTTTCTCTCGGTCCACGAACAGCCGCAGCGCTTCGATCGCCGCGTCAACGAGATCGAGCTGAAGCCGGGCATGGTGACGACGATCGAGCCGGGCTACTACAAGGCCGGCGCCTACGGCATCCGCATCGAAAACCAGGTGGAGGTGGTCGACGACGGCGACGGTTTCCTGAGCTTCCGCAGCCTGACGCTGGTGCCGATCGATCTGCGGCTGGCCGATTTCGGCTTGCTGACGGCGGCCGAGCGGACCTGGATCGATGCCTATCACCGTCGCGTCGCGCAGGAACTGGACGGCTTGCTTGAACCGGAGACGGTGGGCTGGCTTTCCGACCGGACGGCTCCGATCAGCGCGCGATAGCGCCTCGTCCGCTTCTTCACGCCGATTGATATGACGACAGTGGAGCGGCGGGCCGGTTGGTCCGCCGTTGTCATTTCTTGGCGATGGGCTCCCCGCCCGCGATCAGGTCGCTTTCAATCAATGTGACTCCTCTTGCTTGGGGGAGATGGTTTGTGATATTTTTCACAAAACCTGTTCATGCCATGAACGGCTGCAGAACTCGTCGGACACGGAAGAAATCATGGTCAGCCGCAAGACAGCCCGCATCATCCAGCTCGCCGATGCCCTTTCAGGACGGAGAGTCCTGCACTTGCGCGACGCCGCGGCCCTGCTCGGCGTCTCTGAAATGACGATCCGTCGTGACGTTGCCGACAATCCCGGCCAGTTTGCTTTTCTCGGCGGACATATCGTGCCGGCGTCGGAGATCGAAGGCGATGCGCCCTACGAGCTGGCACGCGAGGCCGACAGCCACGCTGCCGCCAAGCGCGAGGCCTGTGTCCACGCGGCGCGCCATATCCGCCCGGACGAGACGATCTTCATCGATTGCGGCACCACACTCGAATATCTCGTCGACCTCGTTCCCGAGAATTATTCAATAACAGCAGTGTGTTATTCTCTGAACGTGGCGGAGAAGCTGACCCATAAGCCGAATGTCCGGATCGTCATGCTTGGTGGAGTCTATCACCCTTCGTCTGCGTCTTTTTCCGGCAACTCCGGTCTGGAGACTCTCGATTCGCTCGGCATCAACGTCGCCTTCCTGTCGGCCGCCGGCATCGATCCGGCGCGTGGTGCGACCTGCGTGCATTTCCACGAGGTGTCGGTGAAGCAGAAGGTCATCTCGCTGGCGCGCGAGAGCCATCTGGTCGTCGACCTCAGCAAGATCGGCAAGCTGAAGCCGGCTTTTTTCGCGCCAATCGGCGTTTTTCGCTCTATCATCACCGAAGAGGGCGAAACGCAGCTGCCGGGCCTGTGAAGGCGGCATCCGCAAAAATATTACGAAATCGTCAAAACGGCGGTGTCTCGCTTGACACTCTCTGTTCTTGGTGGAATAGTCACAAAAATTCGATAGAAAAATAACAAAAATGAGTTCTCGGCGGCTGTGCTCGAGTGCGGCTGGTCGTGACAGGGAGTTCAAGGAGCCATCGCTTGGAAGACCTTGCTGTGAAAACTGGCGCGCCGAAGGCCGCGCATTCGCCGGCGGCGGGCCATAACTGGCCGCGCAACAACGGCATCGATCTCGATCTTGGCTGGGTGCTGGACCAGCGCGTCAATCTGTCGGCCGCCGAGCGTCGCGTTGCGACGCTGCCCGGTCGCCGCACGGTGAAGAAGGACGCGCAGGCCGCCTGGCTCTTGAAAGCCGTTACCTGCATCGACCTCACGACGCTCAATGGCGACGACACGACGGAGCGCGTCAAGCGGCTCTGCGCCAAGGCGCGCCAACCGGTGCGCCAGGATCTTCTCGACGCGCTCGGCATGGGCGGTCGCGGCATCACGACGGGCGCTGTCTGCGTCTATCATCGCTTCGTCTCGACCGCCGTCGAGGCGCTCGAAGGGTCCGGTATCCCCGTTGCTGCCGTCTCCACCGGATTTCCGGCCGGCCTCATCCCGCATGATGTGAAGCTGCGGGAAATCGAAGCATCTGTCGCCGATGGCGCCAAGGAAATCGATATCGTCATTACCCGCGAGCATGTGCTGACCGGCAACTGGCAGGCGCTCTACGACGAGATGCGCGATTTCCGTGCCGCCTGCGGCGATGCCCATGTGAAGGCGATCCTTGCGACCGGCGACCTGAAGACGCTGCGCAACGTCGCGCGCGCCTCGCTCGTTTGCATGATGGCCGGTGCCGACTTCATCAAGACATCGACCGGCAAGGAAGGCGTCAACGCCACGCTGCTGGTGACGCTCATCATGCTGCGCATGATTAGGGCCTATCAGGAGCAGACCGGCCTCAAGGTCGGCTACAAGCCGGCGGGCGGCATTTCTGCGGCAAAGGACATCCTGAACTACCAGTTCCTGATGAAGGACGAGCTCGGGCGCGAATGGCTCGAGCCGGATCTCTTCCGCATCGGCGCATCGAGCCTGCTTGCTGATATCGAGCGCCAGCTCGAACACCACGTTACCGGCGCCTACTCGGCCCTCAACCGTCACCCGATTGGATGATCCCGATGACTGTCGCAAGGTATTTTGACGAAATGTCCTATGGTCCAGCACCGGAAGCCGACACGGAAGCCCGCCAGTGGCTGGCGCGCCACAAGGGCGAATTCGGCCACTTCATCAACGGCGCCTTCGTCGCCTCCGCGTCCGGCAAGACCTTCGAGACGAACGAGCCGGCAACCGGCAAGCTGCTCGCAAAGATCGCGCTCGGCGGTGCCAAGGATGTTGACGATGCCGTCGCCGCTGCCCGCAAGGCGCAAGCCGCCTGGGCGAAGCTGCCGGGCCATGCCCGCGCCCGCCATCTCTATGCGCTCGCCCGCATGATCCAGCGCCACGCGCGCCTGATCGCCGTGGTCGAGGCGATCGACAACGGCAAGCCGATCCGCGAAACCCGCGACATCGACGTGCCGCTGGCCGCCCGCCACTTCTATCACCATGCCGGCTGGGCGCAGCTGCAGGAAACCGAATTTGCCGATCAGGTCCCGGTCGGCGTCGTCGGCCAGGTCATTCCCTGGAATTTCCCGTTCCTGATGCTCGCCTGGAAGGTCGCGCCCGCTCTGGCGCTCGGTAACACGGTGATCCTGAAACCGGCGGAATTCACGCCGCTGACGGCGCTGCTCTTTGCCGAACTGGCCGCTGCAGCAGGTCTTCCGGCCGGCGTGCTCAACGTCGTTACCGGCGAAGGTGAAACCGGCGCGCTGATTGTCGAGCATGCGGACATCGACAAGATCGCTTTTACCGGCTCGACCGAAGTCGGCCGCCTCATCCGTGAGCGCACCGCCGGCACCGGCAAGTCGCTGACGCTCGAACTCGGCGGCAAGTCACCCTTCATCGTCTTTGACGACGCTGATATCGACGGCGCCGTCGAAGGCGTGGTTGACGCCATCTGGTTCAACCAGGGCCAGGTCTGCTGCGCCGGCTCGCGCATCCTCGTGCAGGAAGGCGTGGCACCGCTGTTCTACGAGCGCCTGAAGCGCCGCATGCAGACGCTGCGCGTCGGCCATCCGCTCGACAAGGCGATCGACATGGCAGCGATCGTCGCGCCGGTGCAGTTGCAGCGGATCGAAGACCTGGTCGCCAAGGGCGTCTCCGAAGGAGCAGCGCTGCATCAGCCGAAGATCGAACTGCCGCAGGGCGGCAGCTTCTATCCGCCGACCCTGCTCACCGGCGTGCAGCCGACCTCGATCGTTGCGACGGAAGAGATCTTCGGCCCCGTCGCCGTCTCCATGACCTTCCGCACCCCGGAAGAGGCGATCCAGCTTGCCAACCATACGCGCTACGGCCTTGCCGCCAGCGTCTGGAGCGAGACCATCGGCCTGGCATTGCATGTCGCGGCCAAGCTCGCCGCCGGTGTGGTTTGGGTCAATGCGACTAACCTCTTCGATGCGTCTGCCGGTTTCGGCGGCAAGCGCGAATCCGGCTTCGGCCGCGAGGGTGGTCGCGAGGGCTGCTACGAATATCTGAAGCCGAAGGCTTGGGCCGGCCGCAAGCCGCGTCCCGCCGCCGTCGAACCGGCATTGAAGCCCGTGGCTGGCGATTTCGCCATGCCTGACGTCGACCGTACCGCCAAGCTTTTCATCGGCGGCAAGCAGGCACGGCCGGATGGCAACTATAACCGCAACGTGCTCTCGCCCAAGGGCAAGGTGCTTGGCGAGGTCGGCGAGGGCAACCGCAAGGACATCCGCAACGCAGTCGTCGCAGCGCAAGCCGCATCCGGCTGGTCGTCGGCAACGACGCACAACCGCGCGCAAATCCTCTACTACATCGCCGAAAACCTGAGTGGCCGTGCGGGCGAATTCGCCGATCGGATCGCCGACATGACCGGCGCGTCTGCGGCCAACGCCAAGGCGGAAGTCGAAGCCTCGATCGCACGCCTCTTCACCTATGGCGCCTGGGCCGACAAGTACGAAGGCGCGATCCACCAGCCGCCGCTTCGCGGCGTAGCACTTGCGATCCCCGAGGCGATCGGTGTCGTCGGCGTCGTTTGCCCGCCGGAAGCGCCGCTGCTCGGTATGATCAGTCTGGTCGCGCCGCTGATCGCCACCGGCAACCGTGTCGTCGTGGTGCCGAGCGAACAGCATCCGCTGGCGGCCACCGATTTCTATACGGTGCTCGAAACATCAGACGTCCCGGCCGGCGTCGTCAACATCGTCACCGGTTCGACGATCGAACTGGCAAAGACGCTCGCAAGCCACAACGACGTGGATGCGCTCTGGGCTTTCGGCTCGGCGGAACTTTCGACCCTCGTGGAGAGGCTCTCGGTCGGCAACCTGAAGCGCACCTTTGTCGACTACGGAAAGGCGACGAACTGGCTCGATCGCGAGGCGGCAGAAGGCCCGGCCTATCTGCGCCGCGCGACGGACGTCAAGAATATCTGGATCCCCTACGGCGAGTAGGAGAGCCACCACGCGCGGGGCGGGGGGAGCCGGCCCGCGCTGTGGGACAAGTGAACAGTAGGGAGACGCGTTCGCCTGCAAGGGGGAATGCATTGCGCGCCACGGAAACCGGAGCGCGCCAGGAGGAGGACTGTATGCTGAAGAATATCGATCCGGCGCTGAATGCCGATGTGCTGCACGCGCTCAGGTCCATGGGACACGGCGACACGCTGGTCATTTCCGACACCAACTTCCCGTCCGACGCCATTGCACGCAAGACCACGCTGGGCACGCTGTTGCGCATCGACAACGTCTCGGCCGCGCGTGCCGTCGAAGCGGTGCTTTCCGTACTGCCGCTCGATACGCCGCTGCAGCCTTCGGCCGGGCGCATGGAGGTGATGGGTGCGCCCGACGAAGTGCTGCCCGTGCAGCAGGAAGTGCAGGCGGTAATCGATCGCGCTGAGGGTAAATCGGCGCCGATGTACGGCATCGAGCGCTTCAAGTTCTACGAGGAAGCCAAGAAGGCCTATTGCGTCATCACCACGGGCGAGACGCGCTTCTATGGCTGCTTCCTCTTCACCAAGGGCGTCATTCCGCCCAAGACCTGACGGACCGCGCGGTCGCCGCGCGGCACGAGACGACAGATGAAATCGCGAGAGATTGCCTGGGCACGCCGCTTTGCTTGCGGTGCGGTCGCAGGGGAGGCTTGAATGAAGACTGGTGTTTCGATCCTTGGCATCTTCGTGGCCGACACGGCCTATCTGGCGCGGCGCATGCCGGTTGTCGGTGAAACGATTACCGGCAGCGGCTTTTCCGTCGGGCCGGGAGGCAAGGGCTCGAACCAGGCGGTCGCCTGTGCTCGGGCGGGAAGTCCCGTTTCCTTCATCTCCAAGCTCGGCCGCGACACCTTTGGCGAGATGGCGCTGCGCACCTATGCCGAGGCCGGCGTGACGCCGAAGATCGTTGAGATGGACGATCTGCCTACGGGGGCTGCCTTCATCTATGTCAACGACCAGAACGGCGAAAACGCCATCATCGTCTATCCGGGAGCCGCCGGCTCGATCGGGATCGACGATGTCGAGGCCGCGCGCGAGACGATCGAAGGTTCGCGCATCTTCGTCACCCAATTGGAGCAGCCGGTGGCCGCCGCTCGGCGGGCGCTCGAAATTGCCCATGCGGCCGGCGTCATCACCGTCTTCAACCCGGCACCGGCCGAAGCCTTCCCGGATGCGATCTATCCGCTCTGCGATTATCTTGTGCCGAACGAGACGGAAGCCGCAGCCATCGTCGGTTTTGCGCTCGCCACGGAAGACGACGTTCGTCGTGCCGGTGACGCGATCCTGAAGAAGGGTGCGAAAACGGCGCTGATCACGCTCGGTGAACGCGGCGTGCTCTATCACAACCACGAGCAGTCGGTGCTGGTGCCGGCGATCGCCAGCGGGCCGGTAATCGACACGACCGGGGCGGGGGACGCTTTTGTCGGAGGCTTCTCCGCAGCGCTCGCCCGCGACCTTTCACCGGTTGACGCTGTACGCTTCGGCTGCGCCACCGCCGGCATCGCGGTCACCCGCCGCGGCACCGCGCCCGCCATGCCGACGCTTGCCGAGATCGAGGCGCTGCTTGCGCGCGGGGCGTCCGCATGACGCGCAACGACCCGATCAAGCACTTCTTCATCTGGCCGGCGCTGATCATCGTGCTGATGATCTCGATCTTCCCGCTCGTCTATTCGCTGACGACCAGCTTCATGAGCATGCGGCTGGTGCCGCCGACGCCGGCCCGCTTCGTCGGCTTCGGCAACTATCTCGATCTCCTGCAGAACCCGCGGTTCTGGCATGTGGCGGGAACGACGACGCTGATCGCCTTCATCTCCGTCGGGCTGCAATATGTGATCGGCCTTTCGGTGGCGTTGGCGTTGAATTCAAGAGTGCCGGGAGAGGGCATCTTCCGCGTCAGCTTCCTGCTGCCGATGCTGGTGGCGCCGGTCGCCGTCGCGCTGATCGCCCGCCAGGTGCTGAACCCGACGATGGGCCCGCTCAACGAGCTGATGACGGCAATCGGGTTCCCCAACCTGCCGTTCCTCACCCAGACCAGCTGGGCGCTCGGCTCGATCATTGCCGTCGAGGTCTGGCAATGGACGCCTTTCGTCATCCTCATGCTGCTTGCCGGGCTACAGACCTTGCCCGACGACGTCTACGAGGCGGCCGCGCTCGAAAATGCCACGCCCTGGCAGCAGTTCCGCGACATCACCTTTCCTATGCTCCTGCCGATCTCGGTTGCCGTCGTCTTCATCCGGCTGATCGAGAGCTACAAGATCATCGACACGGTCTTCGTCATGACCGGCGGCGGGCCGGGGATATCGACCGAGACGCTGACGCTGTTTGCCTATCAGGAAGGCTTCAAGAAGTTCAACCTCGGCTACACCTCGGCGCTTTCGTTCCTGTTCCTGATTGTCATCACAGTCATCGGTCTCGTCTATCTCGCCATCCTCAAGCCCTATCTGGAGAAGCACAAATGAGCGTGCGCACTCTCAAAGGGAAACGGCGCTGGCTGGCGCTCGGCGGCTGCCTCGTCTGGCTCGCCATCACCTTCTTTCCGCTCTATTGGGTGCTGATCACCTCGTTCAAGACGCCGATCGCCGTCGTCGGCGGGCCGACCTATCTGCCCTTCGTTGATTTCGAACCGAGCTTGACGGCCTGGAGCGAGCTGTTGTCGGGCCAGCGTGGCCAGTTCTTCAACACCTTCCTGGCCTCGACAATCATCGGCCTTTCGGCGTCGATCGCCGCGACCTTCATCGGCGCCATGGCAGCCTATGCGCTGGTGCGCTTCACCTTCCGCTTTCGCCTGCTCTCGGCACTGATCTTCGTGGTGATCGCCTTCGGCGGCTTCCTGCTCGGCCGCCATGTGCTTGGCTACGGCCAGGGCATCTCGCTGGTCTATGCCTTTGTCGCAGCGCTCGCGCTTGCGGTGATCTCGAGCCGCTTTCGCCTTCCGGGGCCGGAACTCGGCAACAACGACATCGTCTTCTGGTTCGTCAGCCAGCGCATGTTCCCGCCGATCGTCGCTGCCTTTGCGCTCTACCTGATGTACACCGAGATGGGCAAACTCGGCTTCAAGCTGGTCGACAGCTATATCGGCCTCACCTTCGCCTATATCGCTTTCTCGCTGCCGATCGTCATCTGGCTGATGCGCGACTTCTTCGAGGCGCTGCCGGTGGAGGTCGAGGAGGCGGCGATGGTCGACAACGTGCCGTCGTGGCGGATCTTCTTCGGCATTGTGCTGCCGATGTCGAAGCCGGGTCTGATCGCCACCTTCATGATCACGCTCGCCTTCGTCTGGAACGAGTTCCTGTTCGCGCTGTTCCTGACCAACTCCAAATGGCAGACGCTGCCCATTCTCGTTGCCGGCCAGAACAGCCAGCGCGGCGACGAATGGTGGGCGATTTCCGCTGCCGCCCTCGTTGCCATCATTCCGATGATGGTCATGGCCGGGCTTTTGAGCCGGCTCATGCGCTCCGGCCTGCTTCTTGGAGCGATCAAGTAACCAACCGCTTTGGCATGCATTCATTCACAGGGAGGATAGAATGAGGAAATTGCTACTGGCATCTGCATCTCTCGCCGCACTCGCATCGGGGAGCGCGGGAACGGCGCTCGCCTGCGACCCGGATTACACCGGCGTCGAGCTGACGGCGACCACACAGACCGGTCCTTACATTGCCTCGGCGCTGCAGCTTGCGGCCAAGGGCTGGGAGGAAAAGACCTGCGGCAAGGTCAAGGTCGTCGAGTTCCCGTGGTCGGAGCTCTATCCGAAGATCGTGACCTCGCTGACCTCTGGCGAAGACGCTTTCGACGTGATCGCCTTTGCACCGGCCTGGGCCCCTGATTTCACCGACTTCCTGTCGGAAATGCCGGCCGACATGCAGAAGGGCGCCGACTGGGACGATATCGCGCCCGTCTACCGCGAACAGCTGATGGTCTGGAACGGCAAGGTGCTGTCGCAGACGATGGACGGCGACGCCCATACCTACAGCTACCGCATCGACCTCTTCGAGAACGCCGACAACCAGAAGGCCTTCAAGGAAAAGTACGGCTACGATCTGGCGCCGCCCAAGACCTGGAAGCAGTACCTGGACATCGCCGAATACTTCAACCAGCCGGCCAACAACCTCTGGGGCACGGCGGAAGCCTTCCGCCGCGGCGGCCAGCAGTTCTGGTTCCTGTTCAGCCACGTCGCCGGCTATACCAGCCATCCGGACAATCCGGGCGCCATGTTCTTCAATCCGGAAACGATGGATGCGCAGGTCAACAATCCCGGCTGGGTTCGTGGCCTCGAGGAATACATCCGGGCCTCAAAGCTCGCGCCGCCGAACGCGCTGAACTTCTCCTTCGGCGAAGTGAACGCCGCTTTTGCCGGCGGCCAGGTGGCGGAATCGATCGGCTGGGGTGATACCGGCGTCATCGGCGCCGACCCGAAGCAGTCGAAGGTGGCCGGCAATGTCGGCTCGGCATCGCTGCCGGGATCGGACGAGATCTGGAACTACAAGACCAAGAAGTGGGACAAGTTCGACCACGTCGTCCAGACCTCCTTCATGGCCTTCGGCGGTTGGCAGGCGGCAGTTCCCGCGACCTCGACCAAGCAGGAAGCAGCCTGGAACTACATCCAGTACCTGACGAGCCCGGCCGTCTCGGGCCAGGCGGCGATTACTGGCGGCACCGGTGTGAACCCCTATCGCATCTCGCACACGACCAAACTCGATCTCTGGTCGAAGATTTTCTCCGAGCGTGAGGCGAAGGAATATCTTGGTGCGCAGAAGGAGGCGGTGACCGCCAAGAACATCGCGCTCGACATGCGCCTTCCCGGCTATTTCTCCTATACCGAAGTGCTGGAGATCGAGCTTTCCAAGGCGCTTGCCGGCGAAGTGACGCCGCAAGAGGCGCTCGATAGCGTCGCGGAACAGTGGAACAAGCTGACCGACGAGTTCGGCCGCGACAAGCAGCTTGCCGCCTATCGCGCCTCGATGGGCTTGCCGCAGCAGTAACGAACCCACGCCCGCCCCGAAACGATCGGGGCGGGCGCCACCGTCCCCGGCGAGACCGGGCACAGACAGCATCAGAGGCTACAGCATGTCACAGGTCCGATTGCAGCAGATCACCAAGTCCTTCGGGAGCGTCACCGTCATTCCGCCGCTCGATCTCGACATTGCCGATCGTGAGTTCGTCGTGCTCGTCGGTCCCTCCGGCTGCGGCAAGACGACGACGCTCAGGATGATTGCCGGCCTCGAAACTGCGACTTCGGGTTCGATCCGGATTGGCGATCGCGACGTGACCGATCTCAGGCCGGGCCTGCGCAATTGCTCCATGGTGTTTCAGAATTACGCGCTCTATCCGCACATGACGGTTGCCGAGAACATCGGCTACGGCATGAAGGTGCGCGGCACGCCGAAGGCGGAGATCGAAAAGGCGGTAACGGATGCCGCTCGCATCCTCAACCTCGGCGCCTATCTCAATCGCAAGCCGAGCGCACTATCGGGCGGCCAGCGCCAGCGCGTGGCGATCGGCCGGGCGATCGTACGCCAGCCGGATGTCTTCCTCTTCGACGAGCCGCTGTCGAACCTAGATGCCAAACTTCGCATCGAAATGCGCACCGAAATCAAGCTCTTGCACCGGCGTCTTCAGACGACTGCCGTTTACGTGACCCACGATCAGGTGGAAGCCATGACCATGGCCGACCGCGTCGTCGTCATGAACCAGGGCCGCATCGAGCAGGCGGCCGATCCGATCACGCTCTATGAGGCCCCCGCCAATCTTTTCGTCGCCGCCTTCATCGGTGCGCCGAGCATGAATTTCCTCGAGGGCCGGCTGGAGCGCGGCGATGGAGGGATGCAGTTCATAGCGGATGGGGACGTGGCCGTGGCTATCCCGGAAAACCGCGCCGAAAAACTCGGCGCCTACGTCGGAAAAGCGGTCGTGCTCGGCATCCGGCCGGAACATACGATGGCGACGGACGCCAATGCGCCCACAGTCAGGCTGATCGTGCGCGATATCGAACCGCTCGGCCCACATACGCTGGCTCTTGGCCGGGTCGGGCCCGCCGCTTTCACGGCGCAGGTTCACGCTGCGTCACGCATCGGCCCCGATGACCAGATCGCGGTGCCGATCGAGACGGAGAAGATGCATTTCTTCCTGAAGGAAACCGGTGGGGCGATCGGCCGCTGAGCTGATGGATGGCCGAAGGCGATGACGCCTCCGGCCTGCTGTCTTATTTCTTCTCGGTGCGGGCTGCGGCGAGGAAGGCGAGCTTCGCCGGCAGCTCCAGGTGCTTGGAGAGTGCCACGCGCTCCGGCGTGTAGTGATGCTCGACGTCGAGGCAGTTGACGGTGCCGAGCAGCTCGCCGCCGACAACGACCGGGATGTTGGCAACCGAGCCGCAGCCGAGCGACCAGATCGTCTCGTGGTCCGGGAAAACCTTGGCGATATCGGCGATGGTGTTGGCGACGAAGGTCTGGTGCGCCTTGTGCACGATGTCGAACCAGCTGTCGTAGCGGATCGGCTTGGTGCCCGAGGTCGGGTACTCCGCGGGGTGCGAGGTGTAGGCGCGGCGCGCGACTTCGTTGACCATATCTACGGTCATGATGGTGAAGAGCTTGGCGCCGATCACCTGGCGGCTAAGCGTCTGCAATGCGGTCCATACCGCATCGGCATCGGTGGTCTTGGCAATGGCCGCGTCGAATTCCGCCAGCGCGGCAGCGATCTGTTCACTGTTCATGCTATGTCCTTGGGGTTACTCGATATCTTAGAAGGGGACAGACGATAAATCGTCGGTGTTGTCCCATCCTAGTTGGCATGCGCGGCGCTGATCTGCATCAGCTCGCGCGAATAGGGATCCTTGAGGTCAGCGCGCTTGAGGTCGGCGACATCGGCAATCTCGACGATCCGGCCCTGGCGCATGACAGCGAGGCGATCGCAGAGGAAGGAGACGACCGCCAGGTTGTGGGTGACCATCAGGAAGGTGAGGTTCTGCTCGCGCCGGAGGCGCTTCAACAGGTTGAGGATTTCGGCCTGGACCGAAACGTCGAGCGCGGATGTAGGCTCGTCGAGTAAGAGCACCTTCGGCTTCAGCATCAGTGCACGGGCAATCGCCACGCGCTGGCGCTGGCCGCCCGAGAGCTGGTGCGGAAAACGGAAGCGGAACTTGCGATCGAGGCCGACCGACGTCATGACCTCTTCGATGCGGGCGTTGCGGTCGCCGATGCCGTGGATCGTCAGCGCTTCGCCGAGCGTGGCGTCGACCGTCTTTCGCGGGTGCAGCGAGCCGTAGGGATCCTGGAACACCATCTGGCACTGACGCGAAAAGGCGCGGTCGATGCCGTGGCCGCGGGGCGAGCCGAGCACGGTGATCTCGCCGGTCCATTCCGGCGCGAGACCTGCGATTGCCTTCAGCACCGTCGATTTTCCCGAGCCGCTTTCGCCGACAAGGGCAAAGCTCTCGCCGTCGGCGATATCGAGATTGACGTTGTGGGTGATCTGCACGTCGCCGTACGAGATGTCGAGGTTCTTCAGAGAGAGCGCGGTCATGCCTTGGCCCATGCGCTGCGGTCGAGCACCGGCAGCTCGTCCCGTGTTTCATCGAGGCGCGGAATGGAGGCGATCAGCCCGCGCGTATAGGGGTGCTTGGCCGCCATCAGTTCGCCGGCCTTGCATTCCTCGACCACCTCGCCGGTGTTCATCACGAGGATGCGGTCGCAATAGCTGGAGACGAGATTGAGGTCGTGGCTGATGAAGATCAGGCCCATGCCCTTGCGTTTCACCAGTTCGTCGATGATGTCGAGCACCTGGGCCTGGACGGAAACGTCGAGCGCCGAGGTCGGCTCGTCGGCGATCAGAAGGTCCGGCTCGGGGATCAGCATCATCGCGATCATCACGCGTTGGCCCATGCCACCGGAGACTTCGTGCGGGTAGAGCTTGGCGACGCGTTCCGGATCTGCAATGCGCACCGATTCCAGCATCGTAAGCACGCGCGCGTTGACCTCGCGGCGCGGCAGCTTCTGGTGCGTCAGCAACGCTTCGGCGATCTGCTCGCCGATGGTCATGACCGGGTTCAGCGAGAACTTCGGGTCTTGCATCACCATGGAAATGCGGGCGCCGCGGATGGCGCGCATCTGCCGCTCGGACTGCTTCAGGAGGTCGACGCCGTCGAAGACGAGCTTGTCGGCGGTGACCCGACCCGGTGCCCGGATCAGCTGCAGGATCGAGCGACCGGTCATCGACTTGCCCGAGCCGCTCTCGCCGACGATGCCGAGGCGTTCGCGGCCGAGGGTGAAGGAGATGCCGCGCACGACTTCGAGATCACCGCGGGGCGTCGGGAAGGTGACGCGCAGGTTTTCGACTTCGAGAAGATTGCTCATCAGCGCTGCTCCCCGCTCTTCGGATCGAGCACGTCGCGCAGGCCATCACCGAGGAAGCAGAAGCCGAGGCTAACGAGAATGATGGCAAAGCCGGGCATGGTCGCGACCCACCACTGATCGAGAATGAAGGAGCGACCGCGCGAGATCATCGCGCCCCATTCGGGAAGTGGCGGCTGAGCGCCAAGTCCGATGAAGCCGAGACCGGCAGCCGTCAGGATGATGCCGGCCATGTCGAGCGTGACGCGGACAATCATCGATGAGGTGCAGAGCGGGAGCACGTGGCCGAGATTGACCCGGAGGCTCGACGCGCCGAGCAGACGCACCGCCGAAATGAATTCGGAGTTCTTGAAGGTCAGCGTCTCCGCACGAGCGACACGGGCATAGCCGGGCCAGGAGGTGATCGCGATGGCGATGATCGCGTTCTCGATGCCGGGGCCAAGGGCTGCAACGAAGGCAAGCGCCAGGATGAGCTTCGGCAGCGACAGGAAGATATCGGTAATGCCCATCAGGATACGGTCGACCCAGCCACCGAAATAACCGGCGGCCACGCCGATCACCAGGCCGGCGGGGGCTGCGAGCACTGCAACCAGCGTGACGATGGCCAGCGTGATGCGGGAACCGTAGACAACGCGGGACCAGATGTCGCGGCCGAGTTCGTCGGTTCCCATCCAGTGGGCAGCACTCGGCGGCAGCAGGCGTTCGCTCAGCGACTGGCGCAGCGGATCATGGGTGGCGAGCCACGGCGCAAAGAGCGCGGTCAGCACCAGAACGAGGATGATGACGGCGCCGACAACGGCGAGCGGATTGCGCATCAGCGCGCCGAAGATGCGATAGAAGCGCCCGAGGCGCGCCTGCATCGGCGAGGCGGGGCTGTCGTCGATCAGCCAGTCGCGAAGTGTGGTCATGGTCGCTCCTCCCTTAGCGTGCACGCGGATCGAGCACGCGGTAGAGCACGTCCGAAATCTTGTTGATGCCGATGAAGACCGCGCCGATGACGAGGGTCGAGCCGAGCACGGCCGACATGTCGGCATTGAGCAGAGCGACGGTCAGGTAGTTGCCGATGCCGGGCCAGGAGAAGATCGTCTCGATCATCACGGAGCCTTCGAGCAGGCCGGCATAGGACAGGCCGATAACGGTGATCAGCGGCACGCGGATCGGCCGGAAGGCATGGCGCCAGATGACCAGGCGCTCCGGCACGCCTTTGACCCGGGCGGTCGTCACATATTCCTGGCTCAGCTGGTCGAGCATGAAGGAGCGCGTCATGCGGGCGATATAGGCGAGCGAGAAGAAGCCGAGGCAGGACGCCGGCAGGATCAGGTGCCAGACGGCGTTGCGGAAGATCTCCCATTCGCCAGCAATGATGCTGTCGACAAGGATCAGGCCCGTGACCGGCGACACCATGCCGTCGTAAAAGATGTCGACACGGCCGGGGCCGCCGACCCATTTCAGCTTCGCGTAGAAAATCGCCAGGCCGACGAGACCGAGCCAGAAGGCAGGCACCGAATAACCGAGCAGACCGATGACGCGGATGCCCTGATCGAGCCAGGAGCCACGGCGGGCGGCGGCAAAAACACCGAGCGGCACGCCGATCAGCACGCCGAGGATGATGCCGAGCGTCGCCATTTCGAGTGTTGCCGGGAAGACGCGGGCGAGGTCCTCGATCACAGGCTTTCCGGTCGAAACCGAGGTTCCGAAATTGCCTGTGGCGACATCGCCGACATAGCTCACGAACTGAGTTATCAGCCGCTGATCAAGGCCCATTTCCTGCCGGACGCGTTCATAGACGGCAACCGGCGCACGGTCGCCGACGACGGCCAGAACCGGATCGATCGGCACGATGCGGCCGATGAAGAAGGTGATTGCGAGCAGGCCGAGGAAGGTTATCGCAAGCGTTACCAGAAAGCCTGCCAGTGAAAGAAGGCGCTGCCGTGCCCGACTGGGTCTGGCGGCGCGGCGCGCCGGCGCTGCTGCTGTCGTGCTGTCGTTTGCCACGTGGCGTCACCATCCCTCTTCGCTTGCGGTCTCACTTGTCGATACCGCAAAAATTTGCTTGGAGTATATAAATAAGTTTGCTTAAATCAAAAAAATTTTACTGGGGCGGAAACGGGAGGAATAACCGCTGTGAGCGATCCGTCAGAGGATACGCAGGCCGCTTCGGGCAAATCGGCCGGGGCAGGGCAGCCGAAGGTGGGCGCGCTGGTGCGTGCGCGCCGCCGGCAGATGCATATGACCCTGCAGACGCTCAGCGACGCAGCGGGCGTTTCGGTCGGCTATTTGAGCCAGATCGAGCGCGATCTTGCCATGCCCTCGCTCGGCACACTGGCCCAGATTGCGCAAGGCCTGGGCGCCGAACTCAACCATTTCATCCTGGCACCGGCGATCGACACCGGGCTTTCGCGCGCCGAGGGGCGCATGGTGTTTTCGGTCGGCGGCTCGCCTGTTTCCTATGAGCGCATTGGCGCGGATTTCGCCGGCAATCAGCTTTCGAGTTTCGTCATCACCATTCCGCCGGGGCATCGCTCCGAGGTCTTCAGCCATGAGGGCGAAGAGCTCGTCTACATGCTCGAAGGCGAGATCCTCTTCGGGCTCGATGGCGACGACACCATGCTTTCGCCTGGCGACGGCCTGCACTTCCGCGGCATCCAGCCTCACTACTGGTGGAACAAGACAGACGCACCCGTGCGGTTGATCTGGACCGGCACTCTGCCGCTCTTCCGGCCCCGCGCTTCCCAATCCAACGAGACCGGTCAGCCGCAATCGGCGCTGAAGCCGGCACCGACAAAAACCAAGCCTCATCGAAAATAGGAGAATGATGATGAGAATGTTCAAGGCCGCGGTCTTCGCGGCGTCCCTGATGATGAGCGTGGCGCCGGCCGCACTCGCCGAAACGCCAGCCGATGTGTTGGTCGTTGCCCAGAATATCGACGACATCGTCAGCATCGACCCGGCCGAGGCCTACGAGTTCTCCTCGGGCGAATACGTCACCCAGACCTATGACCGCCTGGTGCAGTACGATGCGCCCGACGTGAAGAAGCTGGCGCCGGGTCTTGCCTCCGAATGGACGGTCGACGATGCGGCAAAGACGATCACCTTCACGCTGCGTGATGGCGTTACCTTTTCCTCCGGCAATCCGCTGCGTGGCGAAGACGTCGTCTACTCCTTCAAGCGCGTCGTCGTTCTCAACAAGGCGCCGGCCTTCATCCTGACGCAGCTCGGCTGGACGCCCGAAAACATCGACAAGATGGTGACCGCCGAAGGTAACAAGGTCACGGTCAAGTATGACGGCGACTTCTCGTCGGCCTTCGTTCTCAACGTTCTCGCCGCTCGCCCGGCTTCGGTGATCGACGCGGAAACCGTCAAGGCCAACGAGGCCGATGGCGACTTCGGCAATGCGTGGCTCAAGGCCAATTCGGCCGGCACCGGCCCGTTCGTGCTCAAGGCCTTCCGCGCCGGCGAGCTGCTCAACCTTGCGAGCAACCCGAACTACTTCGGCGGCGCTCCTGTTATCAAGGGCGTCATCATCCGTCACGTGGCCGAAGCCGCAACCCAGCAGCTGATGCTGCAGACCGGCGACGTCGACATGGCGAAGAACCTGACCCCGGACCAGGTTTCGGGTCTTGAAGGCAAGGACGGCGTGAAGGTCGAATCCTATCCGCAGGCCGCCGTACACTTCCTGTCGTTCAACCAGAAGGACGCAGCACTGCAGCCGGAAGCAGTCTGGGAAGCCGCCCGCTACTTGGTCGACTACAAGGGCATGACCGACAGCTTCCTCAAGGGCCAGATGGAAGTTCACCAGGCTTTCTGGCCGAAGGGCTTCCCGGGCTCGCTCGACGAGACCCCCTACAGCTACGACGTCGAAAAGGCGAAGAAGATTCTCGCCGATGCCGGCATCAAGACGCCGATCAAGGTGACCCTCGACGTCATCAACTCGACGCCGTTCACCGACATGGCGCAGTCACTGCAGGCGTCCTTCGCCGAAGCCGGGATCAACTTCGAGATCATCCCGGGCACCGGTAGCCAGGTCATCACCAAATACCGCGCGCGCACCCACGAAGCGATGCTGCTCTATTGGGGCCCGGACTTCATGGACCCGCATTCGAACGCCAAGGCCTTCGCCTACAACGAAGACAACGCCGACGACAAGTATCAGTCGACGACTACCTGGCGTAACGGCTGGGCGGTTCCGGCGGAACTCAACGAAGCGACCAAGGCAGCCCTCAAGGAAGCCGACCCGGCCAAGCGCGACGCGCTTTATGTCGACCTGCAGCGCAAGGTGCAGGAAAAGTCGCCGATCGTGATCATGTTCCAGGCCGCGACCCAGGTCGCGATGAAGGACAAGGTCGAAGGCTACGTCAATGGCGCCATCTCGGACTATGTCTTCTACCGCCTGGTGAAGAAGAACTGATCCGCCAGCGATCGCCCTTGCGCCGATGAGAAAAAGGCGCACATATCAAAACGCCCTGGGCCTTCCGGCCCGGGGCGACGTGTTTCTACCGATCGGTTTGATAAGTTCTGGGAAGGTTTTACGACATGGCGGATGTGAAGGTGAGAACGCGGGAAACCGGTGCGACGGCTGTGGTCGGCAAGACCGGCTTTCCGCATGTGACCTCGGTCACCGGTGGTGAACTCGATATCGTCACCGGCCCGTCGCAGGCGGGCTACGGCCCGCTCGATCTGCTCTATGCGTCGCTCGCAAGCTGCCTGGTGCTGAGCGCCCGCATCGCCGCCAGCCGTTTTGGCGTGCTCGACCGGCTGACGGAAGTGAGTGCCAAGGTGACGGGCGAGAAAGCCCATGACGAGCCGTCCCGCGTGGCGAAGTTTAACATCGTCTTCGACATCAAGGGTGATTTTGACGACACGGTCCGCCATGCGATCGCGGAAGCCGCCGAAAACGAGATCTGCACCGTCAGCAATACGATCCGCGGCAATCCGGAATTCGTGACCGAGTTTGCCCACTGACGTTCATTGGGTCTCAGCGTCCAACAAAAGGGCGGGCTGCCATTGGCAGCCCGCCCTTTTCGATGCAACTGACTCAGGCCGGTTGCGGCGTAAGCGCCTCCGGTTGACGCCGACCGATCGTCAGCACCAGCAGGGCCGCGACAATGCAGAGCATCCCGGCGGCAATCAGCGCCGGCGTATAGGTTTCAAGCGACGTCCGGCTGGCGCCTGCGAGGAAGGTCGCACTGGCCGCACCCAGCTGGTGACCGGTGAAGACCCAGCCGAAGACCAGGGCGGCGCGTTCCGGACCGAAGCGTTCGGCCGAAAGTTTCACCGTCGGCGGTACCGTCGCGACCCAATCCAGGCCGTAGAAGATCGCAAAGATCGACAGCGTGTAGATGTTGAAGCCGCTGAACGGCAGGAACATCAGCGACAGGCCGCGAAGGCCGTAGAACCAGAAGAGCAGCCAGCGGTTGTCATAACGGTCCGAGAGCCAGCCGGAACCGATGGTGCCGATCAGATCGAATACGCCGATCAGCGCCAGCAGGCTGGCTGCTGCGACGGGGGCAATACCAACATCGCCGCAGATCGAAACCCAATGGGTCTGGATCAGCCCGTTGGTGCTGAAGCCGCAGACGAAGAAGGTCGCAAACAGCACCCAGAAGGTGTTGGTCTTGGCGGCGTCGGAAAGCGCCCGGATCGGTGCCATCAGCAGAGCCCCGAAGCTCTTTGCCTTCGGCGGCGCCGCCACCATTTGCTTGCCGCCGAAGGGCGCAAGGCCAAGGTCCCCAGGGCGATCCTGCATCAGAAGCAGGACCAGGGTGAAGGCCGCAAGCAGGATGACGATGATCAGCGTCAGCGCCGAGCGCCAGCCGATCGTTTCGGTGAGAGAAGCGAGCAACGGCAGGAAGACCAGCTGGCCGGTGGCGTTGCTGGCGGTCATCAGTCCGACGACGAGCCCGCGCCGTTTATCGAACCAGCGCGTTGCGACCGTCGCGCCGAGCACCAGCGCCGTCATGCCGGTACCCACGCCGAGCACGACGCCCCAGATCGCCACCAGGTGCCAGAGTTCCGTCATGTAGAACGAGGCGGCGATGCCGGAGATGATCAGGATCAGCGCCGCAGACACGACCGGGCGCACGCCGAAATGGTTCATGAACGAGGCTGCGAACGGACCGAGCAGACCGAAAAGGCAAAGCCGGATGGCGAGCGCCAGCGAGATTTGCGCATTGGTCCAGCCGAATTCGGTCTCGAGCGGTTTGATGAGCACGCCGGCCGAGCCCATGGCGCCGGCTGTCGAAAGCATGACCAGGAAGGTGACGGCGGCGACAGCCCAGCCGTAGTGGATATTGCGTCTGGCAAGATAACGCGCAAGCGCCGGACCGAGCATCGTCGACTTCCTTTCGTCGGTGTTTTTAGGGCGTGCGACAGCGCTGCGCGGGCTTTCGGAGCGCAGGTCGCAGATTGAACGGTTGTTTGGCAGTTTTCTGCCGGTTTCTGGCAGCTTAGGCTGCCCGGATTCTTCTGGCCTCAAGTCGCAGACTGCGACCAGAAAGTTGGTCTGGAAACGAGGCGCTAGAGCGCCAGCAGCAGGTCCTCCAGCTGGGTGGCGGCGTCGGCTCCCAGCCGCGCCTCGATCTTGTCCTGAGCGGCCTGCCAGAGCGGCGCGCCGTCAGCCAGTATTCGGTGGCCGCTCTCCGTAAGTTCGACAATGGCCTCCCGCTGATCCTTTCCGCTTCCAGTTGCGGCCAATCCCATTCCCTCCAGCACCTTGACGTTGCGGCTGACCGTCGATCGCTCGAGTTCGATCTTGCGGCCAAGTTCGGTCATCGAGATCGGTTCATCGCGTGCGATGTGCCGAAGCAGGCTGAACTGGGCAAGGTTAAGACCAATCGGCTGCAGCGCGTCGTCATAGACTGACGTCACTCGCCGGGTGGCTTTGCGTAAGAGGGCACAATAGCAACGAGACATAATGTGTGTATATACACGCAAACGATCGGCGTCAACCGTTTCGTGGTGTGAAGGCGCTGTTCGAAGCGATCAGCTGTCCAAGCGAAACTGAAGAACGTGGTTGGGGTAAACCTGGTCGCCGATCGTGAAATGGGTTTGTCCCGCCATCTCAAAGCCATTCGCGAGGTAGAAGGCCGTGGCTTTTTCGTTTTCGGCGTTCACCGCCAGCCAGGTGCTTGGCTGGCCCGTGTGCAGGCAGAATTGCAGGCCGGTTTTCAGAAGAGCTTTCCCGAGGCCGCGACCATGGTGGTGGGGCTGGACATAGAGCGTCGTGATTTCCAGGTTGGAGGCGATATCGACCGGTGCCGGCGAATTCGCCGACATGCGCAAGAAGCCGTCGATACCGACAACGTTCTGCGAAACCCAGACGGTCTCGTTGCGGTCGCCCAGAATTTCTTCGAAGCGCGCGGTGGTAAACTGCTCCAGCGCATAATCGGCAAAGAATGCGTTGACGCCATCCCTGATATACGTGTTGAGCCAGACTTCCAGGCTGATCGCCGCAAGGCTTGACGCATCCGCGACGGTCGCGCGCCTGATCGTCATATCGTTTGTCACGCTGCTCTTCACTGTCTCAATCGACGAAGGGTTCCAGTTCCTTGTCGAACTCCACTTCGACGACATTGTTGAAAAGCGCCGTCGCCACCATGATGCCGGAGAAAGCGACGAGGTCGACCAGCGCCTTGGCGTCGTAGCGTGCCTTGAGGCCAACCCAGATTTCCTCCGGAACGGCATTGCTGTCGGCGACGATGGCGCGGCCGAAGGCGATCAGGCGCTGTTCGTCCTCGGTCGGTTGAACGGTGTGAAAGTCGAGGCCGGCGTTGGCGAAGGCGCGTCGAAAGAAGCCCATGGCGATTGGGGATTTCATGGCCTCCGAAATGGAATGGGAGAGGAACCAGATCGCCCTATCGTCGAGGGTAGGGCGTAGTTCCTCGCGGAGCGTGAACCATTCCGCATAGATCCGGTGTGCGACCGGCGAATGTAAAAGCGTGCGCTTCATGTTGGTCATGCGGCCACGCACGCGCACCTCCTCGTCGTGGGCGGCGCGGATTTCATCCGAGGCGGTGTCGTAGTCGATCTGGGGGATATGGCTCATGGTCATGCCTGTCTTGGTGTGCGCGAGCTGCGCAGATGATGGGTAGGAGCGTTAGACGGTGCTGAGCAGAATGCTCGTTTCGCTGTTCGACACGCCCTCGACGTCGCGCACTTCGCGCAGGATGCGGTCGAAATCGCTAAGACTGTTAGCGCGGATTTCGGCGACCAGGTCCCAACCGCCGTTGGTGGTGTGCAGGGCATAAAGTTCCGGCAGGCCGCGCAGGTATTTGATCACCTTGGTGGTGTTTCGGCCGCTCACCTCGATCATCATGATCGCACGGATGGCGCGATCGTCATAATCCTGCCGCACGCGCAGCGTGAAGCCCAGGACCGCGCCGCTTTCGAGCAGCCGGTCGATGCGAGTCTGCACGGTCGCCCTCGATATGCCGAGCACCGCAGCGATCTTGGAGTAGGGCGCGCGCCCGTCTTCTCGCAGGAGCGAAATGAGCTGGTGGTCGAGGTCATCGAAGATATGCATGAAAGGTGTATATTGCGATTGCGCAAATTGCTCAATATGCCCTGTAATTTTGCGCAGGTTTAAAATTTCAACTCACTTCTTGCAAGCCTAGGCTGACTTCATCGAATTTCTCCGATGGAGTTTTAAACGTGGTTCAGTATGTCGGTGTCGGCAACGTAATCGAGCTGGTCAAATCGATCGGCATTGAGACGTTTCTTGTGGGTCTTGCGGAATATATCGAAGACGATTTCCGCCGGTGGAACGCATTTGAGAAAACCCCGCGGCTTGCGAGCCACTCGAAGACCGGCGTCATCGAGCTGATGCCGACCTCGGACGGCGAGCATTACGGCTTCAAATACGTCAACGGCCACCCGAAGAACCCCAATGTCGGCCTGCAGACGGTGACCGCCTTCGGCGTTCTTTCCGACGTCAGCACCGGCTACCCCTGTCTCGTTTCCGAAATGACGATCATGACGGGACTGCGCACGGCGGCGACATCGGCGCTTGCCGCGAAGTACCTCGCCCGTCCTGATGCCCGCTCGATGGCGATCATCGGTCTCGGCGCCCAGTCCGAATTCCAGGCGCTCGCCTTCCGCGCCCTTCTCGGCGTCAAGCGCCTTCAGGTCTTCGATATCGATGCGGAAGCCGCCGCCAAGTTCTGCAACAACCTCTCGGATATGGACTTCGACATCGTCGTCGCTGCCACGGCTGAAGAAGCCGTATCCGGTGCGGACATCATCACCACCGTTACCGCCGATAAGCGCAATGCCACGATCCTTTCCGACAACATGGTCGGCGCCGGCGTGCACATCAACGCGGTCGGTGGCGACTGCCCCGGCAAGACGGAGTTGCAGGGGGACATCCTGCGCCGCGCCGACGTCTTCGTCGAATATCCGGAACAGACCCGCATCGAGGGCGAGATCCAGCAGATGGCGCCGGACTTCCCGGTCATCGAACTCTGGCAGGTGATTGCCGGCGAGGCCGAAGGCCGTCGCTCGAGCGCCCAGATCACCATCTTCGATTCCGTCGGTTTTGCTACCGAAGACTTCTCGGCCCTGCGCTTCCTGCGCGACAAGATCCAGGGTACCGCATTCTACACCGAGCTCGACCTGACGACCCAGCCGGACCATCCGCGCGATCTCTACGGCCTGTTCCGGCAGCAGCCGGCGGTCCCTGCCGAGCGGAGTGCCGCATAACATGAAGAGACTGTCCGTACAGGCGCCGAAGGGCGTCGTGATGATCCGCCCGCACCACTTCGGCCCCAACCCGATGACGGCCAAGGACAATGCCTTCCAGGCGACCGACGCGGCGCGCCAGCCGACTGCGATCGCCAAGGCCGCCTATGACGAAGTGAGCCGCATGGCCGACGGGCTTTCGAACGCCGGCGTCGCAGTCCATCTCTTCGAAGATGAGACGACGACGCGGCCGGACTCGGTGTTCCCCAACAACTGGTTCTCGACCCATTCGGGTGGCCATGTCGCGATCTATCCGATGTATTCGGAAAGCCGCCAAAGCGAGCGCCGCTCCGACATCATCGAGATGCTGAAGAACGAGTACCGCGTTCAGGACGTGATCGATTACTCCGGCCTTGAAAAGGACGGCGTCTATCTCGAAGGCACGGGCGCCATGGTGCTCGACCATATCGGTCGCGTCGCCTATGCCGCACGTTCCAACCGCACCAATGAAGTGGCGCTAGAACGCTTCTGCACCCACTTCAATTTCGAGCCGATGATCTTCGGCGCGGTCGATCGCCAGGGCAACTCGATCTACCACACCAACGTGCTGATGTGCATCGGCACCGAGTTTGCACTGATCGGCACGAGCATGATCCCGGATCTCGCCCGTCGCCAGGAGATCTGCTTGCGGCTTGAGGAAACCGGTCGCCAGGTCATCGATCTGACGCTGGAGCAAATCGAGAACTTCGCCGGCAATGCTATCGAACTCGACGGTGCCGATGGCCGCGTCGTGGTCATGTCGGCTCGCGCGCTCGCCTCGCTCCGCGCCGACCAGATCAAGGCGCTCGAAGTCTCTGCCCGTGTTCTCGCCTTCGACGTTCCGACCATCGAGCTCGCGGGCGGCTCCGTGCGCTGCATGCTCGCTGGCGTTCACCTGTCACGTCGGGAAAACGTGAACAAGCAACCGCTTTACGCCGCCATGTCCGATCGATAGAAGCACCTCATCCAAGCCAAAGGTACTACAAATGTCGCAGTCACGCCCCGTCTACCAGTTCAACAACATCATCGTCCGCACCCCGTCGAAGTCGGTCGTCAACGGCCTTCGCGCCGATGACCGCGGCAACCCCACCTTCGAAGGTGTAAAGGCAGAACACGATGCCTATATCGCGGCGATGAAGGACGCGGGCGTCAAGGTGACGGTGCTGCCGGCGCTCGAAGCCTTCCCGGACTCGATCTTCGTCGAAGATCCGGCGCTGGTCTTCACCGAAGGCGCGATCCTCTTGCGTCCGGGTGCCGAAACCCGCGTCAAGGAAACGCCGGAGATCGAGCCGACGCTTCGCGCCATGTTCGAAACGGTTCTCGATCTGCCAGGCACCGGCTTTGCGGATGGCGGCGACGTTCTGACCACCCGCGAAAGCGTGATGATCGGCCTTTCGGCCCGTACCAACAAGGTTGGCGCCGAAGCACTTCAGGCCTGCCTGACCAAGCTCGGTCGCAAAAGCGAGATCGTCGCCACGCCTGAAGGCGTGCTGCACTTCAAGACCGATTGCTCGCTGCTCGACGACGAGACCGTGCTTTCGACCGCGCGCCTCGCCAAGTCCGGCGCCTTCGAGCGCTTCAAGCAGGTGATCATTCCCGAAGGCGAAGAGCCGGCAGCGAATGCGCTGCGCGTCAACGACGTCGTCATGGTCGGCTCGGACTTCCCGCGCACGATCGAGATGCTCGACAAGCTCGGCTACAAGGTCGTGCCGATGAAGACGACGGAGATCGGCAAGATCGACGCAGGTCTTTCCTGCATGTCGCTACGCTGGTTCAGCAACACGCTCTGATCCGACGCAATCCCCGAGGAGGAACATATGAAGACGTTGAAGACCGCCCTGTTCGCAGGGATCGCCCTTTCCATGGCTGCCGGCAGCGCGTTTGCCGAGGAGACGCTGCGCCTCGGCATGACGCCGGAGCCTTACATGCCCTTCACCCAGGTGAACGCCGGCGGCGAGTGGGAGGGCCTTGAAGCCGATCTCTCCCGCGCGCTCTGCGAGAAGATGGCCGTCAAGTGCGACATCAACCAGATGGCCTGGGACGGTCTCATCCCGTCGCTGAAGGAAAACAAGGTCGATTTCATCATCGGCGCCTTCTCGATCACCGACGAGCGCCGCCAGGTCGTCGATTTCTCGACGCCCTATTACACCGAAGGCACGTCCTTCGTTGGCTCCAAGGGTGACACGAGCGAGATCAAGACGGCCGACGCCGCCGACGGTTCTGGCAAGATCATCGACCCGGCAAGCGTCGAGGGCAAGATCATCGGCGTGCAGACGTCGAGCGTGCAGTCGGCCTATGTCGCCAAGTACCTGACCGGCGCCGAAGCCAAGAGCTACGACACCGCCGACAACTCGGTCGCCGACCTCATCGCCGGTCGCGTCGACTACGTGCTCATCCCCGACCTCTACATCCAGACCTTCCTGAAGACGCCTGAAGGCGCCGACTACGAGGTCAAGGTCGAAGTGCCGAAGAACGTCACGCTCGGCGAAGGCGTCGCCTATGCCGTCCGCAAGGGTGACGCTGCGACCCTCGACAAGGTCAATGCCGGCCTTGCCGCGCTCGAAAAGGACGGCACGACGCAGAAGCTCGTCGACAAGTGGATCTTCGGCAAGAAGTAAACCGGATTTCGGAGGGCGGCGGCCAGCGTCGCCGCCCTCATTCGCCAAAACCGGCCGCAGCGCCGGGGCACCATCGCAGCAACCGCTACAGCCACCTTGCCCGCACCGATCGGGCAGCGGCGTAGGGGCTGACGGGACAATCGGGAACAGGTAACGACGGATGGACTATTACTGGCAATTGCTTGCCTGGGGCGGCGAGGGCTGGGGCGACGATTTCGCCTGGGGCCTGGTGATGACCCTGCAGGTCTCCGTGGTCGCCTATGCGGTTGCGGTTCTCTTCGGCTTCCTGGGCGCTGCCGGCAAACTATCGAAGCACCGGATCCCGCGTTTCCTTGCCGATATCTACACGACGGTCGTGCGCTCGCTGCCTGAGCTGCTCGTCATCCTGCTTCTCTATTTCTCGGTCGCGAGCGGGGCGGAACGGCTGTTGAAGCACTTCGGGCTCGTTGCCGAAACCTTTCAGTTCAGCTCGTTCTGGGCGGCGATCATCGCGCTCGCCTTCGTCTCCGGCGCCTTCATGACCGAGGTGCTGCGCTCGGCCTTCCTCTCCGTGCCGCCGGGCCAGATCGAGGCGGCGGTTTCGATCGGCATGAATAGGCGCAAGGTCTTCACCCGCATCATCTTCCCGCAGATGATGCGCCACGCGGTCCCCGGCATGGGCAATCTCTGGCTGTCTATCACCAAGGAAAGCGCCATCATCAGCGTGCTCGGCTCCTTCAGCGAGCTGCTCTACACGGGCTATCGCGCGGCGGCAGGCACCAAGCAGTACATCTTCTTCTACGGGCTGACGGCCATTCTGTTTCTGGCAATTACGCTCGTTTCCGTCCTGGTGATCGCCCAGATCGAGCGCCGCCTCAATCGGGGGCACAACTGATGGAAACGATCTCCAACGTCGTCGGCTTCCTGCCGGCGCTGATCAAGGCGACACCGCTCACGCTGCTTCTGACGGCGGTCGCCGGCGTCTTCGGCCTCGTCATCGGCACGCTCGTGGCGCTCGCCCGGCTTTCCGGTCGCCGCGTGCTTTCGGTTCCGGCCTATGTCTTCACCTTCGCCTTCCGCGGCACGCCGCTTCTGGTGCAGATCTACCTGATCTATTACGGCCTCGGGCAAATCCTACCCGGCACCTGGGTGCGCCATAGCTTCCTCTGGCCCTATCTGCGTGACGGCCTGTGGTATGCGATCTTTGCACTCAGCCTCAACCAGGCTTCCTACAATGCCGAGGTCATCCGCGGCGCGATCAAGGCGATCCCGCGCGGCCAGATCGAGGCGGCAAAATCGATCGGCATGCGCTCGTCGATGGTCCTGCGCCGCATCACCCTGCCGCAGGCGTTCCGCTCGTGCCTGCCGGTTTTGACGGGTGACCTGATCATCCTGCTGAAGACGACGTCGCTTGCCTCGACCATCACCATTCTTGAGGTCATGGGCACCGCCCGCATGCTGCAGCGCCAGTCGCTGCTGATCTTCGAACCGCTGATTGCCGCCGGCATCATCTATTTCACCGTCGTGTTCATCCTGACGCGCATCATGGGCGTCGTCGAGAAGCGGCTCACGCGCTACCGCACGGCGAAGGCATAAAGAGGAGACGCGCCACGGCGCGCGAGAGGAATGAACATGGTCGCATCAGCGCTTTCGGTGAAGAACATTCACAAGAGCTTCGGGTCCGTCGAGGTGCTGAAAGGCGCCTCCTTCGAGGCGAAGTCCGGCGACGTCATCTCGCTGATCGGCAGCAGCGGCTCGGGCAAGAGCACGCTTCTGCGCTGCATCAACTATCTGGAGACGCCGGACGAGGGCGAGATCTCCGTCTCGGGCGAGGTGATCCGCACCGTCAAGGGCAAGGACGGCAAGTTCCATGCAGCCGACAAGCGGCAGCTCGAACATATCCGCACGCGCCTCGGCATGGTGTTCCAGAGCTTCAACCTCTGGTCCCACAAGACCATTCTCGAAAACATCATCGAAGGGCCGATCCACGTGCTCGGCATGACCAAGAAGGATGCGATCGGCGAAGCCGAACTGCTGATGGAGAAGGTCGGCATCACGCCCAAGCGCGACCATTATCCCAATCAGCTCTCGGGCGGTCAGCAGCAGCGCGCGGCAATCGCCCGCGCGTTGGCAATGAAGCCGGAAGTGATGCTCTTCGACGAGCCGACCTCGGCGCTCGATCCGGAACTCGTCAACGAGGTGCTGCTCGTCATCAAGAAGCTTGCCGAAGAGGGCCGCACCATGGTGATGGTCACCCACGAAATGTCACTCGCCCGTGATATCTCCAGCGAAGTGATCTTCCTGCACAAGGGTTTGGTCGAAGAACGCGGCGCCCCCCAGCAGATGATGCGTGACCCGCAATCGGCGCGCCTGCGCCAGTTCCTGCAGATGGCTTGAGGAAACCCCGATGCGCGACACCAATTTTTCCGAGTTCCTGCCCGAACTCGTCGATATCCGCCACAAGCTGCACGAAATGCCCGAGATCGGCCTTTCCGAGGTGAAGACCTCCGAGTTCGTTGCGGAACTGCTGCAGTCCTGGGGCTTCGAGGTCACCCGCGGTCTTGCGACAACCGGCATCGTTGCAACGCTGAAGCGTGGCAACAGCAACCGCGCCATCGGCTTTCGCGCCGACATGGACGCGCTGCCGATGCAGGAGGAAACCGGTCTTGCCTATCAGAGCAAGCATCCGGGCGCGATGCATGCCTGCGGCCATGACGGTCATACCAGCATGTTGCTCGGGGCTGCCTGGGCGCTGTCGAAGGACGAAAGCTTCAACGGTACGGTTCATCTGATCTTCCAGCCGGCCGAGGAAAACTTCGGCGGCGGCAAGCTGATGATCGAAGACGGCCTTTTCGAGCGCTTCCCTTGCGAGCGGGTCTATGCGCTTCACAACTGGCCGGGTCTTCCAGTCGGCCAGTTCTCCAGCCGCGCCGGTGCCATGGCGGCATCGATCGACGTGCTGACGCTGACGATCAAGGGTAAGGGCGGCCACGGCGCCCAGCCGGAACTGACGGTCGATCCGGTCGTCATCGGTTCCAGCGTGGTGATGGCGCTGCAGACGCTGGTGTCGCGCAATGTGTCGCCGCACCAGCCGTCCGTGTTGACGGTCGGTTCGTTCCAGGCGGGTTCGGCCTCGAATATCATTCCGGATACCGCAGTGCTGGAAATCAGCATGCGCGCGATGGATCCTGTTGTCCGCAAGCAGTTGCAGGAGCGCGTCGAGCAGGTCGCCCGCCTGCAGGCGGAAAGCTACAACGCCGAAGCCGTCTTTGACTGGCAGGTCGGGTATCCCGCGACGATCAACGATGCTGAGGCTGTCGAGGATGCGCGTGCGGTGATCGCCGACACATTCGGCGCGGATGCCTATGTCGAACTGCCCGAGCCGCTGATGGGCAGCGAGGACTTCTCCTTCCTGCTGGAAAAGGTGCCGGGCGCCTATGTGCTGATCGGCAATGGCGACAGCAGCGGGCTGCACACAACCCGCTACGATTTCAACGACGACATCCTTGAGCGCGGCGCGACCTATTTCTACCAGCTCGCACGCGCAGCGCTCGTTTAAGCGCGCGGCATCAATTGCCCGGCCGCTCAGGTGGCCGGGTGCAGGTCGCCGAAGACCGTCGGGATCAGTTCCGACACGGTTGGGTGGATATGAACTGCGTGCGTGATCGTCGTGTAGGGCTTGCCCGCATACATCACGTCGAGGATGCTCTGCACTGCCTCGTCGCCGCTCGTTCCGAGGATCGATGCACCGAGGATCTCCTTGCTGTCGGCGTCGACGATCACCTTCATGAAGCCTTCAGTCTCGCCCTTTTCCACGGCGCGGCCGACGCGGGTCATCGGCCTCGTACCGATGAGCAGCTTGCGCCCCGACTTGCGCGCCTCGGTCTCGGTCATGCCGGCGCGGCCGAGCGGCGGATCGATGAAGAGGCCGTAGGTTGAAATGCGATCGCTGACCTTCCGCGCCTCTCCGTCGAGCAGATTGGCGGCGATAATCTCGAAGTCGTTATAGGCCGTATGGGTGAAGGCGCCGCGGCCATTGCAGTCGCCCATCGCGAAGACGTGCGGTACGTTGGTCTTGAGCGTCTCGTCGACTTCGACATAGCCGCGGGTGTCGGTCTTGACGCCGCCCCGGTCGAGATCGAGGTCGTCCGTGTTCGGCCGGCGGCCGGTTGCCAGCAGCAGGTGAGAGCCGACGATCTCGGGTGCGCCCGCCGTGCAATCCACGCCGGCGACGACATCGTCGCCGCTCCTGGCAAAGCGGATGCATTCGGCATTGAGGCGAAACTGGATGCCCTCTTTTTCGAGGATCGCGAGAATGGCGTCGGAAACGTCCGCATCCTCCCGGCCGATCAGCCGCGGCCCCTTCTCGATTACGGTGACCTCGGAGCCGAAGCGACGGAACATCTGCGCAAACTCGAGTCCGATATAGCTGCCGCCGACGACGATCAGGTGGCGGGGCAGGGTGTCGAGATCCATGATCGAGACGTTGGTGAGATAGGGCACCTCGGCGACACCAGGGAAATCCGGGGTTGCGGCGCGTCCGCCGACATTCAGAAAGATCTGGTCGGCCGAGAGCAGCGCGTCGCCGACTCGGATCTCATGCGGGCTTTCGAAGCGCGCATGGCCTTCGAAGACGGTGCAGTTCTCCATGCCTTTCAGCCAGTTTTCGATGTTTCCCCGGGACGTGAACCGCACCGTGTCCTTGCGCGCCATGACACGGGTAAAGTCGATGGTGATGGGGCCGGTCGTCACGCCATAGTCCGCGCCCCGTCGCGCCAGATGCGCGGCATAGGCGCTCGCGACCATCGCCTTTGTCGGCATGCAGCCGGTGTTGACGCAGGTGCCGCCGAAGTGCTTGCGCTCGATCAGCGCGACGGTTTTGCCCGCTGCCGTCAACCGGCCGGCAAGCGATGGGCCGGCCTGGCCGGCACCGATGATGATTGCGTCGAAATGTTTCGTCATGAGACCGAGGACACCACCCAGAGTGCGAGGAGAACGGCAACAGCATCCTCGAGAAGGGCGATCGGCAGGTCCTTGCCGCCGATGGCCGCGACGAGGCGCTTGCGGGCTTCATAGCCGCCGAGCGTGCCGATGACGGCACCGATGATGCCGGCGACCAATCCTTGGAGCATAGCATGTCCGGTCAATCCGAGCGCGGCCCCGCAGAACGCGCCGCTGACGATGCGGGCGCCGAACTGTTGCGGCACCTTTCGGCTCGGTGTGCTCGGCAATTGGTCGGTGACGAATTCCACCAGGGCCAGAAGGCCGAAGATGTAAGGTGTGAAGCGAAAGCCCATGAAGGCCGCCCAGGTACCGCTGAGCGGCAGCCATCCCGCGGCTGCGCCAATACTGACGGCGGCGGGTGCGGTCATGGTGCGCAGGCCAGCGACCACGCCGATAATGAGCGTCAGAAAATAGATCGACATCGTGTCCCCGAACGTTCGCCGGGCGAACCCAAGCCACCAGCCCCCAAGCGGTTCGGGTCGAGCGGCATCGCAACCAAGAGTGAAAGCGGATGTTTCTGGCGGGCCGCGATCAGAGTGGCCGACAACGCCGGCGATTGCAACGCCCAATCAGCTACCGCCATAAACGGTAGTCTATGCTTTCGATCGTGTTTATCAATGTAGGAAAATATTCGCCTGCCACAGTCTCTGGATGCAACCCTATTTTTTGCCGGGGGCTGACATATATGGAATGGCTTGCCCCGACGGAGCGGACGTTCCGTGATCAAACTTGCGCATCGAAATCCGAGGAGAAACCTATGCGCCTGACCAGACTGCTTATCGGAACTGCCCTTGCCTTGACCTTGACTGCCGCCGCGGCGAGCGCCGATGTGGTCGTATCCTCGAAGATCGACACGGAGGGCGGCGTGCTCGGCAACATCATCCTTGCCGTGCTCAACGCCAACAACATAAAGACGGTCGATCGCGTCCAGCTTGGGGCGACGCCGGTCGTACGCAAGGCGATCACCGCCGGCGAGATCGACATCTATCCGGAGTATACCGGCAATGCCGCCTTTTTCTTCGAAAAGGCCGACGATCCGGTCTGGAAGGATGCAGCCAAGGGCTACGAGACGGCCAAGAAGCTCGACTATGACGCCAACAAGATCGTCTGGCTGACGCCATCGCCGGCCAACAACACCTGGGCGATCGGCCTACGCAAGGAAGTCGCTGACGAAAACAAGCTGAAGACGCTGAGCGATTTCGGCAAGTACATCGCTGGCGGCGGCAAGGTCGTGCTCGCGGCGTCGTCGGAATTCGTGAATTCGGCCGCCGCACTGCCGGCCTTCCAAACCACCTACGGCTTCACCTTGAAGCAGGACCAACTGATCACGCTTTCCGGCGGTGATACCGCGGCAACGATCGCGGCCGCGGCGAACCAGACCAACGGTGCGAACGCAGCCATGGTCTATGGCACCGACGGCGGCATCGCCCCGTCCGGGCTCGTGGTCCTGGAAGACGACAAGGCCGTCCAGCCCGTCTATCAGCCGGCCCCGATCATTCGCGAAGCGGTGCTCAAGGAAAACCCGCAGATCGAGGAACTCTTGAAGCCCGTGTTCGAGAAACTGGACCTGGTGACGCTGCAAGACCTGAACGGTCGCGTGCAGGTCGGCGGCGAACCGGCCAAGGCGGTCGCCGAGGACTTCCTGAAGAAGAACGGCTTTCTGAAATAAGTTGACGGAGATCCGGGACGCTGGTCGGATGGCTGGCGTTCCGGGGATAGGCCTGCAGGTGCCGGAGATGCGCCGGCACAGGCGGGGAGGGAATGTGGTTTGAAAGCACTCCGCTTTGACAAGCTCGGAGCGATCATTGCGGCCCTGGCGCTCGGCGGCGCCTTCATAGCGCCTTTTGCAACGTTTCGTGCCAACCGTATCGTCGCCGGTGAGGTCAAGTCGGTGGCCGACGCCCTGCCTTCGGGGTGGAGTGCCGTGCTGTTGGGCATCGTGGTCTGCGCGGTCATCGTCGCGCTGGTCCGATCGCCCGCTTACCTACGTCTCGCTGCCGCCTTTGTCGCGCTCGCCGCGCTGGCGCTCGGCATCGGCGTTGCCGCCACGCATCTGACACCCGAAGCCAACACCTATGCCCGCGTCTCGCCGGCTTCGGGCTTCTGGATCATGCTCTTTGCCTTCGGGTTGCTCGCCGCCGACGCCTTGACGCGACTGCGCCCGGCGCCCTTCGTGCGCATCGTCGTTCTCGCCGTCGTGCTGGCCTTTGCTTCGGCCATCCTTCTCGCCGGCGCCTGGGACGGCCTGTCGATTCTCAAGGAATATGCAAGCCGGGTGGACACGTTTTGGGCGGAGGGCCGCAAGCATGTGACCCTGGCGCTCGGTTCGCTCGTGGCTGCGACCCTCGTCGGCATCCCGCTCGGCATCCTCTGCCACCGCGTCACGCGGCTGCGCGATGGGTTGCTCGGCGTCCTGAACGCGATCCAGACGATCCCGTCGATTGCGCTCTTCGGCATTCTCATCGCGCCGCTCGGCTGGATCGCCCTCCATGTGCCGGGTGCGGCTGCGATCGGCATTCGTGGCATCGGTGTTGCCCCGGCCTTTGTTGCGCTCTTTCTCTATTCGCTGCTGCCTGTCGTCGCCAACACCGTCGTCGGTCTGGCAGGCGTTCCGCGGGACGCGAATGATGCCGCGCGTGGCATCGGCATGACCGATTGGCAGCGGCTGGTCGGCATCGAATTTCCGCTGGCCTTCCCGGTGATCCTCACCGGCATCCGCATCGTGCTCGTCCAGAATATCGGCCTTGCGACCATCGCTGCGCTCATCGGCGGCGGCGGCTTCGGCGTCTTCGTCTTTCAGGGCGTCGGTCAGACCGCGATGGACCTCGTGCTGCTCGGCGCCGTCCCGACGGTCGTGCTGGCGTTCGCCGCGGCGATCGTACTCGACGCGGTGATCGAGATGGCCACACCCAACACCAGGCAGGCAGAGGCCGCATGATCGAGATCGAGAACATCACCAAGCGATATGGCGAAAGCACCGTTGTCGACGACGTCAGCCTGACGATCGCGCCGCGCACCGTCACCGTCGTCGTCGGCACCTCCGGCTCCGGCAAGACCACGCTCTTGCGCATGGTCAACCGGCTGGTTGAGCCGACCTCGGGCGCGATCCGTCTCGATGGCGAGGACAATCGTTCGCTGCCCGGTTATGAGTTGCGCCGGCGGATCGGCTATGCAATCCAGGGGCACGGTCTGTTTCCCCATCGCACCGTAGCCCAGAACATCGCGACCGTGCCGACCTTGCTCGGATGGGAACGGGCGCGCATCGATGCGAAGGTGGAAGAACTCCTGCGCCTTTTCCAACTCGATCCCGCCGATTTCGGTCCACGCTTCCCACACGAGCTTTCCGGCGGCCAGCAGCAGCGTGTGGGCGTTGCCCGGGCGCTTGCCGCCGAGCCGAAGGTGCTCTTGATGGACGAGCCCTTCGGGGCGCTCGATCCGATCATCCGCGCCAAGGCGCAGGACGACCTGCTTGCCATCCAGAAACACTTCCAGACGACGATCATTCTCGTCACCCACGATATGGAAGAGGCCTTTCACCTCGCCGATCGCATTGCCGTCATGGACAAGGGCAAAGTGGTGCAGTACGCGACCCCCGCCGAAATGCTGCTGAAACCGGCCACGCCCTTCGTCGAAAGCCTGATCGGGGCGGGAGAACGGCCCTACCGCCTGCTCGCGATCGCGCCGGTCTCGAGCGCGGTTGAGCCCGGGGCCGCCGAAGGCGCGCCGATATCGAGCGATGCCAGCCAAAGGGAAGCCCTGGCCGAACTCCTCTGGTCCGGACGAGATGCGTTGCCGGTGGCAGGTCCCGACGGCGCCGTAATCGGCAGGGTCAGCCTGGAGGGGTTGGCCAAACGCGCGGCCGGTCCAGCCTGATGCCGAAGCTCGCCACTCTCATTCGCATCGCGGTTTTCCTGGTTCTCGTCGCGTTCCTGCTGCAGCCCCATTGGTTCGAGCCGCTGCTGCGGCCGCTGGTGCAGGAAAACGCCCCCGTCATCTACAACCAGGGAAGCCTGCTGCAGCTGACGTTCTTGCATCTGCGCACGGTGGCGCTGGCGGTGGCAGCGGCCGCGCTGGTTGCGCTTGCGCTTGCCATTCTCGTCACGCGCACGTCCGGAGCAGAATTCCTGCCGCTGTCGCGCAGCCTGGTGAATATCGGTCAGACCTTTCCGCCCGTCGCGGTTCTTGCGCTCGCTGTTCCGATCTTCGGTTTCGGCGAAAAGCCGACGCTGATCGCGCTTTTTCTCTATGGCCTGCTGCCGATTTTCGAGAATGCGCTGACGGGGCTGACGACCTTGCCTTCCTCCGTCATGGAGGCGGCGCGCGGCGCCGGCATGACCAGCGGCCAGCGGCTTCTCAAGGTGGAGTTGCCGCTGGCGATGCCGGTGATCCTGGCGGGTATCCGGCTTTCGGTCGTCATCAGCCTGGCAACCGCCACGATCGGATCGACGGTCGCCGCAAAAACACTCGGCGAAGTAATCATCGCCGGGCTGCAATCGAACAACCTTTCCTTCGTCGTCCAGGGCGGCCTGATCGTCGCAACGCTTGCGGTGCTTTTGCACGATGGGTTGCAGGCGGCGGAGCGGAAGCTTGCTGCGCGGATGGGGCGCTAGGCGCAGGCGGTGGCGACGCGCGGCCGGGCAATCGGCCGGCTGTCGCAGCAAACTGCGGTCACCCGTGTTAGGATGGCCGATGCTCTACCGCGGCGCCAAAAGTCCTGTTGTCAGGGACATGGGTGGATTCAAGGTCAGGCTCAACATGCCCGGCTGGCTGTTGCCATGGCCGCGCGATCATGGCTACGGACCGCTCGCGATGGTCGCTGAAACGATATTGGATCCTGGCAGGCTGGTCGCCATGCACGAGCACAGGAACGACGAGATCCTGTCATGGGTGCCGGAAGGGGTCATGCGCCACGACGACCGGGCGACCGGCAGACTGGTCACCGATCGCGCGCATCTGATGGTGATGAACGCCGGGCAAAGCTTCTGGCATTCGGAGGAAACCTTGTCTGGTGATCCTCCGCTGCGCATGCTGCAAATTCTCGTGCGCCCCCATAGCGTCGATCTCCCGCCAAACATTCAGTACGGTCCGATCGAGCCGGCGCCCCTCAATTGCTGGCGGCATCTCGTTGGGGCCGAGGGGGAGGGAGCGCCATTCTACTTCCGCAACGCCATCGATTTCTTCGATCTCAGGCTCGAGGCGACGGCAAAGGTGGCGTTTCCCCGGAAGGAGGGGAGGCACCTTTACTTCTATGTGTTCTCCGGTTCGGTGGAAGTCGGGGGCGTCCGGTTTGACGAGGGAGATCAGGGGCTCCACCAGTCGGACGGACCATTGGACCTCGTCGGCATCGGCAACGCGCTGATCGTCGCGTTCCTGATCGATCCGCGGGCGCCGTTAGCGCGCAAGGGGACGGTCGGCGATCATCCCAAGATCCCGTCACCCGTTCTGGCGCGGACCTTGCTGACACTGCTACGCTTGCGCGATCGTCTCCGACGGAGGAGCTAAGTGGATCAGCGACCCCTCACGCAACGTGCAGTGGTCTGGACCGCTTTCCTCCTGCCGTAGAGTTGCGATGCGTGCACCCTTCTTGGTTGTCTGTAGAATGCCTGCTTTGTCGGCATTTGCCTGAGATATGAAAATGAATTTCACAATTTTACAAAATATGCGGATTTGAGTTGACGGCCTGAAAAAACTGTCCCAGTCTGCGAAAATAAATTACGCCAAAAGGCAGGGGAACAGGACGAGCATGAAAGTTGGCATCATCGGACTCGGATTCCGTTTGGGTTATCTCGGCTATGTCTTCAAGGCCATGGACGAGAGCTTCGAAATCGCCGGATACGTCGATCCGAACCCGGCCGGTCTGGCCACGCTCACCGAAAAAGGCATCTCGCCTGGCAAGGCCTACGCGACGCCCGAAGAACTGATCGCCAACGAGAAGCTCGATCTCCTGATGATCGGCTCGCCCAACCACATGCACCTCGACCACATCCGGATCGGCCTTGAAGCCGGCCTGAAGGTCTTCAGCGAAAAACCGATCGTCACCACGATCCAGGAAAGCCTGGAACTCGCAGCGCTGATGGCGAAGTTTGGCCATGAGCGGCTGATGGTCGGTCTCGTGCTGCGCTACGCGCCGATGTACCGCGACCTCCGCCAGGCGCTTGCCGAAGGCAAGCTAGGGCAGGTGGTCTCGATCGAGGCTTCCGAGCACATCGAGCCCTACCATGGCGCCTTCTTCATGCGCGACTGGCGCCGCTACGAGCGCTATTCCGGCAGCTTTATGCTGGAGAAATGCTGCCACGACCTCGACCTCTACAATGGCGTCGTCGGAGCCCGGCCGGAACGCGTCGCAAGCTTCGGCGGCCGCAAGAGCTTCATCCCTGCCAACGACCCGGCCCGCGAAGGCATCAACGACCTCGAACTCTTCCATCGCAAGCCGAGCGGCTGGATGGGGTCCGACAAGGTCTTCGACAGCGACGGCGACATCATCGACTACCAGGTGGCGATCGTCGAATACGCCAACGGCGTCGGCATGAACTTCCACACCAATCTCAACGTGCCGGATCAGTTCCGCCGCTTCTGCATCATGGGCTCGCGCGGCATGGCCGAGGGCGATTTCATCCGCGGTTACTTCGACGTGCACGAGATGCTGACCGGCAAGAAGGTCATCGAGAACAAGTACAAGGCCACCGAACTGTCGCAGCACTATGGTGCCGACGAGCAGATGGCAACCGACATCATCGGCCACGTCCGCGACGGCCGACCTCTGCCGGTTTCGACGCGCGATGCGCTGGAAGCCGGCATTCTGGCGCTCTCCATGGACGAGGCTCGGCGCAAGAAGAGCGTCATAGACCTCCGGCCCATATGGGACCGTTTCGACGAAGCCCTGCATTCCCGCGCGGCGTAAGGGGAGGCGACGGATGAGTGTTCAACGCAGCACAGTCATCTTCGCCTGGATCCTGCTTCTTCCTGCTGTTCTTTACGTCACGGTGATCGTCGCCTATCCGCTGGTCGACACCTTCATCCTGTCGTTTACGGACGCGTCGCTGAAGAAGACGACCAATTGGGTCGGCTGGACCAACTATGACAAGATCTTCAACGAGACCTTCGCCGAGGTCATCTTCCGGACCTTCATCTGGACGTTTTTTTCGGTGTCGATCAAGATGATCATCGGCGTTTTCGGCGCAACGATGCTGAACGCGGCCGTGCCCGGCCGGGCGCTTTTCCGCCTGCTCACCATGCCGCCATGGATCGTGCCGATGGCCATCGGCATCTTCATGTGGGGCTGGATGTACAACGGCCAGTTCGGGATGATCTCCGGCGTGCTGCAGAACATGGGGTTGTCGAACGGGCCGATCGCCTTCCTCGCCCGCGGAGAGACTGCCTTCTGGGCGACGATCATCACGGACGTGTGGATCGGCGTGCCGCTAGTGACGCTCTATATGCTGGCAGCCATGCAGGCGATCCCGCAGGATCTCTATGAGGCCGCGTGGACCGATGGGGCAGGGCGTTTCTATCGCTTCCGCCGCATCACGTTGCCTCTGCTCGTGCCGTCGCTGATCACCATGTCGATGCTGTCGCTGATCGCGACCTTCAACTCGTTCGATATCATCTGGATCCTCACCCAGGGTGGACCCAACGGTGAGACGACGACGATGATCATCGACACCTATCGCACCGCGATCGGGTCGAAGAAGTATGGCGAAGGGGCAGCGCGCGCCGTGCTGATCTGCATCTTCCTGTCGATCTTCTGCTTTGCCTATTTCCGGGTGACGAGCCGCCTTTCTCAGGGGGAACAGAAATGAGCCAGCCTGCCCTGATCAATCGCTACCGCTGGTACGAGCTTGTCGGAATCTATGCCGGTATCTTCGTGTTCCTGTGCTTTATCCTGGCGCCCTTCGTCGAGGGCTTTCTGGTGTCGCTGAAGCCGCTCGGGCTGCTGTTCTCGTCACCCTATCGCTTCTGGCCGGAAAACGGCTCGTTCGCCGCCTACTTTACGATGTGGGAGAGCGTGCCGGGCTTTGCCCGCTACATCTTCAATTCCTTCTTCATCTCCACCATCGTCACGGCCATCGTGCTGGTGCTGGTCATACCTGCTGCCTATGCCTTCGCCCGCTTCAACTTCCGTGGCGCCGGCGTGCTTTTGGGGGCATTCCTTGCCGTCAACATGTTTTCGGGGGCGGTGCTGCTGATCCCGCTCTTCCGGCTGATGCGCACCTTCGGCGTCCTCAACACCTATCTGGCCATGATCGTGCCGGGCGTTGCCTTCCTGATCCCGTCGGCGATCTGGCTGTTGCGCACCTACATGATGCGCATCCCGCGTGAACTGGACGAGGCCGCCTTCGTCGACGGCGCCAGCCACTTCTATACGCTGCGCCGGGTGATCCTGCCGATCGCCATGCCCGGCATCACCGTGGTGGCGATCACCACCTTCATCGGCGCCTATGCCCAGCAGTTCATCTACGCGCTGACCTTCAATTCCAAGAGCGAATACATGCCGCTTCCCGTCGGGCTGTTTGCCTATTTCGGACGCCAGGAAGTGGTCTGGAACGAACTGATGGCGGCAAGCTTCGTCGGCATCGCGCCGGCCGTCGTCGTGATCTTCCTCTTGCAACGCTATCTCGTCAGCGGGCTCACCGCGGGCGCGGTGAAACAATAAGACTTAAGTCAACCACCAGAGAACGGGAGCATAAAAACGTGTCTATTCAATTCAAGACGGGGGTGCTCGCCCTTGCCCTGCTCGGCTCGACCGCGCTGGGCGCCGTGACCGCCAAGGCGGCCGACCAGGAGATCAGCTGGATCTACTGCGGCGACACCATGGATGCGGTCCACCAGAAGTACATCAAGCAGTGGGAAGAGAAGAACCCGGGCTGGAAGGTAACGCCTGAAGTCGTCGGCTGGGCCCAGTGCCAGGACAAGGCAACGACCCTTGCCGCCGCCGGCACACCGGTCGCCATGGCCTATGTCGGGTCGCGCACGCTGAAGGAATTTGCACAGAACGACCTCATCGTTCCGGTGCCGATGACGGACGACGAAAAGAAGACCTACTACCCCAACATCGTCGATACCGTGACCTTCGACGACAACCAGTGGGGCGTTCCGATCGCCTTCTCGACCAAGGCGCTCTACTGGAACAAGGACCTGTTCAAGCAGGCCGGCCTCGATCCGGAAACGCCGCCGAAGACCTGGGCTGAAGAGATCGAATTCGCCAAGACGATCAAGGAAAAGACCGGCATTGCCGGTTACGGCCTGCCGGCCAAGACCTTCGACAACACCATGCACCAGTTCATGCACTGGGTGTACACCAACAACGGCAAGGTCATCGACGGCGACAAGATCGTCATCGACAGCCCGCAGGTGCTCGCAGCGCTGCAGGCCTACAAGGACATCACGCCTTTCTCTGTTGAAGGCGCCACCGCCTACGAACAGAACGAAATCCGCGCCATCTTCCTTGACGGCAAGGTCGGCATGATCCAGGCGGGCTCGGGTGCCGCAACGCGCCTGAAGGAAACCAAGGTCAACTGGGGCGTAGCACCGCTGCCGCTCGGCCCGGAAGCAAAGGGCGAGGGCACCTTGCTCATCACCGACAGCCTGGCGATCTTCAAGGGCTCGGGCGTTGAGGAGAAGGCGATCGAATTCGCCAAGTTCATCACCTCGCCAGGACCGCAGGGCGAATACGAGCTTCAGGGCGGCGCTGGCCTGACGCCGCTGCGTCCGTCGCCGATGGTCGATGAGTTCGTCAAGAAGGATCCCTATTGGAAGCCGTTCATCGACGGCATCACCTATGGTGGTCCCGAGCCGCTCTTTACCGACTACAAGGGCTTCCAGAACGTCATCATCGAGATGGTTCAGTCGGTCGTGACCGGAAAGGCTGAGCCGGCCGACGCCTTGAAGAAGGCGGCTTCCAGCCTCGAAGAGTACAAGTAAGGCCACCGGGCCGCGCGCCGACAAGATCGGTTCGCGGCCCCACCTAACTCTGCTATAAATGAGCCGCTTCTCGCCGGTGGCCGGAGACAGTTTCTTGGGACAGCTCAATCTCAATCGGGTTCAGAAATTCTACGGGACGTTCGAGGTGCTGAAAAGCATCGATCTCGAAGTCAGGAACGGTGAGTTCGTCGTTTTCGTCGGGCCCTCCGGTTGCGGCAAATCGACCTTGCTCAGGATGATCGCTGGTCTCGACGAGACCAGCTCGGGGGACATCCTGATCGAGAACAAGCGCGTCAACGATCTGCCGCCGGTCAAGCGCGGGATCGCCATGGTCTTCCAGTCCTACGCGCTCTATCCGCACATGTCGGTCTTCGAGAACATCGCCTTTCCGCTTCGCGTGGAAAAGATGGCCGAGGAGAAATTGAAAGCCAAGGTGGAGCATGCCGCGCGCATCCTGCACCTGGACCAGCGGCTGCAGCAGAAGCCGGGCATGCTTTCGGGCGGCCAGCGCCAACGTGTCGCGATCGGGCGGGCGATCGTGCGCGAGCCGAAGATCTTCCTCTTTGACGAGCCGCTCTCAAACCTCGATGCGGCCCTTCGGGCCGACATGCGCATCGAACTGGCGAAACTGCACCGGCAACTGAAAGCAACGATGATCTACGTCACGCACGACCAGGTCGAGGCGATGACGATGGCGGACCGGATCGTCGTTCTCAATGCCGGTGAGATTGCCCAGACCGGCGCGCCGCTCGAGCTCTACCACAAGCCTGCCAACACCTTCGTTGCCGGCTTCATCGGCAACCCGAAGATGAACTTCCTGCCGGTCACCTGCAAGGGCGTCAGCGATGCCGGCGTCGAGGTCGACTACAAGGGGCAGACGGCGGTCATCCCCGTCACCCCGCAAAGCGGCCTTGCCGGGCGCACGCTGACGCTTGGCGTGCGGCCGGAGCACATCATGCTCGGGTCCGGCGACCTGACCCTCAAGGTGACGCCAACGGTCATCGAACGGCTCGGCGCCCATACGGTTGCCTATGCGGCGGTCGGTGGTGAGGGCGAGAACTTCTGTGCCATGCTGCCGGGAACAGCAGCTGTGCGACCGGAGGAGACCATCCAGACAGGCATCAAGGCAGCCGATTGCCACCTGTTCGACGAGGCTGGCCTCGCGCTCGAACGTCGCGTCGAGTTGACCGACATCGATATGGGCGTGCTCGACCCCGCGGCTGCCTGACGTCGTCGAAGGCAGGATCATGGTCTCGGCCAATCAGGGCGCGGCCAGTGCTTGGCCGTTGTGGCTGGATATCCGGCAGCTCTACCTGTAAGGATTGCCCGTCGCCGACGCCCTCTATTCAAAGGCGATCAAGCGGACTTGGATAGAGCATCATGACGCTTGGCCGTTATACGGAACTTCCCCATCTGGCCGACGCCAATGCCGGGATCGAAGCCGTCTGGGCGTCTGTCAGTCGCAACGAGGGCAGCTACCGGGTCCTGCCGGATGGGCGATGCGACATCATCCTCCGATTTACGCTGAACGCCCTGCCACTCTGCGAGCTGACGCCGATCGTGACCGGTCCAACCACGGGCTATTACGATGTTCCGCTGGAACCCGGCGCCGCCTTCGTCGGCGTGCGCCTGCGGCCTGGCCATTTCCAGAGAATTCTGGGCCTGGAGCCGATCCGGTTGCACGGTGACGCCCTGATCGGCGCAGCGGCTCTGGGTCAATGGCCCGACATGGCCGCCCTTTGCGTGCCGGCATCGGACCAGCAGGAGCTTGCCGGCCGCCTGGTGCGGTTTGTCCGCAAGCGTGATGCCGAGAGCGACTTTGAGGTGGCGCCGCTCGGCCGCAACATCATAAGCGCGCTGCACGCCTCCGGCGGGCGGCTGCGCATCGCCGAGCTTGCCGCGATGCACGGTGTCTCCGAGCGCACCGCCAGGCGCATTCTCCTTCGCGCAACTGGGCTCACGCCGAAGGCGTTTGCCGCCATCATCCAGTTTCATCGTGCATTGCGGCTGTTGCGGGATCACCATCTCAGTCCTGCGGATGCCGCGTTCGAAGCCGGTTTCGCCGACCAATCCCACATGACCCGCGTCTTCCGGCGCCTGGGCGGGTTCTCGCCGGCGCGCTTGCCCGAAGTCACACTGGTGACGATCTCGGACTGATGTCCGAATTGTTCAAGATCAGAGCCTGGCAATGAATGATGATCGCCCGCAACCCTTCGCGCTGCTTCGGGTAGCGCGCTTAGCGCGTTGCCGACTTCGGCGGCGAGCAACCCTTGGAGACGAACCATGGCCGTCCGTTTCGGATACACAATCCTCTATGTTCCCGATGTGCCGGCAACGGTCTCGTTTTATGAGGCTGCCTTTGGTCTGAAGCGCAGGTTCGTACACGAAAGCAGCCTCTATGCGGAGATGGAGACGGGTGTGACGGCTCTGGCCTTTGCCAGCGAAACCATGGCGGAGCTGAATGGTCTTGCTGTTCGCGCGAACCGCAGGAGCGATCTTGCCGCCGCGTTCGAAATCGCGCTGGTCTGCTCTGCACCGCACGAGGCCTATGAAAAGGCTGTTTCGGCCGGAGCATCGCCGGTGAAGCCGCCGGAAGAAAAGCCGTGGGGGCAAGTGGTCGGCTATGTTCGCGATCTCAACGGCTGCCTTGTCGAACTCTGTTCCGCCACGCCCGCCTAGCCGCCCGGCCCGACCACGCAACCCACGAATGCCATGACTCAGGAGGAGCCCACCTGTGCGCCCGACCACTGCCTCGCCCTGCATCACGACCACCCAGATCGCCGCGTCGCGAGACTTCTATCAGACATATTTCGCCGCACGGCTGACGTTTGACTGCAGCTGGTACATCAGCCTGGAACTCGGCCAAGGCCTGTCCCTCCAGTCGATGGAACCGCAACAGGGGCAGCCTGTGTGCAACACCGAAGGCCTCACCTACAATTTCTGCGTCGCAGACGTCGACGGCGAGTATAACCGGATCAGGGCAGCAGGCCTTGCCCCGGCGTTGCCGATCGAGGATCACCCATGGGGAGATCGTGGCTTCGCCGTAAAGGATCCGAACGGTGTCCTGCTCTATATCTACTCAAATCGCGAACCCGCGCCGGAGTTCAAGCCGTTTGTCATCGCTTCGGGTGCGGCATGATGGATGACCGGATCCAGACCCTTCTGCGGGAGATCGAGCTTCATCGCGGCGATCAGTTCGTGATCGTCACCCGACTACGGGAAATCGCGCTTGCCTCGGGCCCTGCAGTCACCGAAGAGGTAAAGTATGGCGGCATCCTGTTTTCGTCCAAGGACAGCTTCTGCGGCGTCTTTTCCTACGCCCAACACGTGACGCTGGAGTTTAGCCGGGGCGCCGCTTTGCCCGATCCACATGCCGTCCTGGAGGGTTCAGGCAAGCTTCGCCGCCACATCAAGCTCCTGGGCCCGGCGGATATAGATGAGAAACAAGTCGCGCTATACATCAAGATGGCTCGCGAGGCTGCCGATCGCTGAAGGGTCGGTTGCGCCCGGCGACGGTGCCGCAAACCTCAGGCCGCGCCCTTCTCGGTTCCGTGCGGGTTGTCGACCTTCGGCCAGATGTTCTTCGGCGCGCGCTTGTAGTCGGTCTTGGCGGGATTGTTCGGGTAAGGCGTGCCGGCCGAACAATAGAGGATTTCGGACGCGATCTTGGAGAACGAGGCGTAGAAGTGGTTGGTCGACTTGATGACCAGGATCTTCTTGCTTGTCGGGTCGATGCCCATCACCGAAAACAGGCTTGGATCGAAGCTCTGCGCGCGGGTCGAGTTGAGGATGATGTCGATGCCTTTGAAGCGAATGTGGGCCGCATCGCCGAAGGGGGCGAAGCTCTCGCCGAAGCGCATCTCGGCGTCGCGCACCAGCTTGACCACCTTGACCGTGCCATCGACCGGATTGCCGGTTCCCGGCGCCGACTTGGCGCCGAAGCGCAAGGGGATGTCGGCGCCTTCGCCGGCCGCCATGCAGATCTGCACCGCCATCGGGTCCCAGATCGTGCCGACCGCAACGTCGGTTGCGCCGCGAGCCAGCAGTTCTTCGAGCAGAACTGTCGCGTCGCCGGCCGTACCACCGCCCGGGTTGTCCCAGACATCGGCGATGACGACGGGACCTTTGGTTGCTGCGAGTGCCTCGTCGACCGCCTGCCTCTCGTCGATCTGCGGCATGATGAAGGTGCCGCGGTGGGAGAAGAGTTCCAGACCCAATTCCCGTGCGAGGCTCGCGCCTTTCTCCGGCTTGCCGTCGGTGACGGCGAGCAGCTTCGTTCCCATTTCCGGGACGTCGCCGGCCATGAAGCCGTGGATCACGGAGAGCGAAAGCACGTCTGCGTCTTCCTTCTCGATCCGCATCAGCTTGTCGACGAAGGAGCGCATCGGATCGCGAGATGTCGGGTAGACGTCGATCATCCGACAGTCGAAGATCGACATGACGGGCGTGATGCGGCCTTCGAGCGTGTCGACAGCGATCTTCCAGAGGTCCTCCGCGCGGTCGACGAAGTCGGTGTGCGGGAATTCCTTGAAGTAGACGAAGAAGTTCGATGCGGCGGCGCGGTTGGCCGTCAGGTGGCTGTGGGGATCAAGCTCGGCGCAGACGAGGATATCGGGACCGACGATCGCACGGACGCGCGTCAGCAGGTCGCCTTCGGGGTCTTCGTAGCCGTCGGCGACCATGGCGCCGTGCAGGCCGAGCACCACGGCATCGACGGGCATGGCGGCGCGCAACTGGCCGAGGATCTCGTCGCGCAGGCCCTCATAGGTCTCGCGGTTGACGAGGCCAGCCGGGTCCGCCCAGGTCGCGGTTCCCTCGATCAGTTCCCAGCCCTTCTCAGCGCAGACGCGCCGCCCGACGGTGATCGGCGCCGTGCAAAGCGTCGGCGTCTGCGGGTGTTCTCCCGGCGGGGCGTAGAGCGAGGCTTCGAAGGCCCGGCGGTCGATGCAGATCGGGGAGAAGGTATTGGTCTCGGTCGCAAGCGCCGCTGTGAAGATCCGCAATGCCGTTGCCTTTTCTATTGCGTCACGCCTGCAGCGCCGCACATCCGGCCGGATGTGCTAAGGCCGCTGCGGGCTCTAAGTCTGGCGCATGATTTTTCCCGGTTGCATGGCGATCCAGGAAACTACGCGGAAGCCGCGCCCATCGGGTTCGGCAGGTAGCCGGTAAAGCCGGCAATCTTCCAGCGTCCTTCGTGCAGACGGCAGTAATAGACCGTCTGCCATTTCAGGATGTCGACGCTGCCGTCCGTCTTCTTCAGGCTGCCATCGAACTTCTTGCGCGCCAACGCCTGGTCACCGTTGATCTCGATGTCCTCGAGCGTCGTCGTGGTGAAGATCGCCGTGCGCGGGTCTTCGGCGAAGCTCTGTGTCGCGAAATCCTGCGCCTGGCGCAGCCACTCTTCGCGATAGGCGGCCAGCGACGGGAAGGTCAGCCGCCAATTGTCCGGATTGGTTTCGCGGCGGCCGTCGATGCCGATGAAGCTCTCCCCGACGAAATCGTCTGCAACCATCGACCAGTCGGCGGCCAGAAAGGCAGTGATGTCGCGGGAGACCAGCATCTCCCAGATCGAGTGGCGTGCAGCATCGGAAGAGGGGAATGGATTGAGAAAAGGATCCCGCATATTCGCGCCCTGGATTGAAATTCTTTTCATGAATGGCGTTTTTCGCTAGCCAAATTCGGCTTTCTATGGTCACTTGTCAACGATCAAAGAAAATAATTTGCAAGAAGGCTCATGATGACGATCAAGCGCTATGGTGCGGAACAGGTCGGCGCTGGCGGCAAACCTTTGCCCTTCGCGCGCGCTGTCGAGGCGGACGGCTGGCTCTATGTCTCTGGTCAGGTTGCCATGGAAAACGGCGAGATCATCGAGGGCGGGATCATCCCCCAGACCCACAAGACGATCGCCAATGTGATGGCCATCCTGACGGAAGCCGGCTACGGTCCGGAGCATGTGGTTCGTTGCGGCGTCTGGCTCGACGATCCCAGGGATTTCTGGACATTCAACAAGATCTACCAGGAGTATTTCGGTGCTCATCCGCCGGCGCGGGCCTGCGTCCAGTCGTCGATGATGGTCGATTGCAAGGTCGAGATCGACTGCGTCGCCTATAAGCCGAAAGAAGGCTGATCCTGGAGCGGGAGCGGTTTTCTGCCCGCATCCCGCTCTCACTCGTGATCCGAAGCAAGGCATAAGCGGGCGATGGACATCTTCGCGACATTGCAGGAAGAAAAGGGGCGGCTCTCCCAGTCGGAAAACCGCATCGCCGATATTCTCCTGAACGATTTCGAGTTCGCGGTAAACGCCTCCATCATCGAGCTCGCGAGCAAGGCGGACGTTTCGCCGCCGACCGTCACCCGCTTCTGTCGGCGGTTGGGTTGTGACAGCTTCTCCGACTTCAAGGTGCAGCTCGCGCGGACCGCCTATATCGGCATGCGCTACCTGAAGCCCGAGCCGAAGAGCCGGGAGACCGGCGATGTCGCCCAGGACATCATCACCAAGTCGCAGAACGCGCTGTTTCTTCTGCATCGCTCGCTCGATCTCGCCGCGATCGAGCAGGCGGTCGAGCGGATTGCCTCAGCGGAAATGATCTACGCCTTTGGTTCCGGCGGCAATTCGTCGATGATCGCCGGCGAGCTTCAAAACCGGCTCTTTCGTTTCGGCCTGCGCATCACATCGAGCTCGGATCACAGCATGCAGTTGATGATGACGGCGGCGGCCCGGCCGACGGACGTGCTGATCGGCTCCTCCTTTTCCGGCCGCAACGCCGAACTCGTGCGCGCCTTCACGCTTGCGCGCGAACTGAAAGTGCCGACCATCGCGCTGACGCAGAGCGGCAGCCCGGTGGCCACCGCTGCCAGCATCACCGTTCCGGTCGATCTGCCGGAGGGCAACAATATCTACCGCCCCACCTCCACCCGCATCGCCTATCTGGCGCTGCTCGACATCCTCTCCAGTCTCGTCGCTTATCGGGTTCAGCCGCAGGCGACAGCCACACTTCGGCGCATCAAACAGCAGCTGGTGACCCACCGCGACGGTGACGACCGCCAGTTGCTCGGAGACTGACGTGCCGCGAAAGGTCAACGCATGACGCAATCTCTCGCGATCGTCACCGGCGCCGCCGGCGATATCGGCCGTGCTATCGCCCGCAAGCTTGCCGACGACCATGACGTGGTTCTGCTCGTCGACATCGATGCGGAGGCCGCCGAAAAGGCAGCGCGGGCGCTTGGCGACGGCAAGCGCTTCGTCGCAGTCGCCTGTGACGTCACCAATGCCGAAAGCGTGGCGGCGATGGCAGCGAAGGCCGCAGAGAAGGGCGCTGTCCGCACCCTCGTCAACAATGCTGGTGCTGCCCGTGCCGTCAGCCTGCACGACACGACGCCGGAGATCTGGCGCATGGACAATGCGCTGAACCTCGAGGCGGCCTTCCTCACTTTTCGCGCCGTCGAGGACATGCTGAAAGAGACCCACGGCTCGGTCGTCAACATCGCCTCGGTCAACGGCATGAACGTCTTCGGCCATCCGGCCTATAGCGCCGCCAAGGCCGGGCTCCTGCACCTGACCCGGCTGATTGCGGTCGAATACGGCAAGTTCGGCATCCGCTCGAATGCGGTGGCACCCGGCACGGTTCGCACCCAGGCCTGGGAGGCGAGGGCGGCATCGAACCCGGATGTCTTCGAAGAGGCGCGCCGCTGGTATCCGCTGCAGCGCATCGTCAATCCGGATGACGTCGCCAATGCCGTGCATTTTCTCGCAGGCCCGCTCGCGGCCGCCATTTCGGGCGTCTGCCTGCCTGTCGATTGCGGCCTGACCGCCGGACAGGCTGAGTTGGCCCGCACGTTCTCGCAATCAAACCACTACTGACATAGAGCATTCTGGAGGAAGAGCATGCACCCGGTTTCCTACCGTCTCGAGGCGTCCTGGCAGCCGGATGGCGGGCCGTTCGGGCGGTTTACCTTCACGCTGTTCAATTTCTCCGGCGCGCCACTTTCCGGCTTCAGGATCGTCTACACCTCGCTCACCCGGGTGATCGATCCCAAGGCCTGCGACAATGCCGTGTTCCTGCGCCGTAACGCCAATTTTCACGAATTCGCGCCGCCTGCGGGGCTGACGATCGAAAACGGCGGGAGCTGGACCTTCACCGTCAGCGGCCTGCACCGCAACGCGCGCCACTGCACCGACGGTGCCAAGTCCGCCTATCTGACGCTTGCCGATGGCGGTCACGTGCCGGTCGCTGTCTCCGATCTGTTGCTTGAAAATGCCGTCAGTGAACCCCCGCCGGTGCGGCTACCGGACGGCAAGCTCGATCAGCCCTATGCGTTGCAGCCCTGGCCAGCGAAGCTTGAGCTTCGTCCTGGAGACGGTTTTCCAGTGGTGCTCTATCCGGCGGTCGGCTCGACGGGCGAGGATGTCGCTGCCATCGATACGGTTCTGGCGATGTACCATCGGCTGTTCCCTGCGGGCCACGCCCCCTTCAGCCTGGCAGCCTCGAAGCAGGGGCGGGCGATTGTCTTTACCGCCGACGCTGGTCTTAAGGCTGAGGCCTATCGGCTCGACCTCTCTGAGACCGAAATCCGGCTTAGCTTTGGCGGCAGCGCCGGCCGGCAATATGGTTTGACCAGTCTGGCCCAGCTTCTGGATGGGGCACGCAACCATCCGGAAAAGTTCCGCTTTCCGGCGAGCGGCAAAATTTCGGATGCGCCGCGTTACAGCTGGCGCGGTTGCCATCTCGACGTCTCCCGCCAGTTCTACCCGACGGCGGATGTGGCGCGGCTGATTGACATTCTCGCCTGGTTCAAGCTCAACGTTTTCCACTGGCACCTGACCGACGACGAGGCCTGGCGCCTGGAGATCAAGGCCTACCCGCAGCTGACGACGCTTGGCGTCCTGCGCGGGCCGGATGAGCCGCTTCTGCCGCAGCTTGGTAATGGCGCTGAGCCTGTCGGCGGCTTCTACAGCCAAGCGGACGTGAGGGCGATCGTCGCGCAGGCGACGGCGCTGCATGTCGATGTCGTGCCGGAGATCGATATCCCTGGCCATAGCACGGCGACCTTGGTGGCGCTGCCGGATCTGACAGACGGTCAGGAGGCCCCGGAGAGCTACCATTCGGTTCAGGGCTATCCCAATAACGCGCTCAACCCGGCCGTTGCCTTTACCTACGAGTTTCTGGAGAAGGTCCTCGACGAAATGGTCGAGCTTTTCCCGAGCGCCTACATCCATATCGGCGGCGACGAAGTGGCGAACGGTTCTTGGCTCGCTTCGCCGCTGGCCAAGAAGCTGATGGAGCAGGAGGGCATCTCCGGCACCTTCGCGCTGCAGTCCTATTTCCTGAAGCGGGTGAAGCAGATGTTGACGGCGCGTGGCCGCAAGCTCGCCGGCTGGAACGAAGTGGCGCATGGCGGCGGTGTCTCGACCGAAGATACGCTGCTGATGGCTTGGGAGCGGCCGGAGGTCGGCATCGAGCTCGCCCGCGAAGGCTATGACGTGGTGATGACCCCCGGCCAGGCCTATTACCTCGACATGGCGCAGGCCGATGCCTGGCAGGAGCCAGGTGCAAGCTGGGCCGGCACGGCGACACCCGCCCACACCTACGGCTACGAGGCCGAGGGCGAATTCCCGGACGAGCTGAAGGCCCGCCTCAGAGGCGTGCAGGCGTGCATCTGGTCCGAGCATTATCTTTCGCGCGGCTACTTCAACCGGCTCGTCTTCCCGCGGCTTCCGGCGATCGCCGAGGCGGCATGGACACCGAAGTCGGCGAAGGACTGGCTGCGCTTTGCGGCCATCGCGCCGCTCAGCCCGAACCTCTGAGAGGAACGCTCATGCGCATCGCCGTTGGTGGCATCCATACCGAATGCAGCACCTATTCGCCTGTTCTGATGACAGAGGAAGATTTTCGCGTTCTGCGCGGCCAAACGCTGCTGGACGCCGAGTACTTCAGTTTCATGAAGGCCGAGGGTGTCGAGCATCTGCCGCTTTTGCATGCCCGCGCCGTGCCCGGCGGCCCCGTGTCGCGCCCAACCTACGACGCCTTCAAGGCCGAGTTCCTCGAAATGCTGCGTGACGCGCTGCCGATCGACGGGCTTTATCTCGCCATGCATGGCGCCATCAAGGTCGACGGGATGGACGACGCCGAAGGCGACTGGATCTCCGCCGCCCGCGCTGTCGTCGGTCCCAATTGCCCGGTGGCGGCGAGCTACGACCTGCATGGCAATGTCAGCCAGGAGATCATCGACCAGCTCGATATTTTTGCCGCCTACCGCACCGCGCCGCATATCGATACGCCGGAGACCATGACCCGTGCCTGGTCGATGCTGGTATCTGCGCTGAGAGACGGGACGCGCCCGGGCATCGCCTGGGCACCGGTCCCGGTCCTGCTTCCCGGCGAATGCACCTCGACCGAGGACGAGCCGGCAAAGTCGCTCTACGTGCAACTGCCCGAGATCGATAAGCGGCCGGGCGTTCTCGATGCCAACCTGATGGTGGGCTACGTCTGGGCCGACGAGCCGCGGGCGACCGCCTGTGCGGTCGTAACGGCCACCGACAGGGCGGCGGCCAAACGGGCAGCGGAAGAGATTGCCGCGGGCTACTGGTCGGAACGTCGAAACTTCCGCTTCGGTCCGGTCACCGGACCGCTCAACGAAATGCTGGATATCGCCGAGCGGGCGACGACGACGCCGATCATTCTTGCGGACTCCGGCGACAACCCGACCGGCGGCGGCGTTGGTGATCGCGCAGACGTGCTGAAGGCGCTGCTCGCCCGCGGCTGGCGGGGCGCGTTGATCGCCGGCATCACGGACCTGCCGGCGGTCGAAGCCTGCTTTGCCGCTGGGGTCGGCGAAACGTTGATGCTCAAGATCGGCGGCAGCCTCGATCCGGCAAGCCCCCGTGCGGAGATGCTGGCCGAGGTCGTCACGCTGGATGATCCCGGGCCTGCGAAAGAGCGGCAGGCGGTGGTGCGGGTCGGCGCGATCGATGTCGTTATCGCGGCACGGCGCAGGCCCTACCACAACATCGAGGACTTCCGGCGGCTGGGCCTCGACCCTGAGGCGGTGCGGCTGCTCGTCGTCAAATCGGGCTACCTGTCGCCCGAACTGGCGCCGATCGCCAACCCCAACCTGATGGCCCTGACCGAAGGGGTCGTCAATCAGGACATCCAAGGGCTCGCGAGCCTCCGCCGTCAGCGGCCGGCCTACCCCTTCGATCAGGACTTTTCCTTTGAACCCGTCGCCCGCTTTTCGGCGCGTTGGTCGAGCGGCGCCTGAGACATGCTTCGCACATTTCCTACCCGAGTTTCGGGTAGGGGCTTCCCTCAAAGCACCGCGCGTCGTTCGACGCGCATGGGCGCTGAAACGCCTTAGCCTTCCGCATAACACCGTCCTTAAATCGATCACAATTTAAGCGATTGTGCGATATCCTCCACCCGCTTCGCGGACACATTCTAGCATGACCTCCACCATTCTCAGCGCCATGCGCAACCCGGCCATGCGGATCAGCATGCTGGCAATCTTCCTGTTCGGGTTTGCCGGTGCGGCCACCTCGCCCTACCAGTCCGTCGTCGGCATCAACGAGCTGGGGCTCAGCGATGCCGTCTATTCGCTGCTGATCCTGCTTGCCTCGACGGTGAACGTCATCGTCAGTGTTTCGATCGGCATTCTGGCCGATCGCGTCGGCAACTACCGGCTGCTGATGTCGACGGCGATCTTTTTCGGCGTTGTCGGCTACGGCATCGTCTATGTGCTCCCGCATCAGATGAGCTTCGTCGTTAGCGTCTTGTTGCTGTTGCCGATCTACGGCGCGGTCTACACGCTGCTCTTTGCCAATGTGCGCAGCATCGCCCGGCGGATGAGCGGCCATGACGCTGCCTCGCTCACGACGGGCGCCCGCGCGGCCATATCAGTGTCCTGGGTTCTGGTGCCAGGACTGGTCGGCTTTGCCCTCGCCGGCGGCGACAGCATGCTGCCGGCCTATCTGCTCGCCTGTCTCGGCTGCCTCGCCAATCTGCTGATCGTCTATTTTAAACTGCCCAACGAAAATGGGGCCGACGCATCGCTCGGCAAGCGGCTTTCTTACTGGACGTCTTTTCGGGAGATCCTGGCGCCGGGGATTTTCCTGCGCGTCATCGCCGTTGCGATCATCACCTCGTCGCTGCACGTCAACGCCGCCGTGCTGCCCCTGATCATGACCGACGAGATCGGCGGCAGCGTCACCGATATCGGCATCATCGTTGGGATCGTCGCTTTCCTCGAAGTCGTGTTCATCTTCGTCTGGGCGCGCATCCAGCTGAGCCTTGTTCCATTCAAGGCGCTGGCGCTCGGAACCGCGATCTACATCGGCTACATGGTGCTGCTCGGCTTCTCGACGGCGACCTGGCAGATCTACGCGCTCACCGTGATCAGTGCCTTTGGTGCCGCCGCGTTGATCACGATCCCGATCAGCTACCTCCAGGACCTGATTGCCGACCGCCCGGGCCTCGGAAGCTCATTGCTCGCCGTGAACCTCTTCCTGAGCGGCGGCCTTTGCGCCGGGCTTTTTGCGCTCGGCACGCGGATCAGCGACTATTCGGGCACGGCGCTGCTTGGCGGCGCCGCAGGCCTTGCCGGGCTGGTGCTGCTGCTCGCGCTCGACGGCGATAAAACAGGGAAGAAAACAGTCCGCCGCTCGTGAATTAGTCCCAGGGCTCATCGACAAAACTGCAGGTGAACTTTGTCTGGTTGTCCTGGAGACATCTCTTCTTTTGATCGGCGAGGATCATGATCCTCGCGAAGAAGCGCGAAAAGTCGGCCTTGCTGGAGGTAAACGTGGCTATCCCCAAAGCGTGCGCCTGGGCCTGCGCCACGCAGGTCGCCAATTCCTGATCGGGGACATCGCTGTTTGCAACGATGACAGCGCGGTCAAATCGCCCTTCCGCGGAATAGTTCACGGCGGAAGCGCAATTTGGTACGCCAGTTGCTGCAGTATCGTTCAGCAACCGCTCGTAGTAGGGGTCGAAGCCGAAATCTTCAATTTTGCTGACGTCGACCCGGCCATTCTTGACGACGTCCTTTCTGAAGATCACGCCGATGGTGTTTCTTCCGAGGCCCGGTTGGGCCTTGGTCTCAATTCCGGCGGCCATGGCGATCATTTGAATTGTCGAGAAGACCACGTCCCTCTTCTTGGTCTCCCCTTGGCTCATTCCGACGCCAATAAATTCCGGGAAGGCGGTAAAGTGCCGTTCTCCGTTGCGAACAGGGCCGAAGAAACTCACGTTTTGAGCGACCGCAGACGAGGCAACAAAGACGCTCGCAAGAAGCCCGGTGGCAAACATAAGATGTCTAATGGTTCTTCTCCCGTACCCGCCCTAGCGCATGAAGCCTTCTCATAAAAAACCAGCGCTCGCGTGAGCGAACAGAGATGTTCTGCAACGCGTCGCCAGCAATGCGATGGCATCTCGATTTTTCTAGCATTGCTATCAACAGCTGCAAGGCGCCGGAGCGAGGAAGACGCAGTCCTGACGCTAGTCTCATCAAAAAGTGATTGGGGCGCCTTTCGGCGCCCCAATCAGTACGTCCGTGAGTATGTCGGTCGAGAGCGGATCAGTTGCCGAGAATGCCCGGCAGGCGCAGGCCCTTTTCCTTGGCGCAATCGAGCGCAATGTCGTAGCCCGCATCGGCATGGCGCATGACGCCGGTTGCCGGGTCGTTCCAGAGCACGCGTTCGAGGCGCTTGGCCGCATCGTCGGTACCATCGGCGCAGATGACGACGCCCGAATGCTGCGAGAAGCCCATTCCGACGCCGCCGCCGTGGTGCAGCGACACCCAGGTGGCGCCCGATGCGGTGTTGAGCAGGGCGTTGAGCAGCGGCCAGTCCGAAACAGCGTCCGAGCCGTCCTTCATCGCTTCGGTCTCGCGGTTCGGCGAAGCGACCGAGCCGGAATCGAGGTGGTCGCGGCCGATGACGACCGGCGCCTTCAGTTCGCCGTTCTTGACCATTTCGTTGAAGGCGAGGCCGAGGCGGTGGCGATCGCCGAGTCCGACCCAGCAGATGCGCGCCGGCAGGCCCTGGAAGGCGATGCGCTCACGTGCCATGTCCAGCCAGTTGTGCAGGTGCTTGTTGTCGGGCAGCAGTTCCTTGACCTTGGCGTCGGTCTTGTAGATGTCTTCCGGATCGCCGGACAGGGCCGCCCAGCGGAACGGGCCAACGCCGCGGCAAAAGAGCGGGCGGATATAGGCCGGAACGAAGCCCGGGAAGGCAAAGGCGTTTTCGAGGCCTTCTTCCTTGGCCATCTGGCGGATGTTGTTGCCGTAGTCGAAGGTCGGGATGCCCATGTCCTGGAAGGCGATCATCGCTTCGACGTGGTCGCGCATCGAGGCGCGCGCGGCCTTTTCGACGGCCTTCGGATCGCTGACGCGCTTTTCCTTCCACTGGCCCATGGTCCAGCCCTTCGGCAGGTAACCGTTGACCGGGTCGTGCGCAGAGGTCTGGTCGGTGACCATGTCCGGGCGGATGCCGCGACGGACCATCTCCGGCAGGATTTCGGCGGTGTTGCCGAGCAGGCCGACGGACTTGGCTTCGCCGTTCTTCGTCCAGCGGGCGATCATCTCCATCGCTTCGTCCAGCGTCTCGGCCTTTTCGTCGAGGTAGCGGGTGCGCAGGCGGAAATCGATCGAGTCCGGGTTGCATTCGACGGCCAGGCACGAAGCGCCTGCCATGACGGCGGCGAGCGGCTGGGCGCCACCCATGCCGCCGAGGCCGCCGGTCAGCACCCACTTGCCCTTAAGGTTGTCGCCATAGTGCTGACGACCGGCTTCGACGAAGGTTTCGTAGGTGCCCTGAACGATGCCTTGCGTGCCGATATAGATCCACGAGCCGGCGGTCATCTGGCCGTACATGGCGAGACCCTTCTTATCCAGCTCGTTGAAGTGATCCCAGGTCGCCCAGTGCGGCACGAGGTTGGAGTTGGCGATGAGAACGCGGGGCGCATCCTTGTGGGTGCGGAACACGCCGACCGGCTTGCCCGACTGCACCATCAAGGTTTCGTCGTCGTTGAGGTCCTTCAGCGTCTCTACGATCTTGTCGAAATCGGCCCACGTGCGGGCGGCACGACCGATGCCGCCGTAGACGACCAGCTCGTGCGGGTTTTCCGCGACGTTCGGGTCCAGATTGTTCATCAGCATGCGCAGCGGCGCTTCGGTCAGCCAGCTCTTGGCATTGAGCGTGGTGCCCAGAGGGGCGCGCACGTCGCGAATATTGTGGCGCGGATTGTTGATGGTCATGCCTCGCTCCCTGTCAGTGTCTTGAGGTCAAATGCGATGGTTTCGATGCGGTTCAGGATCGCACCCAGCGGCTTTCGCAACAGGGCGGATCGTGTGGCGTCGAGCGCGAAAGGCAGCTCTTCGGCGGCGAGATGGGTCGATTGCGCGAGCTCCATCTGGATGGCATGCACGCCGGTTTCCGGGCGGCCATAGTGGCGGGTGGTCCAGCCGCCCTTGAAGCGGCCGTTGAGAATGCTGCTGTAACCTTCCGCAGCGGCAGCGATTTCGGCCGTCGCCTTCTCGATGTCAGGCGCGCAGGTCTTGCCCATGTCGGTGCCGATGTTGAGATCCGGCAGCTTGCCTTCGAACAGGAACGGAATGCGCGAGCGGATCGAGTGGCAGTCATAAAGCACGACCACGCCATGGATCGCCTTGACCCGCTCGATCTCGGCGGCAAGGGCCGCGTGATAGGGCGCATGGAATGACCGGAGCCGTTCGGCGATATCCGCTTCGGTCGGTGCCTCTCCGTCCTTCCAGATCGGCTTGCCGTCGAAATCCGTTTCCGGGATCAATCCGGTCGTGTTCTGGCCGGGATAGAGGCTGACGCCCTCGGGATCGCGGTTGGCGTCGATCACGTAGCGGTGGAAGGTGGCGCGAACGACGGTCACCTCCGGCAGCAGGCCATCATAAAGTTGATGGATATGCCAGTCGGCATCGGCGAGGATGCGACCGTTATTGTTCAGCCGATCCCAGATCGCAGCCGGCACGTCGGTGCCGGTATGCGGAAAGCCGAGAATGACCGGCGAGTTGCCTTGTCTGACTTCGACGACCGCCATTTCAGGCCTCCAGGCTTGGCAGGATGCCGGCGGAGACGGCGGCGTTCAGACGGCCCGAGGCGATGAGGTCGCCGGCGGCCTTGAGGTCGTTGGCCATGTAGCGGTCCTCTTCGATCGTCGGCGAGACGGCGCGAAGGGCGGCAGCGGCCTTCTGCAATTCAGGGCTCGTGGCGAGCGGCGCGCGGAATTCGACGCCTTGGACGGCGGTCAGTGCTTCGATGCCGACGATTGAGAACAGGTTCTCGGTCATCTGCAGCAGGCGGCGCGCGCCGTGGCAGGCCATGGAAACGTGGTCTTCCTGGTTCGCCGACGTCGGCGTCGAGTCGACAGACGCCGGATGCGAGAGCTGCTTGTTCTCCGACATCAGCGCCGCCGAGGTGACTTCCGCGATCATCAGACCAGAGTTCAGGCCCGGCTTCTTGGCGAGGAAGGCCGGCAGGCCGTAGGAGAGAGCCGGGTCTACGAGCAGCGCGATGCGGCGCTGCGAGATCGCGCCGATCTCGCAGACGGCAAGGGCGATCTGGTCGGCGGCAAAGGCAACCGGCTCGGCGTGGAAGTTGCCGCCGGAGACGACCGAGTTGTCAGAAAGAACGAGCGGGTTGTCGGTGACGGCGTTGGCTTCGGTTTCAAGCACGCGGGCGACCGAGCGCAGCAGATCGAGGCAGGCGCCGTCGACCTGCGGCTGGCAGCGGATGCAATAGGGATCCTGCACGCGCTCATCGCCTTCGATGTGGCTTTCGCGGATTGCCGAACCGGCAAGCAGCGCGCGGAGAGCCGCGGCCGTATCGATCTGGCCGCGATGACCGCGCAACGTATGGATATCCGGATGGAAGGGCGCTGACGAGCCCATGGCCGCATCGGTCGACATGGCCCCGGTGATGAGTGCCGCCTGTGCGGCACGATGGGCGCGGAAGAGACCGGCGAGTGCCAGCGCCGTCGACGTCTGGGTGCCGTTGATCAGCGCAAGGCCTTCCTTGGCCGCCAGCACCACCGGTTTGAGGCCGGCGGCGGACAGCGCTTCGCCGCCGGACATGCGACGGCCTTCGAAATAAGCTTCGCCGTGGCCCATCATGACTGCGGCCATATGGGCGAGCGGGGCGAGGTCGCCGGAGGCGCCGACCGAGCCCTTTTCGGGAATGACAGGGATGACGCCCTTTTCGAGCATAGCTTCGATCAGCCGCACGAGTTCGAGGCGGACGCCGGAGGCGCCGCGACCGAGCGAGACGAGCTTCAGCGACAGGATGAGGCGAACGACGTTCTCGGCGAGCGGCTCGCCGACGCCGCAGCAATGCGACAGGATCAGGTTGCGCTGCAGCGTTGCAACGTCGGCGCTGTCGATCTTGATCGAGGCGAGTTTGCCGAAGCCGGTGTTGATGCCGTAGACCGGCGCGTTACCGGCGACGATCTCGGCAATGCGGGCGGCAGCCTTGTTGATGCCGGCGTCAAAGGACGGATCGAGGCGGGCCGGCTCGCCGGTCCAGTAAATGGTTTCGAGATCGCGGAGGGGCACGGAGCCCGGGTGTAGAGTGATGGTCATTGACCGATCCTTTGCCCTCTAAAGATGCGTTCATGAAGCGGATTGAAGCCGATGCGGTAGACGAGCTCGGCCGGATCCTCGATGTTCCAGATTGCCAGATCGGCGGATTTTCCGACTTCGATCGTGCCGGTTTCGGCCAGTAGGCCAAGCGCGCGGGCGGCTTCGCGCGTCGCACCGGCAAGGCATTCGGCAACCGTCAGCCGGAAGAACGTCGCCGACATGTTCATGGTGAGAAGCAGCGAGGTCAGCGGCGAGGTGCCGGGATTGCAGTCGGTGGCGATCGCGATACGCGCGCCGGCATCACGCAAAGCCTGGACCGGCGGCAGGCGCTCTTCGCGCAGCGCATAGAAGGCGCCGGGCAAAAGCACGGCGACCGTACCTGATTTGGCCAGGGCCGCAGCCCCTTCGGCGTCGAGATATTCGAGGTGGTCGGCCGAAAGCGCGCCGTAGGAGGCCGCGAGCTTTGCGCCGCCAAGGTTGGAGAGCTGTTCTGCGTGCAGCTTGACCGGCAGGCCGAGTGCCTTGGCGCGGTCAAAGACGCGGGCGATCTCGGCAGTCGAAAACGCGATGCCCTCGCAGAAACCGTCGACCGCATCGACCAGGCCTTCGGCATGGGCGGCGTCGAGGCCGGGCAGCACGACATCGGTGACGTAGTCATCGTTGCGGCCCTTGTAGTCCACAGGCGTTGCGTGTGCGGCGAGATAGCTCGTCACAACGCGCACTGGCCGCAGCGTTTCGAGTTTGCGGGCGGCCCGCAGCATGTTGAGCTCGGCCGTGACGTTCAGTCCGTAGCCGGATTTGATTTCGACGGTCGAGACGCCTTCGGCAAGAAGCGTGTCGAGCCGCGGCAGGGCGCTTTCGACAAGCTGGTCGACGGTCATCGCATTGGTCGCCTTGACCGAGGAAACGATGCCGCCACCGGCGCGCGCAATCTCTTCATAGGTGGCGCCTTCGAGGCGCATCTGGAATTCGCGGGCGCGGTTGCCGCCATGAACGAGATGGGTGTGGCAGTCGATGAGAGCGGGCGTCACTACGCGGCCCTCGTAGTCCGTCGCTTCGAGGCTGCGTGCGAGGTCGGCAGGCAGTCCGTTCTCCGGCCCGGCATAGGCGATACGCCCATCGACGACCGCAACGGCCGCATTCTCGACGGGGCCAAGACCGTCAACGGTTTCGCCAAGCGTCAAGAGACGCACATTGCGCCAGATGCCGGATGTCTGCCTGCGGGTCGAGAGTTCTTTCATTAGGTCGCCTCCACTGAATATAATGTATATACATATTAATCCGCTCCACAAGGGGAAATTTATGGAGCCTGCGGAAAAGGAAAGGGTGATCGGCCGAGTGAAACAGAGCGGGGGCTTTGAGGAGATGGCCGTAGAACTCTGATTTCTCCAGAATTTCTCCCCCCGGGTTCGTCAACACGGCAGGCAAAAAGAAAAGGCCCCGAGCCCTGAGGTTCGGAACCTTTGTCTGTGTCCTTGGAATGGGGATCGCGACGCGTGCCCGCGACCCGGAACCCTGCCGGGCCGCGAAAACAGATCACGCTAAACCGGGTGATCCGCCTTAGTGCGCAGCCGTTCAACCACCTCGACGAAGCGATTTCCGGCAATGTCGAGGCGACCGCTGTTGTCGATCACGCTGACATCCGGGCCTGAGGTCACGTCAGGAGCCTGGCGGCTGAGGCGCCGCAAAACTTCCTCTTCACTTTCGCGGCCGCGTTCGGCAAGCCGCTTTGCAAGCACCGGCGTCTCGGCTGTAACAACGACGACGGCGATCTCGCCGAAGGCTTCGCGGAACGCCGGCAGGGCACCACGGCTGCCATTGACGATCGCCGTCATGCCGTTCCTGACATTCCTGAGCACGACGGCGGGGATGCCGTATTTCAGCCCATGCGCATCCCAGAAAACGGCGAAGGCGCCGTCCTTCTGCATCTCGACGAACTCGTCTTCCGAGACGCTTTCATGCACCTCACTGCCGGCATCCGACGGACGGGTGATGACGCGGCGGACGAAATGCACGTCATGACAATCCGCAAAATGCCGGGCGGCAAAGCCCATGACGCTGTCCTTGCCGGCGCCGCTTGGTCCAACGACGACGACAAGCGCGCCGCCCTGGTTGTTCGCGCTCATGCGACACGCCGTCCTTCGCGCCAGACGGAGCGCACGACCGGGATGCCTTCCTTGCGATGGACGCGAGCGATATCGGCGCGAAGGCCGACGCCGATGCGGCCGCGGTCATCGAGACCGACGGTACGCGCCGGCGTCGACGTCACCATGGCGATTGCCTTTGGCAGGTCGACGGCGTCGAGTTCGTCGGAGAGCACGAAGGGGGCGTGGATCAGGCTGAAGGGCACATAGTCCGACGACAGCACGTCGAGAACGCCGCGCTCGGCGAGATCGCGGGCGGCAATGTTGCCGGAGTGCGACTTGCCGCGCACGATGTTCGGCGCGCCCATCAGAACGCTGAGGCCCGCGCGGTGCGACGCCTCGGCGGCCTCGAAGCTCGTCGGGAACTCCGCAAGCTTGATGCCGAAGCCGATCGATTCCTCGACGTGGTCGACGGTCGCGTCGTCATGGCTGGCGATCGTGATGCCGCGGGCCGCACAGGCCTCGGCGAGCGCGGTGCGGTGCGGACCGGCATACTTGGCCGACAACGCCTGCTGCCGCTCGACGAAGCGCGCGAATTCCTCGTCCGAGAAGCCGCGCTTTGCTTTGTAGTAGAGCGTGTACTGGTCCATCGTCTGGAACTGGCGCTGACCCGGCGCATGGTCCATCAGCGAGACGAGCTTGACCTGCGGATCGTTCTGGAAGTCCTCGTAGTGATCGAGCACGTCGGACGTTGAAACTTCGCAGCGCAGGTGGATCAGGTGATCGGCGCGAAGGCGACCCTCTTCCTTGGCCTGGGCCAGCGCGTCGGCCATGCTGCGCATCTCGCCCTTCTGGAATCCGCCATCCTCGTCGGAGCCGAGACGCAGGCAGTCGAAGACCGTGGTGATGCCGGAGGTGACCACCTGTGCGTCATGGGCCTGGATTGCCGCGATCTTCAGCCAGCGCACGCCCGGGCGCGGCGAGTAGTGGGCTTCGAGGTGGTCGGTGTGCAGCTCGATGAGGCCGGGGATCAGATAGTCGCCTTCAAAGTCCTCGCCGCTGGCAACCGTGCCCTCGGAAATGTCGGCAATCTTGCCGTCGCGGATCAGCACCGAACCATCGAGGATGCTATCCTCGAGGACGATGCGGGCGTTGGTCAAAACCTGTTCTTTGCTCATCTCATGCGATCTTTCGTTGGGTGTCGCTGCCGAGCGGCAGCAGGGAGCGGACAGTAAAGGGTGCGCCGCGCTCCGGTTCGACGAAGAGCGCGACTGACGTGACGTGAAGTGGCTTGCCGATATGCTCGGCAAAGGTGGTTTCGAGCGCGGTACGCATCACGCCGCTGGTTTGCGTGGGCACCGGGCCAGTCAAGGTCAGGTGGAACTGGAACTCTTCGAAAACATAGGGATAGCCCCATTCTTTGAGGTAGCGCCTCTGGCGCTCCGGCAGGCTGTTTGGCTTGCGGCGGGCAAAGTCGGCGTCCGACAGCGGCGCGCGGAACGGGTCGAAGCGGTGAACGGCGTCTTCGGCCAAATCCAGCAGGTCGACGCAAGGCGCGGACGGCACGAGTGCGAAGAACGGGCCCAACTGGTGCAGCACGATTTCGGGGATCTCGAACGGGTCGAGGTCGGCGGCAAAGCACTCGAAAATACTTAGGAGCTCGTCTTCGTCCCGGCCTTCGGCAAGCTCGAAGGGAGCCTTCAGCGTACCGTGGAAACCGTAGCGCCGCGGGTCAGCCGTCAATGTGCGTTGCGTCTCTTCGTCAATCCCGGCGATCGTCGGAAGCGTGAGGTCCTCACCGGTAAAGGCGTCGCGTCCCAGCCAACGGGACGCGACCTGCGACAGCCGGTCGTCCGCCGGCGGCGCGAAATAGATGGCATAACGCACGGTCTTCACTTTCTTGTAGCGACCGGCCCGCCAGGGCGGCGGGTCGATTGTTTGCGGGGATGCGATGCGCAGCTAGCCGATTTCCATGACAACATCATGATGGCGGACACGCAAATGCTTGGCTGTCGTCAATGTGCCTTGCTGCCCATCAGGCGCGAACGGCACGCGTTCGAGATGCTGTCGAAAATAAAGACAACCAGCAAGATCAGAAGCACCATATAGGCGACATTTTCCCAATCGGAATTGGTACGCATCGCTTCCCAGAGTTTGAGGCCGATACCGCCGGCGCCGACGGCGCCGATGATCGTCGCCGAGCGAGTGTTCGATTCCCAGAAGTAGAGCGCCTGGCTGGCAAAAACCGGCAGCACCTGCGGAAGCACGCCGAAGCGCTGCACGGCGAGCGGCGTCGCTCCGACCGACTTCACGCCCTCGCGCTGCTTGTCATCGATGTTTTCCAGCGCCTCGGAATAGAGTTTGCCAAGCGTACCGGTGTCGGTGAAGAAGATCGCGGAGATGCCGGCAAGCGGTCCGGGGCCGAAGGCGCGGGTGAAGAACAGTGCCCAGATGAACATGTCCACCGACCGCAGGAAGTCGAAGAAGCGCTTGACCACCTGGTTGGTCAGGAAGCTCGGCGTGATGTTTCTGGCGGCAAGGAAGCAGAGCGGGAAGGCGATCAGCGACGCAAAGAGCGTGCCGACGAAAGCCATGACAACCGTCTGCAACAGCTTCGTCCAGACGTCCAGATGCTGCCATTCGGCGTTATAGAGGATGTTGTTCCAGGCGAGCGAAAGGTTCGAACGCGTCGGGTCGATCTGTTCGCCGGATGTGATGAGCGCGACGACCTCGCCATAGCTTTTGCCGAAGAAGGGCGAGTTGGTGTCGAACAGGAAGTTCGCCCAACCGAAGAAGCGGTTGCGGACGGAAACCTCGTCGCCTTCCACTTCAGCCCACCCGGTGGCGCCAAAGGCAAGCACGATCTTTTCGCCTGGCCGCTTCTGTGTCGCCCAGGCGGGCAGTTGGCCCTGCGGCCTCACCGTGTCGACGCCGTCTACGGTCATCACAAACGTGTCACCGCCATGGGTAGCCTTCACCAGGCCATCGGCGATCTCGATCCTGGTCGAGCGGTCGTAGGTTACGACGACGCGCGTCAGCACGTCTTCCGTCCGGGTTTCGATACGGTTCTGCGTTTCGGCAGCGGCTGTGCCACCGAGCGCGGAGCCGGGCGCCATGAAGCTGAACGACGAGCTTGCCTTCGGCTTGACCGCCTGCGCGGTGGAGGCCGGTATCTCGACCTGGCGCGTCACCGTCTGCCTGTCGAGCTCCACCCAATCCGGATTGGGATTGGGCCCGAGCGGCGAATTGCGCTGATAGTTGAGACGCATCGTACGGTCGGGGGCGACGTGGATTTCCGGGCGTACCTCATAGGAAACCCAGTCGGCGAGGTAGGTGCCAGCGATGCCCCAGTTGGCATTGCCGAGCACGTGGCCGATCGAGAAGAACCACCAGCTGAAGATGAGGTAGGCGACGACGCCGCCGGCGATGGCTGCGGTGCGCACGCGGCTGGAGGTCGAGGATTTGAGGAGGTCGGGATGGCGGCTCGCGATCGCGTCCATTTCCATCGGGTTCAATCGTGTGGTCGTGGTCATGGTACGCACCTACTGGGCAAGCTGGAAGGCCTGCTCGCCAATGAGGCGGCGGCGAAGCCAGGCGGAAAACTGGTCGACGGCAAAAATGGTCGCAAACAGCAGGAGGACGATTGCAAGGGTCTTGGCCTGGTGTCCCTGGCCGATCGAAAGGCGCAGCAATTCGCCGATGCCGCCGCCACCGACGGCGCCGATGATCGTCGAGGCGCGCACGTTGATCTCGAGGCGCAGCAGGAAATAGCTGGTGAAATTGGGCAGCACCTGCGGCACCATGCCAAACCAGACGCGCTCGATCCAGTTGCCGCCGGCAGCCCGCAGGCCCTCGTCCGGCTTCATGTCGGCGTTTTCGACCACTTCATAAAAGAGCTTGCCGAGCGCGCCGATCGTGTGGATCGAGACAGCGGCGATCGCCGGAATGGGGCCGAGCGAGAGGATCGCGAGGAAGAAGCCGGCGATCACCACCTCCGGAAAGGCCCGGAGAACTTCCATGATGCGGCGAACGATGCCGCGGATCCACGGATTGGGCATCAGGTTGCGCGCGGCAAGGAAGCAGAGCACGAAGCCGAAGGCCGTACCGATCACCGTCGAAAAGATCGCGATGTTCACGGTCTCCAGCATCTTGTGCACGTATTCGGGGATGTAGAAGCTTTCGGTCAGGTACAGCCGGCCCTCGGGGTAGTTGTACTTGAAGCTGCCATCGTCATAGGGCGAGGGCAGGTCGAACATGGCGCGGAAAATTTCTAGCCCGTCGCGCGGCGCGAGATCGCCGACGAAATCGAAGAAATGCGGCAAACGGTCGAAGAACTTGCCGGCATTGGAATCGTTGGCGAACCAGAGCGAGCCCGATAGCGCCAGGAGGAGAACGCCGAAGCCAAGCCAGGAATAGAGCCGGCGGCGGGAACTGAGTTCCTGCCAGTGACGCTCGATGACGGCGCCGTTGTCGCTCAGATGTCGCGGGAGCAGGGAAGTTGCCATGACCGTTCCGGCTTTCGCCGGCCTCTTGAGCATTTCCAGGTAAAGTGCGAAGCGGTTTTCCGCCCCGGAAATGCGTGAAAACAATGCGGCGAAGGATGCGAAAGCACCCCTTCAAACAGTGAAACGCTGGCCGTTTGGGCGGCCAGCGTTCCCGAGTGGTGCGGGTCTATCAGCCGCCGATCGTCGCCTTGCGGGCGTCGATGATCGGCTTGTAGAAGTCGGCGTTGACTTCGGTGTAGCCGGTGAAGTCACCGCCCTGGATGGCCGAGAAGCAGGCCGCGTCGGTCTTCGGCAGGTCCAGCATGAACTGCTTGAACTTCGCCTTCATGTCGTCGTTCATCGTGTTGCGCACGACGATCGGGCCGTTCGGGATCAGCGGCGACTTCCAGAGCTCGACCAGGTCGTTCATGTCGAGGATGCCCTTGTCGACCATCTTCTTCAGGTTGCCCGAGGTGTAGCCGTCCTTGAATTCGCCGACGCCCGAGCCGAAGGTCGTGCCGGCATCGAAGGTGCCCTTGACGACTTCGAGAACGAGGTTTTCGTGACCGCCGCCGAAGCCGGTTTCACCGAAGAATTCCTTGACCGGGGCGCCGATCGCTTCCGGGAGCGTGACGAGCGGGACGAGGTAGCCCGAGGTCGAGTCCGGGTCGGCGAAGCCGAGCTTCTTGCCCTTCAGGTCTTCGATCTTGGTGATGCCGGAATCCTTGCGGGCAACCATGATCGAGTGGTAGCCGGTCGAACCGTCGGTCTGAACGGTCGTCAGGATCGGCTCGACGGCGTCAGCCTTGGCGAGGTAGATCTTGGCGTAGCCGGAAGCGCCGAGTTCGGCGTAGTCGAGCGTGCCGCCGAGCAGGCCCTGGATGACGCCGTCATAGTCGGCGGCCGGGAACAGCGAGACCTTCTCGACGCCAATGGCGGCCGGCAGCTTGTCGACCAGGCACTGGAAGTTGCGCAGGCGGTCGGCTTCGTTTTCGCCGCCGAGGATGCCGATGCGGAATTCCTTCAGGTCTTCAGCCTGGGCGTGGCCGACGAGGGCGAGGAGCGCTACGGCGCCCAGAAGAGCTTTCTTCAGCATAAGGTTCTCCCGTGTCCGGCTTGGCCGGATCCTATTGGGTTTCAAAGAGGTGCCCTTGACGCGGGCTTTCGATCATGGCGGGCGTCAGATGCCGGCCAGTGCCAGCGGCTTGAGGCCGGCCGATGCCGTTTCTTCCTGCGGTACTGCCGCCGGAATGTTGATGCTGGTGGAGGTCATCGATTCCTCGATGCCTGTGTCGGCGCCGTAGATCTCGGCAACCGCTGCCGCGGTCAGATCCTTGGGTTGGCCGTCGAAGACGACGCGGCCATGCGCCATGCCGATGATGCGTTCGCAATAGTTGCGGGCGGTATCGAGCGTGTGGAGGTTGGTGATCACCGTGATGCCATCGCGCTCGTTGATATCGCGCAGCGCATCCATGACGATCTTGGCGTTCAGCGGGTCGAGCGAGGCGATCGGCTCGTCGGCAAGCAGAACCTTCGGCTGCTGCATCAGCGCGCGGGCGATCGCGACGCGCTGTTGCTGGCCACCGGAAAGCGTGCCGGCCGGCTGGAGCGCGGTCTGCTCGATGCCGAGGCGCTCAAGTGCGCCGATCGCCATGATGCGTTCTTCACGGGTAAACATGTTGAGGATGCTCAAGACGGTCGAGCGGTGGTTGAGACGCCCGAGAAGCACGTTGGTGAGCACGTCGAGGCGCGGCACCAGGTTGAACTGCTGGAAGATCATCGCGCAGTCGCGCTGCCAGGTGCGAAGGGCAGCACCGCGCAGCGACGAAACTTCCGTGCCATCGAAGACGATCGAGCCGGACGACAGATCGACGAGGCGGTTGATCATACGCAGAAGCGTCGACTTGCCGGCGCCCGAGCGGCCGATCACGCCGACCATCTGCCCTTGCGGTATGTCGAAGGTAACCGAACTCACGGCTGTCTTCTTGCCGAACTGGCGGGTTACATTCTTCAACTGAAACATGTCTAGCAGGTCCTCTTCCGGGGAGACCGGTCATCGGTATGACCCTGCCATATCGGCGCTTCATGAAGCCGGAATGTCAGTTTGTTGTAAGTTCTGTTACAGTTCACAGCCCCGCATGTTTGGTTAACAAAATTTGAATGGCTGCGCGCAGGCGCCTGCGCTCCCCGTCAACTTCAAGGGGCGCGCATCAACATCGAGCGGATATCTGTGGTCGGAGCCGCCGTCGCGGCGCAGGACCGGCGCAGTTGCTAGCTCTGTGGACCGGGGTCCAGCGTCGCGCCGGGAATATAGAGCGCAATCGGCCGGATCTCGTAGATCGCGGTCGGATTGGAGCGGCGCAATTCGCGCGCGGCGTCAACTGCCGCGTCGATGGCCGGGAAGTCGACGACGTAGAGGCCGAGCAATTGCTCCTTGGTTTCGGCGAAGGGGCCATCGGTGACAATGCCTTCGCCCTTGCCCCTCAGCGTCACAGCACCTTCGGTAGGCCCGAGCCGTGCGGCCGGGCCAAAGGCCTTCTGCTGGACGAACCGGTCATGAACTTCAAGCAGGTCGGACATCAGCGCTGCGTCCTCCTCCTCGGTCCAGGATTCGACGACGCCTGCTGTATGGTAGGCCAAGATTGCGTAATACATGAACCGTCCTCCCGCGCGTATTCGTGTCAGGTTTTGCCGGCCGCATCAACGCCTCGTCGTGCGGACGGCGTCACCGAGCGTGCCACCGGAGTGGGGCGCGTGTTCAGCGGATCAGCCCCAGGCCGCCGCAGCCCAGCGACAGGCCTGCCTGGCAATCCGAGAACGGCGCTTGATCTCGCCGCGGGCTGCTGCGTCGCGGGCCCTCCAGACGGGGCCGCGCGCGAGCGAGCGGGCAACTTCGCGCCCGGGTAGATATCTTCGGCTGAGCGCGCGAAGGCCTTCATCGATCGCGGCATTGCCGAAGACCTCGTCACAGTCGTATTTCGACCCCGGCGCGGCCCGCAGTATCGTGCTGGGCGTGGCCTTCCTCGCCTGCGGCCAACTCTGCTCGGGCTAGCGTTCCAATCGAGCCGGGCTGAACTTTACGGCATCGAGGCCGATCGCTTCGAAGGCCTCGGGCGCTGGTGCACCGACGAGGAGGCTTGCGGCGAATGCGCCGAGCGCCGGTGAGGTGAGGATGCCGTAGCCGCCCTGGCCGGCGAGCCAGAAGAAATCCGGTCGCTCGCGGGCAAAGCCGATCACTGGAAGCTTGTCCGGCGAGAAGCTGCGCATGCCGGCCCAACTCTTGAAGATACGGCGCACCGGCACGGTCGTTGCCTCCTCGACGTAGTGCGCAGCCCAGGCGACGTCGATCTCCTCCGGCTGGACGTCGGTCGGATCGCACGGCGTTGCGTCGGCGGGCGAGGAAAGCAGCCGCCCGCCTTCGGGCTTCATGTAGAAGTCTTCATCGATCTCGTTGATTTCGGGCAGCGTCAGCGCGTCGATGCCTTCGGGCAGGTCGACGGTGATTGCGGTGCGGCGATGCGGCACGATGCCGATGGGGGCGACGCCGAACGATTGTGCGACGGGATCGGCCCAGCCGCCGGCAGCATTGACGATCGTCTTTGCACTGACTTCGCCGGCACTCGTCGCCAGCACCCAGCGGTCGCCGTTCCGGCGCGGCGCCAGCACGTCCGAGCGCTCGATAATTACCGCGCCATGGCGACGCGCGCCCCGGACGTAACCCTGCAGCAGGTTCTCGACTTCGATGTCCCAGAATTGCGGATCGTAATAGGCCGCAGCCACATAGTCGCGGCGCAGGATCGGCACACGCGCGATCGCCTCGTCGACGGTCAGCCGTTCAATTTCGGCGTTGGCACGGCTCTCCGCGGCAAACACCTCTTCGAACCGGGCAACTTTCTCGGCATTGGCGATCATGACGCCACCGCGCTGCTTGAGCAGCGCCACTTCGGAGAAGCCCTCAGGTGGATTATCGAAAAAGCCCTTGGATATCGCCGCCAGCGCACAGACCTCCGGCGCGTTATAGCGCAGCACGAACTCTGCCGCCGAGCGGCCGGTGCTGTGATAGCCGAGCCCTTCTTCCCGCTCGATCACCACGACGGAGCGATGCGGTGCCAGGAAATAGGCAAGCGACAGGCCGGCGATTCCACCGCCAATGATCGCCACGTCGTAGTCTTGCATGTCCGCCTCCGTTAGTTGTCGGCCGGACCATAGGCAAGGCGTCATCTGTGTTCAAATTTATAACTGGAAAGGTGGCTATCAATCCTGATGATGGTCGGCCCGATCGTCGAGGCAGTGGTCCAGCGGCTCCGTATCGGCCACATGGGCAAGAAATGCGGCCTCTGCCGGATTGAGGATCGCATTCGGATTGGAGATGCGGAAGACATCGGTGCTGGGCAGATCGCTATAGGGCGGCAGCTGCCACAGTTGGCCCGCCGCGACGGCTGGCGATGCCAAGTGATCCGGCAGCATGCCGATGCCGACATTGGAGGCGATCAGCCGCATCACCTCCTCGACATTGCAGGAGACGGCGCGGACCTGCTGGCCAAAAGACCCGATCGCGCGCACGGCGGTTACCGAGTTCATGTGCTGGCCGCCCAAAACGTCGGCGATGAAAGCGATATAGGGATTGCCCCTGAGGTCGTTGAAGTCGACACCTTCGACCCCGAAAAGCGGATGGCTTCTGCCGCAATAGAGCGCATAGCGCTCGCGCACGTGAAACCGCCTGTTCAGCCAGTCGGGAATGTTGCCGTCGCATAGGCCCATGGTCGCAACATTGCGCTCGACGGCGCTCAACACATCCACGGTAGTTGCGACCGTGACCGACAGCGTGACCTTGGGGTGCAGGCGAAAGAAGCTTTCGAGCTTGCGGTCCCAGGCGGGATTATGCGCGTGGCTGACCGAGTGGATGTTGAGATGGCCGGTGATCTCCTCGCCGGCGGTTTCAAGAACATTCGGCAGGCGGATGACGGCTGCGAAGATATCGCGGCACTGCGCATGCAGGCGCGCACCGGCGTCGGTCAGGTTGAAACGCCCGGGACGCCGGTCGATGAGTTTCTGGCCGACGGTTTGCTCCAACCGCTTCAACGCCATGCTGACGGCCGGCTGTTGCAGGAGCAACCGGTTGGCGGCGGCCGTGATGCTGCCTTCCTCGACGAGCACGACGAAGGTGCGCAGCAGATTCCAGTCGAGATTGTGGGCAAAGCGTTCGAGGCGGTCATTGGCCATGGTCGTGGCTTGCTTCTGATCTCTGGCGTTGAACTGGCCCTTTGTTCTGCAAGGAGGGAAGCGGAGCGAAGGACGTCCGTTCTTGTCGTCATATTCCAGCGAATTTGCAACATGGGCTGCTCGATGGCGAGGGAGGGGCCATTCCCCGGACGCATGAGGCGGTGCCTCAATTTCGTTTGAAACGGCATGCACCCCTTGCGATAACGTGAGCCGAATAATCCGATGGGAGAGAAACATGGCCGGCAAGACGCAATTTCAATGGGATGATCCGTTCCTCCTCGACGATCAGTTGACCGAGGACGAGCGTATGATCCGCGACACCGCGCGGGCCTATGCGCAGGACCGGCTGCAGCCGCGCGTCATCGACGCCTACCGCGAAGAATCGACCGATCCGGAGATCTTCCGCGAGATGGGCGAGCTCGGTCTGCTCGGCGTCACCGTTTCCGAAACCTATGGCGGCGTCGGCGCTTCCTACGTTGCCTACGGCCTCGTTGCCCGCGAAGTCGAGCGCGTCGATTCGGGCTACCGCTCGATGATGAGCGTGCAGTCGTCGCTGGTGATCTATCCGATCTATGCCTATGGTTCTGAGGAGCAGAAGCAGAAGTACCTGCCGAAGCTCATCAGCGGCGAGTGGATCGGCTGCTTCGGCCTGACCGAGCCGGACGCCGGTTCTGACCCGGCCGGCATGAAGACGCGCGCCATCAAGACCGAGAGCGGCTACCGCCTCGTCGGCTCGAAGATGTGGATCTCTAACGCACCGATCGCCGATGTCTTCGTTGTCTGGGCAAAGTCGGAAGCGCATGGAGGCGCCATCCGCGGTTTCGTGCTCGAAAAGGGCATGAAGGGTCTGTCCGCCCCGAAGATCGCCGGCAAGCTGTCGCTGCGGGCGTCGATCACCGGCGAAATCGTCATGGACAATGTCGAGGTCGGCGAAGAAGCGCTGCTGCCGAACGTCGAGGGTCTCAAGGGCCCGTTCGGCTGCCTCAACCGTGCCCGCTACGGTATCTCCTGGGGTGCGCTCGGCGCTGCCGAGTTCTGCTGGCATGCGGCGCGTCAGTACGGTCTCGATCGCAAGCAGTTCAACCGGCCGCTGGCGCAGACGCAGCTCTTCCAGAAGAAGCTTGCCGATATGCAGACGGAGATCACGCTCGGCCTGCAGGGGTCGCTGCGCGTCGGCCGCCTGATGGACGAAGGCCGCATGGCCCCGGAAATGATCTCGATCGTCAAGCGCAACAATTGCGGCAAGGCGCTCGACATCGCCCGCATGGCCCGCGACATGCACGGCGGCAACGGCATCTCGGAGGAATACCAGGTCATGCGCCACATGGTGAACCTCGAGACCGTCAACACCTACGAGGGCACGCATGACGTCCATGCGCTGATCCTCGGTCGCGCCCAGACCGGCTTTCAGGCCTTCTTCTGAGCGGTGCCGTCATGGAAACGCCGCTGAAGGGCATTCGTGTCCTGGAATTGGCCCGCATTCTGGCGGGCCCATGGATCGGCCAGACGCTGGCCGATCTCGGTGCCGACGTCATCAAGGTGGAAAGCCCGGCCGGCGACGACACCCGCACCTGGGGCCCGCCCTTCGTTGCGGACGAGGAAGGCGAGAAGCTCGACGCCGCCTATTTCCACGCCTGCAACCGCGGCAAGCGCTCGGTGGTGCTCGACTTCACGACCGAGGAGGGGCAGGAGGCCGTGCGCCGCCTTGCCGCCCAGTCGGACGTGCTGCTTGAGAACTTCAAGGTTGGCGGGCTTACGAAATACGGGCTCGACTACGAGAGTCTGAAGAAGATCAATCCGCGGCTGATCTACTGCTCGGTCACTGGCTTTGGCCAGGATGGTCCCTATGCGCACCGCGCCGGCTACGACTACATCGTCCAGGGCATGAGCGGCATCATGGACCTGACCGGTGAGCCCGATCGCGAGCCACAGAAAATCGGCGTCGCCTTCGCCGATATCTTCACCGGTCTTTACGGCGTGATTGCCGTGCAGGCAGCACTTGCCCAGCGCGAGCGCACCGGCGAGGGGCAGCAGATCGACATGGCGCTGCTCGACTGCATGACGGGCGTGCTTGCCAACCAGGCGCTCAACTTCCTCGTCTCGGGCAAGGCGCCGCGCCGGCTCGGCAATGCGCACCCGAACATCGCGCCCTATCAGGTCTTCCCGACCTCGGACGGTCACCTGATCGTCGCTGTTGGTAACGACCGGCAGTTCGTGAAGTTCTGCACCCTGCTCGGGCGTTCGGATCTTGCGACCGACGAGCGTTATCTGACCAACGCGCTTCGCGTGCAGAACCGGGACACGTTGACGCCGGAACTCGCCGCCGAAACCGCGAAGATCGAGCGCGACACGCTGTTGAAGTTGCTGGAAGATGCAGGCGTGCCCGGCGGACCGATCAACACCGTTGCCGACGTCTTTGCCGATCCGCAGATCGAGCATCGGCAAATGCGTGTGGATACGCCGCATTCGGGGGCCGCTGCCGGTACGTCGCCCGGGGTCCGGACGCCGATCCGGTTTTCGGCCGCCGAGCTTGCGCTCGAGCGTGGCGTGCCGCGACTTGGAGAGCATACGGCCGAGGTGTTGGCCGAAATCGGGATGGACGCGTCGAAGAGCGATTAACGCAACGTGAGACGCTGAGTGTCTCGTTTAGGCGGGACCTGAAGAAAATAGCGAAAGCCCTGGAAATCGGAGAGATTTCCAGGGCTTCTTTGTTAAGCCTTGAGGGCGCGATCAAAGACGCGCGACAGCCGTTCGGCGAAGCCGCGCGGGTCCTGCGGCTTGTCGCCATCGAGCACGCGCGCCTGGTCGAGCAGGAGTTGGACGGCGTCCGTGCGGAACGCCGTATCGCCGGCGGGGCTCGCGGCCATGGCGGTGATCAGAGCGTGGCTCGGGTTGATCTCAAGGATCGGCTTGGGGGCGTCGTCGAGACGGCCAGCACCTTGCAGCATCTTTTCGAGCTGGCGGTCGGGGCCGTGTTCGGGTGCCACCAGGCAAACGGCGCTTTCCGTCAGGCGGTCGGAGGTGCGCACGTCCGAGACGGACGCACCGAGCGTCTCCTTGGCGAACGCGACGAAGTCGATGACCAGCTGGCTGGCCTGCGGCGCTTCTTCCTTGGCCCCCTCGGCCTTGGCGATGGCGCTGAGATCGGCCGCACCCTGCGTGATCGACTTCCACGGCTTTCCGTCGAAATCGGGCGCGGATGTGACCCAGAAGCTATCGACCGGATCGGTCAACAGCAACACCTCGATCCCGCGGGCGCGAAAACCTTCGAGCTGTGGTGAGGCCTTGAGCTGGGCAAGGTTGTCACCGGTCAAGTAATAGATCGCCGACTGGCCGTCCTTCATGTCCTTGACGTAATCGGTAAGGCTGCGCTGGCTCGCATCCGAAGTAGTGGTGCGGAAGCGCGACAGCGCCACCAGCTGCTCGCGGCGCTCGTAATCCTCATAGATGCCTTCCTTCAGCACGCTGCCGAAGTTTTCCCAGAGCTTGTCGAAGGTCTCTGTCTCGTTTTCCGCAAGCTTCTCGATCGCCGTCAGCACGCGATTGGTGACGCCCTTGCGGATGCTGGCGAGCAGCGGGCTTTCCTGGATCATCTCGCGCGAAACGTTGAGCGGCAGGTCCGACGTGTCGACGAGGCCGCGCACGAAACGCAGGTAACGCGGCAGCAATTCCGCTTCGTCGGTGATGAAGACGCGCTTGACGTAGAGCTTCATCCGGCCCTTGCGGTCCGGGTCGAACAGATCGAATGGCTTGGAGCCGGGCACGAAGGCAAGGGCCGTATATTCATGGCGGCCTTCGGCGCGGAAATGCACGGTCAGCGCTGGGTCGTCATATTGGCCGGCGACGCCGCGGTAGAAATCGGCGTAGTCTTCCTTGCTGATCTCGCTCTTCTGCTTGGTCCAGAGCGCGGTGCCGTCCCCGACCTGGACAGGCTCGGCATCGGGCTTTTCGAGAATCGAGATAGGCACCGGCACGTGGCCGGATTGGTCCTTGACGATGCGCTCGACGGTCCAGCGCGACGTGTAGGTCTTGGCGTCTTCCATCAGGTGCAGCGTGATGCGTGTGCCGCGCGCCGGGGCGTCCGCAAGTTCGGCTGCGGAAACGGTGTAGCTGCCCTTGCCGTCGGACGACCACAGGAAGGCGTGCTCCGAGCCGGCGCGGCGCGAGACCACATCGACCTTGTCGGCGACCATGAAGGCGGAATAGAAGCCGACGCCGAACTGGCCGATGAGCTGCGCGCCCTCCTTGCCCTGGGCGGCTTCAATGCGCTCCATGAAGGCGCGTGTGCCCGAGCGGGCGATGGTGCCGAGCGCTTCGACAAGCTCGTCGCGACCCATGCCGATGCCGTTGTCCTCGACGATGAGCCGGTTGTTTTCCTCGTCCAGCGTCAGGGTGATGCGCGGGGTCGGGTCGCCCGCCAGAAGCTCCGGCGAGACGATCGCCTCATAACGCAGCTTCTCGCAGGCATCCGCCGCGTTCGAAATCAGTTCGCGGAGGAAGACGTTCTTGTCGGAATAGACCGAATGCACCATCAAATGGAGCAGTCGCGCCACATCGGCTTCGAAGACATGTTTCTCTACGGACATTTCGGTTTCGCTCATTGCCTGGCAACTCCTTTGGGTTTCGCCCCAATTGGCAAGCTGTGTCCTGAATTTCAAGGCCCGACTTGCGCACTCCCCATTTCTGGACAATGCTGCACTGCGAAAGATCACTCAACACCAGCGAAACGATGCTTCTTCAACGGGGTCGAAGGCGAGGAATTCGCAAGGGCGACAAGTCGCCGTAACACTCCGCTGTTATGTTCCTGCGACCCGGACAGATGGTCCTGGGTCATCATGCCGAGTTCATATCGCGCTCTGCCGCCAGTCGATTTGACTAAGGTCAATGCGCGACGAATTGCGTTGCTCTATTGGCCTTGGCGACGGGGCTGACCTTCAATCGCACCGAGGAGTGGACATCATGCCCAAGCATTCCACGAGCCCGACAATCCCGACTTTCGCAGATGCCTATTCCTTTTCGCTCGATGCCTGGCAACGTTCGATCCTTTTTCTCGATGTCATGCGTCAGCGCGGCGCGCAATACGAGGAACATCGCACGCAGACCGCGCCGAACGTGCTGGAGTTCGAGGCCCAGCTTGTTACCGATGGGCGCACGCTCGCCCGGCCGGTGAACTATGCGCTGGTCAGCATCGTTCCGCCCGAGGGCGTCACGGTCGATCCGACCAAGCGTCCCTTCGTCGTCGTCGACCCCCGGGCCGGCCACGGCCCCGGCATTGGCGGCTTCAAGGCCGACAGTGAAATCGGTGTCGCGCTGAAAGCGGGCCATCCCTGCTACTTCATCGGCTTCTTGCCGGATCCGGTTCCTGGACAGACGATCGAGGACATCGCACTGGCCGAAGCCGGCTTTCTCGAAACCGTCATCGCCCGCCATCCGCAAGCGGACGGAAAGCCCTGTGTGATCGGAAACTGCCAGGCGGGTTGGGCGGTCACGATCGTCGCCGCGCTGCGTCCCGAACTCTTCGGCCCGATCATCATTGCCGGCGCGCCGCTGTCCTATTGGGCAGGCGTGCACGGGCAGAACCCGATGCGCTATTCCGGCGGGCTTCTCGGTGGCAGCTGGCTGACGGCGCTGACCGGCGACCTCGGCGGCGGCATATTCGACGGTGCCTGGCTGGTACAGAATTTCGAGAACCAGAATCCGGCCAACACCCTCTGGACCAAGCAATACAATCTCTATTCGAAGATCGACACGGAAGCCGCGCGCTACCTCGGGTTCGAACGCTGGTGGGGTGGCCACGTCACGCTCAATGCCGAGGAGATGCAGTTCATCGTCGACGAACTCTTCGTGGGCAACAAGCTTGCCGCGGGCGAAATCCGAACATCGGACGGCACGGCGATCGACCTTCGCAACATCCGCTCGCCGATCGTGGTCTTCTGCTCCAAGGGCGATAACATCACCCCGCCGCAGCAGGCGCTCGACTGGATCCTCGACCTCTATGACAGCGTCGACGAAATCCGGGCCTACGGCCAGACGATCGTCTACACCGTCCACGAGACCGTGGGACATCTCGGCATTTTCGTCTCCGTCGGCGTCGCGCGGAAGGAACATGACGAATTCGCCTCCAATATCGAGTTGATCGACGTGCTGCCGCCTGGGCTTTACGAGGCGGTGCTGACGCCGGCGAGCGAGGCGGCCGAGGGCAGGGCGCTCGTCTCCGGAGAATGGCTGATGCGCTGCGAGCCGCGCACCCTCGAGGACATCCGCGCTCTTGGCGGCAACGACATCGAGGATGACAGGCGTTTTGCCACCGCGGCGAAGCTTTCGGAGATCAATCTGGCACTCTATCGCACCTATCTGCAGCCAATGGTCAAGGCAGCGGCAACGCCGCCCGTGGCGGAGGCGATGCGCAACATGCACCCGCTGCGTCTGCAATACGCGCTTTTCGGGCCCGACAACCCCTTCATGGCCTGGACGTCGGCGCTGGCGGACTATGTCCGTGAAAACCGCGAACCTGCTGCCGCCGGCAACCCGTTCATCGCCTGGCAGGAGGCGCTGTCGCAGCAGATCGTGGACGGGTTAGAGACCTGGCGACGGACGGCTGAATATCTTTCGGAGCAAAGCTTCCACGCCATCTACGGCGCTCCGACCCTGCAAGCGGCACTCGGCATCGACACGAACTCAGACCAGCCGCCGCGCAAAGCGGAGAAGAGCCTCTTGCACCGCGAGCTCGTCAAGGCGCGGATCGCCGAACTCAAGGCCAGAATGGCCGTGGGCGGAACCTGTGAAGGTCTTGCCAGAGCCCTGACCTTCGTCGGCATGGCGCGCGGAGGCGCGGACGAACGCGGGTTCGAGGCTGTGCGCCGGCTCCGGCTTTCCCATCCGGAAGCAAAGCAACTGAGCCTGGCCGACTTCAAGACCGTTATGCGGGAGCAGTATTTCATGCTGCTGATCGACGAGGCGGCGGCGCTCGCCGCTCTTCCGAAGCTGCTACCGGAGGCGGTCGAGGAGCGTCGCAGTGCCTTTACGGCCCTTCGTGAGGTACTGGAGGCATCCGGAGCCGTGACGGGCGTGGCTGCCGAGCGGTTGCAGCAGGTTGCCGCGCTCTTCCGCCTGGACCGCGAGCCGCCGGTTCCGATCGCGGCGGGCAAGATCATTCGCAATCGCACCGCTACCTGATGAGGGAGTATCGACGTGTCCGAGGTAACCGAACTGCCGATTGAGCAGTCCAAATACGATCTCCTGATTGCCACCGCGCGAGACGAAACGCCGGCGGTCACCATTGTCGCGCATCCCTGCGACGAGACCTCTCTGCGCGGTGCGTTGGAGGCCGCGCAAATGGGGCTGATCGCGCCCGTTCTCGTCGGGCCAGAGGCAAAGATCCGCAGCGTGGCCGCCGAACATGGCCTCGACCTCGGTCGGTGCGAGATCGTCGACGCGCCGCATAGCCATGCGGCCGCAGCGAAAGCGGTGGCGATGATCCGCGAGGGTCGTGGCGAGTTGCTGATGAAAGGCAGCCTGCATACCGACGAACTGATGAAGGAGGTCGCGGCGTCGGCGACCGGGCTCAGGACCGATCGAAGGATCAGCCACGTCTTCATCATGGACGTACCGGGGCATTCAGAGACGCTCTTCATCACGGACGCCGCCATCAACATCTTTCCCGACCTCGAAGCCAAGCGCGACATCGTGCAGAATGCCATCGATCTCTGGGTGACGATCGGCCTCGGCGAGCCGCGCGTCGCCATTCTTTCTGCGGTCGAAACGGTAACGACGAAGATCCCGTCAACGATCGAGGCGGCAGCACTCTGCAAGATGGCCGAACGCGGCCAGATCACCGGCGGCCTGCTCGATGGTCCGCTTGCCTTCGACAACGCGATCGACCCGGAGGCAGCAAGGATCAAGGGCATCACGTCGCCCGTGGCCGGCCGCGCCCAGATTCTGGTGGTGCCGGACCTTGAGGCGGGCAACATGCTCGCCAAGAACCTGACGTTCCTGTCCCATGCCGACGCTGCCGGCATCGTGCTTGGAGCGCGCGTGCCCATCGTGCTGACGTCGCGGGCGGACTCCGTGCGCACGCGCCTCGCCTCCTGCGCGGTCGCCGCGCTCTATGCGGCGCGCCGGCGGACCTCGCAAGTTGCGGCGGTATGACCATGGATGCGCTTCTCGTCGTCAACGCCGGCTCATCGAGCTTGAAGTTCCAGGTTTTCGGGATCACGGATCAAGGGCTCGAACGCCAGATCAAGGGCCAGATCGGTGGCATCGGCACGCGTCCCCGCCTGCAGGCGAAAGCGGCCGACGGCACCATTCTGATCGACAAGAGCTATGATGCCGACGTCGTTGGCGATCTGCCGGCGGCGATCGCGGCGGCACGCGACTGGTTGATGACGCTCGAAGGCTTCACCTTACGGGCGGTCGGCCATCGCGTAGTACATGGTGGCCCCGATTATGCGGCGCCGGTGCTGATCGATGCGACCGTCCTTGATCGCCTCGCGAGCTACCAGGATCTGGCACCGCTGCACCAGCCCAACAATCTTGCTCCGATCCGTCAGGCGATGGCGATCAATCCGGATGTACCGCAGGTCGCCTGTTTCGATACCGCCTTCCATCATGGCCACCCGGAAGAGGTGAACTGCTACGCCATGCCGCGCAGCTTCTATGAGGACGGTGTGCGGCGCTACGGCTTCCACGGCCTTTCCTATGAGTACATTTCAGAGCGTCTGCGGGATGTGGCGCCTGCGGTCGCAGGTGGTCGCGTCATCGTCGCCCATCTCGGCAGCGGCGCCTCTATGTGCGCCTTGCGCGATGGTCACAGCATCGAGAGCACCATGGGCTTCACCGCGCTCGACGGCCTGCCGATGGGAACGCGGCCCGGTCAGCTCGATCCGGGCGTCGTGCTCTATCTGATCCTGCAACGCGGCATGAGCGCTCAGGCCGTTTCTGACCTGCTCTATCACGAGGCCGGCCTCAAGGGGCTCTCTGGCGTCTCGAATGACATGCGCGACCTGCTCGCAAGCGCAGACGCCCATGCCAAGCTCGCGATCGACCACTTCGTCTATCGCGCAGGGCTCAATGTCGGGATGCTTGCAGCCGCGCTCCGTGGCATCGACGCCTTGGTTTTCACGGCGGGCGTCGGGGAGAACTCCGCACAGATCCGCGCCCGCATCGCCGAGAACATCGCCTGGCTCGGGGCCGAACTCGACCCAGCCGCCAACGAGGCCGGCGCGACGCTGATTTCGACGCCTTCGAGCCGCGTTGCGCTTTACGTCATCCCGACCGACGAGGAACTGATGATCGCCCGCCACACGCTTGCACTGCTTAAAACCCGCGCAGCCTGATCCATCGGAGACAATTGATGTCCATTCCTGTCGCAAAGGCCAAACTTCTGGACGGCCGCAAGGGCCTGATCGTCGGCATTGCCAATGATCGATCGATCGCCTGGGGCTGCGCCCGTGCCTTCCGCGCCTTCGGGGCGGAGGTGGCGGTCACCTATCTGAACGACAAGGCGAAACCTCACGTCGAACCCCTGGCGCGTGAAATCGAAGCGCCGATCTTCCTGCCGCTCGACGTGGCCGTGCCAGGGCAAATGGAAGCGGTGTTCGAGGAGATCGAGAAGACCTGGGGTGAACTCGACTTTGTCGTCCATTCGATCGCCTTTTCGCCGAAGGATACGCTCGGCGGCCGCGTCGTCGATGTCCCGCGCGAGGGCTTCCTGAAGACTATGGACATTTCCTGCTGGTCCTTCATCCGCATGGCGCATCTCGCCGAGCCGCTGATGAAGAACGGCGGCACGCTCTTCACCATGACCTATCATGGCTCACAGGTGGTGGTGGAAAACTACAACATCATGGGTGTCGCCAAGGCCGCACTCGAAAGTGCCGTCCGATACCTCGCCTCCGAACTCGGCCCGAAGGGGATCCGCGTGCACGCCATTTCGCCTGGCGCGCTGGCGACGCGCGCCGCTTCCGGCATTCCGGAATTTGACGCGCTGCTCGAAAAGACCAAGGTCAAATCGCCGAGCCGCGAGCTGATTGACATCGACGACGTCGGCGCGGCCACCGCCTTCCTTGCGCATGACGCCGCCCGCCTGATCACGGGCCAGGTGCTTTATGTCGACGGCGGCTACCACATCATCGACTAACCGCCGGGTCTCCGCATGGGTCAGATATTGCCCATGCAGAGATACTTCATCTCGAGATAGTCTTCGAGCCCGTGGCGGGAGCCTTCGCGGCCGATGCCCGATTGCTTGATGCCGCCGAAGGGCGCGGCTTCGGAGGACATGCGGCCGGTGTTGATGCCGACCATCCCGTATTCGAGCGCCTCGGCCACATGCCAGACGCGCTTCAGATTTTCGGCGTAGAAATAGGCGGCAAGACCGTAGATCGTGTCGTTGGCTTCGGCGATCACCTGCTCGGCGGTCTCGAAGCGGATGATCGGGGCGATCGGACCGAAGGTCTCTTCCTGGGCGACGCGCATGTCTGTCGAAATGCCTGTTAGCACCGTCGGCTCGAAGAAGGTGCCGGACGTGCCGATCCGGTGGCCGCCGGCGCGCACCTTGGCACCCTTCGAAACGGCGTCGGCGACATGGGCCTCGATCTTTTCGATCGCGTGTTTGTCGATCATCGGGCCGATGGTGATATCAGGCGTGAAACCGTCGCCGACAGTCAGCTCGGCGACGCGCCTGACGAACTTTTCGGCAAAGGCGTCGTGCACGCCCGCTTGCACATAGATGCGGTTGGCCGAGACGCAGGTCTGGCCGGCATTGCGGAACTTCGCCTGGATGGCGCCATCGACCGCCTCGTCGATGTCGGCGTCGTCGAACACGATGAAGGGGGCGTTGCCGCCAAGCTCCAGGCTGACCTTCTTGATCTGGTCGGAGCATTGTCGCATCAACAGCCGCCCGACCTCGGTCGAACCGGTGAAGCTGATCTTGCGCACCTTCGGGTTGCTGCAAAGTTCGCGGCCAATTGCAGCGCCTTCTGCGGCATAGAGCAGGTTGACGACACCGGTCGGGAAGCCTGCCTTTTCGGCGAGCACGAACATCGCGCCGGCAACGAGCGGTGTCTGTTCGGCGGGTTTTAGCACGATGGTGCAGCCGGCGGCTAGCGCCGGCGAGATCTTGCGGGCGACCATCGAGGCCGGGAAATTCCATGGCGTGATCGTGCCGACGACGCCGACGGGCTGCTTGATCACAAGCATGCGGCGGTCGTTGGCCGGGGCGGGGAAGGTTTCGCCATAGATGCGTTTCGCCTCTTCCGCATACCACTCGACATAGGCCGCGGCATGCAGCACTTCACCCTTCGATTCGCCGATGGGTTTCCCCATCTCGGCCGTCAGGATGGCTGCAAGGTCGTCGGCATGCGCGACGATCAGGTCGTACCAGCGGCGAAGCACGGCACTGCGGTCTTTGGCAGGCTTTGCCGCCCAGAGAACTTGCGCCTTGGCCGCAGCTTCGATTGCCGCATGGGCTTCGTCGATGCCCATATCCGGCAGCGTCGCCAGCTTTTCGCCGGTCGATGGATTGAAGACGTCGAAGGTTGCGCCAGCCCAATTCTTGCCGGCCGCGGGGATGGAGTGAAGCGAAGCGAACAGGTCGGCGTCGCGCAAGTGCTTGGTCAAGGCGGGGGTCAAGGTCATGGCGGGCATCCTCCGGCGATGGCCTGCCGCGAGACGGCAGGCCCGCTTTTGCTTGTTCTTGCGGGTGCCGATCAATCCCGGCACCCGAGAATTGCGCGTCTGAATTGGCGCGCAGCACCTACAGCGCAGCGAATCCCTCAGGATGCGCTAAGGCCGCCATAGCACTTTGAATTGCTGCATAATTTTGCCCTCAAGTCGATCCTGAATTGAGGAATTATGCACCGGGCAACCCGCGTTGCTGGTCGCCCGGTCGAGGATCAAGCACGCGCTGCGAGGATCGACGCTTCGAGAATGTCGAGCGCTTCGGCGAAGACTTCGTCCTGGATGGTGATGGGCGCCAGGAAGCGGATGACGTTGCCGTGCACACCGCAGGTAAGCAGGATCAGGCCCTTTTCCAGAGCGATCAGGCGCACCTTGTTGGCAAAGTCAGCGCTCGGCAGGTTGGTCTTCACGTCGTTGAACTCGACGGCGTTCATGAAGCCGGGGCCGCGGATGTCGGCGATTTCGGGCGCCTGCTCGCGGATTGCGGCAAGCCGCTGCTTCAGCCGGCCGCCAAGCTGCTCGGCGCGCTCGCAGAGCTTCTCCTCAGCGATAACGTCAAGGACGGCGTGCGCTGCGGCGATGCCGAGTGGGTTGCCGCCATAGGTGCCGCCAAGGCCGCCCGGCGCTGGAGCATCCATGACTTCGGCGCGGCCGGTGACGGCGGCAAGCGGGAAGCCGCCGGCGAGGCTTTTCGCCATGGTGATGAGATCGGGCGCGACATCATGGTGGTCCATGGCAAACATCTTGCCGGTACGGGCAAAGCCGGTCTGAACTTCGTCGGCGATCAAGAGAATGCCGTGCTGGTCGCAAATTTCGCGCAGCGCCTTCATGAAGGCGGCAGGCGCCGGATAGAAGCCGCCTTCGCCCTGCACGGGCTCGAGAATGATCGCGGCGACGCGACCCGGATCGACGTCGGCGGCAAAGAGCTTCTTCAGCGCAGCGAGCGACTGTTCGGTGGTGACGCCGTGCAATTCGATCGGGAAGGGGGCGTGGAAGACGTCGCCCGGCATCGCGCCGAAGCCGACCTTATAGGGAACGACCTTGCCGGTGAGCGCCATGCCCATGAAGGTCCGGCCGTGGAAGCCGCCACTGAAGGCGATAACCGCCTGACGGCCTGTCGAGGCGCGGGCGATCTTGACGGCGTTTTCGACGGCTTCGGCGCCGGTGGTCACGAAGATGGTCTTCTTGGCGAAGTCGCCGGGCGTCAGTGCATTGAGGCGCTCGGCGAGATGCACGTAGGATTCGTAGGGAACGACCTGGTGGCAGGTGTGGGTGAAGCGATCGATCTGCGCCTTGACCGCCTCGATCACCTTCGGGTGGCGATGGCCGGTATTGACGACCGCGATGCCCGAGGCGAAGTCGATGTAGCGATTGCCTTCCTTGTCCCAGATTTCCGAATTTTCCGCGCGGTCGGCGTAGATCTGGGTGGTCATGCCGACGCCGCGCGAGATGGCGGCGTTCTTGCGGTCGGGGAGGCTGGTCATGGCGCGTTCCTGTCGTCTGGAGTTAATATATTGCATTTTTTCTGCAAGTTTATTGTGGAAGTGGTACACCTTTCACTGTCGATTGCAAATCAAATTTGGTGATCGAGACACCACGGTTGCTGATGCGCCGTTCTTGTCAGATCTCGATCGCGGCGGCTAAGGTTGCGGACACGCCGGAATTGCAAGGATTCGGGCAGCGCCGCTGGGCGGTAAAGGGAAATTGGAATGGGCGCAGTGCGCTACAAGGTCGCTGAAGCGGCGCGACTGGCGGGGGTTTCCGCCTCGACGCTGAGGCTATGGGAGACGCAAGGTCTCGTCGTGCCCGAGCGCTCGCCGACGGGGCATAGGCAGTATACCGAGAACGATCTTGCCCGGTTGAAGCGCATCTCCTGGTTCCGGGCCGAGCGTGGTCTCAATCCGGCTGCGATCCGTGAGGCGCTGGACGCCGAAGCGGCTGCGGATGACCAGCCCCCATCGGCGACGAGCGACGGGCCTGAAAACCAGATCGGGCGCAAGCTACGCAGCCTCAGGCACGCCGCCGGCAAGACGCTGGAGCAGGTCGCCGGCGAGATCGGCATCGCCGCCTCGGTGCTCTCGACGCTGGAGCGCACGTCGCAGGGCGTCTCGGTCGCTGTGCTGCACAACATCGCGGAATTCTTCGGAACCACCGTTTCCAGCCTTGCTGGTGAAGAGGAGGCGGATACGCGCGCCGTCGTTCGGGCCGGCGAATGGCGGACATGGCCGCGCACGACCCCCGGCGTCACGGTGCAACTGCTTGCCGATGGCCGCAACCAGATGGATTGCCACCGCTTCGTGCTGGAGCCGGGCGCGTCCAGCGAAGGCGCCTACGGGCACGAGGGCGAGGAGTTTGTCTATGTGCTCTCCGGCCGTGTCGAGTTCATTCTCGACAGCGACCAGTTCTACGACCTCGGTGTCGGCGACTCGCTCTATTTCGAGAGCAAGAGGCGGCACGCCTGGACGAACCGGCATGACGGCGAAACCGTGCTGCTCTGGGTCAACACGCCGCCGACGTTCTAATCGTCGGCCGATCACGCGGCATTCCCAATTGAAACGCAATCGGCGCGCGGTGCGAATAGAACCGCGCGCCGATTGGTGTTGTGAGCCTAGGCAAGCCGTCTGCTCCCCGATCCGGTGACCCGGAGCGGGGAGGGATTGTCGGATCAGCTGGCCGCGTAGCGCTTTGCCATTTCCGGCAGGCGCAGCGTGCGGATCTTCGAGGCCTTGCCAGCGGTGCGGAAGGCTTCGAAGCGCTCCTTGCAGACTTCGGTCATCAGCGCGGTTGCCGGCTTCAGGTAGGTGCGCGGGTCGAAGTTTTCCGGGTTCTCGGCGAAGTTCTTGCGGATCGTGCCGGTCATGGCGAGGCGCAGGTCGGTGTCGATGTTGACCTTGCGAACGCCGAGCGGGATCGCCTTCTGGATTTCCGAGACCGGAACGCCCCAGGTCGGCTTCATCTTGCCGCCATAGGTGTTGAAGAGATCCTGCAGATCCTTCGGCACCGACGACGAGCCGTGCATGACGAGGTGGGTGTTCGGCAGCTTCTTATTGATCTTGGCGATCGTTTCGATCGACAGGATGTCGCCATCGGGCTCGCGGGTGAACTTGTAGGCGCCGTGGCTGGTGCCGATCGCGACGGCCAGTGCGTCGACGCCGGTCTTGGTGACGAAGTCGAGCGCCTGCTCCGGATCGGTCAGCAGTTCTTCACGCGACAGCTTGCCTTCGAAGCCGTGGCCGTCTTCCTTGTCGCCGGCGCCAGTTTCGAGGTTGCCGAGGCAGCCGAGTTCGCCTTCAACCGAAACGCCGGCCGCATGCGCGATCTTCACGACTTCTGCGGTGACGGCGACATTGTATTCATAGCTGGCAACGGTCTTGCCGTCCTTCTCCAGCGAGCCGTCCATCATGACGGAGGTGAAGCCGTTGGTGATGGCCGAAATGCAGGTCGACGGCTGGTCGCCGTGGTCGAGGTGCAAACAGACCGGGATATGCGGGTATTCTTCCGCCGCGCCAAGGATGAGGTGGCGCAGGAACGCGTCACCGGCGTAGGAGCGGGCGCCACGGCTTGCCTGAAGGATGACCGGACTGTCGGTCGCATCGGCGGCGCGCATGACGGCCTGAATGTATTCCAGATTGTTCACATTGAACGCCGGCAGCGCGTAGTCGTTCTCCGCCGCATGGTCGAGCAGTTGCCGCAATGTGATCAATGCCATTCGCTATCTCCCTTTGGATACTCGGTGCAACCTATGCGGCGCACCACAAAAACAATCCGGCCGTTGAACCGCACGAAATGCATCGATGGCAAAGTCGATGGCCGGCTTTTTCGTGCGGCGTGACGGCGCGCGCGAATTGGTCGCGCCCACCGAAGTCAGGCGCACAATAGTTCATCGAAGTGGTTTGACAACCGGGCAAAAGGCAGGTTGCCAGAGGTCGAAACTCGCTTCAATCGATTTTACTGTGGACTGGATGCAACACCTTCAGTGTGAAGTGTTTTCACTTTCTGGTGGTGCCTGAGAGGAGGGGGAGTCGAGGGCAGTGGATGCAACCATTGGGCGCTGGTTTTGTCTGCTACACCACCGCGGTGGATGCCCTCTCGGAAACAGTCTGTCGACAGGAGGTGAACGTCTCGCAAGAAGATTGCGGCAACGCCCCTCTTTCTTTGCGCAGATTACGTAAACTGCCGCTAAAATTCACAAACTTTGCATCGCGGATGATTCGAGGCCCAATCCGGCCGACAAAAAGCGCGGACCTAAAACGTTGCAGTAGATTTCGCAAAAATGCCCTGTTCACGTCATATGCCCGTCGCAAAGGCGACGAAAAGAATCGCAAACAAAATACAACCTATGGGATAGGTCGATTCCCCTCCTATAGATAAAGATGCAGACAGCCGCAGAATCCGCCTTGCGTTCGCGAACGATTTGCACTTCTCTCCTGCGATCACAAACCCAAAACAAGGGGAAGGAGAGAAACAAAATGGCATCACTGAAACTCAACCTCCGCGCTGCCGCGCTGATTGGCTCGCTGCTCATCGGAGCAAGCCCGGCACTTGCCGAAGCTGTCCTGCATCGCGGCAACGCAGGTGAGCCGCAGACGCTCGACCAGCACCACACCTCGATCAACATTGAAGCGTTCATCCTCAAGGACCTCTACGAAGGTCTGACGATCTATGACGCCTCTGCCAAGATCGTCCCCGGTGTTGCTGAGACGTGGGAGCTTTCGGACGATGGCACGGTCTACACCTTCAAGCTGCGCGCCGATGCAAAGTGGTCGGACGGTTCGCCGGTAACGGCTGAAGACTTCGTCTTCTCCTTCCGCCGCGTCGAAGATCCGAAGACGGCTGCCGGCTACGCCAACATTCTCTTCCCGATCAAGAACGCCGAAAAGGTCAACAAGGGCGACCTGCCGACCGATCAGCTCGGCATCAAGGCGATCGACGAAAAGACCGTCGAAATCACGCTCGAGCGTCCGACCCCGTTCTTCCTGGAGCTGCTCGCACACCAGACGGCACTTCCGGTCAGCAAGGCCAGCGTCGAAAAGAACGGCGCGGACTTCGTCAAGCCGGGCGTCATGGTATCGAACGGCGCCTTCACGCTGCAGGCCCACGTTCCGAACGACAGCCTGACCGTCGTCAAGAACGCCAACTACTGGGATGCGGCCAACGTCAAGCTCGACAAGGTCATCTTCTACCCGATCGACGACCAGGCTGCTTCGGTTCGTCGTTTCGAAGCCAAGGAAATGGACCTCGTCTACAACTTCTCGGCTGACCAGATCGACCGTCTGCGCACGTCCTATGGCGAGCAGGTCCATGTCTCGCCGTCGCTTGCGACTTATTACTACGCCTTCGACACCCGCCAGGAGCCCTATAGCGACGTTCGCGTCCGCCAGGCTCTCTCCATGGCCGTCGACCGCGACTTCCTCGCCAAGGAAATCTACGCCGGTTCGCAGCTCCCCGCCTATTCGATGGTTCCTCCGGGCATCGAGAGCTACGGTGAGCCGTCCAAGGCCGAGTTCGGCACGCTGTCGCAGCTCGACCGCGAAGACAAGGCCATCGCCCTGATGAAGGAAGCTGGCTACGGCGAAGGTGGCAAGCCGCTCGACATCGAGCTGCGCTACAACACCAACCCGAACCACGAGCGCGTCGCAACGGCTGTCGCCGACATGTGGAAGAACACCTTTGGCGCCAAGGTGTCGCTGGTGAACCTCGACGTGTCCTCGCACTACGCCTACCTGCAGGAAGGCGGCAAGTTCAACGTTGCCCGCGCCGGCTGGCAGGCTGACTACGCGGATGCCGAGAACTTCCTGGCGCTCAGCGTCGGCTCCAACAAGACCTTCAACTACGGCCATTTCGAAAACGCCGAGTTCGACGGCCTGATGAAGAAGTCCTACGACGAGCAGGATCCGGCCGCTCGCTCGAAGCTGATGCATGAAGCCGAAGCGCTGCTGATGAAGGAACAGCCGATCGCTCCGCTTCTGACCCAGGCCGACCTGTGGCTGGTTGCCAGCCGCGTCAAGGGCTGGGCGGACAATGCTCCGAACGAGCACCTCAGCAAGTTCCTGAGCATCGCCGAATAACGAACAGAGACGACGCGCGGTCATAAGGTCGCGCGTCGCCTCCGGAGCACGTCCATGATTTCCTTCATCCTTCGCCGATTGGCGAGTGCGGTGCCGACCTTGTTTATCGTCGTCACCATTTCGTTTTTCTTGATGCGGTTCGCCCCTGGTGGCCCCTTCAACCTCGAGCGTCCTCTTCCGCCACAAACGATGGCGAACCTGATGAAGACGTACCAGCTCGACCAGCCTCTTTGGCGCCAATACACGCACTATCTCAGCAATGCGGTGACCGGCGACTTCGGCCCGAGCTACGTCTACAAGGACAACAACGTCGCTGAACTGATCGGCAAGGGTCTGCCCTATTCGATGGAACTCGGCTTCTACGCGTTGCTTATTGCGCTGATCGGCGGCGTCACCGCCGGAACAATTGCCGCGCTTCGGCAAAACAGCGTCCTCGATTTCACCATCATGTCGTTTTCGACGATAGGGGTCACCGTGCCCAACTTCGTCGTCGGCCCGGTGCTGACACTGGTCTTTGCGATCGTGCTCGCATGGCTGCCGGCCGGTGGTTGGGGGGATGGATCGCTGCGCTTCCTGATCCTGCCGATGATCGCGCTGGCATTGCCGCAGCTTGCAGTTTTTGCGCGGCTCACGCGCGGCTCGATGATCGAGGCGCTGCATACCGACCATATCCGAACAGCCAAGGCCTATGGCCTGCCATCGCGAACGGTCGTCGTTACCCATGCGATGCGTGGTGCGATGCTGCCGGTCGTGTCCTATCTCGCGCCCTGTGCTGCGGCCCTTCTGACCGGCTCGGCCGTCGTTGAGACGATCTTCACCATCCCGGGCGTCGGTCGCTACTTCGTCCTTGGCGCCATCAACCGTGACTACACGCTGGTGATGGGCACAGTTATCCTCGTTGCCATCTTCGTCATCGTTTTCAATCTCCTGGTCGACATTCTCTACGGCCTGCTCGATCCGAGGGTTCGCCATGACTGATATCGCCCAGACCCCGGCGGCGACGCCGGAAACAAAGGGGCGCAGCCTCTTCCAGCTCGCCGCCATGCGTTTCAAGCGCAACCGCGCCGCCATGGCCGGCTGCTTCATGCTGGCGCTTATCGCGCTGTTCTCGTTCCTCGGCCCGTTCTTCGTCCCGCACACCTATGATCAGGTGTTTCCGTCCTACGTCTCGATCAGCCCGAGCCTGGAGCCGCGTCCAGATACGTCGACGCTTCAGGACGTGATGGAAGGCGTCGCCACACGGGCACGCGTCACGCTCAAGGAGTTCAATCTCGAGGGTGAAACCTTCACCGCGACGATTACCTCCGAACAGCCGATCGATTCCCGTGCCACGCGCTACTTCGACCGCGCCAACGAATTCCGTGACACCCAGGTGGTGGCAACGGAAAACGACGGGAAGACGCTGAAGGTGACCGGCCAGGTCGACCGGGAATACTTCCCCTTCGGCACGGATTCCAACGGCCGCGACCTCCTGGTTCGCGTCATGCTCGGCGGCCAGATCTCGATCGCCGTCGGCCTGCTTGCGAGCCTCGTGTCTCTCGGGATCGGCGTCGTCTACGGCGCGACATCGGGCTACATCGGCGGTCGCGTCGACAACGTCATGATGCGTCTGGTTGAGATCATGTATTCTCTGCCCTTCGTGTTTCTGGTCGTCGTTCTCGTCGTGTTCTTCGGCCGCTCGTTCATCCTGATCTTCCTGGTGATCGGGGCGGTGGAATGGCTTGACATGGCCCGTATCGTGCGCGGCCAGACATTGGCGTTGAAACGTCGAGAATTCGTCGGCGCCGCGCAGGCGCTCGGCCTGACGGACTGGCAGATCATCCGCCGGCACATCATCCCCAACACGATTGGCCCGGTCATCGTTTTCGTGACCGTCGTCGTGCCCAAGGTGATCCTGCTCGAGAGCTTCCTCTCCTTCCTCGGCCTCGGCGTTCAGGCGCCGCTGACGAGCTGGGGGGCGCTGATCTCGGAAGGCGCAAACAACATCCAGTCGGCGCCATGGCTTCTGATTTTCCCGGCCATCTTTTTCGTCCTGACGCTGTTCTCGCTGAACTTCGTCGGCGACGGCCTGCGCGACGCGCTCGACCCGAAGGATCGCTGACATGGCAGATACCAAGGAAACCATCCTGGCCGTTCGCGGCCTCAAGGTGAACTTCTCGACGCCTGACGGCACGGTCGAAGCGGTCAAGGGCATCGATCTCGATGTGCGCACCGGCGAAACGCTCGCGGTCGTCGGCGAGTCCGGCTCCGGCAAGAGTCAGACGATGATGGGCATCATGGGCCTGCTTGCCAAGAACGGCACCGTGACCGGCTCGGCAACCTACCGCGGGCAGGAGCTCGTCGGACTGCCGGCTAAGGCCTTGAACCAGGTCCGCGGCGCGAAGGTCACCATGATCTTCCAGGAGCCAATGACCTCGCTCGATCCGCTCTATCCGGTCGGTCGCCAGATCGCCGAGCCGATCGTTCACCACCGCGGCGGCACGTTCAAGCAGGCGCGGGCGCGCGTGCTCGAACTGCTGGAGCTCGTCGGCATTCCGGAACCGGCGCGCCGCATCGACAGCTATCCGCACGAGCTATCGGGCGGCCAGCGCCAGCGCGTGATGATCGCGATGGCACTTGCGAACGACCCGGATCTGCTGATTGCGGACGAGCCAACGACGGCGCTCGACGTGACGATCCAGGCGCAGATCCTCGATCTACTGAAATCGCTGCAGAAGCGATTCGGCATGGCGATCGTGCTGATCACCCACGACCTCGGCATCGTCAAACACTTCGCCGACCGTGTCGCCGTGATGCGTCGCGGCGAAGTGGTTGAAAAGGGCACGACGACCGACATCTTCGAACGGCCGCAGGCCGACTATACGAAGATGCTGCTCGCCGCCGAACCGAGCGGCCGCAAGGCGTCTCCGCCCGACAGTGCGCCGATCATTCTTGAAGGTCGCGACGTCTGCGTCGACTACCAGATCGGTGGCGGTCTCTTCCGCGGCGGCAAGTCCGTCTTCCGAGCGGTCGACAGCGTCAATCTGCGCTTGAAGGAAGGGCAGACGATCGGTGTCGTCGGCGAGTCCGGTTCGGGCAAGTCGACGCTCGGCCGCGCGCTTCTTCGACTCCTGCCGAGCAGCGGCCACTACCGCTTCGGCACGACGGATATCTCCGGCTTCGACCGCGGGCAGATGCGGCCGCTGCGGCGCACCCTGCAGCTCGTCTTCCAGGATCCTTACGGCTCGCTTTCGCCACGGCGCACCGTCGGCGAAATCATCACCGAAGGCCTGCACGTGCACGAGCCCGAGCTCACCCGCGCCGACCGCGACCGCCGGGCGTCGGAAGCGTTGAAGGAAGTGGGCCTCGATCCCGCCTCCCGCAACCGCTACCCGCACGAGTTCTCGGGCGGCCAGCGCCAGCGCATCGCCATTGCTCGTGCCATGATCCTGAAGCCCAAGGTCGTCATCCTCGATGAGCCGACGTCGGCGCTCGACCGTTCGGTCCAGGGGCAGGTGATCGAGCTGTTGCGCGACCTGCAGCGCTCACACGGGCTCTCCTACATCTTCATCAGCCACGACCTTTCGGTGGTGAAGGCGATGTCGGACTATGTGATCGTCATGAAGAACGGCAAGATTGTTGAGGAAGGCGAGACCGATGCGATCTTCGAGGCGCCGAAGCAGCCCTATACCAAGACGCTGATCGGCGCTGCCTTCAACGTTTGAGCAGGCACAGGCCTTCAAAATTTGGCGGGGACGCGAGCGATCGCGTCCCCGTTTCCGTTCTCGGGCTCGGAAACGTCAGGTCTCGTTCTCTGCGGAGAAATCGGAAGCGACGAGTTTCTTGTCGAGCCCGAACTTCTGCATCTTTTCGTAGAGCGTCTTGCGCGAGATGCCGAGGGTCTCGTAGACCGGCTTCAGCGCGCCGCCATGGGCGGCGATTGCGCTGGCGATGAGGCCTTTTTCATAGGCCGCCACCTTGTCGGCGAGGCGGTTGCCGTTTTCCGATCGCGCGCTGTCGTCGGGAGCCGCATCGAGCCCGAGCACCAGCCGCTCGGCGGCATTGCGCAACTCGCGCACGTTGCCCGGCCAGTCGCGCTCGGCGATTTCGGCCAGCATCGATTGGGAGATCTCCACCTCATCCCGGCCGTAGCGAGCGGCCGACTCCCTGACCAGTTGCAGAAAGAGCAGCGGAATGTCGGCGCGCCGCTGGGCAAGCGAGGGGACGCGGAGCGTCGCGACGTTGAGGCGATAGAGGAGGTCCGCCCGGAAGCGCCCGGCGGCGACTTCCTTTTCGAGATCGACCTTGCTGGTGGCGATGAAACGGACGTCGAGCGGGACCTGCTCGTTCGATCCGAGCCGGGTGATGACGCGTTCCTGCAGCACCCGCAGAAACTTTGCCTGGAGGTCGAAGGGCATCGAGCCAATCTCGTCGAGCAGGATCGTACCGCCGCGACCATGTTCGAACTTGCCGTAGCGTGGACGGATGGCGCCGGGAAAGGCGCCGGGCTCGTGGCCGAAGAGCTCGCTTTCGATCAGGTTTTCGGGCAGTGCGGCGCAGTTGATGGCGATGAACGGGCTGTTGGCGCGGGTGCTCAGATCATGCAGCGTGCGGGCCAGCACCTCCTTGCCGACGCCGGTATCGCCGATGATCAAGGTATCGGCATCGGCCGCGCCGAGCGCGCGGATGCGGTAGCGCAGATCGACCATGACCTGGCTTCGACCGGGCAGCCGCTGTTCGATGTCGTCGCGCTTGCCGGCAACCGCCTTCAGCCGGCGGTTTTCAAGAACGAGCGCGCGCCAGTCCAGTGCCCGGCGGATCGTGCCGGCGAGCATCTGCGCTGCGAAGGGCTTCTCGACGAAGTCATAGGCGCCTTCGCGCATGGCCCGGACCGCGAGTTGCACATCGCCATGGCCGGTGACGAGGATAACCGGTACCTCCGCATCGATTTCGCGGATGCGCTGCAGGAGGGTCATGCCGTCCATGCCCGGCATGCGGATATCGCTGATCACCACGCCAGGAAAACTGTAGCTGATGAATTCGAGCGCGTGTTCGGCGGCCGAGAAGGTATCGACGCGGAAACCGGCCAGCTCCAGCGCCTGGGCGCTCGAATGGCGCACATCCTCTTCGTCATCGACGAGCAGGATCCGGCTCTCGATCATTCGGCGGCCTCCCGGGCATTGCTGTTTTCGGCAGCGAGTTCGATGCGGAACTCGGCGCCGCCTTCCGCAAGGTTAGTGGCGACAAGGCTTCCGCCGAAATCCTTGATAATGTTATAGGAAATCGAAAGGCCAAGGCCCAGCCCCTTGCCGACGCCCTTTGTGGAAAAGAATGGGTCGAAGATACGTTCGGCAATCGCCGGCGCAATGCCGGGGCCACGGTCGCTGACGGTCAGCACGACTTTGCCGTCTTCCTGCTTCGTACGCAGGCGGATGGTGCGGTCGTCAAGGCCCTCGACGGCATCGGCGGCATTGGAAATGATGTTGACCAGCACCTGCTGCAGGCGGACCGAGCCGGCCCGGACGACGAGCGGTTCGTTGCCGAGATCGATGTCGATGGTCGCCGCCGCCGCCTTCAGCCGAGCCGACACGATCTCCATCGTGTCGCGCACCACTTCCTCGACCGGGACCGGCCCGAGTTTCTCGTTCGGTTTGCGGGCGAAATTGCGCAGGTGCTTGCTGATCGCCGCCATCCGGTCGACAAGCCCGGAGATGCGGCGGATATTGTCCGTCGCTTCGTCGGACCGACCCCGCTCGATCAGCAGTGCGGCGCTGTCAGCATAGGTCTTGGCGGCGGCGAGCGGCTGGTTGAATTCGTGCGAGAGGGCGGCGGACATCTGCCCGAGCCCTGCCAGTTTTCCGGCCTGGATCAGATCGGCCTGCGTCCGTCGCAGTTGCTTCTCCGTCAGCCGCCGTTCGGCGATCTCTTCCTCGATCTGGCCGTTGACGCGGGCAAGGTCAGCGGTGCGTTCGTCTACGCGGCGTTCCAGCTCGGCCTGTGCTTCCGCCTGCATCGACAGGCGCTCGTTGAGCCGCGCGCGCCGCTGGAGAATGATGGCGACGCCGAGACCGGCAAGGCAGAGCAGAAGCAGAGCGGCGATAACAGTCGTCAGCGCCTGTGTTCGCACCGACGCGGTGTCGACCAGCACATTCACCGTCCAGTCGGCGTCGGGCATCCGCTGCGAAAGCATCAGGTATTCGCGGCTCGAGTTTTCGGCCGAGACGGTGAGGAAATGACGGTCGGACGAAACACGCTCCGACACGGGAAGGGCATGTACGGTCGCATCGGCGTAGCGCCTGGAGGCCTCGGTTCGTGCAAGCCGGTCCGACGTCAGCGGCAGGATCGACGCGTAGCGCCATTCCGGATCGCCGGACATGAAGACGATGCCTTCCGGGTCGGAGACGAAGATCTTGTACTCGCCGCCCTGCCAGGACGCTTCGATGCGCTCGACATCGACCTTGAACACCATGACGCCGCGGATCTCGTTGCCGACCCGGATCGGGGAGCCGAAAAAGTAGCCGCGTTTCAACGACGTGGTTCCGAGTGCATAGAACCGCGATTGCTCGCCGCGAAGCGCTTCCTGGAAGTAGGGCCGGTAGCTGAAATTCTGCCCAACGAAGCTCGTCGGCCCGTCATAGTTGCTGGCGGCGATGGTGTTGCCATCCGGCGTGATCACGTAGATGTCCGAGGACTGCAACAGGCCGTTGATGTCCTTGAGGTAGCTGTCGACGGCCTCCCGCAGTCGCCGGTCCCGTGGGCGGGTGACGAGCTCGCGGACATCGTCATGATCCGCGATCAGTGCCGGCAACGCCTGGTAGCGGTTGAGGTGGCCGTCGAGCGCGGTGACGGCGAGGCGCAGCGCCGTGGTCGCCTGAGCACCTGCCTCGCGCAAGTAGCTGTCGGTCGTGACCGCATAGCCTTTCCATGCCAGCATGGCTGCAAGCAGCGGCAACAGCAGGAACGCAAGGACCAAGCGATGTTTCACAGATATGCGCGCCCCTCCTCGCGTCGTTGCAGCAAATGCCGCCCGCCGATCTTAAGCATCGGGGCGAGGGCTCACAAGTCGCCGCTGGAACTCGCTTCTGTTGACGAGTTTTAGGTGTCGTCAACGATCTGTTGACAATGCGTTTGGTTGCGGCCGTCTTTCGCCGAGGAGCGGATAGGCGCATCTAAGACCCAACGGAGCGCCCGGTGGCGCCGGAGAGAAAGGATCACGGCAATGCTCAATCAGATCAAGGGTCTGCATCACGTCACTTCGATGGCGGACGATGCACGCGAGAACAACCTGTTCTTCACCAAGTCGCTCGGCCTGCGCCGTGTCAAGAAGACGGTCAACTTCGACTCGCCGGATGTCTACCACCTCTATTACGGCGACGAAGCCGGCACGCCTGGTACCGTCATGACCTATTTCCCGTTCCCGCAGATGCCGCGTGGCCGCGCCGGTACTGGCGAAGTCGGAACCACCGTCTTCTCCGTGCCCGAAGGTTCGCTCGGTTTCTGGAAAGAGCGGCTGGCGACGCTCGGCGCCACCGGTCTCAAGGATGAAGAAACCTTCGGTGAAAACCGCCTGAACTTTGCCGGCCCTGATGGTGACGGCTTTGCGCTTGTCGAGGTCAGGGACGATGGGCGCACGCCCTGGACGGAAGGCGGCATTTCCGCTGATCATGCGATCCGCGGGTTCCATTCGGCAGCACTGCGCCTGCGTGACGAAGGTGCGACGGCGGAACTTCTGAAGTTCATGGGCTACGAAGAACTTGACCGCAAGGATGGTGTAACTCGTCTAATCGTGCCCGGCGGCAACGATGCCCGCGTCATCGACCTCGAAACGATGCCGAATATCGGCCGCGCCTCGCAAGGGGCCGGCTCGGTGCACCACATCGCCTTCGCGGTCGATAACCGCGAAAAGCAACTCGAGGTGCGCAAGGCACTGATGGACACGGGCTATCAGGTGACGCCGGTCATCGACCGCGATTACTTCTGGGCGATCTATTTCCGCACGCCGGGCGGCGTCCTGTTCGAGATCGCGACAAACGAGCCTGGCTTCGACCGGGACGAGGACCTCGCCCATCTCGGCGAGGCGCTGAAGCTGCCGCAGCAGCACAAGCACCTGCGCCCGATCCTCGAAAGTCACCTGCAGAAGATCGACTAAGACGCCAAGAAGGCTCGCCGCCGCGGCGAGCCTTCGCTACCCGATCTTGCACAGGTCGGTTCACAGTTTTGTCGAAACCGTGAAGTCAACGCTTTGAAATCAGGCAGGTTCGCACGAGGCTTCGACCCGTCGGAGGCCTGCCCCAGGAGACAAAAATGGTAGATCATGGCTATGTTCACAAGCTGAAGGCCGGAAAGCCCGGCCAGCCGATTTTCTTCGTGTTCCACGGGACCGGCGGTGACGAGAACCAGTTCTTCACTTTCGCATCCGAGTTGCTGCCCGACGCGACGATCGTTTCGCCACGAGGCGACGTTTCGGAATTTGGCGCCGCACGCTTCTTCAAGCGCACCGGCGAGGGTGTCTACGATATGGCCGACCTTGCTCGCGCCACCGAAAAGATGACGCGCTTCGTCAAGGCGCTGGCTACGGAGCATCAGGCTTCTCAGGTGATCGGCCTTGGTTATTCCAACGGCGCAAACATCCTTGCCAACGTGCTGATCGAAGGTGGTGTTTTCGACAAGGCGGTGCTGATGCATCCCTTGATCCCGTTCCGCCCGAAGGACAATGCGGGGCTGAAGGAGCGTAGCGTCCTGATCACCGCCGGCGAGCGTGACCCCATCTGCCCGGCGCCGCTGACCCAGGCGCTCGCGGACTATTTCCAGGGGCAGGGCGCGGCAACCGAGATCGAGTGGCATTCGGGCGGGCACGACATCCGCCAGAATGAAATCGCGGCGATCGCGCGCTTCCTGAAGGATTGATCACTCCAGCCGGCGACGGAAGAGCCAGGAGGCGGCCGAGAGGGTGACGATGGCGATCAGAAACAATGGGATCGTCTGTCGCGCCACCTCGACCGCCGGAATGTCCTTGAGGAACACGCCCTTCACGATCACGAGGAAGTAGCGCAGCGGATTGACATAGGTGATCGGCTGCAGCCAGGAGGGCATGTTCTCGATCGGCGTGGCGAAACCCGAAAGCAGCATCGCCGGCACCATGAACAGGAACGCGCCGAGGATCGCCTGCTGCTGCGTCATCGACAGGGCAGAAATGAACAGGCCGAGGCCGACGACGGAGGCGAGGTAGAACACCGCGCTGCCGTAGAGCAAAAGCAGCGAGCCGCGCAGCGGCACGCCGAAGATGAAGACGGCCGCCAGGATGTAAATGCTGATGTGGAAGAGGCCGATCATCATCGGCGGGATCAGCTTGCCGATCAGGATCTCGTGGGTTCGAAGCGGCGAGACCATCAGTTGATCGAAAGTGCCGAGCTCCCGTTCGCGCGCGATCGATAGCGCCGTGACAATAAGACCGATCAACAATGCGATGCTGGCGACGAGGTTCGGAACCATGAACCACTGGTAGGTAAGGTTTGGATTGAACCAGTTGCGGGCAACGACGGTGACCGCCCCCGATGCCATGCGCTTGCCGGTGGGCGTCTCGGCGGCAAGCGTGCCGACGATACGGCCGAGATAACCGGAGACGATCTGCGACGCATTGGAGCGGCGGCCGTCGAGGATGACCTGCACCTCCGCCGGCCGGCCGGCCTCGATATCGCGCGAGAAGGTGGGGCCGATTTCGATCGCCGCAATGACCTGCTGGGTGTCGATCGCCAGGCGCACCTCCTGCTGACTGTCGGTGAAGCGGATGCTTCGGAAGGTTGGCGAGCCGTCGATCCCCTCGATCAGATCCTGGCTCCAGTGGCCGTTGTCGCGGTTCAGCACCAGCACGTCGACATTCGTGACCTCCAGCGTCGCAGCGTAGGAGAACACCAGAAGCTGCAGGATCGGCGGTACGATCAGCACGGTGCGCCCCTTGGGGTCGCGCAGCACCGCCAGCAACTCCTTGACGATCAGGGCCTTCAGTCTCGTCCACCACATGTCAGCCGATCCTCTTGCGGGTACTGCGGGCGGCGAGCGCGAAGAACACGCTGCCGATCAGGAGCATGGCGGCAATGGACTTGCCGAACATCGGCCAGATGTCGCCAGCCAGAAACACCGTCTGCAGGCTCGGGATCAGATAGCGCGCCGGCACGATAAAGGTGATCCACTGGATGACCGTCGGCATCGAATTGATCTCGAAGAGAAATCCCGAAAGCAGGAAGGCCGGAAGAAACGCCGAAATCAGCGCGAGCTGCGAGGCGAGGAACTGGTTCTTGGTCGCCGCAGAAATCAACAGGCCCTGACCGAGCGCCGGCATCAGGAAAGTCGCTGACAGCGCGTAGAGCGCTGCGACCGAGCCGCGAAAAGGAACGCCGAAGAGGAAGACGGCAAGGAGGACGCAGAGCGTCATCGAGGTGAGCCCGAGAATAAAATAGGGCAGCAGCTTGCCGGCAAGGAGTTCGGCTGCCGAAACCGGCGTCGCCATCATCGCCTCCATCGTGCCGCGCTCCCATTCACGTGCAACGACGAGCGAGGTGAGCAGCGTCCCGACCAGCGTCATGACGATGGCGATCGAGCCCGGCACCAGGAAGTTCCGGCTGGTCAGCTCCGGGTTGAACCAGAAGCGCTGCTCGGCCGAGATCGCCGGCGGCCGGCCGGCGCTGTCGCTCAACCGCTGGCGCTCCCAATTGGCTACGGTCGCCTGCGCATAGTTCTGGACGAAGTTCGCGGTGTTGGGATCGGAGCCATCGACGAGCACCTGCAAGGCGGGGTGCCGACCGGCCGAATAGTCGGCCACGAAGCTCTTGGGGATTACAACGATGCCGCGGACCCGGCCAAGCACTAGGTCTTCCTCGAACTCGCGGCGGTCCCGACCGACCGCCACCGTGAAATAACGCGAGGCCTGAAATCCCGCAGCGAGATCGCGCGTCAGCGGGGCCTCTTCTTCGACGACGAGGCCGATGCGGGTCTGCGTCGTGTCGAGCGAAACACCATAGCCGAAGAGAAACAACAGGATCATCGGCAGCACGAAGGCGATCAGGATGCTGCTCGGGTCGCGAACGATCTGATAGCTTTCCTTGCGCACCAACGCGGCAAAGCGTCTGGCTCTCGTGGCCCGGCCCTCGGTCGTTGCGGCGCGCGCGCTCATGCGGCCTCCTTCTCCTCCGAGCCTTGAACCAGAGCGATGAAGGCATCCTCCATCGTCGGGTCCGGAAGCTCGGGGCTGGCGACCTGCGCCTTCAATTCGTCCGGTGAGCCGAGCGCGATCGACCGGCCGCGATAAATCAGCGAAATGCGGTCGCAATATTCGGCTTCGTCCATGAAGTGGGTGGTGACGAGTACGGTGACGCCCTTTTCGACAAGGCCGTTGATGTGGGTCCAGAATTCGCGCCGGGTGATGGGGTCGACGCCGGAGGTCGGTTCGTCGAGAAACAGCGCTTCCGGTTCGTGCAATACGGCGCAGGCGAGTGCCAGACGCTGCTTGAGGCCGAGCGGCAGATCTTTCGCCGACATGTCGAGCAGGCGGGCGAAGCCGAAGATTTCCGTCATCAACTGGATGCGTTCGCGTTTGCGCGCGCCGGCAAGACCGTAGACGCCCGCAAAGAAGCTGAGGTTCTGGCCGACGCTCAAATCGCCGTAGAGCGAGAATTTTTGCGCCATGTAGCCCAGCCGGTTGCGTGCTTCCGCTGCGTCTCGCCGTAGATCGAAACCGGCGACGCGGCCTTCGCCGGCCGTGGGCTTCAACAGCCCGCACAACATCTTGAAGGTCGTGGATTTGCCGGCGCCGTTCGGGCCTAAGAGCCCGAAGATCTGGCCGCGTGGTATGTCGAAGGTGATCGCATCCGCGGCGCTGAAATCGCCGAAGCGTTTCGTCAGTCCTCGCGCTTCGATGACCGGCCGTTCGCCGTCGGTCGGGAAGGGGGTCTGGGTTTCCGCGAGCTTGGAGCGGCCGCCGGGACCGCCGCCCAACATGTCGATGAACGCATCCTCGAAACGTGGCGTGGTGGTCGCCACGCCTGATGCGGACGAATGTCCGCCCGGGGATGGCGGTTTGGTCCCTGGCTTCATGACCAGGCGGATCGCTTCGCCCTGGATGACCCCGTCGACGACATCGTCGTCGTCGAGATAGCTTGCGAGCTTCTGGCGCCGCCCATGGGTAATGCCGGATACCTTGAAGACGCGCTCGGCGACCCTGGCGGTCAATTCGGCGGGACTACCCGTGAACAGGAGCTTGCCTTCGTTCAAGAGCAAAACGCTGTCGCAGGCCTCTGCCTCGTCCAGATAGGCCGTGGACCAGACGACGCCGATGCCCTCCTTCGTCAGGTTTTCGACCATCTTCCAGAGATCTCGGCGCGAGATCGGGTCGACGCCGACGCCCGGTTCGTCGAGGAGAAGCAGCCTCGGCTTGCGCAGCAGGGCGCAGGCAAGGCCAAGCTTCTGCTTCATGCCGCCGGAGAGCTTGCCGGCAAGGCGGGTGGTGAAACGCTTGAGGTCGGTAAATTCGAGCAGTTCGTCGAAGGTCGCTGCGCGCTCGCCAAGCGGCAGGCCGCGCAGATCGGCGTAGAGATTGAGGTTTTCCTGAACGGAAAGGTCCTCATAGAGGCCGAAGCGTTGCGGCATGTAGCCGATGGCCGCCTGGATATCGGCAGCATTCGCCACCGTATCGAAACCGAGAACCTCGACCTTGCCTTCGTCCGGCACCATCAGCCCGGTCATCAGGCGGATCAGCGTGGTCTTTCCGGCGCCATCGGGGCCGACGAGCCCGGTGATCCGCCCGCCCAAGATTTCGCCAGCGATATGGTCGAGCGCCGGCGGGGCATCGCCGAAGCGCTTGACCACATCCGCGATGCGAACGAACGGCACCTCGTCGCTCATTGCGCGGCTCCAGCCTTTTCCGGCAGATGCACGGTCACGGGCATGCCCTGCCGGAGATCGGGGCCCGGCTTGTCGACAACGATGCGCAGGCGATAAACGAGATCGGTGCGCAGTTCCGGCGTTTCCACCGACTTGGGCGTGAATTCGGCGACCGGTGAAATGAACCCGACCGTCGCCTTGTAGCGGTGGTCCGGGGCGCTGTCGGACGTGACCTCGACGGCCATGCCGGGATGCACCCGGCCAAGGTCCGGTTCCGCCACATAGGCGCGCACCCAGACGGGTTCGTTCAGCGAGACGACGTAGACGGTGTCGGAAGGCGCGACGATGGCACCAGCCTCGCGCACCCGTGACAGGACCGTGCCGGCGCTCGGCGCGAACAGTTGGGTATCGGCAAGCGAGGTGCGGGCGCTTTCGAGCTTGGCTTCCGCGGCAAGCACCTGCGCCCGGGCGGCTTCAATATCCTCGATCCGGCTTCCCTCTTCGATGAGCGCCAAGGCCTCGCGGGCGGAGGTGGCGCGCGCTGCGGCTGCCGCCCTGTTGGCATTCGCCTCGTCGAGATTGGCCTGGGAGATGGTGCCGTTCGGGCGCAATTGCCGGGCGCGTTCATAAGCGAGATTGGCGTTTTCGAGATCGGCCAGACGTTCCTCATGGGTCGCGCGCGCCTGGGCGATCTCGGTCGGGCGTGCCCCCGCCCTCAGCTTTGCAAGGTTGGCCCTGAGCGCACCGAGATCGGCCTGCGCCGCGGCGACCGCCTGCTCGAACGGGACGGCGTCCAGCGTCGCCAGAACGTCCCCGGGCTTGACCACGTCTCCTTCGTCGACGCCAAGGCTTGCGATGCGGCCGCTGACGCGGAAGCCGAGTGAAACCTGCCGAATGTCGACATTGCCGTAGAGCACCGAGGTCTGCTCCGTGCCGATCCAGCCGAGCCGCTGCGGCACGTCGAACCACCAGGCACTGGCCGCGGCGCCGGCAAGCAATACAAGGGCTACTGCCGGCTTGTTCATGACCGGTCCTCCCGCTTGCTTCCAATGGCCGCGACCAGCTCGGCAGCATGTCGGCGCAAGAGGTCGAGCTCGTCAGGACCGACCGCCTGCCATTTCATCTGCCGAAGCACGGCTGCGTGCGCCATGCGGAAGACCAGGATGCTGCCGACGAAGGACAGGGTTTTCAGCCGGACCTGTTCCGATTGAGGAGGCTCGCCAAGGATGGTGGCAACCAGCCTGCCGGCCATGCCGATCATCGGGCCCATGACGTTGGAATAGACGCGCTCAAAGGCTTCCGTCGGCTCCATCTGTTCGCGGATGATGAAGCGCGCCCAGCTTTCGGACTGACGGCTCACGAAGAGGGCGACCATGTGCTGCGCCAGCTGGGTGAGCATGTCGCGGGCCTCCCGGGGTTCCAACGGCTGGCCTTGGCTGTCGAGGTGGGCAAGGCGAGCAAGAACCGCGTTTCGAAGGTCTGCGACGTGGTCGATGATGATCGAGGCAAGGTGCTCCGCAGCGGCGACGTAGAGGCCTTCCTTGCCGCCGAAGTAATAGGGGATTGCCTGGAGGTTCACGCCTGCCGTTTCGGCGAGCATGCGAGTGGTTGCGCCGTCAAAGCCGTAGCGGCCAAAGACGTCGATGGAACTGGTCAGCAGTTTCTCGCGGGTGACATCTCCGCGGTCCTGCTTGGTCGGGCGGGGCGAGGTTTCTTTTTTCATGACATACTGAAATTACATCATTCCAATGAATAAGTCAATCGAATGAATTTACGCGACGGATGACGACATGCCTTGAATCGATGAGGTCGTGTTGCAGAAAGCAAGTCGTACAAAGGTGCACAGCGGTTTTGCTGTGGCACTCTATTTTGCGGGCGAGGAACCTCCGGTGAAACTTTTGGCCTAAGCGACGTCGCGCTCTTCGCCCCGTTCGAGGCGGCGCTGAAAGAGGGCGGCGATGAGATCCGATTGGGTGACGACGCCGAGCAGCCGGTTATCCGGATCGACCACGGGCATATGGTGCAGCCCCATGTCGGACATCGGCGGCACGAGTTTGGCGATCATGGTTTCCGGTAGGGCGGATTGCACCTTACGGGTCATGATGTCGGATACGAGCCGTGGTGTTTTCGGCCCGAAGCCGATAACGTTTCCGAGCCGCTGGCGGATGCCGCCCTGCGATGTGAGCATTGCGTGTTTCATGAAATCGGTTTGCGTGACGATACCGACGAGGCCGTCCTTTTCAGTCACGACCGGTAGCGCCTTGATGTGATGCTTGATCAGGGTCTGCCAGGCCTGGCGCAAGGTCGTCTCGGGCGTGGCCGTGGCGACGTCGCGCGACATGATCTCGGCGCAGGTGATTTCGCCGGAGCGGCGGTTGAAGGCGCGGATCTGCGCCTGGTGGATCAACGCGTCGAGCTCTTCGGGACTGACGTCGACCACTTCACCATATTGGGCGAGAACGGCCTGCAGGTCTTCGGGGACGATGCCGAGCCTGTGCGTCGGCGCGGGGTCGCTCGTTCCATGCAGCGTCGGCGCCTGCGCAAGATGCGGGTAGCGGCGACCGGTCACGTTGTTGAACGCCAGCGCGATCAAGAGGATGACGACCGAATTGATGGCGACCGGCGACAGGACGAACCAGTAGCCCGCCTCGTGGATCGCCGGGCCACCGAGCACGGCGGTCAGCGCAACCGCCCCGCTCGGCGGATGAAGGCAGCCGAGCAGCAGCATGATCGCGATGGCGAGCCCGACGGCGACTGCGGCTGCGACGACCGGATCCGGGATCAGCAACGCCGCGGTCACGCCGATCAGCGAAGAGATGGTGTTGCCGCCGACGATCGACCAGGGTTGGGCGAGCGGGCTAGCCGGGGCGGCAAAGAGAAGGACGGCCGAGGCGCCCATTGGCGCGATCAGCAGCGGCAGGCTGGCGCCCGCCCCGAGGGCATAGCTGCTGATCAAGCCGGTAAGCAGGATGCCAAGAAGCGCGCCCAAAGACGCACGCAGGCGTTCCAGATGGCTGATCGGAACGAGCGATGGGATGAAACGCTTGATGTACGCGCGGGCCTTCGACATGGAGCCTCTCGGGAGGGGAGGTACGGACTTGGGCACGCCATTAGCACATGGCGCAGCATTGGGCATGAAATCCGCATCCAAAAACCGGCGTTGGATTGAAATATATGCATCGCGCCTAAAAAATGTGCGATGCACGCGCGGGCGCGTGCTGTCCCTATCGTCGGGCTCGTCAGCCCGACAGGGCGGCGGAAAAATCGATCGAGAACCGGGTGCCACGGCCAGGCGTCGTATCGACCGCGACGGTTGCCTGGTGCAATTCGCTGATGCGCCGCACGATCTTCAGGCCGAGGCCGAGGCCGAGCTGCCCGGAGCTTTTTACATAGCCAAGGTCTTCGTTGTGCTCCGGGAGGTCGATCAGCCCCTTGCCGTCATCCTCGACACAGACGACCGGGCCGGGGCCACAGGTCAGGACGATCCGGGTCCCCGGCGGGTTGTGCTTGACGGCGTTCTCGATGAGGTTGCGCAGCATGTTTTCGACGAGCGCCGGAATGGCGGTTATCTGTGGCGTGCCTTCGTCTACGAATTCGAGGGACTTGTCGTGGTCGAAGACGAAAGGTGCAATCGCCTCCGCAACGGCGGCGCCGATCTGAGACAGGCTGGTGCGCTGGTAGGCGGAGGGATCGACGGCATCGGCGCGCGCGAGCGAGGTCAACTGCTCCAGAATATGGGTGAGTGCGTCCAGGTCGCGCTCCGCATTGCGCGCCCGCGGGTCGTCGATGCGGCTCAGTTCCATCTTGGCGATCGACACCGGCGTGCGGATTTCATGGGCGATCGACGACGAGAACAGCTTTTGCGACTGGATGAGATCGGCAACCCGGGTCAGCATCCGATTGACTGCGGTGACGAGACGGGCGATTTCCTGCGGCATTCGCGTCAACGGCAGGCGCGCATTGCTGTCGCGCGGGTCGAGGGCGTCGGCGGCCTGCGCGGCCATGGCGACCGGCCGCAAGGCGCTGCGCACCGACCAGATCGTCGCGCCGATCACGAGACAGAACATTAGCGTCATCGGCACGATCATCGAATCGAACATCTCGTGCAGCAAGGCGCCGTACATGAAGCCGTTCGGATCGTTGAGGATCGCGAGTTCGACCAGGACGACCAGGCCGCCCCGATCGAAAGTCTGGCCGCCGGCAACGCTGAAAGGTTTGCCCGGCGCGATGAGGCGTTTCCAGAATTGCGGCGCGTCGACGTTGAGCGGCAGGAAGTGTTGGGCACATTCGGCCGTGCAGTTCGAATGGATCATCTCACCGGACGCAGTGCGGATACGCAGGAAAATCGCGCCGTTGTCGTCGGACCGGTCGAGATAGCGTTCGCGCACGTCGCGATTGGGCTCGTAACGCGCCACGCCGTCGCGCACCTGGACATACTCGATCAGGTTTTCGGTTTCCTGCTGCAGCATGAGCACGCTCAGCTTGTCGTCGTCGAACCAGTAGTCGGCGAAGACGACGCCGATCTGGATCGCCATGGCCAGCAGCGAAAAGGCGATGATGCGGCGGGCTACGATACCGATCAGGGAAGGGTTTCGGCTCCTCATGGAGCTTGCCTGAGGAGGTAGCCGATGCCGCGCACCGTCTCGATCTGAACGCCGGTATCGAGCGGCTGCAGGCGTTTGCGCACCCTTGAAACAGCCAGTTCCAGGGCATTGGGCGTGACTTCCTGGCCATATTCCGAAAGGGCCGTCTCAAGTTTTCGCTTCGGCACGACGCGACCGACCTCGCGCATCAGGATCTCGATCAACGACCGCTCGCGCGGCGGCAAGGGCACCACCGTGCCGTCGCAGGTGAGGTCGGCGGTTGCCGGGTCGTAGCGCAATGTCCCAGCTTCCAGTACCGGCTGTACGGCCTGGGGATTGCGCCGCAGCATCGCGCGACAGCGCGAAAGCAGTTCGCGATGGTGGAACGGTTTTACGAGATAGTCGTCGGCCCCGGCGTCGAGCCCGGCGATGCGCTCGTCGACAGAGCCCTTGGCCGTGATGATCAGCACCGGCAGCCCGGGATACTCCAGGCGGACGCGGCGAAGCAGCGACAGGCCGTCGCCATCGGGCAGCCCGAGGTCAAGCAGCACCAGGTCATGCTCGCGCGCCGCGATCGCCGTTTCGGCATCGGCCACGCTTGAAACCGCATCGAGGCGCCAGCCCGCATCCCGCATGGTTTCACCGACCAGTTCAACCAGTCGCGGACTGTCTTCGACCAGGAGCAGGCGCATTGATTCGTCTCGATATTACAGGGCCACCGCCGACCATATGGGCTTTCGCCGGGACTGCCAACTGCCTGCGCGACACCTACCAGCGCGCGTATCGGCGCAACAATGAGCAATCTTGACGGGGTTTGGACAGCTTGTCCGTCGTATCTCAACGGCTGAGGGGGAGGCTGCAACCTAGCAGGTGGCCGCCACGCGGCCTCCATCTCGATTGAATGCCCGTGCCTGCAACGCCCTTCCCAGGCGCTCTTGCAGTCACCGCAGGAGACTACAGTTTTGAGATTTTCAAGTATTCGCCGCCCCGAAATCGGCAGTATTGCGCTCAGCGCTCTTGTCAGTGCCTATCTGCTCCTTGCCACCAACAAATCCTTCTGGACACACACGGTCGCCTATTTCGACGATTCCCTCACGGCGCGTCTGTCTTTCAGCGCGGCTCTGTGTCTGCTGACCTTCGCAGGCCTGACGCTGGCCTCCGTCAAATATGTGATGAAGCCGGTGATGATCTTCCTGATCATGGTATCGGCCGCAGCCTCCTACTTCATCGATACTTTCGGCGTCATCATCGACAAGGACATGATCGGCAACGCGGCGGTGACGACGCAGGCCGAAGCCAGCCACCTCCTGACCGGCAGTCTGGCGACGCATCTGCTGCTTTACGGGGTACTTCCGTCGCTGCTGGTGATCTGGTTCAAGCTCCGCTACCGGCCCTTCCTGTCGAATGCTGCGGTCAACCTGGCGGTGATCATTCCCTGCCTCCTCGTCAGCGGGGGTCTGGTCTACGCGAACTTTGCAAACGTCGCCTACGTGATCCGCGAACACAAGGACCTGATGAAGCGGTTCAACCCGACGGGGCCGGTTTCGGCTGCCGTGCGATATGCATCCTCGACCTATAAGCAGCGCAACATCGTCGTGCAGCCACTCGCAACCGATGCCCGACAGGGTGCGCGGATTGAAGCTGCCGGCAAGCCCGTCGTTGTCGTCGTCGTTGCCGGCGAAACCGCGCGCGCGATGAACTTCTCGCTGAACGGCTATGGGCGCGAGACCAATCCGGAACTCAAGGCTCTGGGCGTCGTCAACTACACCGACACCACGAGCTGCGGCACGGCGACGGCAACGTCGCTCCCCTGCATGTTCTCCGTCTACCCGCGTGATGAGTACAGCGACTGGAAGGCGCGCTCGACGGAAAACCTCATGAACGTGCTGACGCGCGCCGGCGTTTCGACCACCTGGTGGGACAACAACACCGGAAGCAAGGGCATTGCCGACCTCATCAACTTCGCCAGCATGACCGACCAGAAGAACAGCCCGCTCTGCAAGAACGGGGAATGCCTGGACGAGATCTTCCTCGGCGAGCTCGACAAGAAGCTCTCGGCGACCAAGAAGAACAGCGTGATCGTGCTCCACCAACTCGGCAGCCACGGACCGTCCTATTACCTGCGCTATCCCGAGAAGTTCCGGCGTTTCACGCCCGATTGCCGCACGCCCGAACTGATGAAGTGTTCGGTTGAAGAAATCACGAACGCCTATGACAACACGATCCTCTACACCGACTACGTGGTGGCGAGTGTCGCCCGGTTGCTGGAAAAGCATCAGGACCAGATCGCCGGCGCGATGATCTATATGTCCGATCACGGCGAGTCGCTCGGCGAGAACGGCATCTATCTGCACGGCGCGCCCTATGCCATCGCCCCGCGCGAACAGACGCAGGTGCCGTTATCGCGTGGTTCTCGAAGCCCTACCAGGCGGCAATGGGTGTCGATACGGCGTGCCTCGCCAAGGATACGGCGCAGCCGAAATCCCACGACAACCTGTTTCATACCGTGCTCGGCATGATGAATGTCGAGACCAAGGTCTACAAGCCGGGCCTTGATGCCTTTGCGAGCTGCACGAAGAAGCCGGGCGGCGGGGCGGCGTTCCAGGCCGCGGATACGACCAACGACTTGCCGGCGAGCCCCGTGCGTTCCTCAGGGTTTCCAGGCGCCCTTTAACGGCCCGTAAATTTGCCCACGGTCGGAACAAAACCCGGCCTCGACGCTTCCTTGAAAACACACCCCGATTTCGTTCCCGCCACGGCCGAGACGGCAACGCGGCCTCGGCCCTTCGGGACAGCCCAAGGAAGGAGAGGTCCGATGCGCATCGTCGGCCTGCAGGTCACTGCCGAAAGAGCCGGTCGCTCAGGGTTCACCGTCGAATTCATAGGCGACGGCGATGAGGTGGTGACAGTGATGTGTCCCCAGGACAAGGCCGGATCCCTTAACCGGCTGAACGCGATCGCGAAGGCAAAGGAAATTCTGCATGCGGCCATTGCGGCCGACGAAACGGTCGCGGCCGCCGGCGACCAGGCAGGGGGGCGTCGCGGCACCCTGCCGAACGCGCGCCGGGCGCATGATCGCGATGCGATGGAAGAGCAACTCGACGAAGGACTCGAGGATACTTTTCCGGCAAGCGACCCGGTGTCGATCGCCAGCTCGACCATCGCCAAGGGTCATTCCCGACGCTGACATCAGGACGGCACAATAGTGGCTCCCAAGTGCGGGCATCTCGCCCGTGGCTCCTTACACGGCGGCCCTCATTCTTAATTGTCGCACGGGTCCGCGTCGCGGCCGCCGCATCTTGCATCCTTTCCGCAAAAGGCATGTTATAGCGCCTTGATCTGGCGATATTTTCGGCCTCGAACCGGCCGGCGCCCGCTATCGGAATTTGGAGAGTGAATGCATGGCCGTCCGGCATCTGACGTTCGCCGTCGGCGATATTCACGGCTGCCTCGACCAGCTGCGCGCGCTGCTGGATGAAATCGAAGACTATGCGCCAACGGGGCGGGTGATCTTTCTCGGCGACCTGATCGACCGGGGGCCGGACAGCCGCGCCGTCATTGAACTGATCATGGCTGGTCCGACGAAGCCCGGCTGGACCTGGCTGACCCTCAAGGGCAACCACGAGGAAATGCTTTGGGGTGCCAGCAGTGGTGAAAGCGATGTCGACTGGTGGCTGGTCAACGGTGGCCGCGAGACCCTGATCTCCTATGACGGCACGGTTCCCGGGCGGCACCTGAAATGGATCAAGGAGCTGCCGACGATCCTGGTCGAGCGCTTTCGCATTTTCGTTCATGCGGGCGTCGACGACACGCGGCCGCTGGAACAGCAGGACGACGGGGTTTTCCTCTGGATCCGGCCGCCCGACGACTATTCCGGCGAGTACTGGGGCCGGCACCTTTGTCATGGCCACACGCCGAGCACGGCCAATCCGCGCACGGTCGGAAACCGCACCAATGTCGATTCCGGCGCGGTGTTCAGCGGCATCCTCTCCTGCGCCATCTTCGACGACGATCAGGCGGGTGGGCCGATCGACTTCCTGACGGCGAGCAAGGCTGCCTGGCGCGTCGAGTGAGCGTTGGCATCGGTGGCGTAAATGGCATTGTGCGGGCGGCTCTCCGGTAGTAGGTGTGGCTTCTCCGCTGGGCGAAGCCTTTGCCGCCCGTCTCATCATCTCAGGGGATTGCCTTGGACGCCGCGCCTTCATCCGTTTTCACGAAGAATTTTGCTGCCCTCCTGTTCGATATGGATGGCACGTTGCTGAACTCCATGGCCGTGGTCGAGCGTGTCTGGGGCGCATGGGCGGAGCGCAATGGTCTCGACCCAGTCGAGTTTACCAAAACCGTACATGGCGTGCGCGCCGTCGATACGATCCGCAATCTCGAGCTGCCGGACATCGATCCGGAGAAGGAAGCCTACGACCTGGCGCTGGCCGAGATCGCCGACGTTGAAGGTATTGTCGAGATCCCCGGTGCGGTTGATTTCCTGAATTCTCTGCCGCCGGAAAGGTGGGCGATCGTGACGTCCGCGCCGCTGGATCTCGCCGTGCGCCGTCTCGCGGCCGCCGGCATTCCGATGCCCCAACTGATGATCACCGGTGAGGATGTTTCCATCGGCAAGCCCGATCCACAGGGCTACCGGATGGCGGCCGAGCGGCTGGGCGTGCGTGCGGAGGATTGCCTGGTGTTCGAGGACGCGCCGGCCGGAATTCTGGCCGGGCTCGCAGCCGGGGCCGATGTCGTCGTCGTCACCGGTGCGCATGCGGCCGCCGAGGGAACGCCGCACATGACGCTTGCCCGCTACCACGACATCGCGGTGGAGCGCGCAACAGACGGCACGGTATCACTGCGCCGTACCGCTTGAAAACCCGTCGATGAGAACGGGAGGCCGCGTGCGGACCTCCCGTCATTCGCGTCGCTGGTTTAGGCGTTGAGCCAGCATTTCGTCAGCGCGTGCCCGCCCATCAGTTCGCCGTTCGGATCGTCGATCCAACCGCCGACCTTGTCGTTGGTCGCGTCGATATAGTTGTTGAACATCGGTACGATGACGCCGCCTTCGTCGCGCAGCATCATCGCCGCCTGATGATAGAGTGCCTTGCGCTTGGCGTTGTCGAGTTCACCACGCGCCGCAAATATCAGCTTGTCGAAGTCCTCCCGGAGGAAGCGGGTATCGTTCCACTCGGCCTTGGAGAGATAGGCGATCGAATAGACCTGGTCCTGCGTCGGCCGGCCGGTCCAATAGGACATGCTGAAGGGCTGCTTGTTCCAGACGTCCGACCAGTAGCCGTCGCCCGGTTCGCGCTTCAGGTCGATGGTGATCCCGCATTTGGTGGCGCTCATCTGGAAGAGTTGTGCCGCATCGACAGCGCCGGGAAAGGCGACATCGGAGGTCCGAAGCAGAACCGAGCCGCTGTGCCCGGATTTCTTGTAGTGGAACTTCGCCTTGTCCGGATCGAAGACGCGCTGCTCGATATCGTTGTCGAACAGCGGATAGCCCTTGATCATCGGCGTGTCGTTGCCGACGGTGCCATAGCCGGCGAGCACCTTTGCCACCATCTCCTCGCGGTCGACGGCATATTTCAGCGCCAGGCGCAGGTCGTTGTTGTCGAAGGGCGCCGTGTTGCAATGGGCGATGAAGACATAGTGACCCTTGCCCGGCACATTCCGTATGACGACGCCGGGAAGGCGACTGATCAGGGCGACCACCTTGGGCTCGATGCGGTTGATCATGTGGATCTGGCCGCTCTGGAGGGCCGCGGTTCGAGCGGTCGAGTCATTGATGACAGCGATTTCGATCTGATCGGCATGGCCGCGCTCGGCCGAGCCCCAATAACCTTCGTGCCGCTCTGCGATATGTTTGACGCCCGGCTCGTTGGACACGACCTTGTAGGGGCCGGTGCCGATGCCCGCCGTCGGGTCGTCCTTGCCGCCGTTCGGCTGGATCATCAGGTGGTAATCGCTGACGATATAGGGCAGGTCGGCATTGGGCGCGCGCAGCGTGATGACCACGCTGTCGCCATCGACTTTGATCGTCTCGAAGTCCTGAACGAAGGGCAGGGCCGCAGACTTGGAGTCCGCGTCGCCATGACGCTCGAACGTCGCCACCACGTCGGCCGGGGTCAGCTCCTTGCCGTTGTGGAAGGTCACGTCCTTGCGGATCTTGAAGCGCCAGGTCTTGGCGTCCGGCGTCGCCTCGTAGGCTTCCGCAAGCCGGTACTCGATCTCGCCCGTCGGCGAGACTTCGACGAGCTGTTCGCCCCAGCAGCGCCCGAGCGTGTAGGGGACCTGACTTGCCCAGGTTGCCGGGTCCAGGCTGTTCGTCGATTCCCCGCCGACGAGGCCCGCCTTGAGTGTTCCGCCCTTGACCGGCCCTGCGGCGCGGGCCGCTTGGCCAAGCAGCAGGTTCGCCGAGGCGGCGGTTATCCCGAGTGCCGCGGCCCGTCCGAGAAACTCCCGTCGCGACAGCCGGCCCGCGGCAACCTGCTTGCTCATGAATTCCAGTTCAATTGGCATGTCTTACTCCCTCTCTTGCAAGACCCACCCGGTGTAACCGGTATCGTTGCAGATATTGGAGGCAGATGCCGCGCCTGGTGTGTTGCCGCGCGACAGATGGTGGCGCAGATCGGCGAAAGAAAGTCGTATTCTCGACCGAATAGTTGAGGCGCCGTCACCCCTTGCGGGCGTAGCGTTGCAGGATCGCGGAGATATCCGGCTCGGTCTTGTCGGTGTCGAGTTCGGCGCGAAGCTCGACCGCGTCGAGGTGTTCGAGCATGATCCGTTCCGCCGTGGCGGTGTCGCGCGATTGCAGGGCGCGGATGATCTGGACATGCTCGTCGACGGCACATTCCGGCGAATGCAGCCGCGCGAACCGGGCAAGGATCAGCGAACAGCGTGAGACGATCTCGCGGACGAACCGCGTCAGCGCCTGTGAGCCCGTAAGCTCGGCAAGCAGGATGTGAAACTCGCCAGCGAGCCGGATCGAAAGCGGGCCGTGATCTGTAAGCGCCGTCTCCTCCTGCCGGACATGCTGCTGCAGCCGCTTGACGCCGGCGGCGTCGAGATCGGCGACGAGCCGTCGGATCACCTCGGCTTCGAGCATGCGTCTCAGTGCGAAGATGTCGCGGGCTTCCTCCAATGTCGGCTCGGCCACGCAGGCGCCCTTATTGGCGCGTAAATCGACAATGCCTTCTGCGTTGAGCCGGACCAGGGCCGCCCGAACGCTGGTACGGCTGACCTTGAAATGGTCGGCGATCGTATCTTCGGAAAGTTTCGTTCCGGGCCTCAGGGCCTGTTCCAGGATCGCCTGGCGCAAAAGCTTGTAGACCACTTCGCTGCGGCTAGATTTCTCAGACAAGGGTGCCTCCCCAACGGGCCGATCGGGGACCGGCCGAACATGTCCCTTGTCTTCGATAGCGCCCGTCCAAATGGTCGTCAATATTGTATACAATAATGTTGATGTTTGTATTCTCTTGTCGTATGCAATTGCAGGCGCCGACAAACAAGACCGGTGCCGGCCGGTTCGGGAGGAGGCGTGCGGAGAGGACCGCGCGACCTGAGAAGGCCTGAAAGGGAACAGCCAATGGGAGGGAATTCATGAACAGCAGGATTCTGCAGCTCTGTGCGACAGTTGCCGGCATCGCCGTCGGCCTGGTGGCCGCGACCGCTGCCAACGCCGCGACGACGCTCGAAACCGTCAAGGCCCGCGGCAAGCTGATCTGCGGCGTCTCGATGAGCACGCCGGGCTTTGCGACGGCCGATGCCAAGGGTCACATGGAAGGCTTCGACGTCGATGTCTGCCGCGCCGTGGCGGCTGCCGTATTCGGCGATCCGGAAAAGGTCGACTTCGTCCTGACCAACATCAATACGCGCTTCCAGGCGCTTCAGTCCGGCGAGATCGACATGCTGTCGCGCCAGACGACCATGACCTTTTCGCGCGAAACCTCACTCGGGCTCGATTTCGGCCCGACCGTGTTCTACGACGGCCAGGGTCTGATGGTGCCGAAGTCGCTCGGCGTCAGCAGCGCCAAGGAACTGACCGACGCGGCGATCTGCACGCTGCCGGGCACCACGACCGCCCAGAACCTCAGCGACTTCTTCCGTACGATCGGCGGCAAGTTCGAGTTGGTCGTCTTCGAAAGCCCGGACGAAAACCGCAACGCCTTCTTCTCCGGCCGCTGCGAGGCGATCTCGTCCGACCGTTCGGACCTTGCCTCGATCCGCGCCGTTGCCAACAACCCGGACGATTACGTCGTGCTGCCGGAAACGATCTCCAAGGAGCCGCTGGCGCCGGCCGTTCGCCAGAACGATTCCAACTGGCGTGACATCGTCTCCTGGTCTGCCTGGATGCTGATGGCTGCCGAAGAGCGTGGGATCACCCAGGCCAATGTCGACGAGATGACCAAGAGCGAGGATCCGGAGATCCAGCGCATGCTCGGCGTCAGCGAAGAACTCGGCAAGATGCTGAACCTCGACAACAAGTGGGGCTACAACATCATCAAGGGGGTTGGAAACTACGGCGAAGTGTTCGAGCGCAACCTCGGCACCAAGACCGCGCTTGGCCTGACGCGTGGCCCGAACACGCGCTGGAGCGAAGGTGGCCTACTCTACGCACCGCCGTTCCGTTGAGAATCGACGGGCCCGCGCGTTTCGCTCGGGTCCACGTCTCCACATGGTGCCTAATCGGCCCGTGGAGAGTGCGCGCGGTATGCCGCCGTACTATAAACGATAGAAATCGATCAAGTTATGATCTTGGGTCGCGCCGGCCCGAGATCATTGTGCTCCAAGGGACGGGTGCCGATGCCCCTGTTTTATGACGCGCGCATTCGCGCCTATCTCTATCAAGTGATCGCCGTCGGCGTCGTGCTGCTCATCGCCTGGGTGATGTTCAGCACCGCAAGCGCCAATCTTGCCAAGCAGGATATTGCGACCGGTTTCGGCTTCCTGGCGCGCCAGGCCGGATTTGTCATTACCGAATCTGCCATCACCTATGAGCCGACGGATACGATCGGCCGCGCGATCCTCGTCGGCATCACCAACACGGTCAAGGTTTCGCTGCTCGCTGCCCTGTTCGGCACTGTTCTCGGGCTGTTGGTCGGCATCGGGCGGCTGTCGCACAATCCGGTGTTGTCGCGGCTGATGCTTGCCTATGTGGAAGCGCTGCGCAACGTGCCGCTGCTGCTTTATCTTCTGCTCTGGTATTCGCTGATCATCTCCGTGTTTCCGCCAGTCAAGCAGGCGATCGAGATGCTTCCCGGCGTCTTTCTCTCGAACAGCGGCCTGGTCACGCCGGCGTTGCACTGGCAGAGCGGTTTCGCTGCGCTGGTCACGGCCTTTGTTGCCGGCGTCGCTGCCGCCGTCGTTACCGCGCGCATTCTCGGCCGCCGCCGCATCGCAACCGGCAAGGAGCGGCCGATTGCCCTGTTCGCGACGATCGCGTTTCTGCTGCCGCTCGCCGCAACCATCCTCTTCGCAAACATCTCGGTCACCTGGGATGTGCCGGAACTCGGCCGCTTCCGCCTGAGCGGCGGCTATCATTTGCGCCCCGAATTCGTGGCGCTTCTGCTAGGGCTGACGCTCAGCGTGTCGGCCAATGTCGCGGAAATCGTTCGCGCTGGCATCCAGGCAGTCAGCAAGGGGCAGTGGGAAGCGGCGACGGCACTTGGCCTGTCGCGGGCACGCACGCTGAAGCTCGTGATCCTGCCACAGGCGCTGCGCATCATCATTCCGCCGCTCACCAACACCTATCTGACCGTGTTCAAGAACAGCTCGCTCGCGATCGCCATCGGCTATCCGGATCTGGTGATGGTCTCAAACACGATTATGAACCAGACGGGCCAGGCGATTGAAGCCATTGCCATTTTCATGGGCGTCTATCTCGGCCTGTCGATCCTGATCTCGCTGGTGATGAACTGGTACAATGCGCGGGTCGCGCTGAGGGAGCGTTGAGCCATGACACAGGTCGACACCCTCGTGAGCAATGCGACGCTTGCGCCGAGCCGCGAAGCGCCACCGGCATCGCGCAGCCGCTGGTTCAGCGCCTATTTCGGCACGCCCGGCAATGCGCTGATCACCATCCTCTGCCTCGGCACGGTCTTTGCGCTCGCCAAGCTCGCAATCGGCTGGCTCTTCGTCGACGCCACCTTTGTCGGCACGCCGGCGGAATGCAAGGCGACGAGCGGCGCCTGCTGGCCGTTCCTGTCGGCGAAGATGCGCTACATCTTTTTCGGCTTTTATCCCTTTGAAGAGCAATGGCGCCCGCTGACGGCGATGCTTCTGTTTCTCGGCGCCTGCCTCGTCTCGATGATGCCGAAGGTCTGGGGGCGGGGACTGCTGATCGCCTGGGTCGCCATCGTCCTGCCGGTGCTCTATGTGCTGATGGCGGGCGGCTATTTCGGCCTCACGGTCGTGCCCACGACGCAATGGGGCGGGCTGCCGCTTTCCTTCATGCTCTCCTTCATCGGGCTTGCCTGCGCGCTCCCGCTTGGCATTGCGCTGGCGCTCGCCCGCGCATCGAGCCTTCCGGCAATCCGCGTCCTCGGCGTCGGCTTCATCGAGATCGTGCGCGGGGTGCCGCTGATCAGCATCCTGTTCATGGCGACGGTCATGCTGCCCCTGTTCATGCCCAATGGCATCACCATCGACAAGCTCGTCCGGGCGCAGGTGGCGATCATCCTCTTTGCCGCCGCCTATATTGCCGAGATCGTGCGCGGCGGCCTGCAGGCGGTTCCCAACGGGCAGGTCGAGGCCGGCCATTCGCTGGGTCTGCATTACTGGCAGATCATGCGTAAAATCGTGCTGCCGCAGGCGCTGAAGAAGGTCATTCCGCCCTTGGTCAGCCTGTTCATCGGCTTCTTCCAGGATACAACGCTGGTGACGATCGTCGGTCTGCTCGACTTCCTCGACACCGTCCGCACCGCCATGCGCGACCCGCAATGGCAGGGCATCGCGGTGCTGGAGGGCTATGTCTTCGCGGCTGTTGTATACTTCGTTTTCAGCGCTCTCATGGGGGCTTACAGCCGTTTCCTCGAGCAATATTTCAGGACCACGCATGACTAAAGAGATCCACGTCATCCGCAAAGCGCATACGCTCGTCGCCTTCGACCGCAAGCTTAATGGCCATGTCTATCTCAACGACGCCGACGTCGCCTATGACGAGAAGGGCTTCGTGCATGTCGGCGGCCACTATGACGGTCCGTTCGTCAGCGAAAGCTCCGGCCGCGACCGGATGATCCTGCCGGGCTTCGTCAACGTGCATTGCCATTCCGGCGAGGAGCCGATCTCCAAGGGCATCTTCGAGGACATGGGGACGGCAGCGCTCTGGGGCAATGCGCTCTACGAATACTCCAACCTTCTGGAAATCGATGACGATGCGATTGAGGCGTCGCTGACGGTCATGGTCGGCGACCTGATGCGTAGTGGCGTCACCACGTTGCTCGATATTGCCGGCCCGCATGCGAGCTGGCTGCCGACGCTTGCCAAGAGTGGTGCACGCGCCTTCGTCGCGCCGGGTTTCCGCGAAGCGCAATGGCACGTCGAAGACAGCCATCGTCTTGACTTCCGTTGGGACAGGGCGCGGGGGCGCGATGCCTTTGCGCGAGCGCTTGAGGTCGTCGATACTGCGAATGCACACCCATCGGGCCGCCTTGGCGGCGTCGTCGCACCGTCGCAGATCGAGACCTGCTCGCCGGAACTGCTGCAGGATGCGGTGGCGGCAGCGCGTCAGCGCGGCATGCCGATCACCATTCATGCTGCCCAGACCATGACCGAGCACGAAGAACTCTTGCGCCGGCACGGGCTGACGGCCGTACAATATCTCGAAAAGCTGGGTCTGCTCGGCAAGGACCTGATCCTTGGTCATTGCATCTTCGTCGACAGCCATTCCTGGACGCGACAGCGCACGGAGATCGACTTGCGTCTGCTCGCCGATCGCCAGACGACCGTCGCCCATTGCCCGGTCACCTTCTCGCGCAGCGGCATGGCGCTGGAATCGGTCGGCCGCTACCGCCGCGCCGGCGTCAACGTCGCGCTCGGAACCGACAGTTATCCGTTCAACATGCTCGAAGAAATGCGCCAGGCGATGATCTGCGCGCGGCTCTCGGGCAAGTCCGTCTTCGACGTATCCACCGGCGACATCTTCGAGGCGGCGACGACCGCCGGCGCGCGGGCACTTGGCCGGGACGACATCGGCCGGATCGCCGTCGGCTCGAAGGCGGATTTCCTGGTGGTCGATCTCAGGCACCACGCCATGCAGCCGGTCTACGACCCCTTGCGCAATCTCCTGCATTGCGCGGCGGAGCGGGCGATCGAGCGTGTCCACGTGGACGGCACTTGCGTCGTCAGTGATGGCCGCCCGACCTTGATCGATTATGACGGCGCGCTCGCAAAGCTCCAGGAAGCGCAGGACTGCGCTTGCCGCAAGGCGGCTGAGAACGACACGAAGGGTCGCGCGATGGAGACACTTGCGCCGCTCTCACTGCCGCGCAGGTAATTCCGGCCGCGGTCCGTCAGGACAGAAAGCGGTGTGCGGCGAAGAGGCAGATCAGGACTGTCGCCGCCGCGCCCGCCAGCGCGCCAAGACGCCTTTCGAGGAAATCCCGGATCTCTTCGCCGAAACGGCGCAGCAGCCAGGCGAGCAGGAAGAATCGCGCGCCGCGGGCAATGATCGCCGAGACGATGAACAGGCCGAGATTGATGTTGGCGGCGCCTGAAAGGATGGTCACGACCTTGATCGGCGGCAGATGCGCCAGGCCCGAGGTGACGAGCAGCAATGCCAGCATCTCGCTGTCGACTGAGGCCTTCAGGTGCTCGAAGGTGTCGAGCTTGCCGTAGAACTCGAGCAATGGCCTTGCGATGGTGTCGAAGGCATAATGGCCGAGATACCAGCCGGCGATGCCGCCAAGTACCGAGCAGACCGTCGCCACGAGCGCATAGCGCCAGGCCCGTTCCGGGCGCGCCAGCGCCATCGGGATCAAGAGAAGATCGGCCGGAACCGGGAAGATCGAGCTTTCCACAAAGGCAATGATGCCAAGCCAGACAATGGCGGTTTCCCGTGTGGCGAGCGACATTGTCCAATCGTACAGGCGTCGGAGCATGAGGTGCGGTTCTCTGTTGGCCCGGGGTCCGTTTACAGGCCCCAAGGCTCGTCTATAGGCCAGAGAGCAGGGTGTAAATGTGGCTGACTTCTGTATTTGAGACAATTCTCACGAGAAGCCGTGCCGGCGTTATCGGGCAGCCGCCATGCGCGCGTAGCGCCCTGGCGGTTGCCCGACATGGCGGCTGAAGGCCGTGCTGAAGGTGCTTGCCGAGCTGTAGCCGACATGTTCGGCGACGGCGGCAAGATCCAGTTCGCGTTGCCGCAGCAGGTCCTTGGCGATCGCCATGCGCCAGACGAGCAGATACTCCATCGGTGGCACGCCGACGGCGCGCGTGAAGCGCTCGAAGAAGACGGAGCGCGACAGTGCGGCCTCGTGCGCCAGCTCCGTCACGGTCCAGGGATGGGCGGGATCGGCGTGGATCTGGCGAATGGCCACCGCCAGCCGCGCATCTCCCAGCCCGCGCAACAGGCCGGGTGCCGCGCTCTCCCCTTCAATTGATCGAAGCGCCTCGACAAGCATCACTTCCACAAGGCGTGCGAGGACCAGGTCGTGGCCCGGGCGTACGTCGCGTGCTTCTTCGCCCACTATGCGGATGAGCGTCGAAAGCCGTTCTATCCCGCGCAGATGCATCAATGCCGGCAGCAGCGAAACGAGCAGTCCGGCGTCGGGCGACTCGAGGACGAAATAGCCGCCGAGCAGGCGCACGTCCGGTTCGCCGTCCTGCCTGCCATGGCGAACTTCGCCGACCGGTGACGGCGCCGCCTTGGGATCGATGAAGGTCGGCTGAACCGGATCGAAGCCCGAGATGGTGAAGCCGGGCGTGCGAGGCAACAACACGAAGTCGCCCGCCTGCAGCGTCACCGGCGCCGCGCCATCGACTGCCAGCCGGCACGATCCCTCGATGGCGGTACAAAAGCTCGGATGACCGAATTCGGAGTAGCGAACCGCCCAGCGGCCGGCACCGCTGATGCCTTTGGTGAACACTGTGCGTGGGCGGAGAAGCTGAATGAGCTGCGAGAGGGGATCGGTCATTTCAGGATGCTAGCAAATAAAATCAGGACTTCAAGCCGTAGAACGTCCGCAGTCAGCGCAGTACTCCGTTTCCATCGCAACCACGAAGGATACCGCTATGAAGACCGTACTGATCACTGGCTGCTCTTCCGGCTACGGGCTGGAGACTGCGCGCCGCTTTCATGCCGAAGGCTGGAGCGTGATTGCCACGATGCGCTCGCCCCGACACGATATTCTGCCGAATTCGAAGCGGCTTCGTTTGCTGGCACTCGATGTCACCGATCCCGACAGCGTCTCAGCCGCCATCGCGGAAAGCGGTCCGATCGATGCGCTCGTCAACAATGCGGGCATCGGCGTGGTGGGTGCCTTCGAGGCAACGCCGATGTCCCATATCCGCAAGGTCTTCGACACCAATACCTTCGGCGTGATGGCGATGACCCAGGCGGTGATCCCGCAGTTCCGTGCTCGCCGGTCCGGCGTCGTCGTCAACGTCACCTCCAGCGTGACGCTTGCTTCCATGCCGCTGGCTGCCGCCTATACCGCCAGCAAGACGGCGATCACTGGCTTCACCGGTTCGCTTGCCCACGAGCTTGCCGCCTTCGATATCCGTGTCAAGCTGGTCGAGCCAGGTTACGCGCCAACCACGCGCTTTGCTCACAACACGACGATGCGGGTCGAGGACCTGATCCCCGAGGCCTATGCCGAATTCGCAGCGCCGATCTTCGCCCAATTTGCAGCACCGTCTCTGGTGACGACCGAGGCCGACGTCGCGGAGGCCGTCTGGCAAGCGGCGAACGATTTGTCCGGCCAGCTCCATTTCCCGGCCGGCGACGATGCGGTGGCGCTGGCACAGGCAGGCTGACGTACCTGAACTCAACTGCGCGTCTTCAGGCGATCTCGGGGTAGCCGAGACGATGCGCGAACCGCGCCAGTTCCGCCACAGGCTCGTAATCGGCATCCGACAGAACCGCGAAGTCTTTTAGGGAAAGCACAGCGCGGGCCTCAGCCAAATGGGGCTCCGTGATCGCCCGTCCGAGTGAACTGCGCAGCAGCAAAAGCTCGTCGTCCGAGGCGTCGCCGCGGGTGACGAGAGGCAGGCCCGGCGTGCTGGCGGTGGCGGTCAAGACCCGCAGACCGGCCACGCGTTCCGGATCAAAACGTTGCGTGTTGCCATAGGTCACGCAGTCGATGGCGGCCACGTCGGCAGTGCCCGATGCAACCGCATCTATGCTTGCCAAATGGCTGCCGGTTTCGGCAACAGAGGAGAAGAACCGGCCATTGCGGCTGCGGGGCGCGATCGCGGCGCGCAACAGGTTGGTTCCGGAATTGCTGATCGGATCGTTGATGGCAGCCCGTGTCCCCCGGAGATCTTCGAGGGAACGGACCGGTGCGTTTGCTCGCACGATGACGAAGCTGCACATGTCGGGCCCGTCGCAGCCCGGGTGCCCGTAGACCGGCGTAGCGACAAGGCGAACCTTGCCGCGCAAATGCCGCACGTAGGGATAGCCGCAGGTTTGCGCGAGCAGCAGCGCCGGATGAAGCCAGGCATCGGCATGATGGAGGACGGCGTCCAATCGGTCGGGCACATCCGTCAGGCCCTCGCGCCGCAGGTCGTCGCGCAGGAACGCCCAGAGCGTTGCCGTTGCGGCCGCGAGCGGCTGAGGGCTGACATACATCGCAAGGCTGGCTATCCGCATGGTTTCCCCGCGCTCCATGAGCACTCCCGCCATGGCGTAAAATGCGTTCGGCGAAGCGTCAAGGCCGTGGTCGCGGCGCCAAAGCGGTGGCAGCCATGCGTCTGGATGGCGGCGCCGATGTGCGGTGCTAGGCCGTGCGGCGAAGGCCAGCCCGCTCCACCGCGGCCGTTTCAGATCGACGTCCGCTGGATGTCGTGCGGAAGCGCTCGACCAGATCGAACAGGCCGGATGCCTGGCCTGAGAGCCTGTGGGTCATGGCGGTGCTGTCCTCGACCATCGCATTGTTCTGCTGGGTCACGGCGTCCAGCGACAGCATGGTCTGGTTGATGTGCTGCAGGTCGGTTGCCTGGTTGCGCGCGTCGCCCGCGATCTGCAGCGTCTGCTCGTTGATCGCGTGGATCTGACCGGAGATTTCGTCGAGCGCGTCGCCAGCGGCCCTGACGAGAGAAACGCCCTTCGCCACTTCCTCGGCCGACGCGGTGATGATCGCCTTGATCTCCCGGGCGGCCTGCGCCGACTTCTGCGCGAGTTCCCGCACCTCATGGGCAACGACCGCAAAGCCCTTACCCGCTTCGCCGGCACGCGCCGCCTCGACCCCTGCGTTCAGCGCCAGGAGGTTGGTCTGGAAGGCGATATCGTTGATCGTGCCGATGATCTGAGAGATGGCGACCGATCCCTTCTCGATCTGGGCCATGGCGCAGACGGCGTTCATCACCACCTGACCCGAACGATCGGAACTCGCCTTGGCAGCGGCGGCGATCGTGGTTGCGGATGTGGCGTGTTCTGCGGTGCGGCCGATGGTGGCGGTGATTGCGCCGAGCGCCGCGGTCGCTTCCTCCAGCGTCGCCGCCTGATGTTCGGTGCGCTTGGCGAGTTGGCCGATGGCGTCGCGCATCTCGCCGGTCTCGCCGTCGATCTCGGCGCTTCTCGCCTTCACGTCACCGAGCGTGACCGCCAGGCTCTCCAGCGACAGGTTGAAGTCCGAGCGCAGGCGATCGAAGCCGGCGCCGAAGGGGCGGTCGATGCGGGCCGTCAGATCGCCGTGGGACAAACGTTCGAGCCCCGAGGCCAGCATTTCGACGGCCTCGTTGATCTGGCGCGATACCTCGGCCTGGGTCGTCTCGCGGCCGTGCCGTTCCTCCTCGATCATGGTTTGCGTCTCCGCTGCCTCGGTTTCGAGGCGGGCACGGTCGCGAAGAGCGTCGCGGAAAACAAGGACGGAGCGGGCCATGTCACCGATCTCGTCCTTGCGGGTACCGCCAACACCGCTGATCGTCGTGTCGCCATCGGCGAGCCTGCTCATGTCGCGGACGAGACCGGTAATCGGGTGCGTCAGTCGGCGCGAGTACCAGATGGAGATCGCCAGCGCAGCCGCGAGGACGGCAAGCGCGGTCGCGAGCGTCCAGTTGCGCAAGGCGGTAACCGCGGAAAAGGCCTCCTGCGAGGTCATGACCGCAGCAATGGTCCAGCGCGTGCCGAAAGCATCAAGGTTGGTGGCCGCCATCTGGGCTTCCTCGCCGCGGAAATCCGCAAGCCTGCTGCTGACGATGCCGTCTTCCGCCGGCTGGTCGGCCACGATCCGGGCGTTCAGCATATCGTTGCCGGGTGTGGCGGCGCTGTCGGCGAGGAAGAACCCGTTACTGTCGAGCAAAATCGTTTCGCCGGTTTCGCCAAGGCCCGTGCGGTTGCCGACGATTTCGCCGATGCGCCCATCCGGCATTTCGAGGATCAGCGTGCCGATCTTGCCGTCGATCGATTCCAGGGGGGTGGCGACGAACGCAGCGGGGCTGCCGCCAAGCGGCGAATAGGCCTCGTAGGACGCAAAGGCGAGCTTGCTCTTGTCCGTTCCCTCGGCCGTTTCCCGGAAGACGCGGCCAAGCCCGGTGTCCTTCCAGGCCGCGTCCTTGAGGTTGACGCCAAAATCCCGCTTCTTGTTGAGGGCGTATACGACATCGCCGCTGAGATTGGCGAGCAGCACGTCGCGATAGCCGTGGGCTTCCGCGAAGCGCCGGAAGAACGGGTGATAGCGCGCATGCAGCGCGTCGTAGTCGTCGACGCCGGCGGAGCTGTAGAGGGCGCGCTTGTCTTCGGCGTTGGGGTTTTCCGCCAGATAGCGGCGCTGCAATTCGCTTTCGGTCTTTTCCCCGAACTTGGCGGCTGCGCCATTGAGGTCGGTTAGCGCCTTGGCGACGGACTTCTGGGCTTGCAGATTGCGCAGGTCGTTTTCCACGGTGGTGAGGTAATGGCGTAGCTCGTTGCGGCGGGCATCGGCGAGCGCCTCCAGCTTTTCGATTGCCGCGCGTGACGAGAGATTGCCGCTGACGGTCAGGCTGGCAAGACTGGTGGCAGCAATGGAAAAGGCGGCCAGAGCCGCCGCAGCGAGAGGAAGCTTCGCGGACAAACGCATAACAATCACCGGACGTGCAAGGGGAGGAGGCCATGCCGAAGGCTGGTCGCGACGCCTCATGCGTCCGGCGGAAGGGCTTCCGCGCGGAGAGTTATACTGTCTCACGTTACAGCTTGATGACAGCTGGATGACATCGCCAAAGTTTGCCGTGAAGAGCGACGGCTCTATCTCGGCAAGGCGCCTGTCAGGAAAATGTCGGCGCAGCTTTCTGCTCGCGCCGTGATCGTCGCCTCGTCGATGGTGCCAAGGCAACCCATCATGACGGCGCGTTGCGGCTCCATCGCCATCATGCCGCGCAGCATGCCTGCGGTCAGACGCGGGTCTGCCACCGCGAGCCGGCCGTGGGCCACCTGCGTCCTCAGCCATCGCTCCAAGGTGGCACTTGTCCGCTGGATCGCCTGTTCCCAGAAGGTGGCAGCAACTTCGGGAAAGCGTTCTGCCTCGGCGAGCACCAGGCGGATGATCGCGATCGTGTCGTGCGAGAGCACGAGATGTCCGTAGGCGGCAAGCAGGTGCACCAGGCCACCCCTTACGCCCAGATCTTCCAGGTTCTCTTCATCGGCTTCCAGTACGAACTCGGCGATCCTGAGGGAGATGACGCGCTCGAAGAGATCGGCCTTGGTGGGAAACAGCCGATAGAGCGTCTTGGTGGAAACGCCGGCATTCTGAGCTATGACGTTGATGTTCGCCGCCTCGTAGCCGAAGTCGCAGAATTGCCGTTCGGCGGCGAGGACGATCACCTGGCGCGTCTCGTCGTCCGGTCGGACCTGCGGACGGCCGCGGGAGCGTGGCGTCTTCTGCTTTTCGATCATGGCGGCTTTCCAAATTCGTCGAATTTTTAGGTGAGCCGAGTTGAGAAAGCAATTGTTTTCCGAAATTTCTGTGCCGCGTGTCCTGGCCGTGGCGGATATTGCGACCTTTGCGAACACGTTCTAGCTTTGCTGCATGGCGACGTCGAAACTCACGACCTATCGTGCGAAGCGGGACTTTTCCCGGACGCCGGAGCCTGCCGGAAGAAGTGGCGGGGAGGGCAATCGTTTCGTCGTGCACAAGCACCATGCCACTGCCGATCACTATGATCTCAGATTACAGGTCGGCGACGTGCTGAAAAGCTGGGCGGTCCCCAGGGGGCCGTCGCTCAACCCCGCCGACAAACGGCTGGCTGTCGAGACTGAGGATCATCCGCTCGACTACGTCGACTTCGAGGGCGTCATCCCGGAAGGCGAATATGGCGGTGGGCCGATGATCGTCTGGGATACCGGCGTCTGGGCACCGATGGACGATATCGAAAAGAGCCTGAGAACCGGCGCGTTCAAGTTCCGTCTAGCCGGCGAAAAGCTCAATGGCGGCTGGATGCTGACGCGGCTGAAGCCGAAACCGGGAGACGACGACACGCGCAACTGGCTGCTGTTCAAAGAGCATGATCCAGCCGCCGATGCTGATGTCGACATTCTGACGGCACGCCCGGAGAGCGTGAAAAGCGGGCGGCGCATCGAAGAATTGGTCGAGCCGCCAAAGAAGCCGGCTAAAGCGGCGAAGCCGGCCGTCCTCAAGCCCGGCTCGTTGCCGGGCGCTGTGAAAGGTCCGAAGCCGCAGCGGATCGAGCCGCAGCTCGCCAGCCCGACCCCGAAACCGCCCGGGGCCTCACCGGGAGAACAGACCTGGCTGCACGAAATCAAGTTCGATGGCTACCGCACGATGGCGGATCTCTCGGATGGTTCCGTACGGCTAATCACGCGCAGCGGGCTCGACTGGACGAAACGCTACGGCGATCTGCCAGACGCATTCCGCAAGTTGCCTTGTCGGGAAGCGATGATCGATGGCGAGATCGTCGCTCTCGACGACAAGGGCATTAGCCGCTTCTCGCTGTTGCAGGAGGCTCTTTCATCCGGGACCGATGGCAAGCTCGTCTTCTATGCCTTCGACATCCTCCATCTCGACGGCTGGAATCTCGCCGAAGTTCCATTGGAAAAGCGCAAGGGTCTGCTGGCGCAGCTGCTTGAAGGGCAGATATCGAGCCGTTCCGCCATTCAGTTCAGCGACCATGTGGAAGGTGACGGGCGCGGGCTCTACGATCAGGTCGCCGAGCTGGGGCTGGAAGGGATCGTATCAAAGCGTGCCTCCGCACCCTACCGCAGCGGACGCACCCAGACCTGGACCAAGACCAAAGCGCTCAAAAGCGAAGACTTCGTGATCGCAGGCTACACCGTCTCCGAGGCGGCCGAGGGGCTGGCGGCACTGGCGCTCGGGGAGTGGGTGGGCGGCGAGCTGCACTACCGCGGCAAGGTCGGCACCGGCTTCGATGCGGCGACAGCCAAGCAATTACTCGCCCGGCTGCAAGCCTTGCGCGGGGGTGAGACCGCGCTGGACGGTGCGCCCAAGGAAATCCTCTGGGTGCGGCCGGTGCTATCCGCCCGCATCCACTACTCCAACCGCACGACCGACAATGTCTTGCGGCATGCGGTGTTCAAGGGGCTTCGCGATGTCGAGCTTTCGGCCCCGGCGACGGCGCCGCGCAAGCGGCTGATCACGGACGCCGACCTGGCGACGATCCAGGTGACCAACGCCGACCGCCGGGTGTTCGGAAGATCCGGACCGACCAAACTCGACATTGCCGTCTACTATGCGCTCGTCGGCGATTTCATGCTGCCGCATATCCTCGGACGACCGGTGTCGCTTTTCCGCTGCCCGACGGGGAAGCGGGCCGATTGCTTCTTCCAGCGCCATCCCTTCACCGGCATGCCGCCCTCCATCGTCAGCTTCAACGCGACCAATTCCGAGGGCGAGAGCAAGTCCTTCCTCTCGATCGAGGGCACGAAGGGTTATCTGGCGCTCGCTCAGTTCGGCGTGATCGAGCTTCATAGCTGGGGTTCGCGGCGCACGCGCTTGGAGAAGCCCGATCGCGTCGTCTTCGATCTTGATCCCGGCGAGGGGATCTCGTGGCGCGACGTGGTCGAGGCAGCGGTCCATATTCGCGGCGAGCTGGAAGCAATCGGCCTCGTTCCTTTCGTCAAGACGTCTGGCGGCAGCGGCATCCACGTCGTGGTGCCGGTCAAGCCGAAGCTGGACTGGAAGAAGACACACCAGGCAACGAGCGCGATAGCGACGCGGTTGGCGGCGGCCGCACCCCAGACCTTCACCACGACCATGGGCAAGGAAAACCGCGTCAAGCGCATCTTCATCGACTTCCACCGCAATGCCCGCAGCCATACGGCGGCCGCTCCCTATTCGCTGCGGGCACGCACCAATCTGCCGGCTTCGGCCCCGCTTCAGTGGGCGGATCTGGAGACTATCGACGCTCCGGAGGATTTGAACTATTCTTCGCTGCCTGGACTTCTGGATACTTTCGGCGATCCCTGGGCGGATATCGACGACTTTGCCAAGGATCTGCCGCTTCTGTCCGAAACGAGGACGTAATGCGTTTGGCCGCGTAGGAGACATCAATGGCGCCCAGGGCAAGTTGGAAAGGTTATCTCAAACTCAGTCTCGTCAGTTGCCCCGTCAGGCTCTATCCGGCGACCAGTTCGAGCGAGCGCATCAGCTTCAACCAGCTGCACAAGGACACCCACAACCGGATCAACATGAAGCCGGTCGATCCGGAACTCGGGCTCGTCGAGCGCTCGGATCTGGTCAAGGGCTACGAATACGAGGACAAGAAATATATCATCATCGAGGACAGCGATCTCGACAGCGTCAGGATCGAATCCAATCACACGATGAACATCGAGGCCTTCGTCGATGAAGGCTCCGTCGACGTGATCTACCAGGACGCGCCCTATTATCTCGCGCCCGACGGCGCGATGGCCGAGGAAACCTTCGTCGTCCTGCGCGAAGCGCTGAAAAAGAGCGGCAAGGTGGCGATCGCGCGCCTGGTGCTTTCGAGCCGTGAACGCGTCGTGACCATCGGCGCGCGCGAAACCGGAATGTTCGTCTGTACGCTGAGAAACCCGAGCGAAGTGCGCGGAACCGCTGAATATTTCGGCAATGTACCCGTTGGTCATCCGGACCCTGAAATGCTGCAGCTTGCCGAAGCCTTGATCCAGCAGAAGATGACGGTCTTCGACCCGAAGAACTATGAGGATCGTTATGAGATCGCGCTGATGAAGATGATCCGCGAGAAGCTCAAAGGTCATAAGCCGATCATTGCGGCAGCCCCTGAGCGCGGCAATGTCATCAACCTTATGGATGCGCTGAAGGCGAGCCTGTCGCAGTCGAAGCCGCCTGCAAAGAGCAAGCCCAAGGCCGAGCCGGCAGCCAAGCAAACCACCAAGGCGGCAGCGCCAGCCAAGCGGACGGCGGCAAAGCCGGCCGCGAAGAAGAAAGCCTGATGGCTGTTGCAGGCCAGACATTCGGTATCGTCGGGGCGTTGTCGGCCTTCCCGCGCCGGCTTGTGGCGCGCGAGGTCGAGCGCCAGCACGGCCACGTGCGTCGCGGCGTGACGCGCCAGACGACCTATCTGGTGTTCGGCCGCAGCCTGCTTGCCAAATCGAGCGAGGCGGAGATCGAAGCCCGTTTCGATGCCGAACATTCGTCCGGGCGGTGGCTTATCAGCGAGAACGGCTTTCTTCGCCTTTTGGGGTTGATGTCGGTGCCAGCTGCGTCCGCGCTTAGTCGCCAGTCGCTGATCGATCAGGCGAGGCTCTCGCCGCGCATCTTCGACTTGCTCTCCCTGTTCGACGCTTTCGAGCATGACAGCGAGCCCTACTCGTTCCGCGACCTCATTCTCGCCAGGAAATATGCCGAGCTGATTGCCAGCGGCGCGAGTTGGACTGCGATCGCCCGGTCCGTTCATCGCTCCGGACCGGTCGCCTCGTTGACGGCGCTTTCGCTGCACCACGGTGGCACCGATGCGATCTATGCCCGCAGCGCCGAGGGCCTGAGCGAGCTGAATGGGCAATTGCTCTTCGATCTCGACACACCCGACGATGCCGCCCTGGAAGATCTCTTCGATCTGGCCGAGGAGGCGGAAGCCAATGGCGACTACCTGGAGGCTGCGGCCTTCTATCAACGCTATCTTGCCATGGACCGGACGGATTCGGTCGCGGCCTTCAACCGCGCCAATTGCCTGAAGGCAGCCGGACGGGAGCTAGATGCGGCCCATGATTACGCCCGCGCCATCAAGCTCGATCCATCCTTCGTCGAGGCCTGGTTCAACCTCGCGGGGCTGATGAACGAACGGGGGCGGATCGACGCCGCGCGCAGGCATCTCGGGAAGGCGATCGAGATTGACGGCGACTATGCCGACGCCGTCTTCAACCTGGCGAAACTCGAATTCGATGCCGGCGATCTCGCGGAGGCGAAGCGTTGGTGGACCCGCTATCTCGAACTCGATAGCGATAGCGAATGGGCGCGAACGGCGGAGCGCGGCGTGCAATATGTCGACCTGCAGAGCCGCCCGAGAACAGGCTGATATGGGCGACAAATTTCTCTTCGACGGACCCGACGATGCCGCGGTCACCATCCTTCTTGCCCATGGCGCCGGCGCGCCGATGGATTCGGCTTCGATGACCGCGACCGCAGGGACGCTTGCGACGGCAGGCTTTCGCGTTGCACGCTTCGAGTTCGGCTATATGGCGGCAAGGCGCACCGTTGAGGGGCGCAAGCCGCCGCCTCGCGCCGACACGCTCAATCCGGAATATCTCGCCGCCATCGAGGATCTGGACGTCAAAGGCCCACTTATCATCGGCGGCAAGTCGATGGGGGGACGCGTCGCGAGCATGATCGCCGATCCGCTGCATGCGGCCGGCAGGATCACCGGGCTGCTCTGCCTCGGTTATCCCTTCCATCCGCCAGCCAAGCCCGAGCAACTGCGCACCAAGCACCTGGCCGGCCTCAAGACGCCGACGCTGATCTGCCAGGGAGCCCGCGACGAATTCGGCACGCGCGAGGAAGTGCAGAACTACGTGCTTTCCGATGCGATCGAAGTCCTGTGGCTCGAGGACGGAGACCATGATCTCAAACCGCGCAAGAGCATTTCCGGCTTTTCGACCGCCGATCATTTAAGGACCTTGGCCGATGCGGTGGCAGCCTGGGCTGCCCGGCTGACACGCTGATCCGATCGCCGGAATGAAGATCGCCACCTTCAACATCAACGGCATCAACAGGCGGCTCGACAACCTGATCGCCTGGCTGGGCGAGGCGGAGCCGGACATCGTCTGTCTGCAAGAGTTGAAGGCGCCCGATCGCCAGTTCCCGCGCTCGGCGATCGAAGCGGCCGGCTACGGCACCGTGCGGCAGGGACAATCCGCGTGGAACGGTGTGGCGATCCTCGCCCGAGACAGCGAGCCGGTGCTGACCCGTGTCGGGCTCGACGGCGACCCGTCGGATGCCGAGGCGCGCTATATCGAGGCTGCCGTCAGCGGCATCCTGGTCGCCTGTATCTACGCGCCCAACGGCAACCCACAGCCAGGCCCCAAGTTCGTCTACAAGCTTGCCTGGCACGAGCGTCTGGCCAAACATGCCGCCGAACTCTTCGCCCTCGATCTGCCGGTCGTGCTTGCCGGCGACTACAACATAGTTCCGGAGCCGCGCGACATCTACCCGACAACCTCCTACGACGACAATGCGCTGGTCCAGCCCGAAAGCCGCGCCGCATTCGGCGAACTTCTCGACCAGGGCTGGCTCGATGCGCTGCGCAAGATCCACCCGACGAACCAGCTTTTCACCTTCTGGGACTATCGCCGGAACCGTTGGCAGCGCGACGCGGGGCTTCGGCTCGATCATATGCTGCTCAGCCGCAAGCTTTCCCGCAAGCTTACCGGTGCCGGCATCGACCGGGAGGTTCGTGGCATGGAGGGTGCGAGCGATCATGCGCCGGTGTGGATCACGCTCCGCGATTGACCTGACAATGCTGCGGGGAAACTGCACGTCCATGCGCGACGGTGATACTGTTTCGCCTCGAACGCCGCTATTCGCAGCCGCGATCCGGGCTAAACCCCGTCTGGCCTAGCGGCTGAATGCGGTGACCGCGACATTCAGCCTGGTCAACACGAAGGAGAACCGCATGAAAATCAGCGCGCGCAACCGCCTCAAGGGCAAGATTGTCGAAGTCATCAAGGGCGCAACCACCGCCCATGTCCGGATCGACGTCGGCGGCTCGATCGTGACTGCAGCGATCACCAACGAGTCGGTCGACGAACTTGGCCTGAAGGTCGGCGGCGAAGCCTACGCGGTCATCAAGGCCTCGGATGTCATGGTCGGCATCGACTGATACGCTTGCGGCAAGGGCGCGTGGATCGACCGTCGCGCCCTGCCAAATCGCGACCGGATCACGCCTTCTGGCAGTAATGCGCTTTGCCGTCGCCGGTCTCGAAGTCGCCGCGTTGCGGCGGCGCAATCGGCTTGAACAGCGTCCGGTCGGGCTTGAGATCGATGAGTGGCGTACCGTCGAGGCAATCAAGGCCGCGCACGAGAAGGCTCGAGCCTTCCACGGCTTCGAGCTTGACGATCGAGGTGCCGATCGGGTTCGGCCGAACCGGCGAGCGCAGTGAAAATGTTCCGTGCACTTCGCCGTTGCTGGCTGGGCTTTGCAACACCAGATCGCGCCGCGAACGGTCGAGCCAGTAGAGGATTTCCAGCCGCTCGAACGCCTCCACGCCTTTCAGCGCCAGGACCCAGGGTTCGAAGATTTCGATACGGCAGACAGGGCCGTCATGCCGACCCTGGCAAGGGGTTTCCATGCGCGAGGTCCAGGGCGTGGAAATGCGGCCGATAAAGACGAGACCGGCGTCGGTTGCCGCGGGCGGTACCACGGCCACCTCGTTCTCACGGATTTCGTTCTGGCGGACCATGGTCAGTTCCTTTCCTTGCAGAGGGGGTGGTGAGGCGCGGCGCACAGAGACGGGCGTCGCTGCCGTCGATCGAGCCGATCACCACATCGATGTCGTAGAGTTGTTTGAGAGAGGCGGGCGTCAACACGTCCTTGGGTAAGCCGAGCGCGCTGAGTTTCGAGGCGTGGAGAAGGGCGACGCGGTCCGCGACCAGGAAGGCGTGATCCGGATTGTGCGTCGAAAGCACGACCGAAAGCCCGCGTGCCGCCAGCGCTCGGACATGCGAAAGCACCCGCATCTGGTTGCCATAGTCGAGATTGGCGGTCGGCTCGTCCATGACGAGGATGGCGGGTTCCTGCGTCAGTGCGCGGGCGATCAACGCCATCTGGCGTTCGCCACCGCTGATCTCGGTATAGGGGCGCATGGCAAGGTGGGCCATGCCGAGGCCGCCAAGCGCTTCCATGGCAATCCGACGGTCGCGAGCGCCAGGCGATGAGAACGGCGCGAGGTGAGGGGCTCGCCCCATCAACACCACCTCCAGCACTGTAAACGGGAAAAGTGCCGCATGCGCCTGCGGGACATAGGCGATCTGCCTGGCGCGTTCGCGCCGCGACCAGGCGGAAAGCGGTCGTCCGTCCAGGATAATGTCTCCAGCCTTAACTGGCAGAAGGCCGAGGACGGTCTTGAACAGCGTCGTCTTGCCGGCGCCGTTGGGGCCGAGCAGGGCCAGCACCTCGCCGGACTCAAGCGACAGGGAGGCATTCTCGCCTACCGTGCGTCCGCCATAGCCGAAGGCGAGATCCCTGATGTCCAGCGTCATAGCCAGGCCCTCCGGCCGGAGGCGAGCAGCCACAGGAAGAAGGGCGCACCAACGGCAGCGGTCAGGATGCCGAGCGGCACTTCGATGAGCGCGATGCTGCGCGCCAGCATGTCGACAACAAGCAGATAGGCAGCACCAGATATCATCGAGGCCGGCAGCAGGCGGCGGAAGTCCGGGCCGACCAGCATGCGCGCAATGTGCGGGATGACGAGGCCGATCCAGCCGATGACGCCGCTGACGGAGACGGCCGCCGCAGTGATCAGCGTTGCCGCCGCGATCAGCAATGCGCGGGTAAGACGCGTGTCGACGCCCAAGGTCTGGGCTTCCTCGTCGCCGAGCGTCATCAGGTTCATGCGCCAGCGAAAAAGCACCAGCGGCACCAGCCCGATCAAAAGCGACGGCAGGATCGAAACGACGTCGAGACGCGTGATCGCAGTGAGGCTGCCGAGCAGCCAATAGGTGATCGCCGGCAACTGGTCATAGGGATCGGCGAGGATCTTGATCAGCGATATGCCGGCACCGACGAGGGCGCCGATGGCGATCCCTGCCAGAACGAGCGTCAGGGCCGGATCGCGTCCGCGGATTGCCATGCCGACGGCATAGACTGCGGCGACGGCGAGCAGCCCGCCGGCGAAGCTGATCGCCTGGATTGCCGGGACCGGCAGCGACAGAAAGATGCCGATGACGGCGCCGAGACTGGCACCGCCGGAAACGCCAAGGATATCCGGCGAGACGAGGGGATTGCGGAAAAGCCCCTGATAGGTGGCGCCGGCTGCGGCAAGTGCTGCGCCGATCAGGATCGCACCCGCCACCCGAGGCAGCCGCACGTTCCAGAGCACGGTTGAAAGAACGGGGTCGCTCGACTGTCCCGATAGGGCCGCGTGCAGCGCCCCGGCGATCTCCGACGGGCCGGCATATTTGCCGACCGACATCGACACCAGGGCGAGCAGGAGGAGGGGGCCGACGAGGAGCCAGAGATTGCCCTTGCGCCCGTCGGCCAGCATGCCCGATGTTTCCTGCCTCCTGTTCATTTCGAAGCCGGCACCGCCCCCTTCAGGAGCGTGGCCACTTGTTCGTCCGCCAGGTCGACCTGGTAGAACAGCTTGTAGAAATCGCGGGTCTCAGCCTTCAGGTCCCCCTTGAAGCGGTCGGGATAAAACAGCTTCTGCAGCCAGACGACGCCGATCACTCGGTTGATCGCAGGCGGCGAGTCGAACCAGCCGTAAGGCAGGGACGGCGCGGTGAAGACACGACCGGTCGTGATTGCCTTCACGTCGGCCCAGAGCGGGTCCTTCTTGGCCGAGGCTGCGAACTTTCCGCTTGCCGCGATGATGACGTCCGGGTTCCAGGAGAGGATCTGTTCGAGCGACACCTGGGTCAGGCTGCCCTTGCCGGCTGCCGCCGCGACGTTTTCGGCGCCGACGGCTTCCAGGATCTCGACATTGATCGAGCCAGAAAGCCCCGTTTCTAGCCCTTCCGGGCCGCGGCCATAATAGACGCGCGGCCTTTGATCGGCCGGTATCATGGCGAGACTGTCGTTCAGATCCTTGATCCGCTGGTCGGCATAGGTTGCGAGCGTTTCGGCGCGTTCGGCCACGCCAAGCAGCGCGCCGACGTCGCGCAGCGTCTTGCCGCTATCGGCGAAGCGTCCATCGATCAGCACGTAGGGAATGCCGGTCTGCGCCTGCACCTTATCGGCCAGCGAGCGGTAGGTGTCGTTGACGGTTCCAACGTCGAGGATGATGTCCGGCTTGGCGGCAAGCACCGCCTCGACGTTGGCGCTGCCGCCCTTGCCCGTGAGTTGGCCATAGGTCGGCAGGTCGCGGACCGACGGTAGCAGATATGCCTTTTGCTCCTCCGTCGGCTCGCGCACCCAGCCGGCGAGCTTGTCCGGCGCCAGAACATAGGTGAGCACCGAGGCCGGCGGGCCGGCAGCAAGCACGCGGGTGATGGTATCGGGAACCTCAACCGTCCGCCCGGCGGCATCGGTGATCGTACGCGCCTCGGCGGCGCCTGAGGCAAGGCCGAGCACGGCTGAGAAGATTATCGCAAGAGATTTCAACATGAAGGCCACGATAGCGAGAGGGATCGGTCAGGCCGCACTATGGCATGTCGTTATATTTCATGGAATATATTGATTGCGCGATTTGCGACGATCGGGAGCCACCCTGATGCACTGAGATACAATTCCGCTCCTGTCGGAAACATCCGCGATACGTCTCGATGGTCCTCTGCCGCACGTGACAAGCGATCTGTGCCTCGGGCATTGATCCCATGCGGAGAGACGGTGATGATCCTCTTTGTTGTAGCCTATCTTGCCGGCGTGCTGACGATCGTCAGCCCATGCATCCTGCCGGTGCTGCCATTCGTGTTTGCCCGCGCCGGCCAACCCTTTTCCACCAGCATTCTTCCGATGCTGCTCGCCAAGATCGTGACCTTTGCGGGTATCGCCTCGCTTGCAGCCCTAGGCGGCAACTGGGCGGTGCAGGCGAACGCCTATGGCCGCTACGCAGCGATCGCGATGCTCGCAGTCTTCGGCGTGACGCTGCTCTCGACGCGGGCTGCCGCCTTTGTGACCGGTCCGCTCGTGGAACTCGGCAACCGATTGTCGAGAAAGGCTGCGACCGGGGAGAAGGGCAGCATCGGCGGCTCGATCCTCCTTGGCGTTGCGACCGGATTGCTCTGGGCGCCCTGCGCCGGACCGGTGCTCGGTCTGGTGCTGACCGGGGCGGCGCTGAACGGCGCGAATGCGCAGACCACGCTGCTGCTTGTGGCCTATGCGGCCGGTGCTGCGACCTCGCTGGCGCTCGCCGTCCTGGCCGGCGCCAGAGTATTCGCGGCGATGAAGCGCTTCCTCGGCCTCGGCGACCGCATCCGCCAGGGTCTCGGCGTCGCGGTGCTCGCCGGTGTTGGCGCGATCGCGCTGGGGCTCGACACCGGTCTTTTGGCGCAGCTTTCCTATGCCAGCACGTCGGGCGTCGAACAGTCGATCCTCGATCGCCTGCGCAGCGGTGCTTCGCCCGTGGACGTCGCAAGCACCCGCATGACCCTTGCCGCAAAGGATACGCGACAGGCGGCCTATCGCAGCGACCTTCCGGTGGAAGGGCAATTTCCGTCGCTCGACGGCGCGGTTCAGTGGCTGAATTCGAAGCCGCTGACGCCGGCCGAGCTCCGCGGCAAGGTCGTTCTCGTCGATTTCTGGACCTATTCCTGCATCAACTGCATCCGAACCATCCCTTACGTTCGGGCCTGGGCGGAGAAGTACCGGGACCAAGGTTTGGTCGTCATTGGCGTGCACGCCCCCGAATTCGCCTTCGAAAAGCAGATCGGCAACGTCGAGAAGGCGGTGCGCGATTTCAAGATCACCTATCCGGTGGCGATCGACAACAACTTCGCCATCTGGCGCGCCTTCTCCAACAGCTACTGGCCGGCCCACTACTTCATCGATGCCGAGGGGCAGATCCGCTACACCCATTTCGGCGAGGGCGACTATGAAGGGTCCGAGCGGGTGATCCAGGATCTGCTGGCGGAAGCCGCCGGCAAGAAGAAGGCCGAAGACGATCTGGTGAAGCCGAATGCTAGGGGTGCCGAGGCCTCGCCGGACCTGGCACGCCTCGGATCCGGCGAGACCTATGTCGGTTATGCGCGTGCCGCAAACTTCGTCTCGCCCGACGGCGTCTCGGCCAACACGTCCGCGCGATACACGGTCGGCAAACCGGGGCTCAATGAATGGGGGCTGACCGGCAACTGGACGGTCGGCGCCGAAGAGGCACGCCTCAACGAGGCCGGCGGCGGCATCACCTACCGGTTCCGCGCGCGGGACCTGCACCTGGTGCTCGGCCCTGGCGCCGGCGGCAGGCCGGTCCCGTTTCAGATTACCATCGATGGGGTGGCGCCGGGCGCGGACCATGGCGCGGATATCGATGCGGCCGGCAAAGGTACCGTTACGGCGACCCGCCTTTATCAACTCGTCCGCCAGTCCGGAGCAGCCCGGGAGCGGACCTTCGAGATCCGCTTTCTCGCACCCGGCGCAGAAGCCTTCGTTTTCACCTTTGGATGAGAGTTTGCCATGAGTGACAATGAAAAACGGCGCGGGCGCACCTGGTCCGCCTTCACGCGACGCCTTCTCGTCGCCGCAACCATGGTCGGTGGCGGATTGATCTTCGTTCTCAACGGGCCGCCGTCGGCGGCACAGGAGACCAGGCCTGTGCCGATGGCGCTCCACGATATCGCGCCGACGGACGGCCGCCAGACGGCGGTCTTTGCCGGCGGTTGCTTCTGGGGCGTGCAGGCGGTGTTCCAGCACGTGGCCGGCGTCGCGAGTGTCACGTCAGGATACGCGGGCGGCAGCGCCGCGACGGCGACCTACGAAAAGACGGAGACCGGCGCCACAGGGCATGCCGAAGCGGTGGAGATCACGTTCGACCCGAAGCAGGTGAGCTACGGCAAGCTGCTCGAGATCTACTTCTCCGTCGCTCATGATCCGACGCAGCTTGGTGGGCAGGGACCCGATAGCGGACCGCAATATCGATCGGCGATTTTTCCGCGCGATGAAAAGCAGGCGAAGGTTGCCACCGACTATATCGCGCAACTGGATGCGAGCGGCGTTTTCAACCGCCCGATTGCGACGACCATCGAGGACGGGAAGACCTTTTACCCGGCCGAGGCGTATCACCAGGATTACGTCTACAACAATCCCGGCCAGCCCTATGTGGTCATCTACGAGAAACCGAAGATCGGCGCGCTGCATCGTCTGTTTCCGGGCCTCTATCGGCAGAAGCCGGTGCTTGTGGCGGACAGCGCTTCTTAGCTGATGAGGCGCCGTGAGGCGTCCCAGAGGACCGAGCCAGATCCGCCTTTTACAAAGGATACAGTTTCGCGGCCTGCTGCACACATCCGCGATACGCCCAAGAGACACTCTGGCCGCGAGCACGTTTCGAGCCTTCGGCGACGAAACGCCGCTGCTGACATCAATAACGGAAGGAGCCATCATGCGTATCTTCGCGACAGTTTTCGCCATCGCCGCGCTCGCGGCGGCACCATGCGCCTGGGATAGCGACCCGAGAGAACCCTCGCTTCTTGCCGCACTCGTCTCCGGTTCCGGATCTGCAACGGTTGCTGAGAAGGGAGCAGGATTGCTGCAAGAGGCGCCGCACGAGGAGTTTGCCGATCCGTTCTTCGACTGACGATAGTACCGCCGAGACGGGCGGCCCGAACCTTTGATGCCAATCAACCTGGAGGAAAGTGACATGCTGGAGAAAACGAGAGAGCGCCAGACGACCGGGGCTCGGACAGTATTTGTCAACGAGTTGACCAACGGGATACTCGACCCCGCCGAGCCGATGCTGGGGCCTGTCGCCGATGGCGGTGTCATCATCGCGAACACGGCGCCGGGATGTTGGGGGCCGATGATCACGCCGGAGATCCGCGGCGGACATGAGGTGACGCGCCCTGTGGCGGTCGCGGGCGCTGAAATCGGCGACGCCGTTGCCATTCGGATCCGATCGCTGATCGTCACGTCCGCGGCGACGGCCTCGGGCAACGACGAGGTGGTGGCTGGTCGCTTCAACGGTGATCCCTTCTGCGCGGCCGTTTGCCCGGGCTGCGGCACGGAATGGCCGCGCACGCGCGTGGAGGGCATCGGCCAGACTGCGATCCGCTGCGAGAAGTGCGGCGCGGACGCGACGCCCTTCATCTTCACCAACGGCTACACGATCGCCTTCGACGATGAGCGCCAGGTGGGGCTGACCGTCGGCAAAGCGACTGCCGAGACCTTTGCCACGGATGCGGAACGGCTGCTGGCCCTGCCGGACGGCTCGATCCAGCATCCGATCCTGACCTTCGCGCCAGCGGACCTCATCGGTGTTGCCACAAGGCTTCGGCCATTCCTCGGCCAATTGGGCACGACGCCATCGAAGGCGATGCCGGACTCGCACAATGCCGGCGATTTCGGCCAGTTTTTGACCGACGCACCACATGCTTACTCCCTGACCGCGGACGAACTCGTCCAGCATAAGACTGACGGCCACATGGACGTGAATACCGTGCGGGAAGGCGCGATCCTGATCTGCCCGGTCAAGGTGCCGGGTGGTGGCATCTATATGGGGGACATGCATGCCCTGCAGGGCGACGGCGAAATTGCCGGCCATACCTGCGACGTCGCCGGCACGGTGACGCTGGAGGTCCATGTCATCAAGGGGCTCAAGATCGACGGGCCGATCCTTCTGCCGGTGCTGGATGATGTACCGTTCCTTGCACGTCCGCTCGACGAGGCGGAACGCACGCGGGTGGCGGCACTTGCCCGCAAGCACGGTGTCCGAGAGGTGGAAGCTGACGCCCCGGTCACCTTCATCGGCACGGGCGCGAACCTCAACGATGCGACCACGAACGGGCTGGAGCGGGCGGCAGACCTGCTCGGTCTCAGCGTTCCCGAAGTGATGAACCGGGCAACGATCGCAGGTGCAATCGAGATCGGCCGCCATCCGGGCGTGGCGCGGGTAACGTTTCGTGCCCCGCTCAGCCTGCTCGACGCAAAGGGCATCGGCGCGTTCGCGCGCAGTCTCTACAATCTCTGAGCCTCCTGTATTTTCAGGGAGTTGCTTGCAGACGATAACGGGGCCGACGTCATGTCGGCCCCGTTTCGCTTTCTGACGCTAAGGCGCAGTGGCAGAAACCCCAGGGCATTTCGTATCGGTTTACCGCCGTCCGCGGCCGTTCAAACATTGCGATACACAGACGCCGCTTCCGAACACATCGCGGATACACAGCACACGCATGGTCACGGCGAAATTTGGTTCGCGTCCGCCCAGGCGGGTTATGTCCTGAAAAGACGGAATTATGACATTTGAGACGCGATCTTTCGGCCGTACCATCGAGGCTCCAACCCAAGCAAAGGAGCTTGAAATGAGCAAATCAAAAGGCACTGCACTGATCACCGGTGCTTCGTCCGGTATCGGCGCGATCTATGCTGACCGCCTGGCACATCGCGGATATGACCTCATTCTCGTCGCGCGCAACCGCGTACGCCTCGACGATCTAGCCCGCCGGCTGGCGGACGAAACCGGCCGCGCCATCGAAGTCGTCGCTGCGGACCTCGGCAACAGGGATGATATCAGGCGGGTCGAGAAGATCCTCGAAAGCGATGCGAGCATCACGATGCTGATCAACAATGCCGGGGTCGGCGCGACGGCGCCGCTGCTCGCCTCCGATGTCGACAAGATGGACGAGATGATCACGCTCAACGTCAGCGCGCTGACGCGGCTGACCTATGCGGTGGCACCCGGATTTGCGGCGCGCAGCACTGGCACGATCATCAACATCGCCTCGATCGTCGGCGTGGCGCCGGAAGTTCTGAACGGCGTCTATGGTGGCACCAAGGCCTTCGTCCTGGCCTTCACCCTGTCGTTGCAAAAGGAACTTGCCGACAAGAATATCCGCATCCAGGCCGTGTTGCCGGGTGCGACCGCCACCGATTTCTGGGGCATTGCCGGCACCCCCATCGAACACGTGCCGAGCGAGATCGTCATGCGCGCCGAGGACATGGTGGACGCGGCACTTGCCGGCCTCGACCAGGGCGAAGTGATCACTATCCCAGCGCTGCCGGATGCCGCTGACTGGGCAGACTATGAGGCCGCACGGCAGAAGCTGATGCCGAACCTTTCCAGGAAAACGCCGGCTGCTCGCTACCGTATCGGGAGCTAGCGCCCGCTCACCTTCCGGCAACCTCCCAACCCGGACTTTCGAGGCGGTTCCCCGCCTCGCCAATCGAACCAGGAGAATGATGATGTTCAGACGTTCCATGCCCATTGTCCAAAACCGCCGACTGGCCGCCTTGGCATTGTCGGGCGCGATCGCGATCCTGCTTCCTCCGCTCGCCGCTCAAGCGGCGGGCGTGTCCGCCGGCGGCGACTTCCAAATCACGTCGGCTGCCAAACCGGCCACGGACGAATCCATCCGCCCTTTCCAATTCCACGCCAGTGATGCCGCACTTGCCGACCTCAAGCAGCGCATCGCGGCGACCAAGTGGCCGGATCGCGAACTGGTGGCGGACGGCACCCAGGGCGTGCGGCTTGCCACCATGCAGAAGCTCGCCGACTATTGGGCAACAAACTACGATTGGCGCCGCGTGGAGAAGACACTCAACGACCTGCCGCAGTTCGTGACCAACATCGACGGCGTTGACATCCACTTCATTCACGTGCGCTCCAAGCATAAGAACGCGATGCCACTCATCGTCACCCACGGCTGGCCGGGCTCGATCATCGAGCAGTTGAAGATCATCGATCCCCTGACCAATCCGAACGCGCATGGGGGCACGGAAGCCGATGCTTTCGACGTGGTCATCCCCTCGCTTCCCGGCTACGGCTTCTCCGGCAAACCGACGGAGCGCGGCTGGGACCCTGTCCGGATCGCGCGCGCCTGGGCAGTGCTGATGCAGCGTCTCGGCTATTCCCATTACGTCGCGCAGGGTGGCGACTGGGGCGACGCTGTTACCGAGCAGATGGCGCTGCAGCAGCCGGCGGGCTTGCTCGGGATCCACACCAACATGCCGGCGACCGTGCCTGACGAGATCCAGAAGAGCCTCGATGCCGGCCAGCCGGCACCAGCGAACCTTTCGGCCGACGAGCGCCGCGCCTATGAGCAGCTCGACTTCTTCTACCGGAACGGGCTGTCCTATGCGCAGGAGATGAGCAAACGTCCGCAAACGCTTTATGCGATTGAGGATTCGCCGATCGGGCTTGCGAGCTGGATGCTCGACCACGATGCCCGCAGCTACGAGTTGATCGCCCGCGTCTTCGATGGCAAGCCGGAAGGGCTGACGCGCGATGACGTGCTCGACAATGTCACGCTCTACTGGCTGACCAATACCGCCGTGTCGTCGGCACGGCTCTATTGGGAAAACAAGCTTGCCTTCTTCCAGCCGAAGGGCGTGCAGATCCCGGTGGCCGTCAGCGCCTTCCCGGACGAGCTTTATCAGGCACCAAAATCCTGGGCGGAGAAGGCATTCCCCAAGCTCATCCATTATAATCGTCTCGCCAAGGGCGGGCACTTTGCAGCCTGGGAACAGCCGCAAGCCCTAGTCGACGAGTTGAGGGCTTCATTCAAGTCACTGCGTCAACCGAGCTGACAGGAAGAGGCGTGCGAAAGCGCGCCCCACCGTCGCAACAAAGGAGAAGTGTCATGACAGGTGCAGATAGCAACAACAGAGCACCATCGGTCGATCTGAAGTTCGAGGTCGCCGTCATTCCGGTCGCGGATGTCGATCGCGCCAAAAATTTCTACGGTCGCCTCGGTTGGCGGCTCGATGCCGACTTTCCCGTCGGCGATGCGTTTCGCGTTGTGCAGTTCACTCCCCCGGGCTCGCCGGCATCGATCCACTTCGGCACCGGGCTGACCTCGGCTACGCCCGGTTCGGCGAGCGGCCTCTATCTGGTCGTTTCGGATATCGAAGCCGCGCGTGCGGAACTCGTCGAACGGGGCGCCGAGGTCAGCGACATCTTCCACCGCGAGGGCCCCGGAAAGCCAGCGATCAGCGGACGCGATCCCGCGCGCCGCAGCTACCGCTCCTATGCCACCTTCAGCGACCCCGACGGCAACGGCTGGCTGCTGCAAGAGGTGACCGAACGTCTGCCCGGGCGTGTGGATACCGAGGTGACGGACTTTGCTTCCGTCGGTGACCTTGCGGCGGCCCTGCGTCGCGCTGCCGCCGCCCATGGCGAGCACGAGAAGCGCAACGGTGGTGAGCACGACCATAACTGGCCGGATTGGTATGCGGCCTACATGGTGGCCGAACATGCGGGCAAGCCGCTTCCCGAATGAGCGCCGGCCATGACCGTCGCGTTTCCTCCATGGCGTAAATCTGCTATAAGCGGCCATTCCAGACAGAGTCGGACAGGGGTGGTGTGAGATGCACAGGATCGGCTACGTCGTCTTTCCGGGATTTCAGCTCATGGGGTTCGCGGCGGTCACCGCCTTCGAGATCGCCAACCTGACGCTTGGCGAACCAGCCTATGCGATCGAGTTGCTGTCGGAGGCCGGCGGCGAGGTCAAGGCGTCCGCCGGCTTCGGCGTGCTCACGAAGGCCTTCGACGACGCGGTCTATGACACCGTCATGTTCGGCGCGGGCACCGTGATCGAGCCGGTAACGCCGGGACTCGCCGCCTTCGCGCGCCATGCCTTGGAGGTCTCGCGCCGGGTGGCAGCCCCTTGCACAGGCGCCTTCATGCTCGCCGAGTCAGGACTGCTCGACGGTCGTCGCGCCACGACCCATTGGGTGTTCGCCCGTCAACTGCGCGAGCGATTTCCCGAGGTCAAGGTCGAGGAGGATCGTATCTTCATCGTCGATGGCAGCGTGTGGACCTCGGCCGGCATGACGGCAAGCATTGATCTCGCGCTGGCGATGATCGAGAAGGACCATGGCGAGGATGTCGCCCGTCAGGTGGCACGCAAGCTCGTCGTCTATCACCGGCGCGCCGGCGGCCAATCGCAGTTTTCCGCCCTGCTGGAACTCGATCCGAAGTCCGACCGCATTCAGAAGTCGGTCAATTACGCCAAGGCGAACCTGCGAAACGTCCTCTCGGTAGACGAACTCGCGGATGCCGCAGGCTTAAGTGCGCGCCAGTTCAGCCGCGCCTTCCGTTCGGAGACCGGCCAGTCGCCGGCAAAAGCGGTCGAGCATCTGCGGGTGGAAGCCGCGCGGCTCCTGATGGAGCAGGGGCGTCACTCGATGGACGTGATTGCCGAGCAGACCGGTTTTGCCGATAGCGACCGCATGCGCCGGGCCTTCCTGCGCACGCTCGGGCAGCCGCCCCAGACGATCCGCCGCAATGCACGCGAAGGCGTTGCCTGACAGCAATAACCTGCCTTGAAAATGCGATTGTATCGCCGTGTATCCAGCCCCTGCCGTTTCTACACGTGCTTTCAATAGGACGCCGCCAAGCACACGCCCCAGATACACCAGCACTCCATTCGTGATGCCAGTTCAGTTCCCCGGAGGGTAGTCAATGTCGGACGAAATCAACCACCCGCGCCGTCGTTTCATCGGCGCAATCGCACTCTCGTTGGCGGCAACGCAGTTCGCATCGGCTGGTGCGGTCAGAGCGCAAGCGGGAGCCGGTGAGGCGCCGCGCCTACCGGCCGTCGCCCCGGGCACGAACAAGTCCTTCCCCGTCCTCAAGCAGATCGATGCGGGCGTGCTCAACGTCGGCTACGCCGAACTTGGCGCCAGCGATGCTCCTGCCGTGATCCTGCTGCACGGCTGGCCCTATGACGTTCACACCTATGTGGACGTGGCGCCGGTGCTCGCCAATGCCGGCTATCGCGTCATCGTTCCCTATCTGCGCGGCTATGGCACGACCCGGTTCCTGTCTGCCGACACTCCGAGGAACGGCCAGCAGGCTGTGATCGCAACGGATATCATTGCCCTGATGGACGCGCTCAAGATTGAGAAGGCGGTCATCGGCGGCTGCGACTGGGGTGCGCGAACCGCCAACATCATCGCGGCCCTGTGGCCCGAGCGCTGCAAGGCGCTGGTCTCCGTCAGCGGCTATCTCATCGGCAGCCAGGAGGTGAACAGGAAGCCGCTTTCGCCGCAGGGCGAACTTGCCTGGTGGTACCAGTTCTACTTCGCCACCGAGCGGGGCTATGAGGGCTACAAGCAGAACCGAAAGGAATTCGCCCGGCTGATCTGGAAGCTTGCCTCGCCCAAGTGGAACTTCGACGACGCCACTTTCGACAGGAGTGCCGAGGCGCTTGAAAACCCCGATCATGTCGATATCTCGATCCACAACTACCGTTGGCGGCTCAGCCTGGCCGAGGGGGAAGCACAGTACGACGACCTCGAAAAGCGGCTGGCGCAGTTCCCTACCATTACCGTCCCGACCATCACGCTTGAGGGCGACGCCAATGGCGCGCCGCATCCCGATCCCGCCGCCTACGCCAAGCGTTTTTCCGGCAGATACGAGCATCGGCTGATTGCCGGCGGAATCGGCCATAACCTGCCGCAGGAGGCGCCGCTCGCTTTTGCCGAGGCAATTGTCGCCGTCGATCGTTTCTAGTTTTTCTCCCGCAGATTGCGTGGAGGCGCGGGGATCCGGTTCGCCGGCCCCGCGTTTTTTTTGTGCGCGGTGATTGGAGACAGGGCCCGCCGGATGCGGCGCCGCGTCATGCTGGTGTGGCGCAATGGGCGACAACCACTTTCGGATGGGCTTCGTATCAGCGTGTATCGGCGCCGGCGCCTGGCGGGTTTCCATACATTTTCGGGCGTCGGTGAAACATTCGATACATCTTGAGGGCGCCAGATGCGTCTCGACAGTCGCAGGGCAATCGGGCCCGGACGGCAAACCTGTCGAAAGGAAAACACCATGAGCGCAGCTGAAAAGGTACTCTACACCGGCAAGACCCACACGACCGGCGGCCGCGACGGCGCTGCCCGCAGCGACGATGGACGTCTGGACACCAAGCTTTCCACGCCCGGCAGTTCCCGTCCGGGGACGAACCCGGAGCAACTTTTTGCCGCCGGTTGGTCCGCGTGTTTCATCGGCGCGATCGGTCTGGTGGCCGGCCAGTCGAAGGTCGCGCTTCCCGCCGACGTCGCCGTTGATGCCGAAGTGGATCTGCTGAATCGCGACGGCGGCTACTTCCTGAAGGCACGGCTGAATGTCAGCCTACCGGGGATCGACGCCGACGTCGCGCGTCGGCTCGTCGATGCCGCGCACCAGACCTGCCCCTATTCCAAGGCGACCCGGGGGAACATTGACGTGACGATCAATCTCGTCTGATCAGCACTACCTCTTGTCACCTCCGGAGCGGCGACCGTCAGGGTCGCCGCTCTTTTGCATCGGCCATGGGCGTGGCCGAGCCCGGCAAGCTTTGTCTTCTTGAGCTTTTGATCTCAATCGTGACATTAGGAAAATAATATATGCGATTGTTTTATATCGCATTATACGGCGTTTTATGAAACTCCTCTCTACTGAGGGCGGATCACCAGCTCGCCCAAAAGGCCGCCGCCGTCACGATTGCGCAAGGTCAGAGACGCGTTGATGGAGACTGCCAACTGCTGGGCGATGGCGAGACCAAGTCCGGTCCCGCCGGTCTCGCGATTGCGGGAATCCTCCAGCCGGACGAAGGGTTTCAAAACGGCGCCCAGTTGATCATCCGGGATGCCCGGCCCGCGGTCGAGCACGCTGATAACCACCGTATCGTCAGCAAGCCGCCGTGCCTCGATCTCGGCGCTGCCTGCGAATTTGAGCGCGTTGTCGACGAGGTTGGTGAGAATGCGCCTGAGCGCCTGCGGCCGGGTTGTGACCGTGCCGCCATCGATATCGCTGGCGCTGACGGACTTGCCGGTGTCCTGATAATCGTAGACGAGGCTTTCAATAAATGAGGCGAGGTCGACGCGCGTCGATTTCTCGACATTGCCGTGGGCGCTGCGGGCATAGGCAACGCCTTCTTTCACCAGGCTTTCGATCTGGCCGAGATCCTGGATCAGCTTCTCGCGATCGGCGAAATCCTCGGCCATCTCCGCGCGCAGTTTCATGCGGGTGATCGGCGTCTGCAGGTCGTGGGAAATGGCTGCAAGGATCTGGACACGTTCTTCAAGATACTGGGCGATGCGGTCGCGCATGGCATTGAAAGCGGTTGCCGCATAGGCGACCTCCGTCGGGCCGGTCTCACTGAGCCGCGGCGTGTTGCGGTTTGGGTCGAGCGTGTCGGCCGCTGCGGCAAGGTTGACGAGCGGGCGGACGGCCTGCCGCATGGCAAACCAGCTGCAGAAAAGCAGAAGCGCGAGTTGCGCCAGCAGCACGTAAGGCAGCCAGTCGGCGAGCGGCATGACCCCCTTGGGATAGACGTCGATCGTCAGCGGCGAGCCGTCGCTCAATGTCAGATGCGCCTGCACGTGGCGGCGATCGCCAGGGATCGTCTCGACGGTGACCGGATATTTCGGGCCGGTCGCGCGCTGGATGTTGGCGGAAAGCTCCGCGGTGGCCGGATCGACCGACGCGTTGCCGGGCACGCCCGGTCCGAGAATGAAGCCGTAGTTGTCGCGGCTGAGGCGCTTGAGCCAGGAGGCACGCTCGTTAGCGGGCAGGCGGTCGAGGATTGCGATCGAGGTCGCTATGTCGTTTTCGAGCGTGTTGAACATGACAGACTTGGCTGACATGTAGCGCTCGAAGAACAGAACTGTGAACGACATCACATGTGCGATGGCGAGGCCGGCCAGCAGAATAACAAAGAGCCGCGCCCTGAGCGTGCGCGGCCATAGTCGAAAGCCTCTTTCAGCAGCGTTCGCGGTCATTCGCGCGCCTCCACGATCTCGATCGGCACCGAGAAGACATAGCCTTCGCTGCGCACCGTCTTGATGTAGGCCGGCTCGCGGGCGTCGTCGCCGAGTCGCTGGCGGACCCGGCTGACGAGCAGGTCGATCGAGCGGTCGAAGAGATCGGCCTCGCGGCCTTGCGTGAGATTGAGCAGCTGGTCGCGGTTGAGCACGCGCTGGGGGTGGTCGATGAACACCTTCAGCAGCCGATACTCCGCTCCGCTCAGCGCGATCACGGTGCCATCAGCATCGATCAGGTGCCGCGCCGTCGTGTCGAGCTTCCATCGGCCGAAGCGCAGCAACTGCCCGGCCTCCGAAATCTGCAGGTTGGGCGGCAGCATGCGCGCGCGCCGAAGCACGGCCTTGATACGGGCCAGCAGTTCGCGCGCGGAGAATGGCTTGGAGAGATAATCGTCGGCACCCATTTCGAGCCCGAGAATGCGATCCATCTCGTCCGAGCGGGCGGTCAGCATGATGATCGGGATCGCTTTATGCTTGCCGGCGCGCAGCTCGCGGCTGAGCACCAACCCGTCGTCGCCCGGCATCATCACGTCGAGGACGATCAGATCGACGGTATCGCCTTCGAGGAAGCTGCGCATCTGTCGCCCGTCGGCGACCGCGGTCGCGCGCAGGCCGTTTTTCTTCAGGTAGCTCGACACGAGTTCCCGGATCTCTCGGTCGTCGTCGACAATCAGCACATGGTCGATATGCTCCATCGAGCAAACTCCTCAAGTCGGTTTGGTCTTCGCATGGTGCCGCCGCTTCTGGGCGAGGGGGCTGTGCCACTTGCTCTGTCTGGTTGACGCTCTGGATATGTCGTCGGTGTGTTCGCAACATCCAGACTTGCATGCGAATGTAATGCAAGCGCCTGCAGATACATTTCGACACAATTTCACAAAGGAAACCCGCCGCTTGCTGTCAAGCGGCGGGTCGTGGGAACTGTGGCTGATCGCGTCAGGCTTTAGCTTTTGCAGCAATCTGCGCGCGATACTGGGCGGTGGGCAGGCCGCCCCAGCCCCAATTGTCGAGGTCGACTTCCTCGATGACCACATAGGTCGATTCCAGCGGCTTGTTGAGCACGTCGAGCAGCACTTGGCTGACGCCTTTGATGATCTCGGCCTTTTCCTCCGCCGTCACCGTTTGACGCTCCGGCGTGGTGCCCTCGCGGGTCACCTGAACTGTTACGATCGGCATTGCCGTCTCCTTTCTGGAACTTGATGGCACCCAAGGTGCCGCGTTTGTTTGGAGAGTTACGGGCCTACCAGCGTCCGGCGTTCTGGCCGCCGTCCACATGCAGGATCTCGCCCGTTACGAAGCCGGCACCCTCCAGGTAGAGAACGGCGTCGACGATATCGCGGATCTCGCCCATTCGTCCGACCGGGTGAAGTGTCGAAAGCGCCGCATGCGTTTCCGGCGCGTGCATCGGCGTCTTGATGATGCCGGGCGAAACCGCGTTGACGCGAATTCCTGAAGTCGCGAATTCGATCGCGAGCGCCTGGGTTACCGAATTCAGGCCGCCCTTGGTGATGGAGGCGAGCGCGGCGGGCACGCCGGCGATCGGCTGGTTGACGAGGCTGGTAGTGATGCTGACGATGTGGCCGGAGCCCTGCTTCAGCATCTCGCGGGCGGCGTGCTGGGTAATATGGAAGAAGCCGGCGACATTGACGCTCATGTTCAGCTCGTAGTCTTCCTGGGTGAAGTCCGTGAACGGCTTGGCGGTGAAGACGCCGGCATTGTTGACCAGGGTGTCGATGCGGCCGAACCGTTCGAGGCCCTGGCGCACGACGCGCTCGGCGGTCTCGGGATTTCCGATATCGCCTGCAACGGCGAGGATGCCAGCGTCCGCGCTCTCCCTAATCGAGCGCGACGTGGCGATGACACGGTAGTTGCGATCGCGGTAGGCCTGCACCAGGGCGGCGCCGATACCCTGCGATGCACCGGTGATGATGGCGACCTTCTGTTCGTTGCTCATGGATGTGATCCTTCTTCGATTGCAACGGGCGTTCGTGCAGCCCGTCCTTCGCCCTCGGCGTTGGTGCAATCAGATTTAGACCCATCCGAGCTGTGGGAGAATTGACGATAATAGGCGGTCAATCAACCGAAATTCGGCATAATCAGTCAAGCGTACCAGCTTCCATCGCCATGCGTGCGAACTCGGTCCTGAGCCGCGGCAAGGCGAAATCCGCGAAGGCGCGAACTTTGGGAACCGACATGCGGCCCTGCGGTGCCAGAAGATGAACCGGCATCGGCGGATGCTCGGCATCGGCCAGCACGATCTTCAACTGTCCGTCGTGGATATGGCGCGCGACATGGTAGGAGTAGAGCCGGGTAAGGCCGGTGCCCGCAACGGCGGAATCGACCGCTGCGCGCACGCTGTTGACGATGTAGCGCGGCGTGAACTGTACCGTGCGCGGGATCAGCGAACCTTCGGCCGGCGTAAAGGCCCAGGAATCAAGGCCGAAATTGGTGAAGGCGACGATCTGGTGCTTGGCGAGGTCTGCCGGCTCGTCGATGCGGGGATGACTGGCGAGATAGCGTGGGGAAGCGACGACGACGCGCCTGATATCGCCGCCGATGCGTGTTGAGATCAGCGAAGAATCCGCGAGGTGCCCTATGCGCAGCGCGATATCGACGCCTTCGTCGACAAGGTTCACGAAGCGGTCGAGCAGCAGCAACCTGGCCGAAACCGCCGGGTAGAGATTGAGGAAGTCGTCGAGGATCGGGCGCAGCATCTCTTCGCCGAGGATCGGCGGCGAAGAGATCGTTACCGTGCCGCGCGGAGCCGCGCGCTCGCCGCCTGCGAGCATATCGGCCTCTTCGAGATCGACCAGCACCCGCCGGCAGGCTGCTGCATAGCGCTGGCCCGCTTCACTGAGTTTCAGCGAGCGGGTCGTCCGGTGCAGCAGTTCGACACCGACATGGGCTTCGAGCAGGTTCAGCGCGCGGCTGACGGCCGTTGGCGATCGCTTCAGCCGACGGGCCGCACCCGCAAGGCTGCCTTCGTCAATCGCCGTGACGAAGACCTTCATCGCATCGATACGATCCATTCTGCCGACTTTCGCAAGAGATGACGTCAATAAGCAAGAATTCGTCTGCAAGACGGCGGAAGTAAAGGGCCGACAGCACTGCATAGGAGAGTGCTGTAACTTCTGAGCTACGCCGGAAAGAGGCGAGCGATCAAATCGGACGCGGAGCCCTGCCAAAGCTCGCCCTTGCCGGTTCCCGACCACAAGGACAGAAAGTCTGGCGACCCCTTCGCCGTGGACGCCGCTCTGATGTCACGCGTGAACTTGTTCTGGGCCGGAAAGGGCATTACGGCGGCGGCATCCACCTCGTTCATGAAACGGTTTTCGACGCCGCGCGCAAACCGGCCGGAAAAGACCCGCGTCGTTCGCGTCTTCCGCTCCGTGCCCTCTAGCGCCGCGCGATAGGGGGCCGACGTCCCAGCTTCGGCGGTCGCGAGGAAGGCCGTACCCATCTGCACGGCGCTGGCGCCTTTTGTCAGAACGGCTTGGATGTCGGAACCCGTCATGATCCCCCCCGCGGCGATGAGCGGTACCTTGACCTTTCCCAAGCTCCAGGCGAGCAGGTCTTCAAGGCCGATTTCGCTGTCTTCCGCGGACGGGTCGAAGATGCCCCGATGCCCGCCGGCCTCGTATCCCTGCAGCGTGATGGCATCGACGCCGCTCTCTTCGAGTGCCAGGGTTTCCTCGGGCGTCGTTGCCGTGCCGATGATCAGCATTCCTGCGTCACGAGCAGCGCGCATGTGCTCGGCGGGCAGAACGCCGAAGACGAAGCTCAGCGCCGCAGGCTTTGCCCGCAGCACCGCCTCGAACTGCGCGTCGAAATCCTCTTCGTAGGGCGCTGCAAATTCCGGCGTGGGCAGGCCGAGTTCGACGCGGTATCCCGCCGTCGCGCGCCGGGCGCGCTCGAGCGCCGCGGCGTCGATCTTCGGTTGCGGATGCTGGATGAAGAGGTTTATGGCGAAGGGACAATCTGTCCGGGCACGCACGGCCTGGGCGAACTCTGCGATCGCCGGCGGGCTCGAATAGGCCGCGCCGATCGAGCCGAGCGCGCCGGCGGCGGAAGAGGCTGCCACGAGCGCCGGCGACGAAGGACCTCCGGCCATCGGCGCGACGATCAGGGGATGTCTCAGGCCGAGTTTCGAAAGGGTGCCCTGCATAGTCGTGTCCTCGCTGCGTGTTGCCTGCCATCTGGCAGCGCTGCAGAGGTAGGGTGAGCGGTTACGGACGCAAGGGCAGGCGCCACAGTTTACCCGAATATCTTGTGGGTCGCTCGCGGCTGGTATGGCGGAGGCGATGGCCCCCTCGGGACCGTCGATCGCGCGGCAACTGTTGCAACACAGTCGGTTGACTGGCACTGTCGCTCGGTGGCGAGAGACCTTTCCAAGGAGCCCGCGATGTCGCGACAGACGGACAAGCAAGAGACACTTCCGAGCCTTGTCGAACACTACCGGCCCGTGCAGCTGAAGGCCGTGCTTGCGGCTCGCGCAATAAAGCACAGCGAGCCTCCGCCGCCGCCACCGGAAGAGCGCCAATACGGATCGCAATTGCCGGAGGGATTTCACCTGCCGCAATCTGTCTACGACGACTGAGCGCCGGCTCCGCCCTCAGTTCGTTGCCAGCGTCCAGGCCATGCCGGCGAGCGCGCAGGCAAGCAGCGTGGTTATGACCGACACATTGAAGCGGAAGATCGCCACGCCGGCCGCGAGCGTCAGCAGCAGCGACGGCAATACCAGCGACCCTAGGACCGGAATATCGAGCGCCAACGGCCCGAGCGTCCAGGGGGCGACTTCGGCAAACAGCGTGTGCAGGCCAAACCAGACCGCAAGGTTGAGGATGACCCCGACGACAGCGGCGGTGATCGCCGACATGGCGCCGGTCAGCGCGACGTTGTTGCGCAGCCGCTCGATGAAGGGCGCGCCCAGGAAGATCCATAGAAAGCAGGGAACGAAGGTGACCCAGGTCGTCAGCATCGCTCCGAGGGTCGCGGCCGCCATGGGCGAAAGCGTGCCGGGATCGCGATAGGCACCCATGAAGCCGACGAACTGGACGACCATGATCAGCGGCCCAGGTGTCGTCTCGGCCATGCCGAGCCCGTCGAGCATCTCGCCCGGCTTCAGCCAGCCGTAGTGCTGCACCGCTTCTTGGGCGACATAGGCAAGTACGGCATAGGCGCCACCGAAGGTGACCACCGCCATCTGGCTGAAGAAGAGGCCAATCTGGCTGAAGACGTTGCCCGTGCCGAGAATGGCGACCAGCAACGCCAGCGGCACCAGCCACAGGGCAAGCAGGATCGCCGAGATCCGCAGCGACCAGGCGAGGTCCGGGCGCGCATGCGCGGGAATTTCGTCGCCGAGCACGGAGTCTTCGTCCTTGAGTACCGGACCCGTGCCGGCCTTGTGGCCTCCGCCGATGCGAAAGAAATCCGAGCCGGAACGTGCACCGATGTAGCCAAGCACCCCGGCTGCAAGAATGATGAGCGGGAAGGGGACCCGGAAAACGAAGATGGCGATGAAGGCGGCTGCGGCAATGCCGATCATCACCTTGTTCTTCAGCGCTCGCCCGCCGATGCGGAAGACGGCCTGAACGACGACCGCGAGCACCGCGGCCTTCAGACCGAAGAAAAGGCCCTCGACGACCGTGACATTGCCGAAGGCGGCGTAGATGTAGCTCAGGCCCAGGATCGCGAGGAACCCCGGAAGCACGAAGAGGATGCCGGCGACAAGGCCGCCGGCGGTGCGATGCAGGAGCCAGCCGATATAGACGGCAAGCTGTTGCGCCTCGGGTCCCGGCAGAAGCATGCAGTAGTTGAGCGCGTGCAGGAAACGGTGTTCGCCGATCCAGCGCTTTTCATCGACCAGGATGCGGTGCATGACGGCGATCTGTCCAGCCGGCCCGCCGAAGCTCAGCGCCGCAATCCGCGCCCAGACCCGGACCGCTTCGCCGAAGGAGATGCCGTGGCTTTCCCGTTGCCGCGCCGGTCCCGGCGCGGCCTTGTCCGCAATGTCGGTCATCTCAGGCGTCCTTCTTGGCCGAGGGCCAGTTATGGGTCTCGTTGGTAGCATCCCGGCACCAGCGATAGAAGGCGTCGTAGAGCAGCATGCCGGCGTCCAGTTGTTCCAGATCGTCCGCATACATGCGCGAGAGCCCGAGCGAGGCGGCAAGCAGGCCCGATGCCTCCGGCGCGAGTTCCAGGCGGGCGGTATCGGCAGCACGCACGATCGTGGCGAGCCGCAGCAACGGGGCCGTGGCAAGCCCGAATTCCTCGACCATGACGTCGAAGGTGCAGCGCTCGCCGCGGTGGCTCCAGCGCACGGACGCGTCGATGTCGAACGGTGTCGCCCGGAAGCGCTCGCCGACCATCTCCACTTCCGACGGCGCTACGTAAAGGAAAACGGCATGCGGATCGACGAAGCGCCGGATCAGCCAGGGGCAGGCGATGCGGTCGATCTTCGGCCGCGCCCGGGTGACCCAGACCGTGTGCCCTTGGGCGTTCCGTTCCGGTAGAGCCGAAGACGGCACGGCGGGGCTGCCGCCTTCGACCCACGCCTCGAACCCGCCTTCGAGCACATCGGCGGAGATGCCGGCATTGCGCAGCCAGGCGGCAACGCCGTGGCTGAGCTTCTTGCCCTGCTGGCAGATGACGATCGCCGACGCTTTGTCGACGTCGTGTGTCCAGTCCTGCACAGTGCGATAGTCGCGCCGGACGGATCCCGGGACGAGACGTGGATCGGCGTCGAAGTCCTCGTCGACGCGAACGTCGATCAGCGCGGGACAGTTCGGCGTGCCGATGAGGCGAGCGAGTTTTTCCGATGATATTTCGAGATACGACGACATGACGCGTCCTCCGGATGAGCGGTTCTATGGACGCGATGCTTCGGCTGGCGCCTCATGGGGTGATCGCACCCCCATCAGCAAAGTTTGCCGCCGTTGGCCGCACGCTGTCAAGCCGCGCTTCGGCGGCGACTTTACGGGACATGGCGAAAGCGCTTCGCGCTGAGGCGTGATCCGAGGCAAACTACCGAAGGATTGTTACAGGTCTTTGGCGCCAGATCTCGGTTGCCGTTAAGGAAGCGACCTGAGTGCCGAAGGTCACACTCAGGTCGCGGAGGACGGCATTCGGGCTATTTGCCGGCCTCGTTGGCTGCGGCCTCGATGACGCCCGCAACCTTCTCCGGTTGCGAAGCAAAGACAGCGTGGCTGGCCTTGATTTCGGTCACCTGGCTGCCGGCGCGCTTGGCCATGCTTCTCTCCAGGTCCGGGTTGATGGCGCGGTCATCGGTCGCGACGATCGACCAGCTTTTCTTGGTGCGCCAGGCGGGGTCGCCGACCTTGGCGGCAAGGACCTGCGATTTCGCCGCAAAGGCCGCCTCCGCCGCAGGCAAATCGGCGGCGAAGTCGGCCGGAAACGCCTTTGGGTCGAGATAGAGATACTTGCCGTCCGGGGTTTCGCGCACGCTCATGGCGGCCGCAGGTTTCGATCCGGCGAGCGTTGCAAGGTTTTCGCCCTTGTCGGGCTGAAAGGCGGCCACATAGATCAGGCCTTCGACCTTGCTATGGTGTCCGGCCTCGGTGATGACCATGCCGCCATAGCTGTGGCCGACGAGCAGGGTCGGGCCGTCCTGCAGATCGAGGATGCGGTTCGTCGCCTCGATGTCCGCGCCGAGCGACGTCAGCGGCTCCTGGACGACGGTCACGTTGAAGCCGCGGCGCCCGAGGATTTCGGAGGCTTCTCTCCAGCCGGAACCGTCGGCGAAAGCGCCGTGGACGATGACGATGTTCTTGATCTCGGCTGCTTGCGCTGCGAAGGCGACGACGCTTGTCGCCAAGGCAAGCGCGATGGTCGGGAGGATGCGGTGACTCATGCGATCGTTCCTTCTTCTGTTCGTGAGGCAACGATCGCAATCTGTTCAGGCGAGGTATCCCGGATGTGTCGGTCTTCGCCGCAATATGTACCGCATTGTAGCGGCTCAATCTCGACGCCATGGCGAGAGGCCGAAGCGCGGTCTTTCACCCTGCGTGGCAAGGTACAGAGGCACGCCGCGCGAAGGCGCGCTACGATTCAACCAGGATCACAAGCGACGAAGGCACAACCCCGTCATAGGCCATGGCGTCCGCCGCAGCCTGGCTTTGCATCGCCTGCGAGAGGGCGCCGATATCGGGAACATCCATCATGACGGCCACGCGCGTCGGGTCCTTTGGATCGACGAAGGTCCGGATGTTGGTGATGCCGAGCGCGCCGAAGAGTTCCTTGCGTCTCGGCGATTTCAGCCAGTGATCGGCGCCTTTGGTAATGTTGTGATGGGCGATGATGGTTGGCATCGGATCCTCCCTCTTTTGACGCGGTGCACCGGCGTCGCAACTTTCCCGGCGCATCCGCGTTCCTTCAACGGAACGGCCTGAAGGCCGGGCTGTCAATTAGCCCGTCAGAGCTAGACGCGTTTCTCATCGAGCAACTTGAAGGAAGAGGTTCATGCCGAAATTCATCACCATCGGATACGGCGATCGCGCCGGCTACGATCGCACGGCGGCGGTGGTGCGCGATGCGGCGCATGCGCATGACGCGCGACTTCAGGCCGATGGCGTGTTGATGGGGATTGCCGGCGCGCCCGTGCAGGTGCGCAATGCGGATGCGGCGCGGGTCGAAACCAAGAATGGTCCGTTTCTGTCATCCCCGTTGCCGGTGGCCGGTTTCGCGGTGATCGAAGCGGCCGATCTCGACGAAGCCACCGCCCTGGTTTCGCAGACACCCTGCGCCGTTGCTCACGGCGTGGTCGAAATCTGGCCGCTTAAACTTCCTTAGGGAGTCGCCCAGGAGACCTGAGCGGCGAGCATGGATTCCGCCTCATCGGCCGTCTGGCGCTGGGATTCCGTGGCTCCGGCCGGAGCGATCTTCATCTCCGGTCGGCCTTCCCTGAAGATCTTCCACTTTGTCGGTCGGAAGGCGATGCGGCTGTGGTCGCCGGCAGCGGCGCGTTCGGGCGAGAGTTCGATCTCGACATGCGGATGGTTGCGGCCAAGGTCGAGTTCGAGATGGCGGGTGCCGGCAACGCGGCGGCTGGCGGCGACAAGACCGGCAAGGCAACCGCCGCAGCCGTCGATCAGCTCGATGTCGTGCGGGCGGAAGTGCAGTTTCGCCGGGCCGTCGGGCTCGGACGGGGCGCGCAGCCCGATCGGCCGATCCTCGAACCAGATCTCGCCGTTCTGCAGCGTAACATTGAGGCAGTTCGACTGGCCGATGAAGCCGTAGACGAAGGGCGAGACCGGATGGTCGTAGATCTCGTCGGGGGTGCCGACCTGTTCGATCACGCCCTTGCTCATGACGACGACGCGGTCGGCGAGCTCCAGCGCCTCGTCCTGGTCATGGGTGACGAAGATCGTCGTGTGGCCGGTGCGGTCGTGAATGTCGCGCAGCCACTTGCGCAGTTCTTTCCGGACCTGTGCGTCGAGCGCGCCGAAGGGCTCGTCGAGCAGAAGCACGTTCGGTTCCACCGCCATGGCGCGGGCGAGCGCCACACGCTGGCGCTGGCCGCCCGAGAGCTGCGCCGGATAGCGCTTGTCGAGGCCGGAGAGCTGGACGAGGTCGAGCAGATCGAGGGCGCGCTTGCGGATCTCGGCCGACGGCGGGCGGCGATTGGAGGGCCGCACCTTCAGCCCGAAGGCGACGTTGTCGAGCACGGTCATGTGGCGGAACAGGGCATAGTGCTGGAAGACAAAGCCGATGTTGCGCTGCTGCACGGTCTTTTGCGAGGCATCCTCGTCGCCGAAGAAGATCGTGCCTTCGGTCGGGCTTTCGAGCCCGGCAACGAGACGCAGAAGTGTGGTCTTGCCGGAGCCGGAGGGGCCGAGCAGCGCGATCAGCTCGCCGGAGCGGATGTCGAGCGAGACGTCGTCGAGCGCCGGGAAGCGGCCGAATTCCTTGCGGATGTTGTGAACGCGCACGTCCATGACAATACCTTTCGAATGCCGGCTTTCCCGGTCAGTGCCTGCGGCTGGCGGCGATCTCGGCGCTGTAGCGGATCTCCAGCGCCGTCTTCAAAATCAGGGTGATCAGCGCCAGCAGCGCCAGCAACGCCGCCACCGCGAAAGCGGCGACGAAGTTGTATTCATTATAGAGGATTTCGACCTGCAACGGCATGGTGTTGGTCTCGCCGCGGATATGGCCGGACACCACCGAGACGGCGCCGAACTCGCCCATGGCGCGGGCGTTGCACAAAAGCACGCCGTAAAGCAGCCCCCATTTGATGTTGGGCAGCGTCACATGCCAGAAGGTCTGCCAGCCCGATGCCCCGAGAGACAAGGCTGCCTCCTCGTCGCTACTGCCCTGTTCCTGCATCAACGGGATCAGCTCGCGGGCGACGAAGGGGAAGGTGACGAAGACGGTGGCGAGCACCAGGCCCGGCACGGCAAAGAGGATCTGGATGCCGTGGCTCTGCAGCCAGGGACCAAGGACACTGTGCGAGCCGAACAGAAGCACGAAGACGAGGCCGGAGATCACCGGCGAGACCGAGAACGGCAGGTCGATCAGCGTCGTCAGGAAGGCCTTGCCCTTGAACTCGAACTTGGCGATCGCCCAGGCGGCGGCCACGCCGAAGACGAGGTTGAGCGGCACGGCGATGGCGGCGACGATCAGCGTCAGGCGGATGGCCGAAAAGGTTTCGGCATCGCCAAGGGCCAGCACGAATTCCGTCACGCCCTTGCGCAGCGCCTCGGTGAAGACGGCGGCGAGCGGCAAAAGCAAAAACAGCGCGACGAAGGCGAGCGCGGTGATCGTCAGCGTCAGTCGGGCAAAGCGGCTTTCGGAGGTGGCGGCGGCCAGTTCCGGCAGGGCGGCGCGAGGGCCGGAAGCCGGACTGAGACCGGGACTGGGTGCTGAAGCGGCGGTCAGGTCATGCGACATAGACATATCTCCGCCGGCTCCAGGCCTGGATCGAGTTGATGAGGAGCAGCATGGCAAACGAGATCGCCAGCATCACCGCGGCAATTGCTGTCGCAGCCGCATAGTTGAACTCTTCGAGCCGGATGACGATCAGCAGCGGCGCGATCTCCGAGACATAAGGCAGGTTGCCGGCGATGAAGATCACCGAGCCGTATTCGCCGACACCGCGGGCAAAGGCGAGCGCAAAGCCGGTGAGGCCGGCCGGCAGCAACCCTGGCAGCAATACCCGGCTGATCGTCTGGAAGCGGCTGGCGCCAAGGGTGGCTGCAGCTTCCTCCACTTCCTTGTCGATCTCCTCCATGATCGGCTGCACGGTCCTGACCACGAAGGGCAGGCCGACGAAGATCAGGGCAATGACGATGCCGGCCGGGGTGAAGGCGATCTTGAGGCCAAGTGGTTCCAGGAACTGGCCGATCCAGCCGTTCGGGGCATAGAGCGTCGTCAGCGCAATGCCGGCCACCGCGGTCGGCAGCGCAAACGGCAGGTCGACCATGGCGTCGATCACCCGCTTGCCGGGGAAACGGTAGCGCACCAATACCCAGGCGAGGATGACACCGAAGACGAGATTGATAACGGCAGCGATAAAGGCCGTGCCGAAGGAGATCTTCAAGGCATTGAGCGTGCGCGGATCAAGCGCCAGCGCCACGAACTGCGCCCAGCCGAGCCCGCTGGCGCGAAACACCAGTCCCGACAACGGGATCAACACGATCAGAACCAGCCAGCTCAGAGTGATCCCGAGCGACAATCCAAATCCAGGCAAAACACTCGGCTGGCGAAATCGCCACCGGTCCCCATTGCGTCGCTCCGTCACCTTTCGGTCACCTCTTAGCCCCGCAGCCGCGAGCGGCTGCGCTATCCCCTCATCCAAACCGATCTTCAAACCGCCGGTTGGCCGGCTTGTTCGAGCGCCGGTATCTTTCGGCGCCAAACTACCAATTTCATGGGCTCCAACAACGCAAATTTTTGACGCTTCGGCGGCCGGAAGGGAAACTGATTTTCGCTTCTGACCGCGTCTCAAGAAACACTCTGCTCCCAACTTTGTTCCATGCCTGACATCTAAAATGATGGAAGGCAAACGATGCAGCTGAAAAGTTATGCTATAGAATTTATAGATATTGAATGTTCCTTGCTTACGCGCTGTGTCCCGCTCTTCCATAATCAAGCCATGAATCGGGCGCGGCAGAATGCGCGGCCGTTACTTTGAAACATTCTTGTAAGCGGCTGATGTCATGGCAACAACGCTCATCATTCCCGGGCTGTTCGGATCGGGCAGCGGCCACTGGCAGCGCCATTGGCTCAATGACAATCCGCAGGCGGTTCTTGTCGAACAGGACGATTGGGATCGCCCGAGGCTCGATCTTTGGCGCGACAGGCTCGAACACGAGATCTTCCGGCATGGAACAGTCGACCTCGTGGCCCACAGCCTCGGCTGCCTTCTGGTCGCCAATCTCGTGCGGCGCCCGCTCGCCCGGCAGGTGCGCAGCGCCTTGCTCGTCGGGCCGTGCGATCTCGGTCCGACCGATCGGCTTCATCCGGGTGCCATCGATTTCGGGTCGATGCCCGATCTGCCCTTGCCTTTTTCGAGCCTCGTCGTCGGCAGCCTGAACGACCCCTATATGCCTTTCGACCGCCTGCGTCATTTTTCGACCCGCTGGGGCAGCCGCCTCGTCGATCTTGGCCATGCCGGGCACATCAACATTGCCAGTGGTTTTGGCCGCTGGTCGCATGGCTATGACCTATTGAGGGTGTTGAACGGGATTTCGCGTCGGGAGTTTGCACGTGCGCAGCCGGGCGAATTTTCAGAGCAGTTACCCTTGCCAAACGGCGTGGCTTGAACGCTCCAGAGCATGGCGACGGAGACCGCTTTGCGTGGTCGGCCCTTGATGTCGGCGCCGTTTCGCGCTCTAATAACGCACAAAGTTTATAGAGTATACCGTCTAGGGATGCGCATGCCGCCAAGGTGCCAGGCCAGCCGGGATAGGACATACGGGCTCGACCGTCCTTGCGGCGGGCGATATCTTCTCGCGACCCTGCAGATGGTCGCCGATACCCTCAAAATTCGGTCGGTGTCTGCGTTGAGGACCGAAACAGCCATGCATTTCAAACTTTGCCGGCGGGGCCGGCCATAGGAGAGTGCACATGACTGTCCATGGATTGTTTGCCAAGACGTCTCCGACGGAAATGGGTTCCAGGGGCAAGCCGCATATCGCCATCGTCGGCCGCGGTTTTTCCGGTGTAATGATGGCTATCGCCCTGATGAAGTCTGTGCGGGCCGCCTTTCACGTCCATCTCTTCGACCCGCAACCGACGATCAGCGGCGGGCAGGTTCTGGCCGCCGCCCAGAGCGGCGAAATCCTCAACAGCCGCGTTCGCGACCTTTCGGTGGCCGCCGGTCAGCCCGAAGACTTCAACGACTGGCTCTCGGCCAATGCCGAGTTTCGCGCCGCCGTGCCGGCCGCCATTCCCGGGTTCCAGCAGATCTTCGTGCCGAAGAGCATCTTCAGCGACTATGTTTACCAGCGCTTCTCCGAGGCGCTGACGCGCCGGCCGGATATTTCGATGCAGCTCTCCTGTCAGGCGGTGCTTGGTCTTCGCAAGCAGGCTAATGGGCGCTTTCTCGTGGTGCAGGAGAACGCGACGGTGGAATGCGACGCCGTTGTGCTGGCGACTGGTTTTGGTTTGCGCCGCGGCGAGATGGAAGTTGCCGACGAGGAAAAGTCACTGGTGCGCGCCCGTCGTCTCGTCGTGCCGCGCCACACGGTCCTGCTCGGCAGCGGAGTCCGGGTGGTCGACCGCCTGCTGCAGCTTCGCGATAACGGCTTTGCCGGCGAGGTCACCATCCTCTCCCGCCATGGTTTCCTGCCGCAGCCGCATACCCGTCTTTCGGCAGCGCCGACATTTCCGGTCGAGCCGATGCCGACGCGGCTCGGCGATATCGTTCGCTTCGTCCGGCAGGCCTGTGCCGAGGCAGAAGAAGCAGGGCTCGGCTGGCAGGCGGCCATGAACGGCCTGCGTCGACGGGCGCGGTCCTTGTGGCAGGCGCTGCCTGAGGAAGAAAAACATCGCTTTAACCGGCACCTGCGGTCGATCTACGACAGCCACCGCAATCGCCTGCCGGCACCCCTCTACCTGCGTCTCCGGCAGGAGCTTGCCAGCGAGCGGACCGTGTTACGCAAGGGTTGGGCCGGCCGGCGCCGTCCGGAAGGGTTGATGGTGCGCTTTGCCGGTGAAAGCCAGGAGACACTGCTGTCAGCCGACCAGGTGATCGACTGTCGTTGTTCGGCGCCTGACCTTCAGGCGCCGTTGATGCAGAGCCTTTTTTCCGGCGGCCTTGCCGAGCCCGACGAACTCGATCTCGGCGTTGCCGTCAGCCCGGCGGGCGAAGTGCTCGCGGGCGGAGCCCCGACGCGCGATCTCTACGCAATCGGGCCGCTCGGCGTTGGCAGCCTGCCCGACATCGATCTCGTGCCGGAAATCGTCACGCAGACCTATGCCGCGGCGCGACTGATCGCAACCCGGAACCGGGTCACTCTGAAGACTGGCTAAGGCTTGCCGCTTAACGCCGCGTTGCCCATGGCACCAGCCAGCGCTCGATGAGGCGTGCCGCCAATTCGAACAGGAAGGCGACAGCGGCGATCACGACGATGCCGGCGATGACCACGTCGGTCACAAGGAACTGGGCGGCGGACTGGATCATGAAACCGAGGCCGCGGGTTGCGGCGACGAGTTCGGCCGCCACCAGCGTCGACCACCCGGCGCCGAGCGCGATACGGGTTCCCGTGAGGATCGAGGGCAGGGCGCTCGGCACGATGACATGGCGCAGCACCTGCAGCCGCGACGCGCCGAAGGAGCGCGCCGCGTTGACGTGATCGGCCGACGCGGAACGGACGCCCGTTGCCGTCGAAAGGATGACCGGCGGTAACATCGCCAGTGCAATCACCGCAATCTTCGACGCTTCGCCGATGCCGAGCCAGATGATCACCAGGGGAAGATAGGCAAGCGGCGGCAGCGGTCGCAAGAATTCGACGATCGGATCGAGGATGCCTTTGCCGAGACGGCTCGCTCCGATGGCAAGGCCGGCGGGAATGCCGGCGACGAGGGCGACGGCAAGCGCGCCGAAGATCCGCAGCAGGCTGGCGCCGACGTGCTCAGCGAGCGTCGCATCGACAAATCCGGTGATGGCAAGGCTCCGGAGTGCCTGGTAGACGGCAACCGGCGACGGCAGGAACAGCGGCGAGACGAAACCATAGCTGGAGGCAAGGCTCCAGAGGAAAAGCAGTGCCGTAATTGTCGCGAGCGAAATCCAGACAAGCGGCAATGGTGGTCGGTCGGCGCTCTGTTCCGGTTGCCCGTCTAGGTGACGTGCCGTCGGCATGATGGGCGGCAGGCCTTCAACCGAGATGCTCATGCGGCAATTCCTTCTTCTTCGGCATGGATGAGCACGGTCAATTCGTCCTGCAGCCGGCGAAAGGCGGCTGAGCTGCGGATTTCCGAAAGCGGTGTCCCTGCGAGGTGATCGCGGCCGAAGGTCGTGAAGATTTCGCTGGTGACCCGGCCGGGGTTGGGGGCAAGCACGATAACCCGCGTTGCCAGCAGCAGCGCCTCTTCGATGCTGTGGGTTATCAGGAGGGCGCCGACCCGATTCCGTTGCCATATGTCCAGAAGAAAGCCCTGCATACGGCTGCGGGTCAGCGCGTCGAGCGCGCCGAGCGGCTCGTCCATCAACAGAAACTTCGGGCTGGAGGCGAGCGCACGGGCAATGCCGACACGCTGGCGCATGCCGCCCGACAGTTCCCAGACATGCCGCTCGGCTGCATCGCTGAGCCCGACCTGATCGAGAAGGGCTCGCGCCCGCCGAAGCCGATCCGCCTTGGAAAAACCGCGCAGGCGCAGGGGAAAGGCGACATTGTCGAGGGCGGTCAGCCACGGATAGAGCGCATCGTCCTGGAACACGACGGCGCGCTCTGCCCCTGGGCCGGCGACCGGCGCGCCATCGAGCCGAACGCGGCCGCTGCTTGGTTTCACGAAGCCAGCAGCAAGATTGAGAAGGCTGGTCTTGCCGGAGCCGGAGCGGCCGATGACGACAACGAACTCGTCGTGGTCGATCGACAGATCGATCGATGCAAGCACCGGCGTGTTCCGGCCGGCATCGGCCGCGTATCGCAATGTGACATTCTCAAGCGAGAGGACGGACATGCTGTTCTCCTGGCATGGCGCAGTGCGCCCGCCCGAAGATTTCATCCGGGCGGGCAGCAATTGAGTGAACGTCAGAACGAGAGCTTTGCCGCTTCCTGCGCCCAGCGGGCGGAAACGTAGGGCGTGTAGTCGGGGAGGACTGCCGGGATCTTGCCCTGTTCGAGCAGGAAGGCCGAAGTCTGGGCGATCGCCTTGACGGTCGCGCCGCCGAGAAGATCAGCGCTCGCCTGCTCTTCGAGCGAAGGGAAGTAATAGCCCTTTAGCAGGTTCGGCACTTCCTCAGGCTTTGCGCCGGTGAGCCGTGCGATCTTCTCGGCCTGCGGCGAGCCCGCGCTCCAGGCCTCCGGCTTGGCGCGGTAGTCCGCATAGGCGTCACCGGTCACCTTGACGAAGCCGGTGACGATTTCAGGATGTTCCTCGGCAAACTTCTTGCTGACGATCCAGGCGTCGAAGGTCGGTCCGCCCCATTTCGCGACGTCGCTCGATGTCGCAAGCACGGTCGCGGTCTTCTTGATTTCGGAGAGAACCGGATCCCAGACATAGGCGCCATCGATATCGCCGCGCTGCCATGCAGCTGCGATCTCCGGTGGCCGGAGGTTGAGGATTTCAACCGCCTTCGGGTCAATGTTCCAGTGTTTCAAGGCGGTGAGCAGGCTGTAATGCGCTGTCGAGACGAAGGGCGTTGCAATCTTCTTGCCGGCAAGCTTTTCCGGCTTGTCGATCCCCTTGACGGCCAGCGCCTCTGCGTCGCTGATCAGGCCGACGACGAAGATTGTTTCGAGCGGAATTTGGCGGCTCGCGGCGGCGGCCAGCGGAGAGGATCCGACATAGCCGATGTCGATCGACCCGGATGCAAGTGCCGCAATCACGTCTGCGCCACCGTCGAATTTCTGCCAGGTGATCTTGGCGCCGGTCACCTTCTCATAGGTCCCGTCTGCCTGCGGCACGCGCGACGGCTCGACGATGGGCTGGTAGCCGATGGTCAGCGTCGTTTCGTCCGCATGGGCTGGAAGGGAAAGCTGGCTCGCCGCCAAGAGGGCGGCACTGGCGGCAAGAAGGGTGCGTCTGCGGATCGTCATCGTATGCTCCTCAACGGTTGCGGCTTCCTCGGGAAGTCCTGACATTATGTTGATTAAAAGCATGGATTTTATGTAGATAAATTATTCCGCTTTTTGTGGCTTTGCAGAGAGCCCATTCCAAATTTGAGATCCGTGGCAGCGCTCTGTGCCATGCATGGAAAGCAGCGTCAGAACTGCACGCCGCCGTAGCGGCCGTTGTGGTAGACGATCGGTTCGCCGGTCCCCGCGGTAATCGCCACCACCCGACCGAGGATGATCGCATGGCTATGGCGCTCGATGATCTCCTCGACCTCGCAATCGATGGCGGCAAGCGCGCCGGCAAGCGCCGACGCGCCGCTGGCAAGCCGGATCCATTCGGCGCCATCGTAGCGAGCGGCGCCCTTGGTGCCATCGACACCGGAGAAACGCTCGGCGACCCTTTGCTGTTCGCGCGACAGAAGGTTGACGCAGAAATGCCGATAGCGCTCGATGACCGGCCAGGTGGAGGATGTGCGGTTGATGTTGACGATCATGGTCGGCGGATCGACGGCGAGCGCGGTTGCGGAGGTCACGGTGGCGCCGGTACGCTCTTCGCCTATCCCTGCGGTGATGACGGAGACGCCACCTGAGAAGTTGCGCATGGCCGCCTTCAGCGCCGGCGTGGTGATCGACCCGTAACCATTGGCGGTCGGAACGATGGCATCGAATGCGGGAGAAGCGGCAAGCGCAATGGTCATGGCCAAATCCTCGAAAAATTTAATCTAATTCCCGGTCGCTCACGGCTGATGCGGGAAAAATTTTTCCTCACATCAAGGATGATCGTCCGAATTCTTATTGTCAATAAATTTTATAGAGTTTATGCTTTTTGGCAATCGAGGGACGCTCTTGCGTGCCTCCGAAGGAACCTGCGAGGAGGCTTGCGCGAATGGGAATTGTGCCCGACGAAATCCCCGAGAAGATCCCTGAAAAGATCAATGTGCTCTGGTTTCTGCCGACCCACGGCGATAGCCGCTATCTCGGAACCACGCGCGGCGGCCGAAACGTGGACCTCAATTATCTCAAGCAGGTCGCGCAGGCCGCCGATACGCTCGGCTACTATGGCGTGCTCATCCCGACGGGGCGGAGTTGCGAGGACAGTTGGGTGGTCGCTTCGGCGCTGGCGCCGCTCACTGAAAAGTTGCGGTTCCTGATCGCGGTTCGGCCCGGCCTGCTTTCGCCCACGCTCGCGGCACGCATGACGGCCACGCTGGACCGTCTCTCGGGCGGACGGCTGCTGATCAACGTCGTTACCGGCGGCGATCCGATCGAAAACAAGGGCGACGGCATACATCTCGCGCATGGCGAACGCTACGAGGTGACCGAGGAATTCCTGAACATCTACAAGGCCGTGCTTCGCGGAGAAGAGGTCGATTTCAAGGGGAACCACTTCGATATCGAAGGCGGGAAGCTCCTGTTTCCGTGCGTACAGCAGCCCCACCCGCCGCTTTATTTCGGCGGCTCCTCCGGCAAGGGCCAGGAGGTGGCAGCGCGTACGATCGACAAGTACCTGACCTGGGGCGAGCCGGTCGAGGACGTTGCCCGCAAGATCGCCGAAGTGCGCGCCCTGGCCGAAGCCGAGGGCAGGGACGTTACCTTCGGCATCCGCCTTCATGTGATCGTTCGCGAAACCGCAAGGGAAGCGTGGCAGGCCGCCGACGAACTGATACAATATGTGGATGACGACACGATTGCTGCCGCACAGAAGGTGTTCGAGCGCATGGATTCGGTTGGTCAGAGCCGCATGAGCCGCCTGCATGGTGGTCGCCGTGACAAGCTCGAAATCGCTCCCAATCTCTGGGCCGGCGTCGGTCTGGTGCGCGGAGGGGCAGGAACGGCGCTCGTCGGCGATCCCGATCAAGTCAGGGCGCGCATGGAAGAATACCGACAAATCGGCATCGACAGCTTTATCCTGTCCGGTTACCCGCATCTCGAAGAGGCCTATCGGTTCGGTGAACTGGTTCTGCCGCATCTGCCGCTGGCCCACGCCATCCCGGCACGCGAGACGTCGATCAACACCGGGCCGTTCGGCGAAACCATCGCCGGCGATCATCGCCCGAAGCTGAAGGTCTCCCAGTCGTGACAGCTGTGCGGCGACCGGTCATTGCCATTGTCGGCGGCGGCTTCACCGGCGCAGTGGTCGCGGCGAACCTTGCACGCCATGCCGCCAGCGACGGCGCCGCCATCGTGGTCTTCGAGCCGCGAGACCGGCTCGGCGCCGGGCTTGCCTATGATAGCGGCAATCCCGCCCATCGCACGAATGTGCCTGCGGCCCGCATGAGCCTCGTTCCTGATGATCCTGACGATTTTTTGAACTGGCTGGCGGCCCATGGCGAGCCGCGCGGCGACCCGGACGCAAGGGCGGCCGATGGCCATCTTTATGTGCGGCGGGCGGTGTTCGGGCGATACGTCGGCGCGTTCGTCGCGCCGTTCGTGCGGAGCGGCAAGGTCGTGCACCGGCGCGAGCGCATCGCGCGCATCGAGCGGCGTGGAGCGCGCTGGAAGCTGACCTCCGACGCTGGGACGGAGCTGCTGGCCGACATCGTCGTGATCGCCACGACGCATCCCTCGCCTTGTGCGCCGAAGCGCGTTGCACAGGCGCTCGAAGGCCACCCGCGTTTCGTCGCCGACACTACGGTCGCCGGGTCTCTTACCTGCCTTCGTCCCGATGATCACGTTCTGGTGCTTGGAAACGGCCTGACGGCGGCGGACGTGATTGCGTCGCTGAGGCTCGCCGACCACCGCGGCTCGATCGTCGCCCTGTCGCGCCGCGGACTTCGTTCGCGAGGCCACGCGGGAAGGGCACAGGAACCCTTCGGCGATTTTGTCGGTACCCCGGCGCGAACCGCGCTAGAACTGCTTCGACGCGTGCGCCTGGCGGTGCGGCAGGCCGCTCTGGCGGGGCTCAGCTGGCATGCGGTTTTCGACGCTTTGCGTAGCCAGGGCGGACAAGTCTGGCGGGCGTTGCCGGTTGCAGAGCGACGCCGCCTCGTGCAGCGCCTGCGACCGTTCTGGGACGCCCACCGGTTCCGCGTGGCGCCGCAGATCGATGACGCGATCCGACAGGCAATCGAGACGGGACAGTTGCGTGTCCTCGGCGCTTCGATCGAAGGCGTCGAGCGCTACGGTCAGGTCATCGCGGTCGATATCCGTCACCGGCAGACGCGCATCCGGGAACGCCTGTTGTTCGATGCCTGCGTCGTGACGACCGGTCCGGCGCATACGGGTGTTCTTTCCAGCCAGGACTGGCTCGCGGATCTGGCGTCGAAGGGCTGGCTGCGCCTAGACAGTGTCGGACTGGGGCTTGCCTGCGATGAGGCGAGTCGGGCGATCGGGACGAGTGGCGTGGCCGAGAGATCGCTGATCGTTGCCGGGCCGCTGGCGCGCGGCACCTTCGGCGAACTCATGGGCCTGCCACAGGTCAACGATCACGCCATCTTCATTGCCGATGAGATCGCCGAGATGCTGGCGCGGCCGGACAGGGCCGCCACCAGCCGCAGGTCGGCGTCATCCGTTCGGCAACGACTGGTCACGACCCTCGACGGCGCCGCCAGGCGTTGAAGCCGGAGCCTCGCCGTCGAGCCGGCGGGACCAATCTTCGACAGCCCGCGTCTGCAGGCGCTTGGCTGCATAGTCCCGCCAATTCGGGGGCAGGATGGCGAGATCGGCGATTTCGGACAGGGCATCGCAGTTGAGCGTATCGACATAGAGATAGTGCCACAGCCGGGCGATCGTCCATTCGGGATAGCGCCGCTCGACGAGTTGCATCCGCTCACCGGGCGAAACCAAGCCGGTTTCGATGACCCGGTAGTACCATCCCGTTCGGCCGGTCTGCTGGACGCGGCGGGCCATATCCGGCAGATCGAAACGGCGGTTCAGCTTCCAGCAGGGTTGCCGGCCCTGGCTCACCTCGAGAAGGGCTTTACCAAGGCGAAACCGGTCGCCGACCGCGACATCGCTTTCCGTCAATCCCAAGGCCGAGATGTTCTCGCCGAAGGCGCCCGGCTGCTCCAGCCTGGTTACGCTTCCGAGATCCTTGACCCAAGCCTCGTAGTGGTCGCGCGGGTAATGATGCACGGCCTTATCCGGGCCACCGTGCCTCTTCAGATCACCCTGATGGTCGCCGGCAAAGCCGGTTGTACCGAGATGTACCGGCCCGAGAGCCGGGTGTTTGTCGATACCGCTTAAGGTTCCGCGGTCGTCGATCGGCGTGAGGGTGCCGATGAGCAGGGCGTCGAGCGCAATCGGGGCCTGCTCAACCATCGATGTTCTCCAGCCATTCGCCGATCATCGACGCGGCCGCCGCCTCCAGGCGAGGCCCGTGACGTCGGGCGTCGGCGCGTAGGCCCGGCACGCTGAGCCCGGCGGTCGCCAGTTCGCAGGCGTGACCGACGAGCCAGCGTTCAAAGGCCGCGCCGGCTTGGGCCTCCGGGTGAAACTGAAGGGCGAGCACTGTATTGCCGCGCGCGAAGCCTTGCTGCGCGATCAGCGATGTCGAGGCCAGCAGGTCAGTGCTGGCCGGCAGGTCGTAGGTGTCACCGTGCCAATGCAGGACGGAGACGTCGGCGAGATGGCGGAGAGCCGAGGCCTCGCCTGCGGCGCTAAGGCTCAGCGGCGAAAACCCGATCTCCTTCAGGCCGGAAGGGTAGACGCGGGCACCGAGCGCGCGGGCGATCAGCTGGGCGCCGAGGCAGATTCCGAGCGTCGGCCGGTTGCCGGCAAGACGTGCCTGAAGCATGGCGATTTCCCCGGCGATGAAGGGATAGGCCTCGTCTTCATAGACCCCGATCGGACCGCCGAGCACGATGACGAGATCGGGCTCCAACGGATCGAAAGAGAGGTAATTTTCGTCGCCGACATCGCGGTACTCGATTGCGAATCCCGCCGCCCGCAGCGGTCCGGCAAAGCTGCCGAGATCTTCGAAATGCACATGTCTGAGGGCGAGTGCCATTCTGGTCGTCATCGTCTGTTCTCCCATGCTCAGAGGTTCTAGCCGGCCCGCGCGTCGGGCACGCATCCTTCGCTCGTGCACCCGGCTGAAGTGGCGGTGGCCGCGCTGAAATCGGGGATCGGGGCGGAAAGGAGTGTCGCAAGACGCGCGCCGATGACCATGTCGTCTTCGATGCCGAAGCGGTGGTGTTCGACATGACCGTCGCGTCCGATGATGATTGCCGTCGGCGTGCCTCGCATGCCGTAGCGCTCCATCGTTTTCGGTATCGGTCCCTGCTCGGAAGGCTGGTCGACGGCGATCGGGAAGGTCAGGCGATACTCATGAATGAAAGCCTTCAGCGCCTCGGGTGTCATGACCGCGTGATGCTCGAACACCGAATGCAGGCCGAGGACCTGAAGATCGGTATCCCGAAAAATGCTCTGGACGCGCTGCATCTGCGGCAGTCCGTGCGAAACGCAGGCCGGGCACAGCATCTGAAACGCATGAAGGAAAACGACCCGGCCGCGAAGCTGCGCAAGGCTCGGACGTTCCTGTGTGTTGAACCAGGTCGAAACGGCGAGTTCCGGAGCCGCGGTCCTGTGATTGCTGTTCATTGTTCTCATCTCCAAGACGGCCGGGCGAACGCTCGTCGCCCGACCTTTGCGACATGTGCGGATCAGGCGGCTTCGCGAACGAGCTTCACGCCGGGGAAGTCGACCGGAACGGCAAGCGCGACGTTGATGTAGTTGGTGAACAGGTTGAGCGCGACATGCGCGATGATCTCGACGACGTCCTCGTCATCGAAGCCGGCGTCGCGCAAGGTGCGCACATCCGCGTCGGATACCTGTCCGCGCGCCTCGACGAGCTTCTGAGCAAAGGTAAGGGCCGCCGCCGTCTTCGGATCGGAGGACTTGCCGTGCTGCGCTGCCGTCATCTCCTCGGCGGTCGCGCCGGCCTTGCGGCCAAGTGCGGTGTGCGCCGCCAGGCAATAGTGGCAATCGTTGCGATCCGCGACGGCAACGGCGATCTGCTCGCCGAGCTTGGCGCCGAGGCGTCCCTTGCCGAGCGCGCCGAAGGAGCCCCACATGCTGGCAAGGGCCGCCGGTGAATTGGCGACGGCGCGGAACATGTTGGGTGCTACCCCGAAGGCGGAGCGGATTTCGCCAAGCAGTTCGGCGCTGGGGCCAGTTGCCGAAACGGGGTCGACTAGATTAATTCTGCTCATGGTTTTCTCTTTCTATTTGCTGGAGGGAGAAAATTGCCGGTCCGCCGATGGCAGTCGTCGGACCGGCGCCGACATCATCGTCTGTCCGCTTGCGACGCAGGAAACAGCGCTCGCGAATTCCGATGGTGAAGCTTGTGGCGAGGCGCCGGGGGGGAGCGACGCCTTCGGGACCGCCGGCATTGGCGCCGGCGGCTGGATCGCATGATCAGACCGTCTCGCGATTGAAGAGACGCCAGGCCGCCCTTTGTGCTTCGGGTTCTGCCGTTTCGTATTCGCCGCAATCGACGCGCAGTTCCGCCGGTCCGAACGCAGCATCGACGAACGCGCAGTGATGCGGCGCCTTCGGGTCGTCATAGACATGCGGCCGGAAGTATCGACAGTTGACGCACATGCGCTGTTCCGGGATGGCGCCAGCCGCCTGCAGACCACGGATGATCTTGACGAGATGCATGAGCAGATCCTGCTGCTCCAGCCTCGAAAGCGAAGCGATGGCATCCTCCGTGGCCGATGCGAGCCGCCCCGCCTGTCGTACTGCGTCCTCGCCGGCCGGCGTGGTGGCAACCGAAAGGGCGCGCGCGTCGCTCGGATCCGGCCGCTTCTCGACCAGCCCCTTGCGCAAGAGCGCGTTGACCGAGTCCGTCGTCGTCGGCTGGCTGACGCCGAGATAACCGGCGATCTGTTTTACCCGCATTCCGCCGCGTCTACGGGCAACCAGGAAGGTCAGGATCTGCAATTGCGTCGGATTGAGGCCGATCGCTTCCGCACTCGACCAGGCCTCCGTGCGCATGGCCGTCGCTACGCGGGAAAGGCCGTCGCCGATACGGTCGATCAGGGGCGGTGTCGTGTCAGGTTCCTTGCTCATGCGGTCGTTAATATAGGAATCCTATGTATTGTCAATGCCGACAAAAAAGCGGCGCGAATTTGACGCGCATCAAAGTGGAGGGGGCGTCTCAGGCTTAATCCTCTTCTCGAACAACCCGAGCACGGGCTGGTCGCTCAAATGGAGAAGACGATGTTGAATGCAATCAAGAGCGGATTTGGTATCGCGATCGCGGCAATGCTGGTCGCCGCACCGGCAGCCGCCGCGGACTTCGAAGTGCACATGCTGAACAAGGGCAAGGACGGCGCGATGGTTTTCGAGCCGGCGTCGCTGAAGGTTGCGCCTGGCGACACGGTCACCTTCATCCCGACCGACAAGGGACATAACGTCGAAACCATCAAGGGCATGATCCCCGATGGCGCCGAGGCTTTCAAAAGCAAGATCAATGAAAACTACAAGGTGACTTTCACGGCGCCGGGCGTCTACGGCGTAAAGTGCACGCCGCACTACGGCATGGGCATGGTCGGCGTCGTTCAGGTCGGCGATGCGCCGGCCAACCTGGAAGCGGTCAAGGGAGCGAAGAACCCGAAGAAGGCTCAGGAACGCCTGGACGCAGCCCTCGCGGCGCTCGGTAACTAAGCGACTTCTAGCGCTTCGGAGCGGGGTGGGGACAGGCCGCTCCTGGCGTCTGCGCACTGGGTGAGGCGCGGGCGCCATCATGCGGAACCAATGCGAAGCATTCGCGTTGGTTCCGCATGGATCAGATCACTGCCGAATTGTTTCCGCCATCGCAAATTTCCTATCCGGTCATTTTTGCGCGCATCGTTGGGGCGCTGCTGATGGGCGCGCTCATCGGCTTCGAGCGCGAGGTCAAGGCACGACCAGCCGGCCTCAAGACCCATATGCTCGTCTGCCTCGCAGCCTGCACCTTCGGCATCATCTCGATCGAAAGCGTCCGCCTCGGCGGCTTCTTCGACGAACGCGTCCGCATCGATCCTCTGCGCGTGGTGGAGGCGGTCACAGCCGGTGTCGCCTTTCTTGCAGCCGGCACAATCGTCTTGTCTCGCGGCGAGGTTCAGGGCCTGACGACCGGGGCCAGCCTCTGGCTTGCCGGCGCGATCGGCATTTCGGTCGGCTTCGGCCATTGGATCGTTGCCGGCCTGGCGGTCGGTTCCGCCTTCGCCGTTCTCACCATCATCGGCTACTTCGAAGCCAAGGCCGTGCGACACCAAAAGCCTGACGTGGAGCCGGAGGGTAAGGCGAGCGACGAGGGCGGCAAGAAGCAAGCCTAACGATAGGTTTGCGATAGTCCTGAGCGCCGTCTCGCGGCGGGTTCTGCAAGTCTTAGGGTAATACCCTGCCGCCCAGGCTAGGTGCAACGCAATGCTATTCTGCACAGAAAGGTTGTGTCCCGCTGGCGCCCTCGACCCGGCGTCGCTATCGTGTCTTCAGGGGCGAGCCCATCTGTTTATGGTCCGGTGAAAGCCGCCTGCGCCATATGGCGTGGCGAGGAAATGTGTTCGGCAATCCCGATCGAAACGGCTAAGCTCGTAAGCGGCCTGTTTCCAAGGAAGGTTCAATGGACGCCACCGGTTCCCTTGCTGCCAAGCTGTTGTCGGAGACCCTGATGTTCGACCAGACGTCATTGGCTGCGTTGGAAGCCTTGGCCGCCAATTCCGATCGCGGCATCGTGCGGCGTGGCGAGATCCTGGTCCGCCAAGGCGAACCGTCGGACCGGTTTTTCGTGGTCCTGTCCGGCCGCTTTACCGTGCACCGGGATGACGTCTCCGACCCTATTGCCGAGATAGGGCAGGGCGAACTCGTTGGCGAGGTCGGTTTCTTCGCCGGGCTGCCGCGCATGGCTACGGTCGTTGCTGCTCGCGATTCCATTGTTCTTTCGATCTGTGACCACCAGTTCGAAAAGGCGGCGAGTGCCCTGCCGAGCCTGCGCCAATCGGTCACCACGTTTCTGGCGCGACGGTTTGCCAAGCAGGCACCGGCTTCGCCGCATGCCAAGGGCGCCTGCCGGATAAGGACGCTCGCAATTGTTGCTGCCGGAAACAGCCGGGTTTCTCCCCGCTTCATCGACCTACTGCGCAAGGCTTTTTCCGGATCCACGCGCACGGCATTCCTGGCGAGGGCCGACATCGAAGAGCGCTTTCCCGGCGTTCCGATCGATGATCAGCCGGTGCTGGACTGGCTCAACCAATTGGAAGCCAAGACCGGAGGCATCGTCTACATCACCGACGACGAACCAAGCGACTGGACGCGTGTCTGCATCCGCCAGGCCGATGGTGTCCTGTTGGTCGGCGAGCCGTCCAACTCTGCAAAACTCAACCCGTCAGAGCAACTGGCGCTGTCAGTGCACTCGCCATCAAGCGTGCGGCTCGTTCTGGTGCATGACAAGCGCGCCGCAACGGTCGTCGGCACCAGCGGCTGGCTGAACGAGCGCCCCGGACTCCGGCAGCATCATCACGTGGCGCTCGAAGACATTGAGGATGTCGAGCGTTTGGTCCGCTTCATTGCCGGCGAGGCGAGGGGCTTTGTCGCAGCCGGCGGGGGCTCGCTCGGATGCGCGCATCTTGGCGTCCACAAGGCTTTTATCGAGGCCGGCGCCTCCTTCGACTATCTGGGAGGCACCAGTTCGGGAGCGGCGATGATGGCGGGCTTCGCCCGCGGCATGAACGCCGACGAGATCAATCGTGGGACGCACGAGATCTTCGTCCGCAGCCGCGCGTTCCGTCGCCTGACCGTGCCGCAATATGCGCTGTTGGATCACAAGGTGCTCGACCGCACCCTGCAGGCGGAATATGGCGACGTTCTTATCGAAGACCTCTGGCTGCCATTTTTCGCGCTGTCGACCAATCTCAGCACAGGGCAAGCGCATGTCCATCGCCGCGGAAGACTATGGCAGGCCGTCAGAGCGTCGGGCTCGATCCCCGGCATACTGCCGCCCTTCTTCACGGCCGACGGTGACATGCTGGTCGACGGGGCGATCATGAACAATCTGCCACTGGAACAGATGAAGGAACTGAAGACAGGCCCGAACGTCGTCGTGAGCCTGGGTGGGGGTGGTCCCGGAAAACAGCACATCGACTATGACAGTATTCCCGGCGCGTCCGAACTGACCGTTCGGTTGCTCAACCCCTTCGGCCGCTCGGGCCTGCCGAAAATCCCCAACCTGATCCAGGTCATTGCCGCAAGCATGCTGGCGCACCGGCCGCAGGAGATCGCTCTCGGGGAAAAGGACATCCTGATTTCCCCACCAGTCTCGGCGGCGATAAGCTTTATGGATTGGAGCCGGCACTCCGAACTGTTTGCCGAAGCTTATTATTGGGCGAAATCATGGATTGATGAGCGTATTGGCGAGAACGACCCGAGGATGGAGGCCATTTGCGGCCTGCCGGCCCACTATGGCTCGCCGGAAACACATGGCAGCGCGCAGGCGCATTCCGCGCTCTAGGGTGCGCCCGGCAGCCGTGGCCTGATCGTTATGTAAGGCCCGCGAGTGCTTTGCATGCGCATGGATTTTCGACTGATCTTGCCGCGTTGTCACTGTCCTCTTGCGGTTGTGGTATTTTAGGATAGCCTTGCATCGGGAGAGCCAGTCGCGGTTCTTTCGTTTTGCAGTGAAAAGACCAATGAATAGAGGGCCATCGGAGATATAGCGGCTCACATTCGAAAATGTTTCGTCCCCGAATTGCACTGCCATTTGGGTTTCCTTGGATGTAACTGCGGGACGTCCCTGGTCATGTGATGCACGGAAGCCGTGTATCGCTTCGTCACAGAGCGCCCATTTGCTTGAAGTGGATCGACGTGATGTCTGACAACAAGAATGCCGGCGCACCTCCGAGTGCACAGGACCTCAGAATGCAGATGCTCCAGCGTGAAATGGACGAGATGGACAAGGAGCGGCGACTAAAATCCATCGAAGAGCAAAAGCTCGCCGACTTTGCCGCGGATTTTCTCAAGCAGCATGTGACGGAAGAGGAAATCGCCATCGTTCGCCGGCTGGTCGCGAACGCCGTGAAGGCCGGCAAGTTCGAAGCGATGGTCTACAGCTTCCCGTCCGAGCTTTGCACTGACAGCGGCCGCGCGATCAACAGCGGTGACCGGGATTGGCCGAACACGCTGCAGGGGAAAGCAAAAGAGTTCTTTGATCGCTATCAGGCCTTCGGCAAACCAAGTGGCTACAAGTTGAAGGCGATGATCATCAACTTCCCGGGTGGCGTGCCCGGTGACGTCGGGTTCTTCTTGAACTGGGCTCCCGAAAAAGCCTGAGTACGACCGTCCCGGCGTCGCATCGCGTTGTCGCGCTGCGGCCCGTCCCGATCGAAAGCGTTCAAAGCCCGCACCTTTGGTGCGGGCTTTTCAGTCTTATAAAACGTCGGGCACGTTTCTACGCACGTGGTCGTCCGCCGCAAAGTCATCCGGCCGCTTCTGGCGCTTGCCGAGATCGGGCTCCGAGAATTTCACGCGCTCGTATGGGATCGACGAGAGAATGTGCGAGATGCAGTTGATGCGGGCACGCTTCTTGTCATCCGACGGTACGATCCACCAGGGCGCGAAATCGGTGTCCGTCATACGGATCATCTCGTTGTAGGCGCGGGTATAATCCCACCAGCGGCGATAGGATTCGACGTCCATCGGGCTGAGCTTCCATTGGCGCAGCGGATCGGCAATGCGCTGCCGGAACCGCTTTTCCTGCTCTTTCTCGCTGACGTCGAGGAAGTATTTGAGCAGGATGATGCCGCTTTCGACCATGGCCGCTTCGAAACGCGGCGCGAGCTCGAGAAAGCGTCGGGCACTGTCATCCGAGCAGAAACCCATAACGCGCTCGACGCCGGGGCGGTTGTACCAGGAGCGATCGAAGATCACGATCTCGCCGGCGGCGGGCAGGTGCTGGATATAACGCTGCATGTAGATCTGCGACTTCTCGCGGTCGGTCGGCGCCGGCAGCGCGGTCACGCGGAAGACGCGTGGGCTGACACGCTCGGTTAGCCGCTTGATCACACCGCCCTTGCCGGCCGCATCGCGGCCTTCGAAGACGATGACGATGCGCGCGCCTGTTTTCTTCACCCAGGCCTGCAGATGGGCGGTTTCCTGCTGCAGCCGGGCGAGCTCCTTGGCATAGCCCTCGGATGACGAGTCGTCCGAAGTCGTCGCGTCATCGGCTATTTCGCCTTCGCTCTTGTCTTTGCCCTTCTTCTTCTTGCCGTCATGCTTGCCCATTTTTCCCTCCCGTTTGGACATGGTCATCTGGCTTGATCTCGACAGAACCGGTCGACTGACCGTCGTTCCGCCCGTACTTGGTCTCGTAAGCGTCGAGCGCATCTTCCATTCCCTCGAAGATCATACCCGGGCCGATCTTCTCGACGACCCCGGAGCGCTCGAGCAGGGCGCGCGCATCGGTATGCAACTCCGCCAGGCCGAGCGTGACGCCGCGGTTCTTCAGGTCGCTCTGCAACTCTCCAAGCATGTCCGCGGCGGTGCTGTCGATTTGCGGGATGGCGCTCGCATCGATCACCAGCCAGCGGGTAGGTTTCGGCAGGTTCTCGGCGATCACCTCGAGGCGCTCGCGGACGTAATCGGCGTTGTAGAAAAGCAGACTATCTTGAACCATGCAGGCACCGAAGCCTGGAACCGGGCGTGCCTCGGTCACGCGATGCAGCTTGTAGAAGCCGTCGCGCCCGGGGATGCGGCCCAGCATGGCGTCGTGCGGATACATGGTCTGCAAGATGAGGTAGACCAGTGTTGCAGCGATGGCGATGACCACGCCGTTCAGCACGCCGAGGCCGATCGGTCCCCAAAGGGCAATCAGCGCGAAAATGAACTCGATGCGGTTGACGGTCCAGATCCGTCTGAGGCCGTCGATGTCGATCAGGCTGAGCGCCGTTGCCGCAAGGATCGCCCCGAGCGCGGCGACCGGCAGAATGCGAAGGACGTCACCAAGAAAGAGCAGCACCACCATCAGGGTCCCCGCCGCAACGAGGCTCGCGATCTGCGACCGCCCACCGACGGCGAAGTTCACGGCCGTGCGTGAATCCGAGGCGGTCACCGGAAACGTCCCGAACAGTCCTGCCGCGATGTTGGCGGCGCCGAAGCCGCTCAGTTCACGGTTCGGATCGACGCGGTAGCCGCCGAGCGCCGCAAAGCTGCGCGCTGCGATGACACCGGAACCGAAACTGACGAGGAAGATTGCCGCGCCGCCGGTCAGCAATCCATCGATCGGCAGACCCTCGAGACGAGGCAGGACGAAGGTCGGCAAGCCGTCGGGAATGTTGCCGACGACCGTCATGCCGCGCCCTTCGAAGTCGAAGAGATATGACAACAACACCGCGACGAAGACGACGATAACAGGACCTGGAACGGGTGAGCGATAGAAGCGGGCGACCTGCAGCAGCGCAAAACACGCCAAGGCAAATACCAGAGTGGGCCAGTGGATGGAGCCGGCCTGCCTCAGAAGTTCGAGAATAGGGCTGATCAGCCCGTCCGACTCGATCTGGACGCCGGTGACGCGCTTGATCTGTCCAACCAGAATCGAGAGGGAAATTCCAGCAAAGAAGCCTGTGAGGATCGGGCGCGAAAGAAAGGTCGCGAGCACGCCGAGACGGACGAGGCGTGCAATCAGGCAGAGGATGCCGACGATGAGGGCCAGCAGGGCCGCCGCCGTTACGCGGTCAGCGCCACCGGCAGAGGAGGCGAATACCGTCGTCAGCACGGCCGCCAGCACCGTCATCGTCGCCGCATCCGGTCCGACGATCAGTTGCCGCGACGGACCGAAAAGGGCGTAGGCGACAAGCGGCGTGATGCTCGCATAAAGGCCCGTCTCGGGCGGCAGCCCGGCGATGGCGGGATAGGCGATGGCGCTCGGCAATCCGACCGCGGCAATGGCGACGCCTGCGGAAATGTCGCTGCGCAACCAACTTCCCTGATACCCCTTAAGGTTGTCCAGAAGCGGCAGGCGAGGCAGGTTCAGCATGCTGACGGTCCCCGGGGGCACAGCCCTCTTAAAGTGCTCTAAACGCTACAAATCAGGCCGCGCGGGAAGCGCAAACAATGCACTCTACCATTGCGTACATTAGGGTTGCAAAACTTTCCTTTCATCGGCTTCGACAAAAAGACTAAAGTTGCAGACATTAGAGAGGCGGCCTGCCACGTCGATCCGGCAAGTGCCGAACCGAGGAATCTGCAACAAGTTATGAAGCCCGTGTCAGCTGAGCTTCAACGCTTCAGTAGTAGGGGGAGACACACGCCTGCCGCGGACCGTAATACGGCTGGAACGTGTCGTCATAGGCCCTGTAGGACCGGTAACGAGCGTAGCACCAGCGGGTGTGGGCGCTGCCTCCGTAATAGGTTTGGCGATAGTAGCGCGGCGCATAGTAGCGTGGGGCGGAATAGGTCGGGCCGTAATAGCCTTCGTCATAATAGCCCGGGCCATAGTAGCGAGGCTGCGCGAGCAGCCCGCCGATGATCGCGCCGGTTGCCAATCCGCCGAGCGCCCATGCCCAGTCATCGCCACCGCCGTGGTGATGCCCGTGGTTGTAGCCGCCGTGATAGCCGCCGCCGTGGTGCCTGTACTGAACCGGTTGGACTTGAGATGCCTCGATCTCCGCCGTAACGGCTGGAGGAAATGCCATGGCCGGCGGAACACTCGTAGCCACCGCCGCCAGTGACAAGGCAAAGATTGCTAGCCTCTTCATTGGCTTCACCTTCTTTCCACCCCGCACCCGATTATAGCGCGGAACCGGTTCGATGGCACTTCGTTTTCCAGGGTGCTTCCGCCGCCCGACCAAGCGGCTGTCTATTTGACGACAGTCACGCTCAATACGCCTTCTTCGATCTTTCCGTCTTCATAGGGGGAGCGAATGACAAGCCGGTCGCGGCCGGTATAGCCGGGGTTCGGCGTATAGTAGGCGACGACGCCATTCACCTTGGTTGTCGCGCATTTTGACTGCTTGCCCACCAGTTTCGGATAGACCGCCTCGTGGACAATCTCCAGGTGGCCATGCTTGGGCTTCTCCGCAATCGTCATCGCCGGATAGTCGATCTGGCTGCAGTTATCGTCGATATGCCAGTTCTTGGCGACGAGCGTCTTCACGCCGCTGCGCGCCGTGATCGATAGCGCCTGCTGCCGGGAATCGTCGGAGGTTGTGGTGCAAGCCGACAAGGCGACAACGATTACGGGCAAAAAGAGATATCGAAAGGTTTTCATGAGCAATCCTGGGAATACTTTAAGTTTGGATTTAAGTCGCATGAGGGCCCGGGCCGCACCCGTTTCATCGAGATGCACCCCTTGGATCCACACGTTTTGCGTGTGCGATCATGCATTTTTTGGTCTCGGGGGACAGGGGGTGTCCTTCGCTCGTTGATCACGTGACTTTCAAACATTCCGGGCAAACCGAATGAGAACCTCGTTCACGACATCGGGGCGCTCCTGCGGCAGCCAATGGCCGCTGCCGGGCACGATGATGCTTTCCTTGAGCTGCGGGACGAGCGTCGGCATCGCATCGACAATTTCGCGCATCCCGGGGATGGCGATGCCCGTGTCGCGCTCGCCGACCATGAACAGGGCAGGAATTTCGACCTTTACGCCGGCGAAAGCGGCCTGCAGCTGCCAATTGCGATCGAGGTTTCGATAGTAGTTCAACCCTCCGCGAAAACCGGTCGTGGCAAAGGCGCTGATGTAGGTGTCGAGGTCTGCAGCAGTGAGCCAGTCGGGCATGCTGTCGGGCAGCGGCGCAAGCAGTCCATGCCGGCGCGATACCATGCCGAACGGATTGGGTGTCTGGTCTCCGGCCTGTCGCGCGCCCGCGTCGCCGGAAGCCGCAAAGAGGATCTTTCGCAGCGTCTGGCCGATGTCACGCTCCAGCTCCGCCTCGGCGACATCAGGCTCCTGGAAATAGAGCGTGTACAATTCTGCCTCGTCGGTCCGCGGGAAGATCCGGGTCGGCGGAACGGGCGCCTGGCCCATCATCGGCACGCTCATGGCGACGACGCCGCAGAAACGGTCGGGCCGCATCTGTGCCGCCTGCCAGGCAACGGTCGCGCCCCAGTCGTTACCGACGAGGATGGCCGTTGATAGGTCGAGGGCATCCAGCAGAGCAATCATGTCGCCGACGATGTGAAACACGCTGTATTCGTCGACCGATGGAGGACATTCCGAGAGGCCGTAGCCGCGCATGTCAGGCGCGATCGCGCGAAAGCCCGCCTCCGCAAGTGCCGCTACCTGGTGCCGCCAGGCATGGGAGGTCTCCGGGAAGCCATGGCAGAGCAGAACGGCCGGGCCGTTTCCCCGTTCGATAAAGCCCATGCGGATGGTTCGGGTCTGGATTGTCTGGGCCTGCATCTTCGTTACTTCTCGACACTCTTATACCGTAATTGTATAAGTTACGGAAACAGATCGCGTCAAGAGTGTGTAACTTATGTTGTTACGCTATGGGGAGTCGAATGAAGCAAGACAGCCGGTTGGCGCGGATGATCCATGTGCTCATTCACATGGCACTGCTCGGGGGACGGGAGACGTCAGAGACCATCGCCAAGATGCTGAACACCAACCCGGTGGTTGTTCGCCGGACGATGGGGGCGTTGAAGCGCAAGGGTGTCGTCGGTTCCGAAGGCGGCCGGGGAGGGGGCTGGGCGCTTCTGCGGCCGCTTGAGGAGTTGACGGTGCTCGATGTGCAGCGGGCGCTGGACGATGGGCAGGTTCTGGCGGCAGGCGTGTCCGAGGACCATCCGACCTGCCCGGTGGAGCGCGCAGCGAATGCGGCGCTGGTGGACGCCTTCGAAAAAGCGGAGCGGACCCTGCTGCAGGAGTTTGCCGAACTCAGGCTTTCAACGATTGCGGAGCGTGCGATGAAGGATGCTGCGGGGTCTCAGCGGGCCACGCACCTGGATCATCAAGCCTGAAGGCGCCACGCATGTGGGCGATGAGCCGGCGAAGCGGCAGGATCGAGCGAGCTTGTGGTCAGGCCCTTTCGCCAAAACTGAGCCGGCGGCTCTGCATGATCGTCCGGCAGGACAAGCGGCTTGATCTCGGCCTTCGAAAGACGCTGGCTGCTCTCATATCGCTGGCGGCGCCTGAGCGGCCGGTCAGCGGGCAGGACTAGGCGCGCGATACCGACGACCGTCTCGCCAGCTGATGCTCGCGCCAGATCGTGAAGAGACCGGCGCCGACGACGATGAGCGCGCCGACGATCATGTTGTGAGTGATCGTCTCGCCGAAGAGCATGACGGCGAAGATCACGTTGAGGACCAGCTGGAAATAGGTAACGGGCTGGACTTCGGCTGCCGGCAGCAGTCCGTAGGCTTTGATGAGGAAAAAGTGACTGAGGGTGCCACAGACGCAAAGCGCGGCAAGGGCAAACCAATCGGACGGCACCACCTCTGTCCAGTAGAACGGGCCGACCAGCGAGATCGCCACGGCGCCGACAACGCCGGCATAAAAGAGGCTCGTGACGGCCGAATCCTCGCGACTGACGGCGCGGGTGGCAATGCTGTAAAGCGCGAAAAGCACGGATGCTGCGAGCGGCAGAAGCAGCGACATGTCGAAGTGCACGTTGACGGGATTGATGATCACCAGAACGCCGATCAGACCGATCAGAACGGCCGCACCGCGCCGCCATCCCACGGTCTCCCCGAGAAGAGGGATCGAGAGGATGGTGATGATCAGTGGTGTCGCCTGAAAGATCGACTGGCTCATGGCGAGCCCGGCGTGAACGTAGGAAATGACGATGACGACGATTTCGGCGACGAGCAGCAGGCCCCGCACGACTTGCAGCCAGGGGTGGCGCGTCTGAGCGGTCTTGCGAAGTCCACCCGATGACGAGGCGGCGAAAGCGAACACGAAGAGCGCAAACGCCCAGAATCGGATCATCGTGATGAACAAAGCGGGGTAGCGGTCGCCAAGATACTTGGTGATGGCGTCCTGGCCAGCAAAGATGCAAATGGCAAGGAAGGCAAACAGATAACCGCGGGTCTTGGGGCTCATTGCACTACAAACTCAGAATCGCTGGCCCCCTGAATAGCATAGTCTTGTCGCCGGGGCTTGAACCAAACGACTTTGGTTTGATGATCCTGGATCCGCGGCAGCAGGCGAGGGGCGCGTCGAGCCGGGACTGCCCCCGCGAAGGGGCAGCCTGCCTCAGCTCAATGATATTTTTCCTGCTCGCGCGTGAGGATCGCCGGAGCGTTCAGCCCGGCGATCGGTTGGTTGACATCCGTCGGAATGTCACCTGACAGCTGCAGGTCGAGATAGCGCGCGCAGCAGACCCTCAGGAATGATGTGAAGTTCCCGAGATCATGCCCGGCATCGATGGACTCGTGGTGTAGCTTGGTGATCAGCTGCGTGACGTTCATACGATCGCGCCGCGCGATCTCCTCAAGCTTCGACCAGAAGAAGTTCTCCAGCCGGACGCTCGTCACCATGCCATCGATGCGCAGCGACCGGGTGGTGCTCTCCCAGAGCCGCGCATCCGCCTTTATGAACAACTCGCACATCTCGCCCCTCCCGTGGCTGCCTTCTCAGGCGGCGTCTGTTTGTAGCAGGGCCGAGGCGTCGAGCACAGCCATGAACTGGCGCAGCCACGACGGATGGGCGGGCCACGCCGGCGCGGTCACGAGGTTGCCGTCGGCGACCGCGTCGCTGATCGCGATATCCGCATAAATGCCGCCGGCAAGTTCGACCTCCGGACGGCACGCCGGGTAGGCCGAACAGGTGCGGCCCTTCAACACGCCAGCCGCCGCCAGCAATTGTGCGCCGTGGCAGATGGCCGCCACCGGTTTTCCCGCCGCGAAGAAATGCTGGACAGCCTTGATGACATCCGGGTTGAGACGCAGATATTCGGGCGCGCGACCGCCGGGTATGACCAGCGCGTCGTAATCTTCAGCGCGGATGGCGGAGAAGGTGGCGTTGAGCGCAAAATTATGGCCGCGCTTTTCGGAATAGGTCTGGTCGCCTTCGAAATCATGGATCGCGGTCGCAACCGTCTCGCCGGCATTCTTGCCGGGGCAGACGGCATGCACCGTGTGGCCGCAGGCGAGCAAGGTCTGAAACGGAACCATCGTTTCATAGTCTTCGGTGAAATCACCGGTGATCATCAGAATTTTCGAGTTTGCCATTTGTTTCCTCCCAAAAACCAATGGGCGGAGCTTAGCAATCCGGCTGAGGCAACGGGTACTAGCGGAATACTACAAAGGAAAATTCCGGGCAGGGCCGCGGACTATTTCACGGCCGTCGTTATCTTGGCGATCCCTTCCAGAGTGCGATGGACCGGGCACTTGTCGGCAATCTCGGCGATCTTGGAGCGAAGCTCGTCTGCGACCTCGCCCTCGATCGCTATGACCCGCTCGAACCGGTCGATCTTCCCGCTGTCGGCGCGCTCCGTTGCAGCGCAGTCTGCGCAATCCCGCGCATGGATCTTGGAATGCGAGACCTCCACCTTGATGCGCCCGAGCGGCAGCTTCTTGTGGTCGGCGTAGAGGCGCAGCGTCATGGAGGTACAGGCAGCAAGCCCGATCGACAGGTAGTCATAGGGCGATGGCCCGGAATCGAACCCGCCGACGCTTTGCGGCTCGTCGGCAAAGAGGCGATGCCTGCCGGCATGAACCGAATTCTGAAATTTGCCTTCGCCCGTTTCCGTCACCTGGACCTGTTCCACCGGCTCCGTGCCCTGCGGACTGTCGGCCACGAGATAGCGGCTCAGCCACTCCGCAATCACCCGGGCGGCGTAGGCGGCATCGGCAGGATCGGTGAGCAGATGGTCGGCCTTGTCCAGCGAAACGAAGCTCTTCGGATGTTTGGCCACATGGAAGAGGTCGCTGGCGTTTTCGATGCCGACCGTTTGATCCAGCGGCGCGTGGAGAATGAGAACGGGTTTCCTGAGCGTGGCCACAGCCTCATGAAGGCGCTGGGCGCAAGCGTCGTCGACGAACTGTTTCTTGATCAGGAATTTGCGACCGGCAAGATCGACTTCGGCGGCACCACTTTCCTCTATTTCCTTGAGGCTCGCTCCGAAGTTCTTGAGCACATGGCCGACGTCCGCGGGTGCGCCGATCGTGGCCACGGCGCGAACTTCCGGAATTTCGTTGGCAACCGCAAAGACGGCTGCACCGCCAAGCGAATGGCCAATCAGGAGCGACGGCGCCTCGAAGTGTAGCCGCAGATAGTCGGCGGCCGAACGAAGATCCGCGATGTTGGACGAAAAGTTGGTCGAGGCGAACTCGCCCTCGCTTGATCCGAGGCCGGTGAAATCGAAGCGCAGGACCGCGATCCCTTCGCGCGCGAGTTCGGCCGAGATCTGACGCGCCGCCGCCAGATCCTTGGAGCAGGTGAAGCAGTGGGCGAAAATCGCATAGGCCCGCACCGGGCCGTTTGGAAGGTCGAGTCTGGCGCCAAGAGTGGCGCCGGAATGGCCGGTAAATTCAAGTCGTTGACTATTGAAGTTCATGTGATGCTCCAGGAAGGAGAACAATCATCCCAAGGTCGCAACGACTGTCCTGAATTCGATTGATGCGGCCGGCATCCATGTCCGCCGAACCTGGCGGCTGCATGCGGACACGGTTCGCCAGACGCTCGCCGGGGCGTTTGTTACTCCGCGGCGGACCGTCGCGGCAGCACCCAGTTCGGACGCGGGAAGTGGCAGGTATAGCCGTTCGGATAGCGCTCCAGGTAATCCTGGTGCTCCGGCTCCGCCTGCCAGAAGTCGCCGACGGGTTCCAGTTCCGTCACCACCTTGCCCGGCCACAGGCCAGAGGCTTCCACATCGGCAATGGTGTCCTCGGCAATGCGCTTCTGTTCGTCATCGACGTAGTAGATCGCCGAACGATAGGAGGTGCCGATGTCGTTGCCCTGACGGTTTTTCGTGGTGGGGTCGTGGATCTGGAAAAACAGCTCCAGAATCCGCCGATAGGAGGTCTTCGCCGGATCGTAGAATATCTCGATGCCCTCGGCATGGGTTCCGTGGTTGCGATAGGTCGCATTGGGCACGTCGCCGCCGGTATAGCCCACACGGGTGCCGGTGACGCCGGGGAGCCTGCGGATCAGATCCTGCATTCCCCAGAAGCAACCGCCGGCCAGAACAGCTCTCTCGGTCATTCAGATATCCTCCACCTGGTTCGTGAGCGCGTCTTCGCTTTGTCTCCCACTGGCTGCGGGCCAGCGCGGGAGATGGACTGTAATATAGGAACTCCTGCTGCCAAGATCAGGAGGGCGGTTCCAAATCCGCGTTTTGGCTCGGCACGTGTCGAGTTGGACGCGCAAGCGCACGCGGCCCGTCAGGATCGCGGGAAGGGCGAGTTAGCTCTCCTTCCTATGCAACCGCAACGGTGACGATGCGCGCGCTAGTTTGCTGTCGGGGCGAGCAATCCATTCTATCGGGCGGCTGCCTCGCTTCCACGGGCTGCAGCCCTTCAGCTCGCCATCGGCATTCCAGGTGCGCGGTAACCTGTTTTCCCGAAACGGCGCCCAAGTAAGCAATCAAGAATTGCATGGCCGCGGGAAATAAATCTTCACTTGCCGCCTAGCTTCCGATAATGCGCGAGGGGTTTGCGCCTAAGAAGCTGCGCGCATGAGGAGAACCATCTTGAATGTCGATGAGAAGCTGGAACCAATTCTAACGGAAGTGCTGAGGCGCAACGCCGGCGAGCTGGAATTTCACCAGGCCGTACGGGAAGTGCTTGAAAGTCTGGGGCGTGTCATTGCCAAGCATCCGCGCTATGCGGAACAGGCCCTTATAGAACGGATATGCGAACCCGAGCGGCAGATCATCTTCAGGGTGCCTTGGGTCGACGACGCTGGGCAGGTACAGATCAACCGCGGCTTCCGCGTGCAGTTCAACTCCGCACTTGGGCCCTATAAAGGCGGGATACGCTTTCATCCTTCCGTCAACGTCGGGATCATCAAGTTCCTCGGCTTCGAGCAAACCTTCAAGAACGCCCTGACAGGCATGCCGATCGGCGGCGGCAAGGGCGGCTCCGACTTCAACCCGAGAGGGCGAACGGATGGGGAAATCATGCGATTTTGCCAGTCGTTTATGACCGAGCTCCACCGACACCTGGGCGAATACACGGACGTTCCTGCCGGCGATATCGGCGTCGGAGGCCGGGAGATCGGCTATATGTTCGGCCAGTACAAGCGGCTCACCAACCGGTATGAGGCCGGGGTGCTGACGGGCAAGGCGCTGATTTACGGCGGTTCGCGCGCACGCAAGGAGGCAACGGGCTTCGGTGCGACCTACTTCGTCCAGCGGATGCTCAGCACCAAGGGCCTCGATTTCGAAGGCAGGCGCGTGACCGTATCGGGATCCGGAAACGTCGCTATCTACACCATGGAAAAGGTCGCGGAGTTCGGTGGCAAGATCGTCGCATGCTCCGATTCCAACGGTTATGTCGTCGATGAGGACGGGATCGATCTCGAATTGGTCAAGCAGATCAAGGAGGTTCGCCGTGAGCGGATATCCGAGTATGCCAGGCTGAAAGGTTCCAAGGCACACTATTTCGAGGGCGGCTCCGTCTGGGACGTTCCTTGCGATGTCGCGATGCCCTCGGCGACCCAGAACGAGCTCACGGGCAAGGATGCCCGCACTCTGGTGAAGAATGGCGTCATCGCAGTAGGCGAGGGGGCAAACATGCCGTCGACCCCGGAAGCGGTTCGCATCTTTCAGGATGCAGGGGTCATGTTTGCCCCGGGCAAGGCCGCCAATGCGGGCGGTGTTGCGACATCGGCTCTCGAGATGCAGCAGAATGCCTCTCGCGACAGCTGGACGTTCGAGCAAACCGAAACACGGCTTGCCATTATCATGCAGTCGATCCACGACCGTTGCGCCGAGACCGCCGAGGAATACGGGAACCCCGGCGACTATGTGCTCGGGGCCAACATCGCCGGCTTTGTGAGGGTCGCCGAAGCGATGGACGCGCTCGGCGTCATCTAATGCTTCTGCTGGAGGGAGCCGGCTGGCGCTGGCTTCCTTCAGTAATTCGTCGAAGCTCTTGAGGACGCTGAGACTGTAGTACCACCGGTCACGGCTAGTTTCGCGAGCATGGCGCGCGATCCTATGGGGAGGCCGTACCATGCTGCTGGCTGGTCCGGGCTGCGAGACGGTAGCAAGAGCCAATCGGCGCAGATAGAATTTATGAGGCGACGAGACCGTCGAAAACCTCGAGCATGGCATCGCTGATTGCCTGGCCGAGGGCGGCCGCGGTTTGCGACAGGGCTTCCTCGTCTGCGCCCTGGGCTGCGATTGCGAAGGCTGCGCCTTCTCCCGTCACGATTTCCTGAGCGCGCTGAATGGCCCAAAGGGCAAAGTCGTTACGATCGCTGATTTCTACCGTTTCCATGATTTCCTCTGATTGTCCGTGTGGAAGAATTCTTGTGGCTTTGCCGGGCGGCCGAGAGCCCGGGGTCGGCTTGGCAACCCCATCTAACCGTCAACGGCATCACTGCCAAAGCCCTAGAACCGGGAGCAGGGTGCTTTGAAGCCTTAAAATGGCATCCGGGCTATCCGCCCATTTCCGTCGACTGTCAATCCGCAGTCGATGCCGCTTTGCAATTGGCTCGCCTTATCAGAGGCTTCGGGTCACCTTTTGAGAGACGTCGGCCTCCGTTGCGCAGCTGATGTTGACAATCGTAAGCGCCTGTTTGCGGGCCATCTTTTAGCTTACGTCCCGCTCCGGCGCGCGCTCGACGACCGACCGAGCCACCACGCGCCCTTTACCCGATTTTCAGGGGAGCTCGAAGACTACATGTCTTAGGAAGATGCCGAACATACGGTGCGCACGGTCATAGCGTGGGGCCGGGTCGACGCCGTACCGCCGGTGTCGATCCGCTCCAGCAACCGGCGAACCTGGCGGGTGCTTAGCTCAAGCACGTGCTCCGCCGACGCCAACGTCATGCGTCCGGCGATCACCTTCGACAAAACCTCAATCCGCTGCAGATCGCGCTCGCTCATCGCAATCAATCCCATCCGCAATCTCCCAGGTCATCAAAACCCGGGGAGAGTGACATTCCAACTTTGCAGGATCAGGACACTTTAACTTTGCGGCTTGGAGAACCTAACCGAAGTGCATCATGCCTGTTTTGAGGGTAGGGGTTCAGCCTCCTTCTTGCAAATGTGCCATGAACACTTCTGTCGGTGTCCTGTAGTCGAGGCACTTTCTCGGCTGGTCATTGAGATGGCGCGCGAGTTGGATCAGATTGCGCTGCGATACGGCTGCAAGATCCGTATCGCCGGGCATAAAGCGGCGAATACGCTTGTTCACGTTTTCGACTGCACCTTTCTGCCAGGGCGCACTGGGGTCGCAGAACCAGCTGCGTGCGCCGATACCATCTTCCAAAGCCCTAAAAGCGGTAAACTCCGTGCCGCGATCAAACGTGAAGCTCTGTCGGGCAAAAGCCGGCAAGGGCGCAAAGGTATCGACGATCTTGTCCATGATCGGTCGTGAGTGCCGGCTGTTGTTTTTGATCATTACCGTGTAGCGGCTTTTGCGTTCGATCAATGAAGTCACGTTGGCGTTGCCCAGATCACGCTGGAAGATCAGAAGGTCGCCCTCCCAATGACCGAACTGCGAGCGATCATCAATAAAATCAGGGCGTTGCGATATTCTGCAGGCTGCAGGGAAGACGCCATCGCGCGGTCTCTTGGAACCGCGACGGCGACGTTTGCGGCGTGCCTCCGGTAAGTAACGAAAGAGGCCGAGACCGTAGTCTTCCTTGCCATATACGAAGCGATAAATCGTCTCGGCGCAGATCCGAACGAGGCTAAGTCCATCCGCCCACAGTCGGCCGGCTATCTGCTCAGGCGACCAGTAGGCCTTCAATCGATCGATCACGAGTTCGCGCAATTGTGGATGGCGCCTGAGCTTCCTCAGGCGCCGCCGACGCTCCTTGCTGATATCATCGGCAACCGTCGAGAAGTAACCGCTGTATTCGGGGAGTTCGCGATCGTGGAATGTGTTGCGTCTGATCTCGCGATAGATTGTCGATCGATGACGGCCAAGTTGACGCGCCATTTCGTTGATCGGCAGTTTGCGTTCGACAAAGTGGTGAAGGCGGCGTCGATCGGCCAGATTCAGCTGCGAATAACGTCGAAACATCCCAAAATCTCCAAGGGGAACCCATTGAAATTATTGGCATGTCGCACTTGGAAATAGAATGTACCCGGCTACAGTTCTTGTCAAAGCTGAATAGGGCTGCGACGTCGCCAGCCATTTAGAAATGCGACACTGCCCGCCGGCTTGCTCTGCCAGTCAGCCCCCGATCCGACCGGCTGGTCCGGGTTGAAAGGGCGGAGCGGGGGCGGGTGATGACACTCCCCTTCGGCTTTAGCTTTCTCAGTAGCAATTGTTTTGTCGCCGGTTGATACTCGCTTGCACCTGCATAGGGCGAGGTAGGGATCACAGCCGCACGATGCTTCCGGAAATCAAGCTGCATGGTGACGTCGATGTCGCCGCACTGTCCCCACTTCTTCGCGGTATGCTTCTTTCGGTTGCCTATGCTGACGGTGAGGGCGGCATAGGATTGACGGCGACCGGCGCCATGAACCGCAAGTTCGTGCATTGGGCCGCTGTGCACTTCCTTTGGCCAGGCTTCACAGCCGAAGACCTCTACAGCATGAACAAGGTGCTCAATGAAAGCGACATGCCGCCGCTTTGGGTGGTGCGCGACATGACCCGTCATCTGAAGCTTCTTCGTCGGAAAAAAGATGTGCTGCTGCCAACCAGACGCGGCCGGGAGTTCCTGGTGAACCCGCAAGCCTTCTTCGATCTGATCGCCACGGATTATCTCTATTCGTATGTCCATACCACCGAGCGGGAAGAGGAGGTCCGAGCGCGGTTACGCTGGTGGCGCATGTTCCTCAATCTTCTCAATATCAAAGCCAGGGAAGGGTGCACGCCAATAGACGTTGTGAAGATCCTCTATCCAGACTTGGCGCCTCTGTCGGACACCGAAATGACCATAGAAGCCTGGAAGTTGAAATCCGATCTCCAATATGGCGTCTTTCGGCGCTTGTGCTGGCTCGGTGTGCTCTATGAGGCACGAGAGGGGCTCACGCTCCTCCAGCATGGAGCCTTCCACAAGACGCCACTTTGGCCAGCTTGCCTGCAGTTGGAATCGGATACGCAGAGCGACATCGGCGTGCATTGACGCTCTTTATTCCGCCGCTGGCCGCCTCATCAACGCTTTCTCTCGTCGCGCAATCACCGCCGGATCGTTCATGAAATCCGTCCGCCGGCCAGGCTTGGGACCACGCTTCTGGTAGCCGTTGGCTGTGCTACCGTCTCGAATGCCGAACATATGATCCGTTTGGCCCGTTCGGCTCGGACCACTCTTGCTGCGCTGCTGTTGGCGTCCGGCCTGCATCTCGGCGACAATTGACAGCATGTCGTCCAGCCGCTTGTTGTCGACGACCTCGGCACGATGCACCGAGCGCAACGTATCGAAGGTCCTGTAGGGCAGGGCAAAGCTCTCGTGCATGATCTCAAGCCGACCGTCCGGATAATCGCAGACAATCACCTTCTGGCCCGCCAATGGCCTGGAAATCTCGGTCGGATCGAGAATGAACAGCACCTTGTCGTAACGCAGCGTCAGGGATTGCGACAGCGTGCGCACTTCCTTGCGGCACATGGCACCATCGAGGTTCTCATGGTCGGACAGCGGCTGGTGCATGTCCTTCGGATTGCGTGGTTGCTTGCCAAAACGAGTGTTGAAATCTGCAATGAACTCAGGCGCATAGACATTGGCAGCTTCGATCGTATCGATGCCGCGAAGTCGCATCTCCTTGACCAGCCGATCCTGCAATGTCTGGTTGGCACGCTCCACTCGACCCTTGGCCTGCGGGGTGTTGGCACAGATGATGTCGATATTGAGTTCATAGAGCGCCCGTCCGAACTGCGTCAGGCCGCTTGTCCGGTCTTTCTTCGACGCATGGAGCGAGCGGAAAACGCCGTGCTTGTCGCTGTAGAAGGCCAGCGGCTTGCCCCATTGCTGCAAATAGGCCTTCGTCGCGTGCAGATAATCGAATGTATTCTCCGATCCAGCAAAGCGAAGATGTAAAAGCTTGCCGGTGGCGTCATCAATATAGACGAGCAGGGCGCATTTGGGGCCGCGGTTCTCGAACCACCAGTGATGCGATCCATCGATCTGCACCAGTTCGCCAAAGCAGTCGCGCCGGCCACGTGGCTGGAAAACCCGTTTCTTGCGTTCCCGACGCGAGATCCAGATGCCAGCCTCGGTCATCCATTGCCGCAGCGTTTCCTTGGCAACAGAAATCCGGTGCAGCTCGATGAGCTTCTCGCGCGCCAGCGTCGGACCGAAATCCAGATAGCGTTCGCGGATCAGATCCAGCGCCGCATTGCGGAAATCCTCGCTGTGGCGCCGATTGCTCGGCTGGGATCGCTTCTTCGAAACAAGACCGGCCGGACCATCTTGATCATAAGCCTGCAGCAGTCTGTGGATCTGACTTCGACTGAGGTTGAGCAGTTCGGCAGCCTGGACAACGCTCAGGCGCTCGTCACGGATCTTCTGGATGACTTCGAGGCGATGCAACTCTTTCTGCGACATGGTGATCAAACAGGACATGACGACTCCGACCGCTCATGGTCTCGACCAGGCTGAAGGTCGTCATCCTTGCTCCCAACGTTGGCTTTGACCAGTGCGTCGAGAGGCGAGACTGTCGCATCTCTAACTGGCCCAACTGTCGCATTACTAAATAGCCACTACAGTTCTGAATCGCATAACATACATTATGGAACTAACTTGCAAACACCCATTCGGGCCGCTTTAGCGGTTCCGTGCCGTGTCATCGAGGTCGATCCCGGCAAGACGCTGGTCTACACGTTTGCTGATTTCGAGCTGCACTGGACAATCCAGCCGGACGGTGACTGCTGCATTCTTGGGCTGGAGCATCGGGGCTTCGACCTTGAAAACCCGCAACACCGTTTCGCCGAAGAAAACATGCCGACTGTTGGCGCACACTCGTCTTGCCGCGCTTGGCAACTCGAGGCCGCTCACATGACACCTTCGGCTTCTTGATCCGAGGCGCGGCAAACTAAATCTGCTGCGATCAAACTCCGAAGGCCCGGCGCCGATCACGTTGATCGTATTCTGGAAGACTGGCTATCGACCAGGCTGGCGCAAATCGGGCTCCCGCTACTCAGCGCCGGATAGCTCTCGCCGAACTTTAAGGGTGGGCAGGAAGTTCCGCCGGAACCCTTCCCCTGACCTTCCGGCTATCATCCATGCCGGTTCCCACTGCCATCAAACATGTGGAGCGCTTCGGTGCTCGCCCCGACCTTCACCTCGTCACCGATCTCGTTGCGCGCGCGCCCGGAAACGCGAAAGACCAACTCGTCGCCGTTTTGGAGGCGACCGTGTATGAGGCTTTCGGCGCCGACCAACTCGATGCCGTCGATGCGCACCGTCGCTTCGAAGGCTCGCGCTGGAGCATCGGCTGACATCGGCGAAATATCTTCCGGACGGACGCCTAGCGTGTAATCGCCAGTCGGCCTCGTCACATCCGCGGCAAGCGACCAGCCCGCCGACATGTCCTTGCCGTGCAGCAGGTTCATCGAGGGCGAGCCGATAAAGGTGGCGACGAAGGTGGTCGCGGGCTTCTCGTAAAGCTCCAGTGGCGTGCCGACCTGCTCTATGCGGCCGGCGCTGACGACGACAAGCCGGTCGGCAAGCGTCATCGCTTCCATCTGATCATGCGTGACATAGACGCTCGTCGTTGCGAGCGAGCGCTGCAACCGCTTGATTTCGATGCGCATCTGCCCGCGCAGCTTGGCATCGAGGTTCGAGAGCGGTTCGTCGAACAGAAACGCGGCGGGTTGGCGAACGATTGCCCGCCCCATGGCAACGCGCTGGCGCTGGCCGCCCGAAAGCTGCCGTGGTTTGCGGTCGAGATAGGGCTCGATCTCAAGCGTCCTTGCGGCCGTGGCAATGCGCTGGTCGATCTCGGCCGGCGGTGTCTTTCGGTTCTTGAGCCCATAGGCAAGATTCTGGCGCACCGTCATGTGCGGATAAAGCGCGTAGTTCTGGAAGACCATCGCAATGTCGCGCTCCGCCGGCTCGACGTCGTTGACCCGACGCCCGCCAATCAGGATATCTCCGCCGCTGATGTTCTCGAGCCCGGCGATCATGCGCAACAGCGTGGACTTGCCGCAGCCGGACGGCCCGACAAGAACGACAAACTCTCCGTCCTTGATCTCGAGCGAAACGCCCTTGATCGCTTCCACCGTGCCATAGGTCTTGCGGACGTCATTCAGGGTAATTTCAGCCATTACTTTTCTGTCTCCACAAGACCTTTGACAAACCAGCGCTGCATCAGCACGACCACGAGGATCGGCGGGATGATTGCAAGGATCGCCGTCACCATCACATAGTTCCAAGGCGTCGAGGCGTCGGTAAAATCGATCATCCGCCGGAGCCCGATGATGATCGTGTTCATCTTCGCGTCATTGGTGACGAGCAGCGGCCAGAGATACTGGGTCCAGCCATAGATGAAGAGGATAACGAAGAGCGCCGCGATGTTCGTTGCCGAGAGTGGCAGCAGGATATCCTTCATGAAGCGAAACGGGCCGGCATTGTCGATGCGCGCGGCCTCCACCAGCTCCCCTGGTATCGTCAGGAAGAACTGGCGAAAGAGGAACGTCGCCGTTGCCGACGCCATCAGCGGCAGCGTCAGCCCCGCATAGGTGTCGATCAAGCCGAGATCGACGATCACCTTGTAGGTCGGCAGGATGCGCACCTCGACCGGCAGCATAAGGGTGATGAAGATCATCCAGAAGAACAGCATCTTCAGCGGGAAGCGGAAGAAGACGATCGCAAAGGCCGACAGGAAGGAGATGACGATCTTGCCGACGGCGATCGCGATCGCCACGACCGTCGAATTGAACAACAGCCGCTCAAGGCTGACGCCGACGACACGCTCGACGCCGCCGCCGATCGCCTCCCGATAGTTCTCGACAAGGTGATCTCCGACCACCAGCGACATGGGTGGCCGCACGATTTCGATCGAACTGTGGCTCGAGGCGACGAAGGTATAGTAGATCGGCAGCGCGACGATGATGATCCCGATGACGAGTATCAAGTGGCTGATCGCAGTTGATATGGGACGGTTCTCGATCATCTGCGCCTCACGAATAGTGGACCCGCTTCTCGACGAAGCGGAACTGGAACGCCGTCAGCGCAATGACGATGATCATCAGGATCACCGACTGGGCTGCCGAACTGCCGAGGTCGAGATTGACGAAGCCGTCGTTATAGACCTTGTAAACGAGCGTCTCCGTGGCCTTGGCGGGGCCTCCGCCTGTGACCGCGTGAATGATGCCGAAGGTGTCGAAGAAGGCGTAGACGGTGTTGACGACGAGCAGGAAGAACGTCGTCGGCGCAAGTAACGGGAAGACGATGGTCCAGAACCGTTTGGTGCCGCGGGCACCATCGATGGCTGCCGCTTCGATCAGCGACTTCGGGATCGCCTGCAGGCCGGCGACGAAGAAGAGGAAGTTGTAGCTGATCTGCTTCCAGGCTGCCGCCACGATCACCAGAAACATCGCCTGGTTGCCGTTGAGCAGCGGATCCCAAGTGAAGCCATTGCGGCGCAGAATGTAAGAGAAGGTGCCCATTGCCGGGTTGAACATGAACAGCCACAGCATGCCGGCAACAGCCGGGGCAACCGCATAGGGCCAGATTAGCAGCGTGCGATAGACGTTGCGCCCGCGCACCACCCGGTCGGCCGCCGTGGCGAGCAGCAGCGCGAGCGCCATCGACAACAGCGCAGTCGCAAGGCTGAAGGCCACGGTGACCTTTAGAGAATGCAGATAGTCCGGGTTTGCAAGGATTGCCCGGAAGTTGGCGAGACCGACGAAGCCGGATTTAAGGCCGAACGGATCTTCGCGCAGCACCGACTGGTAGAGCGCCTGGCTGGCGGGCCAAAAAAAGAAGATGACCGTCAAGACGATCTGAGGTGCCAGCAGAAGATACGGCAGCACCTTGTTTGGAAACACGACGGACTGCATGGACTCCCCTCCCCATCAAAGACCAGTCCGCACCGCCTTTCGGCGATGCGGACATTTCGTTTTGGAGGTCAGTTTCCGACAGCAGTCTTGATCGCTGCGTTTGCCTTCACGACACCTTCGCTGAGGGCCGTCTTGGCATCCTTCTGGCCGGCAAGCATCGCTTCGAACTCTTCGTTGAGGATGTCGCGAACCTGCGGAAGGTTGACCAGGCGGACGCCCTTGGAGTTTTCGGTCGGCGCCTTGCCCATCATCTGCTTGATCGGCGTCTCGCGGCCCGGGTTCTTTTCATAGAAGCCGGACTTCTTGGTTTCCTCATAGGCTGCAAGCGTCACCGGCAGGTAGCCCGAGACCTGGTGAAGTTGGGCCTGAGTTTCCGTTTTCGAGAGGAAATGGAAGAACTCGGCCACGCCCTTGTATTCGCCATCGCTCTTGCCGGCGAAGACCCAGAGGCTTGCGCCACCCGGGATGGTGTTCTGCGGGCCATGGCCCTCATAGTAGGGAAGCTCGCCGACACCATAGTTGATGCCCGACTTGACGATGTCGCCGAGACCACCGGAGGATTCCGTCAGGATCGCGCACTCGCCCGACATGAACAGCTGCTTGGCTTCCGAGGTGCGACCGCCGTAACGGAAGGTGCCGTCCTTGGCGAGGTCGGCGATCGACTGGAAGTGGTCGACGAAGAGCGGCGCGTCGATCTTCAGTTCCACTTCGAGCCCGGCAAGCCCGTTTTCGTTCGTGCCGTAGGGCACATTGTTCCAGGCCGAGAAGTTTTCGGTCTGGATCCAGGTCAGCCAGGTCGAGGTGAAGCCGCAATTTGCCGCCCCGCTCGCCTTGATCTTCTTTGCCGCTTCGAAGACCTCGGGCCAGGTGGCCGGCGGCTTGGCCGTATCGATACCGGCCTTCGTAAAGGCGTCCTTGTTGAAATAGAGAATCGGGGACGACGAGTTGAAGGGGAAGGACAACATGGTCCCGTCAGCCTTGGAATAGTAGGCGACGATGCCCGGCAGATACTGGTCCTTGTTGAACTCGTAGCCGCCCTTCTTAAGCACCTCCGCCACGGGGACCACGGCACCTTCCGCGCCCAGCATCACGCCACTGCCGGCGTCGAACACCTGCAGGATGGCGGGAGCCTGCTTGGAGCGGAACGCAGCGATACCCGCGTTCAGGGTCTCGCCATAGGTGCCCTTGAACACGGGGACAATCTTGTACTCCGACTGGCTTTCATTGAATTCCTTGGCAAGCCTTTCAACGGTTTCGTTGTTGGCGCCCGTCATCGCGTGCCACCAGGCAAGCTCCGTTGCCGCGAAGGCGTTCGAAGCGGCGAAGATCGAGATTGCAGATGTGGCCGCAAGCGTCCATTTCAAAACTCTCATGGCGGTTCCTCCCAATATTGAGACGACAAGTCTCGGTGCTCAGTCGCGTTGATCCTCCTCAATCAGTCGCGCCTGACTTTCGCAGCGAAAGTGCGCTGATTAAAAACGAACGATAACGAACCTGCAAGAGAAAATAGAATGCAGAATTCGCAAATTTCCGCCTTCGGAATATTCGTTCTGTTTCATATATGAACGCTGGAGGCAGAATTGTCCCCGGGCGAGATACAAATCGCCAACCACTCACAGCCTGCGCGACCGACTTGCGGCCGATGGACTTGCCCGCCTCCTCGCCTTGATGCCTGTCGCCCTCCTGCTCTGCTAGGGGCGGCCGCCGGGGTTCTGACACTGCAGCCTATCGACGTGCCTTGGGACGTGTCGCGAGCACGTTGCGGATCGCAAAGCTCGAATGGATCCGGGAGACCCCCGGTAAAGCCGAGAGAATCTCCTTGTGGATGCGTTCGAACTCGCCGGCATTGGCGACTTCGACGCGCAGGAGATAGTCCGATCCACCGGTCATCAAAAAACACTCCCGCAACTCGGGATGTCTTCGTACAGCCGCCTCGAACCGGTCGAGATAGTCCTCCGTCTGGCGGTCCAGCGTGATGTTGATGATAACGGCAATGCTGGCCTCGACGTTCGAGGTGTCCACCAGGGCGGTATAGCCGCGGATGACGCCGGACTGTTCCATCAATTTTATCCGCCTTAGACAAGCGGATGGCGAGAGCCCGACCTCGGTCGCGAGGCTGGCATTGCTCCGGCGCGCGTCCAGGCGCAGCAGCCGAAGGATATTGCGGTCTATGGTGTCGAGCGCGGGCATTGCAGATTATTCCAATTCTTCGCTGTTTCATTCAATGATCACGAATCCGCGCAACGATCAATCGACAATTCGTCGACAATTCTGCGATCGTTTCACTACCCTCCGGACAAGTTGGGAGGCTCGGCCATGGACGGCGCAGTCAGGGAAAATACGCAGCAGAAAGCGATCAAGGGCGGCGCCTCAGGCTACCTCACGATCGATCTTGCGGCGCTGGTTCGCAACTACGACCGGCTTGTGTCTGAAATTGCGCCGGCGCGGGCCGCAGCAGTCGTCAAGGCGGATGCCTATGGGCTTGGCGCGGACCGGGTCGCGGCGCGCCTCTATGACCATGGCTGCCGGCATTTCTTCGTGGCCCAGTTCGTGGAAGCTCGGCGCCTGCGACCTCAGCTTGCCCGCGATGCGATGATCTTCGTTCTGAATGGCCTGCAGCCGGGCAATGAGCTCGCCTGCGCCGACGATGGCATCGTTCCAGTCATCAATTCCCTCGAACAATTGCGGCAATGGGCCGGTGCGGCTGTAAACCTCAACCGTCGCCTTCCCGCGGCGCTGCAGTTCGACACAGGCATGTCGCGGCTCGGTGTCCCGCCGCAGGAACGACCGGCGATCGCATCGATGCTGCGGACCTGCGGCATGATCGACATCCAGTTTGTCATGAGCCACCTGGCCTCTGCCGACGATGTCTTGAGCGAGCAGAACGGCAACCAGCTTGCCGAACTCCGACGCATCGCCACGGAGTTTCCGGAATACGAACTGTGCTTCGCCAACTCGGGCGGCATTTTCCTCGGCGAAGCCTATCACGGCGTGCTCGTTCGGCCAGGGATTGCACTCTATGGCGGTGCTCCGACGGATGGTCATCCAAACCCGATGGAGCCGGTCATCAAGCTCGATGTTGCGGTGGTACAGACGCGTGAAGTGCCGACCGGAGCGCGCGTCGGTTATGGCGGCAGCCATGTCGCCGCAAGCCCGACCCGGCTTGCCACCATTGCTGCCGGCTATGCCGACGGCCTGCCGCGCAGCCTGAGCGATCGGGGTGCGGTCTATTGCGATGGTGTTCGCTTGCCGATCGTCGGCCGGGTGTCGATGGACAGCATCACCATCGACATCTCCGCCTTGCCGGAGGGGCGCCTGCAACTCGGCAGCCTGGTGGAGGTCCTCGGGCCCAACCAGACACTCGAAGACATCGCACGCGATGCCGGCACCATCTCCTACGAAATCCTGACCGGTCTCGGGCATCGCTACGAACGGCAGTATCGCTGAGCTTCCTTCCCTTTTGAGGACATCATGAAAGTTATCGTTCTCGGCGCCGGCATCGTCGGCGTCACCTCGGCCTACCAGCTTGCCAAGAGCGGACATGAGGTCACCGTCATCGATCGCCAGCCCGGACCGGCGCTGGAGACGAGCTTTGCCAATGCCGGCGAGGTTTCCTTCGGCTACTGCTCGCCCTGGGCAGCACCCGGGATTCCGATGAAGGCGATGAAATGGCTGTTCATGGAGCACGCGCCGCTCATCCTTCGACCGAAGGTCGATGCCGCCATGATCTCCTGGATGATCAAGATGCTCTCGAACTGCACGTCCGGGCGCTACGCGATCAACAAGAGCCGCATGCTCAGGCTTGCCGACTACAGCCGCATCTCGCTCGCTGCGCTGCGCGCCGAAACCGGCATCGCCTATGACGAGCGCATGCAGGGAACGCTGCAGCTCTTCCGCACCCAAGCCCAGCTCGACGCCTCCGGCAAAGACGTCAAGGCGCTCGCCGCCGACGGTGTTCCCTACGAAGTTCTGGACCGCGACGGCTGCATTCGCGTCGAGCCGGCGCTAAAACATGTGCGCGAAAAGATCGTCGGCGGCCTGCTGACGCCGAAGGACGAGACCGGCGACTGCTTCAAGTTCAGCAACGAACTTGCGAAAAAGGCGGAAGCGCTCGGCGTGCGCTTCAACTACGGCAGCATCATCCGCAGCCTCGACGTGGAAGGCGGCCGGATCAAGGGCGTCGTCACGGCGCATGGCACGCTCAAGGCCGACGCCGTCGTCGTGGCGCTCGGCAGCTTCTCCCCTCTCCTCGTCAGGCCGCATGACATCCGTCTGCCGGTCTATCCGGTCAAGGGCTACTCATTGACGATCCCGATCACCGACGCTTCGCGCGCGCCGGAATCGACCGTTATGGACGAAACCTTCAAGATCGCCATCACCAGGCTTGGCGATCGCATCCGCGTCGGCGGCATGGCGGAAATCTCGGGTTATACCAACGATCTCGGCGAGCCTCGCCGCCTGACGCTCCAGCACTCCGTCACCGATCTCTTCCCGGGTGGCGACGTGTCGAAGGCAAGCTTCTGGTCGGGGCTTCGCCCAATGACGCCGGATGGCACGCCTGTGATCGGCCCGACGAAGGTCGCCGGCCTCTATCTCAACACCGGTCACGGTACGCTCGGCTGGACGATGAGTTCCGGTTCGGCCCGCGTCATCGCTGATCTCGTCAGCGGACGCCAGCCGGAAATCGACGCCACCGATCTCGCGATCGCCCGCTACGCATAAGCGTGTTCCAATCAACCACCAATCTCGGAGAAGATCATGATCCAGGAAATCCACACCACCGACGCGCCGGGTGCCGTCGGTCCGTTCTCACAGGCAATCAAGGTCGGCAACCTCCTGTTCGTCTCCGGTCAGCTTCCGATCGATCCGGCCACCGGAGAGTTCAACTCGGACGACGCGATCGCGCAGGCCGAGCAGTGCCTCAAGAACCTTGGGGCTATTGCGACCGCAGCGGGCACGACCCTTTCCAACACCGTCAAGACCACGGTTCTGCTCACCGACCTCGGACAGTTCGCGGAGATCAACAAGGTTTATGCGGGCTTCTTCGCCAAGCCGTTCCCGGCACGCGCCTGCTACGAGGTCAGCGCTCTGCCGAAGGGCGCGAAGGTGGAGATCGAAGCGGTCATCGCCATCCCGTAAAGTTTGCTGGCGCCGACGCTCTTTCGGGAACTGCGGGCGAAGCCGGCCGGCGGTCGACAGCCTCGCCGGCCAGGTTTCCGCGTCCGAGTTCTGATTCGCCATTTGGACGACGAGGAAGACCTGATCATCCCGCTCATCTATTGCCCAGCCCGGTTCTGCGCTTGCCTAGGTCTGTCGCTTGGCCTTGCCTCCTCCCCTCGCCCACGCAAACAATGAGTTGACCGTTTTAAGCGCCGAGGCGACACTTGTGAGGTGCAGCAAGGCAGGAGGTAAATGATGGCTGAGGCGGACCACTGGCGTCATATGGCAAGCGCGCCGAAAAACGGGAGCCGGATCCTCGTCACGATCCGCCCGTCCGAACAGGGCGCTGCGGAAGTCGATCTCGCCTATTGGTCGAAGGGTGATCAGTTTGGGTCCGAAGGCTGGCGCGCCTCCGATTCCTCGCCCGGTCGCATCATCGAGTATGCCGAACCTGAGCTGAAGTGTTGGATGCCGATGCCCATGGCCAATCTCGATCGCGCCGCGATGCCCCTGCCCTGGGAAGGCGAGGACGAACAGGAATTGGACGGCTCCGGGATCTAGGAGCCCACGCGCCAGTTCGTCAGGTAGCCCTTCGCTGTCCGTTGGCTTAGGCCGTCGCGTTGTCGAACTTTCTTCGCCACGGCGACACAATCGGCAGTCGAGCCGATGTTCTTCATATCGCAGGGCACGGCCGCGGTGGTGCTCACCGCGGCCGCGCATAATCCACCTATCGCATCATTGCCGCGACATTGCCGCCGTCGACGGTGATGACCGCGCCTGTGCTCGTGCGTGCCTTGGCAAGATGCACGAAGGCTTCGGCCACATCCTTGGCTGCGACTTCGCGATGAACGAGATTGCCGCGCATGTAGGCTTCCGGTGTGATGCCGCGGGCGCGGCTGCGCTCCTCGACCATCTGGTCGGTCATGAGACCGGTGCGGATGCGATCGGCGTTGACGGCGTTCGAAGTGATGCCGTCCGCGCCATGCTCGACGGCGTATTGCCGCATCAGCGCCATCAGCGCCGCCTTCGAGGTGCCATAGGGACCGAAGTTGGGGCCGGGATTGACCGCCTGCTTGGAGACGTTGAACACCAGCGCGCCGCCGGTGCGTTGCGCCTTCATAATCCTGGTCGCAGTCCGGGCAATGTAGTGATGCCCCCAGAAATTGAGCGCGAAGGCTTTCTCGAAGAGTTCGTCGGAGACCTCGATCATGGCGCCCTGGAAGGCAGCGCCGGCGTTCGAAATGACGATGTCGATACCGCCGAAATGTTCGGTAACGCCGGCGAGAGCGGCTTCAACGGCCTTGGGGTTGGTCACGTCGCAGGCGACGCCAAGGCCGCCAAGCCGGGCGGCCTCCTTCTTGACCGCCGCTTCGGCAAGATCGACGAGGGCGACTTCGGCGCCTTCCGCACGCAGCGCCTCGGCAATCGCAAGGCCAAGGCCGCCGGCGCCACCGGTCACCACCGCGACCTGTCGGCTGAGCGGCTTTTCCACCTGCTTCGCCAGTTTCACCTGCTCAAGCGACCAGTATTCGATGTCGAAGAGATCCTGTTCCGACAGCGCCTCGAAGCTCTCGATGCCCTCGGCGTTGCGGATGACGTTGATCGTGGCTTCCGCGACATCGGCGCCGACGCGTGCCGCCTTCTTGCTGGGACCTGCTGCGAAGAGGCCGACGCCGGCGACGTAGAAGACGCGGGGCATCGGGTCGAGCATCTTCTTGTTGCCGCCAACACGCGCGTTGTTGCGCTCGAAGTAGGCGCGGTATTCGGCGATGTAATCCGCCACCGCCGTGCGCACCGTCTCTGCCCAGGTGGCCATTTCTCCGGTAACCGGCGCCGGCAGGGCCAGTCCGAAGCGCTTGATGTGGATGACATGTTCCGGCGTCGCATTGCCGCGGCGCGCGAGATCGGCAGCGTTTTCTGCGTTGCAGAACTCGAGCACGGTCTCGCTCGCGCGGTGTTCGAGCACGAAGCGCTTCGGAGAGCCTTCGACACCGGTGTCGATGGCGACGGCGCCCCGCAGGATCGGGGCGATTTCGGCGGCCGACGCAATCGCTGCCGGTTGCTTTGCCTGAACGAACGGGCGCGGATTGCCTTTGGCGATGCGGCGCTCGGCCATGTCGATCGCCACGATCATCTTTTCATAGGCTTCGCGCGGATCCTCCGACCAGGTGAAGATGCCGTGCTTCAAGAGGATCATGCCGTCGGCGGTCGGATCGGCGCGGAAGGCCTCGTCGCAGGCTTTTGCGAGATCGAAGCCGGGCATGACATAGGGAACGATGATCGCCTTGGGGAAGAGTTCGCGAACGATATCTTCCCCGTGCGGCTGGTTGGTCAGCGATACGATCGCGTTGGCATGGGTGTGGTCGATGTGCTTGAACGGCAGGTTGGCGTGCAGGATCGCTTCGACAGAAGGATTGGGCGCCGCTGGATCGAGCAGCAACCGGCGCTGCAGCATGACCATGTCGTCGTCGCTAAGCGTCTGGAAACCGACCATCGCCTGCAGGGGCTGCAGGCGGACGGCCGGCAGTCCTGCCGGTTCGATCGTGCCCATGTCCCAGCCGCTTCCCTTGACGCAAAGAACCGGAATTTCCGAACCGTCGAGATCGGTAAAGGTGGTCTTCACCGACGTGTTTCCGCCGCCGTGCAGCACCAGTTCCGGATCCGATCCGAGCAGGCGCGTGGTGTAGGTGCGGATCGCCAGGTCGCGGTTGACGCCGTTGCGGACGTAGGCGTCGACGACACTGGCATATTCGGTTTCAGACCATCTCGATTTCATGCAAAGGCTCCTCAGCTTCCGGCAGACATCACCTGCGACGGCTCCGGACAAAAATGACATGGCGGGACCATGCCCACCGAGCCACGGGAGGCTGACGGGAAAGGCCGCTTGGGAAATTTGGGATCGGCGTCTGGCGCGGGCCGCGTCGAAGAGGCGCGGGTCCGATCCTGTCTGCCGCGGTCTCGCCTGCCCATGCGGCCACATTCGCGGTACCGCGTGCTCAAGCGCGATTCCGTTCTCGATCGTCCGTCACAACGGAACATAAACAAATGACAACATAGTGTGTCAAATGTCAATTGAGCGTTCGAATTTGTTTGACGGCAGCCGCTTTTCCGGTTTGAGGTGGCGCAAACGGTATCAAGCGGAGTGACGGATGACGGAGAGCGCGCGGGCAAGTTGGATGATCGGCGAAGGCAAGTCGTTGCCGCCCGAGTTCGATGACGGGGTCGTTTGGGCCGCCTGGCTCTACTACGTCGATCAACTGACCCAGAGCGACATCGCCAAGATCCTCGGCATGTCGCGCGCGACCATCGTCAACTACCTTCAGGAGGCCCGCGAGCGCGGCCTCGTCACCATCCGCGTCAACACCGATGTCGGCGGACGCGTCGCCGTGGCTCGCAAGCTCAAGGAGAAGTTCGGGCTCGAAGGAGCGCTGGTCATTCCCGCGGGAGAGCCTGCGTCGCTGGTGACGCGGCTCGGTGAGGCGGGCGCCCGCCTGCTTGCCGACATGATCAAGCAAGGCGACACGATCGGTGTGGCCTGGGGACGGACCGTACTTGCAGTCGCCGATCAGATCTCGCTGGCCGAAGCACTCGATGGGCTGACTGTCGTCCAGGTCTCGGGTAGTTCCATCGCCAATCCCGAATTCTCGCCGGAGTTCTGTACCTCGCTGATGTCCCAGCGCATTCACGCGCGCTGCGTCAACCTTTTGGCGCCGGCGCTGCTGTCGACGCCGGAACTGAAACGCTGGCTTCTCTCCGAACCGGTGCTCGTCAAGCAGTTCGAGCTTATCCATTCGACCAACATCCTGGTTTTCGGCGTCGGCGATATCGGTCCTGACACGCTGATCCGGTCGGCCAATGTCGCAAGCCAGGAGGACTTCGACTCCTACCAGGCGCACGGCGCAGTCGCGGTGCTGATCTGCCGGTTCATCGACGAGGCGGGCCGACAGGTGAGCGGCGAACTCGACGATCGCATGGTGGGCATCGAGCTCGACGAACTCGTGCGCATCCCGAGCCGCGTCTGTGTCGCCGGCGGCGCGAACAAGGTAACGGCAATCCGCGCGACGATGAATGGCGGCTACGCCACTCACCTTGTCACCGACATCGAAACCGCCGAGATGCTGCTGGCCGAAGGGGTCTGAGGCGCTCCGTCAGGAGCGCCCTGCCAGCCCGTCAGTTTGCCTTGACGCGCGCGGTGCGCATGAATGCCTGCGTCCCCTCGAAGGAGGTGATGCCGGCATCAGAACCGAGACCGGTCGCCACCAGCGCGGCCGAGGCCTGCGCGAACTTCAGTGATGTCTCCGTGTCCATCTTGTGGTGCAGGCCGGTGATGAAACCGGCATTGAAGGCGTCGCCGCAGCCGGTCGTATCGACGACGTCGATCTCGAAGGCCGGCAGTTTCACGGTCTTTCGGTCCGGATCCATGAAATAGACGCCGTCGCCGCCGAGTGTGAAAACGCAATGCTTCACACCGAGATCGCAGAAGAAGAGCGCCGCATCCTCGGCGGTTTTCCGCCCGGAAATCAGCATGGCCTCCTCCACCGACGGCATGAAGTAGTCGATATAGGGGAAGAGCGGGCGGATGAGGGAAAGCGTCTTCTCACTGGCGCCGAGCAGATCGAAGGTGACGATCCGGTCCTTGGCCTTGGCCGCTTCGAGAAGCACGCGGCTCGGCTCACCGTCGAGGCGGTCGAGCAGGCCCGTGCCGCCAAGGTGGACAATCGGCGCCGCCGTCACGCGATCGAGCGCTTCGGCTGCGATCTCGAAATGACCGGACGCGCCGCGGACGTGAAGAGCAGGCCTTTCGCCGTTGCGGCGGATGTTGAGGATCGTGGCAGACGTCGGAACGCCGGGGATCCGCTGCATCTCGGCCGTATCGACGCCGAAGCGCTGCAAGGTCGAAAGCACGAAATCGGCCTTCTCGTCGTCACCGACGGCGCCAACCGCGAGGCAGTTGAGACCGAGCTTTGCAAGGTCGACCACGGTGCCCCCGGCGGTACCGGCAACCGTCAAGCGGATCTCGTCGATAAACTCGACATTGCCGCCCTCGGGAATGCGATCGACCGGGCGACCGAGGATGTCGAGAATGTAAAGTCCGATGACCGAAACATCGTGCGCCATGCACTCAAACCTTTCTCAAGGAAACAGGGTTGTCGAATGACGCCGGCCCTGACCGCGCTTGGCGGCCCCGGGGCCAGCCGTCAGGATTGTCTGCCGCGGATCGAGAAGATCGCGCCGGCGAGAATGATAAAAATACCGACGATGACGAGCTGCCAGGTGCTCGGAATGCCGACGAGAATGAGGACGTTACTGACGAGCGTGATCAGCACGACGCCCAGAAGCGTGCCGATGACGCTGCCGGAGCCGCCGGTGATACGCGCGCCGCCGAGGACCACCGCGGCGATGATTTCGAGCTCGGCGCCGGCGAGATCGAACGGGTTCGCCAGCCGGTTGCTGGAGACGTGAATGATCCCGGCGACGCCGGCGAGAAGCCCCGCATAGGCAAAGACAAAGATACGGACCGTGCGCAGGTTGTAGCCGAGCCGCTCGGCCACACCGGCGTTTCCGCCGACGGCGTAGACTGCACGGCCGATGAGGGTTCGCTCAAGGATCCACCAGGTGACGACAGCGGCGACGGCGAGGATGAGCACGAAGGCCGGCAACGTCGAGGTCGAGCCATTGGCGCTGTGATGGGTTAAGAGCGCAAGCTTTCCGAACGCGTCCATTGCCGCAGGAATGTTCATGAACAGCGCCGTGCCGACAAAGGTGAGCAGGAAGCTGCGGATGACATATTGCGTGCCGATCGTCACGATCAGCGATGGCGCTTTCAGGGCATGAACCAGAACGCCGTTGAGCGCGCCGAAACAGGCGCCGCCGATTGCGCCGAGCGCGAGGATCGCGACGATCGGCATGTCGGGCACGACATTCACGACCAGCATGGTGACGGCGTACATGACGAATGCGGCAATCGCCGTGAACGAGACGTCGATGCCACCGGAGGCAAGGACGACGAGCACGCCGAGCGCGAAGAGGCCGCGGACGACGGACGCACGCAGGATGTCGAAAAGGTTCGACACCTGCCAGAAGTCCGTGTTGATCGCACCGACGACGAGCGAAACCGCGACGATCAGGATCAGCGTGAAGGCCGGTGGGTGGCGCATGAGCCACGTCCAGATGCCGGCAACAGCGCCCGCGCTTTCAGACCGGGGTTCTGCCGGGGAGAAGGTGGTTTCGCTCATTGAAGCCTCGCAATGGTATCGTCGGTCAGCGCGCGGGAGAGAACGTCTTCCGCCAGCCCCTCGGCGGCAAAGGTTTTGACGACACGACCCTTGCGCATGACCATGATGCGGTCGCAGTTCTGCAGCAGTTCGGGCAGGTCGTCGCTGATGATGATGACGCCCATGCCGTCGCCGGCGAGCCGCTGGATGATCCGATAGATCGTGTCCTTGGAGCCGACGTCGACGCCGACGGTCGGGCCGTGCAGGATGAGCAGTTTTGGTTCGATCGTCAGCCAGCGCCCGATGAGCACGCGCTGCTGGTTGCCGCCGGACAACGACTGCACCGGCTTGTCGACGCCGGCCGAGACGACCTGAAGGTCGTCGACCGTGCGCTCGGCGAGCGCTCGGCTGCGGCGCCCGTCGACGATGCCGAAGGCATTGCGCAGCCGGTCGAGGACCGGAACCACGATATTGTCCTTGATCGATTGCGAAAGGAACAATCCCTCTGAGAGCCGGTCCTCGGGAACGTAGCCAATCCCGGAAGCGATCGCATCGGCGGGTTTGGCAAGGCGGATCTCGTTGCCTTCGAGAAAAATGCCGCCGCCGTCGGCCGGCGAAACGCCGGCGAGCGCAAGCGCCAGTTCGTTGCGCCCGGAATCGAGCAGGCCGGTAATGCCGATGATCTCGCCCTTGTGCAGCGACAAGGACACGTCTGCAAAAAATCCGGTTCGTGAGAGCTTTTCGACATTGAGCAGCTTCTCGCCGAGCGTGATGGCGGACCGCTGGCGGGTGTCGTCCAGCACCTTGCCCGTCATCCAGAAGGCCAAATCGGTCTTCGAATGGCCCTCGACGTCGCATTCGGCGACTTTCTGGCCATCGCGCATGATGATCGCCCGCCCGCCGAGCGACTTGCACTCGTCGAGCTTGTGGGTGACGAACAACACGGCCACGCCCTTGGCGCGCAGGCGATCGACGACGCCGATGAGATTGTCGACCTCGTGTTTGGTCAGCGCGGTCGTCGGCTCGTCCATGATGACGAGGCGGGCGTCGGAGGCGATTGCGCGGGCAATGGCGATCAGCTGCCGCGTCGCCATCGGCAACTCGTCCGTCCGCGTTGAAAGAAAGGCCCTGCTCGCCGGCAGGCCGACGGCCGCAAGGGCGCGCTCGGCCGTCGCCCGCATCTTCGGTATGTCGAGCCGCCGCGCAAGCTTGCCCGACGATGACACCAACTGCTGGGTCAGGCCGATGTTCTCGGCGACGGAGAGATTGGGGAGCAGCGAGAAATCCTGATAGACCGTTTCGATGCCGGCAGCGAGGGCTGCAACCGGCGTCAGTCCGGTGACCGTCTTGCCGTCGATCAAGAGTTCGCCTGCATCAGCCCCTTGAGCCCCGGAAATGATCTTGATGAGCGTGCTCTTGCCGCAGCCATTCTCACCCATCAGGTGATAGATGTTGCCGGCCTCGATCGAAAGGCTCACGCCCTTGAGCGCGCGCACGCCACCGAAGTGCTTCTCGATGTTGCGCACCTCCAGAAAAGGGGTCGCGGGCTTGAGATGCGGTTCACCGCCAGTGGGCTGGGGCTGCATGGCTTTGTCCTGATGGTGCATGAGGGCGTTCGAGGGACACGCCGCCGCGCCGGGTTATGGCGCGACGGCATTAATCGGCAGAACCGATCAGAACGGGTATTTGCCGTAGTTCGACTTGTCGACGTCGACCCAGGCTTCGCCGACGACGATGATACCGTCACCGGCACCCTTCTTGACCGTCACCTTTTCGTAGCCGGGCACGCCGAGATCCATGCCGTCCTTGATCTCTTCGCCCTTGATGACCATGTCTGCCACCTTGTTCATGACGTAGCCGGCATCCTTCGGATCCCAGAAGCTGATGCCATCGACGGCGCCGGATTCAAGATAGGATCCGGTATCCTTCGGCAGGCCGATGCCGAAAACGCAGGTCTTGTCCTGCAGGCCGGCCTCTTCGACGGCGCGGCCGATGCCGATGACGTCGATGGCGGAGCCGCCCTGGAAGCCCTTGATGTCGGGGTACTTGCGCAGGATCTCGCGGGCCTTCTCATAGGCGCGGTTGGCGTCGTTGAAGGATTCGTTCTTCTCCGAGACCAACTCCATTTCTGGGAACTTCTTGGCGTTCTCAGCGCCGCCGTCAGCCCACTGGACATGCGTCAGGCTGCCGAGCGAACCGACGAAGGACGTCCATTTTCCTGATTTGCCCATGCACTCGGCGATCTTCTCGTTGAAGCGGGCGCCGAAGGCCTTGTTCTCGAAGGCTTCGATGTCGACGAGCGTGTTCTTCATGCTGTCGGCCTCGTGGGTCACCACCTTGATGCCGCGCTGGGCGGCGCGCTTCAGCACGCCTTCGAGCGACGCCGCATCCATCGGCACGACGGCAATCGCGCTGACCTTCTTGGCGACAAGGTCCTCAATCAGGCGTGCCTGCTGGGCGGCATCCGCCTTGCCCGGGCCGATCTGGCTCGTGGCAACCGTATCGTTGTCGTTGCCATAGGCGGCGACGCCCTCGGCCATGCGGGTGAACCAATTCTCGCCGGTGACCTTGACGACGGTCACGATGCTCGGCTTCTCCTCGGCCATGGCAGCCGCGGCACTCCAGATGGTGCTGAGAGCCACGGTGCAGGCGGCAATTCTACGAAAATCAGGCATAGTTCCTCCCATTGCGCCTTCGAAAGGAAAGAGCTGTGGCGCGCGAAGGCTCGCGCCCGGCCCTGGCGGAAACGGGGTTAGCTGCGGGCCGCCCTGAACCAGGCTTTGAAGTCGAAGCCGGAGGTGGCGATGAAAACGAGCAGAAGAACGCCCCAGGCGAGGTCTCGGAAGAAGTTCGAGATGTTCATGAAGTTGAAGAGGCTGGAGAGCATCTGCAGCGACGTTGCCGAAAGCACGACGCAGATGACTCGCCCATAGCCGCCCTCGGGGCGAACCCCGGCCATGACGGCGATCAGGATAGCGATGAGGACATAGGAGGTGCCGTAGTCCCACTTCACGCTCGAGGTGCGCGCGGCAATGACGATGCCGGCAACCGACGCCAATAGCCCGCAAACCGTATAGGTCAGGAACAGGATGCGCTTTTCCGGGATGCCCGCGTAGCGCGCGGCCTTGGCATTGTTGCCGAGCAGAAGCAGACGTTGGCCGAAGGGCGTGAAACGCAGGATGGCGCCGATCGCGAGCGCGACGACCAGGAACAGAGCGAAGCATTGGGGCACGCTCAGGATCGTGGCATTACCGAAATCGTCGAGCGGCTCGATATAGCCGATGCTGAGCGCCGAACCATTGGTGAGAACGATCGCCAGGCCGGTAAAGAGCAATTGCGTGCCGAGCGTGGCGATGATCGGCGTCAATCCAACCTTCGCGATCAGGAAACCGTTCAGCATGCCGCCGACAAGGCCGATGCCAAGCGCTACGCCGATCAGGCTCCAGGTGAAGAGAAGCGGAGCCTCGTCGGCGGAAATCACGTCGCGCAGAAAGAAGTAGGCGGCAACGCCCGAGAGATTGGCAAGCGCGATGCCGGAAAGGTCGATGCCGCCGTTGCCGGACATCATGGCCAGCATGACGCCAAGGGCGAGGAACCCCAGTTCGGGGACCTGCGACGCCATGGACTGGAAGTTATAGAGCTCGACGAAACTCGCGCCGACGAGTATCGCACCGGCGACAATGGCGGCAACGTTCACAGTGGCGAGAAAGCCGAGCTGCCGATCCATCTGAAAAGCCACGATGTCCCCTCCCATGCTGGCATCTGTGCAGACGGAAATGCTTCCCGGTTCTTCGGCTCCAGGCTCCTGTCTCCCCTGAAACCAACCGACAACCCGCGTCCTCTGTACATTTCTGACATTTGCCAGTCATCGGTGTGTTTTGTCAACAGCGTTCTTCTAGCTGTCCTGTAACCGAAGTGGAGGGTGAGCGGAAATGCCGGGTTGCTATCCTTCTCCTCCGTGGAACGTCCTGCTTGGCGAGACTGCCAAAGCGTCCTCAGCCCAAGCGTGACACCCGCCGGATTTGGAACGGCCAGGGCTGCAAACGGCAAGAATTGGGTGACAACGGGAGGCGAACGGTGGAGTTTGGCTCGGGCGCGTTACGCTTCGGCCTTCTGTTGAGCGAGCCATTCCCGAATGATGGTGGCGAGGCGTTGCGGCGCTTCCATCGGGACCATGTGGCCAGTGTCGGCGACGACTTCGAAGCTTGAGCCGACGAGCCCATTGTGAAGCTCCAGCGTTTCGGCGCGCGACCTCAACCGATCCTCTTCGCCGGCAATGACCAGGCTTGGGCACTGGATCGACGCCAGAGCGTCCCGTTCGTCCCTCCGCTCGATGAGAGATTGTCGGCGAAAGGCGTCGCCTCCCATTCGATGGCCTGCCGCCTGGATGCGATCGAGGATATCGGTCCGCCCCGCATTGTCGGGGTGCAGGGACGAGAGGATAGCCGATCGGCTGAGCCCCTTGAATGCCGTGCCAGCGGCCTGCCCGGCGACGACAGCCTTTCGCTGGCGCTCGACGTCGCTGTCGCCGCGCGCGGACGTGGCAATGAGGATCAGTGCGGTCACCCGGTCGGGCGCCTGCCGGACGATTTCCCGGGCGACGTAGCCTCCCATGGAGAAACCGGTGAGTATGAAGCGATCCGGGGCATCCATCAGCGTGCGACGGGCCATGGCTTCGATCGAGCCGTCTTGCGACAGGTCGGCATAGGTCGCGGGACCGTCGCCGAGTGCGGGAACCACATCGCGCCAGAGATCGGCGTCGAGCATGAAGCCCGGAACAAAGAGCATTGCCACAGTCGCCACCTCCCCGCACACCTGCTCGTAGATTGACCCTATCGGAAGAAATGGCGGCGGTCGTCAAGCGAGATGCCGCCTTCGGGCGGAAAGCCTCTTGCGCCCTGGCAGTCATGCGGCGCGAACCGTGCAGTGCGCCTGCCCCTTAGTCGACTTCCAAAGATCGGCTCAGCGCCGATTTCCAGCCGGCGATGAAATCCGCCGAGATGCGCGCCTGCGGTACCATCGTGTCGAAGCCGTGATAGGCGCCGGGAACCACGGACATTTCGACCGGCACGCCGGCCACGACGAGACGGGATGCGAAATGTATCGATTCCTGTGCGAACAGGTCGAGTGTGCCAACGCCGATCCAGGTGGATGGCAGGCCGGCAAGATCGACGGCACGTGCCGGAACCGCCTCCGCCGGTGGTTCCGCCATCAGCGGCTTGCGACCGAGCAGGGAAGTCCAGCCAAAAGCATTCGACTGCGCGTTCCAGATGAAGGTTCCGACGTGAGCCGGTGGCAAGCGCAACACAGTGCGGTCGTCGAGCATTGGATAACGCAACAACTGGAAGCGGATCGGCCACTCGCCGCGGTCACGTGCCCGGAGCGAGACGGCAGCGGCAAGCCCGGCGCCGGCACTCTCGCCCATCACGGCGATCCGCTTCCTATCAACGCCAAGCTCGACCGCAGCCTGATGCAACCAGCCGAGCGCCGCGTATGCGTCGTCGAGCCCAGCCGGGAACGGATGCTCGGGTGCAAGGCGGTAGTCGACCGAAACGATAAGCGCGCCCAGTTCCGCGGACAATTGCTGCAGTTCGGGAACGGCGACTTCGGGCTTGCCAACGACCAGTCCACCACCGTGAAGATGCTGGATTGCCGGCTTGTTCGGGCGCTCCGGCGCCGGATCCAGGACGACGACCCGCAGCTTCGGATTTCCCTCGCCGCCCGCGATGAAGCGTTCCTGTGGCTGCACGGCCGGCGGCGATAGCGCCGGCGGGAATTGGGCGTTGCGGATCATCTGGAGATTGTCCATGCCGAGGTCGACGGAATGTTCCCGAGGGTCGGCAATCTCGAGGATTCGTCCCTGACGCCCGCAAGATCGGACGCACCGAAGCGTCTATCTTTGCAGCACCGGCGCTGTTCGCGGCACAGGGCATGTCACTGCTGCCTTCCGACCTAACAACCTATCAGTTGATCGACGAGCAGATCGCACCGGGCGAAAGCCAGACCTGGACACTCCACCATGCGGCGCAAGACCCGGTGAAGGTTGAGTTCAAGCCGCGCATGTGTGCCAATAGCGTCCGCGGCATCTCGGAGGCTATCGAGGCCGGGATCGGCATCGGCCGCCTGCCAACCGTCATCGGCCGCAGGATGGTCGCCGAGGGAACCGCCATACAGATATTGCCTGGCTGGGCCGGCCCCGGACTGGATATTTCGCTGATACATCCTGCGAGCCGCGGCATGCTGCCCGGTGTCTGCCTGCTGATCGACACGCTGAGCCGCGAGGCTGGCGCGTTTTTGTAAGTGATTTCGAAGTCAAACGGTGGTGCCGCCGCAATCACGCCAAGGGCCCGTACCCGAGAGAACAAATTCGCCTGTCATAACTGACATGGTCGCGATGAGCGTGCCACTGAACAATATTCCGACTGGTTAGTCAGATTTACCAGTATGGATCGAAATCGGCGTCTTATCGTTCCAATCTTCCCCGCCTACCTTTTGCGTCGACACAGCAACGCAAGACGGAGGAGGAACTGGACAGGGCCCGCTGACTTTCGACGCTCCGAATGACAGCGCCTCCCCCAAATTCAGCTGACGCGGATAGGACGCGCGCTTGTCGCGCCCTCCCCGGCATCGAACAGCCGGAGGATGGCGACGTTCGCGATCGGCTGACGTCCCAACAGACAATCTATCGAGGAGAGAAACGTGCTTGATCGCATTCAATCGCAATTCGCAGCAGCAGGTGCGGCGGTTTTCCTGGGCCTTTCGCCGGAGGTCGCCTTCGCCCAATCCCTGGAGGAGCGTCGCGAACGCGGCGCCGCCGTCATCCGGACCCTCAACAATGGCGTGACGCAGCCCAATCTGGAACGGATGCGGCAGGAGTTTCCCTTCCTTGCCGATGCGACCGAGGCCTATGCCCTTGGCGACGTCTGGGCTCGCCCGGGTCTCGACAACCGGACGCGGCAACTGGCAGCGGTCGCCGCCTTCGCTGCGATGGGCCTGACGGAGCTGATGAATGTCCATGCCGGATACGCGCTCAACATCGGTGTTTCCGAGGATGAGCTCAAGGAAATCATCTACATGGTAACCGTTCCGGCCGGATTTCCCCGCGCCATTGCTGCCTCGCAATCCTTGTCGCAGCTCTTTGCCGAACGGGCCGAAGCGGGCAAGGACAAGTCTGCGGGAGAGCAGCCATGAACAATCTCCCCAAGCTTGCCGCCGCCACCCTTGTTGCCGGTCTGGCATCTGCCGACGCGCCGATCTCCCGTCAAGCCGTCGCGGAGGACGTCATGAGCAGCGAGGCTCAAAGCAAGCAAGCAGATCATCCCTATGTCGGCATGTGGGTGACCGAGGACGGGCGGATCCGCCAGGAACTGTTGCCGAACGGCCGTTATGACGAGGCGCGCGGAAACCGAAAGAGCGCCTATCAGGGGCGCTACGAAGTGACCGGCAACCAGATCGACTACTGGGATGACACCGGCTTCACGGCCGATGGCGAGTTCATCGATGACGTGCTGCACCATGGCGGCATGGTGTTTTACCGCGAAAGGTGATTGCGGAAGGGGAGCACGTGAAGACCGTCGTTACCGGGATCGCCCCGATCCTTTGGTGCCAATGATGGTTGCCGCGTGTCTCCCGCCCCGCCTCTGCGGCCGCATGTCCATTGCGCCGTTTCTCGCGCGGGAGGTGGGGAAGAAGTGAAGGCTCTGCCGGGCTCTTGCGATCGCGGCAAGCCTTCTGGAGGCGATCACAGGCGCGGTAGAACTCGCGGTGACATTCTTTGATGCCTTGAAGCTTGTCGATCGGCGGGCCAAGATTGCATCACCACTCTGCCCAATCACACCGACACTGGTAAGTTGAGCCGTCCAATGGCCGTCGATCTTAATGCCATCTCCGTCTTCATGGCCGTCGCCGAGGCGCGGAGTTTTCGCGCGGCTGCCGAGCATCTGGGCGTTACCCGATCGGCCGTAAGCCAGTCTCTGCGGCGGCTGGAAGATCGGCTCGGCGTTGCACTCGTGCAGCGGACGACACGCAGCGTCAGCCTCACGGAGGCTGGCGCGCAACTTTACCTGCGTGTTGCCCCGGCCCTCGCGGAGGTCGGCCTGGCCCTGGACGCCACAGCCGACCGGGACATGGCCCCAACCGGGCTGTTGCGGCTGGCGGTGTCCTCGATCGCCGAAAGGTTCATATCAGGGGCGCTGCTCGCAAGCTTTGCCGAGGCCTACCCCACGATCCAGATCGATGTGACCGTCACGGACGAGGAGTTCGACATCGTGGCCCAAGGCTATGATGCCGGGGTGCGGCTCGGCGAAGTCATCGAGCAGGACATGATCGCAGTCCCGGTATCGGCCGAGCAACGCCAGACCGCTGTCGCGGCGCCATCCTATATCGAACGCTTCGGCAAGCCCATGCAACCGTCGGACCTCGCCCAGCACCGATGCATCGGCTGGCGTCCGGCGCCTCAAACTGCACCTTATCGCTGGGAGTTCGGCAAGGATGGGCGCGAGTTCGACGTGGCGGTGAACCCGCAGATCACCACCAACGACATGTCGCTGATGATCCGGACCGCCTGCGCCGGAGGCGGCATCACCTTCGGCATGGAGGAAACCTTCAGACCCTATGTTTCTGCGGGACATCTGGTGCCGCTTCTCGAGGACTATTTCCCGCCGTTCGCGGGCTTTTATCTCTACTTTCCCAATCGACGGAACCTTGCGCCGAAGCTGCGCGCGCTCATCGAGCATGTGCGGTGGCGGCCCAACGCGGGATAGAGCGATCCGAAGCGGCTAAGCGACGATCTCGCGTACGAAGTCGAGAAAGGCGCGGAGTTTTGCAGGCATCAGGTCCGAGCGGCGATAATAGGCATGGAGCGGAAAGGTTTCTTCTGACCAGTCCGGCAGGATCTGGATCAGATCGCCGTCCGACAATTCGTCCCTGACATAGATCTCGAGCAATTGCGCGATCCCCGCGCCGCTGCGGCAGGCGGCAATCAGCGAGCCCGTGTCATTGACCATGACCCGGCCGGTCGCCGCGAACGGTATGGCTTCGCCACGGCTCTGAAACTCCCAGGCGAAGGGGCGCCCGGTCGCCGGGTCGCGGATGAGGACGCATTGGTGCCCGTGCGAAAGATCGGCTGGCACTTGCGGCCTGCCATATTTCTTTAGGTATTGCGCCGACGCACAGGTGAACACACGCGTTTCCAGCAGCAGTTCCGTATGCATCGAATGGGCGCCAGGCTCGCCGAAGCGTACGGCAACGTCCGTCCCCTCGCCGACAAAATCGCCGATCGAGTCACGCACGAAGATCTCGACCGACAGTTCCGGATAGCGTTCGAGAAAGTCATTGATCCTCGGGGCGAGCACGAAGTGCCCGAAGGTCCCATCGACATTGATCCGCAGCTTGCCACGCACGTGCGTTTTGGTGCCGCCGGCCATGATCGCGGCCTCCTCGATTGCCGAAAGAAGTGGCGCGACGAGTTCATAAAAGCGCCGCCCCTCGTCCGTCAGCGAGATTGCCCGGGCGCTTCGATTGAAAATACGTATGCCGACGCGCTCCTCCAATCGGGCCACTGCGCGGCTGACCGCAGGCTGAGTCAACCCCATTGCTTCACCGGCCCGGGCAAAGCTGCCGGCCTCGACGACTGCTGAAAGCACTCCGATCCCGCTGAGCAAGCGCGCATCAAACGTCATGACAACTCATACTTTTAGTAATTTATCTCCTGCAAATTATGCATTTTTTCTTCTCTCATGCCAGGCGTATCCTCCTCGCGATCAATAGACGGAACACCTGAAAGGCTTGGCACATGAGCAACAGCAACAAGGTCGCGCTGGTTACCGGAGCGTCGCGGGGCATTGGGGCGGAAATCGCCAGGCGCCTCGCCGGTGACGGCTTCAAGATTGTCGTGAACTGTGCGGGACGCACTGAGGCGGCCAAGGCGGTCGCGGACGAAATCATCGGCGGCGGTGGCGACGCACGCGTCATTCAAGCGGATGTCAGCGACGCCGGCGCGGTTGCTGCGATGTTCGACACGGCCACGCAAGCCTTCGGCGGGGTGGACGTCGTCGTCAACAGCGCCGGCATCATGAAGCTTGCACCGATTGCCGACGTCACCGACGACGTCGTCGACGACACCATCGCGATAAACCTGAAGGGCACGTTCAACGTCTGCCGCGAGGCGGCGAAACGACTGCGCAACGACGGTCGGATCATCAACGTCTCGTCGAGCGTGATTGGAATGCGCCTGCCGACCTATGGCATCTACATTGCCACCAAGGCGGCGGTCGAAGGACTGACCCAGGTGCTGGCGCAAGAGATGCGTGGCCGCGGAATTCGCGTGAACGCGATCGCCCCCGGGCCTGTCGCGACGGAGCTGTTCCTGAGCGGAAAGAGCCCTGAACTGCTGGACCGCATGGCAAAGATGAACCCCCTCGAACGGCTCGCTGAACCCGAGGATATCGCCCGTGTCGTCTCGTTCCTCGCCGGACCGGAAGGCGCGTGGATCAATGGCCAGGTCATCCGGGCAAACGGTGGCATGTGCTGAGCCGCACGCATCTCCTCACAACGAATGCTCATTCATGGAAGGAACTTCCCGTGACACAGGCTACCACGCATGCGAATGCCATGGTTCTGCCGGATCTGGGAGCAGCACCGGACATTACCTGATCTTCAACCTCGCCGCGGCCTTTGTCGCATTACTTGATGCTGAGGATCACGACGGGTGAAGTCATGAGCTGGTTCGGCTGGGAAAAGCTCTTCAACGGCGACATGCCCTGTGACATCGAGCTTTTCCAGAGTCGGGGCCTCGAGCCGGCCGCTCGCCTATCTGACTATCGCCTTGGAGCTTCTCGGCGGTATCGCAATTGCGCTCGGGCTTCTGACCCGCCCCCTCGCCTTCATCCTCTTCATCCAGATGATCGTCATTCTGGTTGTGGTGATGATCCCGCGCGGCACGGCTTTCAGCTTTCGACGGTATGGATCGGCGTCTTTGCCTATCTCAGCGCCCATGGGATCGGACGCTGGGCGCTGGACCGGCCGATTGACCGGCAGGTCTGAGCGTTCCACCGCAGATCATGTGAGGCCAGGGTCTGCCTTGACCACGAGCGCCTGAATGGGCCGGTCGCGCGATAGCGCGGCTGGCCACCCAGCGGTTCGTTTCGGATACCGATCGGGAAGAACTGTTGTGTTCCCTAAACCTCTTTGCTAGAGGTTCCTTGTCGTATTCAGCTTAGGCGAGCATTCATTCGCATCGCCATGACCCGAACCATCGGGGTCCGCAGCGCCGACACTCTCCCCCCCCCCCAAAAAAAAACGCTTCGATCCTTCCGGCGCCACGAACGGGCTAGACGTCTTCGCGCGCCGGTTCTCTCCTGCTTCTCAAGCTCAAGGACGATAATCCGTGCCCTCACGCTTCATTTTGCCCACCCTCGCGCTTGCCGTTTTCTTTGTCGGCGCGACCGAGTTCATGCTGTCGGCGGTGCTTTCGCCCCTGGCCGTGGCCTTCGAGACGACGCCGGCGCACGCCGCATGGCTCGTCAGCAGCTACGCGCTTTCCTATGCCGTGGCCGCGCCGATCTTCGGCTACCTTTCCGATCGCATAGACCGTCGCCGACTTCTGCTCGTGTCGCTGGTTCTGTTCTCGATTGACGGCCTCGCGCTGACGATCGCGCCGAGCTTCGGGGCAGCGATCGTCCTGCGGGTCTTCGGCGGCCTGGCGTCGGCGGCTCTGATTCCGACGGCCTTTGCCCTGGTGGCAGACATCATCCCCGCGCACCGACAATCCGCCGCGATGGGAGCGGTGATGATCGGCATGACATCAGGCATCGTCTCGGGGCCGGTCATCGCCGGCGTCCTGACGGAGGCATTCGATTGGCGTGCGCCTTTCCTGGTGACTGCCGCCGGCTGCCTCACGACAGTTGCCATAGCCCGGAGTGCGATTCCCGCCCGGGCGGGAAATCCCCCAGTGCCGAAGATGGGGCGTCCTGTTTGGCTCGGCCGTGGCAATTTGATCCGCCCCCTGGCCGCGAAAGGCCTTTGGAACGGAACGGCTGTCGCCGGTTTCCTTCTTGCCGGCGAGGTCCTGCGGCTTCGTTATGACTTCGGCGTTGGGGCCACCGGCGTCTCCATCTCGGCTTTCGGTCTGGGACTCTTGCTTGGCAACCTCGGCGTCGCCCGAGCCGCACGGCTGTTTCGCGGTGACGATCGCACGCTGATCGTTGCGCTGTTCCTCCTGAGTGCGGCGGTCGGCGGCTTCATGCTCAACCCCCTGTCGTTCACGGGGGACCTCGTTTTCCTGACGGCATGGGGCTTTGCCTTGGGGCTCGCCGCACCGACGAGCACCGCCATTCTTGCGAGCCTCGCGGGAGAGGAAAAAGGTCAGGTGCTTTCGCTTTCGGAAAGCCTCAACAATCTGACGATCCTGGCCGTGCTGCCGCTTGCTGCGATGCAGCTCGACGCGACTGGTGCAACTGGAGCGGCGCTGGTCCTTGCCGTATTCCTCGCGATCGGTGTTTTCCTCGCGATCGCGGACCTTGCCACCCGAAAGCCGACAGCGCCGTGAGACCTGTCTCGCGGGGGAAGGCCTGAGTCGGGGCGAACGAGGCGGCGGGGCAAGAACCGCGCCTTGCCGGCAAGCTCCGGGGCGTCCTCAGAGGAATGCTGGCCAAGAAAGTGCCCGTGCGAGCCTAACCTCCCGCCCCGACAGCTCATTTTTTCGCGCGCAGCGTCATCCGGTGGTTGCCCGCCTATCGGAGGATGCATAAGCTCCCCGCCGCGCGGCATCGCCGCAGGCCGTTTCACGGCATCCTGGAGTCAAGAAATCAACCATGACAGTCGCCATCCCTGCCGTGACACGCCCGAAGACGCATCTGGCCGTCCTGGTCGTTCTCGGGGTCACCCATCTCCTCAACGACCTCATGCAGTCGCTGATCCCGGCCGCCTATCCGATCCTGAAGGACGCCTATGCGCTCGACTTCGTGCAGATCGGCATGATCACCATGACCTTCCAGATTGCCGGGTCTCTGCTGCAGCCGGCGATCGGCATGGTCACGGACAAACACCCCGCCCCCTATTCGCCAGTCGTCGGAATGATGTTCACGCTCTCGGGCCTGGTCAGCCTCGCCCTTGCCGATAGCTATGCCATGATCCTTGTCTCTGTCGCGCTGATCGGTATCGGGTCGTCCATTTTCCACCCGGAAGCCACGCGCATGGCGCGCTATGCCGCCGGCGGCCGGCAGGGATTGGCGCAGGGACTGTTTCAGGTCGGCGGCCAGGCAGGCGGCGCACTCGGTCCGGTTTTTGCCGCGGTGATCATCGTTCCCTGGGGGCAGCCGAGCCTCGCCTGGTTCGCCGCCCTGGCGTTGCTGGCAATGGTGCTTCTCGCGTGGATCGGCGGCAAGCAGCGGGAGATCAGCGCCGCATTCATGGCGCTGCGGGCGGACAGCAAGAGGGCGGGCAGCATCCGCCACGCGCCGGCGACGATTGGCGCCGCTCTGGTGGTCCTGACGCTGCTGATGTTCACCAAGAACGCCTATGGCGAAAGTTTCCGCTCGTTCTACACCTTCTACCTCATGGAGAAGTTCGGCCTCTCCATCCCTTCCGCACAGATGATGTTGTTCATCTTCCTGCTCGCCTCGGCCGCAGGCGCACTGATCGGAGGGATTGTCGGCGATCGCATCGGACGCTACCGGATCATCTGGATCTCGGTTCTGGGGCCGCTTCCCCTGACGCTGATCCTGCCACATGCCGATCTGTTCTGGACCGGCGTGCTGACGGTGATGATCAACCTGATCATGGCAAGCGCCTTCGCATCGATCCTGATCTACGCCATCGAGCTGTTGCCGAACCGCATCGGGCTTATCGGCGGGTTGTTCTACGGCTTGAACTTCGGTCTCGGCGGCATCGCGGCAGCGATTCTCGGGATACTGGCCGATAGTTACGGCGTCGAAACGGTCTATTATATCTGCTCGTTCCTTCCGCTCGCGGGGCTTCTCGCGTGGTTCCTCCCGAAGATCGAGGAAGGTCATTCTTGACGAACGTCTCCCGCTCTCTCGACGGAGAGGGCGGGAGAGGACATGCCCGATTGTGGGATGACGCAACGCGTTTCATACTCGCCCTGCGTCGGCGGCAGCAGCGTTCTAAAGAGAGGGTAGTGACATGCATGAACTTGCAATTCTTGCCTCCATCCTGGGCGTCTTCCTGCTTGGAGCCATGAGCCCCGGGCCGAGCTTCATCGTGGTGTCGCGGATCGCGATCGCACGGTCCCGCGCCGATGGATTGATGGCAGCGGTCGGCATGGGCATTGGCGGCTTTTTCTTCGCCTGTATTGCGGTCGCCGGCCTGACGGCGATCCTTCTTCAGGTTGAATGGCTCAACATCCTCCTGAGGCTCGCCGGTGGCGCCTATCTCGTCTGGATCGGCATAAGCATCTGGCGGGCCGCACCGCAGAAGATAGTGATTGCCGAGACACCCGCCGACCAGCCGAGCACGCTCTGGAAATCCCTGCTGCGGGGGCTCTTCGTTCAGATCTCCAACCCGAAGACGGCGATCTTCTACGCCTCGATGTTCGCCGCGCTGTTGCCGTCGCCGGCGCCTACCTGGATGCTTCTCGCCCTGCCCCCGCTGCTCTTCATCAACGAGTTCGCGTGGTACGCAATCGTGGCCCTCGGCTTTTCCTCCCACGGCCCGCGGGTCGTCTACCTGCGCTCCAAGACCTGGATCGACCGCGCCGCCGGCGCCGTGGTGGGCGCACTCGGGCTGAAGCTGATGACGGATAGCGCACGAACAATCGCCTGACGGCGCTTGTTCGCAGCGTTGCCTTATCCGAACGACCGGTCGGCGTTGGTCGCCGCCGCTGCCAGCGGCATGGCGGCTGCATAGCCTCGCGGTGCGAGGCGCGCGGTGAGCGCGGCCGCGATAAGAATAGAACCGAGGTGCCACTTCCAGCCGGCGGCAAAGCTTCCGGTGAGGTCGTGAAGTGCGGACACGATCATCGGCGGTGTCGCGGCCAGGAGGAAACCACCGCCTTGCATGACGGCCGATAACGCGGTTGCCTGTGCGGGGTCGGCCAGATGATCGAGTGCGACCACCATCGACAGGGCGAAGCAGCCACCGAGCCCGGCGCCGGTCAGCGCGACGAAAGCGAACGGTGCGGCATGCGGCGCGAAGGCAAAGCCCACAAAGCCTGCGAACTGGCACCCAAGCGTGAACCATAGCCACGGCCGTCGGTCCATCCCGTTGCGGCAGGCCAAAACCGGCAGGATAAGCGCTGCCGCCGCCTGGAAAACCGCCATGATCGCGAGCAGGCTGCCGCTCGCGGAAGCGCCCCAGCCAAGCTGCTGGTAGTGCGGAGCGAGCCACACCACCACGGAAGTATAGCCGCCATTGACCAGACCGAAGAATACCATGAGCAGCCAGGCTCGAGGCTTCGCGAGCAAATTTCGGACGAGGTTGCCTTCCTGATTCCGGGGGCCGTCGCTGGCAAGCGCGATCCAGGCAACAGCGACGGCGACAAGGCCGAGCGCGGCCAGCGAGGCCAGTCCGATGCGCCAGCTGCCGGTCAAATCCGCGATGACAGGAGAAGCCTGCGCTCCCAAGGCGCCGCCGCCCAGCAGCATCGCCGAGTAGAGCCCGGCGATCGGGCCCGCCTGATCCGGAAACTGCCGTTTGATGATGCCGGGGAAGACAGCCTGAACGACAGCGACACCTGCCCCGATCACCGCAGCCGTTGCGATCATCATCCAGCCGCTGGAAACGAAGAGACGCAATATCGTCCCGAGGCTGATGGTGGCGAGCGCAGACAGGATCACCGGGCGTGCGCCGGCGATCCGCTGCAGACCAGGGCCAAGGAAAGCAACGCAACCCATCAGTACCATCGGCACGAATGTCAGCATTGCCAGCCCATAGGATCCGAGGCCGGTACCGGCGTGAATACTCTCGGCTAAAGGCCCGATACTTGCAATAAACGGGCGAAGATTGAGACCGACGGCCGCCACGGCGACCAAAAAGACCCAACGCAACCCGCCCTGGTTCTGCATATGATTTCCTGTCGTCGAATTGTTGCCCGAACGGGAAATCCCGTACGAAGCCGTGTTTTGCGGGCGGCCGGAAGGATCGCCCGATATTCGAGGCTGAGTGCCCGCTTAGGCTATCCGCGCATAGTGCTCGAAACCCACCGCCTTCAAGGCCGGCGTCTGGTGGACGTAGCCGGGCGGACGGATCGGACTGCGCAATTCCCGCGCTCCAAGGGTTCGGCTGCGACGTTGATCGGGGTGCACGATCGGCACGGCAGACAACAGTTGCTGGGTATAGGGATGAGCCGGCGAACCCAGCACGGCGTCGCGTGGTCCGATCTCGATGATTTCTCCGAGATACATGACCGCGATTCGGTCACTGACGCGCTCGACCACGGCCATATCGTGCGAAATGAACAGGACGGAAATCTCGAACTCCTCCTGGATCTCCGCGAGCAGATCAAGGATCTGCCCCTGGATTGAGACGTCGAGCGCCGAAACCGGCTCGTCGGCGATGATCACCTTGGGATTGAGCGCCAGAGCGCGGGCAATGCAGATGCGTTGCCGCTGGCCGCCGGAAAACTGATGCGGATAAAGGCTCGCCTGTGCCCGGGTGAGCCCGACACGTTCGAGCAGGCTATAGACCCTGTCCCGGATCTGCGACGGGCTGCCGACGCGATGGATGCGCAGCGGCTCGGCCACGATCTGCTCCACCGACATGCGGGGGTTGAGCGACGCGTAGGGATCCTGGAACACCATCTGGATGCGCTTGCGCATCTCGATCATTTCGGATGCGCTGACGCCCTCAAGGTTACGGCCCTGAAGCAAGACTTCGCCGCCATTCGGTCGAATGAGCCGCATGATGCTCTTGCCGGTCGTCGATTTGCCACAACCGCTCTCGCCCACCAGCGACAGCGTCTCCTTCTCGCGCAGATCGAAGGACACGCCCTCGACCGCATGGACATTTGCAACGACGCGCTCGAACATGCCTTGGCGCACGGCAAAACGCGTGACGAGGTTGCGGACACTGAGCACGACATTCGGATCGGCCTTATCCTGCCTTGCCTGCGTGCAGGGAAAGTGTTTCGTTTGGGGTAAGCCCTCGTGTCGGGACTGGAGTTTTGGCGCGGCATCGAGCAGACGGCGGGTGTATTCGTGCTTCGGCGCATTGAAGATCTGATGGATTTCGCCGCTCTCGACCACCTCGCCCCGCAACATGACGACCACCTTGTCGGCGATCTCGGCCACGACGCCCATGTCATGGGTGATCAGCAGGATGGCCATGCCGGTCTCGCGTTGAATGACCTTCAGCAGCTCGAGAATCTCGGCCTGCACCGTGACGTCCAACGCCGTTGTCGGCTCGTCCGCGATCAACAGGTCCGGCTTGCAGAGGATGGCCATGGCGATCATGACTCTCTGGCGCATTCCGCCCGACAGTTCGTGCGGATACTGTTTCAGTCGGCGTTCCGGCTCGGGGATACGCACCTGCTGCAAGGCATTCAGCGCTATCCCGTCGGCCTCCGCCCGACCGATCTTGCGATGCTTGACGACGACCTCGCACAATTGCTGGCCGATGGTCAGCACCGGATTGAGCGAGGTCATCGGCTCCTGGAAGATCATCGCGATCCGGTCGCCCCTCAAGCCCTGCATGCGGGTCTCGTCGAGGGTGAGGAGATCGGTCGAACCGCCCGTTTTCTCGCTGAGAACCGCGCGTCCGCCGACGATTTCCGCACCCATGTACTCGACCAGCCGCATGATTGACTTGGCCGTGACCGATTTTCCCGATCCGGACTCACCGACGATCGCGACGACCTCGCCGCGGCCGATGGCGAGATCGATGCCCTTGACGGCAAGCGCGCCGTCGGGCGTTCCGCGGAACTTCACCGCGAGATCGGAAATCCTGAGCAGGTCTTCAGTCACGTTCGCCTCCAGATCGACGCTTTATTTGCAGGTCAGCACGCAGCGTAGGCGCGGATTTCCACCGCGCAGTCGCGACGCGCTGCATGTCCGGTCACGACGGAAAGTGCCGGAACGCCTTCCGGATCGATCCACTCGTTCCAAAGTTCGCAAAAAGCCGGGTACTCGCTGATGTCGAACAACCAGACCTGCACCATCAGGATCTGCTTACGCGACGAGCCGACGCTTCGGAAATACTCTTCGATGGCGTTGAGGATCTGCAGCGACTGATCCCTGAGGTCGCCGGTCTTGTCCGGTGCGGTGAGGCATACGGAGGCGAGCGTGTCCGACGCCTTGCCGAGGCAGATGCGTGGCTGATGGCCCGCGCCATCCTTCTTGCCGAGTTCTCTGAGTTCCATGGGGTTCTCCTTCGCAACCATCAGGCGCGATAGGCGATGACGACCGCCTCGACGAGAACGTCCGAACGGTAAAGCTCGCCGCTGACGCAGGTGCGTGCCGGTGGGTGAGCGGGATCGGCCCATTCGTTCCAGACGGAGTTCATGGCGCCGAAGTAGCGCATGTCCTTCAGCCAGATGTGCACGACGAAGATCGACTTGTGGTTCGATCCGGCCGCTTCCAACAGCCGATCGACGCTGCGCAGGACTTCGCGCGTCTGCTCCTTGATGTCACCGCTGGTGTCGGTGGCATGCACGCCCGACAGGAAGACCATGTCGTTGTGAACGACGGCCATGCTTTTGAGCGCGCCGTCCGCCATCGAGGTTTCGATACGTTCAACCAATGGAATAATCCTTCTTTTCTTAGTGTTCCGAACCGTCAAGCGCGGTTCAGGCGGGGATCGAGATGGGTTCTGAGCACATCACCTAAGAGGTTGATGGCGAGAACGGTGACGAAGATGCAGAGCCCCGGAAACAGAGCCATCCACCAGGAGGTGCTGATGTAGGCTCGCGCATCCGACAGCATGCCGCCCCAGGTCGGGGTCGACGCCGGCACACCGAGGCCGAGGAAGCTGAGGCTCGATTCCGCGATAATCGCGGTGGCCATGGCAAAGGTCGCGACGATCAAGGCCGACTGGATTAGGTTGGGCAGGATATGGGTGCGCAGGATGCGACTGTCGCTGGCGCCGAGCGATCGCGCGGCGGAGACGAATTCCCGTTCGCGCAGAGTTAGTGCTTCTGCGCGGGCAAGGCGGCAATAGGGGATCCAGCGTTGCGACGCGAGCGCAACGATGAGAATGCCAAGGCCCTGGCCGAGAAAGGCGACGATCGAAATCGCAAGCAGCAGCGGCGGAAATGCCCAGACGACTTCCAGAAATTTCTGGATGAGCGAGTCCACCCGTCCGCCGTAATAGCCGGAGACGACACCGAGCGTTACGCCGACGACGCCCGAGAAGAGAACCACGGCAACGGCAATCAGCAACGAGACGCGCGAGCCATAAATGATGCGGCTCATCATGTCGCGTCCAACATGATCGGTGCCCAGGAAATGGGGACCGGTCAGTTGCGGCGGCGTCATCGCGAGCATCAGGTCCTGGCGGTTCGGGTCGAACGGCGCAAGCAGTGGCGCGAAGGCAGCAGCCAGCAATAGGAGGGCGATGACGACCAGGCTGAAGGCGCCTTTTGGCGATTTCAACGCCTGCAGGAGCTGTCGAGTTTTAGAGGAGCGAGCCATCCTAGTCACCCCAGACGGATGCGCGGATCGACGACGGTGTAGATCATGTCGATCGCGAGGTTGATGATTACGAACAGCGTCGTGTAGACGAGCACCAGGCCGGTGATCAGCGGGAAGTCGCGGAACGAGATCCCCTGCAGCAGCAGGTAGCCGATGCCGGGCCAGGCAAAGACGGTTTCCACGATGATGGCGCCGCTGATCAGCGTGCCGAATTCGAGGCCGATGATGGTGATGACGGCGATAAGTGCATTGCGGAAGGCATGACGCCAGAGGACGACGCGTCCGCTCATGCCCTTGGCGCGGGCCGTCATCACATAGTCTTCCTGCAGGTTCTCCAGCACCGAGGCGCGGGTGATCTGCATGATGATGCCGGTCATGTTGGTGCCGAGCACGATGACCGGGAGGGTTAGGTGGCGAAGCGCGTCCCAGAGCGCGTCCCAGCGGCCGGCGATGATGGCGTCGATCGTCAAGAATCCAGTGACCCGTTCGACGTTCAGGCCCCAGGTCTCGCGGCCGCCTGATGGCAGCAGGTTGAAGGTTCCTGCGAAAAGTAGGATCAACAGGATGCCAAGCCAGAAGTTCGGCAGGCTAATGCCGAAGAATCCGCCGATCGAGCCGACCGTGTCGACGAGCGAGTTGGGTCGGCTGGCCGCCCAGACACCGAGCGGGAGACCGATGGCGACCGCAACCATTGTCGAATAAATGGCGAGTTCCAGGCTTGCCGGCAGGCGTGCCAGGATCAGGTCCATAACCGGTTCGCGGTAGCGGAAGGATTGTCCGAAGTCTCCCATGACAGCGTTCTTCACGAAGGTCAGGTATTGCACGTAGATCGGCTGATCGAGACCCCAGGCCGAGCGGATCGCCAGCCTAACCTCCTCGGTCGCCTCGTCGCTTACCAGCATGTCGACCGGATCGCCGGGCGCGAGTTGGACCAATGCGAAAATCAGAAGCGAGACCATGAACAGCACCGGAACGGTGCCGGCCACGCGTCTCAGCGTGTAGCCAAGCATGGGAAACCCTTGGAACTCTTGAGGGAATGGGCGCCGGGGCGATGCTGCGAGCGTCCCCGGCGTGAAGGGATGGCGGCGGCTATCGCAGGTGGATTTCCCAGCCGTTGACCCGGTCAGCCTTGCTCGGCTTGTAGTCGACGCCCTTGGCGACACCCCAGGCGAGCTTGTGCAGCCACAGGAAGCAGGCCGGCGCGTCCTCGGTGATGGCCGCCATGGCCTTGGAGAGCATAGCCACGCGCTTGGTCGGATCGAACTCCTGGCGCTCGGCCTGGAGGAGAGCATCGACCTCGGCGTTGGAGTACTTCAACCGCGGCGAGGCGTCGGTCTCGAAATACTGCGCGAGTGCCGGCGACGGATCGAGCATGTTGCCTCGGCCCATGTAGTAGAATGGCGTTTCGCCGCGCTGGACATTGGTCCAAAGCGTTGCCCATTCGGGTGTCTGCAGCGTTGCCTTGAAGCCCACCTGTTCGAGCATCGGAACGATCGCTTCGGTGATTTGGCGATCGGCGGTGTAGCGTCCGACCGGCGTGTAGAGATCAATGGCGGCGCCGACCGCACCGGCCTCCTCGAGCAGCTTTTTTGCCTTTTCCGGGTCGAAGTTCATCGGCGACGCGTAATCAGGATCGAAGCCGAGCTGGCCATCGCCGACCGGACCGTTCAGCAGCGTCACCTGGTTGCCGAGGATGGCGCGAGCGATGCCCTCGCGGTTGATCGCGTGGCAAACCGCCTGGCGCACCTTCGGATTGTCCCAGGGGGCGGTCTTCGGGCTCATCGCGATGAACATCGCTTCGGCGGAATCGACCATCTCGGCGGTCGCGTTCGGCAGTTGCTGTACACGGCTGACGAGTTGCGGCGGGATGCCCTGGGCGATCTGCACTTCGCCGTTTGCGAGTGCGGTCACGCGCTGCTCGGGCTCGACCATCATGCGGTAGATGATGCGCTTCGGATTGGTTGGCTGGATCATCGGGTGGCCATCCACCCGTTCGATGACAATGTGGCTGCCGATGCCGACCTCGACGAGCTTGTAGGGGCCTGCGCCAACAGGATGCTCGCGGTCGGCCGCCTTGGCGCCGAACTGGTCGTAGATCTTTTTGGATGTGATCTGCATCGTCGCCAGATAGTTCGGCAGCGTCGCCATCTTCTGGGTCGTCTTGATGCGCAGGCGGCGTTCGTCAAGCGCCTCGGCCGAAGCGATGTACTGGACGGACGCTTGCGACATGCTCTCAGGATCGTTGCGCGACCGTTCGATCGAATGGATCACGTCCGCAGCCACCACTGGATCGCCGTTGTGGCGCTTCCAATCGGAGCGCAGCGTCAGGATCCAGTTGAGATCGTCCTCGGGCTCCAGGCTCTCGGCGAGGAACGGAACGAACTTTCCAGCCTTGAAATCCCAGGTCGTGAGGCAGCCATAAACCTGGCACCAGATCGAGCCGATGAGGACCACTGAGTCTGCGTATGGATTGTTGCCGGTAATTCCCTCGGTGATCGCAACGGTGATCTGATCCGCCTGTTGCGCCTGCACCTGTTGCGCCACTCCTCCGGCCATGACGGCAGCTGCGCCGCTCAACAGCAGGATTCTCTTGATTGCCTTGAACACAGTTCCCTCCCGTTCTCCGCCCCCTTAGCGATCGGCGGTCTTCATTTTTTGCTTTCTGCCATGCAAAAAGCGTCTCCTCTATTTCGGTAAGTATGCTATTACTTACTTGGTTGTCAATTGTCTCGATGGCCATTTGCGATAGAAAGATCCTGCCGCGGTTGGCACGACAAAAGGTGGATGCAGAATGCGTGACGCAGACAACAGTGATCACCAGCCCGGCGAAACAGGTGGCCCCCGCTCGCGGAATGCGCAGGCGACGCGCAAATCCATCCTCGATGCGGGGATTGCGGAGTTTTGTGAGCATGGACTGAGTGGTGCGAGCACGGCGCGTATCGTCGAGCGCGCCGGGTGCAACATCCGGATGCTCTACCATTACTTCCAGAGCAAGGAGCTGCTCTACAAGGCCGCGCTGCAGGAGGTTTACAACGACCTGCGCAGCCAGGAAGCCGGGCTGAACATATTGGACCGTCCGCCGGTCGAAGCGATCGAGGCGCTCACCGCCTTTACCTACGACTACATGGCGGCGACGCCAACATTCATCAAAATGGTGCTGGCGGAAAACCTGCTGCAGGGAGAGTTTATCCGGGCGATCGAGAGCATCCCGCGGTCCTCGAGGCCCTTGATCGAGACCATCCAGACGCTTCTAGATCGCGGCGAAGCCGCCGGCGTGATCCAGCCGGGCATCAATGCCATGCAGCTCTACATTTCGATTGTGGCGCTGAGCTTCATTCACATCTCCAGTCGCTACACGCTTTCCGTCACCTTCGGAGTCGACCTTTCATCCGAGGCGATCGTTACCGAACGAAGACAGCATGTCGTCGACCTCATCGGAACCTATGTGAAGGCGCAGCCGGATCGACCGTCAAACTGAGACGAATCGGCTCAAGGAGCGCTCATCAAATCTTTCGTTCGGTACCTGTGACGATAAACCAGGCCGCGACCAGCACTGAGGCGGCGATCGAGCCCCAGATGGTGGCCGCGTAGAGTTCGCCGAAGGAGATGGAGTGCACGAATTGCGTGAGCCTGATGCCTGCTAGCAGGTAGACCCTCAACAGGACGGCGGCGAAGGTCAGGGCGTAATTGCGTATCACCGGATGCGGTGATCGCGAAAGCGGCGTTGTCGCGCGGCGCGGTAGGACTGCCAGCCCAAGAGAAGCCAGCAGACGACAAGCAGACCGAAGCCCACCTGGGCATGAACGCCGGCCGCCCTCATCACTGTTGCCGAGATGGCGGCACAACTCCCGGCGAGGACGCAAAGCAGATACAGCCTGCCCAGGTGGCGATGGGCCTTCGGCCAGCGGTTGCGTATCGCCAGCAGGAACTGAAACGGGCCAACCAGGGCGACGCCGCTCGGCAGGGCAGGAAGGCCGACCAGTCGCGGTTTCAGGCGGCCTTCGCGGCGTTTCTCGAAGAGCGCCGGGACCTGTTCGATCGGGCCTCTTGATGGCTGCCGTCGCCACCCAGCTCTTTGTCTTCTCCGGCTGAAGAAGCGTGTTGAAGAACAGAAGACGAAGAGCGAGTAGAACGGCCTGCAGGCGGCCGGCACGAAGGGGCGGCCGCCGGCACCTAAATCCGATCACCGGGCGGGCGGCCGCAACAGAGCGATCGTATTCAGCGCCGTGATGATGGCGAGCGGGAACTGGGCGATCCCCGTCAATTCAAAGAGCAAATTATCCGGCAACCGGTACACGGGCTCGGGAAACAGGGACCGTGCTGCATCTGTTCCGAAGCCGAAATAGGCGGCGTTCTTGACCACATGGTTCCAGCCTCCCTCGTAGATGCCGATCATTGCGACCGGAAAGGCGAGCACGACAAGGGCGGCCAGCCAGGTCGCGACACGTCCAGCTGTGGTCCCGCTCCTCGACCGGCCAACGAACAGGGCGGCCACAATGACTATTGCCGCCGGCACGGCCAACTGGACGATATGGAGACGCCACGGTGTTTCATAGATGTAGGCGCCATAGGCGTGATGCAGGCTCGTCAGGGTGAGCAGGAAAAGCGCGCAGGCACCCGCTTTTCGAAATGGGGAAGAGAGAGGGGACGTTGCAGAAAGCGCAACCATGGCTGTTCCTCGATGTTGACTAGACGACATTCGGCTAGCACGATCCGGAACACGGTGTTCGGAAGTTGCGAAACAGAAGGGCGCCTCGTGTACCGAATGGGACTGCAACGCGCGCTCGTTCGGAAAAAGGAGAACAAACTTGCCGATCGATCGACGCGTGGCCCGAACGCGCACGGCGCTCTATGAAGCACTTCTCGCCTTGATACGCCGCAAGCACTACGAACTGATCACCGTCGAAGACATCCTGACCGAGGCGAATATCGGGCGGTCGACGTTCTATGCGCACTTCACGTCGAAAGACGACCTTCTGAAACGCAGTCTGGAGCGTCTGCGCGATCTGCTGGTGACTGCAAAAGACAAGACGATCTCATCGCCACGCGAGCGGGAGCGAGAAGAGGCGTGGGATCCCAGCCGCGCCTTGTTCGAGCATGTCGCCGAACACGCGGACATCCAGGTCGCACTTGCCGGCGGACGCGGAGGTGGCATCGTTCGCGATGCGGTTGACGAGGTGCTTGCGGAGGTCCTTCGCCAGTCGCTCCCCGCAACGATGCATGCCGCTCTTCCGCGTGACCTCGTGATCCGTCACATGGTCTCCACGTTCAACGCCGTTCTGCGCTGGTGGCTGGAGGAGCGACCGGAAATGGCTCCCCGGGAAGTCGACGCTGCGTTCCGAAAACTTGTACTTGATGGTCTGCCGCCGGAGACATGCCGGCCATTCATCATGACGTCGTGACCGACAGCCTGCGCGGCAACCGAGCTTTGCTCCGCCGCGAACACGAAGGATTCGCTGCGAGAAGATCGTGCGCCTAGTTGGCGCACAGCATTCGGGCGTCGAAAGCGCTTTGCTCTTTGTTGAAGCGCACTGCGATGGCCTTCTTCAAACCATCCGGGTGCACTTGAAGCACGCCGTCGGCCTGGCCGGTTTCGGCAGGGGTCTCGATCTGCCGATAATTCACGAGGCCGGGCACGAGATCCACCTGCTCGACATAGCCCGGCACTTCGAAGCTATAGACGATGTCCGTCGAGACGAGTTCGAGGTTCACCACCGCGCCGGCGGGAAGCGTGAACCGAGCGCCAACGGCGCATTGGACGGAGGGATCATCTTCGAGACGTTGGCCTGGCTTGCGGTATTCGAGCGTGAGCGCGCCCTTATCCGCCCTCAATAGGATCGTGAGATCATCGTCAGTAGACGCGGCCTCCTCTGCTGTTGCCATACCCGACGATACGAAGGCCATGGTAAGAAAGAAGATGATCCTTGACGCCCAAGTCATTGTTCGGTCTCTCCTTTAGATCGGCAGTCGATAGACCGCCGATGGTCCAATTCGACCCAAAGGTGATAGCTTTGCCAGGCTCAACCGGCAAGGCGGTTCGCTGTCACTTGCGCGACTTAGCCGGTCGACTGCCCGCCCGACGCCTGAACGACGGTGACGGCGATCATATGGAAGACGTCGTCGGCGTTGCAGCCGCGCGAGAGATCGTTGGCAGGCTTCGCAAGCCCCTGCAGGATCGGGCCGATGGCGGTGGCGCCGCCGATGCGCTGGGCGATCTTGTAGCCGATGTTTGCTGCGTCGAGGTTGGGGAAGACAAAGACATTGGCCTCGCCATGCAGCGCCGATTGCGGCGCCTTTGCCGCGCTGACGGCCTCGACAAAAGCGGTGTCGAATTGCAATTCCCCGTCGATCACCAATCCCGGCGCTGAGGCATGGGCCAGGCGCGTCGCCTCCACCACCTTCGAAACGCGCTCATGCGCGGCACTGCCGGCCGTCGAAAACGAGAGCATCGCCACCTTCGCCGGTTTGCCGGAGAGCGCCTCGTAGGAGCGTGCCGAGGTCACGGCGATATCGGCAAGGCCGGTGGCGTCAGGATCCACAACCAACCCGCAATCGGCGAAAACGAAGGCGCCCTTCTTTTCGTGGTGCGGCGCGCAGAGCATCATCAGGAAGAAGCTCGACACCAGTCCGACATCCGGTGCCCGGCCAATGGTCTGGAGTGCGGCGCGCACGGTATCGGCGGTGGTGGCGACAGCGCCCCCGACCGTTCCGTCTGCCTGATCCTCGCGGACCATCATGGCCGCAAAGACAAGAGGCGAGCGTACGGCTGCTGCCGCGGCCGCTTCGTCGACACCCTTGCTACGACGGAGATCGTGGTAGGCAACGGCAAGGTGCTCAGTCAGCGCAGACGAAGTCGGATCCTCGATGCGGATTTCGTCTGGTGCGCCGCCGGCGGCGTGCAACTCCTCCGCGACGATTTTCCTGTCGCCGACGAGCGTGATCTTGGCGATACCGGCGCGCACGGCGCGCAAGGCGCCTTCGACGATGCGTGGGTCTTCGCCCTCGGCGAGCACGATATGGCGCGGGGCGGCTTTAGCGGCCTCGATAATGCGATCGAGCGGTTTCATCAGGCGTGCCCCAGATAGTGAATGCCGACGAGGATGAAGAGAGCGATGAAGACGGTTTCGGCGACGATCAGCGCGACGGCGTCGCCACCGACATCGAGCACGCGGCGAAGCGACGTGCGCATGCCGACGGCGACGATGCCGGCAAGCAGCGCCCAGCGCGACGTTTCCATGCCGGCCTTGGCCACCAGTTCCGGCACGAAACCGAAGGAATTCAGCGCTGCAAAGATCAGGAAGGCGACGACGAAGCCGGGCAAGAGCGGCGGGCGCTTACCGGTCTCGCCCTCAGGCTGCGGTACTTTGCGCAGTGACAGCGAAAAGATGAGCACGACCGGCGCCAGCATGGTGACGCGGATCAGCTTGACGAGCGTAGCCGTTTCGCCCGCCTCCGGCGAGACCGAGAAGCCTGCGCCGACGACCTGCGCGACGTCATGGATGGTGCCACCGAAGAAGATGCCCGTGGCGCGCGCGTCGAGCCCCATGGTCTGGGCGAGGATCGGATAGGCAATCATCGCAAGTGTCGAGAGCACGGTGACCGAAAGCACGGTGAAGATCAGGTTGCGCTCGGAGAACTCGTTCTTGGGAAGAACGGCTGCGATCGCCATCGCTGCAGACGCTCCGCAGATTGCGACCGAACCGCTGGTGATAAGCGCCAGCCGCCAGCCACGCCCGAGAAGCTTTGCGGCAAGCAGGCCGAAGCCGATGGTCGCGGCGATGGCTGAGATGAGGAGCAGGATCGTGCTTGCGCCAAGCCCGATGAGGAGGTCGACGCTGATGCGCATGCCGAGCAGCGCCACGCCGATGCGCAGCACCTTCTTGGCACAGAAATCGATGCCGGCGACGCAACGCCCTTCCTCGGACAGAAAGTGAAAGGCGATGCCGAGCAGAAGCGCCATGAGCATGGCCGGCGCGCCGTAGTGGTCGGAAAGGAATTGGGCAGCGACGGCCACCGCCGCGGTAACGGCAAAGCCAGGCCAGTAGGCCGCAAAGCCGGAGGGCACGCTTCGGAAGCGTTCGTGGACGGAGGCGACGAAGGTCATGGTTCTGTTCCGGTCATCTGCGGGAGGCTTCGCCCCGCCCGGGTACCGGGCGGGGCTTGACGTAATCGAGGATCAGGCCCGCTTCTGGGGACGCATGTCGGCGCGATCGATACCGGCAACGGGCACCGGCTTCTTCATCGCGTCTCGGCGGAAGGGTTCGCCGAGCTCCTGGTTGAGGATGACTTCGATGAAGGTTGTCACGCCCTTCTTCTGGTCGGCGATCGCAGTGGACAGGGCTTCGGTGAGAGCTGCGGTCGTGTTGACCGCCACGCCCTTCAGGCCGCAGCCTTCCGCCACCTTGGCGTAGGAGAGGTTGGGGTTGAGCTCCGTGCCGACGAAGTTGTTGGCGTACCAGAGCGTCGTGTTGCGCTTTTCGGCACCCCATTGGTAGTTGCGGAAGATCACCATCGTTATCGCCGGCCATCCCTCGCGGCCGATCGAGCCCATCTCGTTCATCGAGATGCCGAAGGCACCGTCACCGGCAAAACCGACCACTGGTACATCAGGGCAACCGATCTTGGCGCCGACGATCGACGGGAAACCGTAGCCGCAGGGGCCGAACATGCCCGGCGCCAGATATTTGCGGCCCGCTTCGAAGGTCGGATAGGCATTGCCGATCGCGCAGTTGTTGCCAATGTCGGTGGAGATGATCGCTTCCTTCGGCAGGGCCGCCTGGATCGCACGCCAGGCCTGGCGCGGTGACATGCGGTTCGGCTCGCGCGAGCGTGCGCTTTCGTTCCATTCCGTGCCCGGATCATCGTCCTCGTGATCCATCGAGGAGAGTTGCTGTTGCCAGGCCGAGCGGGTCTGGTAGATCGTGGCCTTGCGCTCCTCGCGGCCGGCATCGCCGGCAGACGGCGAGAGCAGCTCCAGGATCTGGCGGGCGACCTGCTTGGCATCGCCGCAGATGCCGACCGACACCTTCTTGGTCAGCCCGATCCGGTCGGCGTTGATGTCGACCTGGATGATCGAGGCGTTCTTCGGCCAGTAGTCGATGCCGTAGCCCGGAAGCGTCGAGAACGGATTGAGCCTCGTGCCGAGCGCCAAGACAACATCGGCCTTGGAGATCAGCTCCATCGCAGCCTTTGAGCCGTTGTAGCCGAGGGGGCCGACCGACAGGCGATGGCTCCCCGGGAAGGCGTCATTGTGCTGGTAGCCGCAGCAGACTGGCGCGTCGAGACGCTCGGCGAGCTTCATGGAATCGGAGATGGCATTGCCGATGACGACGCCGGCGCCGTTGAGAATGACCGGGAATTTTGCCTCGGACAAAAGCTTGGCGGCTTCGGCAATCGCCTGCGGGCCACCAGCCGGGCGCTCGAAGCGAACGATCGCCGGCAGGTCGACGTCGATCACCTGGGTCCAGTAGTCGCGCGGGATGTTGATCTGTGCTGGGGCACAGCCGCGCCAGGCCTTTTCGATGACGCGGTTGAGCACCTCGGGGATACGCGAGGGATCGCGCACTTCTTCCTGGTAGCAGACCATCTCCTCGAACATCGCCATCTGGTCCACTTCCTGGAAACCGCCCTGCCCGATCGTCTTGTTGGCCGCCTGCGGCGTGACCATCAGAAGCGGCGTGTGGTTCCAGTAGGCGGTCTTGATCGCGGTGATGAAGCCGGTGACGCCGGGGCCGTTCTGGCCGATGGCAACCGACATCGTGCCCGTGGCGCGGCTGAAGCCGTCGGCCATCATGCCGGCATTGGTCTCATGGGCGCAGTCCCAGAATTTGATGCCGGCCTTCGGGAACAGGTCCGACACCGGCATCATGGCCGAGCCGATGATGCCGAAGGCATGTTCGAGGCCATGCATCTGAAGAACTTTGACGAAGGCTTCCTCGGTGGTCATTTTCATGGGGTGGTTCCTTTCCTGGTATTATTTCAGAGAGTTAGAGGATCTCGTCACGGAGGTAGTACCAGCGGTACATTCCCCATTGGCCGAGCCGTCGGAACGGCGTCAGAAGCCCGTGGCCCGGCAGAGGCGAAGTGAAGATGGGAAGGTCGAGGCCGCCGCCTTTGCCGGCGACCATCTGGGCCATGCGACGGCCGGCCTGGGCGGAATACATCACGCCGTTGCCGCCATAGCCCATGGCGTAGAACAGCCTCTGGCTCGGGTCCGGCTGGAAGATGCGCGGCATCATGTCGTGGCTGACATCCACCCACCCCCACCAGGAGTAGTCGATGTCGATGCCGCGGAGTGCCGGGAACTTGCGGTAGAGACCGGCAAGCAGAAGCTCGAGATGCTTCGGATTGCTCGCGTCGCGTCCGGTGATGGCGCTGCGGCTGCCGATCTGCACCCGGCCATCCGGCAGCATGCGATAGTAGTGACGCAGCGTCCGGGTATCAGTGAGCGGGATGCGCGCCCTGAAGTTCAGCGCCTTCTGCTCGCTTTCCGTCAGCGGCCTGGTGACGATCGAGTTCGACAGGATCGGCATCAGTCGGTGGCGGGTGAGCGCGTTCATGCCGGGTGACGTGTAGCCGGCCGTCGCGATGCAGACGGCACGCGCCCGCACCGTTCCGCCAGGCGTCGTCAGGTAATGCATGCCGCCCTTGGCGGTGCAATCAAGTACCGGGCTCGACGTATGCACCTTTGCCCCCAGCTTGCGGGCAAGCCTGAGGTAACCGAAGGCGAGCTTGGCGGCATGGATGCCCATGCCATCGGGCTCATACATCGCCCCGCGTGCTTCCTCTTCGCGAACGAAATCGCGGTGGATCTCGTCGCGCGAGACCATGCGGGCGCGATAGCCGAACGTATCGTTGAGAACACGGACCTCGCTTTGCAACGCCGGCAGCATCTTGTCGCGGTGGGCGATATAGAGATGGCCGCCATCCTGCGGATCGCAGTCGATTTCGGGCTCGCGGACGAGAGAGCGAAAGAGGTCGAATCCCTCGGTAATCTCCGCATGCATCTTGCGGGCAACGTCCACGCCCCAGCGGGCGATCCATTGCGAGCGCTTCAGGCGGCCGGCAGAAATCTGTGCCTGCCCGCCGTTGCGGGTGCTGCAGCCCCAGGCGACGCCATTGGCCTCCAGCACCGTTGCCTTGATGCCGTGCTCGCGCGCCAGATGAATGGCGCAGGAGAGGCCGGTATAGCCGGACCCGATGATCGCAACATCGACATCGATATCGCCCGTGATCGGACCGTCGTCCTCCGGTTCGGGACCGGCAGTGCCGATCCAGTAGGTCGGCGCATAGTCCTTGCCCGTGCCGGGGCTGCGGGCATGGTTGGGGTCATAGGCCGGGTCAAACGGCTCTCTTTCAGGCTTCAAGGGTGTGGCGCGCAGTTGCATGGCTCTAGCTCCAGGCCATCAGTAGCGGGGTTGCAGGACCGGGCGGTTCTTGCGGAACGCCTGCTTGCGCACGATCTTGCCGTTGCGGAAGGTGAAGAGGTCGCAGCCTTCTGCCTCGATGCGGCTGCCGTCGGCAGCGGTGCCTGAGAAGGTCCACTCGGACACGCCGCGATTGCCTTCGACGAAGTGGCTGTGGTTGCCCCATTCGGCGTCCGGCATCGATTTCCAGACGCCGCTGAAGGCATCTGCGATCGGACCGGTACCGATGAAACGGTTGCCGTAGACCTCCGGGCCGCCGACGGCGTTGAATACGCAATCTTCGGCGAAGAAGTGCATGACCCCGTCGATGTCATGCCGGTTGAAGGCATCGAACAAGGTTTTGAGATCGGTTGCCGTCAGTGTCATGGTCCAGTCCTTTGGCTTGGTCATAAGGCATGGCTTCGCCGGAGACGGGAAAGGCCGTCTTCAAAAGGCCGCCAGGCCGTATTCAGTTGAAGTGTCGGAGGTAGCCGCCGGTTAGAGGCGGCCCTTCCAGGGGATCAGCGCCTTTTCGAGGTAGCGGATCAGAAGATCGAAGGCGAAGGCGAAGATGCCGATGATGAAGATGCCCATGATCACCGTGTCGCTTTCGAGGTTTTCGGCGGCATTCAAAACCATGAAGCCGAGGCCTCGGTTGGCCGCCACCATTTCCGCCGCCACCAGGGTGGTCCAGCCGACGCCGATGCCGATGCGCATGCCGGTGAAGATCTCCGGCAAGGCGGCCTTCATGATCACCTGACTGATGACCTGCCCGCGGGTGGCGCCCATCGCATAGGCAGCGTGGATCTGTTCCGTCGAGACCGAACGCACCCCTGCCCTTGCGGCAATTGCCATCGGCGCAAAGATCGCCAGATAGATCAGGAACACCTTCGGGAACTCACCGATGCCGAGCCAGATGATGACGAGCGGCAGGTAGGCGAGCGGCGGCAACGGCCGGTAGAATTCGATGATCGGATCGAACAGGCCGCGCACGAAGCGATTGACGCCCATGAGCACGCCAATCGGCACGGCGGTCAGCAGCGCCAGCAGGAAAGCGCCGAACACGCGGCCGATACTGGCAAGCGTGTGCTGCATCAGCGTCGAGTTCGAAACACCGTCGGTCATCGCCAGCATGAACTTGTCCCAGACCGCCAGCGGCGACGGCAGGAACAGCGGCTTGACCCAGCCGCCTTCGGTCACGAGGAACCAGAGAGCGACGATGACGACCGTCGTCGAAAAGCTGATGAGGCCGCTGCTGCCTTCACCGGGCGCGCCGAAGATCTTGCCGGCCTTTACGGGCTTGGCGCGTGTCACTCTGTCAAGCATGGGCCACCTCCGGGTTGCCGGACGCACGTTCGTCGCCATAAATGATGCCGAGCACTTCTTCGCGCATGCGGATGAATTCCGGGCTGGATTTGATTGCGCGCGCATTGCCCTCGGCGAGGAACCGCTTGTTGAAGCTGAGCTCGTAGGTGTGGGTGATGCGGCCCGGGCGCGGCGACATGACGATCAGCCGCGAGCCGAGGAACAACGCTTCTTCCACACTGTGGGTGATGAAGAAGAACATCTTGTTGGTGAGTTGCCAGACCTTGAGCAACAGCTCCTGGATGGTCTCGCGTGTCAGCGCGTCGAGTGCTGCCATCGGTTCGTCCATCAGGAGCATCGCGGGATCGCAGGTCAGCGCCCTTGCGATGCCAACACGTTGCTGCATGCCGCCTGAGAGGTGGTAGATCATGTGGCGGTGGAAATCCTGAAGGCCGACCAGAGCTAGGTTCTTGGTGGCAAGATCCCGCCGGGTCGCCTTGTCGACGCCGCGCAGCTTGAGGCCGAACTCGGTGTTCTCGATGACGTTCAGCCACGGCAGAAGCGCGTGCTTCTGGAAGACGACGCCGCGCTCGGCGCCAGGTCCGTTGACCTGATGGTTGCCAAGGGTGATGTCGCCTTCCGATGGGGCCATGAAGCCCGCCATCAGGTTGAGCAGCGTCGTTTTTCCGCAGCCCGATGCGCCCAGCGCAACGACGAAGTCTCCGCTGTTGATGGTAAGGTTGACGCCTTTCAAGGCGATGATTGCCTGGTCCGAATAGAGGCCCGGGTAGGTCAGACTGATGTTTCTGACGCTCAATGTTTCCATGAGAAATGCCTCCCTGCACCTCGGTCACGGTCTATGGTGGTGCGCCGGCCGCTCCTCAACGGCCGGGGCAATCGACAGATTAGCCTATTGTGCGGCCGCCTTGGCAAAGTCGGCGTTCACATAAGGCGCGTAGTCGTCGAGCGACTGGCTGATCTGCTTCTGCTCGACGAGGAACTTGGCGCTTTCGGTCAGTGCACGCGTGGCGCCGCCGCCGAGCCAGACCTCGGAGGCCTGCTCATCCGCATTCGGGAACGAAAGCAGGCGCAAGGCTTCGACGGTGCTCGGGCCATCGCCGCCGATCAGCTTGACGATGCCTTCCACTTGCGGCGACTCCTCCGTCCACGCCGCCTTGTTGGCGTTGTAGTCGGCATAAGCGTCCGCCAGAACCTTGGTGAAGGCTTCCATCAACTTCGGGTTCTCCGAGGCCCAGGCCTTGTCGACCACCAGCCCGTCGAAGGTCGGCACGCTAGCCGCGCCAATCACCTCGGAATCCGAGATCGTCTTGCCGGTCTTCTGGATTTCCGAGAGCGCCGGCGGCCAGACATAGGCGGCGTCGATATCGCCACGCTGCCAGGCGGCAACGATCTGCGGCGGCTTCAGGTTGAGGATTTCCACCTCGCGCGGATCGACGTTCCAGACCTTGTTCATACCGACCAGCAAGTGAAAATGCGACGTCGAGACGAAAGGCACGGCGACCTTCTTGCCCTTGAGATCGGCCGGCGTCTCGATGCCCGAGCCCTCGCGGGCGACCAGCGCTTCCGACTGACCGATATTGTCGAGGATCCAGAAGAGCTGCAGTTCGACGCCGCGCGTCGCGGCAGCCGCAGTACCGGTCGAACCGAGAACGCCGATCGGCACGTCACCGGAGGCAAGCGCCGTAGTGATGTCGCCGGCCGAGCTGAATTGGCGCCAGTCGATCGAATAGCCGGCCTCCTTGGCGGCTGCGTCGAAGCGGCCATCGGCGATCGCAGCCACGAACGGGCCAACGATCTGCTGATAGCCGACGACGAGTTTCGTTTCGGCATAAGCGACGCCGGATGCGGCCAGGCTCGCGACAATGCTGGCGGCTGCGGCCAGTCGTCTGAAATGTCCATGTAGCATTTGTCTTCCTCCTCTTTGTTTATTCGCTGACCGTTTCTCCGGTCTTGCTGATGACGATAAGGCCGAGATCCGGCTTGCGTTATATCCAGTCTGGAAGTTGAATAGATCCAGTTTAACGCCGTCGGGGGAGCAGGCGTCGTGCAGATGAACGTTTCCGAAACCATTTTTTTCATCGATCGCGACAGTGGGATCGGCCTGCAGGCGCAGTTGCGCGAGACGGTCGTTTCGGCCGTGCTCGCCGGAAGGGTGCAGCCGCGCGCGCATCTGCCATCCAGCCGCAAGCTCGCCGACTATCTGCGAATATCGCGCATCACGGTGACACTCGCCTATCAGGAACTGATCAACCAGGGCTATGTCGAGGCGGTCAACCGCAGCTCCTATCGCATCTCCGGCAATCCGCCGGGCATGGATGTGGAAGGGGAGCGCCGATCCGCCGGCTCCAATCCGATCGACTGGAGCCGCAAGATCAAGATGAGCTTTGGCGTCGTGCGCCAGGTCGCCAAGCCGCTGGACTGGCGGCGCTATCCATTCCCCTTCCTCTATGGCCAGATGGACCCGACACTGTTCGATCTCAATGCCTGGCGCGACTGTGCCCGCCGGGCTCTGGCGCGAGAGGATTTCGTGCTGATGGCGAGCGACTTTGCCGCGGCCGACGATGTGCGGCTGGTCAACTACATCTGCTCGCGCACGCTGCCGCGCCGGGGCATCCACGCCACGCCGGACGAAATCCTCGTCACCGTCGGCGCGCAGAATGCGCTTTGGATCGTGACCCGTTTGATCCTGGAGAAGGGCTCCGCCGCCGTCTGCGAAAACCCATGCCATCCCGATATCAGCGCCTCGCTGCTGTTGAGCGGCGCCGACGTCACCACCGTCGATGTCGATGTCGGGGGCCTGTCACCGGATGCCCTGCCGGAAAACGTCGATGCCGTCTTCGTGACCCCGAGCCACCACTCGCCGACCGGCGCGACTATGCCGGTGGATCGGCGAACGCAACTGCTGCAGGCTGCGGAAGAAAGAGATTTCGTCATCGTCGAGGACGATTACGAGTTCGAGATCAGCTACCTCGCTCCGCCTTCCCCGGCGCTGAAGGCGCTCGATCCGTCAGGCCGGGTGCTCTACATCGGCAGCTTCTCGAAATCGCTTTTTCCCGGGCTTCGGCTCGGCTACCTCGTGGCGCCAGCCCCCTTCATTCGCGAGGCGCGTGCGCTTCGCTCGCTGATGTTGCGCCACCCGCCCGGACACCTTCAGCGCACCGCAGCCTATTTCCTGGCGCTCGGCCATTATGACGCCGTGCTCCACCGGATGCGGACCGAATATCACAAGCGCCACGTGATCATGGCCGAGTCACTGCGTAGGGCGAACCTGAAAGTCGCAGGCTCCTCGACCTTCGGCGGCACGTCCTTCTGGATGGAGGGACCGGAAGGGCTCGATGCCGACCGGCTGGTCAGCGAATTGCGGCAGGACGGCGTGCTGGTCGAATCCGGCTCGCCCTTCTTCCCCAGAAGCGACCAGCCCTGCCGCTACTTCCGCATGGGATATTCGTCCATTCCAAGCACAAGCATTGCCGAGGGCGTCGCCCGGGTTCGCGCCCGCATCGACAGTCTTTGCGGCGGCAGCGAGCAGGCCTCCGTGGCGAAGTGACAGGTTGACTGCTTGTGGCTTTCCCTATCGAGCTGGCCGTTGCGTACCTTGGCCTAAGGCGGCCTCTCCATTGCCCACAATGTTGCTCGCGCCTGGGCCGATAAATTGGTCACTTGGATTGTCGCCATAATCGTATTCAAGATTGTCGACAAAGACGTTGACAAATACTTTTGGCGTGCGATGGTGCCGCTTAGCAGCAACGAGCTAGGGAGGAGCAGGTTGATGCAAGGGCTCCAGAAGACCGCGCACTCGCACGATGTATTGCAATGCCGCACGCACGAGCCCGCACCGCCGGGCCGGCTCGCCTGACATCTCCTCGTTCGATCGCCATTGCGGCGTCCAACACTGGCCTCGGGTTTCTGAACCGCCTCCATGAAGCGGCGCAGAGATATGCCCCTGTTCGAGTTGATGCTTGGTGTTGGCCATCGAATGACCGCCGATCGACAACGGGACTTGGTGCTTCAAGCCTCGCCAGGAGGCTTTCGCTTGGGTGCATCGCCGTCCAGGAACGCCAGTTGATCAAGATTCCCGCATAGGCCGCCGAAGGTCTTTGCGGTGATCGACACGACCGAGAAGGTCATGCCGCGCAACAGCAGATCACGCCACTGGCCGCCCCTGTCGGGCGGCGAGATGGACGGCCTGTGAGCCGTCCTTGCCTCTTAAATAGAAGCTCCCCGTTCAAGGGGGCCGGTGACCTCAACAAAGGAGAACAGCAGAATGCTCAAGAAACTGATCCTCGCAGCCGCCATGTCGACGGCGCTTTCCGCGGCTGCTCACGCGGAGACGCTCAAATGGGGCTCTTCGCGCGATATCTACTCGCTCGACCCTTATTCCTATGGCGACAGCTACACGCTGTCTTTCCTCAATCACGTCTATGAAGGGCTCGTGCGCTTTGACGCCGACCTGAAGATCGAACCGGCACTGGCGACCTCCTGGGAAACGGTATCGGACACGGTCTGGCGGTTCCATCTGCGCGAGGACGTCAAGTTCCACAATGGCGCTGATTTCACGGCCGATGACGTGATCGCCTCGCTAACGCGGGTCAGCGATCCGGCATCTCCGCTGCGGGGCAACCTACCGGCATACAAGTCGGCGAAGAAGGTCGACGACCGCACTGTCGATATCGAACTGACCGGCCCCTATCCGCTGCTCTTGAACGACCTGACGAACATCCACATTTTCGACGCCACGTGGCTCGCCGACAACAATTCGCTGAAGCCGACGGATGTCGGCAAGAAGATAGAAGGCTACGCTACCTACCACACCAACGGCACGGGTCCGTTCAAGCTCGAGAGCCGCACGCCCGACAGCAAGACCGTTCTGGTCAAGAACGGCGAGTGGTGGGACCCGGCGAAGTCCAACATCGATCGCATCGAGTTTACGCCGATTGTCTCAGCCGCGACACGCGTGGCGGCACTGTTGTCAGGCGAGATCGACTTCACTGAGAATGCGCCGGCGCAGGATCTTCCGCGCCTTGTCGCGCAGCCGGACCTGAAGGTGATGGAGCGCACCGACCTTCGCACCATCATGATGGGCTTCAACCGCAAACCGAAACTGGCCGACGGCGTCGACAACAAGTTCAACGACCTGCGTGTCCGCCAGGCCGTCGCCCATGCGCTCGACACAGAACTCATCCAGAAGCGGGTCATGCGCGGCAAGTCGAGGACAGCGGGTGCGATCGTTGCGCCGGAAATCCCGGGATATGTCGAAGCACTGGACAAGGTCGTGCCGTACGATCCCGAACTGTCGAAAAAGCTGCTCGCCGAGGCCGGCGCAAGCGATCTCCCCTTCACGCTCGTCTGCACGAACGAGGCCTATGTCAACGAAGAGGAGCTTTGCCAGAGCATCGTCAACATGCTGAGCCGCGCCGGCTTCAAGCCGCAACTCGACATCGGCCCGACGGCGGCACAGGCGCCCAAACGCACGGGCGGTCTGTCGGATGTCTACATCATCGGCTGGGCAAACGAGCCGATGCTCGACAGCTACTCGATCCTGCTTCAGATGATCGAGACGAGGAGCGACAAGGCGGGCGTCTTCAACTGGGGCGGCTGGAGCTATCCTGATATCGACAAGCTGATCATCCAGGCATCGACCGAAATGGATCGGACCAAGCGGCTCGATCTGCAGACCAAGGCACTGCAGATGGTCAAGGACGAGATCATCATGCTGCCGCTGCACCAACAGCCAATGGCTTGGGTGATGAGCAACAAGATCGATAAGGTCGCTCAGCTCGCCGACAACAAGCCGCGCCATTGGCTCACGCATATCGCGGACTAGCCCTGTTGCGGAGCTGGAACGGCGAACGTTCCAGCTTCGACAGGCCGGGACCGGCAGCCCGGACGCTGCCGGCCCCCTTCGTGCTTCTCCGCCTAGATCAGCCAGTCGGCGTCCAGCGCATAGGCCTCGATGGAATCGATCTTCATTTGCGACCCGTCGTCAAAATCGCCATCGGGTGTGCCGGCCATTCCGCCGACCGCGAGATTGACGAGCATGTACATCGGCTCGTGCATGTCCGCGGGGGTATCGGCGCGGGCGATCTCGGTATCGTCGAAGTACCAGACGATCTCGTCTTCCGTCCAAAGCACGCCGTAATCGTGGAACCCGTCGGTATCGGCGACTTGCGCGCCGTCTCTGACGATCGTGTGCTCGCCGCTTTCGTTGGAATGGGCGGTGGTAATGACGGTGTTGGTGTCCTGCCCGCGCATTTCGACGACGTCGAGCTCCGGCGGCCAGGAGCCGTCGGCGGGCAGCAGCCAGAAAGCGGGCCAGGCACCTTGATCGTCCGGCATGTCGGCCCGCATCTCGAAGTAGCCGTAGGTCTGCGCAAAGGACGAATAGGTCGTCAACATCCCGGACGTGTAGTCATAGCCGCCGATCTCGGACTGGATTGCGTCCGGTGCACGCTCTGCGGTGATCGTCAGTACACCATCCTCGACCGAAAACGGGTTAGCCGATGCGGTCGGCCCGTAACTCGGATTGACGTACCATTGCAGCTCACCGTTTTCCGAGAGCGTCGCCCCCTCTTCCGGCGCCCACCAGTATTTGGCATCCCAGATGCCGCCCGTGCAGTCGGTGAGCTGAAGCGTGTCGAAATCGTCTGAGAAGGTCTGCGTCAGGGCGGATCGGTCCAGGCTCAACTGGAATTGGCCCTCCTGCAGTTGGTCGGCTGTCGTATCGGCCAGGACCAGGCTTTCTCCATCGCCGAGATGGAGGCGGAGATCGTCTCCCTGCTGGCCTGCATTCGCCAGCACCTCTTCGAACGAGGTAATCCCGTATCCGTCGAGACGAATGGTATCGTTGGAGCTGAAGTCGGTGACAAGGTCGCTGCCGTTGCCGTGCTCGAACACGAAGGTATCAGCGCCTCCGGAACCGACCAGCACGTCATTGCCTGCGCGTCCGTCGATGGTCTGGCTGCCGGAGCCACCGGTGATGATGTTGTCGGCGCTGTTGCCGAAGGCGTGTCGACCGTCACCGGTGACGGTCAGGTTTTCGAAGTTCTCCGGTAAGCTGTAGCTCATCCAGGTATCGATCGTGTCTATCCCTTCGCCGGGTGCCTCTTCGGCCCGGTTCGTCGATGAATAGAGATAGTAGACGTCGTCGCCCGTGCCGCCGAACACGGTCACATCGACGGAACCGTCGCCCCAGATCGAATCGTTGCCGGGAGTTCCGTAGAGCGTGGACCCGGATCCGGTTGCGGAAAACCATGCGGTCGAACTTCCGCTATAATGGAGCGGTTGTCCGAGGGCGTTCATGGCAGTTCTGCTCATCGAGAAGTCTCCTGTTTATTGGAGTGCCCCTTCCCGATGAGCACCTCTAGCATCTCAAGCTGTCGCCCACACCCCCAACATTTGCGGATAATCCGGAGGCAGCGGCCTCCCCACGAGGGAGCCGAGCGGACCCAGCCTAGAGGTATTTCGACGCGAGAAGTGCTGCGATCTCCGCCTGACAGTTCACGAGGGGACGTGTGTGCTGATTGGCTTTTGCCATCGCCATCGCGCCGGAATAGGCGGCGATGATCAGGGTGGCGAGGCTGTCGGGTTGAATGCCTGCGACGCGCTTCAGGCGGATGTCTTCCTGGAATCGCGCTGCGAGCGCTTCTTCCCAAGCCTCAAAAATTGCACCCAGCGCCTGCTGCATCTCGTCATCATGCCTGGAGACTTCGATCGCCATATTGTTCAGTGGGCAGCCGGAGACGGAGCCGTTTTCGGAGAGCTCGCTGATGATCTCGGTGAAGATCTGATCGATCGCTGTGGGCGTATCGCTCGAGATACGCAGCGGGTCGATCCACGTTTGCCGCACCGCTTCGGCGACGCGGTCGCGGATAACCGCCAATCCAAGTTCCCGTTTGGCCGGAAAGTGATGGGCCATAGCGCCTCCTGAGACGGATGCCTTCGCGCGCAATTCCTGCATTCCCGTCGCGAGATATCCTTGGGTGACAAAGGCCTGGTAGGCCGCATCGACGATCCTGCGGCGCACCGCTTGAGGATCGTTGGTTCTTTTGTGTTCGCTCATGACCGCCGCCTGAAAAATCGTTCGCCATAGTGCCTTGACAAAACAGGTCGATCAACCTGTTATTAGAAACAGGACAATTGACCTGTTTTGGAGGATTCATGGAACCGCACGCCGTCTACGAACTTCGCCGCTACCGACTTCATCCCGGCGGAAGGGATCGCCTGATCGACTTGTTTGACCGCGAATTCGTTGAACCGCAGGAAGCGCTCGGAATGCGTCTTGAAGGCGAATTCCGCGACTGCGACGATCCCGACGCCTTCGTCTGGGTACGTTCCTTTGCCGATATGCAAACGCGAACGGAGGCGTTGGCGGCCTTTTATTCGGGCCCGGTTTGGAAGGGCCATGGGTCTCGCGCCAACGAGACGATGCTCAACTCGGACAATGTGTTGCTGGTCAAGCCTGTCGCTGGCACGCAGCCGTTTCCTCACAACCTTGCAAGGGAGCAAGAGGCACAATCGACCAGAGGTGTCGTCACCGTGAACCTCTGCTCGCTGGCGCCCGGCACGGAGGACCGTTTCGCTGCATTCTTCATCGCCGAGGCACTGCCGATCCTCGAAGACGCCGGTGCTCGCATCGACGCGGTGTTCGTTACCGAACGCAGCGCAAACGCCTTCCCGAGGCTCCCCGTCCGTGAGGGCGAAACGGTGTTTATCTGGTTTGAAATGCATGAGGACGACGACGGCCTTTCACGGCATCGGGAGCAACTGAACAAGGACGTCAGATGGACCAGTGAGGTCTTTCCTCGAATGGATAGCCAGTGCTGGCGAAGGATCGAGGTTTCTCGGCTGACCCCGACGTCGCGATCGCTTTGCACCTTGTAGCTGGCGCCCATACACGACGGATCGGTACGAACGCACCCACAGCCGCCAGGAACGCATCCTGGCGGAACCAAACCAGCCTCCAAACGTTGTATTGGGTTAGGGGAGGCACGGAATGAAACACGCGGATGTTCGAACAGTCGCCAACGCCCAGATCAGACATATCTGGGACGTCGCGGATTATTGCCGGCGGACCGGTATTCACAAAACCGAAGAGCAGCGCCTGATCAAGATGCTCGGTAGACAGGCAACCAGCCACGAGCTCCAGATGAACATCGTGCGCGTTCAGACGCGTATCCGCTGAAGCTTCGACATGGGAATTGCGCGAGCGGTCACCGCGTGATCGGTGGCCGGTTTCGACTTCTTGCCCGTTCAGAAATTCCTAAACGTCTTCGCTACCTTAGTCGACGAACTCGACAATCACGCCAGGCTTGACCATCCCCGCCAACTCCTCCGCATCCCAGTTGGTCAGGCGAACGCATCCGTGCGATCCCGACTTGTCGATCATCGACGGCTCCGGCGTGCCGTGAATTCCGTAGGTGGGCTTCGAGAGATCGATCCAGACCGTGCCGACCGGACCGTTCGGACCGCCCGGCAAGGTCAAGATCTTTCGGTTGTCGCCCTGCTTGAAGTTGATCTTGGGATTGTAGACATAGGGCGGCATTCGGGCGACGCCTTTGACCTTGTGCGTTCCCGAAGGAGATGGCGTCTCCCGGCTGCCGATCGTTGCCGGATAGGCTGCGATCAGCGTATCGTCGGCGCCAAGTGCCACGATTTGACCGGTGCGCCGGTGCGCTTCAATGCGCTTGACCGTTCCCTGCGTCGAAGGACCTGGGTTCACAACGGAAACCGTGTCACCGACCGAGAACGCCGAAGTCTGATTGAGCGCCTTGAGAAGATCGATATCCATGTGGAAGCGCTCCGCCAGCTTCTCGGCGACGCTCGTGTATCCGAGCTGAGCCATCTTCGCCTGCTCGGAGTAGTCTTCGGGGATCTCAGCGACCAATCCTTGAGCATCGTCTTCGGAGATGACGTAGGGCTCGACCACCGTCGTCTGCTCCGGCAGTCGCCCGATGACGTCGGCGTGCAATGTTCCGTCAGCGGACAGGCCTTGCATGGTCTCGAAGGCGGCGATCGCCTTGGCGACATTCTCACCGGCGAAACCGTCGATTACACCGGGCGACGCCCCCGCCCGATCGAGAAGCACCTGGAGCCGGACGATGGCGGGGTCTGGCTTGTCCGAGGTCTCGGTCGTCCGTTCCAACAATGTGGGTGTAATCGATGCACCGTCGATGGCGTCTGGCTGAAGCGTCTGGGCATTGGCCAGCGCGGCGGGGGATAGCAGCATCAGCGCCGCCAATGGAACCTTGTTTTTCATGATCTCTCAATCGATCAGCCCCTGATTTGTTCCCGCCTCGCGGCGCCAAGATGCTGCTTTCTCAGGTGCAAACGGCATTGACCTTGCGGCTTTTTCGCCGCCGCCAATCGGCCCCAGGCCGAGCCTCGATCCGTGGCCCCATAGGCGCACCGACCTCGTGTCAGAGAAAGTCTCTTGACAGAACACGAAAGTCGAAATCTTATTGTAAAGCGTTTTAGTAAATCGGTTTACAACGGCAGGGGATGGAGCCAAGGTGACCACACGACGCGTCACAGGTCTGAAGGATGTAGCCCGAGCTGCCGGTGTTTCCGTGACAACGGTCTCGCGCCTGCTGAACGGATCGCTCGACCTGCCTTTCGAAACGAAGAAGCGGATCTCGGATGCGATCCGCGACCTCAATTACCAGCCCAACCCGCATGCCCGCCGGCTCAGCCGCGGTCGTTCCGATACGATCGGTCTTGTCGTTCCCGATATCGCCAACCCCTTCTTCGCGACGCTCGTGGCAGCTGTCGAAGAAGAGGCGGATACCCGCGGGCTTGCCGTCTCGCTTTACGCCACCCTGAACCGGGCCGGTCGCGAGGTCGCCTATCTCCAGCTGATCGAACGCAATCACGTCGATGGCCTGATCTTCGTCACCAACCACCCGGACGACGGTCAACTCGCCACGTTGATAAACCGCACCGGCAAAGTCGTGATCGCCGACGAAGACGTTCCCGGCGCGCAGGCGCCCAAGCTCTTCTGCGATAACGAGCTGGGCGGAGCGCTCGCAGGCCGGCATCTGGCGGAATTCGGGCACAGGGATGTGCTGTTCGTCGGCGGCCCGCAAGCGATGATCAGTTCGCGTCGGCGCTCCAACGGTCTTGAGCGGACGCTGCGCGATGCGTTCGGCGAGGATATCCGTCTTTCAAAATACGCCGGTGACTACACCGTGGCCTTCGGTCGGCAGGCGGCGAAGCGCTTCATCGAGGAAGGTCGCCCGGCAACGGCGATCTTCGCCAGCTCGGACGAAATCGCCATCGGCATGATCGAGGTCTTCCGGGACCAGGGGGTTTCGGTCCCGGACGATGTTTCGGTTATCGGCTTTGACGACGTCGGCCCGCTCCATCTTTTCGGTCCGCCTATGACCGCCATTCGCCAGCCGGTCCGCGCGATCGGCGGGCGTGCCCTCTCCCTTCTTCTCGAAACAAACTGGCAGGGCAAACAGGCTCTCGTCGAAGAGCTCCTGCCAGTCGAAATCGTCGTGCGGAAATCCGTTGCTCCGCCTGCGAAACGATAAATCACGCAATGGAGAACCAACAGAGGATGAGAACATGAACTGGAATTTGAAACGCAGGACTTTAGTCGCCACGCTTGGTTTCACGGCATTGACGACCCTCGGCGCTGCTCTCTCGCCGGCCCTTGCCGCCGAAAAGACCTTTGCGCTCGTGCAAATCAACCAGCAGGCGCTTTTCTTCAATCAGATGAACGAAGGCGCGCAGAAGGCGGCTGACGCTGCCGGCGCGAAGCTCGTCATCTTCAATGCCAACAACGACCCGGCCGCGCAAAACAGTGCGATCGAAACCTACATTCAGCAGAAGGTCGATGGCATCGCCGTCGTCGCAATCGACGTCAACGGCATCATGCCGGCGGTCAACCAGGCAGCCGAAGCCGGGATCCCCGTCGTTGCCATCGATGCGATCCTTCCGGAAGGCCCGCAGAAGGCGCAGATCGGCGTCGACAACGCCACGGCCGGCGCCGACATGGGCAAGTTCTTCCTCGACTACATCAAGGCCAACGCCGATGGCAAAGCCAAGATCGGTGTCGTCGGCGCGCTGAACTCCTTCATTCAGAACGTTCGCCAGGAGGGATTTGAAAAGACCATCAAGGATGTCGACGGTATCAGCTCGGCCGGCGTCGTCGATGGACAGAACGTGCAGGACAACGCGCTCGCTGCCGCCGAGAACCTGATTACCGGCAATCCCGACCTGACCGCAATCTACGCGACCGGCGAGCCGGCCCTAATGGGTGCCATCGCCGCGGTCGAAAGCCAGAGCAAGCAGGATAGCGTGAAGGTCTTCGGTTGGGACCTGACGGCCCAGGCGATCGCCGGCATCGACGCCGGCTACGTCACCGCCGTGATCCAGCAGGATCCGGCTGCCATGGGTGCCGCTGCCGTCGACGCCTTGAAGAAGGTCTCCGACGGCGGCAGCGTCGAAAAGACCATCGCCGTGCCGGTAACGATCGTCACCAAGGACAACGTCGAGCGATATCGGGCGATCTTCAAATGATGACGACTGAAAGACAGCATCCTCCCGCTGTCGCTGGTGTCGGGGGGGCTTTGCCCTCCCGCACCGGTGTCAGCCCCCGCGTGTCCCTCAAAGGGATCGTCAAGACGTTCGGATCGCACCAGGCGCTGCGTGGCGTCGACCTCGACATCTATCCCGGCGAGTGCCTTGGCCTCGTCGGCGACAACGCCGCCGGCAAATCGACGCTGACCAAGGTCATCTCGGGCACCTACATTCCCGATGGCGGGACCATTACGCTGGAAGGCGAAGAGGTTCGGTTCTCAGGACCTGCGGACGCCCGTAACCGCAATATCGAAATGGTCTTTCAGGACCTGAGCCTTTGCGACCACATCGATGTGGTCGGCAATCTTTTCCTCGGTCGAGAAATCAGCAAAGGGCCATTCCTCGATACGAGGACCATGCTCGAGGAAGCACGCAAGATGCTCGATGCGCTGGAAATCCGCATTCCGCGTCTGACCGGCAAGGTCGCTCAGCTCTCGGGCGGACAGCGTCAGGCGATCGCGATCGCGCGCGCCGCTTCGTTCAATCCGAAAGTCCTGATCATGGACGAGCCCACCTCGGCGCTCGCCGTGGCGGAGGTCGAAGCCGTGCTCGCGCTGATCAACCGCGTCAAGGCAAAGGGCGTCTCGGTCATCCTGATCACCCACCGTCTCCAGGACCTGTTCCGTGTCTGCGACCGCATTGCCGTGATGTACGAAGGCACCAAGGTCGCCGAGCGCGAAATCGGCAAGACCAACCTGGAAGACCTCGTGAAGCTGATCGTCGGGGAAGGAGCCAAGCAATGACGGCCTATACCGAACGTGCGAAAGGCTCGCCGGCGGCAGACTTCCTTTCGGAAAACGCCCAGGTTCTGTCGATCGCCTTCTTCTTCCTGGCCTGCGTCATCTTTTTCGCGGCCACGACCGATACCTTCATGACGCTCGGCAACATTCTGAACGTCATCCGCCAGGCAGCGCCGATTCTCATCGTCGCGGTCGCCATGACGCTGGTAATCATAACCGGCGGCATCGACCTCTCTGTCGGTTCGCAGGTCGCCCTGGTCAATGCGGTGGCGGCCATTGTCTTGGCGATGGGCTATCCCTGGCCTCTCGTCGTCGTCGCGATGCTCTTCTTCGGCGCCTTTCTCGGCTTCGTGCAGGGATGGTTCACCGCCTATCAGGGTATTCCGGCCTTCATCGTCACGCTTGCCGGCCTGTCGATCCTGCGCGGCTTGGCGCTCTATCTGACGCAAGGGTACTCGATCCCGATCAAGGACGCTCCCGGCTTCTTCATGCTCGGCCGCGGCGAATTGCTGGGCATTCCGATGCCTGCGCTTATCGCGGTTGCGGTCGCGGTCGCCGGTTATGTCGTCATATCCTCGACCAAATACGGCCGCCAGGTCGTCGCCGTCGGGTCCAACATGGAAGCGGCTCGCCGCGTCGGCATGCCGGCGAAATGGGTGATCGCCTCGGTCTATATGATCGCCGGCGTTGCCTGCGCCCTTGCTGGCCTATTGATCGCAGCGCGCCTCGGCTCCGGCTCTTCGAATGCGGCCGTCGGCTTCGAGCTTCAGGTTATCGCCGCCGTAGTGCTGGGCGGGACATCGCTGATGGGGGGGCGCGGCACGATCCTCGGGACCGTGCTCGGCACGATGACGATTGCGGTCATCGGCAACGGCCTGATCCTCATGCATATCTCGCCGTTCTTCACGCAGATTGTTACCGGTGCGATCATTCTCGTTGCGATCTGGCTCAACACCCGGATCTTCACCGCCAACTTTCGCTTCGGCGGCAAGAGATGACCGTCATGAGCAAGGAGCTGTCAGAAGGACATGTGCGGTCCGGCAAGGTGATGACGGTGAACGGCGCGATCAACGCGGATCAACTCGGCATCACACTGATGCACGAGCATATCCTCAACGATTGCCGCTGCTGGTGGAACGCACCGCAAACGAAGGAGCGTCAGTATCTCGCCGAAGGCTTCGTCTGCATGGAGATCCTCGGCGAACTGCGCCAGGACCCCTTCGTTAACAAGCACAACATTACGCTCGACGACGAACCCTTGGCTATCGCCGAATTGCAGGCTTTCGCGACCGCAGGCGGCCGTACAGTCGTCGAACCTACCTGCAATGGCATCGGTCGAAACCCGCTCGCCTTACGGCGCATCTCCAAGGCGACGGGTCTCAATATCGTGATGGGGGCCGGATATTATCTTGCCTCCTCGCATCCGGCCGAGGTCGCGGACATGAGCGTCGACCAGATCGCCGACGGCATCGTCCGCGAGGCCATCGACGGTGTCGACGGCACGGGCGTGAAAATCGGACTGATCGGCGAGATCGGCGTCTCCTCCGATTTCACTCCGGCCGAGGAGAAGTCCCTGCGTGGGGCCGCCCGGGCGCAGGTCCGGACCGGTTTGCCGCTGATGGTGCATCTGCCGGGCTGGTTCCGGCTCGGCCATCGGGTGCTCGATGTCGTCGCCGAGGAAGGGGCGGATCTGCGCCACACCGTGCTTTGTCACATGAACCCGTCCCACGACGATTTCGCCTATCAAAGCGAGCTCGCCGAACGCGGTGCGTTCATCGAATACGACATGATCGGCATGGACTTCTTCTATGCCGATCAACAGGTACAGTGCCCGAGCGACGAAGAGGCAGCACGAGCGATCGCCAGGCTGGTGGACGCCGGCCACATGGACCGCATCCTGCTCTCGCACGATGTGTTCCTGAAGATGATGCTCAGCCACTACGGAGGCAACGGCTATGCCTACGTCCTGCGCCACTTCCTGCCGCGTCTCAAACGACACGGGGTGGAGGACGGCGCGCTCGACAGAATGATGCGGGACAACCCCCGCTCGGTATTCCAAACCGGGGCCTGATATCGGCTCCCAACGCTATTCAAGACAGACGGATAGACCATGACAAAGAAAGTGCTTCTCGTCGGCGAGAGCTGGGTAAGCTCCGCCACCCACTACAAGGGTTTCGACCAGTTCGGCAGCGTGACCTTCCATCTGGGCGCGGAACCGCTCGTCAAGGTGCTCAAGGACAGCGAGTTCGAGCTGACCTACATGACCGCACACGACGCCGTGGACCAGTTCCCCTATGAAATGGCAGGCCTCGACCAGTACGATGCGATCATCCTGTCGGATATCGGCGCCAACTCGCTGTTGCTGCCGCCGGCCGTATGGCTGCACTCGCGCACCGTTCCGAACCGGTTGAAGCTCATCAAGGCTTGGGTCGAAAAGGGCGGAGCGCTGTTGATGGTCGGCGGCTACTTCTCCTTCCAGGGTATCGACGGTAAGGCGCGCTGGCGCCGCACGGCTGTCGAAGACACGCTTCCGGTGACGTGCCTTCCCTATGACGACCGCGTCGAGATTCCCGAGGGCGCGGTTGCCGACGTCGTCAAGCCGGACCATCCGACCATGGCGGGGCTTTCGGGCAGTTGGCCGTTGCTTCTCGGCGTCAATGAAGTGGAGGTTCGCGATGGAGCCGAGGTCGTCGCCCGGCTTCCCGAAGATCAGGGCGGACACCCGCTGCTCGTCCTTGGCGGTTTCGGCAAGGGGCGCACCGCCGCCTGGACGTCCGATATCGGCCCCCACTGGCTGTCGCCGGCATTCTGCGAGTGGGAGGGCTACGGCCGCCTCTGGAAGAACATCCTTGGGTGGATGACAGAAACGGCGCGCTAACCGCAGCGAGGAGCGCGCGCTGAGGAGAGCCTCAGCGCGCGGCCAGGATCGCTTGCAACTGCTCGATCGACGGAAACGCCGAACGGGTTCCGGGACGGCTTACAGTGATGGCGGCGGCGCGCGTTGCATGTTCGATCGCGGTGCGATCGAGGCGAGTGCCACGAAGTGCGGCGGATGCGAGCGCCACCGCCATGAACGTGTCGCCGGCGCCTGTCGTGTCGACGACGTCGCATTCGACGGCGCCGATCCGGACACTGCTTTCGGCGGTGACGAGCATGGCTCCGTCGCCGCCGAAGGTCAGGACGACTTCGCGAACGCCGGCCGCAAGCAGCTTGCGGGCAGCCTCTTCGCCGCTGGTACCGGTCATTGCCTGCGCCTCACCCTGGTTGAGGAAAGCAATGTCAACCAAGGGCCACAGGGTGCTGAAATAGGGACGCAAGGGAGACGGATTGAAGGCGGTGATCATGTGGTGGGCGCGCGCAGCTTCAAGGACACCGCGCGTCGTTTCGTCCGACAGGTTTCCCTGGAGCACAGCAAGGTCGCCGGGAACCGCGTCGGCCAGCGCCGCGACGGCGTCGGCAAGCGTGAGGTTCTGGGCAGAGTCGGTGGTCGTGATGTTGACGTTTTCTCCATCCGGCGTGGTCAGCACGATCGAGAAGTCGGTGGACTTGCCGAGGACCGGCACAAGTCTGCTGACCACCGGTTCGCTTGCCAGATGCTGGCGGATCATGTCGGCGCGAAAACCGTCGCCGAAGGCTGCGACAAGGCTCGTCGGCAGGCCGGTGCGGGCCATGACAACAGCCTGGTTCGCGCCCTTGCCACCGAGGTCCCGGGACCGCTGGCTACCGTGGATCGATGCGCCCGCGGCCGGCATTTCCGACACGGCGATAGTCTCGTCCACCGTCACATTACCGATTACGTAAGCGTGCATGAACATACCTTCGAAAGGGAGAGAAATGCAGGAAATATCTGACAAGTCCACAAGCGCCATAAGGGAAATATTTGGGACTGACAAGGTTCTGATAGGCATGATCCATTGCCCGGCCTTCCCCGGTGCGCCGCGCTATCGGGGTGCCGATATGTCTGTTATCTACGATGCCTGCATGCGTGACGCCGAGGCGTTGGTCGAGGGTGGCCTGCATGGCCTGATGATCGAAAATCATGGCGACGTGCCGTTCTCCAAGCCGGAAGATATCGGCCACGAAACGGCAGCCTTCATGTCGGTCGTCACCGACCGGATCGCGCGGGCGACAGGTGTGCCGCTCGGCATCAACGTCCTTGCCAATGCGCCGATCCCGGCCTTTGCCATCGCCATGGCGGGCGGCGCCAAGTTCATTCGCGTCAACCAGTGGGCCAATGCCTATGTCGCCAACGAAGGCTTCATGGAGGGTCGGGCCGCAGAAGCGATGCGCTACCGTTCGCTGCTGCGTGCCGAGCACATCAAGGTCTTTGCCGACAGCCATGTGAAGCACGGCGCCCACGCCATCGTGGCCGACCGATCGATCCAGGAGTTGACGCGCGACCTCGCCTTCTTCGACGCCGACGGTGTGATCGCCACCGGTCAGCGCACCGGCAATACGGCAACCATCGAGGAGATCGAGGAGATCGGCTCGGCGACGCACCTACCGCTTCTGGTCGGCTCGGGCGTGACCAAGGACAACATCGTCGAAATCCTCAAGCGCACCAACGGCGTGATCGTCGCCTCGTCTCTGAAGCAGGGCGGGGTCTGGTGGAACCCGGTCGATATCGAGCGGGTTAAGGCTTTCCGCGCCGCTGCCGAACCCGCGCTGGAGGCGTGACGATGGCGGCTGAAACGCTTTCGGAACAGATCCTGCGGGAAAACGCCACCGTCTTCGAAGCCATGGTGAACCATCGCTTCGTCGAGGACATCGTGATGGAGCGCCTGTCCCCGCAGGTTTTCGAACGCTATCTCGTCTATGAGGGGGCCTTCGTCGAAACCGCGATCTCGATCTTCGCCTTTGCGGCGGCGAAGGCCGAGACGATCGAACAGAAGCGCTGGTTGATTGCCGTTCTGGATGCGCTCGCCAACCAGCAGATCGCTTACTTCGAACGGATTTTTGCCGAACGCAATATCGATCCCGGCACCTATGATCTCAATGTTGCCGAGGTCGAGGCTTTCCGAACGGGTATGCTGGACATCGCCCGCAACGGCGGTTTCCTCGATACCGTCGCTGCCATGTTTGCGGCCGAGTGGATGTACTGGACCTGGTCGGAAAGGGCCGCCCGTTCATCGTTTGCCGATCCACATTTGAAGGAATGGGTCGAAATGCACGCCGATGATGAGTTTGCGGCTCAGGCGAAGTGGCTGAAGCAAGAACTCGACGTTGCCGGCGACGCGCTCGAGGCTTCCGAGCGCAAACGCCTGAGCGCTATCTTCGGGCGAGCGCAGCAACTGGAAATCGCCTTTCATGACGCAGCCTACGTCTGATCAAGGCGACATTTGGGAACGACTATGACCTCTCGCACCACAGTGGACGGCAAGCGCCTGCTCAAGCGTCTTGATGACTTCGCAAAAATCGGCGGGACGCCGGCCGGGGGCGTCAACCGGCAGGCTTTGTCGGTGGAAGATCGGGGCTCCCGCCGGCTGCTAGCGGAACTCGCGCTTGCGCGCGGTTTCCGCGTCTTCCAGGATCCGATGGCAAACCTGTTCATCCGGCGGGAGGGCCTTTTTCCTCAAAGGCCGCCGTTCGTGATCGGCAGCCACCTCGACAGCCAGCCGACCGGTGGGCGCTTTGACGGAGCGCTCGGCACCCTGGCGGCCTTTGAGGTGATGGAAAGTCTCGAAGATGCTGGCATTGAGACTGATTTTCCGCTTGAGGTCGTTGCCTGGACGAACGAGGAAGGAAGCCGCTTTGCCCCCGGCACGATGGGATCGATGGCGTTTGCCGCCGGTGCCATCCCCGAGGCCTGGTCCGATCTTCGCGGCCGCGACGGAGCGTTGTTCGTCGATGAGTTGGAGGCAACACTGAAAGCCCTGCCGGAAGCCGAAATGCGCCCGCTCGGCTTCCCAATCACCGGCTACCTTGAGCTTCATATCGAACAGGGCCCGTCGCTCGAACGGGAGAACATACCGGTTGGCATCGTCTATGGCATCCAGGGCACGCGGTGGCTGGAGGTCAGGATCGATGGGCAGGCAGCGCATGCGGGCACGACGGCGCTCGAATTCCGGCGCGACCCGATGGCCGCGGCCGTTGCCGCGCTTGAACCACTGTATAGGAGCGCCATGCCGGGCGACCCGCGCGCACGCTTTACCGTCGGCCGCTTCGCAGTCGAACCAGGTTCGGTGAACTCGATTCCGGGGTCGGTCACGTTCACCGTCGATCTGCGCCACCCGGAGACCAACGCCATCGACTACCTGGAAGAGCGGGTCCGGCAGGCATGTGACAACGCCTCTAAAGCCAACGGTTGCCAGAGCGCAACGCGGCAAATCTTCGACATGCCGCCCGCCCTCTTTTCAGACGACCTGCTCGCCTGCCTCGATCGCGCTGCCGCATCGCTCGGACTGAAGACCAAGCGTATGCTCTCCGGCGCCTTCCACGATGCCTTGTTCGTCAGTCGTGTCGCGCCGGCAGCCATGATCTTCGTGCCTTGCCGCGACGGGCTTAGCCACAACGAAGCGGAATATGTCGAGCCCGCGCATTCCATCGAAGGTGCCCGTATGCTGCTTGCCGCGACCCTCGAAGCGTTTGCTGCGAGCGCAAAGAGCGCGGCGCGGGTGCGGCTCGCCGCCCCTATAGCCAGCGCAGGCGCGCTTCGGTGATGCCAGCGAAGCATGCGCTCCTAAACTGCTGCATCCGGCTGAATGATATTTTTTTCGTCGACGATGGATGAGAAATCGCATCGGCTCCGTATATGCGGGTATGGAATCGAAAAAAGGCGCTTTCGACGTTATTGGGCAGCTGGCCGCGCTGCGGCGCTATGCGCGTTCGCTTGCGCGCAATTCGCCTGACGCAGAAGATCTCGTTCATGATGCCTTGGTGAGAGCCTACGAGCGGCGCTCGACGTTCCGGTCGGGAGCGAACCTTCGAAACTGGCTTTTCGCCATCGTTCGCAACGCCCATATCGACCGCGTACGATCGGCGATGTCGCGCGGCCAGCGTGACAGCCAGACGGCGCAGGAAGCCGTGTCATCCTACCCGGCCCACCAGGAACACAGCGTCCGGCTCGCTCAGGTTCGCGAGGCGTTCATGCTGCTGCCGGAGGAGCAGCGCGAAGCCCTACATCTGGTTGCTGTCGAAGATCTCTCCTACCAGGAGGCCGCCGACATACTCGACATCCCCGTCGGGACCTTGATGTCGCGTGTCTCCCGTGCACGAGCAGCGCTCAGAGATTTCGAAAGCGGACGGAGGAAGCCTAACCATCTGAAGCTTGTCGGAGGCGACAATGACTGACGTCGATACGATTACCGATGGCGATCTCGACGCCTACATCGACAATCAGCTCGACGCAACCGGTCGGCTGCGGGTCGAGACCTGGCTTGCCAGGAATCCGGATGCGGCGGCGCGCGTCATGGCCGACCTCGGCATGCGCACCACGCTCAAACTGGCGATGACGTCGGATGTCGTTGCCGGTCGTCCAGAGACGCGCGAGGCGGCCCGGCGCCTTTCTTCTGGGCTTGCGAATGCGCGCGTTTGGAACGCGCTGCAAAAGGTTGCGGCGGTCGGCTTGATGGTGTCAGTCGGGTGGATTGCCCATTCGGCGGTCGGCCCGAGCGAAGTCAATGCCTCGGCCCATCCGCCGGCTTTCGTGGAGCACGCCATCCGCGCCCATCAGACCTCGGTCGTCAGGGCTGGAATGCCGTCGCAGCCTGAGGTTCAGACCTATGACCGGGACGACATTCGTGCCGCGACCGCCATCGTCATGCCGGAGCTCCCGAAGGGCTGGAACGTCATCGATGTCCAGGTGTTCCCCTCGGAATTCGGACCCAGCGTCGAGATGAGCGTCAAGACCGATGCGGGCACGGTCATTTCACTTTTCGCCGGCAGGCCCGGTCGTTTCGCGGTCGAACCCGTGAAGGATCTCAACCTTTCCAATGCCGAGGCTGCCTGGTGGCAGGTCGGCGAGGTTGCCTATGCCGTCGTTTCAAGCAAGCCGGGCATCGGCCTCAGCGACGAGGCCGAGCTTCTCAAGAACTCACTTTACTGAGGAAACCTTCATGTATCAGAACCAGAACCGCTTCGGCGGCATGAGTCAGGCTTCGGCCGCCGCCCTCGACGAGGGCCTTCGCCAGCACATGCTGCGCGTCTTCAACTATATGGGCCTCGGCCTCGTCGTGACGGGCCTTGTCGCCTTCATCGTCGGCACCACGCCGGCGCTTTACGTGCCGATCTTCTCCACGCCGCTGAAATGGGTGGTGATGCTGGCGCCGCTCGCCTTCGTCTTCTTCTTTTCCTTTAAGATGCATTCGATGTCGGCATCCTCGGCACAGATGACCTTCTGGGCCTTCTGCGCCGTTATGGGCCTGTCGCTCGCTTCCGTCTTCCTGGTCTTCACCGGCGCCAGCATCGCCCGCACCTTCTTCATCGCCGCCACCATGTTCGGAGCGACGAGCCTCTACGGCTATGTGACGAAACGGGACCTCGCGAAGTTCGGTTCGTTCATGATCATGGGTCTGATCGGCGTGATGATAGCCTCGATCGTCAACATCTTCCTCGGTTCCAGCGCCCTTCAGTTTGCCGTCTCGGTGATCGGCATCGTCGTCTTCGTCGGTCTGACCGCCTGGGACACGCAGAACATCAAGGAGCAGTATGCCGACAACTTCGACCAGGAATCCCAGCAGAAGCTGGCGGTCTTCGGCGCTCTCTCGCTCTACCTGAACTTCGTCAACATCTTCCAGCTGCTGCTGAATTTCACCGGCCAGCGCGAAGAGTAACAGTCGCCGATATCAAGGACATATCTTATGGATCGCAATGATCAACAGGCCATAGACGGCCTGTTCTCCAAGCTCGCCCAGGCGGAGCGCCAATCCGCTCCGCGCGACGCGGAAGCCGACCGCTTCATTCAAGAGCGGATCGGCCAGCAGCCGGGCGCGCCCTATTACATGGCGCAGACGATCGTCGTACAGGAACAGGCACTGGAGGCGGCTCAACGCCGTATCGAAGAACTGGAAGCGCACACCGCACAAAGCCAGCAGCGCGGCGGCTTCTTCTCCTCGATGTTCGGCAGCAACGCTGCCCCTCAGCGCCCCGCGCCACAACAGGCCGGGTATGGCCGTGCGGCCCCGAGCTCGCCATGGGGCAACCAGAGCCAGGCTTACGGCCAGCCGATGCAACAGCGCACCGGCGGCGGCTTCCTCGCGGGCGCCGCGCAGACCGCAATGGGCGTCGCCGGTGGCGTCCTGCTCGGCAATGCGATTGCCGGCATGTTGGGTGGTAACGAGGCCCAGGCCGCTCAACCAGCCGCCCCTGCCCCGGAGCCGGAAGCGCCCGTTGACGACATGGATTTCGGCGGCGACGAAGATATTTGACGCCGCTTTTGGCTTCCGGGGACCGTCCCCCTCCCCCGGAAGCCAGCCTTCCCTCAGAGCCAACCCTTTCTCATGATCCCAGCTGCACCAAGCCCACCGCCTGTCCCCCATCCGGTCACGACGACCCGCCACCTTGTCGGTCGCGCAGGATGGGCGGAGTTCGGCTTGCTGTTTGCCGCCCGCTCCATGGCCTATCCGACAAGGCGGACCACGCGGCATGCCTGACGACGCCGACCCTGACCAACGTTCATCAGACCCCACAAGCGCGGCTCCGCTGAAGCGGTTTCGCGGTCACCTACTTTGCGCCCGCAACCGTCGACCAGACGGGCGGGCGACGTTTTTTCTTTTCCCATCAACAATAGAAGGATTGGCCTTGCCTTGAGGGCTGGCCTTTAAACCCAATGATGTTCGAATGGATGTCTGATCCGGCCGCCTGGGCGGGTCTCGCCACCCTCATCGTTCTCGAGATCGTGCTCGGTATCGACAACCTCGTCTTCATCGCCATCCTCGCGGACAAGCTTCCAGAGCATCAACGGGAAAGAGCCCGACTGATCGGCCTCGGACTGGCGCTGGGCATGCGTCTCGTCCTGCTTGCCTCGATCGCCTGGATCGTGACGCTGACCACTCCGTTGTTCACAGTGCTCGGCGCTGAGATCTCCGGCCGCGACCTGATCCTTCTGTTCGGCGGCCTGTTCCTTCTGTTCAAGGGGACGATGGAGCTGCACGAGCGCCTCGAGGGCCATGCCGGTCACAAGGAAGGCAAGGTGGAGCATGCGGTCTTCTGGCAGGTCCTCGTGCAGATCGTCGTCCTCGATGCCGTCTTCTCGCTGGACAGCGTCATCACCGCCGTCGGGATGGTTCAGCATCTCTCCGTGATGATGATCGCGGTCATTGTCGCCGTCGGCGTGATGCTGCTTGCGTCCAAACCACTGATGGCCTTCGTGTCGAAACACCCGACCGTCGTCATCCTCTGCCTCGGCTTCCTGATGATGATCGGCTTCTCCTTGATCGTCGAAGGGTTCGGTTTCCATATCCCCAAGGGCTACCTCTATGCGGCAATCGGCTTTTCGGTGCTGATCGAGGCCTTCAACCAGATCGGACGCCGCAACCGCGAACGCTTCATGACGACGGGTGACTTGCGCGAGCGTACGGCAAATGCCGTTCTCTCCCTCCTCGGTCGACGCAAGAGCGAGACGTCGCTCGGCGAAACGGCCGATGTCATCGCGGAGCGGGCGACGGAGGACGAACTGTTCACGCCGGTGGAGCACGAGATGATCGAAGGCGTACTGACACTTGCAGAGCGCCCGGCAAAATCGGTCATGACCCCGAGGCTTGATGTCGAGTGGCTGGATATCGAGGAGAGTGACGACGAGTTGCGCCGCAAAATCATCGAAACAGGTCATTCGCGCTTCCCGATCGGACGCGGCAATCTCGATGAGTTCCTGGGCGTCGCGCTGGCGAAAGACCTGTTGAGAGACCTGCTCGAGACCGGCAAGATCGACTTCAGCCGATCCCTTCGCCAGCCCCTGGTCGTGCATGAAACCGTCAGCGCGCTGCGCCTGCTTGAGCAGTTGCGCCAGTCTCCCCTTCAGGTCGCGATCGTCCTTGACGAATATGGCTCGATGGAAGGCCTGGTGACACCAACAGACCTGCTCGAAGCCATCGCCGGCGACTTTGCCGACGATGATGATGATCAGTTGACGGTCGAGCGCGAGGAAGACGGAGCGCTCCTCGTCGACGGGTGGATCGATATCCGGCATGTCTCAAAACTGCTGGAGGTCGATCTCGTGGATCAGGCCGACCGCTACTCCACGCTGGCGGGCCTCGTTCTTTGGCGCCTCGGACACCTGCCGAACCAGGGCGAAAGCGTCAGCTTTGGTGGCCTGACCTATGAAGTCGTCGCCTTGGATGGCCGCAACGTCGACAAGGTCAGGATCCGAAGGCCGCAGATGGAGGAACTGACGGGCGCCCAGTTTCGCTGAGCTTCCGCCAGGCTGAGATGAAGCAGTTGCACCGCCGATTTTGCGCCCGAGAGCGGCTATTCCGCCGGCTCGGGCGTGAAAAACACGTCGGCATGCATGTCTGAGCGGTTCAGGCCGCGCGCAAACGCAACCTCCATTGCCGCATCCACCATCGGCGGCGGGCCGGCGACATAGGCTTTCCATCCGTCGAGGTCAGACAGATCCTCGGCCACTGCCTCCGTCACGAATCCACGGCGGTATCCTGCCGAATCCGCCTCCGACAACACGGCCTGGAAGACGAGATTGGCGTGCCACTCGGCGAGCGCGCGAAAATGATCGACGAGGTAGAGATCACGCTCGCTGCGTGCGCCGAAGTAGAGATGGATCGGCTGCTTCAGGCCGTGGGCAAGGGCGGTTTCGACGATCGATTTGATGGGGGCGAGGCCGGAGCCGCCGGCGATGCACAGGATCGGGCCGGAGTGGTTCTCCCGCAGATAGGAGGATCCCATCGGGTATTCGAGCGTCACCTTGTCCCCGGCCTTCAGAGCGCCGTGCACATATTGCGAGGTCGCTCCGCCGACCACGTGGCGAATGTGGAACTCCACCCGGCCGTCGCCATGCCGGTTGGCCATGGAATAGCTGCGGGCGGGGACCCCGTCGAAACTCACCTGCGCATATTGTCCAGCGACGAAACGAGAGCTGCCCCCATCTTCCGCATCGATGCGCACCAGCTTGATGTCGTGCGTGAGGTCCTCCAGATGCGTAACGATGCCGCTTAGCCGTTGGGGCGTTTGGACGGCATCTTCTTCGCCGCCTCCAAGCCATGCCACGGCGGTGTCCGTTACCGGAAGCGCCCGGCAGGCAAGGATGAGACCGCCGGCTTTCTCCTCGTCGGTGAGGGCGAAGGGCGAATGCTGGAGAAGCTCCACCTCGCCTTCGATCAGCCGAGACTTGCAAGCGCCGCACCGCCCGGATCTGCAGCCATGGGGGTAAGGAAGCTTGGCGGCGAGCGCAGCGTCGAGAATGGTCTGGTCGGCGTGCACTTCGAGGTTTGTTCGTGCCGATCGTATGTCTATGCGTTTGACGGTCATATCAAATGTTTCCTCACAGAGTTCGAATTCTCTCGCGGGCCGGTTCCTGACGGCGGCAAGCGAAAATGCCCTCAGGCTGCGGCTTCCAGCGCTGGTAAGGTCAAGGGGTATCGGATCACCGCCGACGTTCTCAGTTTCGGAGATTGGAATGCGACGGCGAACCTGGACCGATCGCCTAGTGGGACTCTCGGCGCGACCACACGAATGACGGTGGCGTGGCGCCCCAGCAAAGAACACAGCTCAGTCGTGGTCGGCGCCCCCCGCCGGAGTGCCAGCCGCGGGGAATACACAAGACGAAAATCCAGATTTTCCAATCTCTTATCGGCAGAACCTGACCATTCGTATCAGGGTGAGCGAAAGAAGTTTCAGGAGGTCTTGACCTTTCCATCGTTGGAAACCGCACCTTCGCGAAGAACTGATCGCTGCCGTGGCCGCTCCGGCCGCAAGCGTGAACAAAATGAAGGTGAACGAGAATGAGTAAAAAGGCCGCCGCCCTGTTCCTAGCCGGTATCGCAACCGTTGGAGGGCTTGCGCTTGCCGACGGCGATGGAATGGGAACCTTCGCCAGTCGGCTTCTTGGGCTTGCCTCCTCGACCAGTGCGTCGGAGGCAGTCGCGGCGACCGGAACCACGGGTGCGCCCATGCCCAAGGTTCCGGTCGCCGAGGTCATCACGCGAGAGGTCGCGCCAGCCGTAGAGTTCACCGGCCACTTCGAGGCGGCAAAATCCGTTGAACTGCGTCCGCGTGTCGGCGGCGCCATCGACAGGGTGAGTGTTCCCGAAGGCGCTCTCGTCAAACCGGAACAGGTCCTGTTCCAGATCGATCCGCGACCGTTCCAAGTCGCCCTGGACGCCGCCAAGGCGCGGTTGAAACAGGCGATCGTTCTTCTCGATCACGCCGACATCGCGTTCCGCCGCGCCAAATCCCTGGCTCCGAACGGGACCGTGTCGCGCAAGACCTATGACGATGCCGAGGCAGTGCGGCGCCAACGGCAGGCCGAGGTCGAAATCGCCAAGGCGGCAGTGGCTGCGGCAGAGCTTGATCTCTCCTTCACGCGCGTCGCAGCCCCGATTGGCGGGCGGGTCGATCGTGTCCGGGTGACCGAGGGCAACCTTGTTTCAGGCGGCAATGCGGGTGCCGCCACGCTCCTCACCACCATCGTCTCCACGGACCCGCTCTACGTCTACTTCGACATCGACGAAGCGACGTTTCTCGATTTTGGCGGGCGAGCGCGTCTTGACAAGGGAGAAGGCGGAACCGAGAAGCTGCCGGTCGGGATTGGCCTCATGACGGATGCCGGTTTCCCCCATGCCGGCGTGCTCGACTTCATCAGCAACCAGGTCGAACGCAGCACCGGCACGATCCGGGCCCGCGCGATCGTCCGGAATCCGGATGGACTGCTGGCCCCGGGTCTCTTTGCTCGGGTGAACCTTGTGACGGCCCAGCCAGCCCGCACCGTTCTGATCGACGATCAGGCGATCGGTACCGACCAGGGTCGCCGCTATGTGTTGACGCTGAGCTCGGGGAACAAGGCCGAGTACCGGCCGATCGAACTCGGTCCGATGATCGACGGCTTGCGTGTCGTCGCAAGCGGTCTCAGGTCGGGTGAGAAGATCATTCTCAAGGGCCTCGTGCGCCCTGGTATGGAGGTTGACCCGCAGATGGTTTCGATGGTGTCGGGCGAGGCGGCCGAAGGTGACTTAGCGGCCGCCGCTTCGCAGGAGGCGCGTCGATGAACATTCCACGCTTTTTTGTCGACCGCCCCATCTTTGCGGTCGTTCTCTCCGTATTGATGCTGATCGGCGGTGGCCTGACCCTCCTAAAGCTGCCGCTCAGCGAATATCCCCAGGTGACGCCGCCGACCGTGCAGGTGACCGCAAGCTATCCGGGTGCCAGCCCCGAAGTGATCGCCGAAACGGTGGCGGCTCCGCTGGAGCAGGTGATCAACGGCGTCGAGAACATGCTCTACATGAGCTCGCAGGCCGCAACCGACGGGCGCATGACGCTGACGGTGACCTTTCAGCAGGGCACCGATCCCGACATGGCGCAGATCCAGGTTCAGAACCGGGTTTCGCGCGCGCTTCCGCGTCTGCCGCAGGAAGTTCAGCGCATCGGTGTCGTGACGCAGAAGACCTCGCCCGACATCCTGATGGTCGTGCATCTGGTTTCGCCCGATGACCGCTACGATCCTCTCCACCTATCGAACTTCGCGACGCTGCAGGTCCGCGACCAGCTCGCGCGCCTGTCGGGTGTGGGTGACGTGCTCGTCTGGGGAGCCGGCGAATACTCCATGCGGGTCTGGCTCGATCCGGCCAAGGTCGCGGCGCGCGGATTGACCGCTTCCGACGTGGTTGCTGCAATCCAGGAGCAGAACGCTCAGGTGGCCGCCGGCTCCGTCGGCCAGCAACCGGATGCCTCGGCAGCGCTGCAGGTCACGGTCAACACGCTCGGCAGGCTATCCAACGAAGAGCAGTTCGGCGCCATCGTCGTCAAGACCGGCGCCGATGGCCAGGTCACCCGGCTGCGCGACATTGCCCGCATCGAGTTGGGCGCCGACTCCTATGCGCTGCGCAGTCTTCTTGACGGCAAGCCGGCGCTGGCGCTGCAGATCATCCAAAGCCCCGGCGCCAACGCGCTCGACGTGGCGAGCTCCATTCGCGCCACGATGGAAGACCTGCAGAAAGGCTTTCCTGAGGGCATAGAGTATCGCATCGCCTACGATCCCACCGTCTTCGTGAAGGCCTCGCTGGAGGCCGTGGTGATGACGCTACTTGAAGCGATCGTGCTGGTCGTCATCGTGGTCGTGCTTTTTCTTCAGACCTGGCGCGCGTCGATCATCCCGCTGGTTGCCGTGCCGATCTCCTTGGTCGGCACATTCGCGCTGATGTACATGTTCGGCTTTTCGCTCAACACGCTGTCGCTGTTCGGCCTGGTGCTCTCGATCGGGATCGTGGTCGACGACGCGATCGTCGTCGTAGAAAACGTCGAGCGTCACATCGCGCTTGGCGAAACGCCGAAGGAAGCGGCGCGCAAGGCCATGGACGAAGTGACCGGGCCGATCATAGCGATCACGTCCGTGCTCTCGGCCGTGTTCATTCCGTCAGCGTTCCTATCCGGCCTGCAAGGCGAGTTCTATCGTCAGTTCGCCTTGACGATCGCAATCTCGACGATCCTGTCCGCGGTCAACTCCCTCACCCTTTCCCCGGCACTTGCAGGCGTGCTTCTGAAGCCACACCACGGCGAAGTGAAGCGCGATCTCCTGACGCGCGTGATAGACGGCCTGTTCGGCTGGTTCTTCCGGCTCTTCAACCGGTTCTTCGAGCGCGCTTCGAACGCCTATGTCTGGTCCGTGCGCCGCGCCGTCAGGTTCAGCGCACTCGTCCTTCTCGTTTACGCCGGCCTGGTCGCCACGACATGGCTGGGCTTCCAGACCGTGCCGAACGGCTTTGTCCCGGCGCAGGACAAATACTACCTGGTCGGCATCGCCCAATTGCCGACGGGAGCCTCGCTTGACCGGACCGAGGCGGTCGTCAAGAAGATGTCGGAGATAGCCCTCGCGGAACCGGGCGTCGAAAGCGTCGTCGCTTTTCCGGGGCTTTCGGTCAACGGCATGGTCAATATTCCCAATGCCGCTGTCATCTTCACGATGTTGAAGCCCTTCGACGAACGGAAGGATCCCTCCTTGTCCGCATTCGCGATCGCAGGTCGCCTGATGGGTAAGTTCAGCCAGATACCCGACGGTTTTGCCGGCATCTTCCCGCCGCCGCCCGTCCCGGGTCTCGGTACGACCGGCGGTTTCAAGTTCCAGGTCGAGGACAGGGCCGGTCTCGGCTTTGCGGCGCTCGCCGAAGCGCAAGGCGCGATCATGGGCAAGGCGATGCAGACGCCGGAGCTTGCCGGAATGCTTGCAAGCTTTCAGGTGAATGCGCCGCAGGTGCAGGTGGACATCGACCGGGTGAAAGCCAAGTCTCAAGGGGTGCCGCTCAACACCATCTTCGAAACGCTGCAGGTCAACCTCGGTTCTCTCTACGCCAACGATTTCAACCGCTTCGGCCGGACCTATCGCGTGGTGGTCCAGGCAGACGCGCCATTCCGCATGCAGCCGGAAGACATTGGCCGGCTGAAGGCGCGCAACGCGGCGGGCGCGATGATACCTTTGTCGGCGCTGTTGACGGTCAAGCACAGTTCGGGACCGGATCGCGTCATGCATTACAACAGCTTCCCGTCGGCCGATATCAGCGGCGGTCCGGCGCCCGGCTATTCGTTCGGCCAAGCAACCGCGGCCATAGAACGGATCGCGGCAGAGACGCTGCCACCCGGCATGACCTTCGAATGGACGGAGCTCGCCTATCAGGAAAAGCAGGCCGGAAACACGGCGATGTACATTTTCCCTCTGTCTGTCCTGCTGGCGTTTCTCATTCTCGCCGCCCAGTACAACAGCTGGTCTTTGCCGTTCGCCGTGTTGCTGATCGCACCGATGGCGCTGCTTTCCGCAATCGCAGGCGTCTGGTTTACGGGCGGCGACAACAACATCTTCACGCAGATCGGCTTTGTCGTTCTCGTGGGGCTCGCGGCCAAGAACGCGATCCTGATCGTCGAGTTCGCGCGAGCGAAAGAGGATGAAGGTGCCGATCCTCTGTCCGCCGTGCTCGAGGCGGCCCGCCTTCGGCTCAGACCGATCCTGATGACGTCGCTTGCCTTTATCGCAGGCGTCGTTCCGCTGGTAATTGCTAAAGGCGCTGGCGCAGAGATGCGCCACGTCATGGGCATCGCCGTCTTTGCCGGCATGCTCGGCGTTACCTTGTTCGGCCTCGTATTGACACCGGTGTTCTATGTCCTGGTGCGGAAGTTGGCGATCCGGCGGGAAAAAGGCCGAATCCCTGAAGGGGCGTCGCTGGCACAGCGAGCCTAAACCAACCATAACCATCGCACGCGGTCATGTCGGGAAGCCAGATGGCCACGTGCGATGCCTCCCGTCCGAAGGCAAATCCGATCGGCCTGGCAAACTGAGCGCAAGTGCAAATAATCGTCAGGTTTGCCGGCTAGGGCGCACCTGGTTGCCAGACGCAAACCGCAGGGCTCACGCAAACGTGCAAGGACGTGACCGGCAAAGGATTGCATCGGGTCGAAACCCTGGTAACACCCGGCTCCTCAAGCACCGCGTTGGAAGATCAGCAAGCGGTCGACGTCGGAATTTCGAGTGGGGCGCTGCTTTGCCTGGCGCTCTTCGTTGATCCCGACCGACCTCTCTCCCATATGCGACGAGCCCGGCCTCTCCTCCCGGCGGGCTCGACAACAACGACCCAGGAAGAATAAAAATGAACTATAATGGACGCCTATCGGGCAACTCCTTCGCTGCGCATAACCTCCGCGATCGCCTGGCGGCCGACGGTCTCGCCTATCTGGTCGCGCTGATGCCCGTATTCCTGTTGCTCTGCTAAGCTCGACTGCCGCGTTTCAGGACGCCTGTCGTGGACGCGCTCTGTTCGCGGCCTCAAAGCCACCTGCGGCGCAAGAAAGATCCCCATTCGGCTTCAATTCTCAGCTTTCGGAGGCGATCGCCGCCTGTGACGTGCGCGGCGTAGGAATTGGTAAAGGTGACGAGCAGGATGCGCGCCATCTTCGGATCTCCTTCGGTTCGCTCAAGTTCGTCGGCGATCTCTCGGTAGAGAGCTTCGCTCGACGTGGGCTCGGCGATACGCCGTTCCGCCATCTCTAGCATCCGTTCGACAAAGGCGAGATCGATCACATAGGCCGGCATCGATTTTCCGATCCTGATGATGCCCCGCTGCCTGCAGAAGAGGTCCGGCATGGTGTCTCGTGCGTGGGAACGCACGGGCGGTCCGTCTGAGAGAAGGTGGGAGTCCGGGGCGTGTCCTGTCCTGTTCGGAAAAGTATCATGCTCCATCTCCTTCTCACGCTATAGGCCCGGAAAGGATCGGGCCGAAGGATATCCCTATGGGAGCCCAACCGCCAAAGGCGCGAAGAGTTCCAAGGGAAAATCAATTTTTGCGATCAAAGGCCGCCTTCGCGCGACGACGCCAAACGCATGGAAGGGAGCGCGTGAGACTACCGGCGCGTTTCTAAGGTCAATGCGAACCGCTCGAGCCCAGATGCTCGAACAGGTCTCGCGCCGGCGGGGACAGTTCCTCTTCCGCGCGCACGCAGACGGACAGCCGCCGCGTCGCCCAGTCATCAGCAAGGCGCACGAACGCGGTCTTGGCAGATCTGCCGCCGCGCCGTGCCGCCGTCTCCGGCATGATGGCAAGGCCGACACCCGCCGAAACCATGTGACACATGCCTTCGAAGCTACGCATGCGCGAGCGCATCTTCAGCGTCAGCCCCAATCTCCGAGCTTGTGCATCGATATGGCTCTGCAATGCGCCATCGGACAGGCCGACGAAAGGCTGGTCCGCAATGTCGGCGAAGAGTGCTCGCCTGCGTGCCGCGAATACGTGATCGCGTGGGATGACGACGACGAGCCGGTCGACGGCAAAGGGACGCAGTTGCAGGCCGCCAGTATCGACCGCGTCCGAAAGAATGCCTATCTCCACGAGGTCGGCGGCGACGGCTCTCGCAATCTCGATGCTTTGCCGTTCCTTCAGATCGACGTCGATCCGCGGATGCGCCGTCATCCAGGCGCCGAGCCGCTGTGGCAGAAACTCTGTGAGTGCGGCCGTGTTCACCGCAAGCCGGATTGTTGCTCGAAGGCCATCGGCGTGTTCACCAAGCTCGCCGCGCATCCGCGCCATCTGGCGCAGGATCAGCCGGGCGTGATGCGCGAGCGCTTCTCCGGCCGGTGTCGGCCGCACCCCGCGGCGACCACGTTCGAGCAGTTTGACTTTGCCGATCATCTCCAGGTCGCGCAGACGTTCACTTGCCGCCGGCAACGAAAGCCCGGCATCCGCAGCACCATGGGTCATGCTGCCGGCATCCACCACGGCAAGAAACAGACGAAGGTCGATAAGATCGAAACGCATGCAAAGGAGGCTAACGGAAAAACAGCCTTCGGACCAGCCGAAGTCTGACTGCGGATGATCCGCATTGTGCCCATGCGGGTATACGCTATGCCGATGGCATGCTCGATCTTGCTCCGTCCCTCGTCGTTGCGATTGCCGCAACTTTCTTCGCCGCCGGCATCCTCAAGGGCGTCACCGGCATGGGGTTGCCGACCCTGGCGATGGGCGTGCTCGGTACGCTCATCTCTCCACTTGCGGCCGCCAGCCTGTTGATTGCCCCGTCCTTCGTGACAAATGTCTGGCAGCTTCTCGCGGGCCCGAGCTTCGGCGCGCTTGCGCTCCGGCTTTGGCCGATGATGCTGGCGGTCGTTCTTGGCACGCTCAGCGGTTCTTCGGTGCTTGCCGGTGGCAGCACCGCGCTCACGACGGGCGCACTTGGTGCGGCCCTCCTTCTCTACGCCGCCTTCACGCTCTTTGCGCGCCAGCTTCGCGTTCCGGCGAAGTGGGAGCCGTGGCTGTCTCCTGTGGTCGGCGCGGCAACCGGGATCGTCACGGGCGCAACCGGCGTCTTCGTCATCCCGGCCGTGCCCTATCTGCAGGCGCTAGGTCTTGAACGGGACGAACTGGTGCAGGCGCTCGGCCTCTCCTTCACCGTCTCCACAGTCGCCCTCACCGCCGGGCTCGTCTGGCGGGGCGCTTTCGAGGCCGACAATCTGCTCTTCTCCGGCCTCGCGATTGCGCCGTCGCTCGCTGGCATGTGGGCGGGGCAAGTCGTTCGCAACCGTGTCGACCCGCCCGTATTCCGGCGCTGGTTCCTCATCAGTCTGCTCGTCCTCGGCGCCGAAATCCTTGCGCGGCCGCTTCTGTAAAGGCGATTGCCTATCTAGTGGGGCGGCGAACTGTCGTGACGAGATGCTGGCGCCGTACCATACACGATGCCGGTCGGCCGGCTGACGTTCTCAAGAACTTTGTTAAGGAACATCGATCAATATATTGAAGAAACTATGTTTTAATGCCGACACCGGTCCGGAATTCAGGCCGGCACGACCTTCAGCGCGATGACGCCGCCGGCGATCACCAGCATTGCGATTGCCCGCGAGACTGTGATGGTTTCTCCGAAGAGCAGCACACCGCAGAGCACGGAACCGACGGCGCCGATGCCGGTCCAGACCGCGTAGGCTGTTCCGAGCGGCAAGGTCTTGAGCGCCTGAGTGAGCAGGGACAGAAAGATCACCAAGGCAACGATCGAGACCAGCGTCCAGGACAGGCGGCTGTAACCGTTCGAGAACTTGGTGCTGACGGCCCAGGCGACGTCTGCAACGCCGGATAGAACGAGGTAGATCCAGGCAAGCGATGTGGATGACATGGCAATTCTCCGGCGTTCGGCAGATCGCGATCGGTTGCGGCTTCAGACGAGTTTAATAACGGCGACACCGGCCAACAGCAGCACCACGCCGCCCAGGCGTAGCCCCGACACGGACCTCTGCGGCAGACGGAACCAGCCATAGCGATCGACGAAGACGCTTGCGACCTGCTGGCCGGCCACGGTGAGACCAACCGCCGCGGCCGCACCAATCGCTGGGATTGCGGTAAAGACCGTGGTGACATAGGTCGCTCCGGCGAAACCACCGAGCCAACCCCACCAGGGCATCGTCTGCACGCCGGTGATGTTGGGACGGGATGTCTTTTGCCCGGCGAGCACCAGAAGCATCACCGCGGCCATGGCGAGCGTGGCGACGAGAAACGAGATCGCACCCACCGCGAACGGCGCACCCCCGAGATCATGGCGCAGGAGCGCATTGACGGCGCCCTGGACCGGGAGCACGGCCCCTGCCATCAGCGCAAGGGCAATCCAGCCAAGCCGGTCGGCTTTAACATTGTCTTTTCCGCCTTGCCCGAACACCACCATGGCAACCCCGAGGAGCACGACGAGCGTGCCAACGACGGCCCCGACCCGCAGTCCCGTCGGCGGAACGCCCAGCAAGCCGAAACTATCGAGCGTCAGGGAGGCGAGCATCTGTCCGGCGATGAACAATCCGACGGAAACGACGGCGCCAAGGCGGGGGAAGAGAACGATGGTCGAGACGACATAGACGGCTGAGGCGGTGCCTCCGACGAGATGCCACCACTTGACCGCGGGAATTGCACCAAGCGCGGCGATTGTTCCCGTCAGGAGGGTGACAAGAAGCAGCAGACCGGTACCAATCGCGAGCTGAAGTGTGGTCGCCGCAAAAGGCGATCCGACAGCTTTGGAAAGTTGTGCGTTGGCACCCGCCTGGACAGCGAGCAGACCACCCGCAAACAAGGCCAATGGGACGAACAGGGTCTCCATGAAGGGACCTCCTTGACGAGAATGAGTTGAAAATGGAGGAAGGGTTGGTCAGGTGGACCCGCTCTGGTGCGCCCGGACCTGAGGAAGGTGCGGGACGGTCGAGTGATCACTCGTCTCAGGCACCAGATCGCTGAAGAATGGGATCATCTTGCGTCGCTCCACCGATCGGCCCATCCGATCGTGACACCATCTTTAAACGGTGCTCCGTTGCAGAACGATCTGTCGTTTCGCCTACTGTCTCTGCATATTTGCACAGCCGCTTCAATGACGGTCCACAGCGAATAAGGCGTTTGACGGTGGCGCTCGATTGCGCAAAGCGATTGACAATACGCGGTGATAGCGGTGCAAATTCGCTCATCCGATGAACAACCTGGCCTAGGTTTGCCCAATCATGCACAGCCATCACCGTATCGACTGGGAAGACCTCCGCTTCGTTCTGGCAGTCGCAGAGGCGAACTCCCTTGCTGCTGCCGCCCGGGCGCTTGGCGTCAATCACACAACAGTGTTAAGGCGTGTCGGGTCGTTCGAACAGAAGCTCGGGGTCCGGCTGTTTGACCGCCTCCCGTCCGGCTACATGCTCACCGCCGGCGGCGAGGAGCTGCTGGCCGTGGCCCGGCAGATGGCTGAAACGGTCACGGAGCTCGAGCGCCGCTTGACGGGTCAGGATCTGCGGCTCGAGGGTAGCCTGCGGATTACCACCACGGATACGCTGATGGCGTCCATCCTGCCGTCGATCCTGGCGGATTTCCGTCAACGCCATCCCGGCGTCCTGCTCGAGGTCAGCACCTCGAATGCGCTCGCAAACCTCTCGCATCGCGACGCGGACGTTGCCATCCGCCCCGCGGTCGATTCACCGGATGCATTGGTCGGTCGCCGGATCGCGAAGGTCGCTTTCGCCGTCTATGCGGCGCCGTCCTATCTCGATGTGCGGGAGCTGACAGCCGACACGCTGGACATTGCAGGGGAGCACTGGATCGGGCTTGGCGACGCGCTTGCGTCCACGAGCGTGGCACGATGGATGCGCGCGACGCTCGTGGCACCCGCGGTCTTGCGTTGCGATTCGCTGGTCACGGCCCGCGAGGCGGCAAAGGCCGGCATCGGTCTTGCGGCCCTGCCCTGTTATCTCGGAGACACGACGCCCGGTCTCATCCGCATCGGCGCACCGGTTGCCGATATGACGAGAGAGCTTTGGCTTCTCACACACGAGGATCTGCGGCGCACGGCCCGCGTCAGCGCCTTCACCGAGTTTGTTGGCGAGGCGCTCGCGAAACATCGGCCGCTCCTCGAAGGCAACAAGCCCTCCACTTAGAAGTTCCCCCGGGAACGGCCAATGCGGACGGAGCGCTTAAGATCGCTTTAAATCCAGTTGATCAGGGACACGTCAGATGCCAAGCTCAGTTTGCGAAACCTATCCCGGAATATGCGAAAAAAGCCGCCTGAAGTATCCGCGGCCACCCCGCCTCCTGCGTGCTGCCAACCAGAACCTCCGAGGTGCGCCACGGCCGATATCGTTCGCGCCGGTAGCCATTTCACTGACCGTTGAAAGCGAAAGCGCTTCGGCAATCCGGATCGGATCGGCTATCTCGATGCTGGGATTGCTCGTTCTTGCCGCGTACGCCGGGACGACGGCCGTTGCAGGCATTCTTGCCGGCGGATTCGATGGACTGTTGATCGAGGCGTCGTCGAACCTCTGGTGAGTTCGGCACTGGGCGACCCGTCGCCTCAGGCCGTCAGAAGCGATTGACCGCATTGCGGTTCGTCAACGTTCCCGTTGCAAAAGCAAGGCTTGCCGCGGCGACAAGCGTGTCGCTGTAGGCGGTCGCCTTTGCGACTTTCGCCTGGAGCAACGCCGTCTGCGCGATGCTGACATCGGTTATCGTGCCCAGGCCCTGCTTGTAGTAGTCGACCGCAGCATCGTAGGTCGTCTGAGCGGCCGTCGTCAGCTCGCTTGCGGCCGCATAGCCGGCCAGGCTGGTGCGCAGCAGATCATAGGCGACGACGACTTCCCGCGCCGCAGTGTTTTGCAACTGCGCCATCTCCTGCTCGGCAGCGCCGACCTGCGCCATCGCCGACTGCAACCGCGCGTCGCGCAGCCCGCCATCGTAAATCGGGAAGCTCAGGCCGATCATCAGGTTGGCGTTCGGCTGGTTGACGCGGATCGTCGAGCGCTGGTCGAAGCGGGTGTCTTCGACGCTGAGCGAGCCGATATTGCGGTTCACGTTGCCCACCAGCGCGACCTTCGGCATGAACTCCGCGCGGGCGGCCGCAATACCGTTCTTGTCGGCCTGCAGGCGGGCAAAAGCCGCCTGCACATCCGGGCGACGCTGGAGCGATGTCCCAATCAGCCGGTTGAGGTCCTCGGGCACAGCCTTCGGCAGAGCACGATTGCTGCCGTCGGCGATGCGGATCTCGAGCGTTGGCGAGACCCCGACCGCTTCGAGAAGCGTCATATAGGCATTGCGCTCGTGCCCTTGCGATTGGGTCAGGTTGAAGCGCGCCTGCGCCACTTGCTGGTTTGCCTGCGCGACTTCGATCGATGTGGCGATGCCGCGACCCATGCGCGCCTTGGCGGCTGCCTGGACAAGCTCGGCATTCTGCACCGTCTGGCGGGCGATCTTCAGCTGAACACGCGCCGCCGTCAGGACGAAATAGGCGTTGGAAACATCGAAGATCAGCTTCTGGTGCGTACCGTTGAAGGTCACGTTTGCGGCAAACGCCAATTGCGTTGCCGCCTCTCTCCCCGCATCCCGCCCGCCGAAATCGAGAAGCAGCCACTTGACCGTAAGGGATGGAATGAACTGCGCGCCAGTTGTCGTCAGCGTGCCGGGGGCGATCGGTATGGGACCGCCGATGCCGGGCGCAGTCGCCGACGTCTGCTCCAGACCGGCGAGTACATCGGCCGTCAGGAGAGGCAGGTACACCGCTTCGGTGATGCCGACGGCAATCGCCGCCTGCCGGGCGCGCTGCCAGGCGGCACGGGTGATCGGATTGGTTCGCTGGGCGATATCGACCAGTTCCGGCAAGCTGTAATCGTGTTTCGGATCGATCGACGGCGTCGCGATCGTAATCGGGATCTCAGGGTTCGGCGCGAGAGAGAAATCCGGCGCGCCGGCACTCACCTTCGAGGCGTCCTTGGTGCCCGTTCCCGAAACGGCCGGCCGGTCGGCGCTCGGTGGCGCCAGATCATCGAGTGCAGCGGACGTGCAGGCTGCCGGGATCGACAATGCGCCAAGGAGAAGAAAGCCTCGGGCAGCACGGCACATGCTTCGGCAAAGGGCGATCACCCCTACCGAAACCCACCTCGCCCCCGCAGAAACCATCATTCCAAGGCATCCCCCGCTGCCAGCCGCCGAACCACAGTCTCGATCTTCTCGTAGAGTGCAAGCCTCCAGGCGAGCTCGTCGCGAATTCGCCGGGGAAAACCTCCGGCATGTATGCTTGCCTTCCGGGCGCGGGCGAGACGCGCTTTCAGCCGCCGAAGCGCCAGGGCCAGATCCGCACTGGGCTTCGGCCGGTGCCATGCCTCTAATCCCTCGGCCTGATCGTTCAGCCATTGCGCCACCGCGTGTTCATAGCCGAGAACCGCGCGCTTCAGCGGCGTCGGCGCGCCCCGCAACGGACCGAAGGCCCGGTCGTGTTCGCGCAATTCGACGATCGGGGCGGCCAGTTCCTGCAGGCTGAGGGCAATGCGCTCCGTCGTCCGGGCATCGATGTCTCCCCGCCGCACGTTTGCAGGCTCGAAACGCAGCAGTTCACTCTGGCGCAATGCGCCAGCGACACCGCTGATCAGGTCGGCATAGTCGCCGGTGGGGCCGCCGCGGCGCGCTAACAGATTGGCAAGCGTGGCACCGCTCGTAGCAAGGCTCTTGCGTATTCCCTGCCCGATGCTGACCGGCCAGATCGTCGAGAAAACGACCGAAACGACGATGTTGCCGAAGACGATGCCGATGATGCGATCCCGCGCCTCGTTGAGATCCAGACTCGGGCCGAAGCCGTGCAGCACGACGAGAAAAAAGCAGAGCGCCATCTGCCAGCCGATATAGGAAATGCGCTCCGAGCCGACGGAGATCCATGCCGCAATGAGGCTGACCGCACCGACAAGAAAGGCGAGCTGGCCGATATCCGTCATGTGCGGCACGAGCCAGATCGTCGAGCCAATCGCCACGGCGCCGCCAAGGAGGCAGCCCGTCAGCCGCAGTGCCAGCTTGTGCATGGTCTCGCCCGTCGTTCCAAGCGCTACCATGAAACAGGTGATCAGGGCGGTGTGGATCGCAAACCAATCGAGGGCCGTATAGGTGATGTAGGTGATCATCACCGCAAGCAGAGCCTTCAGCGCGAACTGCGTGTAGAGCGGATTGCTGAAAGCATCCGGCAGGAAGAACCCTTCCTTATGCGCATCTGACACCGGCCCGGGCGGGTCTGCTTCCGATAGGATATCGACGATCCTTTCGACCTGATGCGCCGGGAGCGCATCACCGGCTTCAAAGGCGCGAAAATCGGGTGAGCTTAGCAGCGTCTGTTCCGGCGGCTTCCGCCTGCGGATCGCTTCGGCAATGCGGCGAAGAACCTCCGGCGCCGCAGCGTTTTCCCGCGGCCTTCGTTCATCAAGCGATAGGGCGAGTGCCAGCGTCAGCAAATCATAGGACGCGTCCGTCGCCGCCTGCATGCGCGGCACGTCGTGCTTGTCCATCAACGCCAGAAGCTTTGAGAACCCGGCATATTTCTTGAGCTCGCCATTGCCTTCGGCCAGCAACGTCGCAGCCACGCGTTTCGCCGCGTGGTCTCCACTGGACAGGAGCTGGCCCGCCACCTCCAACCGCTCGGCGATCGCCGAGCGTAGCCGTCGCGCCGGGCTGTGGCCGGTGATGAGATGGATCGCGATCAGGTAGACCACCGGGAAGAACACGACCACCCACATCCAAGCGAGCCCTCGGATCAGCAGTTCCGGGATCGGCACGATATCGTAGAGCGTCATGACGAAGGCAAAGACCATGGCGACCGTACCGATCGGCGGCCCGGCACGGCTTGCCTGCGTCAGGTACATGCCGCCGAAGGTAAAAAAGGCGACAAGTGCCAGGCGCAGTGCCGGTTCGTCCGCCACCACCATCAGGCAGACGATGGCCAGCAGAATTCCGATCGTCGCCCCGACAAGCAAGCCGATGGCGATCAGGATGCCGGATCCGGCATCGGCTCTGAACGCGAAGAAGACGAGATAACAGGAGATCGCCGCTTCGGGGACCTGCAGCGCCATCGCCGTTACAGCAACCAGCGTGGTGACCAGCGCCATGCGCAGGGAAAGATCCAGCCGGCCCGGATAGGGTTGCAACTCGTCCCAGAGGATCGACGTGTAGCGGACGCTACTTCGCGGCTGGAACAGCATCGGCGTCGTTATGCGCGGGCCCGATGACGACGACGGCGGAGGCGCCGACGCGCATCAGGTCCTCCGGCGGATTTTCAAGCCGCACATGCACGGGAAAGCGCTTGGCGACCCTCACCCAATTCAGCGAGTTGGAAACGATCGGTATGCCGAGGATCGTGGCGGAGTCTTCCGAACGCACGCCCCAGCCGACACCCTCGACCGTGCCGGAAATACGGCGCTCCGGATCCGCCATCACGAAGACATCGGCGCGGCTGCCGATGGCGATCGCCTTGAGATCTGTTTCGCGGAAGAAAGCGACGGTTTCCCATTCGGCGGTATTGATCAGAGTGAACAGCGTTTCGGCGGGAACCACGACCTTGCCGACCGTCGTGCGCAAGCCGACGATCTTGCCGTCGAAGGGCGCCCGCACGACGGTGTTCTCCAGGTCCCGCTCGGCAAGTGCTACCGTCGCGCGTGCGACATCCGCCTGGGCTTTACGGGTGTCGAGGGTACCGATCACCCGGTTGGCTCCGTGGGCCGACTGCAACGCCTGAGCAAGGCTGACTTCGGCGTCTTTGACGGCGGTTCGCGCCTCGTCAACTTGCTGCGCCGTCACGAAGCGCTTCGGCAAGAGCGGCTCCAGCCGTTCCTGTGTCTGGCGCGCAAGCAAGACATTGTTCTGAGCACGGGCGATCTGCCGGTCCGCAACGTCGGCATTGGCGCGCTCGAGATCGAGATTGCGCTCTCCCTGCGCCACTTCCGACTGCGTCGCCTTCAGTTCGGCCTGCGCCTGTTCGAGACGCAGGCGATAGGGTTCCGGATCGAGGCGGAAGAGCACGTCGCCCTTCTTCACGCTCGCATTGTTACGCACCTCGACGGAGATTATCCGGCCCGGGACGCTCGCGGCGATCGCAACCGTCGGCGCATCGATTTCAGCGACGTCCGTGCGCGGGCTGCGATCGACCTGCCAGAAAGCGAAATAGACCGCAACGGCCGCACTGGCGATGATGAGCGGGCCGAGAGTGCGTGCAACTGCACGCCGGAAGACGTCACCGGCACTCAATGCGGCGCTCCGCCAAAGGCCAGAAACCAGCAGACGATGCTGGTGGTGAGCGCGAGCGAAAGGTAGACGAGAAGCGGCACGGGCAGGTGTTCGTCGATACCGGCGTGGACGAGGATCAGCCTTGCGACAACCGTGGTGACGATACCAAGCCCGGCACAAAGCAGCCAGGCTGGAAAGTAGGACCCAAACACCACGATCGAAGGGGCAAGCGGATCCCGGGCACACCCCGCGGCCGTCAGCATCCCCACCGATAAAAGTGCGCGCCCGATCGTCCACCGCCGGCGGCCGGCACGCATGCTAAGTCGAACCACACCATCCCCCGTGTCATGGCCATTGTCATGCAATTGCCGATACTGGTGAATTACGCGAGCCGATTCAACCATTCATGGACCTGCATCACCAGGGTTCGAGAAACGACCGGTCGTTGAGGGGCTGGTGATCTGTCGTTCTTGGGACGGACGGCCTCGCCCCATGTAGAGGCAATCAAGGGTCGGGCTAGTTGTCGGCGCGCTCCGCCAGGCGCCGCAGCCCGGGAATGTCCTTCAGCGTCAGCTTCTGCCGTCCGCCGACGACCAGACCCTGCCCCTCCCAGGCGCTGAGGATGCGCGAAACCGTGTGCAGCGTTGTCCCGGTCATCTCGGCGATATCCTGGCGTGAGATCGGAAAGTCGATGCGGATGCCGCCGCTTTCGGGTTTACCAGCCTGTTCGGCGAGCCGGAGCACCGTGTGCGCGACGCGGCGCTCGACCTCTTCGGTCGACATCTCGCGGATACGGGTATGCGCCTCGTCGAGCCGCTGGCCGATGGTGTGGAGGGCATTCACAGCAAGGTGAGGATTTTTCTCGACGAAGATGTTCCAGAGCTCCGTCGGCCAGGCGAGAACCAGGCTTTCGGTCGCCGCCGTTGCGGTGCCCGGATAGTCGCTGCGCTGGAGCGCTCGGGCAAAACCGAAGAGATCGCCGGGATTGACGACCCGCACGATGATCTGCTGCCCGTCCTTGGTGACCTGGGTCACCTTCAGCCGGCCATTCAGCAGCAGGAAGAAGAAATCGGCCGTCGCCCCCTGTTCGAACACGGCTTCGTTCTGCGGCACGCGCCGCACCGTGGCGCGCGTCAGCAGCGTGTCGAGTTCCGGGTCGCTCATCTTCTGAAACAGGGGAAGCGATTTGACGAGTGTGCGATCGAGTGCAGCCACGTTGGCCCTATATCCTGCCGATTTGAAATTGCCTTTGCTCTAGCATAGTGCCGGGTCCTGCAAAAGGACCCGGCATTTATGCCCGAGCGACGGTTTTCCCAGCAATTTCATCGGCCGTCTCATCTCAGCCCGCACCGTGGAGCCGCCGTTCAAAGGCATAGAGGTAGCCCGAATACCAGCGGCCGTCGCGCACGAGCCGGAAACCGAGATTGTCGGGCGGCACGCCGACGGCGCAGCCGCCGCTTTTCGGATCCCGGATGAAGAAGCTCATCGACGCCCGGTGCTTGCCGTTGACGACGAAGATGCCGCAAGCGGGAGCCTCCTTCAGCACCTCGCCGTCGTCGCCGATCGTGACGCGGCGGTGGCAGGTCTCGGTCCATTCCCAGACATTGCCGTCGAGATCGGCAACCCCATACTCGTTCTCACCGAAGGCGCCCGTGGGCAGAGGCATCGGGTTCTTCGCCCTCTGGCGGCTGGATTCGCGCTCGTAGTCCGCAAGCCAGCGCAGCGCCGGATTGTCCTTGGTGCCGTCGATCCCCAGCGCATCGTCGGGGAATTTGGACCCGGCGGCAAACGCCCATTGCTGGTCGGTCGGAAGGCGCCAGACCTCGCCGGTCTTCTTGGTCAGCCATGCCGCATAGTCGGTCGCGTCCGTGTAGTTGACCCCGGTCATCGGCACACCCGACAGGCCGGCGCCATGGCCGCCCTCCGGCTGCTGGCAGCCACCATCGGCGACGCAGCGCTCGTAGTCGTCGCGCGTCACCTGATACTTCATGATCTCGAGCGGCTGGTTGATGGCTGCCACCACGATCGGCGCGTCGACGGCAAAACCGTTCTTCAGGAAGTGTCCCTCCGCCCGATAGCTCATCTGTCGCGGCGCGATCGTCACGGTCACCGGCGGCCTGATCGACGGATCGATGCCGTCCTTGAGATCGTCGAACAGCCCCACCTTCGCCGAAAGTACGCCGCCGATTGCCGCCAAAAGGACGACCGGTGCTGCTAGCGAGAGGAGCGAAACCGCAGTTTTCTTGGTGGTGGGCATGGAAGGTCTCCGGGGGAAGTGGCACGCGCCGGCAAGCGCGTGCCTTTGTTCGCGCGTGGGGTCGCTGTGAGCGCGGCCCCACGATCATCCGCTGTCACTCGGCTACATCGACGCCGGCTTGACGACCGATGTCATCAGGTCGTCGTTCCATTCGCCGGTCACCTTGAAGTGGCCGGCGGCACCCAGCTCGAACGCCTCGATCAGGTTGTGGTTGACGTAGGCGTACACACCCGGCTGGCGGAAGGTGTAGAAGGCAGCGCCGGCGGTTCCGCCCGGAATGAGCCAGGTTTCCTGGTCGAGATCCGGCGGGTTGCGGAACTTGCCGGTCGCCCAGACATAGTCACCATGCCCGCCGATCAGATGCGGCCGCGTATCGCGGTTGGCCTGCGAATGGACGACGAGCACACGCTCGCCCACGGCCGCAGTCAAAGCATGGTCGCCGGTCAGCGCGCCGACCGCACCGTTGAAGACGATGTGGGTCGGGGTCAGCGTGCGCATCGCCTTGACAGCATCTTCATAGGCTTCGCCGGGGGTTTCGTACTTCTTGTAGTTCCCGGCCTCGTCCTTCGGCACGTAGAAGTCCTGCTCGCCGACATAGTAGATCTTGTCGTACGTCAGCGGCTGGCCCTTCTCGTCCTTCAGTCCGTCGCGCGGCAGCACCATGATGGCGCCGTTCATGCCCGAGGTGACGTGCCAGGGCACCATGCCCTCCGGCGCGCAATGGTAGACGAAGACGCCGGGCTTGGTCGCCTTGAAACGAAGCGTGGTTTCCTCGCCCGGGTTCACCTGGGTCAGCGCCCCGCCGCCGAGCGCACCGGTTGCGGCGTGGAAGTCGATGTTGTGCAGCAACGTGTTGGTGTCAGGGTTGATCAGCCGCAGTTCGACATAGTCGTTCTCATGCACCACCATCAGCGGACCAGGCACCGAACCGTTGAAGGTCATCGCGTGGATCTCGGTGCCCTCGCGGTCGATCACCAGCTTCTTTTCCTCGATCGTCATGGTGAACTCGACGACGCGCGGTCCGGTCTTGGCGACCTGGTCATGGGCGTGCACGAAAGGCGGCTTGACGAGGTCGACCTTCACGCGAGGCAGGGTCGAGATATCGACGGGGGCAGCACCGGCTGCCGCGGCAGCGCCAGCGGCATGCGCCTGAGCGGTGTGGAGAAGCGGCGCAACCGCGCCCGCCAGGGCAGCGCCGGCAAGCATCGTCCGGCGGGTCATCTGAAGTTGTTCAGTCATCTTGCTCTCCTTCGGCGCGTTCCAGCGGCCGGGATTGGCCTTCTGCGAAACGCGCCTGTATTCAACGAGTTAGGGTGGGCGGCACCGACTTGGGCGGCCTCACCTCCGGTCTCGACCACCGGTCCCCCAGCAGCCACTAGAGAAGTAGAACCACAGACGAATCTCGTCTTTGTCTTGGAACAAATCGTTGCGAGGAGATCGCTTTTCTTTACGCCTTGCGACGTCGGCGGTCCGACCGGGCAGCGATACTTGCGTTTTCGCAAAGAGGGCCTTCGAACCCATTGATAGATCAAGCCTCATCCGCAAGTCCGCAAGGACGCACGACGAGGACCACGACCATGTTGGACAGATTGATAAGACCGAAACCGAGCGGCGGCATTCCGCGCGGACTCTCGACCACCGGCCCGGTGCTCTTCTCCTATGGCTTTCGGCCGTTCTTCCTCGCAGCCGCCCTCTGGGCGATCGGCGCCATGGCGCTGTGGATCGCCGCACTGATTCTCAGACTAGACCTAGCCGGCGACTACGGTGCCGCCCATTGGCACGCGCATGAGATGCTGTTTGGCTTTTCCTCCGCCGTTCTCGGCGGCTTTCTGTTGACGGCGATCCCGAACTGGACGGGAAGGCTGCCGGTTTCCGGCCGACCGCTCGCTGCCCTCTTCGGGCTCTGGGTCATTGGTCGGGTTGCTCTCCTGTCGAGTGGTATCATCGGCTTACCCGTCGCAGCCGCTGTCGAGGCGCTGTTTCTGCCGGTGCTGTTGCTGATCTGCGCGCGCGAGGTGATCGTCGGTCGCAAGTGGAAGGACCTCAAGGTGATCGGCGGGCTCATAATTTTGTCGGCCGCCAATATCTGGTTCCACCTCTCGGTCCTCGGCAATCTCGATGTCGACGCCGCGGCGCGGCTGGCGATCGGGGCCTACACCATGCTGATCATGATCGTCGGCGGACGCATCGTGCCGAGCTTCACGCGCAACTGGCTGAACAAGGTTGGCCGCACCGATTTCCCCGTGCCCTACAACAGGTTCGACACCGCGGCGATCCTGATTGGCGTTGCAGCGCTCGCCGCCTGGACCTTCGCGCCCGTTCACATCGTCACCGCAGCGATTGCGGTGATCGCGTGCGCCTTTCATACGGTACGGTTGCTGCGCTGGCACGGATCACCGACCTGGCCGGAGAAGCTGCTCTTCGTTCTGCACGCGGCTTACGCCTTCGTGCCGCTCGGCTTCCTGGCCATATCGGCCGGCGCGATCGAGCTCCTCAGCGACTACCCGGTCATGCATGTGCTGACCGTCGGCGTGATCGCCTTCATGATGCTCGCCGTGATGACGCGCGCCACTCGCGGCCATACCGGGCGGCCGCTGGTGGGATCGGCACTCACCAGCGCCTCCTATGTCGCGATCGCGGGCGCCGCGCTAATCCGACCGCTGGCCGAGGTGCTGCCGGAGCATTATCATCACCTGATCGCGCTCTCGGGTGCATTGTGGAGCGCGGCCTTTGTGCTGTTCACGCTCGAATACGGACCGATGCTGGTGCGCGAGCGCCGCGCGCCGCGCGCCTCACCCTGACCGGACGTCGATACCCAACGCAAAAGGCGCCGCAGATGCGGCGCCTTTTCTTTTCTAGAAGGCTGGTCCTAGAAGATGCTGCCGTGGCCAAGTTCCAACGCGCCGTCGGCGATCATGTCAGGCGTCCACGGCGGCTCGTACGTCAGCCGGACCTCGGCATATTCGACACCCGGCACATACCAGACGCAGTTCTGCACCGCTTCCTTGAGGAAGGCGGTCGCCGGGCAGCCCTTGATCGTCGTCGTCATGGTGACACGGGCAATGCCGCCCTCCTGAACGTCGATGTCATAGATCAGGCCGAGATCGACGACGTTCTTACCCATTTCGGGGTCGATGATGATGCGCAAGGCATCCCGGATCCTCGCCTCGAGGTCCAGGGTTTCAGGCGCCGACATGGGAGCGCCTCCCCACCGATGCGGATGAGGATCCGGTAGGTCTCGCCGGTCGCATCGAAATTGCCGGCCCATTTGTGGCCGCGCTTGGCGAGCTCCGGATAAAGGAACAGCGGTTCGCGCGCGAGCAAGGCGAACAGAACCTCGCCTTCGGCCATCTTCTCGGCCGCTGCCAGAATGCGCACCATAGGCTCCGGCGGATCGAGCTCCGTCAGGTCGAGCTGGCGGCTCGGGTCGGGCCAGGCGTCGAGATCCGTTTCGCTGACCGAAAGCCTGATCCCCTCGACCTCGCCTTCGGGCGTAAACAGAACCTCCCAGTCGCCATTGTCGAGCGGGCGGTCCTGATGGGTGAAGCCGCGACCCGCCATGACGCTGAAGAGCGGAACGGGCCGGAAGGTCGCGATCAGCTTCAGCGCCTGCCCCGGCGCCAGGCTGTCGACTGCATTCATGATGGCCTGGAACGGGTCGCTGCCGCCGCGCAAGTGCGGTCGGACGTCGAGTTCATAAGGATCTTGGCTCATGGGAACCTCCGTGAGGAAAAGATGGCAGAAACAGGCCTGGTCGAACAAGTCCATCAGGCAATCGAAGTTCGGCCGGAACGTTGATCAGTCGCCGTGTTCGCACGAACTCCAGGATGAGCGCATTGACGGCAATCAACTGGCCGAGGCTTGCAAAACGAAAAATAGGCGCGCTGCCGATCAGGAGGGCGAGCGAGCCAACCGCGACCGTCAGATAAAAGAGCCGGAACCAGCGAAGGGCGGACGTTTCGCTGACGAGGTCCTGGACCCTCGGGGTCGGCATGCGCCCCAGCGCCGGCCCGTAACATTCGAGCCAGGTCATGAACGGCACGATCTTGTAGAGCTGGGCGAGCCCCATGCCCGTCAGCCATCCAAAGGTGGCGAGATAAATAACGGTGCCGATAGCCTCATCAAGGCGGCCGGCCGAGAGCAGCGCGACGAAGAGTATAGCCGCGGCGACCAGTGACACGAAGGCGCCGATGCTGGCGCGGCTGTTGAGTTCGATCGCCTTGCGCCGGCGCTCCCGATAGATACGCAGGATATCGCCGACATAGATCGCGACCACGGCCGCGCCGGAACCGACGGCAAGGAGGAAAAGCGGCGAGCGACCAACGGTGCCCACGAGAATGACGGGCACTGCGGCCGCCAGAACGCTGAGGCAAAAGGCACCAAGCATGAAGACAACACGGCTGCTTGTCCGCTCTTTGTCTGGCGACAGCATGAACATGGTCAAAAGTCGATAGCTGACGCCCATGGTGGTGAAGCTCAACCAGCCGCAGAGGCCGAGGGAGGCATGAAGCGAGAGACCATCGACGGTGAGGTCGATCGCGCCCGCCGCGTCGATCAGGCCCGAGAGCACGCCAGCATAGACGCCGCCGAGCAGCATCGTGCCGAAGAGAGCGGCAAGGCCGACCGCGACGAAGCGGGCCGGTAGTGGCAGGGGGCGTGCATGCCAAAGCGTGACCGCGAAGGAAAAGCCCAGCACCGAAAAGCCAACAATCGAGAAAGCGGCGCCAAGAGGAAGCAGCGTCACGGGAACATCGATCGCACCGGAAAGACCGACGAAGCCGAGGGTCAGGGTGGCGATGCCGACGATAAGAAACAGGAGCGCCGGCAGGGCGACGCTCGGCAAGGACAGCGGCTGGCCGACGAGAACAGGCACGAATTGCAGCAATGCGCCGGTCATCAGCAGGCTTAGCCAACCGAGAGCGACAATATGGACGAGCGCCAGCGTTTCAGGCGCCTCAAGGGCTAAGACCGGATAACCAAAGCCGAGAACCATCATGGTCTCGCCAAGGACGAGGAAAATCAGCGCGGCCGCGAAATAGGACATGGTCCAGCGGGATAGCGTGGCTGCGAACATGGTGGTTCAACCCTTGGATCACGATGGCTCTGGTCGAGCCGAACAAGCGTGATCGATTCTCGTAAGTGGGAGCGGGATGAGAGCGGAAAATGACGCACGCTTTTTCTCACCCCGCTCTTGAAGGACACCAGGGGCTCAGTGCCCGCCGCAGCAGCAGTCACAGCCGGAGGACTGTTGCCGACCGATCTCGACTCGCCATACCTCCGGCCCCTGCTCGAGGTATTCCCAGGTGAATTCGCCCGGATAGCGGGTTTCCAGCTGGTAGTGCAGTGGACGCGGATCGTGGTCGTTAACGATGATGAAGGCGCCACCCTCGGCAAGCGCGTTCAACATGCCGAAGATTTTCGGATGGCGTTCTACCGGCGGGATCGTCCGCACATCGATAAAGGGCTTGTCGGTCTCTGCAATGGTCATGGTTGTCCGCTTCTGAGCGCCGTGGTTTGATGATGATCCGGGAAGCGCCGGCGCACACGCCCCGGATTTCCGCAACCTAGCGACAGCGCCGCCGCGACATTTTGTCGAAGCGCAAACAAATCTCGCTTTGGCCTCGACCAACCCCATCCTTGACTTTTCGCAAAGAGGTGCCTGCCGGCGCGGCCTACAAAAGCTGTATCCATCGCCACCCAGATGAGGACGAAATGTTAGCTTCCGCGCTCCTGAAATACGGTGAAATGCGCCTGCCGCGCTACACGAGTTACCCGACCGCACCGCGCTTTGCCGCTGATGTCGACGATCACACCTACGGCGACTGGCTGAAGGCGATCCCCGAGGGGCAGAACGTGTCGCTCTACCTGCACATCCCCTTCTGTCGTTCCATGTGCTGGTACTGTGGCTGCCACACGACGATCACCAAGAAGGACGACCCGATCCTCGACTATCTCGATGTACTCCGAGACGAGATCCGCATGGTCGCCGATACCATTGGCCAGCCGCTTCCGGTCTCGGAGGTACATTTTGGCGGCGGCACGCCGACGATCATCGAGCCACGTGAATTCCTTGCGCTGATGACGTTGATGGGCGAGCGCTTCGCGCTGTCACCATCGGCCAATGTCGCCGTCGAGATCGATCCGCGCCGGCTGACGCTCGCGATGGCCGAGGCACTCGGCGAAGGCGGCGTTAGGCGTGCCAGCCTCGGCGTGCAGAGCTTCGATCCCGTCGTGCAGAAGGCGATCAACCGCATCCAGAGCGAGAAGCAGACGGCCGAAGCCGTCGACCATCTGCGCGGCGCGGGCATCGGTGGCATCAATTTCGACCTGATCTACGGCCTGCCGCATCAGACGGTGCGCTCCTGCGTCGAGACGGTCGAAGCGGCCGCGGCGATGCGACCGGAACGGTTCGCGGTTTTCGGTTACGCCCATGTGCCGAGCTTCAAGAAGCACCAGCGCATGATCGACGAGAACGCGCTGCCCGACAGTGCCGCCCGCGCCGAACAGGCGATGGCGATCAGCGAAGCGTTGGTCAAAGCCGGCTACCGCCAGATCGGCCTCGATCATTTTGCGCTTCCTGACGACGATCTCGTCACCGCCCAGGAGGCTGGGCAGCTCCGCCGCAACTTCCAGGGCTATACGACCGACACTTGCGAAACGCTGATCGGTTTCGGCGCCTCGGCAATCGGCCGCTCGCGCGACGGTTATGTCCAGAACGAGGTGCCCCCCGGCGTCTATGCAAGCCGCATCGCATCGGGACGGCTCGCAACCACCAAGGGCTACCGACTGACCGACGAGGACCGTTTGCGCGCCGCGATCATCGAGCGGCTGATGTGCGATTTCAGCGCGGATATGTCCGCAATCGCCGCAGCGCATGGCCGGGACTGGCAATCGTTCGTCGACAGCAATAGCAAACTGGCCGAACTGCGAAAGGATAGCGTGATCGATATCGCTGATGGCGTCATCACTGTGCATCCCGAGCACCGCTTCGTCATCCGCGCGGTGGCGGCGGCCTTCGATGCCTATATCGACGAGCCCCAGAGGGTGCACAGCAAGGCGGCTTGAGTGCGCTGATCGCCGGGAAGGTTTGATATTGCGAGCCTTCCCGGCGCAATCACGCCGGCAAAGCGTCATCCGTCTCTTCCGTCATGCTCGGGCACGACCCGAGCACTTCGTTATTTTGTGCCACGAAATACGTTCGGATGCGCCTTGGATCCTCGCCTCAAGGGCGACGATGACGAAGTTTGGGGCAACTGCGCTCCCTGAAAACGAGCCGTTTCCAAGCTTATCGCTGGCAGCTCAGCGATACACTTTGGCAAAACTGCCCATCCAACACGTCATGCCCGGCTTTTCCCGAGCATCGAGACCCAGCCTCCTCCCCCCGAGAATAGCCGCGAGCGGATCGGCAAATCCGTCCCGAATGGCCGCGAAACGGCGTACGCGCGGCGGGCATACGGCTTCCGTTGAATCAAAGAGGCCCGGCGGTTGCAGGGCCTCTTGCTTCTCTCTCGACTTGGGGACCGCCCTACCCCACCAGATTGCGGTAGATCGCCGGCAGTGCCGCCGGCAGCCGCGAGATGTTGCCGACTACGGAATAGCCGTTCTGGCCGAACATGGCGGGCACGTAGGACTTCGCCTCCCGGTCGACCGTGACAGCGAAGGTGTTTATGCCGCTGCGCCGTGCCTCCGTGACCGCGCGACGGCTATCCTCGAGCGCAAAACGCCCCTCGTAGTGATCGATATCGTTGGGCTTGCCATCGGTCAGAACAAGCAAGAGCTTCTTGCGGTTCGGCTGCCGACGAAGCTCGGCCGAGGCATGCCGGATCGCAGCACCGATGCGGGTATAGTAGCCGGGTTTCAGTGCGGCAATGCGCGCTTCGACCAGCGGCCCCATAGCCTCGTTGAAGGCCTTCACGGTTTCCACCCGCACCCAGTCACGCCGCCTTGAGGTGAAGGTAAGGATCGAGTGGTTGTCGCCGCAGGCCGACAGCCCGTGCGCAAGGATGAGCAAAGCTTCTTTTTCCACGTCGAGCACCCGCCGGTTGTCTGACCAGGAATCGGTCGACAGCGACACGTCGACGAGGATCGTCACCGCCAGGTCATGCACCTGCGGCCGACTCATCAGATGGATGCGGTCGCTGCCCTGGCCGCCGGCGGCGAGATCGGTGCGGGCACGCACGACCGCGTCGAGATCGAGATCGGCGCCGTCAAGTTGTGCACGCAGCATCTCGTGCCGCGGGCGCAGCACTTCGAACTGGCGCCGCACCCGGCGGATCAAGCTCCGGCTTTCCTCGGTCAGTTCGCTCCGCTCTTCCTGGGCGGAAGCCGGCATTGCCAGCACGCGGCAATGGTCCTTGAGGTACTGCCCGGTCCGGTAGTTCCATTCGGGATAGGTCAGCTCGGCCGTCAGCGGCGTCGGATCGACGGCTTCCGGCGGCAGATCGAGATCGAAGCGGAATCGCGCCGAGGGCCGTCCCTTGCGCTCGCCGAGCGTCATGTCGTCCAGTTCCTCGGCAGCCTTGCTGTCGTGGTCGTCGCTGTCGTCGCCGGGACGGTCGACGTTGACCATCTCGGCCATGGCCAGGATCTTCTCGAAGCGATTGAGGATGAACGGGCTGCGTTCGCCCTTGCGGTTCTCCGGGTTTTCGCGCACCGCCACGTGGCGCTCAACCTCGACACCCTCACTCTGCGTGCCCGCTGTCGCGGCCACATCTTCGTCGCGCACGGTCGTGGTTTCGGCCCGCAACAGCGTGTCCGGCCATAGCGGCATCGGCAGCATCGGCAGGTAGCCGGGCGGCGCACGATGCGGGAAGATCACCGGCAGCGTCGTATCTGCCTCGCCTGTGGCCCTGCGCAACAGCCGCAGGATGCGGTTTTCAAGATGCTGCTCGATCGACGGCAGAGCGCCCCGCTTCCGCTCGGCAAGGGTAGCCTCGGCCAGACGCCGATAGCGCCGCCTAAGGCCTGGGAACCGCTGGAAGACGTCCTCGACCGTTTCCAGCGCGCGCGATATCAGCGCCAGGTCACGACGGAGCGGATCGGTCTCGCTGACGGGGTCGACCGGCATCGTCGCCATATAGGCGACGAGCCAGTGATAGAGATCCTGGTTCAGGTCTTTCGTCGGAAAAATGTCGATCTCGCCCGGCAGCATCAAGGACGCGTGGTCACGCGCCGGCTGGACGAGCTTCTCTTCGCCAAGTCCCATGCGCTGCCGCCACCGCAAGCGATGGGTCGACGTGCGCCCGCGGGCGGGCACGATCTGCACCGCTGGCTCGCCGCCATGTCCGCGAAAGCAAACGCCGAGCACCGGCAGCATGTCGGCGAGCTTCACCGCCTCCTCCGGATAACGCCGCCATGTTCTGGTGTTGCCGACGAAACGGTGCCAGGCTCGTCCGACGGTTTCTTCGAGCTCGAGGAAATCAAGCATGGCTCACCTCAGGCGATCAGAGAACCGGCCACTTCGAGAAGTGCTGAGCGCACATCCGGTTCGTCGGTCAGAGGCTCGATCATCGCGGCCCGCACCGCATCCTTCACCGGCATTCCGGCATCAATCAGCGAGGCGCAATAGACGAGCAGCCGGGTCGACACGCCTTCTTCGAGATCATGCCCTTTCAGAGCGCGCAGGCGCTGCGCGAGGTTGACGAGCGGCGCCACCTGGCTCTCCAGCAGTCCGCTCTCTTGCGAAACGACTGAAATCTCCGCGTTGCGCGGCAGGAAATCGAACTCGATCGCCACGAAGCGCTGACGGGTGCTCGGCTTCAGGCTCTTCAAAAGGTTCTGGTAGCCGGGATTGTAGGACACGATCAGCATGAAGCTCGACGGTGCTTCGAGCAGTTCGCCGGTCCGTTCAAGCGGTAACATGCGGCGGTCGTCGGTCAGTGGATGCAGGACGACGGCCACGTCCTTCCGGGCTTCCACGATCTCGTCGAGATAGCAGACGCCGCCGTTGCGCACGGCCCGGGTCAGGGGGCCGTCGACCCAGACGGTGTCGCCACCCTTGAGCAGATAGCGACCGGTAAGGTCGGCGGCGGCCAGATCGTCATGGCAGGAAACGGTCGAAAGCGGCAGGCCGAGCTTCGCTGCCATGTGGCTGACGAAGCGGGTCTTGCCGCATCCTGTTGGTCCCTTCAAGAGCAGCGGCAGCTGGCGCACCCAGGCGCTTTCGAACAACGCGCATTCATTGCCGGAGGGGCTATAGGCGGGGATATCGAGCGACGCGCGACTGACGGCAGATTGGACAGGGCTCATGGCAAGTCTCCATGCTGGGAATTCTTGGGGAGATGCCGGCGCGGCGAGCCGCGCCGGCTGGTCGGTTATTCAGCGGGTTGGACGACACCGGCGAGCTTCTCGCTGCGCTCGCGTCCGGGCACCAGAACGGCCCAGATGAACATCAGCGCCGAGATCAGGACGACGGCACCGGAACCGAGGCGGATCCAGTAGAACAGCGCCAGCTGGTCCTGGACGTCCATGTAGCTTTCGCCGAGCACGCGCTGCAGATGCGCCTGGAGAACACCGGCAAAGGTCAGCGCGAAGGTCATGACCGACATGGCGGTGCACATGATCCAGAAGCTCACCATCGACAGCCACTGGTTATACGGCGCACGGCCGCGGATCTCCGGGATGGCATAGGCCATGACCGCGAGGTTCAGCATCACGTAGGCGCCGAAGAAGGCGAGGTGTCCATGGGCCGCGGTCACCTGGGTGCCGTGGGTATAGTAGTTCACCGAAGACAGCGTGTGCAGGAAGCCCCAGACGCCAGCGCCGAAGAAGGCCATGACCGAGCAGCCGATCGACCAGAGGAGGGCTGCGCGGTTCGGATGCTTGCGGCCGGCCTTCCAGGTCATCACGAAGGTGAAGACCACCATGGTGAAGAAGGGGGCCACTTCCAGCGTCGAGAACAGCGAACCGATCCACTGCCAGTAGCCCGGCGCGCCGATCCAGTAGTAGTGGTGGCCCGTGCCGAGGATGCCGGAGAAGAGCGCCAGGCCGACGATGACATAGAGCCATTTTTCGACGACCTCACGGTCGATGCCGTTGAGCTTGATCATCAGGAAGGCGAGCACCGATGCCATGATCAGTTCCCAGACGCCTTCGACCCAGAGATGGACTACGTACCACCAGTACATCTTGTCGAGCGCCAGGTTGATCGGATTGTAGAAAGCGAAGAGGAAGAAGATCGCGACACCCCAAAGCCCGAAGATCAGGATGTTGGTGACGGTCGTCTTGCGGCCTTTCAACACCGTCAGCGTGATGTTGTAGAGGAACATCAGCGCGACGATGACGATACCGACCTTGATCGCGAAGGGCTGCTCGAGGAACTCACGCCCCTCGTGGATGTGCATGAGGTAGCCGACGACGGCAATGGCAGCGGCGATCAGGAAGATCCAGAACTGCGCGATGGCGATCTTCGTGCTGTAGAGCTCGGTTTCTGCCTCTTCCGGCAGCAGGTAGTAGGTCGCGCCCATGAAGCCCATGAGCAGCCAGACGATCAGCGCGTTGGTGTGGACCATGCGCACGATGTTGAAGGGCAGGAGCTCGGAGAGCGTGTTGGGCAGGACGTAGATGGTGCCGGCAAGCACGCCGAACAGCACCTGGGCGAGAAACAGGCCAAGCGCTCCGTAGAAATAGAGCATCGCGACCTTTTGGGTTTGGTATTTCATGGTGTCACACTCCACTCGGTTCGCTTAACCTGCCTCGTTCGGCGGCCAGTTCTGGGTCTTGATGCGGCTCGTCCATTCGAGGAAGTCGGCGAGGTCGTTGAGTTCCTGTTCGGTGAGATTGAACTGCGGCATCTGCCGCCGTCCCTCGATGCCGGTCGGCTGGGCAGCCATCCAGGCCTTAAGCGTATCGCGGGCGCCATCCGGATCGGCCTCGCCGCCGAATCGCTTCCAGACGTTGCCGAGCTCGGGCGCGAAATAGGCGCCCTCGCCGAGAAGCGTGTGGCAGTTGATACAGGAGTTCTTTTCCCAGACGTGTTTGCCGCGGGCGACCGCATCGGTCAGCGTCGACTCATCCGTCGAAGTCGTCCGCATGTAGTAGTGGCTGTGGGCGGTCAGCCCGACGAAGATTGCGAAGAAAAAGAAGGACCCGCCGTAAAAGACGTTACGGGCCCCGGTTTTGGTGAGGCGTTCTGCCATCACGTGGTCCTTTCGATTTCAGTTGGCCGCTGAGAGTGCGGCCGGCTGATCTGATCCCCTCCCCGTGCGGCGCAGCCGGCAACAATCGGGGCGACCTCATGTCTAGGGAAATCGGCGGCGGCTTCTTTGCGTTTCGGCAAACAAGTCCGCGGCTAGCCTCAGCTGATGAAAGCAGTGCTCAGGACCAGCTTCGCTGCAGCGACGAGGACGAGTGCTGCGGGCCAGATCAAAAGGCCAAGACGAAGGGCCGACGGCGCCTGCCGGAGCCCCATGAAATCGAGCGCGACGAACCGGCTTTTGACGATGGCGAGCCCGAGCAACACGACGATGACGAGGGTGGCCGGCCCGGCGACCGCCATCAGCGCCATGCCCGACATCACGGCTACGGCAAGCAGCAGCCAGGTCTTGAACAATTGTCTGGGATTGCGATCGGTCATGGCACTCACACGAGATAGACGAGCGGGAACATCACGATCCAGACCAGATCGATCACGTGCCAGAGCGTGGTGATCAGCTCGACATTGCCGGGTTTCGGTCGCCAGGCAACGATGATGAGCACGAAGGCACCGAAGACGACGTGCAGCAGATGGAAGCCCGTGACGAGAAAATAGAGCTCGAAGAAGGAGCCGAACTGAGGATCGCCGGCAACGCCGGCCTCGGCGCTATATTCGAAGAGCTTGATCCCCACGAAGGCGAAGCCGAAAAGTGCTGCATTCACCAGCGCCCGCCGACGCTGCTTAAGCGATGCACTCGGCCTCGTCGCCAAGGCCGCCTGCCAGCCGCTTGTCAAAAGAACAAGCGTGTTGATACCGGCAAGCAGCGGATCGAGATGCGAGCGGGCGGCGGCAAACGCGTCCGGCTGGAGAAGACCCACAATCAGGAAGCCGACAAGCAGAATACCGAACGCGGCAAGTTCACTCCAGACGAGCACCCAGAGCAGCAAGGCGTCCGTCGTATCCTCTTCCACCGTTGCGGCAATCGGATGACTGCGGGCATCCATGTCAGCGCCTCCGTTCAAAAAACATCGTTCGAGCTAGGCGCGAGCGCGCACCCTGTCTTTGCGATTGAGCAAAGAAGCCGGCAGGGGGCGGGGCTATTGGCTGACAACAAAGGAGCCTTCCGATGACAGACGCACAGATCGGCCTTTCCGTCGCCACCCCCATCATCATCGTCTTCGCCCTCGTGCTCTATCGCATGGGCGTGCTTCAGCGCGGCGCGACGCTGTCGGCGATCCTCTCCTCCGTTGCGATCGCCATCGTTCTGTTTCTCGATCGCTGATCTGCAGACTTTGAGAAATGTCAAAGAGGATCATTGCCGTCGGGTGTAGTTCGAACCAACACTCAACGGAGCAGATCGATGCAGCAGCAATTTTCAGAACATCACGAGCTGGGGCAGGCTTACCGCGAGCTTTTATCCCTGTGTGATCGCCTCGAGACGCTGGCCGATTCCATCCCGCGCCGCATCGACCTGACGAGCTGCCGCGTGATCCTGACGGAGCTGCCGGAAAAGCTCAGGCGCGTCCACGCGCTGGAGGAAATGATCTTGTTTCCAGCAGTCGAAATTCAGCGGGCAGACGACGGCCGTTACGCCTTGATCGCACGGCTGCGCGCCGAGCATGACCAGGACGATCGGGCAGCCGTCGAGCTGGTACGTGTGCTGAAGGCGGTTCTCGACAACAGGCCATCGCTCAGCTGGGATGCGATCGGCTACATGCTGCGGGGCTTCTTCGAAACGGTTCGCCGCCATGTCGCAACGGAGCGCCTGCTTCTCTGGCGCCATGCGTGAGACAACCGATATGACCTATTTTCTCCTCGCCTTCGCCGTCTTCCTGCTGCTCCATCTGGTGCCGGCCTGGCCGGCGTTACGCCAGGGCCTGATCGACCGGCTCGGTCGCTCGACCTATTTCGCGGTGTATTCGCTTCTTTCCGTGCTTGCTCTCGGCTTCGTCTTTCACGCGGCCCTTCAGCTCGATTTCATCCCGCTCTGGGAACCGGCGGCCTGGCAGGCCTGGGTAACCTTCGTGCTGGCGCCACTCGGCATCTTTCTCGTGCTGGCTGGCCTCTTCAGCGAAAACGCGCTGTCGATCTCCATCTATCAGGGAAACGAGCGGCCCGGCGCCATCGTAACGATCACCCGTCACCCGGTGCTCTGGGGCTTCCTGCTCTGGGCCGCCGGTCACATCGTGCCCAATGGCGACTTGCGCGCGCTGGTTCTTTTCGGCGGTTTCGCACTGTTTTCCGCCGGTGGCTTCTTCATGCTTGAAAAGCGTGCCCGCCGGCATTTGGGTGACAACTGGCAAGCGGCCTCGAAGGGCACGTCAGTCTGGCCCTTTGCGGCCATCATTCGAGGCGAAACCCGTTTGCGCGCCGATCCCGTGATGATCATCGCCGCCTTTGCCACCGTCGCGATTGCCGTGTGGCTGCTGCTTGGCGGTCACGAGGTCCTGTTCGGCGCCGATCCGCTGCTTCAGGCCACCGTCTCCTAGATCACGATGATTTTTGGTCCTCACCCTGCCAGGCCATAGCCTGCGGGGTGATCGGCAGTGCCAGCAGGTCGATCGCTCGGGCCGCCAGATGGTCGACGATGGCCGAGACGCTCTCAGGCCGATGATAGAAGGCCGGCACCGGCGGCATGATAATCGCCCCCATTTCCGTGACGGCGCACATATTGCGCAGGTGACCGAGATGCAGCGGTGTCTCGCGTGCCATCAGCACCAGCCTGCGCCGCTCCTTCAGATGCACGTCGGCTGCCCGTACCACGAGGTTATCGGCCATGCCGGCAGAGATCGCCGCAAGTGAGCGCATGGAGCACGGCGCGACGATCATGCCGGCCGTCGAAAACGATCCGCTCGCAATCGCCGCGCCGATATCGGCGTGGTCATAGGTCCGCGCGGCCAGACGCAGCAGGGATGGAAGAGCGCCTGCGCCGACCTCATGCGCGAGCGTGCGGTGCGCCGCCGGCGACAGAACCAGATGCAGCTCGACGCTTTCGATTTCGCTGAGCCGCTCCGCGATGCGCACCGCAATCGCAGCACCCGAAGCCCCGGTGACACCGAGGACGATCTTCAACCGGTTCATCGGGTCAGCCCTCCTAGCCCGAGACCGGCCCAGATCGCATCGACCTGACCCACGACCTCCGGCGACATTTCGAGCACCCGCCCCCATTCACGGTCGGTCTCGGCGCCAATCTTGTTGGTGGCGTCGAGCCCGAGCTTGCCACCGAGGCCGGAGCGTGGCGACGCGAAGTCGAGATAGTCGATCGGCGTGCCCTCGATCACGGTCACGTCGCGGCTGGCATCGAAGCGGGTCGCAAGAGCCCACATTACGTCGGACCAGTTGCGCACGTCGATATCCGGGTCGACGGCGATGATCAGCTTGGTGTAGCTGAACTGCGGCAAGACAGACCAAAGCCCCATCATCACGCGCTTGGCCTGACCGGGATAACGCTTGTCGATCGCGACGACCATGGCTCTGTAGGAGCAGGCCTCCGGCGGCAACCAGAGATCGGATATCTCCGGAAACTGCTTGCGAACCAGTGGCACGAACAGCCTGTTCATCGCCTCTCCGAGCCGCGAAGGCTCGTCCGGCGGTCGGCCGGTATAGGTGGAAAGATAGAGCGGATTCCGACGCATGGTGATCGCCGACAGACGCATGATCGGGAACGGCTCCACCGAATTGTAATAGCCGGTATGGTCGCCATAGGGGCCCTCCTCCGCGGTCTCGCTCGCCGACACCGTACCTTCGATCACGATCTCCGCATTGGCCGGCACTGAAAGTGGCACGGTCTTCGCTTTTACGAGTTGCGTCCTGCCGCGCCGAAGCAGGCCTGAGAAATTCAGCTCGCTCAGTCCGTCCGGCAGCGGCATGACCGCAGAAAGGATCGTCGCTGGGTCGGCACCGATGACGACCGCGATCGGCATGTCCTGACCCAGGCGTTGCCAGAGACGATGGTGGCGGGCGCCGCCGCGGTGGGCGAGCCAGCGCACGATGGCGCGATCGGGCCCTAGCACCTGCATGCGATAGATCCCGACATTGACATCGAACGGATCATCCGGCGCGCGCGTGATCACCAGTGGCCAGGTAATCAGCGGCGCCGGCTCTCCCGGCCAGCACCATTGAACCGGCAGGCGCCCAAGGTCGATTTCCTGATCGCGCCAGACGACCTCCTGACACAGCGGACGCGTTACCTTTCGTGGCCGCATATACATCGCCGATCGGAGCAGAGGCAGCCGATCCCAGGCGTCGCGCAGCGACTGCGGCGCTCTCGGATCGCGCAGCTCCGCAAGTTCACCCGCAAGCGCATCGAGCCCGCCCGGCGCCAGGCCGAAACCACGCTCGATCCGGCGTTCCGACCCGAAGAGATTGGTCAGAAGCGGGATCGGTTGTGCGGCGCCTGTCGCATCGACCGGCCGCTCGAAGAGAAGCGCCGGCCCGTCGGCGGCAAGCACGCGGCGGTGGATTTCGGTCACCTCATGCACCAGCGAAACCGGTCGCGAAATCCGCTTCAAATCGCCGTCGCGCTCGAGCGCGTCGATAAAATCCTGAAGCGTTGCAAAGCCCTTTGACGGGCGAAAGGTCCTGTTCATGGAGCCTGTTTGTGGCGGCGAATGGCCCTTGTCTTTGACGTGGCGCAAACAACGACCGGCAGCAGGCGACTAGCATGCGCCGCATCGTTCGATTCCGACGCTCCACAGGTAGCAAATGACACTTCCGCTCGCGATCACCGCCCCCCTTAGCTTCGTTCCCATCGTCGCCATCGAAAGCGTGGTGCAGCGCGTCTTTGCCCATGTGATCGCGAGCCATCCGGGCCTCTTCGACCGTCTCGCGGATCATGCAGCCAAGCGCTACGCCTTCCAGCCGTCTGACCTGCCGATCGGCTTCCTTGTCGAACCGGCCGTGCCGCGCATCTCCGTACATCGCAAGGAGCGCACGCCGGTTTCCGATGCCTGCATGGAAGGCGAGCTCGTACTGCTCTTGGCGCTGCTCGAGGGCCGCATCGACGGCGACGCCGTGTTCTTTTCGCGCGATCTTGCCGTCAGCGGCGACATGGAGGCGATGCTGGCGCTGCGCAACGCACTCGACGACTGCGAGATCGACCTTCCAAGCGATCTCGCTGACATGGCCGGACCGCTGGCCCCGCTCGTGCGCCGCGCGGGAGAAAAGATCCGCGAACGTGCGCTTGGCCGCGTTCTCAAGGAGGAGGCTCCCCAATGGAACTGATCTGCCCCGCCGGCACGCCAGCTGCCTTCCGCGAAGCCGTCGATGCCGGTGCCGACGCGGTCTATTGCGGCTTTCGCGATGAGACGAACGCCCGCAATTTTCCGGGCTTGAACTTCTCGCGCGACGAACTCCGAACGGCAATTGCCTATGCCAAGCAGCGCAGGGTGATGACCTTTGTTGCGATCAACACCTTCATGCGCGCCGGCCAGGAGACGCTCTGGCATCAGGCGGTGGATGACGCCGTGGCACTTGGTGCCGATGCCGTCATCCTCGCGGATTTCGGCCTGATGGCTTATACGGTGGAACGCCATCCGCAGCAGCGGCTGCACGTTTCCGTCCAGGCCTCGGCCTCGAATGCCGACGCCGTGCGCTTCCTCGTCGAGACCTTCGCGGCAAAACGCGTTGTGTTGCCGCGCACCCTGACGATCGCCGACATCGCTCGCCTTGCCAAACAGATCGATTGCGAGATCGAGGTCTTTGCCTTCGGCGGCCTCTGTGTCATGGCCGAGGGGCGCTGTTCGCTCTCTTCCTACGCCACGGGCAAGTCGCCCAACATGAACGGTGTCTGCTCGCCCGCAAGCCACGTGCGCTATCGCCAGGACGGACGCGAGCTGGTGTCCGAGCTCGGCGATTACACTATCAACCGCTTCCCGGCGGGCGAAGCCGCTGGCTATCCGACGCTCTGCAAGGGGCGCTTCGACATTGCGGAGGACCGCGGCTACGCCTTCGAGGACCCGGTTTCACTCGACGTCATGGACCATATCGATGCCCTGCGCAGCGCCGGCGTCAGCGCGCTGAAGATCGAGGGCCGGCAGCGCGGCAAGGCCTATGTCGCCGAGGTCGTGTCAGTGATGCGGCGGGCACTGACCGCCAGCGCCACCGAGCGGCCCGCATTGGTGTCGCGGCTGAAGGCGCTCAGCGAAGGCCAGAAGACGACAACAGGCGCCTACGAAAAGCGCTGGAGGTAATCGGCCCATGACCATATCGACAAGCCCATCCAAGCCCGTCCTGAGCCTCGGCCCGGTCTACTATCTCTGGGATGGCCCCAAATGGCGCGATTTTTATTTCCGCATTGCCGACGAAGCGCCGATCGCCCACGTCACGATCGGCGAGGCCGTCTGCTCGAAGCGGCTGCATTTCATCGAGCCCTTTGTCGGCGAGGTCATCGAACGGCTGGAGAATGCCGGCAAGCAAGTAAGCCTCGCCTCGCTCGCGCTGGTGACGCTGGAACGTGAAAGCCAGTTGGTGCGCGGGCTTGTGCGTGACAGCGCCCATCCGATCGAGGTCAATGACCTATCCGCGCTCCACCTGCTTGCCGGCAAGCCGCATTCGATCGGGCCGCTGGTCAACGTCTATAACGGCGCGACCGCCCGGCTCTTGGGGTCGAGGGGCGCGACGAGCATCTGTCTGCCGCCAGAACTGCCGATGACGTCGGTGCGCGGCATTATCGAGGAAAGTCCGGGGGTCGACTTCGAGGTCTTCGCGTTCGGCCGCGTACCGCTGGCGATTTCGGCGCGTTGCGCCCATGCCCGCTCCAAGGGGCTGATCAAGGACAATTGCCAGTTCATCTGCGGCGAAGACCCTGACGGCCTGACCGTCGAGACCCTCGACAGCCAGCCTTTTCTGGCGCTGAACGGCGTACAGACCATGTCGCACACCTGCCAGGCGCTGATCCAGGAACTGCCAGAGCTTGCCGCCGCCGGCGTTTCCCGCGTTCGGCTGTCGCCGCAGGATTGCGACATGGCGGCCGTGGCCCGCATCTTCGACGATGTCATCGCCGGGCGATGCTCACCACGTGAAGCACAGGCGGATCTTGGCGGCGTTTACCCAAACAGGCCGTTTTCCAATGGTTTCCACCACCGTCAGACAGGAGCGGCATGGATATCCGCAGACGCTGGTGCAAGGGCAAGGGCAAGGGCAAGGGCAAGGTAGTCGGTTACTGGGAGGTGTCCCGACCGCCGGTTCGGGCGACCGCCATCGCTTCAGCCTGCCGGGACCCCAATGGGCATTGAGCTGGAGAACAGGTTCAAGGCGGCGTACTGCAGAAGCATGATCGTCTTGCCATCGCGGATGGCGCCAGAGCGGATCATGGCAAGCGCCTCGTCTATGCCAAGTTCGAGAACTGCGATATCCTCGCCTTCGTCTGCGTTACCGCCGCCCTGGGATGTGCGGTCGTCGGGCTGGTACTCGCCAACGAAGAAATGCAGGCGCTCGGTCACCGAGCCTGGGCTCATGAAGGCGTCGAACACCTGTCGCACGTCGCGCACGCGAAAGCCCGTCTCCTCCTCCGTTTCCGCGCGGATGCGCGCTTCCGGTTCGGCGTTGTCGAGCAGTCCCGCCGGGGCCTCGACGAGCAGATCGTCATGGCCGTTAACAAAGGCTGGGTAGCGAAACTGTCGGGTCAGGATCACGGTGCGGCGGACCGGATCGTAGAGCAGGATCGTCGCGCCGTTGCCGCGATCGTAGGTTTCCCGTGATTGCCGCTGCCAGCTTCCGTCGCCGCGCAAAAAGGAAAAGGTGGTTTTCTTCAGGACGTACCAATCATCCGAGAGAATAGTGACGTCTTCCACTTGAATTCGGTGTGCAATGCTCATGCGCCCTCCATTGATAATGGCTGTGATGCGGTCCGGCAATTTTGTGCATTTTCGTGCAATGTCAAGATTTTTCGTGTACGGACGTCGCCATGCGGCAGGGATATCGGGCGGTGTTTGTTGCGGAAACGGCGAGTGCCGCGGGGGCAATCCCGCGGCACACGGGTCAGCCGATTATGGCCTAACGGCATCTGCCTATCGCAACGGGAAGGCGACCGGCCGGATCGGAGCTGCGTCGGCGCCGCGGAACTTCAACGACGCACCAACGAAGGCGAACTCGTAGACCCTGTCCTTGGACAGTTGTTCGAGATTGATGAGCTCGATGATCGGAGCGCCTTGCTGCGCGAGCAGGTAGGTATGAACGGGAATGTAGTTGTTTTCCGTATCGGCCGGGAAGGCTTCGAAGCTCAGGTTATCGGCGCCCACCACCATGGCGCCGCCGTCCTCGACGAGGAACTTTGCCGCGTCGATGCTGAGGCCGGGGGGATTGCTCATATAGGCGGACTTGTCTTCGTAGTTCTGCATGCGACCCGTGCGGATCAAGGCGACATCGCCCTCCGCTAGCGTCACGCCCTGGCTTTTCAGCGCGTCTTCGAGATCCTTGCGCGTGATCCGGTAGTTGTCGGGCAGCATCTGCATGCCTTTGGCTGCCGCGACGTCGATCATCACGCCGCGCGCAACGATCGCCGGCAGTTTTTCGGCGCCGGTGATGGTCCAACCCTGGTCCCCGAGGTGATCGGCGGCGGCATAGCCATTCCAGATCTTGCCGTTCAGGCCGAAGTGATTGAGCGCGTCAATGTGGGTGCCCATGTGGGCATACATAGAAACCGCCGAGCCGGTGTAGCTGACATGGGCGTTCATCTCCTTGCCGACCTTCATCGGATCGGAGACCAGAGTGCCATTCGGCGTGTGCGTCATCCACATCTGGTAGGGCGGGTCCCCGGCCGCCTCCCAGCTGGGCATGCCGATGAAATACTCGACCGCGAGGTCGTAGGACTTGCTGCCCTCTATCCGCGACAAAATGGCGGCGCGGGAATCCGGCGTGATGAGGTTGAGGCGCCCGATCTCGTCCTTCGGTCCCCACGGGCTCTTGCCGACCTCCTGAGCGAAGGCCGTGCCGCCGAAGAGGCTGGCGACGAGAGAAGCGACCAAGACACGCTCCAGGACTGCGGTGTTGAACATGATGAACTCCTTCTTCTGGTCTTCCATCGACATCAGGAAGCTGGGCTCACGATATTGCTAGCGTTGATGCGAATAATCAGCGATGAACGGAAAACATAATTTACTCTGGAGAAAATATGGATCTGCTGGCCGCCATGCGTTCGTTCCGCCGCGTCATCGAGCTTCAGAGCTTCAACAAGGCGGCGGAGGAGCTCGGACAGTCGAACGCGTCGATCAGCAAGCAGGTCCGGCAACTGGAGGAACGGCTCGGGGCCGTGCTTATCGTGCGCACGACCCGGCGCATGAGCCTGTCGGAAAACGGACGCGCCTATTTTTCCGAATGCTGCCGGCTTCTCGACGAGCTCGATCATCTGGAGCGCACCACCTCCGGCGAGGCCGGCGAAATCAACGGCCGGCTCCGGCTCAATGCGCCCCTCTCCTTCGGATTGACCGTGCTTGCGCCGATGCTCGCGCGCTTCATGACACTTCATCCGCAATTGAAGGTCGACATGACGCTCGACGACCACGTGCTCGACATCGTTTCAGAAGGCTTTGACGTTTCCATCCGGGTGCGCGCGGCTCTGACGGATTCATCGCTGATCGCCCGGCGGCTCGGCGACATTGGCCAAGTCATCTGCGCCGCCCCGACCTATCTCGCAGACAATGGCACGCCCGCGACCGTTGCCGATCTCAAGAGCCACCATTGCCTCACCTATCGCCTGGCCGACCAGCCCGGCAGCTGGAGGCTGGAAGGGCCTGACGGCGCCGTCATGATCGACCTGCCGGCACGTTTCGTCGCCGACAACAGCCTGATGCTCAGCGAAATGATTCAGGCGGGCATCGGCATTGGCGTGTTGCCCTCCTTCATCGCCACGCCGTTGCTTGCCGAGGGCAAGCTCTGCCAGGTGCTGCCTGGTCACAAGCTCGCCGAACGCGGCATCTACGCGGTCTATCCTACCAATCGGCTGTTGCTGCCGAAGGTGAAGGCCTTCACCGAGTTTCTGGCAAGCGAGATGCGACAGGCCGGGCTTTAAGGGCTCGGCGTGACAAATACCTCAGAACCGAGTCGTGAGGTTCACGCGGAATATGCGCCCCGGTAGCCGCATTGAGATAGCGGTCATGTTCGGCCAACTGAAGATGGCGCGGGCGCCGTCGATCGCGAACGCCTCGTAATCATGTTACCTGGGTGACAGCTCAGATTATGGAACGGCCAAACTTTCCAAATTCGTTTGACAGCAATCGGCGGCGCGAATATTTTGGAAAGCATAAAGTTTCCTTATTTGGCCAACCGTTCATTTCGACGCGCGCCGCACCGGTGAAAGGAACCGGAAATGAGCCAGCAGTCATTCAGCATCGAAAATGCCCAGCCTATGAAAACGACGGAGGCCGTGCCCGGCGTGGAGGCACAGCGGACGCTGCCTGTCATCCCGACTGTGATCGCCACGAACGCTATCGGAACCCGCAGGCGCTGGCTTCGCAATGTGCTTTTCGCATCCGTTGCAATCGCCGCCGTCGCCGGTGCGATCGATTTCGGTTGGGCCTACTGGACGACGGGTCGCTTCGAGGTGTCGACCGACGACGCCTATGTGAAGGCCGATAGCACGACCATTGCCCCAAAGGTCTCGGGCCATATCGCCGAGGTGCTGGTCACCGACAACCAGCAGGTCAAGGCCGGGCAGGTTCTCGCCCGCATCGACGATCGGGACTTCACAGTCAGCCTCGAACAGACCAGGGCCGGCGTCGAAGCCGCCGAGGCCAATATCGCAAACAAGCAATCGGCTCTCATCGCACAGCAATCCGTGATCGATTCGGCCAAGGCGACGGTCGAGGCCGACAAGGCCGACCAAACCTTCGCCGAGCAGGACGACAGGCGCTATTCGGAGCTCGCAAGGCAAGGCTTCGGTACCCTACAGAACGCGCAACAGGCCGCCTCACGCATTGCCGCCGCAAGGGCCGCGGTGACGCGCGACACGGCAGCGCTCGCAAGCGCGGTCAAGCAGCTCGACGTGATCAAAGCCGAAGTCGCACAAGCAAAGGCCGCGCTAGACAGCGCGAAGGCGGCCGATCATCAGGCCGAGCTCAACCTCTCCTACACCGCGCTCGCGGCGCCGATCGATGGCGTGATCGGCAACCGCACCTTGCGCGTCGGTCAATATGTGCAGGCCGGGACACAGCTGATGGCAGTCGTGCCCACGCACGCGGCCTACATCGTTGCCAACTACAAGGAAACACAGCTTGCCGATGTCGTTCCCGGCCAGACCGTGGCGATAGAGGTGGACACCTTCCCGGGCCAGGTCTTCGAGGGCCACGTCGACAGCATCTCGCCGGCAAGCGGCCAGGAATTTGCGCTGCTGCCGCCCGACAATGCGACGGGAAACTTCACCAAGGTGGTGCAGCGCATCCCCGTCAAGATCGTGATCAATCGCGACAGTCCGCACGACGTGGTGCTGCGGCCCGGCATGTCCGTCTACCCGACGATCGACACCCGAACCGCAGGAACGGCGGTGGCCGCCGTGTCGGCAAGCATAAACTGAAGGACGCTCAGGCGCCGTTCCCAGCTTTAAGGGCTGGCAGGAGGATGCAATGTCCACCACCACGATGCCCATGGTTTCGCCCGGCGTGCGTGAGCCCGCAGCAACGTCGCCCGACAAGGCAAGTACGACGGCCTGGATTTCCGTTCTTGCCGGCCTGATCGGCGCCTTCATGGCGATCCTCAACATCCAGATTACCAACGCCTCGCTGCTCGATATCGAAGGCGGCATCGGTACCGGCGTCGACAACGGCGCCTGGATATCGACCTCGTATCTCATCGGCGAAATCGTCGTGATCCCGCTCACCGACTATTTGAGCCGCGTCTTCTCGTTCCGGCGCTATATGCTGACGAACGCCATCCTGTTTCCGCTGTTTTCGGCGGCCTGTGCGTTTGCCCATGATCTAGGCTCGATGATTGCGCTGCGCGGTCTGCAGGGTTTTGCCGGCGGCGTGCTCATTCCGATGGCCTTCACCATGGTGTTGACCCGCCTGCCCAAAGCGCAGCAGCCGCTCGGCCTGGCGCTGTTTGCGCTCTCGGTCACCTTCGCCCCGGCGATTGGCCCGACGATCGGCGGCTATCTCACCGAGAATTATGGCTGGCAGTCGATCTTCTTCGTCAACGCCCCGCCGAGCCTGGTGATGGTAATTGCGCTCTACTTCACCCTTGAGAAGAAGCCGATGCAATTGTCCCTGCTCAAGGAGGGCGATTGGGCCGGCATTATTACCATGGCCATCGGCCTTTCGGCGCTACAGACGGTTTTGGAGGAAGGCAACAAGGACGACTGGTTCCAATCGCCGTTCATCGTCAAGCTCGCTTTGACGGCGGCCGTGTTCCTGATCGCCTTCATCATCATAGAGCTCAAGGTCGAAAAGCCGCTGGTGCAATTGCGCCTGCTCAAGCAGCGCAATTTCGGGGTCGGCGTTCTCGTCAACGTGCTTGTCGGCGTCGCCCTGTTCGGCACGGTCTACATCCTGCCGCAGTATCTCGGCCAGGTGCAGCGCTACAATGCCGAGCAGATTGGCCTCGTGCTTGCCTGGACCGGGCTGCCGCAGCTTCTCATCATCCCGCTCGTGCCGGCGCTGATGAAGCGGTTCGACGTGCGCTACATCGGTTTCGTCGGCATCAGCATCTTCGCGGCCAGCTGTTTCATGAACACGACGCTGTCGCTCGACAGTGCCGGCGACCAGTTCTTCGTCCCGAATATCGTACGCGCCATCGGTCAGGCGCTGGTGCTGACGCCGATCACGGTGATCACCACCGCCCGTATCGCCCCGAACGACGCGGCAGCCGCCTCGGGCCTGTCGAACATGCTGCGCAATCTCGGCGGCGCCGTCGGCACGGCCACCCTTGCGACGGTGCTGACCAAGCGTGAGCAGTTTCACTCAAACATCATCGGCCAGTCGGTGACTGTCTATCGCGACGAAGTCCGCGACCGGATCGGCGATCTGACGCGGCATTTCATGGCCCATGGCGTCACCGATGCCGCCGTCGCACAGCACAAGGCGATCGCCGTGATCGGTGCTACGGTTCGCCGGCAGGCGCTGATCCTCGGTTTCAGTGATACCTTCGCGGTGATCGGGATCGTGCTGGCGCTTGCAGCCATCGCGCTGCTCTTCACCCGCAAGATCCAACTCGGCGGCGCCGGCGCGGGTGGCGCACACTAATTCGAAGATACGATGGAAGGAGGAAGGCCCATGCAAGGTTCCAGACCGGATCGTCTCTATCTGGAGGATCTTCACGTCGGACAACGCTTTACCAGCGCGACGCATACGGTCGACGAGGCGCAGATCAAGACTTTTGCCGCACAGTTCGACCCGCAGCCGTTTCATCTGGACGAGGCGGCCGCCAGTGACACGCTCTTCAAGGGCCTGGCCGCAAGCGGGTGGCACACGGCGGCGATCACGATGCGGCTGAACGTGGAGACCGGCCTGCCTTTCGCCGGTGGCCTCATCGGCGCGGGCGGAGACATCACTTGGCCGGCCCCGACGCGGCCCGGCGATACCCTGCGTGTCGAAAGCGAGGTGGTCGAGATCATTCCCTCGCGCTCGAAACCGGACCGCGGCATCGCCGTCGTCGTCAGCCAGACGATCAACCAGCGCAACGAGGTCGTGCAGATCCTCAAGGCGAAGCTCGTGATCGCGCGCAAGCCGGGCTGAAACGGCCGGCCGTGCTTGGCGATCGTTCGGGGTAGCGCCGCGCGACGCGTCGTCGGGACCGTATTTTCCCCGGCAGGCGCCCCGCGCAGCCGGACAGCAGCAATGGAAGGCTGTGCAAGAAAGCCTGCAAATGACAAGAATGATCAATGTTACCGAACAACCGTCCGTTTCTTGAGCGGCCCTTTTTTCTTGCTGCCCTTTGGTGTCTCCTCCTGCTTGTCGGGGCCGTGGCTCTCGGCGCTCGTGAGCGACAGTCCCTCGTTGCCGAACTGGAGCAGGAAAGTACCGTGCTCCATGGGCTGGCCTCCCAGCGCGCCGATCAGCACGATGCCCATTTGACGGCGCTTTCGGCCGTGGCGGTTGCGTCCGAAGGGCGCCGGCACGATCTCTTCCTGGATGTCGCGCGTACGATTACCCGCTTCTATCCGCGCATTGATGAAGTCCAGCTTGTCTCGCTTGATCCGGAGACAGAGACGATCGGGACCGGTCCGCTGGATGCGGCGACGGCCAAGCGCATTCGTGCGGCGGCCAAAGCTTCCGACGGCCGGATTGCACTTCTGCCGCATCCGCAGCGCCCCGATCATTACATGATGGTCAAGCGCAGCCCCAACACGAACGAGGCGCGCTACGGGTTGATGCTCGCCATCGATGCCGGCAAGCTGATCGGCGATGGCGGGCCTTTCTGGTCCCGATCGAGCACGGCCGTCCGGCTTTCGCTGCCGGACGGGCACAATCTGCTTCAGCCGGCCACGCTGCCCAATGCCATCCGCTTCTCCAGGCCGCTCAGCAGCGCGTCACAACCGCTCTTGCTCGAAACCGGTATGGATATCGGTCTCTCCGATATGTTTCCGCCCCTACAGACTGGCCTGACGTTCGTCGCCCTGACGCTCGCCTATCTCGCAGGCTTGGCGGCCTTGCGCCAACGGGCGCGAACCCGCGCGGCGGAACAGCAGGCACGGCTGAGCGCGCTCGATTCGCGGCTTAGCCATGCCTCACGGGTCAATGCGCTTGGAGAGATGGCAAGCGGCATGGCCCACGAGTTGAACCAACCCTTGACCGCAATCCTCGCGCAGGCTCAAGCCGGGCGTCGCCTCCTCAACCAGGGGAACCACGCTGCCCTCGCCTCCGTGCTCGACGATACCATCAGCCAGGCGCGCCGGGCTTCCGGTATTCTGGAGCGGTTCCGCAACTGGTCGCAGCCGAATGCGGTACCTGTGAGTGCATTCGACCTGCGCCGAGCGCTCGGCAATGTCGAGGCGCTGCTGGAGCAGGACGCCCGGTCCCGCAGCATCCTGCTAGAGTTCCGCCTGCCGGAAACGCCGGTGATCGTGACAGGCGACCCGGTCGAAATCGAGCAGGTAGCCTTCAATCTGGTGCGTAATGCGATGGAAGCACTTGACGGTCACGCAGGCGAAGAGCCCGGCGTGGTCGTGACCTTGAGGCAAGAAGACTCCATGGTGGTTTTCGATGTCGTCGACAATGGCCCAGGTATTCCCGAAGCCTTGCGCCCGCGCCTTTTCACCCCGTTCATGACGACGCGGGCGGGCGGCACGGGACTTGGCCTCGCCCTCAGCCAACGCTTGGTGGAACGCGTCGGCGGCGAGATTACATTGGTGGCCGGCGACGAGGGCGCCACCTTCCGGGTGACACTGCCCAAGGCGCGAGCCCGTCTGGAAGAGACACAATGACCGTTCCCGTCTATCTCGTCGACGACGACGATGCGGTCCGCCGCGCGCTCGGCCTGCTGCTCTCGACGGTCGGCATCAAGGTCATCCCCTTCGCCGATCCGCAGGCTTTTCTCGGGCAATTGTCGCGCCTTGAGCCGGGTTGCCTGATCCTCGACATCCGCATGCCGGCGATCTCCGGGCTGAAGCTGCAGGAAAAGCTCCGCGAAAATGGCGTGGACTGGCCGACAATCGTCATTTCCGGCCATGGCGATATCGAAGCTTGCCGGCGCGCCTTCCGCAACGGCGCCATCGACTTTCTCTCCAAGCCCATAGACGAAGAGGACCTGATCGACGCGATCCACAAGGGGCAGGAAATACTGGTGCGTACGATGCAGGCACGGGCGGAAAAGGCGGAAACTCTTGCTCTGTTGGCAGCGCTCACGCAGCGTGAGCGCGAGGTTCTCGATCGCATCGCTGCAGGTTTCACCACCCGCCAGATCGCCGAGGGGCTCGGCCTCTCGCCGCGAACGGTGGAAAGCCATCGCGCGGCGATCAGCGCCAAGCTCGGCAGCACCTCGCAGGCGGAGTTGACCCGCATCTGGCTCGAAGGGACGCAAACTCCGTAGAACTACGGATGGTGATGGAAGAGCTACGAATATCGATGGGCGGCGTCCCGCAATAACCTTTCCATATCAACAGGAAAGGAACCCATTGATGATCCGCAATATCGTGCTTGCAGCAGCTCTTCTCGCTCCCGTTGCCGCCACCGCCCAGGAGCTTCCGACCGCCGCCTACCTGCCGCTCGACATGGCCGTCAAGGCGGCCGGCGCAGCGCTGAAGGCATGCGCCGCCGAAGGCCACAATGTCAGCGTCGCGGTCGTTGCACGGGACGGTTCGACCAAGGTGCTGCTGAAGGCCGACAATGCCGGTCCGCACACCGGAAACAGCGCCCAGGGCAAGGCCTTCACCTCGGCGGCCATGGGGCGCGACACGGCTGGCCTCGGCGAATTCATCGCTTCCAAGCCCGCCAATGAAGGTCTCCGCGACATGGACGCACGCATGGTCATCCAGGCCGGCGGCGTGCCGATCAAGTTCGGCAAGGCGCTCGTCGGCGGCATCGGTGTCGGCGGTGCGCCGTCGGGCGACGTTGACGCAAACTGCGCGACAGCAGGCCTTGCTGCAATCGGCGCGAAGTAATTCGCTCCGAGGGGGCTCTCGCCCTTGAAAAGGCGGCGGGCCTCTCCATTTAAAGGCCACTACCCGTTTCGAGAGCTCTCAGCCGTCGGCGCCTTTAGCGTGCGATAGCGGCACTCCGGGTTAAAAACAGGGCGCTCCCCGGCACGGGTCGAGCGCCCTGTTTGCTTTAGCAGGTCATCAATCAGCCGGACGATCTCACCAGGTCTTGCTGAGCTTCAACGTGACGGTGCGTGCATCGCCATATCCGCAGACAAGCAGGCCATTGCAGCCGCTGACATAGTTCTTGTCGAACAGGTTGGTGACGTTGAGGGCAGCGCCCCAGCCGTCCTTTTCGTAGCGCAAGGCTGCGTCGACGACGGTCGACGCCGGCACCTTCGCGGTATTTTCCTTGTCCGCCCAGCTCTCGCCGCGATAGCGCACGCCGGCGCCGAGGCTGAGGCCTTCCAGCGCGCCCTGCTGCACCGTGTAGTCGAGCCACAGCGAAGCCTGCGTATCGGGGACGAGATAGGGCGATTTGCCGATCAGCGCACGGTTTGCGTCCTCGGTCACCTCGATATCCATGAAATCGAGGCCCGCGATCAGCTTCCAGCTTTCGTCAAGATTGACCTTGCCCTCGAACTCGATGCCGCGGGAACGCACTTCGCCGGTCTGGGTCGAGATGCTGGTCAGCGGATCGGTGACAAGAGCGTTGCGCTTGGTCAGCTGATAGATGGACGCCGTCAGCACGCCATCAAAAAAGGTCGGTTCGTACTTGATCCCGGCCTCGAACTGCTCGCCCTCCTCGGGCTTCGTGTTGCCGGTCGCCGTTACCGCCACGACCGGATTGAAGAAGGTCGCGGCGCTGACGTAAGGGGTGAGGCCGTTGTCGAATTCATAGGCAAGGCCGGCGCGGCCGCTAAGCGCGCCTTCGCTGTAGTCGAAACTCGAATTCTGGGTCGGCGCCCAGAAGGTCGGCTCGTTGTCGGTCTTGGTGTCGACATAGTCGTAACGGCCGTTGAGCGTGACGAGCCAGCCGTCGCCAAAGCGGATCTGGTCCTGCGCGTAGACGCCGATCTGCTGCTGTGTGATCACCTGGTTGATGTAGATGGCGTTCGCGGGTTGCGGCGCGCCATAGACCGGATCAGTAGCGCTGATCGGCGTTCCCGCCGACGACGCCTGGACGTGGTCCAGCCGGAAGAACTTGTAGTCGAGGCCGACGAGCAGCGTATGCTCGAGCGCTCCCGTCTCGAACTCGCCTTCGAGCCGGTTGTCGACGGCGAACGTATCGACCTTCGACGTCGCCTCGAAGCCGAGGCGATAAAGCAGATTGTCCGGGGTCGCCGGCGTGTTCGAAACCGGAAAAGGAAGGCTCGGATCGTAGTAGCCGTAGCTGTAAGGCCCGTTCTCGTGCTTGTAGAGATGACCGTAGCGAAGGTTCTGACTGAACTGCCAGCCGCTGTCGAACTCGTGCTTGAATTCGTAGCCGAGCATCTGCTGCACATAAGTTCCGGTATCGATGTCCGGCTCGCCAAAGAAGGCCTTGCGGTCGATCTTGCCGAAGGGCGCATCGACGACCGAGCCGACATAGGGCAGGAAGCCGCCACCGGTATGAACCTGGTCGAGGCCCTGCAGCAGGCCGTAGACGGTCAAGCTGGTCGCGTCGTCGGGCTGATAGGTGATCTGCGGCAGGATGAAGCCGCGCAGATCCTCCGAATGGTCCACATAGTTGTCGCCACCTGAGATCTTGCCGGTGACGCGATAGTTGATTGCGTCGTCCAGCTGCCGGTTCACGTCAATCCCGAGGAAGGCATTGCCGTTGTTGTTGATGCCGGTCTCGACATAGGCGGAGTTTTCCCCCGTCGGCCGCTTGCTGATGAGGCTGACGATCCCGCCCGGATTGGCGCCGCCATAAAGCACCGAAGCCGGACCTTTCAGCACCTCGACACGTTCCAGCATGAAGGGATCGATCTGGAACCCGCCAAAGCCGTAGGAAAAGAGGTTGAGGCCGTCGAGGAACACGCCGGTCTGCGTCGCGTCGAAGCCGCGGATGTAGAACCAGTCGGTATCCGGATCGACGCCGAAGGGCTCGGCCATCACGCCCGGCGTGTAGCGCAGCGCTTCGTCGACCTTGTTGACGACGCCGCGGTCGTCAAGCTCCTCGCGTCCGACGACGGAAACGCTCTGCGGGATCTCAGCGATCGGAGTTGCGGATTTCGAGCCGGTCGTCGTCGCCTTGGCGACATAGCCGTCGACCGGACCTGTGGCGTCGTTCTCCGTCCTCGCGCCGGTCGCCTCGATCGTTTCCAGCCTTGTCGCCGGCGCATCCTGCGCCATTGCCGCGCCGGTGGCCAGAACCGCAATGGCGGCGACCCCGCTTGCCAGCCACTCCGTCAGCCGTACTGCCTTACCTCTTACCATCATCTGTCTGCCATCTCACCCGAACCACCGCAGTGCCTTACAGGCGGCGCGGCTTACACCCTCTAATAAGGTGAGTGTTTATATCAACTATTCCGGTGGCTCTTGTCGCGATCAGCGGAAATTGAACGTTTCTGGGCTATTTGATGCGAACAACCGCCCTTCAAGATGGAACTTGCTCAGCTCAATCGGCTGCGTTTCCAAGACGCAGGCGTCGCGCCCACGACCTTGCGGAAGACCCGGGTGAAGTGCGCCTGGTCGGAGAAGCCGGTCTCGGCCGCAACCGTCGTCAGCGACGCCTCGTTCTTCAGCAACAGTTGCTTGGCTCTCTCAACCCGCGCATTGGTCTGCCACTGGTGCGGTGCCATGCCGGTCGACGCCTTGAACGGGTAGATTGAAAGTACGTGTAAAAAGTTCACAAGGGCAGGTCGAACGGCAAGGGCTTCGGGATGAGCGGGGCTGGCCGCTCGTCCATGTCGAGCTCGTATTTGCCGAACCGGCGGATATGCTTGCGGGCGTAAGGGCTGAGGGCTGCGGCGAACTCCGGCGTGACACGATGCCCGTCTGCGGTCATTGACGAGAGTACGTCCGTCAAATCGGAGACATTGGAGAGCATGATCGCGTTGGCGACCAGGCTGGCATATTTGAGCTGCTTTTCCTGTTCGACCGGATCGCCGCTCTTGATGATTGGACCGCCGAAGGTAATCCAGTCGAGGAAATCGTTGAAGGATTCGATTTTCGTGGTCTCGGCGCGGATTGTGCGCCGAATCTCGGGATTGGCGATGTAGCGCAGCAGGAACAGCGTGCGCTCGACCCGACCGAGTTCGCGGAATGCTTGGTACAGTCGGCTTTTGCGGTTGTGCGAGCCGAGTTTGCGCAGCAACATGGAGGGCAGGACCAAACCGGCCTGGATGGAGAGGATCACCTGCATCATGTCCTGCCAATGGGTTGCGATCAGGCGCCAATCAATTTCGCGGGTGAAGAGCCTGTCGATATGCTGGTAGCGCACCGATTGGTCGGGACGGTAAAAGGCGACGTCGCCCCAGTTGCGCATGCGCGGCATCAGCATGATGCCGAGAAGGCGCGAAAGACCAAAGACAGGCTCGCTCTGGCCTTGGGTGTCGGCATGGAGGGTATCCGGTTGGACCGTGGATCGGTTCTTCATAAGCCCATCCAGGATATGGACGGCCTCCCAGACGCCGCAGGGGATGAAGGTCGTGAACAGCGCGATATAGTTGTCGGCGATATGATGGTAGGCGATGCCGCCATAGGCGCCGTAACGGATGTGTTGGGCGCCCAGCAGGTTGTTTTCGCGAAGCGGGACGTGGGTGCCATCGGCGATCGCGGCGCGTCCCGCGCCCCAGAGTTTTGGCAAGGCAAAGCGATTGTAGGCGTTGATCAGATCGGTCATCGCGGCTTCGAGCTTGGGCGTATCGATATGCTGGGCATTGAGCCGGCGCAACGTATTGGCGCTGGCGATGCCGGGTGCGTGCCGAGCGGCTTGGACCGGGCCAAGATTGCAGCCGTAGCCGAAAGTGGTGAAGACATAGCGCTGCTCCGCTCTGCCGAGCTTCGGGTCAGCCCCCGACGGCGGGCCGAAGTGGCGCGTGAAGTTGGTCCAGAAGGTGCCGTCCCTGAGAATGTCGAGCAGGTGACGCTCGCGCATGCGGGCATGGATTTCCGTTTCGAAGGCCAACAATCCCTCGGGCTGGCATTTGGCCTTGAGCTGCTTCAGGTGGGGTACGCCGTCTGCGTCAATCGTCAATTCGACGTTGGAGGGGAAGCCCGCATCGACCGCCCCCGCCGTAGCCGTCAGTTCCTGCCGCAACTGGCCGACAAGCTGTTCGCCGCTACCGGGAAGGCCGAGGGCACCGCAATAATTCGCCAGCCGCGCCTCGCAGTCCGACCAAGGCAGGAGTTGGGTCCTGTAGTCATCGAAGGTTTCGGCGCCGACGACGAAGAGGTCGCCGGCCTGCAGCGCGTCCGCCAGATGAACGAAGACGCAGACTTCGAGCGCCCGCCGGTCCAGCACGACACGGCCCTTGCGGCGCTTCATCACGAAGCTTTGCCATCGCTGCGAGGCGAATCTCAGGTCAAGCTGCCCGGCCAGTTCGTCACGGCGCGCGGTACGGTGCTCGATGACGACCGTCAGCGCATCGAGCAGGCTGCGGTCCTGTGTCGCCGGGCGAATCTCCATCAGTTCCAGCAGCCGGAACAAAAGGCTGCGGGTTTTGGCGTGGATTGGCCACAGCAGCGGCAGATCGTTGTTACGATGCCAGGCGCTGACCGTTTCGCATTGTTCCGAGAGCGCCTCGACGCCGCCCTGCTCGGCCAGGAGGGCGCGGATGCGGTGTCCCGTGTCAGTGTCGCTCTCGCCGTCCTTTGCGGTTTCCAGCACCTGTCCCAGGACCCCGATCAGTTTCTCCTCCATCTCCCGGTGCTGCTCCTGAAGCGTCTTAAGCGCTTCCTTGGCGGCCGCCTGGGTCTTTCGAATGCGGCGCAACAACATTTCGATCAGCTCGTCACGACATTGTGCTCGGACCTGTCGAAGCAAGCTCAGTATCAGGATGTGGCGCCGTCCTGGCCGGGCAATGGCGAGAACCTCGCTCACCTCCAAAGCCCGGGCTTCGGCGGCGAATTGGCGGAGCTTGGTATGGGTAATGCCGTCCAGGAGCGGATCGGGATCGATCAATCGGGTCAGCCAGTCGAGGCGCTCTGTCCACAGTTTGATCGTCTCGGGGCGCGCCGGTCCCGGCGTCTGCTTGAGGCGGTTGAAGGCCGTTGTCGCGGCATCCGGCGGAACCGTCAGCAGCCCATCCAGGCCCGCGGTAACATCCGGCGTCAGCCGCCCCGCGACCTGGTCATACATGCGTGTGTGGACCTGGGCCCGCAGATGGTTGACCAGCCGATCCAGTGTGCTGAAGGCCGGCAAATCGATCGAGGCCTTACCCAGGACTTCAATGGCTCGATTGATCAGGTCCGCCGGATCGCTCATCATTTCGGCCGCCGCAAGCACGGCGGCCGAAACCAGCTGCTCGGCCGCTTCAGAATAAGGCGACACGCCGAGATGAATGCGTACCGCCGTCCGATAACGGTGGAGCATCGTCTTTTGACGGGTCTCGTCGAGCAGCGGAGATGCGGCGGCCAGGTCCAGTTGCGCCCCCAGATGGGCCACCGTATCGATGTGAACGTCGGACGGCGCTGGAAAGTAGCCAAGGTCCTGCCGGCCCTTCAGCAGTGTCGCCAGTGTCAGGCGGCCGATATCGCCGGGCGCCTTGTCACGAATAAAGAAAAGGTCGGCTTCATTCAGGTGGTAGCGGGCGTCCAATTCCTCAGCCGTCAGAGGGTCGCCTGGACGCGGGTAAGCGGTGCGGTCAATCGCGGTCATGAGGTGTCCGGAAAAGGGTCCGCCGGAGGCGTGGCGAAACATGCGTGAATTGAAGGCGTTAGGACATAGCGATTCCTTGTCCGAAAAGGAAGACATTCTAGGACGGAACCGCCATCACATCCGGCCAAAAAACCGCACGGCGCTCTATCTGCGCGTCTCCACGCCGGACCAGAAGCCGGATCTCCAATATGACGGCCTGCACGGCTACGCCGCGCGCGCCGGGCTGGAGATCGTCGGAGACTACTGTGACGTCGCGGTGTCAGGCCGCCGCGAGGGACGCCCCGGCTCAACGCCTTGATGGCGAGTGTTCGCAACCGTGAGGTTGACTGCGTCCTGGTCTGGAAATTCGACCGTTTCGCCCGTTCCACCCGCCACCTTTTGACCGCACTCGAGGAATTCGACCACCTCGGCGTGCGCTTCATCAGCGTCCAGGATCAGATCGACACCGCAAGTCCTATGGGGCGCGCCATGTTCACAATCATTGGAGCCATGGCTGAGCTGGAATCCTCTTTGATCAGCGAGCGCGTTACCGCCGGCATGAAGGCAGCCGCCGCGCGCGGCAAGCATCTCGGCCGACCACCGCTTGCGCCTCGGCTGATTGTCGAGATCGAAACGCTTGCCGCCTCTACCAGTCTCAGCGTGCGGCAAATTCATAAGAAAATTGGCGAAAAAGCCAGTCGCGGTAGCGTCGGCGAAATCGTCAAACGCATCCGATCACCAGGAGCACCGACCTTGTGAACTTT